>NZ_JBVKBE010000007.1:0-380141 GCF_055657325.1 Streptomyces sp. NPDC107562 | reverse complement strand
CACTCGCCCCGGCCGAACGCGGCGACGGCCTCACGGACCGCCGAGTCGTACAGCTCGGGCACCTCCTCCAGGGTCCGGGCGACCTTCAGACCGCGGCCGCCGCCGCCGAACGCGGCCTTGATCGCGATCGGCAGCCCGTGCTCCTTCGCGAACGCCACGACCTCGTCGGCACCCGAGACCGGGTCCGGCGTCCCCGCCACCAGCGGGGCACCGGCACGCTGCGCGATGTGCCGGGCCGCGACCTTGTCACCCAGATCGCGGATGGCCTGCGGCGGCGGCCCGATCCAGACCAGCCCCGCGTCCAGCACCGCCTGCGCGAACTCCGCGTTCTCCGACAGGAACCCGTAGCCCGGATGGACGGCGTCCGCTCCCGACTCACGGGCCGCCGCGAGCACCTTGCCGAAGTCGAGGTAGCTGGTGGCCGGGGTGTCACCGCCCAGGGCGAACGCCTGGTCCGCGGCGCGGACATGGAGGGCGTCGCGGTCCGGGTCGGCGTATACGGCCACGCTCGCGACACCGGCGTCCCGGCAGGCCCGGGCCACCCGGACGGCGATCTCGCCACGGTTGGCGATGAGCACCCGGCGCATGTCAGGACACCCGGGCCGCTGCCGGCGGCTCGCCGGCCCGGCTGAACCGGCCGGCCGCCGTCTCCAGGGGACCCAGCGACCCGTCGAAGAAGATCAACGGTTCCTGGCCGTCCCGGGCAGCGCCCAGCTCCACGACTTCGCCGATGACGATGTCGTGGTCGCCTGCCGCGTGCACGTCGACGGTGGTGCAGGCGATGTAGGCCAGCGCCTCGCTGAGCGCGGGCAGTCCGTCCGTGGTGAAGTGGTGCGGGACCGCCGAGAACGCGTCGGGCCGCTTCTCGGCGAAGTAGCGTGCCAGCGGCTGCTGCTGCCCGGACAGGAAGTTGACGGTGAAGCCGCCGCTCTCCTGGAGCAGGTCGTGCAGCCGGGACTGCTTGTGCAGACAGAACAGCACCAGCGGGGGATCCAGCGAGACCGAGGTGAAGGAGTTCACGGTGGTGCCCTCGGCCCGGCCGCTCGGCCCGGTGGAGACCACCGTGACGCCGGTCGTGAACAGGCCGCACACGCGGCGCAGACTCAGCGGCTCGATGGGCTGTCGCTCGGGGGTGCGGGTCAGCGACCGCGCTGCTGCGGACATGCTCATCCCTTCCATGGGGGGTGTCGTGGGTGTGCCGCGCGGATCAGAGGAGCTTGCGAACCTTGGAGCCGGCCTTGACGATGCCGAGCAGGAACTCCCGGCCGACGTCGTTCATCTCCGACGGGGCCTGCACCGACGCCCAGAACAGGAAGCGGGCCATCGTCGGCACCGAGGGGTAGATGAAGCGCTGCTTCTCGTCCTTCCAGCCGAAGACCGGGTTGACGATGGGCGAGTTCCGCAGGGTCTCGAAGATGATGTCGGCGGCCTCGTCGCCGGTGATCGCGCCCGCCTCGTACTTCTCGCAGGCCTCGGCGGTGGTGTCGAGGATCCGCTTGAAGGAGTCGGACTGCGGCCACCACAGACCCGGGTACGGCACCTGCTCCAGTTCCTCGAAGTGCTGCTTGCGGCCGTCGCGGGCATGGTTCAGCCGGGCCCGGGTGAGCCGCATGGTGCCCGGGGTGATGAAGGAGCCCCAGACCCGGAACACCGCGTTCCACAGGCGGAAGTGGGAGAAGGCGATGAAGGAGCTGTTGACCAGTTCGTCGTTGTACTGGAGCAGCCCCTGTTCCAGACGCTCGACGTACTCGAAGCGCTCGGCGGAGAAGTCGCCGTCCTTGAGCGCGACCAGCAGCCGGGAGGTCAGCGCGTCGACCACCTCGAAGGTGTTGGACAGCCCACGGGAGTACAGCGCGTCGATGAAGCCGGCCGCGTGCGACATCAGGCACCAGCGGTCGCCGATGGTCTGCTTCGAGGAGTACTGGAGCCGGTCCGTGGACACCCACTCGCGCACCCGGGTCGCACCGTCGAACTGGCGCTTGACCGCCGGGTACTTGTCGAGCCAGAGCTGGAACTCCTGCTCCGGGGTGAGGTCCTTGGGCTTGGGGTAGGTGCGCTCGTCCACGGTCAGGCCCACGCTGCACAGCGGGTTGCGGGACTTCTCGTGGTTGTCGAACGGGATGATCCAGAACCAGCCGCGCTCGATCATGTGGTGCAGGGTGCCGGTGTGCCAGTCGGCCGGCGGGCGCAGGTCCTTGGGGTGGCCGCTGACGTCGTCGAACCGCTTGATGCCGACGTAGTGCGTGAACATCGAGCGGCTGTGGTGCTTGAACCGGGCCGGCTTCTCGCGCAGGTCGAACTTGTCGGCGAGCGGCGAGCGGAAACCGGAGGCGTCCACCAGGTACTTGGCCCGGTACTGCTCGGGCTGGGCGCCCGGCGCGGCGCTCTTCCCGGTCACGGTCACACCGTCGTCGTCGAAGTCGACCTCGCTCGCACGCCAGTTCTGCCGAGGGGTGCAGCCGTACTTGATCGCTACGTGGAACATGAACGAGTCGCTGTCCTGGCGGTGCATGTGGCTGTTCTGGTGGAAGATCTTGGGCAGCGCCAGCTGGGTGGCGGCCCGCGGGTCGGGTTCCTGGCCCACCTCGTGCTTGATGAAGCCGAAGTGCGCCTTGGTGCCGAAGGTCGGGCCGATGTCACGGGTGGAGGCCTGGACGCTGGACAGGCTCTTCAGTTCGGGGATGTCGTGGCGCTCGGAGAGGATGTGGATCCACTCAACAAGCTGCGGGGTCATGGACTCGCCGACGGCGAAGCGCGGGTGGGCGGTCGCGTCGACCAGCAGGACCCGCGCGCCGTGCTTGGCCAGGATCGCGCCGGTCACGGAGCCGGCCAGGCCCGAACCCAGGACGACGACGTCGAACGTCATCTCCTCGGGTATGCGTGCCGATTCCGTCGCGCCTTCGGTCATCTTCGTGACCATGAACTGTCTCCTTCTTCGAGGCGGAACACCGCATGAAAAAAGGCCCTTCATTCATAGAATGAAGAGCCGTGGAAAAAGGCGTGAGGTAACCGCTGAATTAAGCGTGACAGGTTCTGGCCAAAGGGTCAACCCCTGGCCGGAACGGTCGACTTGGAGTTTTCGGAGAGATCGCTTCCGGAATACCCGCCGGATTCACCGCCGGATTCACCGCCGGATTCACTGTCCGACGCACCGCCGGATTCGCCGCCGGTAGCACTGCTGACATCACCGCTGGAATCACGACGGCCGGCCACATGCTCGCCCGCCTCCAGCAGGCGGAGCAGCAGGGCCCGCAGTTCGTCCTCGCCGCCGGGACCGAGCATCTCGGCCACGTCGTGGGCGAGTTCGTGCACGGCGGCGGTGACGACGGCGAGTGACCTCCGGCCGTCGTCGGTGACCTCCAAGGCGTACCGCCGCCGGTCGTGGGCGTCGCGGCCGCGGCGGACCAGCCCCTGCTTGACGAGTTCGTCGACGAGCTGCGAGGCGGCCGGCCCGGTGACGGCGAGGAACTGGGCGAGCTGCTGCTGGGAACACGGGCCGGAGGCGACGAGGGCGGACAGGGGGCCGTAGTGGCGGACCCGCAGACCGGTGCCGGTGAGCTTGTCGTCACCGTGCCGGCGCAGCCGGAAATGGGCCTGCGCCACCAGGTACTCGGTGCCCCGCACCAGCGGCTGCGCCGACTCGGGCAGCAGCCGGGCCAGCAGTTCGTCGAGCCGTGCGCGCTCCTCGGGGCCGAGGACGGCGGTCAGCTGCGCGTCCCGCTCGGCGACGGCCCGGCGCATGGAGCCGAGGGCGGTGCGGCCGCGGTCGGTCAGGGACAGGACGTACTGGCGCCGGTTGTCGGGGTTGCGGGTGCGCCGGACCTCGCCGCGGTCCTCCAGGCGGTCGATGACCTGGACCATGATCGTGCGGTTGATGCCGAGCCGTTCGGCGAGGTCGAGCTGGGAGGCCCAGTCCTGGCCGGTGAGGGCGTCGAGGACGAGGAAGTCGCGGGAGTCGGTGCCGGTGCCGTCGGGGGTCGCGGAGAACTGCGCGTGGACCCGGCGCAGGAGGTAGCTGACATAGCCGGCGAGCGACTCCGGGAGGGGTCCCGGGACCTCCGCGGTCTCCTCCGTCCTGGTGAGGGGAGTGACCGCACCCACCGGGTTCACCGGTTCCTGGACCTCGTCGCGTGCACGCCGCAAAACAGCACCTCCTGCCCGAGTATAAGTGCGGTGCACCCGCCGTCCCCTCGGGTGCACCGCGGTCCGGAAAATTCAGGGGGTGACGTGCCGCGGGGCCAGTTCGAGCACGGACCGGACACCCGCGGCCTGGCTGCCGGCCTCGAACACGCCGGTCAGCTTCAGGCCCGCCCGGCCGGCGAGACGGGTGAGTTCGTCGACGCCACGCTCCACGCCGGCGAAGTAGGCGAGCATCCTCAGGTCCATGGCCGTCTCGGGCTGCTCGCCGGTCTCCTCGACGACCAGCACCCGGCCGTCGCCGCCGGCGACGGCGTCGGCGCAGCGGCGCAGGATGCGCAGGGCGTCCTCGTCGGACCAGTTGTGCAGGACGGAGGAAAGGACGTAGCCCCCGCCGCCGGCGGGCAGCTCGTCGAAGAAGCTGCCGTCGACGACGTCGGCCCGGTCCTCCAGGCCGAGCGCCCGGAAACGGTCCGCCGCCCCGTTGGCGGTGGCCTTGAGGTCCACGACCGTGCCCCGCAGCGCCGGGTGGGCGGTGAGCAGCCCGCCGAGCAGGACACCGCTGCCTCCGCCGAGGTCGTGGACGTGGCCCAGCGCGGACCAGTCGTAGGCCGCCGCGATCGAGGGCACGTCCCGGGCGAGGTTGTCCGCCATGATCGAGTCGAAGGACTCCGCCAGCGCCCGGTCGGCGGCCAGGTCGTCCCAGTACGGCACGCCGTAGCGGACGGGGTACGCGGGCTCGCCGGTGCGCACCACGTGGGCCAGCTCGACGAGGCTGAGGTCGCCGCGGCCGAGGGCGCCGTCGAGGTCGACGAGGCGGTGCTGGCCGCCGGGGTGGTCGGTGCGCAGCTGCTCCCCGAGGCCGGACAGTCCGTACGCCGGGCCGCTCACGGTGAGGACCCCGACGGTGACCAGGTGCCGCAGGACCCGCTCCAGCGCCCCGGCGTGCAGGTGCTCGGCACGGGCGATGTCCTCGGCGGTGGTCCGGCCGGCCGCGATGTGGTCGGCGACCCGGTAGGTGGCGGCCACGCGCACGGCCATGGGGGTGACGAGGTCGGCGAGCTCCCACACGGCGAGGGAACGGTTCTCCGGGCCGCTGTTCCGCGGACCTCCGCTCTCCGGACCGCTGCTCCCCGGACCGCTGTGCGACGTGGGCTGCTCGACCTGGGTGTTCCGCGCGGGCTGGGGCATCTCGGCGCCTCTTTCCGGGCTTGTGGTGTGGGGGGAGAGGACCGGCGGCCCCGCCGCGGGGGAAGGGGCGGGGCCGCCGGGGTGGGTCACAGCGCGACGGGGGGCTGGGCCCCGTCCTGCTGCGGCTGGGGTGCCGACTTCGGCGCGGTGAGCAGCGCCGTCAGCAGGGCCAGCAGGTAGAGAGCGCCACCGAGCAGGAAGCCGTACGAGTAGCCGGTGGTCAGGGCGTCGGACGTGGTGGGCTCGGACTCGTTCTGCGTGATCACGGTCGCCGCCGCGGCCAGCGCGGCGAGGCCGATCGCGCCACCGATCTGCTGGGCGGTGTTGACCAGGCCGGACGCGGCACCGGTCTCCTGCGGCGCGACCCCGCGGACGCTGATGATGGTGACGGCGACGAAGACCATGCCGAGGCCGAGACCGGAGACCAGCTGCGCGGGCAGCAGCGCGACCCAGGGGTTCTGGTCCGGGGCCAGCAGGCTGAACCAGACCATGCCGAGGATGCCGACGGTCAGACCGACGGAGATCACGGTGCGCTCGGACAGCCGGGCAAGCAGCTGCGGGCCGATGCCGCCGGCGGCGAGCAGCATGCCCACCGCGTACGGCAGGTAGGCGACGCCGGTGATCATCGGGTCGTAGCCCTTGACCAGCTGCATGTAGAGGGTCAGGAAGTAGAAGGTGGCGAGCATGCCCGCGCCGACCAGGAACATCACCACGTTGGCGCCGACGCGGCCCTTGTCGGCCAGCACACCGCCGGGGATCATCGGCGCCCGCGCGGTGCGCTGGATCGCGACGAAGGCGACCAGCAGGACGAGTGCGACGCCGAGGGAGATCAGCGTGGTGGTGTCGTCGAGGCCTTCCTCACCGGCGCGGGTGATGCCGTAGACCAGGGCGCCGAAGCCGAAGGTGGCGGCGAAGGCACCCGGGACGTCGACCTTGCCGCGCTCGCGGCCGCCCTCGACGAGGACGCCGGTGCCGACCAGGACGGCGAGGGCGATCGGGATGTTGACGAACATCACCCAGCGCCAGTTCAGGTACTCGGTCAGGGCGCCGCCGAGCAGCAGGCCGACGACGGAGCCGAGGCCGCCCATCGCGCCGTAGACGCCGAGCGCCTTGTTGCGGGCCGGGCCCGCCGGGAAGGTGGTGGCCAGCAGGGACAGCGCGGTGGGCGCGGCGATCGCGGCGCCCAGACCCTGGAGCAGCCGGGCGGCGATCAGCAGCCCGCCGGTGGTGGCCAGGCCGCCGAGCAGCGAGGCGGCGGTGAAGATGACCAGGCCGATCCGGAAGACCAGCCGGCGGCCGAACAGGTCACCCGCGCGGCCACCGGCCAGCAGCAGTCCGCCGAAGGCGAGGGCGTAGGCGGTGACGACCCAGCCGAGGCCGGCCTCGCTGAGGCCGAGGGCGCTCTGCATGCTCGGCAGGGCGACCGCCACGATCGTGTTGTCCAGGACGAGCATCAGCTGTGCTGCGGCGATGACCAGCAGCGCGAGGCCGAGCTTGCCGTCCTTCTGCGGCGGTGCCGCGGCCCTGGGGACGGCCTGGGTGCGGTCTTGCAGCGACATGAGCTCTCTCCGATGTCTCTGGTTGAGGGGGGTGGGTACCGCGGGGGTCCGGGGGCGCGGAAGCGGAGACCCCCGGACACGGGGTTCTCGGGTCAGCGGGCGGCCGAGCCGGCCTTGGTGCCCCAGATGTCCAGCGCCTCGTAGGCGGCGCGCCATTCGGTCTCGTAGGCGTTGCGCAGCGGCTCGGGCATCTTGCCGAGGATTCCGGTGAGCTTGGCGGCGGTCATGTCGTCGAGCAGCCAGGGCAGGTAGTACCGCGAGTCGTCGCCGACGCGGGTGCGCTGCTCGGCGCTGAAGGCCGCCCACTGCTCCGCGCTCATGGTGATGTCCATCAGCTGGAGCGCGTCCCGCTCCTCGTGGTCTAGGTGACCGCCGAGCTGCGTGCAGAGGGTGTCGGTCAGGCCGCCGAGGCGCTCCAGGCCGGAGTCGCGGTCGGCGAGCGCCGCGTCGATGTCGGCGAGCAGCGGGTCGATGACGGCGTGCTCGGCCTCCATCGCGTCCAGCAGGGCCAGCTCGTCGGGCCTGCCGGCCAGGGCCTGCTGCATCACGGGCCACACGGTGACGTCCTCGGACGTGTGGTGGATGGTGAGGAACTTCTTGAACAGCTCCCATCCGACCGCGGTGCTCAGCACATGGCGGGGGTCCTCGTCGACCCGGGCCGTGATCCGCGCGATCCGCTCCAGCTCGCGCCGGAGGGCGTCGTGGATGGCGAACATCATCGTCATGTCGAGGTTCTTGAACTGCTGGCTCATCACTGTCTCCCTCAGTGCCTCACTGCTGCGTTGCCGTATCGCGAGAGTATCGTCAACTTGGTTATCTATCAATGTGCCAACTAGCAACTAGCCAACCATCTACCAGCCAAGTAGTGGTCGAACGAGCAGGCCGGAGGCGGTTTCAGCGGGTTCCTGCGGACTCCAGCACCGGCTCTTCTTGGCCGGTTCCGGACGGATCCCGGGCCGGATCCATGTCCTCCATGCCGCGGCGGATCCGGCTCAGCGCCGGCGAGGTCGCGGCCGTCGTGACCAGCGCCATCAGCACGAGGATCGTGAACAGGTCGGGGCCGATGACCCCGAGTCCGAGGCCGATGTTCAGCACGACCAGTTCGGTCAGGCCGCGGCAGTTCATCAGCGCGCCGATGGACATCGCGTCCCGCCAGCGCTGTCCCGCGAGCCGGGCCGCGACCGAGCCGCCGCCCCACTTGCCGACGACGGCGACGGCGAGCACGGCGCCCGCCCACAGCCACAGCTCCGGGTCCCCGCCCAGCAGCGACACGTCGGTCCGCAGGCCGGTGGAGACGAAGAAGAGCGGCAGCAGCACCGGCACGGTGAACGCCCGCAGCCGGGCGGCGGTGGCCTCGATCTTCCGCCGGCCCCGAGGGGTGATCACGCCGAACAGGAACGCGCCGAACAACGCGTGCACACCGATCTCCTCGGTGGCGTACGCGCTCAGGCACAACCCGCTGAACAGCACGACCAGCAGCACCCCGTCGGCGTACTTGCGCTCGGCCCGCCCCGCCCACCGGCGCAGCACCGGACGCACGAGGTAGAACATGGCCAGCGTGAACGCCAGGGCGTACCCGGCGGTGACGAGCGCCTCCGTCGGCGAACTGCTCTTCGTCACGGCGACCACGGCCGCGAGCAGGCACCAGGCGGTCACGTCGTCCACCGCCGCGCAGGCCATGGCCAGCGCCCCCACCCGGGTCCGGTACAGGCCCCGGTCGGTGAGGATGCGGGCGAGGACGGGGAAGGCGGTGATGCTCATCGACACCGCGATGAACAGCACGAACGCCAGTTTGTCGGTGCCCGCGGGCGCGAAGGTGTCGTACATGCCGAGAGCCAGCAGGGTGCCCAGCAGCAACGGCACCGCGATGCTGGCCTGGGACACGGCCACCGCCGTGCGGCTGTGGCCGCGCAGCGCCTTCAGATCCAGTTCCAGCCCGACGAGGAACATGAAGGCGAGCAGCCCGATGTTGCCCAGCACACCGATGTACGGCAGCACGGACTGCGGGAAGAGCCAGGCCTGCGCGTCGGGCCACAGCCAGCCCAGCAGCGAGGGACCGAACAGGATCCCCACAACGATCTCGCCCACCACGGGCGGCTGCCCGAGCCGCCGCACGAGCTGGGCGCCGGCCCGGCAGGCCAGGATCACCGCGGGCACGGCCGTCAGCAGATCGGGGAGGGGATCGGGAACAGCGGCCATCACACGTCTCCTGTGGAGGGTTTGGGAAGGAAAAGCGCGCGGGTGTCCGGCGTCACTGACGTCGCGTCAGGAGGCGTACGGGCGTGCCGCCTTCGCCTCACGCAGTGCGCGGGCCCACCACAGCAGCTGGTCGAGCATGAGCTTGACCGCGGATTCCGCGCCCTCGGGATCGGCGGGGAAGCGGCCTTCGGCGTCGTAGTGTTCGAGGATCCGGGGGAAGGTGACGATGTCCTTCATCCCCACGCAGTGGAACTCGGCGAAGATCTGCCGCAGATGCTCGATCGCGCGCACCCCGCCGGCCGAGCCGAGCCCGTAGCCGACGAAGCCGACCGGCTTGGCCTGCCACTCGGCCTGGAAGCTGTCGATCAGCGTCTTCAGCGGGCCGGGCACACTGCGGTTGTACTCCGGCACGACCACGACGTAGGCCTCGGCCCCGGTCAGCCGAGGGCGCAGGGCCTCCGCCGCGGGATCGTCCGCGTCGAGGCTCGCGGGCAGCAGGTGCTCGGCCACGTCGACGACGTCCAGCACCAGGTCGTCGCGGCGGGCGGCCACCCGGGCGAACCAGCCCGCGACGTCCGGCGCGAGCCGCCCCTCCCGGGCCGAGCCGACCAGCAGCGTGACCCGCACGGGACGCGTCACCAGGCCGGACGCGCTCATCGCCGGACCGCCGAGCGCGGCGCGGGCACCGGGGTCAGCGCCAGGAACTCCTTCGCGTCGACCCTGGAGAGGATGCGGCGGGTCAGGGCCGGCATCTTGGTGGTGCCGTCGTCGGTGAAGACCACCGGACGGGTGACCTGGACGCGCCGCCCCCGGGTGGTGATCTCGCAACCGCCCGCCGCCAGCACGTTCTTGACCCAGTCGGAGCCCGGCCCGTACGGCAGCGTGATGATGATGTCCTCGCCGCGCCGGAACAGCTTCACCGGCGTGGCGAACTCGCGTCCCGACCTGCGGCCGCGGTGGTGCACCTTTCCGAACCCCGGCAGCCGGCTGAACAGCGGGCCCACCAGATGGTTGGCGAACTTCCGGTTGAAGCGGGCGACTTTCCTGTCGATCGGCACGGATCTTCCCTCCCTCTGAGCTGTCGGTCGCCTCTGAACGCCGGACGGGCGCCGCGCCGTCACACCACGGCGGGCGCCCGTCCGGATCCGGGGCGTGGGTCAGGCGGCCGGCTTGCCCGCGCCGGGACCGCCGTTCGCGCCGGCCGGCGTCAGGGGGCCGACCGGCTTGCCGCCGGACTTCAGGAAACGCTCCAGGGTGAAGTTGTCGACGATGCCCCAGCGCTCGGCGATCCGGTCGCCCTCGAAGCGGAACCAGATGATCGCCTGGTGCTGCACCTGCAGCCCGGTCGCCGGGATACCGATGAACGGGCCGGTGTGCTTGCCGTGCATCACCCAGCGGATCGCGGCCTTGTCGCCCATCGAGATGAAGTCGAGGATCTCGTAGCGGATGTCGCTGAACGCCGACTGCTGGATCTTGATGGTGTGCTTGAACGCCTCCGGACCGCGCATGGAGTCGTCGTGGCTGCCGTTGTTGCGGAAGTCCGCGGTCAGATAGCGGTCGGCGGCCGAGAGGTCGCCGAGGTCCAGGCCCTCGTGGAAGACCTTCTCGATGACCTCGCGCTGCTGCTCGGCGGTGAGCGTGGTGGGCATGCGTCAGTTCTCCTTCATCGCTGATGTCGCTGAAGTTGCTGAAGTTGCTGAAGTTGGTGAATTGCTGGAGTTGCTGAGGTGCTCACGTCGCCGGGGTCGCTGAACCCGCTGACGCGGCCGCGACGGTGTTCCCCCGGGTGTCGAGGGTCTTGACGTCGACCTGGGTCACGCCCCGGGGCACGGCACCCGTGGTCCACGAGATGCGCAGCCGCAGCCGGTCGAATCGCCAGCCGTCGGGCAGGCGCCGGGCCGTGCCGGTGAACCGGCCGCCGAGCTGGAAGTACTCGGAGGGGTCCGGCGGCAGCGGCGAGCCGTGGTGCACATGGGACGCGATCAGGCTCCAGCTGAGTGCGGCCCGGTCGCCGTCGAGGTCCACCGAGCTGTCGGAACCGTGGTGATGCGTGCGGCCCCAGCGCGCCATGATCGCGGTGGTGAATCCGCCGACACCGGTGATCCCGTGGTGGCTGCCCACCGGGAACGTCATCTCGATGTCCTCGGTGAACAGGGACGTGGCCCAGGCCGCGTCGAACTCGCCCTCGTCGAGGCTGGCCAGATAGCGGCCGGCGAGCTTCTGCAGCTCGACGAGGTCGGCGAGCCGGGCGACCTCGGCGGCCAGGGCGGCCGGGTCCGCCGCCTGAAGGCGGGTCATGACACCCGGCGAGCTTGGGTGGTGGCGTCCGTGCCGTAGATCACGGCGTCGTCCGGACCGTGCACGACGGCCTTGCCCTCGCCGGTGAGCGTGTCACCGTCGCGGCGGGCGCTGATGTCGATCTGTATGTACGCGGCGTGGTGACCGTTGGGGCTGATCTGGGTGACGTCGAGGTTGAAGTCCTCGCGCAGGGAGAACTCCAGTTCGGTGTCGCTGGTGACGGTCCACGAGCCGGTGCCGGTGCTCTTCTTCGTCGTGACCGAGAGTGAACCGTCCGGGGCGAAGGTGACCGTGTAGTCGTCCACCTCGCCGTCGTGCGTGACCGTACCCGTCCAGCGACCGACGGGCGTCCAGGTAGAAACAGGCATCGACCACACTTCCTCTAGTCGGGGAAACGTCGGGGAAACAAAAAATCCGCATCCAGGTCGGGAACACCGACGTGGATACGGATTTCGAGTCAGGGCATGAAGGCGCCGGAAAAAGTGTGACACCTTGGCCCGAGCTTCGTCAACTCCGAGTTTTCGGAAGCCACTTGATGAATCGCCGGTGAACGGAAAAAGCAGCCCCCGCGGCCTGGGGGAAGGCCGCGGGGGCTGCTCAACGGGATCCCCGCACGGATCCGCGTTTTTTCTTCATGATGGTCCTGACGGGCCCGTCATGATGGTCGGCAGATAATGGTGAAGGTGTTATTCCACGGCGCCGTTGCCGAAGATCGGGAATTACTGGGAATCGTCGCGGCGGGTCAGCCGGAACAGTTCGTCCAGGTCGTACTCCGCCCGCTGCGGGCCGCCGTACCGGGTGATCTTCCGGCGGCTCGCCCACTTGCGGATGGTGGCCTCGGACACCCCCATGGCAAGGGCGGCCAGTTCCGTCGAGACCCTCCGTCGTCTCCGGCTCTCCTCCTCCGTCACGCGGCTTCGTCCTTCAGCCGGTCGGCCACGCGCATCCACAGGTGCGGTGGCAGGGCGTGCCCGGCGTCGCAGGTGACATGGCTGGGCACCCGGCCGCCGCCCTGGGACATCACGCCGTGCAGCGAGCCGTCGCACCCGGGCTCCAGGCAGGAGCCGAGCGGGAACCTGCGCACCTGGCCGGGACCGAACAGCTTGCCGAGGGCGGCGAGCAGTTCGGCGACCTCCTCGTCGAAGTCGACGGCCGCGGGGTGGCCGGCCAGCCACGGCAACTGCTGCCGCAGAAACCGCACCAGTCCGGCCGGCCGGGGCTCCCGGAGCCGCGGTGCGCGGTCCCGCCGCTCGTCCACCACCAGCCTGGCCCACTGGGCGAGTACGTCGCCGACCTGGGCCCGCAGCGCCACCGCGTTGTCGTCCAGCACGATGCCCACGGTGCTCCGGCTGCCGCTCACCCGCTCGCGCAGGTGGGGCGTGGCCCGGGTGAGGGCCTGATCGCTCTCTTCGTAGAGTTCGAGCAGCGTGCGTAACTCCCGGTGCAGCCGGTCCACGCACTTGGCGCAGATCCGACCGCACAGGGGCACGCACTCCCTGCTCCTGTGGTCGTCGGCGAGTTGCCGAACCTCGTACATCCGATCCCCCGAATCTCTGGGTTCTCCTGAGACTTCCTCCATGCTCGCGGCCGCCCCGACGCGCTTCAACGCAGGTCCGTTCAGGGTTTGGACAAGCATCTGCAGTTGTGTGAACGGACCGTCAGGACAGTGTGAGACGGCCTGAATTCGTCGCCTGGCAGGGCCCTGGGCCGGTGGTGCGCCCGGTGGCGGCCCCGGAGGGGCTGGTTCCGCCGTCGGGCCGGGGCCGGGGGCCTCCGGCAAGGCTTGAAGACTGGCCGATCCGTTTGATAAACATAGCAGAAGATACCGTGCGACCAGTTTTTTTAGACCACCCTTCAGACCCGCGGCGGACACCTCCGAGGCGGGCGGGCCACGGCGCTGGGAGACACCGATGAGGACCGTTCTGATCGTCGATGACGATGACGGTGTGGCCGAATCGCTCGCGCAGGCCCTGACCGTCCACGGGTTCATGGCGCTGCGCGCCGCGACCGGGGCCGACGCGCTGGACCTGCTGGACGACGTGTCGCTCGTCCTGCTCGAACTCAGCCTTCCGGACCTCGCCGGGCACGAGGTGTGCCGGCGGATCCGGGAGCGCTCCTGCGTGCCGATCCTCGCGATGAGCGACCGGGCCGAGGAACTGGACCGGGTGATGGCGTTCCACATGGGTGCCGACGCCTTCGCGTACAAGCCGGTGGGCTCCTACGAGTTGAGCGCCCGCATCCAGGCCCTGTTCCGGCGCGCGGGCAACTGCCCCTGGCACGAGGGCCACGGCGAGGAGCCGCGGGCCGTGGACGGGCCCGCCCCGGGTCTGACGTCCGCCGCCGACACACTCAGCGCCGGTCCCCTGGGGCTGGACCTGCGCACCCGGACGGTCGCCCTGAACGGCGAGGAGATCCCGGTCACCCGGCGGGAGTTCGACCTGCTGGCGATGCTCATGGAGGAACCCGGCACCGTGCACCGGCGGCAGGACATCATGGCCCAGGTCTGGGACGAGAACTGGTTCGGCTCCACCCGCACCCTCGACGTCCACGTCGGCTCCCTGCGCAGCAAGCTGGGCAACCGCGACTGGATCGAGACGGTGCGCGGCATCGGCTACCGCCTGGTGATCCCCCCGAAGCCCCTGACCCCGGCCCGCCGGACACCGGAGAAGACGGGAGGCTGAGCCCCCCCGACGCCCCACCGCCCGGCGTTCACCTCCCGCGTGGCGGGCCACTCCTCGGTGGGTCCGGGGCGGCACGGGCAAGGATCACCGCAGGCCCTCCCGCACAGCCCCCCCGCCCGGTCCACGGCCCACCGCCGGCGTTCACCTTCCGCGTGGCGGGCCACTCCTCGGCGATCCAGCACGGCACGACCCGGGGCCACCCCAGGCCCACCCGTACGTCCCCGCCGCCCGGTCCACGCCCCGGCGTTCGCCCGGAGCGGCGGCCCCGCGGCGCCGCACGGACACGCCCGCCCATGCCGGCCACCGCCCACGAACGCCCCCGCCCAGCCGCGGCCCCACACGCGGGCAGTCACCCCCACAGACGCCCTCGCCCCCCGAAGACCACCCCGCGCACCGGCCGGCCCCCGGCGCAGCTGGGCTCGCCCCTCCCCCGCCCCGCGCCGCACATGGCCGTGCCCCCCTCCCCGCGGGCCGCGAGGAGGGGGGCGCCCCTCAGGTGTTCAGGCGTGCTGTGCCGCCGTGTCCAGGATGGTGACCGTGCAGACGCCGGCCACGCTGCCGGACTGGTGGAACTCCACCGTCAGGCTGCGACGGCCCAGTTCGTCCACCGTCGGCACGGACGCCGAGACCACGCAGGGCGTGTCCAGCTCGACGTACCGGTGGAACGAGGCGTCGCAGCCGACCAGCAGCCCCTGCGGCAGCCCGAGGCGGGCCAGGGCCGCCTGCCGGGCGGCCTCCATGACGAGCATGCCCGGCACGTGGTCCACCGGGTGGTCGAACAGCACCGGGTGGGTGTGGTCGACGCGCAGCAGATGCACCGCACTCCGGTCGTCGCCGGCCTCCCCGCCCGGCGCGCCCAGCAGGACGTCGAAACCCTGGTCGCTGCCGGCCTCCCCGCCCGGCACGCCCAGAACGACGTCGAACTCCCTGCTCCGACCCACGAGTTCGGGCCGGACCGCCGGGACGAGCGTGCACGCCGGACGCGCCTCGGCCCGCTCGCCGCGCAGCCTGCGGTACACCGCGGGCGCCACGCAGTCGCTCGCGGCGTACCCGTGCCCGATGAGCGTGCCGTCCCGGTGCGCGAGCACGTCGCAGGCGAACGACGCGACGTGTTCCCGCCGGCAGCGGATGTCCTTGAGCGTCACTTCGAGGACCACGTTGGCCGGCGCCCCCGCCAGCCGTGCCCCCTCCTCGGTGATCTCGAAGGAGGTGTGCTTGGTCAGGAACTGATGGCCCTGAGCGATGCCGAGCGCCTGGTGGGCCAGGAGCAGCCCAGCCTGGCGTATCGATTCTCCTAGCACCATGGGATCGTGCCAGCGCCCCGCCACCGGGCCGTAGTAACTGTGCCCGCGCGCCCATTGGGCTCCCACGCGGTACACGTCCCGTCTGTGCGGTCTCACCCCTGTGATGAGGACCTCCGAGACCGCGGCACGATGCACGAGCCAGCGCGGCACCGTGCGCTCAAAGAGGTCGACCTCCCCGTTTTCGAGGGTTAAAAATTCCTGTCGGTCGGCTTGCACAAGTGCACTCATCGTGTGCCTCCTGAGGCGCGAAAGGAACGTGGCCTTCCGCGAGCGGAACAGGACAGGGCTTACATGGGCCGCCGTCGTGCATGGCAACGCCGCTGCCGTAAGCGTACTAGCTGACTGGTTTTTTTTCTGTCGGACATGGCAGTCTTTTACCAAGGGACTCACGGCGGCACCGGCGGGGGTGGGCGACCGCCACCGGATGCCGACGGACAGGAGGTGGGCAAGTTGGCCAGAGCCAGGCAGGAACGGGCCGAGATCACCCGGCAGGCGATCCTCGACGGAGCCGCGACGGCATTCGACGCGACCGGGTTCGGCGGTACGAGCCTGAGCGACGTCGCGCAACAGGCGGGCGTCACGAAGGGCGCCCTCTACTTTCACTTCGCCTCCAAGGAGGCCCTCGCCCGCGCGTTGGTCGACGAGCAGTTCCAGTCGACCGATCTGATCGCCGGCGAGTTGATGCCGGGCGTGCAGACGGTGATCGACATGGGGCACCGGCTGGCGCACGGACTGCGCACCGACGTCCGGCTGCGCGCGGGGATACGGCTGGTGGTGGAGTTCGGTTCGTTCGTCGACCCCGACCCCACGCCCTACAACTCGTGGATCAGCATCGTGCGGGACTGCCTGGCGCCCGCCCAGGGCCGCGGCGACCTCTTCCCGCAGATCAACGTGACCGACCTGGCGACGTTCGTGTGCGGCTCGTTCACCGGCCTCCAGCTGACCTCGTACGTCCGTACCGGCCGCGAGGACCTGCACGAGCGGGTCACCGACATGTTCCGCTACCTGCTCCCGGGCATCGTCCCGGCCGAGCGGCTCGACGGCTTCCTGCCCGCCGGATCCCCCAAGTGCCGTGCGGAACTGGGGCTCGCGCCGCCGGTCGACGGGCACCCGGCGGAGCAGGGACACGGGCTGTTGCAGGGGCGCGGGCTGGAGCGGGAGCGGGTCGCGCAGCCGACCGACTGACCGGTAGGTGCATGCCAGGCGTGTACACGTGCCAATAGGGGGGACCGCAGCGGCGACATGGCGTCGACTCAGGTCTGTGACGAGGCGGTCCTCGACGAATGGGTCCCGGGCCTCACAGCACGGACGGGGCCGTGGTCCGCACCGCCCGCAGCCCGTTCTCCGACGCGAGCGCGGGCAGGGTCAGTTCCCACAGATCGGCGAGCCACGTCTCGCACTCGTCCGCCGGCACCCCCAGCCAGGTCAGCGTCTCCAGACCGGAGACCGCCGCCGCCACCGGCGTGCGCGCGGACGACTCCGCCACGGTGTGCCCGAGTTCTCCGGCCCGGCGGGCCTGGTCGAGCAGGCCGCCCAGCCGCCCCAGCCACTGCCCGTAGAAGTCCGCGGTGCCGTCGTCGGCGGGCAGCGCACGGCCGACAACGATGCCGCTGGCCTCCCCCGGTTCCCGTTCCCGGGCGATCCGCACCGACGCCCGCACGAAGACGTTCTCGCGCAGCAACCGGCCCAGCTCGTAGGTCAGATCGACGACGAGCTGGAGATACGTGCCGCCGGTCGCCTCCAACTGGAGCACCGCCCGCTCCATGACCTCCCGGCCGCGCTCCTGCACGGCCATGGCCACCTCGTCCTTGGTGGAGAAGTGGAAGAACAGCGCTCCCTTGGTCACTCCGGCGTGCTGGCTGATGTCGGCGAGCGTGGCCCGTACGTAGCCGTGCTGAGCGAACTGCTCGGCCGCCGCGACCACCAGTCGCTCGACGGTCCTCTCGGAGCGTTTTTGTTTGCCTGCCATCCGACCGCCGCTTCTCGAAGCAACCCGTTACACCTCCTGCATGGGTCCTTGATACGCCTCGGCAGTGCAGCGGAACGCAAGCCCAGTGTCAGATAAACAAAAAGATTCCAAACCCTCACACTTTCCGACCCGGCTCGCACGACGGGGCCGGCCCACGGGAGGCCGGGCCGGCCGCGTCCGGGTGCGTCGGGGTGCGTCAGTCCTTCACGGCGACGGCGGCGAAGCCGGCGGTGTCCTCGCGGTTGGTCTGGTAGTCCGCGTCGTCGGCCCGCTCCTCGTCCGTCTCCCACTCGTTGACGGACACCACACCCGGCTCCAGCACGGTCCAGCCCTCCGTGGCAACGAACCGGGTGATCTCCGCACGGGAGCGTGAGGCGAGGTCCACCCGCAGGTTCGTGTACAACTCGTCGACCGCGGCCCGCACCGGCGCGGAGACGTAGTCGGGGCTGGAGTGGGTGAGGATGAGGAGGCTGCCGGGGGCCAGCGCCTCCTTGTAGCGCTCGACGGTGCCGTAGGGGTCTTCGGAGTCGACGACGAAGTGCAGCAGCGCGCCCAGCAGCACGGCCACCGGCCGGGAGAAGTCGAGCAGTTCCTTGGTCGCGGGGGCGGACAGCACCGACTGCGGGTCGCGGAAGTCCGCGTCGACGTAGGCGGTCCTGCCGTCCGACGTCTCCCCCAGCAGCCGGCGCGAGATGTCACCGACGACCGGGTCGTTGTCGACGTAGACGACCTTGGCCTCGGGTGCTACCTCGTGCGTGGCGGCCGCGGCGGGGATGCCGCTGCCGATGTCCAGGAACTGGCCGATGCCACGCCGGGTGGCGGTGCGCACCGCCCGGTTGAGGAAGCGCCGGTTGGCGCGCGCCCCCAACGGGCCGCCGGGCAGCAGCTTCACGATGCCGTCCGCCGCGGCACGGTCCACGGGGAGGTTCTCGGAGCCTGCGAGGAAGTAGTCCATGATGCGCGCGGCGTGCGGGATCTGGTCGGGGGTCATGTTCTCGGGCATGTCCACACATCCTTGGTGAGGGGTTGGGTCTCATGCGAGGGGGGAGCCCGGCGGGGCCGACCGGCCCGGCGAGGAACACACGGAAAAGGCGACATCCGAGACCGGTGACCACCGGTGGATGTCGCCTTTGTCATGCTGTTTCAGGGCAAAAGGGCTCCGCGAAGAAGCGTGACATGTGCACGCGTCCGATGTCAACGGAGGCTGGGAGTCCGCTCCGCCGGGGCCGTCGCCGCCTGCTTCGGGCGAGGCCGGCTGAGGTGCCTCATCGCGGGGCGCTCCACCAGCGCGTGGAGCAGATAGGCGAGGACGGTGGTGACGGCCCAGGCCAGCAGGCACAGCCCGACCGCCTCGGCGAGGCTGTAAGGGGCGTGCCCGGCCAGGTACTTGGTGCCGCCGATCAGGACGGCCGCCTGGAGCAGGTAGAACGCGAACGACACCTCGCCGAGCCAGGTCATCACCCGGCCCCGGAAGGGCGAGCGCCGCCCGCGCACGTCGGCGACCGCCGCGGCCGGGATGAGCAGGCCGAGCGGGATCACCCAGACCGCGGAGAGGGCGTACAGATAGGGCACCTCGAGCGCCACGGCGTACGCGGCGACGCACAGCAGCACCGCCTGCCACAGTCGCACGCCCACCCAGCGGTCGGTCAGCACGAGCCGGGCCAGCAGCATGCCGACCACGAACTCCAGCATCCGCACCGGCGGCAGCTGGTACACGAACCAGTTCTGCACCTCGCTCACCTGCCAGCCCGGGATGCGGACCTCGCCCGGCAGCGCGGCGTAGGCGAAGGCCGGTACGGCGATCACGGCGGCCACGAGGCCGGCCGTCCACCCCCACAGCCGGGCCGGGCGGATCGCCTTCACGGCCCGGTGCAGCAGCGGGAAGCACAGGTAGAAGAGAAGTTCACAACCCAGCGACCAGCTGGGGGCGTTGACGCTGAAGGACACCGCGGGGTCCCAGGACCAGGTCTGCAACAGCAGCAGGTTGGGCAGCCAGTGCTGCCAGGCGGTGGTGGTCGCGCCGGCGAAGACCAGCAGCGAGACCACGAAGGTGACGAGGTGGTTGGGGTACAGCTTGACCAGGCGGCGCCGCAGGAACCGGCCGGAGGTGTCCGTGGGGCGGGCCGACCAGGTCAGGATGAACCCACTGAGGAGGAAGAAGAACGACACCCCGAGCCCGCCCGCGATCCCGAACAGCCGGGCCGCGTCGTGCCCGGTCCGCCCGGCGAACGGGCTGAGCTGGGGGCTGGTGACGTGGTACAGGAACACGGCCATCGCCGCGTAGAACCGCAGTCCCGT
The DNA here is from genome assembly GCF_055657325.1 of Streptomyces sp. NPDC107562. NCBI lineage: Bacteria > Bacillati > Actinomycetota > Actinomycetes > Kitasatosporales > Streptomycetaceae > Streptomyces > Streptomyces sp. NPDC107562. The sequence goes on along the minus strand of NZ_JBVKBE010000007.1, from coordinate 360,505 downwards.
CAGTGACGGCAGCCCGTCGAGCGGGCGTGCCCGCCCGGTTCGGGCGGGCACGCTCTCCTGGGGCCGATGGGTGGGGATGGTCACGGACCTCTCCTTCGCGCGGCATGAGAAAACACCGCGCGGCAGGCCGGGTGGCCTGCCGCGCGGTGTCGGAAAGACAGGGAAAAAGAGAAGGGTCGGCCGACGGAAGGTCCCGGCCCTCAAGGGGGGCGCTCGGGCGCACACATCAGCCGCCGCCAAGAGCGTGACAGCCCTCCTTCGCGGAAGTCAACCCGCTCCGGATGCCGCCACGCGCCTGACGGTCGGGCCGCGCGGGACGCGGATCGGAAGCGGATCAGACGTGGATCGGGTGCGACGTGCGCCCCGACGCCGAGTCGATCTCGTCGTGCGCCTTGGTGAGCAGCCGCATGGCCAGTTCGTTCAGCGCCCGCGCCCCGGCGATCTCCTCGCCCACCCGCGGCTGATGGGAGTCGGTGTGGTGCCGGGCAGCGTGTCCGTGGGCCCGTACCTCGGTCCCGTCGGGCAGCCGCACCAGCGCCGCCGCCCTCGTGTGGGTGTCGTCCTCCTGGAACTCCAGCTCGACATGCCATCCCACCGTGGTGTGCATCATGACGATCACCTCCGGACCACCTGTCTCCAGGATCAGCCGTTGCCGGTTGTTTCCAGGGTGCTCCCGCAGTGCCCGGCTTGTCGCGTTCCCGTCGCTCCTGTCGTGTTCCGGACCCGGTCACGCCGCCGCGACCACGGCCGCCGTTCACTGCCGCCGGGCACCAAGGCCGTATGCGCTGTTGTCCGACCGCTCCCCCAGCCGTCCGCTCGGCCCTCGGGTCCCTCTCCGCGCTCCCCGCCCCCCACCACGTCCTGCGCTCCGCCGCCGTGCTGGCCCCCGTCGTCCTGCACGGTCTGCGCACCCGGCACCGCGGCCCCCTCGCCGCGGTGCAACTGGAACTGGTCACGCTGGCCGAGGACCACGCCGTGCTCACCTGGTTCACGGGAATGCCCGGCACCGACGACGGGCTCGGGCAGATGCTCCCCGCGCCCACCGAGGGCGAGGTGGTGTACGGCACCCATCCGGCGCGCCTGGACCGGGTCGCCGGCGAGGACCGGCCGACCGCTCACCACCAGGTCGAGCTGACGGACCTGGAGCCGGGCCGGACGTACTACTACCAGGCCCGTTCCCGGGGCGTCCCCGCCTCCGCGACCCCGCTGCACCTGGCCGGCGGGAACGCGGTGGGCACCTCGCCGCACGGCCTGGGCACGCCCGCGGGCCCGTACTCCTTCACCACGCCCCAGCCGCCGCCGGGCCGCCACCTGCTCTCGATCGCGCTCTGCAACGACCTGCACCTGGGCGAGACGACGGCGGGCCTGGTGGCCGGGCTCCCGCTCCTGCGCGGTGTCTCCCAGACGCCGGGGCACGACCCGTACCCGGAGGTCATGAGCCGCGCCGTGGTCGCGGAGGCCCTGCGACGCGGGGCGGACCTGTTGCTGGCCGCCGGGGACATCTCGGCGGGCGGCGCGCCGCGCGACCTGGCGACGGCGCGGCGCATCCTGGACGGCTTCGGCACCCACGGGCGGGACTACTTCGTCGTACGGGGCAACCACGACCGGGCGGGCCCCGGCGGCGACGCCTTCCACCGGGCCTTCGGCTCCACGACCGGCGAGGCCACCTTCTTCGCCCGGGAGGTGGGCGGCCTGCGGATCATCGGGCTCGACACCTACGAGAAGACGGGCACCGGCGGCGACGCGGGCGGGATGGGGGCGGAGCAGTTGGCGTGGCTGCGGGCCCTGCTGCGCGAGACGCGGGAACAGCCGACGCTCGTCTTCGGCCACCATCCGCTGACCGTGCGGCACTCCCTGTTCCCGGTGAGCGCGGGACAGCGGCTGGCCCGCGCCCAGGCCCGCGCGGTCCTGGCGGCCTACGCCGCCGCGCGGGGTGTCTTCCTGCATCACGCCGGCCATACCCACCGCAACAAGCGCACGGTCCTGGACGAGGCGCCGCACGTCACGTTCCAGGAGGTCAGCGCGGTCAAGGACTATCCGGGCGGCTTCAGCCTGCTGCGCCTGCACGCGGCCGGATACGCCCTGAACCACTACACGCCCCGGGACGCCGCGGCACGCGCCTGGGTGGCGCGCGGTCGCCGGGTCGCGGGCGGTCTGTGGCCGCACCACGCGTTCGGCCACGCGGTGACGGACCGCAACAGCGTCGCGGCCCACGACCTGTCCGGCATCACCCGCCCGACACCGAGGGACCCCGTACCGGACCGCCTCACGGCGGCCTAGGCCGGTCGTCCCCGTGCCGAGCCCGCGGCGCGCCGGGGATGCCGGCGTGCTCACGCCAGCATGAGTCCCATCCCCACGACCAGCAGCCCCGCGGCCGCGATCCGGGCCGCCCCGAACCGCTCCTTGAAGACCACGGCACCGATGGCCGCGCCCACGATGACCGACGACTCGCGCAGGGCGGCGACGGGCGCGAGGGGGGCGCGGGTCTGCGCCCACAGGATCAGGCCGTAGGCGCCCACGGACAGGGCGGCGCCCAGCAGCCCCAGTCCGAGGAAGGGCCGCAGGCGCGCCACGGTCCCGGCACGCCAGACGCACAGCGCGTACGCCGGGATCACGGCGCCCTGCACCACCATCAGCCAGGCCACGTACCCGAACGCCGAGCCCGCGGCCCGTACGCCGAGACCGTCCACCACCGTGTACACGGCGATGGTCAGCCCGGTCGCCAGCGCCGCCCCGATCGCGGGCCGGTCGGTCCGCCGTCCGCGCAATCCCCACAGCGCGGCGCCGGTCAGTCCCGCACAGCTCAGCGCGATCCCGGCCACCACCCAGCCGTCGGGAATCTCGTGCGCGAAGACCGCGGCCAGCACGGTGACGACGAGTGGCGCGCTGCCGCGCGCGATCGGATAGGCCTGCCCGAAGTCACCGAGCCGGAAGGACTTCATCAGCAGTGCGTAGTACGCGATGTGCACCGCGGACGACAGCAGCAGATACGGCCAGGCCCGCGCCGCCGGCACCGCGACGAAGGGCAGCAGCGCGAGTCCGATGAGCAGTCCGCCGCCCGAGATCAGCGTGAACCCGACGAGTTTGTCGGTGATGCGGTGGGCGATGGCGTTCCAGCTGGCGTGCGCGACGGCGGCGAGCAGTACGGCCGTGGTGACCAGCGGCGTCACGCAGCGCGCTCGCGGACGTCCACCAGGGTGCCGCCGGCGTGGGCGATCAGGGCCTTGGGCTCCATCGGGAAGACGGTGTACGGCGTCCCGGCCGCCGCCCACACGACGTCGTGGTCGAGCAGCGACCGGTCGGCGAGGACCCTCGTCCTGGTCAGATGCCCGAACGGCGGCACCCCGCCGATGGCGTACCCCGTGGTCTCCCGTACGACGTCGGCGCCGACCCGCGTGACCTCGCCGACGCCGAGCTCCCGGCGCACCAACTGCACGTCGACGCGGGAGGCCCCGTCCATCAGCACCAGCACCGGCACCCCGTCGGCACCGAAGACGAGCGACTTGCAGATCTCGCTCAGCTCGCACCCGAGGGCGGCGGCGGCCTCGGCGGCGGTCCGCGTCGCCTCCGGAAAACGCCGGACCCGCCCCCGCACCTCCCCGAGCCCCAGCGCGTCGAGCGCGGCACCGAACCGGGGGTGAACTCCTGATTCCGAAGTGGTCATGCCCGGCACGCTAGCGGCCGGACATGACCACACGCGACCGGGTTCCCCCCACCGGACCTGCGCCACCGACCGACGTGAGAGGCCGGTGAGCCCCGTGGGCGTGGGGACTCACCGGCCTGGGTTCAAGGGGCGTCAGGCGTGGATCAGTTGGCGGTCCTCGTCGTCGCGGTCCGTCCTCGTGCGCAGGCCCTCGCCCTCGACGTCGACGTTGGGCAGCGCGCGGTCCAGCCACCTGGGCAGCCACCAGGCCTTCTTGCCGAGCAGCGCCAGGACCGCCGGGACGATCGCCATGCGGACGACGAAGGCGTCGAAGAAGACCGCGATCGCCAGGCCGAAGCCGATCATCTTGACCATGGCCTCGCTGGAGCCGATGAAGCCCGCGAAGACCGCCATCATGATGACGGCCGCCGCCGTGACTACCCGCGCGCCGTGCCGGAACCCGGTCACGACCGCCTGGCCGGGCTTCTCCCCGTGGACGTACGCCTCCCGCATCCGGGTCACGAGGAACACCTCGTAGTCCATCGCCAGTCCGAAGACCACGCCGACCATGAAGATCGGCATCATCGACATGACCGGTCCGGTCTCCTCGACGCCCATCAGTCCGGCGAACCAGCCCCACTGGAAGACCGCCACGACGGCGCCGAGCGCCGCCATCACGCTCAGGAGGAAGCCGAGCGCCGCCTTCAGCGGGACCAGGATCGAGCGGAAGACCACGATCAGCAGGAGGAACGCCAGGCCGACCACCAGGATCAGATACGGGACCAGCGCGTCGTTCAGTTTCTGGGAGACGTCGATGTTCATCGCCGTCGCGCCGGTGACGAGCACCTCCGCCCCGGTGTCCGCCTTGATCGCGGTGCCCGCGTCGCGCAGGGAGTGCACCAGTTCCTCGGTCGTCACCGACGACGGCTTGGAGTCGGGGATCACGGTGATCGTCGCCGTGTCACCGGCCTTGTTGGGCGCCGGCGGAGTCACCGTGACGACGTTCCGCAGGCCCTTGATCTCGTCGGCGACCTCGTCGAACGCACCCTCGGCGTCGTCGCTCGACTTGCCGTCGACCACGACCATCAGCGGGCCGTTGAAGCCGGGACCGAAGCCGTCCGAGAGCAGGTCGTACGCCCGGCGCTGCGTGGTCGAGGTCGGCTGCGAGCCGTCGTCGGGCAGGCCGAGTTCGAGCGAGGTCGCCGGGACGGCGGCGGCACCGAGGCCGAGCACCCCCAGCAGCAGCACGGCGACGGGACGGCGTACGACGAAACTCGCCCAGCGAGTGCCCATGTTGGGGCGGTTCTGCTTGCCCGCGGCCGAGGCGCGGCCGCCGCCCAGCAGCTTGCTCTTCTCCCCCGTCGGACGCACCTTGCGGCCCGCGAAGCCGAGCAGCGCCGGAATCATCGTCAGCGCGATCAGCACGGCGACGGCCACGGTGCCCGCCGCCGCGACACCCATCTTCGTCAGCATCGGGATGTTGACGACGGCCAGACCCACCAGCGCGATCACGACCGTCAGGCCCGCGAAGACGACCGCGGAACCGGCCGTGCCGACCGCCCGTCCGGCCGCCTCCTCACGTTCGCGGCCCTCGGCCAGTTCCGCCCGGTAGCGGGAGACGATGAACAGCGCGTAGTCGATGCCGACCGCGAGGCCGATCATGGTGGCCAGCGTCGACGTCGTCGAGCCGAGGTCCAGCGTGCTCGCCAGCGCGGTGATCGTCGCGACGCCGATGCCGACGCCGATGATCGCCGTCAGCAGCGGAAGCCCGGCCGCGAGCAGCGACCCGAAGGTGATGACCAGGACGACCGCCGCGACGGCGATGCCGATGATCTCCGTCGAACCGGTCTCGGGCGTGGTCTGGAGCGCGTCGCCGCCGACCTCGACGGTCAGCCCGGCGTCCCGCGCGTCCTGCGCGGCCTCTTCGAGGGCCTCGCGGGAGGTCTCCGCCAGCTCCATGCCGGAGACCTTGTAGGTGACCTGCGCGTAGGCGATCGTGCCGTCCCGGCTGACCGACTTCGCGACGTACGGGTCGGCGACGGCGACGACCTCGGAGCCGTCGGACAGTTCCCGGACGGTCTCCTTGACGGTCGCCTTGTGGCCGACGGCGGTCATCTTCTCGCCGGGCGGCGCCTTGAAGACGACCCGTGCGGTCGCCCCGTCCGCGCTCATCCCGGGGAAGCGTTCCTCCAGCAGGTCGAAGGCCTTCTGGGCCTCGGTGCCGGGGATCGAGAAGGACGTGGTGCCGGCGGTGGGCGCGCTGGCCGCGCCGACACCGGCGAGGGTCAGCAGCGCCACCCAGATCAGGGCGACGAAATGCCGTCGCCGGAAGGCGAGCCGGCCGAGTTTGTAGAGGAACGTGGCCACGAGGGCGGACTCCCGGTCAGGTCGTGGGGGTGTTTCAGGGCAGGGGTGATCACCCGGCGGGGAGGCAGGGGTGATCGTCCCGACGACGTGAGCGGGCGCGTCAGGTACAGGTGGTGGTGCGGGTACGGGTGCTGCTACGGGGGCGAGGAGGTGCTCAGAGGGTGGGGACGCCGAGGGCGGGGAGCACCACGGCGTCGATGTACGAGGTGAGGAAGTCCCGCGTCGGCGGGAGGTCCTCGATCAGCGCACGGGTGGCGAAGGCGCCGAGCATCATGTGCACGACGTACTCCAGCGCGGGGTTGTCGGCCCGGACCTCGCCCCGGTCGATCGCCCGCTGGACCATGCTGCGGAACTCCTGCGTCTCGGGCTCCACCAGCAGTTCCCTGAACGCCTTCAGCAGATCCGGGTTGGTGTGCGCCGCCATGGCCAGACCCCGCATCAGCGCGGCGTTCTGCTCCATGGTGCAGTCGTCCTCGTGCTCCAGCAGGGCATGGAAGTCGCCCCGCAGGGTGCCGGTGTCGACGTCGGCGATGCCACCCGGCTTGTTGTACCGGATCGCCTTGGCCACCAGCTCGGCCTTGCCGCCCCACTGGCGGTAGAGCGTCGCCTTGCTGGACTTCGTACGGGCGGCCACCGCGTCCATGGTGAGCGCGTCGTAGCCGACTTCCCGGAGCAGGTCGAGCACGGCCGCGTACAGCTCGGCCTCGCGCTCGGGTGTGATCCGGCTGCGACGCGTCGTTGCGACCTCGGCCATGTGACTCACCCTTCCCGCTCGCGGATCTCCGTACGACACCGTCTCGTACTCGTACATGACGAATGTAGCGCAGCCCACTAAGAAACGAAACCGTTTCGTACGTGTCGCCCGTCACGCTCCCCCACCACGCGTCCCGAGGGGGGTTTTCATACGACTTGCTCCGGTCCGTCCTCGGGGCGAAGCATGGGGAGGTGACCTATCTGCGTCTGCCCCACCTCAGCGGTGACCTGCTGTGCTTCGTCGCCGAGGACGACCTCTGGCTCGCCCCTCTCGACGGGCCGGGTCGCGCCTGGCGGCTCACCGTCGACCGCACCAAGATCGGCCATCCGCGCTTCTCCCCGGACGGCAGCCGGATCGCCTGCACGAGCTGGCACAGTCTGGTGCCCGAGCTGTACCTGGTGCCGACGCAGGGCGGCAGCGGCCGCCGGCTCAGCTACTGGGGCAGCCCGGACACCCAGGTGTGCGGCTGGACCCCGGACGGCGACATCCTCGCCGTCGCCTCGCACGGAGAGCCGTTCTCGCACTTCACCTGGGCCTACAAGGTCTCCACGGACGGCTGCCCGGGCCGCAAACTGCCCTGGGGTCCGGTCACGGACCTCCAGGTCGCCGACATCGACGGCGAGCGCCGCACCCTCCTGCTCACCGGCACGCCACCCCACGAACCGGCCTCCTGGAAGCGCTACCGCGGCGGCGCCATGGGCCGCCTGTGGCTGCACGGCACCCGACTGCTCGCCGACCTGGAGGGCCATCTGCACTCCCCGATGTTCGTCGGCGGCCGGATCGCCTTCCTCTCCGACCACGAGGGCGTCGGCAACCTCTACTCCTGCGCCTACGACGGCTCCGACCTGCGCCGGCACACCGACCACGACGCCTTCTACGCCCGGCACGCCGCCGGCGACGGCACCCGCGTCGTGTACCAGTGCGGCGGGGACCTGTGGCTCGTCGACGACCTCGCCGCCGACTCCGCGCCCCGCCGGCTCGACGTCCGCCTGAGCGGTCCGCGCGCGGGCCGCCGTACCTACCAGGTGCCCGCCGCACACCACGTGGACGGCATCTCGGTCGACGAGACCGGGCGCGCGAGCGCCGTCGTCGTCCGGGGCAGCCTGTACTGGCTCACCCACCGCGACGGCCCCGCCCGCACCCTCACCGACACCCCGGGCGTCCGGGTGCGGCTGCCGGAGATGCTCGGCTCGGGCGGCCAGGTCGCCTACGTCACGGACGCGGAGGGCGAGGACGCGATCGAGATCGCCTATCTGCCGCGCGCCACCGGCGACCGCGCGCCGCGACGGCTGGCGCAAGGGGAGCTGGGCCGGGTGCTGGAGATGGTCTCCGATCCGGACGGCGAGCGGCTCGCCCTCGCCTCGCACGACGGGCGGCTGCTCCTGCTCGACGCGACGGAGGAGTCCGGGGGAGGCGCGGTGACCGAGCTGATCCGGTCGATCAACGGCCCGGTGCGCGACCTAGCCTTCTCACCGGACGGCTCGTGGCTCACCTGGTCGCACCCGGGCGTCGGCCGGTCCCTGCGCCAGATCAAACTGGCCCGGATCAAGGACCGTTTCGTCGTCGACCTCACCAACGGCCGCTTCGAGGACGAGAACCCGGTCTTCACCCGCGACGGCCGCTATCTCGCCTTCCTCTCCTGGCGCGGCTTCGACCCGGTCTACGACGTCCACACCGGCGACCTGTCCTTCCCGCTGGGCTGCCGCCCGTACCTGGTCCCGCTGACCTCGGCCACCCCCTCCCCCTTCGCGCTGAGCCCGGACGGGCGCCCGGCCGCCGGGGGGATGGACCCGGTCGAGGACGAGGCCGGCGCCGAGGGCGGGGAGGGCGGCGCGGTGATGGTCGAGGTCGAGGGCCTGGAGAGCCGGGTGACGCCCTTCCCGGTCGCCGCCTCCAAGTACTCGGGGCTGTACCCGGTCGCGGGCGGCGGGCTGGTCTGGCTGCGCTGGCCGATCTCGGGCGCGCTCGGCGAGACGTTCGTCAACCCGGACGACACCAGCGGCCGTCCCACGCTGGAGTACTTCAACATCGTCAAGGCGAAGAAGTCCGAACTGGTCGAGCACCTCGACTGGTTCACCGTCAGCGGCGACGGCACCCGTCTCGTCGTGGTCGACGAGGGCGACCTGCGCGCGGTGCCGTCCACCGAGTCCGGCGACAGCGACACGACGACCTGGATCGACCTGCGCCGCATCCTGCACGAGGTCGACCCGGCCGCCGAGTGGCGCCAGTCGTACGAGGAGGCGGGCCGGCTGATCCGGGCCTACTTCTGGGAGCCGGGGATGTGCGGGATCGACTGGGACGCGGTGCTGGACCAGTACCGGCCGCTGGTGGAGCGGGTGGCCTCCCCGGACGAGTTCGCCGACCTGCTGCGCGAACTCCTCGGCGAACTGGGCACCTCCCACGCCTACGTCACCGCCGCCCGCCGCAACGAGGGCCCGCCCCACTACCAGCGCCGCCAGGGCCTGCTCGGCGCCAACTTCGTCCAGCGCGAGGGCGGCTGGACCGTCGCCCGCATCCTGCCCGGCGACTCCTCCGACTCCAAGGCCCGCTCCCCGCTGGCCGGTTCCGGCATCCGCGAGGGCGCGATCCTGACCCATGTGGACGGCCGCCCGGTCGACCCGCTGTCCGGCCCGTACCCGCTCCTCGCGGGCGCGGGCGGCACGACGGTCGAGCTGACCTTCACCCCGGCCGAGGGCGAGGGGCGCTCCCGCCGGGTCGCCGTCGTCCCGCTCCTCGACGAGCGTCCGCTGCGCTACCAGGACTGGGTGGCCAAACGCCGTGAGGTGGTGCGGGAGTTGAGCGGCGGGCACTGCGGCTATCTGCACATCCCCGACATGGGCGGCTCGGGCTGGGCCCAGTTCAACCGCGATCTGCGCATGGAGGTGTCCCGTCCCGCGTTGATCGTGGACGTGCGGGGCAACGCCGGCGGCCACATCAGCGAGTTGGTCATCGAGAAGCTGACCCGCACGATCCTGGGCTGGGACCTCACGCGCGACGCCCAGCCGGTGTCGTACACCTCGAACGCGCCGCGCGGACCGGTGGTGGCGCTGGCGGACGAGGCGACGTCCTCCGACGGCGACATGATCACGGCCGCCTTCAAACTCCTCAAGCTGGGCCCCGTGGTGGGGCAACGCACCTGGGGCGGTGTCGTCGGCATGACCGGCCGGCACCGGCTGGGCGACGGCACGATCATCACCGTGCCGATGAACGCCGCCTGGTTCGACGCCTACGGCTGGTCCGTCGAGAACCACGGCGTCAGCCCCGACGTGGAGGCCCTGCGCACCCCCCTCGACTGGGCGGAGGGCCGCTACGCCCAGCTCGACGACGCGGTGCAACTCGCCGTGCACCTGCTGACGACGGAGCCCGCGGCGACACCGCCCGACTACCGTCACGTGCCGGACAGATCCCGCCCGAAGCTGCCGCCCCGGCCGTGACCCGCACCCGCGCACACGAACACAGGGTGCCCTCCGGAAGAAGAGGGCACCCTGCGTCACTGGGTGAAGCCGTTACGCACACTCAGGCGTCGTAGTCCTGCGCGAAGCGGTCCTCGGCCTCCTGCCGCTCCCGCTCCGAGTCCGAGTCGCGGCGGCCGCGCTCACGCATCGGGTCGGAGGGACGCTCACGCGTCTCGTCCCGCTCCTGCCCGGCGCGCTCCTTGGCCTGCTGCCGCATGCGCTCGGCCTTGTCCTGGAACTGGTCCTTCATGCCCATGAGATTCACTCCCGTAGTGGGTGGGGGATGGGGCCTCGACCAGATTTGCACGGCAGGACTACGCACGCATTTCGATCAACTACGCTGCGTAGCCCGCGCCTGCTCGTCGGCCTCGCCGCCCGCGCCCACGAGTCCCGTGCGCATCCCGCGCAGCCGCGGCGCGAACCGCCGCATCTCGCGCTGCCCCACGGTGGCGATGAGCGCCGGCAAGTACCCGCGCACCCCCTGCATCCCGCGCAGCCACCACTGCCCGTACACATGGCTCGACCGGTGCTCGATGCCGGCCACGATCCGGTCCACGGCCGGCCCGAGCGGATAGGTCTTGTTCGACGGCCACGGCAGCCGCTGCCTCAACTCCCGCATGACGTCGTCCTGATCGGCCCCGCGCACCATGTCGGTGTCGGTCCAGGACAGATACGCGACCCCGACCTTCACGCCCTGGTGGCCCACCTCGGCGCGCAGACTGTGCGCGTACGCCTCCACGCCCGACTTGGACGCGCAGTACGCGGTCATCATCGGCGCCGGCGTGATCGCGGCGAGGGAGGCGATCTGGAGCAGATAGCCCCGGCTCTCGGTGAGCACCGGCAGGAAGGCGCGGGCGGTCACCGCGGACCCGATCAGATTGACCTCGATGACCCGCCGCCAGGCCTGCGGATCGGAGTCGGTGAAGGGCCCGCCGCTCGCGACGCCCGCGTTGGCGACGACGAGGTCGACCTTGCCGAAACGCGCCTTGACCTCCTGGGCGACCTTCGCCATGGCCTCGTGGTCGGTGACGTCGGCGTACCAGTGCTCGCTCTCGCTGTGCAGCCGCGCGGAGACCTGCTTCAGCGCGTCCGGCTCCAGGCCGACCAGCGCCACCTTGGCGCCGCGCGCCGACAGCTTGCGGGCGAGCAGCTCCCCGACGCCCCGCGCGGCCCCGGTGACGACCGCGACCTGTCCCTCCAGGCTGACCCTGCTCATGCGCCCTCCTTGACCGGTTCCCCCGGCGCGTACGTGGTGACGAGTTCGCGAATCCTGCCGGTGATCAGCTCGGGAGCCTCGACCGGTGTCATGTGTCCGAGCCCGGGCAGCTCGGTGAGTCCGACGCACCGTGGCAGCGCGGCGACCAGCGCGCGGGCGTGCACCGGCGGTGTGAGCCGGTCGCCCGTGCCGACGACGACCTCGGTGGGGACCTGCAACTCCCGTACGCCGTGGTCGAGGTCGAGCAGGTCCAGCACCCGCGACCAGGAGTGGCGCACGGTGCGCGGGCAGGCGTGCACGATCCGGGCGCACGCCTCCACCATGTGCGGGGCGGAACCGGCGCCCATGGTGGCGTACTTGAGGATCCTGCGCGCCGGCCCCGTGACCGGGCCGAGAGGCGCGCGGGAGCCGAGGATGTGCCCGGTCAGCCACGTCCGCAGCCGACCCGCCCGCATCGGCAGGACGGTCGACTCGGCGACCAGGCGCGAACTGCCCGTGCTGCACAGCAGGACGGCCGCCGCGTGGGCCCGGAAGCGTTCCCGCCCGGCCGCCGCCAGCACCGTCATGCCGCCCATGGAGTGCCCGGCGATCACCGCCCGCTCCCCGGGCACGAGGGTCGCGGCGAGCACGGCCTCCAGGTCGTCGGCGAGGGCCTGCGGGCTGCACATCCGGCTCGCGGGGCTGCGGCCGTGACCGCGCTGGTCGTAGGCGATGACCCGGTGGTCCGCGGCCAGGGACCGGATCTGCGCGGCCCAGAACGCGGTGGAGCAGGTCCAGCCGTGGACGAGGACGACGGCCGGCGCGTGGTCGGGTCCGTGCACCTCGACGTGCAGGGTCGCGCCGTCGGCGGAGGTGACCGTCAGTACGCGGGCCGGGACGGGGGGCGCGTAGAGGCCGGCGGTGACATGCAGGAGGCGGCTCATGCGAGGGCCTCCCGGACGGCCTCGCCGGTGGCGTCGCCGACGGCCTTCCCCGTGACCTCGCCGGTGGGCCGGTCGGCGGCCGGGCGCAGCACCTCGTACTCGGCGAGGTCCACGCGCCGTGTCGCGCGCCGGAACTCGCTCGTCGTACCGGGCCAGATGGTCGTGTTGCGGCCGGAGGCGTCCAGGTACCAGCTGTTGCAGCCGCCGGTGTTCCACACCGTGCGCTTCATCCGCTCCTGCACGCTCAGGTTCCAGGCGTTCACGGCCTCGGGGCGGGCGTCGAGGGCCACCCGCCCGCCGAGCACCTCCAACTGCCGCACGTAGTCGGCCAGGTAGTTCAGCTGGGACTCGATCATGAGGATCATGGAGGAGTTGCCGAGTCCGGTGTTGGGCCCGATGATCGTCATCCAGTTCGGGAACCCGGCGGCCGAGGCGCCGCGCAGGGCCTCCATGCCGCCCTTCCAGACCTCGGCGAGCGTGCGGCCCTCCGCCCCGACGACCCGCTCGGCGATCGGCATGTCCGTCACGTGGAAGCCGGTGCCGAAGACGATCGCGTCGACCTCGGCCTCGGTGCCGTCGACCGCGACGACCGTCGAGCCGCGGACCTCGCTCAGCCCGCTCGCGACGACGTCCACGTTCGGCCGGGCGAGCGCCGGATAGTACTCGCTGGACAGCAGGATCCGCTTGCAGCCGATGCGGTAGTCCGGGGTGAGCCTGGCGCGCAGGGCCGGGTCCTTGATGGCGCGGGCCATGTTCTGCTTGGCCAGCCGCTCCACGAAACCCAGCTCGCCCGGGTGCTTGGTGAAGGCCTGGACCTGCAACTCCCGGATGCCCCACAGCAGTCCGCGGCGGAGCCGGGCCGTCAGCGGCAGCGCGCGGTGCAGCCTGCGCTCGGCACCGCTGATCGCGCGGTCCATGCGGGGCATGACCCAGGGCGCGGTGCGCTGGAAGAGGGTGAGCCGGCCGACCTCGGGCTGGAGGGCGGGCACGATCTGGATGGCGGAGGCGCCGGTGCCGACCATGGCGACGCGCTTGCCGCGCAGGTCGGCGTCGTGGTCCCAGCGGGCGGAGTGGAAGACCTTGCCGGGGAAGGTGTCGAGGCCGGGGACGTCGGGAACCTTCGGGTCGGACAGCGGTCCGGTGGCGGAGACGACGAGGTCGGCGGTGAGGGTGCCGGAGGCGGTCTCGATCACCCACCTGAGCGCGTCACCGTCCCAGGCCATCCGCTCGACCTCGGCGTCGAAGCGCAGGTGCGGGCGCAGCCCGAAGACGTCCGCGACGTGCTCCAGGTAGGCGCGGATGTGCTCCTGCCCGGAGAAGGTGCGCGGCCACTCGGGGTTGGGCGCGAAGGAGAACGAGTACAGATGGGAGGGCACGTCGCAGGCGCACCCGGGGTAGCTGTTGTCCCGCCAGGTGCCGCCGACGCTGCCGGCGCGTTCCAGGACGACGAAGTCGGTGATCCCCTCGCGGCGCAGCCGCACGGCGGCCCCGAGCCCGCCGAATCCCGACCCGACCACCGCCACCCGTACATGTTCGTGCTCGGACATACCGACGCCCCTCCATGCCGTTCCGTGACTCTGCGACCATGCCAGTGTTCACTGGCACAATCGGGAGAGTAGAGGAGCGGCGTACTGATGGGTAGGGGGCGGCACGAGGAAAGTTACCGGCGGTACACCGTAGGGTGCGGACGTGACCGAGAAGCGTGAGTACCGCATGGAGGAGCTGGCCCGGCTGGCCGGCATCACGGTGCGCACCCTGCGCTTCTACCGCGAACGCAAGCTGATCCAGCCGCCCCGCCGCGAGGGCCGCATCGCCTGGTACGACGACCACCACCTGGCCCGGCTGCGCACGATCGGCGCGCTGCTGGAACGCGGCCACACCCTGAACGGCATCGCGGAACTCGCCGAAGCCTTCGACCAGGGCCGCGACGTCGCCGACCTCTTCGGCGTCGGCATCGGCGCCCCCACCGAGGAGGAGCCGGTCCGCCTCACCCCCGAGGAACTCGCCGCCCGCTTCGAGGGCGAGGTCACCCCCGAGAACCTGGCCGCCGCGATGGACCTCGGCTACCTGGGCACCGACGGCGACGAACTGGTCCACATCAGCCGCCGCCTGCTCGACGTCTCCTCGGCCCTGGTCCGCGAGGGCATCCCGCTGGCCGAGGTCCTCCGGGCGGGCAAGCAGGTACGCGCCCACGCCGACGCCCTTGCCGAACTCTTCGCCGCCCTGGTCCTGCGGCACGCCCCGGAGGAGGACCTGCCCCGCCTGCGCCCCCTGGCCCGCAGCGTGGTGGAGGCGGAACTCTCCCTGGCCCTGGACCGCCGCATGCGCGGCACGCGCCAGGGCCTGTGACCGACGGCCCCTACCGGTCGTAGACCACCGTCACCGGCGCGTGGTCCGACCAGCGCTCGCCATGGGTGGCCGCGCGCTCCACGTACGCCTTGAGCGCCCGGCGGGCGAGCCCGGGCGTGGCCACCTGGAGGTCGATGCGCCATCCCGAATCGTTGTCGAACGCCCGCCCCCGGTACGACCACCAGGTGTACGGCCCCTCGACGTCCGGATGCAGGGCGCGCACGACGTCGACGTAGCCGCCGGCGCCGGCGCCGGGGTCGAACACCGAGGTGAGCCAGTCGCGTTCCTCCGGCAGGAAGCCGGAGTTCCTGGTGTTGCCGCGCCAGTTCTTCAGGTCCGCCCGCTGGTGGGCGATGTTCCAGTCGCCGCAGACGACCACCTCGCGCCCGTCGGCGGCGGCCCGTTCCCTCAGGTCCTTGAGATAGGCGAGGAACTCACCCATGAAGCGCGCCTTCTCGTCCTGGCGCTCGGTGCCCACCTCGCCCGAGGGGAGGTAGAGGGAGGCGACCGTCACACCGGGCAGGTCGGCCTCGACGTACCGCCCGCCGGCGTCGAACTCGCTCGACCCGAACCCGACGCGCACCGCGTCCGGCTCACGCCGGGTGTACAGGGAGACCCCCGCGCGCCCCTTGGCCGCCGCGGGCGCGTGCGTCACGTGCCAGCCCTCCGGCGCCCTCACGTGCTCGGGCAGTTGCTGCGGCTCGGCGCGCACCTCCTGCAGGCACAGCACATCCGCCTGGGTCGCGGCGAGCCATTCCACGAAGCCCTTCTTCGCCGCGGCCCGCAGCCCGTTCACATTCACAGAGGTCACAGTGAGCACGGGCCGCACCCTACCGGCACACTGGACGAAGTCCAGATTCCCACTCTCTGCATAGGTGTACGATCCGCAGCATGAATATACGCCGCGTCCCCTTCGACCATCCCGACGCCGTGAAGCTCAACGACGAGGTCCAGGCCGAGTACCACGAGCGCTACGGCGACGGTGGCGACGCCACCGTTCTCGACCCGTCGGACTTCCGGCCGCCGAACGGCGTGTACCTGATCGCCTACGACGAGTCCGACCGCCCCGTCGCCACCGGCGGCTGGCGCAGCCAGGACAAGAACGCCGAGGGCAACGAGAACGGCGACGCGGAACTGAAGCGGATGTACGTGATCAGGGAGCTGCGCGGCCGCGGCCTCGCCCGGCGGATGCTCACCGCGCTGGAGGAGGATGCCCGCGCCGCCGGCCGCGTCCGGATGGTCCTGGAGACCGGCACCGAACAGCCCGAGGCCATCGCCCTGTACAGCTCCAGCGGCTACGAGCCGTGCACCAAGTTCGGCTACTACCGCTTCCACGAGTCGAGCCGCTGCTTCGCGAAGCCCCTGTGACGCGCGCCACTTGAGGGCCCGTCACCGGGCCCTCGCGGACGCGGGAGACGCGCTAGAGCCCCGTCGGGATTCCCGACGGGGCTCTATGCTGCGTGGACCTGTGGGGATTTGAACCCCAGACCCCCTCGATGCGAACGAGGTGCGCTACCAGACTGCGCCACAGGCCCTTGCAACGAGTGAAACTTTAGCACCCCGATCGGGGTGCTTGGAAATCCGTTCCCGCAGGACCCGGGGCCGCGGCGGTGCGGGCTACTCGTTGGCCGCCCGCGGCCGCTCCCCCTCCTCGTACTGGTCGAACAGCGGCGTACGACCACGCTCGCGTGCCCGCCGCGCCGAGGCCGCCCGGCGCCGCGCGTCCCCGCGCCCCTCACCGTCCGCCTTGTCGGACGCGCCGTCCGCCGCGCCGTCCGCCGCCCGCGACCGCCCCTGCTCCCCGGCGTCGGCCGGGGAGGCGGCGGAGGCGGCAGGTGTCCCGGAGGCGCGCTCCGGCGAGCCCACGGGGGCCTCCTGCCCCTGCGCCGCCGGACCCGACCGCGCCGAGCTCCAGGCGTCCAGGGCCCCGAGATCCACCTCCGGGGTGGCGCGCGGCGCGACCGGCGCCGTCACGTACGTCGGCAACGGCACCGGCACGGGATCCCAGCTCTCACCGTGCCCGGGCCGGCGCTGCCGCTCCCGCTGCTGGTCGACCCACTCGGCGTGGTCGGTCTGCTCCACCAGCGCCCGCCGGTCCGCGGCCAGCGCCGAGAGCCCGGCGTCGGTCTCCGGTTCGTGCCCCTCCTCGGGCTCGTCGGCCTCCGTCTCGGCCACCGCGTGCCGGCGCGGCTGCCGCGTCCGCTCACGGAGCCGCTGCGCCGCGGCCTCCGCCTGGCGCCGGTCCATCTGGTACGCGAACCGACGGCGCTCCTGCGCCCGCAGGTACACGATGTACCCGCTGAGCAGCACGGCGGGCACCCCGGGCGCCCACAGGAACGTCAGGCCGCCGACCGCCGCGACGACCGCGCCGAGCGTGAAGGCGAGGAAGAGCATGATGGTGGTGCGCCTGCGGCGCGCCAGCACCTTCGTGCGCCGGGCGCGTGCCGCGGCCGCCTCCGCACCGGGTGCGCGACGGGCCGGCGGGATCTGCCCCCGCGGGGGCTCGGACGCGGAAACGTCCGCACGGGCCGGGGCGGTGCCGGCCTCGCGGGACCCGGACGCCGGCACGGCTTTCGCCGCCTCGACGACCGCGCCCGTCTGCGGGCGGGTCGGGGGCATGGCGAAGGCCCGGACGTCCACCGAGTCGGTGACCGCGTCCGGGTCGTCGAAGCCGGGCTCCCCCTCGTCGGTGGAGCGCGCCCGCAGGTCCTTGGCGTATCGGCGCTCCATGCCCGCCCGTCCGGACAGCAACCGGATGGCCGTGCTGAAGCGTTCCGTCGGACGGGCCTCGTTCAGCTCGTCCTGCCTACGGAGCCACATCGGCACCAAGTAGGCGGCCCAGGCCCCGACAATGACTGCGTAGATGAGGCCGCTGCTGCTCACGCCTCACACGGTAGAGGGGTTTGTGTGAGGCCATCTGCCAATTGAGCCGGTGTGTCGCACGATCTGGCTGATATTTCGAGCTTTTTTTGTGACCGATGCGATCACCAGGCTGGCGCACCCGCGAATTCAATGCCTCCGGACCGGTCACCAACCGATCATTTTCGAACACTTATTCAATTTCAGGGTCAGGCGGGATTCCCGGGCGCGTTCTGCGAGTTCCGGGGCAGGTCCCGCGCGTTCCCCGGGGCGTTCCGCGCGCGGGCGCGTCGCCAGCGCGCGAGCAGCCCCTCGGGGACTTCCTCCGCGGTGAGCGCGAAGACCAGATGATCCCGCCAGGCACCGTCGATGTGGAGATAACGGGGCCGGAGCCCCTCCTCGCGGAATCCGAGTTTCTCCACCACCCGGCGGCTGGGCCCGTTCTCCGGGCGAATGCACACCTCGATGCGGTGCAGGCCGACGGTCCGGAAACAGTGGTCGACGGCGAGCGCCACGGCCGTCGGCATCACGCCACGGCCGGCCACCGACTCGTCCACCCAGTAGCCGACGTGTCCCGAGCACATGGAGCCCCAGGTGATCCCGGCGACCGTCAACTGCCCGACGAGACGCCCCTGGTACTCGATGACGAACGGCAGCATCCGCCCCGCGTTCGCCTCGGACCGCAGATGGCGGACCATCTGGCGGTACGTCGGCCGGTGGGTGATCGGGCCGGCGGGCGTGGGCGGCGGGATGGTCGCCTCCCAGGGACGCAGCCAGTCGCGGTTGCGCCGGTTGACCTCGCGCCAGGCCCGCTGGTCGCGCAGCTTTATCGGCCGGAGGACGACCTCGCCGTCCACCAGTACGACGGGCCAGGACGGGCTGTTCAGCTCGCACCCCCATCGGAGGGTCTGGGGTGGTCACCGCCGCGGATCTGGTCGACGGCGTGGACCAGCAGGGGTTCCAGTACGGCGAGTCCGTCGCGCACCCCGCCGGACGAACCGGGCAGGTTGACGACCAGGGTCCCGCCCGCGACCCCGGCCAGACCCCGGGAGAGCGCGGCGGTGGGCACCTTGTCCCGTCCGTGGGCCCGGATCGCCTCCGCGATGCCCGGCACCTCCCGGTCGAGTACGGCGCGGGTGGCCTCCGGGGTGCGGTCGGTGGGCGAGACGCCGGTGCCGCCGGTGGTGACGATCACGTCGTAGCCGGCTTCGACGCCCGCCCGCAGCGCGGCCTGCACCGGATCCCCGTCGGGGACGACCCGCGGTCCGTCGACGGCGAACCCGAGACCCTTGAGGGCGGCGGCGATCAGCGGGCCGCCCTTGTCCTCGTAGACCCCGGCGGCCGCCCGGTTGGACGCCGTCACCACCAGAGCGGCGTACGCCGTCGGCGGCGCGCCGCCGAGTGTCGAGTCGTCCGTCATGCCCTGCTCCAGTCGCCCGACTTGCCGCCCGTCTTCTCCTCCACCCGCACGTCCGTGATGACCGCTCCCTTGTCGACCGCCTTCACCATGTCGATCACGGTCAGCGCGGCGACGGAGACCGCGGTGAGCGCCTCCATCTCGACGCCCGTGCGGTCCGTCGTGCGCACCGTCGCGTGGATCTCCACGGCGTCGTCCGCGACCGACAGATCCAGTGTCACACCCGACACCGACAACGGGTGGCACAGCGGGATCAGGTCCGGCGTCCGTTTGGCGCCCATGATCCCCGCGATCCGCGCGGTGGCGAGCGCGTCGCCCTTGGGGACCCCTGCACCGCGCAGCAGCTCGATCACACGGGGCGAGACGAGGACCCGCCCGCTCGCGCGCGCGGTGCGCGCGGTGACGTCCTTGTCCGAGACGTCGACCATGCGGGCGGCGCCCGCGTCGTCGAGGTGCGTCAGATGGTCCTGCGCAGGCGGTCCGGGGGTCTCCCCCCGGGAAGGCACGGTCATGGTGTGGCGCTCCCGGTCCGGGCCCGTCGCGGTGCGGCGCACGGACCTGTTGTGCGCGACACGGTACCGCCAACCTGGGGCGGTCAGCCGAGCAGGACCACCTCGACCTCGGCGCCCGGCGCCACGGACTCCGTGTCCTCGGGTACGACGATCAGGGCGTCGGCGTGCGCGAGGGCGGCGACCAGGTGGGAGCCGGCGCCGCCGACCGGCGTCACCCGGCCCTCGGCGTAGCTGCCGCGCAGGAACTGCCGGCGCCCCTTCGGCGAGGTGAGGGCCTTGTCGGCCGTCAGGGTCGCCCGGGTCCGCGGGCGGTGCACCTCGGGCAGCCCCATGAGGGTCCGGATCGCGGGACGGACGAACAGTTCGAAGGAGACGTACGACGACACCGGGTTGCCCGGCAGAGCGAGCAGCGGGGTGTGGTCGGGGCCGATGGAGCCGAAGCCCTGGGGCTTGCCGGGCTGCATCGCGAGCTTGCGGAACTCGATGCCGCTGCCGGGTTCGTCCTCGTCGCCGACGTGCGACAGGGCCTCCTTGACGACGTCGTAGGCCCCGACGCTCACGCCGCCGGTGGTGACCATCAGGTCGGCGCGGACGAGCTGGTCCTCGATCGTGGTGCGCAGCGTCTCGACGTCGTCGGCGACGGCGCCCACCCGGTAGGCGATGGCGCCGGCGTCACGGGCGGCCGCGGTGAGGGCGAAGCTGTTGGAGTCGTAGATCTGGCCGTCGCCCAGGCCCTCGCCGGGCGGGACCAGCTCGCTGCCGGTGGAGAGGACGACCACGCGCGGGCGCGGGCGCACGCGCACGGTGCCGCGGCCGATCGCGGCCAGCAGCGCGATCTGCGGCGGGCCGAGGACGGTGCCCGCGTCCAGGGCACGGTCGCCGGCCTTCACGTCGCTGCCCTTCGCGCGCACATGCGCGCGTGCTGCGGCGGGCCGGTGCACACGCACCTGCCCGGAGGCGTCCTCGGGTCCGAGGCCGCGCGCCCTCATGCCGCTGACGGGGCCCTCACCGAGGCCCCCGTCGGTCCACTCCACGGGCACCACCGTCTCCGCGCCGGGCGGCAGCGGGGCGCCGGTCATGATGCGGGCGGCCTGGCCCGGCCCCACGCTCGACAGGTCCGCCTGGCCCGCGGCGACGTCCCCCACGACCTCCAGGACCGCCGGGAACTCCTCGCTCGCGCCCGCGACATCCGCGACCCGTACCGCGTACCCGTCCATGGAGCTGTTGTCGAACGGGGGCAGGGAGACCGGCACCGTGACGTCCTCGACCAGGACGCACCCCTGGGCGTCGAGCAGTTGCAGCTCGATGGGTTCTAGGGGGCGGACGGTCTCGAGGATGTCCTCCAGGTGTTCGTCCACCGACCACAGGTGGTCCTGGCCGGTGGCACGGGGCGCGGCGGTGCTCAAGGGGCTACATCTCCTCGGTGACGTAACTGCGAAGCCAGGTCCGGAAGTCCGGGCCCAGGTCCTCACGTTCGCACGCGAGTCGGACAATGGCACGCAGGTAGTCGCCGCGGTCACCGGTGTCATAGCGGCGGCCCTTGAAGACGACGCCGTGCACCGGGCCGCCCACCTTCTCGTCGGCGGCGAGCTGCTGGAGGGCGTCCGTGATCTGGATCTCACCGCCGCGGCCGGGCTCGGTCTCGCGCAGGACGCCGAAGATACGCGGGTCGAGGACGTAGCGGCCGATGATCGCGTAGTTCGAGGGGGCGTCTGCGGCGTCCGGCTTCTCCACCAGGTCGCTGACCTTCACCACGTCGGCGTCGACGGTGGCCTCGACGGCCGCGCAGCCGTAGAGGTGGATCTGCTCGGGCGCCACCTCCATCAGCGCGATCACGCTGCCGCCGTGCTGCTCCTGGACCTCGATCATGCGCTGCAGGAGGGGGTCGCGCGGGTCGATGAGGTCGTCGCCGAGGAGCACCGCGAAGGGCGCGTCGCCCACGTGGGGGGCCGCGCACAGGACGGCGTGGCCGAGACCCTTGGGGTCGCCCTGGCGGACGTAGTGCATGGTCGCGAGGTCGCTCGACTCCTGGACCTTGGCCAGCCGCGCGGCGTCGCCCTTCTTCCCGAGGGCCGACTCGAGCTCGTAGTTGCGGTCGAAGTGGTCCTCGAGAGGGCGCTTGTTGCGGCCGGTGATCATGAGGACATCGTCGAGACCGGCCGCCACGGCCTCCTCGACCACATACTGGATCGCCGGCTTGTCGACCACCGGCAGCATCTCCTTGGGAGTGGCCTTGGTGGCCGGCAGGAACCGGGTGCCGAGGCCTGCTGCGGGAATGACAGCCTTGCTGATCCGTGGTTGCGCCTGAGTCATGCTCGCCACCATATCCGGTGACTTTGCGGGGAATCCGCCGCTCCGGTCAGTACGCACTCATATGAGCACTTTGTTTACGGAACGGGAGTCACCCATGAGTCACCTCGGACACACGAGCGAGCCTGACAAGCGCACATTGCGCGCAGAGCTCCTCGCGGTGAGGAACAGGTTGACCGCAGGTGACGTGCAGGATGCGGCGGCCGCGCTGGCGCGGAACGCGCGCGAACTGGGGGAGCTGGCGCACGCGCGCACGGTGGCGGCGTACGTGTCCGTGGGCGCCGAACCCGGCACGCTCGCGCTCCTGGACGCGCTGCGCGCGCGGGGCGTGCGCGTCCTGCTTCCGGTGCTGCTGCCCGACAACGACCTCGACTGGGGTGTCTACGCCGGGGAGGACGCCCTGACACGCGTACGCCACGGGAGCAGGATGGCGCTCCTGGAGCCCGCCGGCGAGCGCCTCGGCCCGGACGCGGTGACGGACGCCGACGCGGTGCTGCTGCCGGGACTGGCGGTGGACGCGCGCGGGATGCGGCTGGGGCGCGGCGGCGGGTCCTACGACCGCGTCCTGGCGCGGCTGGAGCGCGCGGGCGGCCGTCCGGCGCTGGTGGTGCTGCTGTACGACGCGGAGGTCCTGGCGCGCGTCCCCGCCGAGCCGCACGACCGGCCCGTGCACGCGGTGGTGACGCCCTCGGGCGTGCGCCGCTTCTCACGCCCCGGAAGCTGAGACACCCCGGACGCCCGAAGGGCCCTCCACGCGCGCGTGGAGGGCCCTTCGACGTCGCCGGCAGGAGGTCAGGGCTTCAGGACGAGGGTGTCGTCCGTGTGCGAGTCGACCGCCTGCTTCGTGAACGACCAGTCCAGCAGCTCGCCCTTGGCCCACTTGCCCGTCTGGTCGGTGTAGTGGGCGTTGTAGGCGTGCCCGGAGGCGCCGCTGAGGTTGATCCACCTCGACTTGTCGAAGTCGTCGAGGTTGACCACCATCCGCATCGACGGCACCCAGACGACGCCGTAGCCGCCCGCGGCGTTCCAGCCGGTCGCGTTGACCGTCGCCTCGCCGCCGCCGAGCTCCCAGGGGCCGCGGTTGAGGGCGTACTGCAGGAAGCCGGGGCCGCTGGTGCCCATGGTCTGGTTCTTCAGGAACAGCCGGTGCAGCCGGCCCCAGCTCCAGCTGTCGATGTCCTTGCCGAGCTTGGCGGTCAGCTCCCAGCGGGCGTCGATCATGGCGCGCTTGAACAGGCCGTCACGGTCGTCGGCGCCGGGGCGGGTGCCCGACTTGGGGGTCGTCCACCACTCGCTGTCCTCGTCGGCCATGAGGGTGCGCACCACCTCGAACCAGCGGTCGCCGCCGTCCGGCTGGGCCTGGTCCGCGTCGCGCTGTCCGCACTCGCGCACCCGCCGGTCGTCGTCCACCGGGCCGGTGGTGTCGACCGGTTCGACCCACAGGCACTGGCCCTGGACGCGCAGCTCCTTGGGCAGCTTGTTGCCGAACGCGAGCTTGAGGACGTTGCGCCAGACCGAGTTGAAGTAGGCGGCGGCCGCCGAGTCGGCGTCCTGGGTGTAGTCCCAGCCCTCCAGGAGCTTCTGGGCGTCACGCACGTCCTTGTTGCCGACGTCGATCTTCAGCAGCTGCGGGACGAGCAGCTTGGCGATCTCGCTGCTGCTGTCCATCTGCATCTGCCGCATGTCCTCGGTGGAGACCTTGCCGCCACCCTTGAGCTTGGACTCGATGAGGTCGGTGATCCGCTGGCTGCGGGTGCCGTAGCCCCAGTCCGTGGTCAGCGTGTACGGGTAGTCCTCGCCGACGACCGCCTGGTTGGCCGTGACGATGTAGCCGCGGTCCGGG
Organism: Streptomyces sp. NPDC107562; assembly: GCF_055657325.1. Taxonomy (NCBI): domain Bacteria; kingdom Bacillati; phylum Actinomycetota; class Actinomycetes; order Kitasatosporales; family Streptomycetaceae; genus Streptomyces; species Streptomyces sp. NPDC107562. Next base: position 336,857 of record NZ_JBVKBE010000007.1, on the reverse strand, counting down.
TCGTACTCGTGGGGCAGTTCGTCCTGCTCGACGTAGCCGGTCCAGCGGTAGCGCGAGTCCCAGCCGGGCGCCGGGACCCAGCCGTCGTGGCCCTTGGCGCGCGTGGGGATCCTCCCCGGCAGGGTGTAGCCGATGTGGTTCTCGGTGTCGGCGTAGACGAGGTTCTGCGAGGGCACCTCGAACAGGGCCGAGGCGGCGCGGAAGTCGTCCCAGTCGGCGGCCTTGTTCAGAGCGAACAGGGCGTCCATGGTCCTGCCCGGCTCCAGCGCGGTCCAGCGCAGTGAGATGCCGTAGCCGTCGCCGCGGTCGGGGGCCGCGGTGTCGACGGTGGCCTTGCGGCCGACCTTCACGAGCTCGTCGTCGCGGTCGGACAGCAGGGGGCCGCTGTTGGTCTCGCGGACCACGATCTTCTTGGGGGTGCCGCCGGCGACCTGGATGGTCTCCTCGTACGTGGTGAACGGCTTCACCTTGCCGTCGTAGAGGTAGCCGTCCCCGGTGAGCTTCTCCAGGTAGAGGTCGGTGACGTCGGCACCGGAGTTGGTCATGCCCCAGGAGATGTCCTGGTTGTGACCGATTATCACGCCCGGCATGCCCGCGAAGGTGTAGCCGGAGACGTCGTACTGGCACTTGTCGGAGACCGTGCGGCAGTGCAGGCCCATCTGGTACCAGACGGACGGCAGCGACGCCGACAGGTGCGGGTCGTTGGCGAGCAGCGGTTTGCCGGTGATGGTGTGCTCGCCGCCGACGACCCACGAGTTGGAGCCGATGCCGTTGCCGTTGACACCGACGGCCTCGGGCAGGTCCTCCAGTTCGTCGTAGAGGCCCGCGAGCTGGCTCTGCAGCCCCGAGGCGTCCGCGGACGTCCCGGTGTCGCCCGCGGGGACTTCTGACGTGCCGTCCGTGGAGCCGTCGCCCGTGCCCTCCTCGGCGCCGCCGTCCGCGCCGCCGTCGAACGTCCCGGAGACATCGTCGTAGCGGCCCTGCTGGACGACGACCCGGTTCCGGTCGTACGGGTAGCGCGGATACAGGTCCTCGACCTGCTTCGGGCCCAGGCGACTGGTCATCAAGGAGCGGTCGATCTCGTCCTGCATGTTGCCGCGCAGGTCCCAGGCCATCGCCTTCAGCCACGCCACCGAGTCGACCGGGGTCCACTTCCCGGGCTTGTAGTCGTTGCTGAAGCCGAGCGCGGCGTACTCCAGGGAGATGTCCTCGGCGTCCTTGCCCTCCAGGTAGGCGTTGACCCCGGCGGCGTACGCCTGGAGGTACTTCTTGGTGGCGTCGGACAGCTTGGTGTCGTACTCCTTCTGCGCGGTCCGCTGCCAGCCCAGCGTGCGCAGGAACTCGTCGTTGTCGACCTGGCTCTTGCCGAACATCTCCGACAGGCGCCCGGATGTCATGTGCCGGCGGACGTCCATCTCGTAGAAACGGTCCTGGGCCTGGACATAGCCCTGGGCCATGAACAGGTCGTCGTCGGAGGAGGCATAGATCTGCGGGATGCCGTTGCCGTCGCGCTTCACGTCGACGGGCGCGGTCAGGCCCTGCAATGTGATCGAGCCCTTGGTCTGCGGGAAGGAGGCACGCACCGTGCTGATGGACCAGTACGCGCCGTAGGCGACGCCGCCGAGGACGGCCAGCACCAGGACGAGTACGAACAGTCGGGCTTTTCGCCCCTTCTTCCTGCCGGACTTGCCGGGCTGCTGACCCGTTGAGGCGGTGGTGTTGGGGGGCATCGCTGTCCTTGCTGTCCTAACGCGAGCGGCAGGCGGTCCTGGAGTGCTGGAGCAACCATAGGCGCAGGGCCCGGCGGCCCTTGACGCGGAGTGGGGAACCAGCGCGGACCGACGTTCGATCTCGCTCGGGCGAGCGTCAAGGAATCGTCAAGAGTTAGGTAAGGTAACGAAGTACCTGCGTGAGGGGAAGGAACCGGCCGCTGAACATCCACGACCTCAACGAACTCCTGCTCGTCTGCTCGCTCGTCCTGCTCGTCGCCGTGGCCGCGGTCCGGATCTCCTCGCGCAGCGGGCTCCCCAGCCTGCTCGTGTACCTGGGCATCGGCGTGCTCATGGGCCAGGACGGGATCGGCGACATCCACTTCAACAACGCCGCCCTGACCCAGGTCATCGGGTACGCGGCCCTGGTCGTGATCCTGGCCGAGGGCGGTCTCAGCACGAAGTGGAAGGAGATCAAGCCCGCCCTGCCCGCCGCCACCGCACTGGCGCTGGTCGGCGTCGCGGCGAGCGTCGGGGTCACCGCGGTGGCCGCGCACCACCTGGTCGGACTGGACTGGCGGCAGGCGCTCATCATCGGGGCGGTGGTCTCCTCCACCGACGCGGCGGCGGTCTTCTCGGTACTGCGCAAGATCCCGCTGCCCCCGCGGGTGACCGGCACGCTGGAGGCCGAGTCCGGCTTCAACGACGCCCCCGTGGTCATCCTGGTCGTCTCGTTCTCCACGGCCGGACCGTTCGAGCACTGGTACGTGCTGGTCGGCAAGATACTGCTGGAACTCGCCATCGGCGCCGCCATCGGCCTCGCGGTGGGCTGGCTGGGCTCCTGGGGGCTGCGGCACGTGGCCCTGCCCGCCTCCGGCCTGTACCCGATCGCCGTGATGGCGATCGCGGTCGCCGCCTACGCGGCCGGCGCCCTGGCGCACGGCAGCGGCTTCCTCGCCGTCTACCTCGCCTCGATGGTGATGGGTAACGCCCGCCTGCCGCACTGGCCGGCCACGCGCGGGTTCGCCGAAGGCCTCGGCTGGATCGCCCAGATCGGCATGTTCGTCCTGCTCGGCCTGCTGGTCACCCCGCACGAGCTCGGCGACGACATCCTGCCCGCCCTCGTCATCGGGCTGGTGCTCACCATGGTGGCGCGCCCCTTGAGCGTCGTCCTGTGCCTCGTGCCGTTCCGGGTGCCATGGCCGGAACAGGCGCTCATGTCCTGGGCCGGACTGCGCGGCGCCGTGCCCATCATCCTGGCCACCATCCCCATGGTGAACGGCGTCGACGGCAGCCGTCGCATCTTCAACATCGTGTTCGTACTGGTCGTGGTCTACACCCTGATCCAGGGGCCGACACTGCCCTGGCTGGCGCGCGCCCTGCGCCTGCGCGAGGGCGCGGAGGCCGCCGCCGACCTGGGCATCGAGTCCGCGCCCCTGGAACAGCTGCGCGGGCACCTGCTCTCCGTCAGCATCCCGCGCGGGTCGAAGATGCACGGCGTCGAGATCAACGAGCTGCGGCTCCCGGCCGGGGCCGCGGTCACCCTCGTCGTCCGGGAGGGCACGTCGTTCGTGCCACTGCCGACCACCGTGCTGCGCCGGGGCGACGAACTGCTGGTGGTGGCCACCGACCCGGTCCGGGACGCGGCCGAGCGGCGGCTGCGCGCGGTCGGGCGCGGGGGCAAGCTGGCCGGCTGGCTGGGAACGAACGGGGCAAGCTGATCGCAGGTCGACGGGCCGATGGTGCTCGCTTTCACAGGCGCACCAGCCGTCCACCCCTGTACGATGCAGGTGTCACCCAGATCGAACCAACTCTGCCTGACGCAGAGCTGGCGCGACCGTATGGCGGCCGGAAACGCTCCTCGACGCAGTGCGCGCCGGTATCTACCGCAGTCAGCGCAAGAGGACAGCTCTCGGCACCCCGGCCCCCCACGAGAGGGTCGCGCTACCAGGCGGCAGAAAGGCAAGGGCCGTGGCGTCCACGGTCACCTCGTCGAAGTCCTCCCGCCCCGGCTACGGGCAACTGCTGCGCACCCGCGGCGCCTGGACGTTCCTGCTCCCCGGCTTCGCGGCACGCCAGCCGTTCGCGATGCTGACGATCTCCATCGTGCTGCTGGTGCAGCACACCACCGGCTCGTACGGCGCGGCAGGCGCCGCCGCGGCGGTCACCGGCGTCTCCTTGGCTCTGTTCGCGCCCTGGACCGGGCGCCTGGCCGACCGTTTCGGACAGCGCGCGGTGCTGCTCCCGGGCGTGCTCGTGCACGCCCTGGCGGGCCTCACCCTGACGGCGCTCGCCCTCGCGGACGCCCCCCTGTGGGCGCTGTTCGCGGCGGCCGTCCCCACCGGCGCCTCGGTCCCGCAGATCGGCCCCATGGTGCGCGCCCGCTGGGGCGTGAAGCTCCAGGGCTCCCCCCTGATGACCACCGCCGCGGCCTTCGAGTCCGTCACGGACGAGCTGACCTTCGTGGTGGGCCCGCTGCTGGCCACCGCCCTGTGCACCGCCGTCGACCCGGCGGCCGGCCTGGTGACGGAAGCCGCCCTGACCCTCGTGGGCGGCCTGCTGTTCGCCGCGCAGAGGAGCACCCAGCCGACGGTCGGCGCCGAGGGGCACGCGCGCGTGGAGCACGCCTCGGCGCTACGCGTCCCCGGGGTACGGGTGCTGGCCGTGGCGTTCCTCGGTATCGGCTCCGTCTTCGGCGGCATGCAGGTGTCGCTGGCCGCGTTCACCGAGTCGATCGGCCGACCCGGCCTGAACGGCGTCCTGTACGGGACCTTCGCGGCGGGCAACATGCTCGCCGGCATCGTGTGCGGCGCCATCGCCTGGCGGACGGCCCCGCAGCGCCGCCTGGTCGTCGGCTACGGCGCGCTCGCGCTGGCCGCCGCCGGCCTGTGGGCGGCACAGTCCGTGCCGCTGCTCGCCGCGCTCGGCCTGCTCGTCGGCATGTGCATCGCGCCCGCCCTGATCACCGGCTACACCCTGGTCGAGAACCTGGTCCCGGCAGGGGCCCGCACCGAGGCCTTCACCTGGCTGACGGGCGCGGTGGCGCTCGGTCAGGCGGCCGCCGTCACGGTCGCCGGACAGCTGGAGGACCGCTTCTGGGGCGGCGCCGGATTCCTGGTCCCGCTCGGGGGCACGGCGCTCGCGCTGGTGACCTTGATCGCGCTCCGGTCGCGGCTGGACGCCCGGCCCCGGAGCCGTACCGTCGCACGTGGCGTCGGTCACCGCGCGCCGGTGACAGTGGACTGATCCCGAGGAATACGTCACTATGGACCGTCGTTAGCACTCATCGAGTGAGAGTGCCAGGAGGAAGACAGTGCCGACCTACCAGTACCAGTGCACCGAGTGCGGCGAGGGCCTCGAGGCGGTGCAGAAGTTCACCGACGACGCCCTGACCGAGTGCCCCAACTGCCAGGGACGCCTGAAGAAGGTGTTCTCTGCGGTCGGCATCGTCTTCAAGGGCTCCGGCTTCTACCGCAACGACAGCCGCGGCTCCTCGTCGAGCAGCGCGCCGGCGTCGACGGGGTCGTCCTCGGCGTCCTCCTCCACGGCGTCCTCGTCGTCCACGTCGTCTTCCTCGTCCTCGGACTCGAAGGCGTCGAGCACCGGAAGCTCGTCCAGCACCACCGCCGCTTGAGGCGCGCACACGCTCACGGGACCCCACCGCCGTACGGCCGGTGGGGTTTCCGGTCTTTCCGGCACCACCTCCTGCCGCCGCGCCCACGGCGGCTACTGTGCTGGTCATGGCGAACGCAGAGATCGGTGTAATCGGCGGCTCAGGCTTCTACTCGTTCCTCGACGACGTGACCGAGCTCCAGGTGGACACGCCGTACGGGGTCCCCAGCGACTCCCTCTTCCTCGGCGAGATCGCCGGCCGGCGGGTCGCGTTCCTGCCCCGGCACGGCCGAAGCCACCATCTTCCGCCCCACCGGATCAACTACCGGGCCAACCTCTGGGCCCTGCGGTCGGTGGGCGTGCGCCAGGTACTCGGTCCCTGCGCGGTGGGCGGGCTGCGCCCCGAGTACGGGCCCGGCACGCTGCTCGTCCCCGACCAGCTCGTCGATCGCACCAAGTCCCGGACGTCGACGTACTTCGACGGGCTGCCGCTGCCCGACGGCACCGTGCCGAACGTGGTGCACGTGTCCCTGGCCGACCCCTACTGCCCCGCCGGGCGCTCGGCCGCCCTGAAGGCCGCGCGCGGGCGGGACTGGGAGCCGGTGGACGGCGGTGCGCTCGTCGTGATCGAGGGGCCCCGGTTCTCCACCCGCGCCGAATCGCTGTGGCACCAGGCGCAGGGCTGGTCGGTGGTGGGCATGACGGGCCATCCCGAGGCGGCGCTCGCCCGTGAGCTGGAGCTCTGCTACACCTCGATGAACCTGGTCACCGACCTCGACGCGGGCGCCGAGACCGGGGAGGGCGTCTCGCACGACGAGGTGCTGCGGGTGTTCGCGGCCAACGTCGACCGGCTGCGCGGGGTGCTCTTCGACGCCGTGGCGGCGCTGCCCGCGAACGACGAGCGGGACTGTCTGTGCGTGAACGCGCTGGGTGGGATGGATCCGGGGTTCCCGCTGCCGTAGGGGTGAGCGGGGTCGGTGCGGTCCCGTCCGGGGCGGTCCCGTCCGGGGCGGTCCAGTCCGGTGCGGTCCCGTCCGGGGCGGGGCGGGCCGCGTGAAACTGGACAGGGCGGGCCGCGTGAACTGGACGGGGCGGGCCGCGGAACTTCCCGTTCGGGTGGCGGAGTTTTCCACAACGCGTCGGTCGTGCACGGGCCGGAGCGGGTGGCGACGCGAAGCCTCATCGTGGCGACAACCGATCTGTCGTCACAGGTGGTGGTCCCCGTGTCCTTTGCCCCGTCCTCCGAGCCGGCCCCCGCACAGCCCTCCGCGTTTCCCCCCGGTCCGTTTCCTCCTCGCCCGCTCGGCACGGACGCACCCCCGACCTGCGAGGTACCGCTCTTCGCACCCGTTCGCGTGCGCGGCGGGCGGTATCGCCTGCGCCGGTTCGTACGGCAGCGGCGAAGGGCCCTCGCCTTCGGGCTCACGCTCGTCGCGGCCGCCCTCGTGGCCGCCGGCCCCCGGGCCCCGGGCGGCGCGGGGCAGGACGACCGGGCCCGCGGACACCCGGCGACGGAGCGGGCACCGGAACGCCGGTCCACCGAGCGGGTGTCCGCGCCGGTGCGGATCGCCGACGCGGCGACGGCGGCGCTGCTCCACCCCGGCGACCGCATCGACGTGGTCGCCGCGGAGGAGGCGGCGCCGGGCGGCGCGGCCGAGGTGGTCGCGCGCGGCGCGCTGGTGACCGAGGTGCCCGATCCGCTGGACGGCGACGCCGTCGGCGGGGCGCTGGTCGTCCTGTCGGTGCCGCGCGCCGTCGCGACGCGGCTGGCGGGCGCGAGCGCCACCTCCCGGCTGGCGCTGACGCTGTGCTGAACGACGCCTTGCGCGCGGTGCGCGAATCGCTGTCGAGTCCCTCCTCGCGGCGCCCGGACTGGACAGGGCCGCCCGGCCCTGCCGTAGGTTGCGGAACTGTTTGTTCCACAAGCAGTCCATGTGATGAGGAGAGACCACGAGGTGAGCGAGCAGAAGGATCCGGGCGTCTGGCAGGGCTTCAAGGCCTTCCTGATGCGCGGCAACGTCGTCGACCTGGCGGTCGCGGTGGTCATCGGCGCCGCCTTCACCAACATCGTCAACGCGGTGGTGAAAGGCGTCATCAACCCGCTGGTCGGAGCGATCGGCACCAAGAACCTCGACAGCTACAGCTCCTGCCTCAAGGGACCGTGCGAGATGGCGGCGGACGGATCCGTCACCAGCGGGGTCATGATCCTGTGGGGCACCGTCCTCGGGGCGGCGCTGAGCTTCGTGATCACGGCGGCGGTGGTCTACTTCCTGATGGTGCTGCCGATGGCGAAGTACCTGGCCCGGCAGGAGGCGCGCAGGAAGGCGCGGGAGGGCACGCACGAGATCATCGAGGTGTCCGAGCTGGAGGTGCTCAAGGAGATCCGCGACACGCTGGTGGCGCAGGCCGCGCAGCGCGGCCCGGGGCACACCGAGCGGTAGCGGGGGCACAACGAGCGGTGGCGGGGGCACTCCGAGCGGTGGTGGGGGCGGTCCGCCGCGCCGCCGGGGTCCCGCGGGCGGCTCAGAGGTGGTGGGGCGGCTTCTCGTCCAGGAACCGCCTGAGGTCCTCGGCCGCCTCGCCCCCGCCGCGCGGCCGGTCGCCCCACCCGCGATCCGTGTCGTCCGAGGACTGCTCGTCCAGTGGATCGTCGAAGATCAGCGCGGCCTTGGGCGCACGGGGCTCGGGGGCGGGGGAGGTACTCATGCCTCCAGAGTACGGGGCGGTGGACGAGGGACACCGGGGCGCCTGGTTCATCCCGCTTCGCGGAGATTTTCGGGCCGGTATCTGCTGTCCTTGGATTCATGACGTCCAGTCCGACTCCGTCGCCCGCCTCGTCCGGCGCGCCGGCCCCTCGGAGGCCGCTGCGCCGGCTGATCGCCCGCGGTCGCGACGAGGCGCATCGCGTCGCCACTCCGCTGGAGCTCTTCTTCGACCTGTGTTTCGTCGTCGCGGTGGCGCAGGCCGGAATGGAGTTGGTGCACTCCGTCGCCGAGGGGCACGCCGGCGAAGGCATCATGAACTACGCGATGGTGTTCTTCGCCATCTGGTGGGCCTGGATGAACTTCACCTGGTTCGCCTCGGCCTACGACAACGACGACGCGCTGTACCGCGCGGTCACCCTCGTGCAGATCGCGGGTGTCCTGCTGCTCGCCGCGGGCATCCCGCGGGCCTTCGACAGCCACGACTTCTCCCTGGTCTGGCTCGGCTACGTCGTGATGCGGGTGGCCATGTCCGCCCAGTGGCTGCGGGCCGCGAGATCCGCCCGGGGCGCGGAGCGCACCACGGCGCTGCGGTACGCCGGTGGTGTGCTGCTCTGCCAGATCGGCTGGCTGGGCCTCGCCCTCCTGCCGAACACCTACCTGCCCCGGCTGTATCTGGTGATGGTGATCATCGAGCTGTGCGTGCCGCTCTACGCGGAGCGCTCCCAGCCGACCACCTGGCATCCGCACCACATCGCCGAGCGGTACGGGCTGTTCACGATCATCGTGCTCGGCGAGTCGATCGCCGCGGCCACGATCGCCGTGAAGACGGGCTCGGACGAGAGCGGCATGCTGGGCGAGCTGCTGCCGATCGCGGCGGGCGGACTGCTGATCGTGTTCTCCGCCTGGTGGATCTACTTCGTGGCGCCGGTCCACGGGCGGCTGCGGTCCAACCGGCAGTCCTTCGTCTGGGGCTACGGCCACTACCTGATCTTCGCCTCGGCGGCCGCGATCGGCGCGGGCCTGGAGGTGGCGGTCGAGCAGGCCATCGGCAAGGCGCACATCTCCACGCTGTCCGCCTCGGCCGCGGTGACCCTGCCGACCGCGCTGTTCCTGCTCACGGTCTGGGCTCTGCACGCGGGCCACTTCAAGGTGGGCATCGCCCAACAACTCGTGCTGCCGACGACCGCGTTGCTGGTGATCTTCTGCTCCTTCCTGGGCGACTGGGCGGTCCTGGCCGCCGGGGTCGTGGCGGCGCTGTCCGTGGCGGTCGGGGAGATCCTGTCGGCCCACCGGGCCGCCCGGACGCGCGAGGCGCGGACGGGCACGCCGGCCGCCTGACCTGTCCGGCGACGGGCGCCGGGAGAGGCCCGCCGACGGGCGCCCGGGGAAAGGCCCGCCGGGGGCAGGAGACTGGTCCCCATGACAGTTGATGCTCTGACGGACGTGACCGGCCTGCGGGTGGGCCATGCGACGCGCACCGGCGACGGCTGGCTCACCGGCACCACCGTCGTCCTCGCCCCCGAGGGCGGGGCCACCGCCGCGGTGGACGTGCGCGGCGGCGGCCCCGGCACCAAGGAGACCGACGCGCTCGATCCGCGCAACGTGGTGCAGAGGGTCGAGGCGGTCGTCCTGACCGGCGGCAGCGCCTACGGGCTCGACTCGGCGTCCGGGGTGATGGCCTGGCTGGAGGAGCGGGGGCGCGGCGTGCGCGTCGGTCCGCGACCGGCGCACGTCGTACCGGTGGTGCCCGCGGCGTGCGTGTTCGACCTGGGGCGGGGCGGTGACTTCCGGGCCAGGCCGGACGCCGCCCTGGGGCGGGCGGCCGTCGAGGCGGCCGCGGCGAGCGGGATCGGCGCGCCGGTGCCGGAGGGCTCCGTGGGCGCGGGTACGGGTGCCGTGGCCGGGGTGATGAAGGGCGGGGTCGGCAGCGCGAGCGTCGTCCTCGACTCGGGGATCACGGTGGCCGCGCTGGTGGTGGCCAACGCGGCCGGTTCGGTGACGGATCCGGAGACGGGGGTGCTGTACGGGGAGTTGTTCCAGGGGCGGGTGACGTACCCGCCGGAGCGGGTGCACGAGGCGGCCCGCGCACGGCTCGCCGAGAGCGCCGCGCACAACGCGCCGCCCCCGCTCAACACCACCCTCGCGGTCGTCGCCACGGACGCGGACCTGTCGAAGGCGCAGGCGCAGAAGCTGGCGGGGACGGCGCACGACGGCATCGCGCGCGCGGTGCGGCCGGTGCACCTGCTGCACGACGGCGACACCGTCTTCGCGCTGGCGACCGGGGCGCGGCGGCTGGAGGCCGGACAACCGCTGGCGCTGAACGAGATCCTGGCGGCGGGCGCGGACATGGTGACCCGCGCGATCGTGCGGGCGGTGCGGGCGGCCGGGCCGGTGGAGACACGGGGCGGGAGCTGGCCGTCCTACTCGCAGCTGTACGGGAGCAGTTGAGCGGTCCGCGCGGCCGGTCGCGCTGGGATTGTCCCGGTTCTGTCACGTGATGGCGCTTCTTCAGGGTGGAGGGAACCCGACAGGCCCCCGGTCCCCTCTTTCTCCACGCATCGGAGCGGATCACCCACTTCACACGAACCTGGAGCAACTCGTGACAACGCGGGACACAGCAACGCGGCGCACGTTGGTGGCCAGCGCCTCCCTGGTGGTCGGCGCGCTCGCGCTCACCGCCTGCACGGGCAGCGCCAAGGCCGACAACAACGGCAAGGGGGACGGCGGGGCGAAGAACCCGGCGGCACGGATCGTCATCTCGGCGAAGGACGGTTCGACCGGCGCGTCCATCAACGCGACCGGCGTGAAGGTCAGCGGGGGCAAGCTGACCGAGGTGCGGATGACCGTGGCCGACAGCGACCAGGCCGTGCCGGGGACTCTCTCCGCGGACGGGGGCAGCTGGAAGCCGAAGGAGCAACTGGAGCGGGGCACGAAGTACGAGATAGCCGCCACCGCCAAGGGCGCGGACGGCAGGTCGGTCGCCGCCGACTCCACGTTCACGACGGTGACGCCGGAGGCCAGCTTCATCGGGACGTACACCCCGGACGACGGCACGACGGTCGGCGTCGGGATGCCGGTGTCGTTCCGCTTCGACAAGGCGATCAGCGACAAGAAGGCCGTGCAGTCCCACATCACGGTCACGTCGAGCAGTGGGCAGAAGGTGGTCGGCCACTGGTTCGGGGAGCAGCGGCTCGACTTCCGGCCGCAGGAGTACTGGAAGGCCGGCTCCAAGGTGACGATGAAGATCGACCTGGACGGGGTGGAAGGCGCCAACGGCGTCCACGGGGTGCAGAAGAAGACGGTCACCTTCACGATCGGCCGCTCCCAGGTCTCGACGGTGGACGCGGCGACGCAGACGATGACGGTGGTGCGCGACGGCCGGACGCTGCGGACGATCCCGATCTCGGCGGGCAGCCCCGAGTTCACCACGTACAACGGGCAGATGGTGATCTCCGAGAAGCTGGCGGAGACCCGGATGGACAGCCGTACGGTCGACCTCGCCGACGCCTACGACATACCGGACGTGCCGCACGCGATGCGGCTGACCACGTCCGGCACGTTCATCCACGGCAACTACTGGTACAAGCCGTCCGACCCGCCCTTCGGCCGCTACGGCTCCAGCCACGGCTGCGTCGGGCTCCAGGACGTGCAGGGCGGGCAGGGCGACACCCCGGCCAAGTGGTTCTACGACAACTCCGCCCTCGGAGACGTCGTGATCGTGAAGAACTCCGCCGATTCCACCGTGGCGCCGGACAACGGCCTCAACGGCTGGAACATGCCGTGGAGCGAGTGGACCGCCGGGAGCGCCGGCTGAGGACGGCGGTACGCCGGGGAACGCAGCGGGGCGCCGGGGGCCGGAACCGTACGACGGCCGTTTCACCAGCGGATTTTGACGGGATGTCGGGTCGCGTGGGAACTTCTCGCGCGACCCGGCCGTTTTTCCGACGTACGTTTTCTCGGTTCCCGGACATGATGTCCGACCGAGGGGCTACGGTATGCACCCACAAGGTGACATGCAGCAACGCCGGGAGAAACCTTGAGCGTTCCGTACGAGACGGCAGCGTACGAACCACCCGACTCGCCCGAGTCTCCGGAGGAGCACCTCGCGCGACTGCTCGGACGCGCTCTGAACTCGTTCGAGCTGCCCGACGAGACGATCGGGCGGCTGGACAGCGCGCTGGCGCACGACAGTTCGCTGCACTCCGCGCACCACAGCGCCGGACTGCACCAGGAGACGTACCGGCACACCTGGCTGCTGGCCGACGGCTCGGCGCTCACCCTGTGGGAGCTCGTCCACAACACCGCGCCGGGCGGCACCCCACAGCACGAGGTGTACGTCGACGCGGAGGAGCTGCACGCCGCGGGCGCCCGGCTCCCGCTGCCCACGGAGGCGCCGGACTTCGAGCTGCCGGTGCCGGTGGACCTGTCGTCGATCCCCACGCCACGGCACGCGTACGTGCCGGACGACTCGGCGGATCACGCCCGCCGGCTGCTGCGCCGCGCGGAGAACCCGGACCGGCCGGGCGCCGAGGCGGCCGAGCTGCTCGCCACGGCGTGCGCCCACCAGATCACGCAGGCCTTCGGGCGGCCCTGCCGGGCGGGACGCGCCGGTCTCGGCTTCTCGCTGTACGAGCACGCGTTCCTGCTGTGCGACGGGCAGGAGGTCTCCCTGTGGGAGGTCGAGCACACGGCGACGCCCGACGGCCGGCACATGTGCGAGGTGTACACGACGGAGGACGCGGCCCGGGAGGCCATGGAGCGCAGGGCCGCCCAGCTGTCCTGAAGGGCGGCCCGCCCCCCTTACGTTCCCCCTCATGTCCCCCCGGCGAGTCCCCTGGTCAGGCCGCCGCCACCGGCTGCTTGGCCTCGGCGGGTATCGCCACCGGCTCGGTGTCCCGGGTGCCGGAAGCCGGCCCCCGTAGCCCCTTGAGCAGGATGACCAGGCCCGCCGTGACCGCCGTACCGGCGGCGATGGCCAGCAGGTACAGCAGCGGCTTGCCGATCAGGAAGGTGACCCAGATGCCGCCGTGCGGGGCGCGCAGGGTCGAGCCGAACGACATCGCCAGGGCGCCGGTGACCGCGCCGCCCGCCATGGCGGAGGGGATGACGCGCAGCGGGTCGGCGGCCGCGAACGGGATCGCGCCCTCCGAGATGAAGGAGGCGCCGAGCACCCAGGCGGCCTTTCCGTTCTCGCGTTCGGCGTCGGTGAACAGCTTCCTGCGGACGGTGGTGGCCAGGGCCAGGCCCAGCGGCGGGACCATGCCCGCCGCCATCACCGCGGCCATGATCTTCATCGCGGAGTCGCTGGGGGCCGCGACGGAGATGCCTGCCGTCGCGAAGGTATAGGCGACCTTGTTCACCGGGCCGCCGAGGTCGAAGCACATCATCAGGCCGAGCAGCACGCCGAGGAGGACGGCGTTGGCGCCGGACAGGCCGTTCAGCCAGTCGGTGAGGGCCTTCTGGGCCTCCGCGATGGGCTTGCCGATGACCACGAACATCAGGAACCCGACGACCGCCGAGGAGAGCAGCGGGATCACCACCACGGGCATGATGCCGCGCAGCGGTGCCGGGATGCTGACGCGCTGGATGGCGAGGACCACCCCACCGGCGATGAGTCCGGCGACCAGGCCACCGAGGAAGCCCGCGCCGATCGTCACGGAGATGGCGCCGCCGACGAAGCCGGGCACGAGTCCGGGGCGGTCGGCCATGCCGTAGGCGATGTAGCCGGCGAGGACCGGGACGAGGAAGCCGAAGGCCGCGCCGCCGATCTGGAACAGCAGGGCGCCCCAACTGTCCATCTGGCTCCAGTCGAAGTGCTCGGTGACGGACCGGGCCTCGTTGATCTGGTAGCCGCCGATGGCGAACCCGAGGGCGATGAGCAGACCGCCCGCGGCGACGAACGGGACCATGTAACTCACGCCGGACATCAGCCACTTGCGGAGCTTGGTGCCGTAGCCCTCGCCGGGTTCACCGGCGCGCTCGACGGGGGTGCCGCCGGGCCTGGCGGCAGCGGTGACCTCGCCGCGCTCCGCCTTGCCTCGCACCTCGGCGATCAGCTCGGCGGCGCGGTTGATGCCCGCCTTCACCCCGACGTCGACGGTGGGCTTTCCGGCGAAGCGGTCCTTCTCACGTACCGGCAGGTCGTGCGCGAAGATCACGCCGTCCGCTGCGGCGATCACCGCCGGGTCCAGCCGGGTGAAGCCGGCCGAGCCCTGTGTCTCGACGACGACCTCGACTCCCGCCGCGTGGCCGGCGTTCTCCAGCGACTCGGCGGCCATGTAGGTGTGGGCGATACCGGTGGGGCAGGAGGTGACGGCGACGATACGGAACGGACGCTGTCCGGCCGGACCACCGGGGCCTTCGCCCGTGCCGTGGCCGGTGTCGGTGGGGGTCGCTGCTACGGCGTCCTCGGAGAATGCCTCGGCGTCCGTGCCGGGCGTCGCGGCCGCCGGTGTCTCGTCGCCGCGGATCAGCGCCGCCGCGGCCGCCGGGTCACCGGCCGCCCGCAGCGCGTCCGTGAACTCGGCGTTCATCAACTGGCGGGCGAGCGAGGACAGGATCGTGAGGTGGGCGTCGTCGGCACCGGCGGGCGCGGCGATCAGGAAGACCAGGTCGGCGGGGCCGTCAGCGGCACCGAAGTCGATCCCGGCCGCACTGCGTCCGAAGGCGAGCGTCGGCTCGGTGACGTGCTCGCTGCGGCAGTGCGGGATGCCGATGCCGCCGTCGAGGCCGGTCGGCATCTGCGCCTCACGGGCGGCCACGTCGGCGAGGAACCCGTCCAGGTCGGTCACCCGGCCCAGGGCCACCATGCGCTCGGCGAGGGCACGTGCCGCCGCTTCCTTGGTGTCGGCGGACAGGTCGAGATCGACCAGGTCCGCGGTGATCATGTCGCTCATCGCGGGCTCCTTCGCACGCGTATCGCCCGGGAGATGCGGTGGGCGGGGGTGGGGACCGGGAGGGGGAGGAGACGGGTAAGGGAAAGGGGGGTGGTCAGGCGGACGGGGCCGGGGAGGGCGCGCAGCGCGGGTGCGGAGATCGCCGCGAGCCGCGCGGGGGCGGCGGCCGCGACGGATGGCGGGGAGGCCCGGCGCGCGCCGGGTGGTACGGCGGGTGGTGCCGCGGGCGTCGGGCCGGGCGGCGTACGGGCGTTCATGACACCGGCTCCCGCAGCTCGCGGTCGACCGGTACGTCCGAGGTGACGGTGACCGCGGCCGGGTCCAGGTCCCCCGGCGTCGGCATCACGCTGCCGGGCAGTTGTACGGCGGCCGCGCCGTGCGCGAGGGCGGAGGCGAGGCCCTCCGGGCCGCTGCCGCCGGCGATCAGGAAGCCCGCGAGCGAGGCGTCGCCGGCGCCCACGTTGGAGCGCACGACGTCCACGCGGGCGCTGCCGAACCAGACGCCGGCGTCGTCCACCAGGAGCTGACCGTCGGCGCCGAGGCTCGCCAGCACGGCGCGCGCGCCCCGTGCGCGCAGCTCCTCGGCCGCCTTCACCGCGTCACCCACCGTCGCCAGCGGCCGGCCGACGGCCTGCGCGAGCTCCTCGGCGTTCGGCTTCACGACGTCGGGCCGCTCCCGCAGCGCCTCCAGCAGGGCGGGCCCCGAGGTGTCCAGCGCGATCCGGGCGCCCCCGGCGTGCGCACGGGCGACCAGCTCGGCGTACCAGGAGGGCGCGAGCCCGCGTGGCAGGCTCCCGCAGCAGGCGATCCAGTCGGCGTCCCGGGCCTGGGCGCGCACCGTCGCGAAGAGCAGTTCCCGCTCCGGCCCGGACAGTTCGGGGCCAGGTGCGTTGATCTTGGTGAGGACGCCGTCCGCCTCCGCGAGAGCGATGTTCGAGCGGGTGGCGCCCGCGACCGGGACCGGTGCGACCTCGATGCCCTGCGCGTCCAGCAGCTCGGCGACCACCGCGCCCGGCGCGCCACCCAGCGGCAACACCGCCACCGTGCGCCGGCCTGCCGCCGCGACGGCGCGCGAGACATTGACGCCCTTGCCGCCGGGGTCCATGCGCTCGACGGACGCGCGGATGACCTCGCCGCGCTCCAGCGCCGGGACCTCGTAGGTGCGGTCGAGGGACGGGTTGGGGGTGACGGTGAGGATCATGCGCGCACCACCTCCGTACCGCCGCCTTCGATGGCGGTGGCGTCCTCGGGGCTCAGCTCGGCGTCCGTGATCAGCAGGTCCACGTCCGCCAGGTCGCCGAAGCGCGCGAAGTGTTCCTGGCCGTGCTTGGAGGAGTCGGCGAGCAGCACCACGCGGCGGGCGGCGGCGAGGGCCGCGCGCTTGACGGCGGCCTCGGCGAGGTCGGGGGTGGTCAGGCCGTGTTCGGCGGAGAAGCCGTTGGCCGCGACGAACGAGACGTCGGCCCGGATCTCGCCGTAGGCCCGCAGCGCCCAGGCGTCCACGGCGGCACGGGTACGGTGCCGGACCCGTCCGCCGACGAGGTGGAGCTGGATGCCGGGGTGGTCGGCGAGACGGGCCGCGATCGGCAGGCTGTGCGTGACGACGGTGAGCGAGGTCTCCAGCGGGATGGCGGCGGCGAGTCGGGCCACCGTCGTGCCGGCGTCGAGGATCACCGTGCCCTCGGCGGGCAGTTCGGCGAGGGCCGCCCTGGCGATGCGGTCCTTCTCGTCGGCGGCCGTGGACTCGCGCTCGGCGAGGTCCGGCTCGAAGTCGAGACGGCCGACGGGGATGGCGCCGCCGTGCACCCGGCGGACGAGGCCGGCGCGGTCGAGGGCCTTCAGATCGCGGCGGATCGTCTCCGCCGTGACCTGGAACTCCTCGGCGAGCGACACGACGTCCACCCGGCCGCCGTCGCGGGCCAGCCGGAGGATCTCCTGCTGCCGCTCCGGTGCGTACATGCCCGTTCGCCTCCGACCTATGCCCGAACGTGTGGTTTCGGGGCTGAGGCTACGCCCGAACATCGGCGAAGTAAACAGGTACGGACTCCAATCGGACATGAACGGACTTACGGGCTGGCGGGCTGGCGGGCTGGCGGGCTGGCGGGCTGGCGGGCTGGCGGGCTGGCGGGCTGAACGACCCCCACGCGTTCGCGGGCCTTCCACCCGCTCCACGACGCAAGGGCCCCGCACCGAGGTGCCAGGCCCCTGAGCGCGCCGGCGGGTCAGTGCACCAGCTCCGCCTCCTTGGCCGCCGCCGCGACCGGCTCGCCGCCAGCACCCTCCACGTGCTGTGCGGGCCGCCTCGGCAGGGCGAACATCAGCAGGAAGATCACCACCATCACGCCGACGACCCAGCCCACCGCGTTCTGGAAGCCGTCCACGAACGCCGGACCCGGCCGGCCTGTCTGCGCCAGCCGGTCGTCGACCACACCGAAGAAGACCACGGACACGAGGCCCAGGCCGAGCGCGTTGCCCATCTGCTGCACCGTGCTGATCAGGCCGGACGCCGAACCGGCGTGCTCGCGCGGCACCTGGGAGAGGATCGCGTCGGTCAGGGGGGCGACGATCAGGCCCATGCCCGCCCCCATGACGACGAGTGGCAGGGCCATCTGCCAGGAGGTGATGCCGAGGCCGTACCGCTCGGACTCCCAGATGTACAGGCCGAGCCCGGCCGCCATCACCAGGGCGCCGGCCTGGAGCACGCCCCGCCCGAAGCGCGGCACCAGCTTCTGCACCGACACCCCGGCCGCGACCGAGACCGCGAGCGAGAACGGCACCCCGGTCAGCCCGGCCCGCAGCGCGCTCCAGCCGAGCCCTGTCTGCATGTACAGCGTCCAGACCAGGAAGAACACCCCGAGACCGATCCCGAAGACGGTCTGCACGGCGATGCCCGCGGCGAAGCTCTTGACCTTGAACAGCGACAGCTCGATCAGCGGCGACCCGTCCCGCGCCGCCTTGCGCCGTTCGTACGCCACCAGCGCCCCGAACACGACGAGCGCGCCGCCCATCGAGACGTACCCCCACAGCGGCCAGCCCAGCTCGCGGCCGCGGGTCAGCGGGTAGAGCAGCATCAGCAGGCCCAGCGTCACCAGGACGACTCCGACCACGTCGAGCTTGAGGGCGTGCGGTGCCCGGGACTCGGTGATGAAGCGACGGCCCAGGATCAGGCCGGCGACACCGACCGGGAGGTTGATCAGGAAGATCGGGCGCCATGCGAGGCCGAAGAGGTCGCCCTCGGTCAGCAGGGCGCCGAGCAGAGGGCCGGAGACCGCGCCGAGCCCGACGACGGCGCCGAAAAGACCGAAGACCTTGCCGCGTTCGTGCGCCGGGAAGGTGGCGTGCACGATCGCGAGGACCTGCGGCACCATCAGCGCCGCCATCGCGCCCTGCAGGATGCGGGAGGCGACCAGCATCTCCGGGTTCGCGGCGAGCCCGCACAGCGCGGAGGCGACGGTGAAGCCGCTGATGCCGATGAGGAAGACGCGCTTGCGGCCGTGGATGTCGCCGAGGCGTCCGCCGGTGATCAGGCCCGCGGCGAAGGCGAGCGCGTAGCCCGCGGTGATCCACTGGATCTGGCTGAAGGAGGCGCCCTCGTCGCGCTGAATCGACGGGATCGCGATGTTCACGATCGTGACGTCGACCAGGTCCATGAAGGCGGCGGTCATCACGATGGCGAGGGCGAACCAGCGGCGGCGGTCGGGCAGGGGCGGCACGGCGGTCCGGGGCCCGGGCAGAGAGGTCTCGGTGGAGGTCATGACGTGAAAGCTAGGTCCGCATTAGGTCAGATCGTGTCCTACTTCTGCGGCATCCTCGGAGCCATGACGACGGACACTCCGGCTCGGCTCCTTCAGTTGCTCTCCCTTCTGCAGACGCCCCGCGAATGGCCCGGCGGCGAGCTCGCGGACCGGCTCGGCGTCTCACGGCGCACGGTGCGGCGGGACGTCGACCGGCTGCGGGAACTCGGCTATCCCGTGCAGGCCTCCAAGGGCGCGGACGGCGGTTACCGGCTGGTCGCGGGCAAGGCCATGCCGCCCCTCGTCCTCGACGACGAGGAGGCGGTGGCGATCGCGGTGGGCCTGCGGGCCGGGGCGGGGCACGCGCTGGAGGGCGTGGACGAGGCGTCCGTACGGGCGCTGGCCAAGCTGGAACAGGTGCTGCCGAGCCGGCTACGGCACCGGGTGGCCACCCTGCAGACCGCGACCACGGCCCTGACCAGTGGCGACGGGCCTTCGATCGCGCCGGAGACGCTGATCGTGCTGGCGTCGACGGTCGCGGGCCGGGAACGGCTGCGGTTCGCCTACCGCGCCGGGGACGGAAGTGAGTCGCGGCGTCTGGCAGAGCCGTACCGGCTGGTGTCCACCGGCCGGCGCTGGTACCTCGTGGCCTACGACCTCGGGCGCGAGGACTGGCGCACGTTCCGCGTCGACCGGCTGAGCGAGCCCTTCGCGACCGGCGCGCGGTTCACGCCACGGGAGCTGCCGACGGGAAGCGCGGCGGAGTACCTGCGCCAGTCGATCCGGCGCCGGCAGGAGACGTACGAGGTCGCCGTCACGTTCGACGCGCCCGCCGATGTCGTCGCGGGCGGCCTGCGGGGGTGGCTGGGCACGCCCGTGCCGCTCGACGACTCCCGTTGCGAACTGCGCGGCAGCACGGCCGATCCTCTGGAGTGGGTGGCGGCGCGGCTGGCGATGACGGGGCACGAGTTCACGGTCCGTGAGCCCGCCGCACTCGTCGACCACGTCCGCGCACTCGGCGCCCGCCTGACCCGGGCAGCAGGCCGGGCTCCGGACTGAGGTCCACACGGGCCGTACGGCGACGGCTCGCGACGTGGCTGGGGCGGCGGGGGCGCGCGCTGTCCTGGCGGGCGTCGCTCAGGTCGTCCAGGCGAAATCCCGCAGCGCCCGCAGATTACGCACGGCCAGTTCCGCGCACTCGGCGCCCGCCTGACCCGGGCAGCAGGCCAGGCTCCGGACTGAGGTCCACACCGGGCCGCACGGCGACGGCTCCCGACGTGGCTGGGGCGGCGGGGGCGCGCGCTGTCCTGGCGGGCGTCGCTCAGGTCGTCCAGGCGAAATCCCGCAGCGCCCGCAGATTGCGCACGGCCAGTTCTGCCGGGCCTTCCGGGCCCGTCGCCGGGGCCGTTCCGGCCGACCAGGACTCCACCGCCACCCTCACGGCCGCGCTGGCGACCGCCGCGGTGAAGCGCAGCTCCGGCGACGCGCTCGCGCTCGCGGCAACGTTGTCGTCACCCTCGGTGACTGCGCCCGCCCGTTCCGCGAGCGCCGTCGCCAGCGTGTCCTCGGAGGCCCGGCACACCTCCGCCCACACCCTCCCCAGCGCCGGGCTCGCCTCGGCCATCCGGATCAGCGTGCGCACCCATTCCCACGACGCCGCCGACACGCCCACGCCGGGCGTCAGCGTGTGCCGTACGGCGTGTTCCAGGGCCTGCGCGAGGGACGCGCCGGCGGGGGCGCGGCGCACCGCCTCCACCCAGCGCTGCGAGCCGGCCGCGTAGAGCGGGGCGACGGCCTCCTCCTTGGAGGCGAAGTAGCGGTAGAAGGTGCGCGGCGCGATGCCCGCGGCCTGTGCGATGTCCTCGGCGCGGGTGGCCCGCAGCCCGTGCCGTGCGAAGAGGCCCGCCGCCGCGCGGGCGATCTCCATCCGGGTCTCCGCCTTGCGCCGTTCGGTCAGGGAGGAGGACGGCGACGAGGGCCGGGGTCGCGGTGCTGGGGTGGTGCTGCTCACGTCGGCAGGTTATGCCCATGTGGCACAATCTGCCATTCCGGCGGGCCACCCCGTGGTTCAGGTACGGGGTGCCCCGCCGCCCGGGCACGCCCGCGACGGGCCCGCCACGGGCCTTGAAGCCCTGCCCCGACGGGAAAGAGCCGGGCCCCGACGCCCGGGGGAAGGCGCCGAAGCCCGGCTCAGGGAGGTCCCGGCGCCGGGGGGAGTGCGTCGGGACGTGGCTTGTGATGTGGCGTGCGTCTGCTGCTGGTCACGGGTGGTGCCCCGCGTCGGACCGTGAGGGCCGCCGGTGCCCGGGGGTTTCTCCCTCGGGCCCGAACTCCCGTGCCCTGAAGTCTTGTTCCCGGGACGGGCCTTTTGAAGCGGCGTTACACAGCCATGTTCGCGCGGGCCTTCGCCCCCCGGCGTACGCCCCCGCGACGATCTCCGTGCGGCACCTCGCGCGGGCCTCACGCCGCCGCGTCGAAGCCGGTCTGACGTGCCAGCTTCTTCAGCTCCAGGAGCGCGTGCTTCTCGATCTGGCGGATGCGCTCACGCGTCAGTCCGTGCTCCTTGCCGACCTCGGTCAGGGTCCGCTCCCGGCCGTCCTCGATGCCGTACCGCATCTTGATGATGGACGCCGTGCGCTGGTCGAGGCGGCCGATCAGGTCGTCCAGCTCCTCGCTGCGCAGCAGGGTCATCACGGACTGCTCGGGGCTGACCGCCGAGGTGTCCTCCAGCAGGTCGCCGAACTGGGTCTCGCCCTCGTCGTCCACCGACATGTTCAGCGAGACGGGGTCGCGCGCCCAGTCGAGGACGTCGGTGATGCGCTCCGGCGTCGAGCCGAGCTCGCCGGCGATCTCGGCGGGCTCCGGGTCCCGGCCGTGGTCGCGGTTGAACTCGCGCTGGATGCGCCGGATCCGGCCGAGCTCCTCCACCAGGTGGACGGGGAGCCGGATGGTGCGCGACTGGTCGGCTATGGAGCGGGTGATCGCCTGACGAATCCACCAGGTGGCGTACGTCGAGAACTTGAAGCCCTTGCGGTAGTCGAACTTCTCGACCGCGCGCACCAGGCCCGCGTTGCCCTCCTGGATCAGGTCCAGCAGGGGCAGACCACTGCGCGGATAGCGGCGGGCGACCGCGACGACCAGACGGAGGTTGGAGCGGATGAAGACGTCCTTGGCCCGCTCGCCCGCGGCGACCAGGGCCTCGAGCTCCTCGCGGGTGGCGTCCGCCTTCGACTCCTCGTATCCGTCGAGGACCTGCCGTGCGAACACACCCGCCTCGATGGTCTGGGACAGCTCGACCTCCTTGGCGGCGTCGAGCAGTGGTGTGCGCGCTATCTCGTCCAGATACATGCCGACCAGATCGCGGTCCGCGATCTCGCCGCCATGGGCGCGAACACTGCGTGCCGCGTCGACGGTCTCGCCGGAGGCGGACGTACGACGGGCGACGGCACGGGTTGCCATGCGTGCTCCCTTGCGATGGTGAGGTCAGCGGGTGGTCCTTCGGACGCTCGACACCCTCTCCGGTCAGTCGTCGGGTGCCCTGCATCCGATGGAAACAACGACTGGAATCAGGACAGAATTCCCAACCCACCCCTCGATTTTTCTGATCATGCAGTACCCTGTCCGGCCACGTGAGGAGGGCCGATGTCGCCGGAACGTACAGAGGTGCAGGTCAGACCAGGAGTCGAGGGAGATCTCGCGGCCCTCACCGACCTCTACAACCACTATGTACGTGAGACGCCCATCACATTCGACACGGTGATCTTCACCCCGGAGGAGCGCCGCCCCTGGCTGCTCTCCCATCCGGTAGACGGGCCGCACCGCCTGATGGTTGCCACGGACGCGGACTCCCGGGGAATCCTCGGGTACGCCACGTCCAGCCCCTATCGCCCCAAGCCCGCGTACTCCACCTCCGTGGAGGTCACGGACTACGTCGCCCCGCACGCCGCCGGCCGCGGCGTCGGCACGCTGCTGTACGCGGCGCTCTTCGAGGCCCTGGCGGGCGAGGACCTGCACCGCGCCTACGCGGGCATCGCACAGCCGAACGACGCGTCCACGCGACTGCACGAACGCTTCGGCTTCCGGCATGTCGGCACGTACCGCGAAGTCGGCCGCAAGTTCGGCCGCTACTGGGACGTGGCCTGGTACGAGAAGCCCCTGTGACCCGGTCGGGACCGGTCGGGACCGCTCCTGACTGGTCCCGCCTGGTCCTGTCCGGTCAGTGAGGTACCTCGATCCCGGCCGGGCAAACCCCGAAGCTCAGCCGAACTGCACCGACCGTTTCGCCAGTCCCATCCAGAAACCGTCGATCACGGACTTCTGTTCCCCGAGCTGTCCCGCCGCGTCCGCCGCGCCCATGGTCACGAAGAGCGGCGCGAAGTGCTCCGTGCGGGGGTGGGCGAGCCGCCCGGCCGGCGAGGTGCGGGTGAAGTCGAGCAGCGCGTCCACGTCACCGGCCGCCAGCGTCTCCCGGCCCCAGTCGTCGAACTCGGCCGACCACCCCGGCACTCCCCCGCCGGGGTGCCGCAGCGCGGCGAGGTTGTGGGTGAAGAAGCCCGAGCCCACGATGAGCACGCCCTCGTCACGCAGCGGGGCCAGCCGCCGGCCGATCTCCATCAGCCGCACCGGGTCGAGGGTCGGCATGGAGACCTGGAGGACGGGGAGGTCGGCCCCGGGGTACATCTCGACCAGCGGGACGTACGCGCCGTGGTCGAGGCCGCGGTCCGGCACGTCCTGCACGGGCATGCCGGGCGCGCGCAGCAGTTTGCGCACGGACTCGGCGAGCTCGGGGGCGCCCGGAGCCTCGTAGCGGACCTGGTAGTAGTGCTCGGGGAAGCCCCAGAAGTCGTAGACCAGGGGGACGGTCCGGGTGGCGCCCAGGGCCAGCGGGGCCTCCTCCCAGTGGGCGGAGACGACGAGGACCGCGCGCGGGCGGGGCAGCCCGGCGGACCAGGCGGCCAGCTCCCCGGGCCAGACCGGGTCGTCCGCCAGCGGCGGGGCGCCGTGACTGAGGTACAGGGCGGGCATGCGCTCCTGAGCGGCGGCGGACATGACGGCGGCTCCCTCCGGCTGGACCCAGTTGCTTGAACTCTCAATCTCTACTGCGGATCGTACGCCGCATTTGTTTAAGTTTCAAGGAGGACTCTCGTAGAGTGGTCCCATGAAGACGGCATCCGCATCCGCACCCGCGTCCGCGCCCGGCGACGAGCCGCAGTGGCTCACCGACGAGGAGCAGTGCGTGTGGCGTTCCTACATCGAGGCCGCCACGCTCCTGGAGGACCATCTCGACCGCCAGCTCCAGCGCGACGCCGGCATGCCGCACGTCTACTACGGCCTGCTCGTCAAGCTCGCCGAGTCCCCGCGCCACCGTCTGCGGATGACCGAGCTGGCGATGCACGCGAAGATCACCCGCTCCCGCCTCTCGCACGCCGTCGCCCGGCTGGAGAAGAACGGCTGGGTGCGACGCGAGGACTGTTCCTCCGACAAGCGGGGCCAGTTCGCCGTGCTCACCGAGGAGGGCTTCCAGGTCCTGAGGCGCTCGGCACCCGGCCATGTGGCCGCCGTGCGGCAGGCGGTGTTCGAGCGGCTCACCCCGGAACAGCAGAAGTCCCTCGGCGAGATCATGCGGATCGTCGCCGAGGGACTTCAGCCCAGCGAGGCCGGGGCGGATCTGCCCTGGCTCCGCTGAGCTCCTGCTGTCGCCCGAAGCGGTGCGCCGGAAGTGCGGCGCCTGTGGCGGTGCGCCGGGAGAGGTGCACCTGTGGCGGTGCGCCCGGAGAGGTGCACCTGTAGCGGTGGTGCACCTTCAGCGGTGCGCCGGAAGTGGTGCACCTTCAGCGGTGCGCCGGAAGTGGTGCACCTTCAGCGGTGTGCCGGAAGTGGTGCACCTGTGGCGGTGGCGCGGGGGTGGTGCACCCTCCCGAGAGGCCCCGTCAGGCGGTCAGTGCGCGACCACCGGAATCGGCACCTCGTCCTCGGCGTCCTTGTTGGCGCCCGTGACCGCGCCCATGTCGGGGCGGCCGGCGTTGACCAGGGTGACGGCGATCGCCGCGGCGACGACCAGGATGCCGACGGCGAACCAGATGGCGCTGGTGTAGCCCTGGACCTGCCCCTGCAGCTGGACGAGCTGCTGCTGCGAGCGGGAGGTCGCCGAGCCGATGTGGTCGGCGATGTACGAGGTGGTCGCCGAGGCGGCGATGGTGTTCAGCAGGGCCGTGCCGATCGCGCCACCCACCTGCTGCGAGGTGTTGACCATCGCGGAGGCGACACCGGCGTCCCGGGGCTCGACGCCCTGGGTGGACAGGGACATCGCCGGCATGAACGCCGTACCCATGCCGAGGCCGAGCAGCAGCATCGCCGGCAGCAGCAGAGCGGCGTAGGACGAGTCGATCTCCAGCTGGGTCAGCAGCAGCATGCCGACCGCGGCGACCAGGAAGCCCGGGCCCATCAGCAGGCGCGGGGCGACCCGCGTCATCAGACGGGTGCCGATCTGGGTGGAGCCGGTGATCATGCCCGCGATCATCGGCAGGAAGGCGAAGCCCGTCCGGACCGGCGAGTAGCCCTTCACGACCTGGAGGTAGTAGGTCAGGAAGAGGAACAGGCCGAACATCGCGATGATCGCGAGGCCGAGCGAGAGGTAGACGCCACCACGGTTGCGCTCGGTGAGCACGCGCAGCGGCAGCAGCGGGGCCTTGACCCGTGCCTCGACGAACACGAACGTGGCCAGCAGGACGGCCGACGCGACGAACATCGTGATGGTCACGGAGTCGCTCCAGCCCTCGGACTCGGCGCGGGTGAAGCCGTAGACCAGCGCGACCAGGCCGAGGGTGGACAGGATGACGCCCGGGATGTCGAGCGGGGAGCGGTTGCGGCCGCCCTCGGGCTCACGGATGACGAACCAGGCACCGGCCGCGGCGACCACCGCGAACGGGATGTTGACGAAGAACGTCCAGCGCCAGTCCAGGTACTCGGTGAGGAAGCCACCGAGGATCAGACCGACGGCGCCGCCACCACCGGCGATGGCGCCGTAGATGCCGAACGCCTTGGCGCGCTCCTTGGCGTCGGTGAACATGACCGCGAGCAGCGAGAGCGCGGCGGGCGCGAGCAGCGCGCCGAAGACGCCCTGGAGGGCGCGGGAGCCGAACATCATCGCCTCGTTGGTCGCGGCACCGCCGAGCGCGGAGGCGAGCGCGAAGCCGGCCAGGCCGAGGACGAAGGTGCGCTTGCGGCCCCACAGGTCGGCTATCCGGCCGCCGAACAGCAGCAGACCACCGAAGGCGAGCGCGTAGGCCGTGACGACCCACTGCCGGTTGCCGTCGGAGATGCCGAGGTCCTGCTGGGCGGAGGGCAGGGCGATGTTCACGATGGTGGCGTCGAGGACGACCATCAGCTGGGCGAGCGCGATGAAGACCAGCGCTTTCCAGCGGTTGGCGTCGGGGACGCCGGGAGCCTTGACGGCTGTTTCAGACATGGGTGTACCCACTTCGGGACTTCGGAACTTCGGGACGGAAAAAGAGACTTCAGGACGAAAAATCGACGACAGGACGACAAGGAGTCGTATGGCAGGAGAGCGGAGGAGTCGGGCAGCCGGAAAGCTACGGACCTACGGAGCTTCGGACCTGCGGCCCTACGGAGCTACGGAACAGAACGGAGGTGAACGGAAGGAATCGACTGTCAGGCCTGGCGCAGGTCCTCCAGGGTCACGGCCGTGCCCGGCAGGCTGCCCGAGCGGGCCGGTGCCCGCAGGCCGTCCAGGAACATCTGCAGGTGCCGGTGTATGAAGCGGTCGAGGCTGAAGCACGCGGCACCGGCCGGCGGCCGGCTGAGCTGGGCGACGACGATCATCAGATCGCCGACCCCCACATCGGTGCGGAGCTGCCCGGCCGCCTTGGCGCGGGCCATGACCTCGTCGACGAGCTGCTCGACCCGGCCGCGCGCGGCCAGCAGGTCGGGGTGGTGCTCGTCGAAGGTGCTGGAGATCATCGGGCACAGCGCGCTGATCCGCTCGTCGGCGGACGCGTGCACGAAGCGCTCCAGTGCGGCGAAGGCGTCGCCGTTCTCGTCGAGCGCCTGCTGGGCGGCCTGGGCCGTACGGTCCATGACCGAGCAGACGACCTCCCGGACCAGGGCGTCGCGGTCCGGGAAGTTGCGGTACACCGTGGCGTTGCCGACGCCTGCCCGGCGGGCGATCTCGTCGAGGGGCACGTCCGGCCCGTGCTCGACGAACATCTCGCGGGCGGCGGTGACGATCCGCTCCCGGTTGCGCACGGCGTCGGCGCGCGGCCGGGTCGCCTTGCGGCGTTCGGGGGTGGCGGTCTGCACGGCGTACTCCTGCGTGAGTGGGTGGCGCGATCCGGGGAGTGATCCCCCGTTTCGCTCGTACGCAGGGTTAAACGGGGATTCGGTCCCCGGTTATTTCCTACCCGCCGAATGAAGTGCTGTGACCCGCGTCACAGCACCCCGCCTTCTCGGCCTCACCCGCGCTGACCTGCGCTCACTCACCGCAAACCCACGATCGGTCCGCTCCAGCGCGCGCCCGCGCCGCACCCGGCACAGGGTGAATCGCAAGGGTGCAGCCGGAGACGGGTGGCTGCCTGGAGCGAAAGGTCCAAGCATGCAGCCGTCCCGCCGTCGGATACGCCCGCGCCGAGCGGCCGCGCTCGGCGCCGTGACCGCAGTGACCCTCGCAGTGAGCACCTCGGCCGGCACGGGCCACCATACGGTGGGTTCGGCGACGGCGGGAGCCCGGCCCACCACCGCCCTGGCCCGGTCCTCCACCCACGGACCCTGCATGATCAGTGGCAAGCCCGACGTGCAGATGTCGGAGGGCATACCCACCCCCGACGGCTACTCCCGCTCCACCGGCACCGTCCGCGCCCTCACGGTGATGGTCGACTTCTCCGACGCGCCCGGCAAGGGCAAGGCACTGGACCGCTTCGACGAGTTCTTCCCGCAGACCCAGGACTGGTACCGCACCAGCTCCTACGGCCGCCTGGACTACCGCCCGCAGACCCCCATCGCCGACTGGCTGCGGATGCCGAAGTCCTTCCAGGCGTACGGCATAGAACGCGGCGCCCCCTTCGACCCCGGCTACCGGCAGCTGGTGCGGGACATAGTGGCCGCCGCCGACCCCAAGGTCGACTTCAGCGAGTACGACCTGCTGAACGTGCTGGTCACCCCGAACGCGGGCCCCTCGGCCCTGGACACGGTCCTGTCGGTGACCTTCGCGGGCAACGACGAGGCGCCCACGGCGGACGGGGTGCCCGTCGCCAACGCCTCGTTCGTCTACTCCCGCCAGGACGACGGCTCCGGCACCTACACGGACACCGGCTACCGCGTCCTCCCGCACGAGAACGGCCACGTCTTCGGCCTGCCCGACCTCTACACCCAGGAAGGCGGGGGCACGGTCGGACACTGGGACATCATGAGCGAGGACTGGGGCGCCAACAACGACCTCCTCGGCTGGCACAAGTGGAAGCTGGGCTGGCTGGACGCGTCCCAGGTGCACTGCGCGTCCTCCCCCGGCACCACCGAGCACACCCTCACCCCGCTGGCCCGACCGGGCGGCGTCAAGCTGATCTTCATACCCATCGACCGGCGCTCCGGGTACGCCGTGGAACTGCGCACCCGCGACGGCAACGACGAGGCGGTGTGCCGGCCGGGTCTGCTGATCTACAAGGTCGACGCGGAGGTGGACACGGGCCACGGCCCGATACGGGTCTACGACTCCCGCCGCGACAGCGGTGGCTGCACCCGCAGCCCGAACGTCCACGCGGAACTGTCGGACGCCACGTTCACCCCCGGGGAGGCCTTCGAGGACCGGGAACGGGGCATGCGGATCGTGGTCGCGGGGGCGGATGTGGAGGGGAACCATTCGGTGCGGGTGACGCGACGGTAGGGGTTGCCGGACGGGGCGGGTGGTCCCACGGGGCGGGGTAGGGCGGGTGGTCCCACGGGGGGCACGAAGGGGAGACGTACGGTGCGGGTCAGGCGACGACTGCGAGCGCGCCCGGGCGGCTGCCGGACCCGGGGCGGGGATCCGCCGTTACCGTAGGCCTGCCGCGATCGCCGTACCGGAGAGAAGATGCCCGCCAACCCCACCCTGAAGGAGGCCGCCGCCGCGGCCGCGCCGGACGAGGCGGTCACCCCGCTGATCCGCGGGATCGCCGTACTGCGGCAGCTCACGGAGGCGGGCGGCACCCTGAGCCTCAGCGCCCTGGAGCGCGCCACCGGCCTCGCCCGTTCCACCGTCGACCGCATCACCTCGACCCTCGCGCACATGGGCTACGTCCGCCTGGACGGCCGTGACGCGGTCCTCGCCCCCCGCCTGATGGAACTCGGCAACGCCTACCTGGCCGCCCTGCGCCTGCCCGCCCTGCTGGACGGCCATGCGGACGCCCTCGCCGACGCACTGGACGAGTCGGTCTCCCTCGCGGTCGCCGACGGCGACGGCATCCGCTTCATCCACCAGGCCACCCGGCGCCGCGCGATGTCCCTGAGCTTCCGCATCGGCGACCTGCTGCCCGCCGAACGCACCGCGCCGGGACCGCTGTTCGCCACGGAGTGGACGGGCGAGGACTGGAAACGCTGGCGGGCCCGCCGGGCGGCGGACCCGGCCAACCTCGGCTTCCCCGCCGTACCCCCCGCCGAACACCCCTTGCCCGCAGACGAGTTCACGCACCGATCGACCAAGTCCCAGGCGGCCGGGTGGACACTGGACGACCAGTTGATCGAACCCGGTCTGGTCGCGGTGGCGGTTCCGGTACGCGACCCCCGCACCGGGCGGATCGCGTGCGCGGCGAGCGTGGTCAGCCACACCAGCCGGCACACTGCCGCCGGCCTGCGCGACACGCTGCTGCCCCGGCTGCGCGCGGCGGTGGCGGCGATGGAGGACGAACTGCGCACCGCCCCCCGCCCGGAACCCACCCCGGCACCCTCGGGCCTCGCGACCTGGACGGGCGCCTCGAAGCAGGAACTGGGACGGGAGTTCGTGGAGTCGCTGGCCCGCGGCCTGACCGTCCTCACCGCGTTCGGCGCGGGCCGGGCGGAACTCACCCTGACGGAGGTCGCGAAGGCGACCGGCCTGGCCCGCGCCACCGCACGCCGGGCCCTGATCACCTACGAGCACCTGGGCCTCGTCGCCCAGCCCCGCCCCGGCACCTTCACCCTCACCCCCCGGGTCCTCGACCTCGGCTACCCCCTTCTGTCCCGCACCTCGCTGCCCCACATCGCCGCCCCGCACCTGGCGGGCCTCGCCGAACGCATCCACGAGTCCACGTCACTCGCCGTGCTGACGGCGGCCGGGGAGGAGATCCAGTACACGGCGCGGGTCGCCACGGCCCGGGTGATGAGCGTGAACATCACCGTCGGCACCCGGCTGCCCGCCTACGCCACCTCCATGGGCCGCGTCCTGCTGGCGGACCTCCCGCCCGCCGACCGCACCCTCGGCCCACTGCACCCCCTCACCCCCCGCACGCTCACCGACCCCACGGCCCTGGCCCGCACCCTGGACGAGGTGCGGGAACAGGGCTGGGCGCTGGTCGACGAGGAACTGGAGGAGGGCCTGCGCTCCCTCGCCGTGCCGGTGCGCGACCGCACCGGCCGGGCGGTGGCCGCCCTCAACACGGCGATGCACACCTCCCGGCACACCCTCCAGGAATGCGCCGACCACCTCGCCCCGGCACTCCGCGAGACCGCGGACGCCATCGAGGCGGACCTGCACGTATCAGAACAGTTCACCCGAGTCCCCCCGACCTAGGGCCCGCAGCCCTGGAGCCCATCCCCACGGCGTGCACCATGCCCCCGTGCCGCACCCCCGCCCCACCCTGATCCGGTACCCTGTGGACCGAGCACCCTGACCCACATCAGGGCGCCCCGCCTTCGTAGCTCAGGGGATAGAGCACCGCTCTCCTAAAGCGGGTGTCGCAGGTTCGAATCCTGCCGGGGGCACCAGACAAAGGGCCCCGGACCGATCATGGTCCGGGGCCTTTGACATCCACGTCTCACATCAACGGGTCGCCGTCCATGTGGCTTATGGCCTCGCGCTGGTGTCCTGGACGACGTGCGTGCAGACGTCCATGGTGAGGCTGATCTGGGAGTACCTGAGGATCTCCATGACGACGCGCGGCGCTACTCCGGCCGCCGCGAGGAGGGTGACCGTTCCGTGGCGGGCGTCGTGGAGCCGGATGACGCGGAGGCCGGCGGACTCGGCGACGCGGAGTCTGGCGAGCTGTGGCTCGGTGTGTCAGACGATGGCGATCTGGTCCACCAGCAGGTCCAGTCTGCGCTCGGTGTCCTCCGGCGGGAGCCTCCGCGCCCGGGTCATGGCCGACAGTCCGTGCATCGTCCACTGGGTCAAACGTGCGCGACACCAAAACCCGGTCCTGACACCACGTAGCGATGCTCATCCTCGCCAGATGAGGAACTCGTGCGCTATCGCGATGAGGGCACGTGCCGCACGACTGGGCGTGCGCTCGGACGAAACGGCCAGGGAAAACGGCCAGTCCAGGTCGGCGTCGTCGATGGTCAGCGTGGCGACGTCCTCCGCCCTGGCGAGGGCGGGCCGCGGCAATAGCGCCACGCCCAGGCCGTTGCGGACGTAGGCCACGCCGGTGGGGACGTCGGTGATCTCCAGGGCGACGCGACGGGTCACGGAGGCGGCAGCGAAGGCCCGATCGGCGACGGTCCGGATGCCATAGCTCACGGGGAAGTCGACGAAGTCCAGGCCGGCCAGTTCGGTGATCGACACGGTGCGACGTTTCGCGAGCGGATGGTCGGCCGACACGACGAGGTCGAGCACCGAGGTGACGAGGTCGGTCAGCGTGATGCCCGTCGGGCGCGGTCCGGGCAGGGAGACGAAGGCGAGGTCGAGCCGCCGTTCGAGGAGGGCGTCGATCAGGCCTTGGGAGCCGGAGGCGGCGGCGCTGGTCTGCAGGAGCACACCGGGATGACGCCGGTGAAATTCACCGAGGAGCGCAGGAAAGTCGATGAGCCCCACCGTGGTCATCGTGCCCAGCCGCAGGGTGCCGCGCAGTCCTCCGCGGACCTCAGCCACCGCTTCTGTCGCCTCCCGGGCGGCGTCGAGAGCGGCATGGGCGCGTGGCAGCAGGGCAGCGCCCGCATCGGTGAGCAGCACGCGTTTGGTGGTGCGTTCCAGCAGCGGCGTCCCAAGTTCTCGCTCGAGGTTCTTGATGGTGGTGGAGACCGCGGACTGGACGACATGCAGCCGAGCGGCGGCACGGGTGAAGTTCGCTTCCTCGGCGACGGCGACGAAGTACTCGAGATGACGCAGTTCCACCGTCCCAGTATCACAGAAGGCCTCCACCCATCTCTCCGTGAGATAAATGCTGTCTCTGACTTTCGTTGGACAGCGACCGTCGCGGTCGACGACCCTTTTATTGGAGGAACTGCTCAAAGCAGGAAGCACTGCTCACGGCACATCTCGCCGACTCGAACGAGAATCTTTCAAAACCTCCGGACGCCCTGAGCCCTGAACCACGCAGCATCAAATCCAGTAAAGAGGAGACGACTGTCATGACCACATTGAACGAGCCCAATGGCAGGCTGAAGAACCAGGCGCTGCACCTGGACTACTACCCGGAGTGGCTCGACAATCTCGCCGACGATGTCATTCTCCAGGGCAATTTCGCCAACGGTGAGGTGATCGGCAAGGAAAGGGTAGGGAAGCTGTTGAGCTTCGCTCGAAGCAACTACGCTTTCCAGGACTTCCGCTTCTTCGGCCAGCGCGGCGAGCTCTTCTTGGAGGACTACCGCTCCACCATCCGGGGCAGCGAGACCTACCGTCCGGGTGGAATCGAGATATACAACTTCGTCGTCGTCTACTTCAACGAGGCGGGCGAGACCAGTCAGCTGGTGATGAACCACCGGCCCCAGTCAGCCGCCCTGCTGTTCTCGTCCTTGCTGTGGGAGCACTTCGGTGACGAGTTCGGCTCGGACCTCTTCTACAAGGGCGATGTCAGCGACCGACTGCTCGACCACGACCTGTCCCGCGGTCAGTGGCCCCCGTCGCAGTCCCACTGACTTGCGGCGGTACCCGTCAGCCGACGACGGGCTGATCACCGGGGCCGGCCGTACGCGGACACCGCCAAGGGGCGCGACGCGATCGACGGCCTCCCGGCGTATCCGTCGGCAGCCTCCTGAAACGCAGCGGGCGTAAGCGGCACACCGCATCGTCCGCCGCCGCGGCCCTCCGGGCTTCGGCGAGTCCGCGAGGGGTCGGGAGGTTCGGTTGCGCCCAGGAGATCGACGTATACCGCGGTTGTTGCCCTGCCGAACGCACTGTTCGGAGCCTGTGACGGCACCACTTGCGAGCAGTCGTATCGGACGGGCAACGCACGCGTAGCCCCCACGCGCCGTCGTGATTGACGCGTGGTCGACGCCGGCAGGTCTCGCTCTTGGCCATCGGCGAAGCCCGGTCGTCGGTTGGGTCCCGAAGGGAATTCGGGCCGCCCCCGGACAGAACCGGGGATGCAGCTGCTCTACAGAGCTGGGTTCCTCGGAAGTCGACCACGCGCCGGAGACTCTAGCGGCGGCCACTGACAGTGCCCTCCTGTCGTCCGCCGCGCTCGGCGCCTGGATGTCAGATCCAGTTGCTACCTTCCGCCTTCTCAGTGGCATGGAAGGGGAGGGGCCTGATGGGTGCTTCGGCGTGGGACTACTACGTGCCGTACCAGGAGGACCTGGAGGCGGCGCTTCAGCGGTTGCGGGGCGAGGTGTTCGCGACGGGGGACTACTACTGGGTCCACGACGACGAACCGCAACCGGATGAGGAAGGGGAGCCGCGGCCGCAGTCGCTGGAGGAGTTGTGGGAGGACGAGCTGGTTCAGGAGACCGGCACCCACTCGATCCTGGACATCTTCCGCGTCGTGGGGCCCGACGACACCCCGGATCACCACACCGTGGAACCCGTGACGGCCGAGGAGGCGCGCGAGTTGCTGGGGACCGACAAGCTGACCCGTGCGCACGTCAAGGACTTCGGCGTCTTTCCTCAGTCCCGGTGGAGCGGCCGATGCACCGTGCTGCACGACGAGGCGGGCGATCCCCACGAGATCTACTTCTGGGGTTACTCGGGGGACTGAGGCACAGCCAACGGCACGGGCGAGAGAACGGGGAACTGCCCGCCGCCCCGGAGTGTCGTACTCGCCGTGGCCGATGCAGATGTACAGCGCAGCGTGAAGGTGCCGCCCGCCCTCCGGGTGGCGGGCGGCCTCGTGGGGGCGGGGGCCGCCGCCGTGGCGAGTTGGGGCGGGGTGCTGCTCGTCGTACAGGGACGGGTGGTGCCCGGCTGGGGGGTGGGGGCGGGGCTGCTCGTGCTGGCGTGTGCCCCCGCTTGGGTGCGGCGGCGGACGACCGCTTCGCGGGTCCCGCGGGAACGGGGCACCGGAGAGCGGGTGGGGCGCCGTCTGCTCGTCGTCGTGGCCGTGCTCGGTGTCGCGTGGGGCGCGGCGGCGGACGTGCTGTCGGGGGCGGAGTACCACGTGCTGCGGCCCGCGGGGCCGGGCGGTTGTACGGCCGTGGTGCGGGAGACGTCCGTCCTGGTGATCGGCAACGGCGAGGCATACGCGGTGGGGCGCACCGGCCTGGCTTTGGGCGAGTCGGGGTCATGGACGGTCGACGACGGGTACCGACCCGTGCGCGCGGGCTCGTACGAGTTGAACTGGGGGCAGGACGGGGGACGTCTGCGGATCAGGGGGACGAGCACCGATCCGGTTCTGCACGGCGGAGGGGCCGACATCGACTGCGGATGGTGAGGCCGGCGGGGGGCGGGGCGGGGACACGGCTGCCGTCTCCCACCCACCCCGCCCCACGCCGCGCCACGGCCGGCTACAGCGCCAGTTCGGGCCGCGGTTCCGGTTCCGGTTCCGGTCGCCGCTTCGGTGGCGTGCTCGGTTTCCGCGGTTCGACGGTCCTGACGTACGCGTAGATCACCGAGAGCATCGCCAGCAGGAGGAGCGGTCCTGCCGCCCACGGGTGCGTGGCCATCTCGTAAGGGAGGAAGCGGTACGACGTCAGGAGCGCGGCGAAGACGGTCGTGCTGTAGGCGACCACGAGGACCCCCGGCCGGTCCCAGCCGCGGTCGTACGCGCGCAGGGCGGCCTCGATGGTCAGGGTGAACACCACACCGGCGATGAGGTCCACGCCGTAGTGGTAGCCGAACCCCAGGGTGGCGGCCAGCGTGGCGAGGAGCCAAAACGTTCCTGCGAACCGGAGGAACCGTGGCCCCCTACGGGAGTGGATGAAGATCGCGGTGGCCCACGCGGTGTGCAGGCTGGGCATGCAGTTCCGTGGGGTGATCTCGTCGAACGGCATGTGCTGCGGGGTGGCGACCGGCGGCGGCGTCGCGGGCCACAGGTCGGCAACCGCCCACTGCTCGCTGGACGGCGTGTCCGCCCACAGGCTGACCGATGCCCAGTGCTCGGCGCCGGTGCCGTAGGCGAAGATCGGGCCGACGACCGGGAAGATCATGTAGATGGCGGGCCCGAGGAGGCCGATCACCAGGAAGGTGCGGACCAGATGGTGCCGCGGGAAGCGCCGGTCGACCGCCACGTTGCGCAGCTGGTACAGCGCGACGACGACGGCGGCCACGGCGAGTTGGCCGTAGACGACGTCGAGGAAGTTGAAGCCGATCGAACCGGTGGCAGTGAGGGCGCGGCCCGCAAGCCACGACGGGTTGCCGAGCGCGTGATCGGCGGTCGCCAGGTACTGGTCGAGCACCTCGGGGCGGCTCTTGGAGGTGATGAGCAGCCAGATGTCGCCGGTCTTGCGGCCGGCCACCAGCAGCAGGGCGAGTGCGACGCCCTTCAGCAGCAGGACGCGTTCGTGGCCGGTGCGGCGGGTGAGCGCGACGACGGCGCAGCCCAGGATCACCCACAGCGCGCCGTTGCCGAAGGGGTGGCCGCCCGCGGTCTCGGCGCCGATCGCCCACCGGACCGCCGCGAAGGCGAGGTCGACACCGATCGCGGCACCGACCGCGAGGAATCGCTGCCGCCAGGTGAGCACCACCATCATCAACGCCATGCCCGCATACAGCAGAAAGCCTGATTTGGGAGGGAATACCACCTCTCGTACCTGGTTGGCGATCGGCCCGGGCAGGCCGTAGCGACGTGCGGTGACCTCCAGCGCGACAAGGAAGCCGAGGGTCACGACACCCGCCACGGCCCAGAGTCTTGCCCGTGGCCGACGCCCGAGGGAGAGCGGGCTTCCGTCGCCTCTTCGCGAGGACGCCCGCGATGGTATGTTTCTCAATTTTTTGGGCCGATTTTCTAAAATTCAGATGTACGTAAGAGTGGTTTCGCTGGCCACCTTAAGGTCGGGGTCATCTCGTCCCTCACGTAGGGCGGCCTGTCCGACGTGGCAAGACGGAAGAACCGCGTTCAGGGTTCATGCGTCAGGCCTCCGCCTTCACCGGCGGCCTCCGTTGCTCCCCCCTCATCCCACGCGCCACCCACCCCGTGACCACCACCGAACCCGCCGCCATCACCGACATCCCCACCCCCGGTGACGTCACCTGGGCCACCGCCCCCGCCGCTGCCGCGCTCGCTCCCTGGAGGGTGAGCATTCCGGCGGAGTGGAGGCCGAGGGCGTGGCCGACGAGGGCGTCCGGGGTTTCGGCCACCAGGCGTTCCTGCTGTACGAGGCTCGCGCCGAAGCCCACCGACGCCACCGCCACCAGCGCGCCGGACAGAACCGGCCCCGGGCCGAGGAAGAAGAAGGCGTACGGGGCGGCCAGGAGCAGCAGGAGGGGGATGCCGAGGGCCTGCCGGCGGGCCGGGGGCACGACGCGGCCGATCAGGACGTCGCCGACCAGCATGCCCAGCGCCGCGCAGGCGAACAGGGGCCCGGCGGCCCGGGGCGCGTACGACACGTACAGGGACTCGCAGCCCACGATCAGGCCGTTGGGGACCCAGAGCGCGAGATAGAGGCGTCGGCGGGAGGGGGAGGACCACAGGAGGGCGTTGGTGCGCCGGGTCGCCGCGACCGAGGGGCGGGCGGACGTGCGCGGGCGGCGGGGGGTGAGGCCGGCGCGGGCCATGACCGCGGCCGACAGGAACAGCAGCGCCGAGACGAGCAGCGTCACCCGTGCCGAACCGAGGAGCACGAGGAGGGCGCCGCCGGTCGCGTAGCCGGTGATCTGGGTGACGCCGCTCATCATGTTGAACACCGAACGGCCGAGCAGGTAGCCGTCCTTGGACAGGATCTCGGTCAGCAGGCCCCACCGCACTCCCCCGCCCAGCGAGGCGACGAGCCCCTGCGCCAGGACGACGACGAGGACCGACCAGATCGGCAGGCCGGGCAGCGCGAGGAGTGCCGTACCGGCCGCGAAGGCCAGCGGGACGGCGGTGAGGGCGCGCCTCGGCGGCAGTCCGTCCGCCCAGGAGAGCAGGAGCGTCGCGCCCACCACCTGCGCCAGCGACGGACCGAACATGCTCACCGCCGCCAGCAACGGCGAGCGCGTCGCCTGGTACACCAGGGTGCCCAGGGCCAGCCCGCCGATCGTCTGGCCCGCCACCTGGGCGGCAAAGGCGAGGAAGAGCGGGGTGAACTCCGGGATGCGGAAGAGGTGGCGGTAGCTGCGCATGGGCGGAGTCTGGGGGCGTCCGCCACGGGGTGGTTACTGTTTCGCGCACACGCGAAAGGAACGCCCAAGCGCAAGGAACGCCCACGCGAGAAGTTCGCCCACGCGAGAGGAAGTGGCCGGGGCCATGGGGTGGTGGCAGGTGAGTGCCGACACGCTCGTCCGCAGTCGCTTCGTCGTCTCCCCCTACGCCGAGACCTTCGCGAGCCTCAAGCTGCTGCACGCCGGCGTCGGCGCCCACCCCGGCGAGCAGGCCTGGCTGCGCGCCCACCTGCCGGGGTACCGGGCCCGGCTCGCTGCCGACCCCGTCACCGCGCTGCTGGTCGACGCCGGGCTGGGCCGGGACTGGATCGCCGACTTCCTGACGCCGACGCCGTGGGACGGGGAGGACGTCGCGGCGGCGATCGCCCGGGTGCGGGCGGCGCCGCCGGAAGCGGTGCGCGGGCATCTGCGGAGGTCCCTGGGCCGCCCGCTGCCCGCCGCACTGGAGCGGGACGACCTCGCCGAGCGGGCCGCGCGGCTCGTGGAGTACGTCTGGGACGAGGGCGTAGGGCCGTACTGGGAGCGCCGGCGGCGGGTGCTGGAGGCCGATGTGGTGGCGCGGACCGCGCAGGTCAGCCGGGGTGGCTGGGCGTCCGTGCTGGACGCGCTGCGGCCGGGGCGGACGCGGTGGCTCGGCCGGAGCAGGTTGCAGGTCAACGCGCAGGAGTATCCGCCCCGGGAGATCGACGGCGCGGAGCTGCTCTTCGTGCCCGTCACACCGCAGACCGGCTGGGTGTCGTGGGAGGAGCCGCGAAGGGAGCGGTACGCCGTCGTCTACCCGTGCGCGGGCGCGCTCACCGGGGAGGGCGGGCGGCCGCCCGTGTCCGCCGGTCTCGGCGCGCTGCTCGGGCGGGCGCGCGCCGAGGTGCTCGTGCTGCTGGCGACACCGATGAGCACGACGCAGGTCGTCGCGGTGACCGGGCAGGGGCTCGGTTCGGCGGGCCGGCATCTGCGGGTGCTGCGCGAGGCGGGGCTGGTGGAGCGGCGGCGGGCGGGGCGCTCGGTGCTGTACTCGCGCACGGCGGCGGGGGACGTACTCCTCGCCTCCGCGGGGCAGGACGTAGCATCCGCCCCATGACGACCAATGACGCGCACGTATCAGTTCTCGACGTCGACATCGAGGCGCTCCAGGGCGGGGCGGCCGACCTCAAGCAGTACGCCGGGCAGGCCGTGCTCATCGTGAACGTGGCCTCCAAGTGCGGGCTGACCCCGCAGTACGCCGGGCTGGAGCGGCTGCACGAGCGGTACGCGGACCGTGGGTTCACCGTGCTGGGCGTGCCGTGCAACCAGTTCATGGGGCAGGAGCCCGGCAGCTCCGAGGAGATCGCCGAGTTCTGCTCGGCGACGTACGGCGTGACCTTCCCGATGACCGAGAAGGTCGAGGTGAACGGCGACGACCGGCACCCGCTCTACCGGCGGCTGACCGGCTTCGCCGACGCCGAGGGCCACAGCGGCGACATCCGCTGGAACTTCGAGAAGTTCCTGATCGGGCGGGACGGCACGGTCGTCGCCCGGTTCTCGCCGCAGACCGAGCCGGAGGCGGCCGAGGTGGTGGCGGCCGTCGAGGCGCAGCTGGCCGGTTGACCCTGCCCCTGGGGCAGACATCAGCCTCCTGTCACCGGGCGGCAGGCGCCCGGTGACGGAGGATGACGTGGTGACCGACTCCCAGGACGAGGAACTGCTCACCATCGGCGCGTTCGCGGCGCGGGCCCGGCTGTCGGCCAAGGCCCTGCGGCTGTACGACCGCCTGGGGCTGCTGGTCCCGGCGTACGTCGACGGGGCCAGCGGCTACCGCCACTACCGCGCCGGTCAGGTGGAACGCGCCCGGCTGGTGGCGCTGCTGCGCCGGCTGGACATGCCGTTGTCCCGGATCGCCGAGGTGGTCGAGGCGGACGGTACCGAGGCCGCCGACCGGCTCGCCGCGTACTGGGCGGACGTCGAGGCGCGGGTGGCGGGGCAGCGGACGCTCGCCGCGTACCTCCGTGGACGGTTGTCCGGGAGGAGTACCGAGATGTACGGAAAGTTCGTGGTCGAGACGGTCGACGTGCCGCCGCAGGTGGTGATCACCGAGTCCCGGCACACGCTGGCGCATGAGCTGCCGGCCTGGATCGGGGCGTCGCTCGGGCGGTTGGAGGAGGCGGCCCGGGAGTGCGGCGGCGTCGTCGCGGCGCCGTTCGTCGTCTATCACTCCGAGGTGTCGATGGAGAGCGACGGGCCGGTGGAGGCGTGTGTGCCGGTCGCCGACGAGGCGGCGGCACGGGCGTGGGCCGAGACGGCGGGCCGGGCCCGTCAGGCGCGGGTGCGGGTGGAGCCGGCGCGGCGGCTGGCCTACACCCGGATCACCAAGGCGCAGGTGGCGCATCCGCAGATCCTGGCCGCGTTCGAGGCGGTGGAGGAGTGGATGAGGGCGAAGGGGCTGGCGTACGACGGGCCCTGCCGGGAGGTGTACTTCGCGGACTGGGCCTCGGTCGGGGCCGAGGACCCGGCCTGTGACGTGGCGTTCCCCGTCGCTCCGGCGCGGCAGAAGTCGTAGGGGCGGCGCCGGGGCAGGACCGAGCCCTCTCGGCTAGGACGGCGAACTGGTCGAGAGGGCTCTTGTGGTCCTGCTGTGCAGTTGTCGTCGGGAGGCGTCAGGGGAGGCCCTCCCCCTTACGCCTTGACCGAGGCCACGAAGACGCTCCACGCGGTCGCGGGGAACGCGAGGACGGGGCCCTCGGTCACCTTGGAGTCCCGGACGGAGATTGCGGACAGGACAGGGGACTTGATCTCGACGCACGCGCCGTTGCCCTGGGAGTACGAGGACTTGACCCACGTGTCCGTCGCGCCCTGCTTGATTGCCATTTTCGCTCCGGTAAGCAGTTGCTGAGTTGCTGTGATTGCGCCAACGTTCTTGCTCGATGGCGTGATCGACGCTACTCGCCAACATCGCCGCGCGGAGCGACTATTCACTCGACCGGCTGGCATATTCCAGTGGGGTCTTCCGCACGAGCCGGGCGACGGTGTATCTTTCCGCGCCGCCAGTCCCGGAGGTCTCAGCGGGCGTAGCTCTTGGCCACATCCGAGAGGAATTCCCGGGTTTGGTCGACATTGAGGGCCTGCGCCCGCAAGTGCTCGTACATCACGCTGTACTTCTGCACGTCGAGCGGCTTCTCCAGGTAGAGGTCACTGGTGACCCCCTCGATGTAGACCACGCTGGAGTCCGCGGCGTCCGGGAACTCCAGGATCGCGTACTGCCCGCTCACGCCGGGGTGCGCGCCCATCTGGAACGGGATCATCTGCACGGTGACGTGCGGCAGCTGGGACATCTCCAGCAGATGCTCCAACTGGTCGATCATCACCTGCTTGTTGCCCACCTCGCGGCGTACGGCCGCCTCGTCGAGCACCGCCCACAGCCGCAACGGCGTCTCCGCGGCGGCAATACGTTCCTGCCGGCGCAGCCGCACCTGCACGCGCTTGTCGATGTCGGTCGGCGTCGCCTCCGGCAGGGCGCCCTGGATCAGCGCCTCGGCGTACTGGCGGGTCTGCAGCAGGCCGGGCACCACCTGCGGGTCGTACACCCGAAGGCTCGCCGCGTCGGTCTCCAGGCCGATGTAGACGCTGTACGGGATGTCGCCGAAGGAGTGCCACCAGCCCTGCTGGCGCGAGTCCTTGGCCATCTGCATCAGCGAGTCGACGATGCGGTGGTCCTCCACCTCGTAGACACCGCACAGGTCACGGACGTCGCGCTGGCTGATGCTGCGCCGGCCGTTCTCCAGCCGGCTGATCTTGGACTGGGACACCAGCAGCCGCTCGGCGACCTCCTCGGCCGTCATGCCCCTGAGCTCACGGAGCCTGCGCAGCTCCTGGCCCAACCGGCGTCGCCTGACGGTGGGATTGACATTGGACGCCACGGGACGTGCACCTCCGGCTGCGTGCCTCGAACTTGCAACTATGCGTATCTGCTGCTGAGCAGACTGCCACCAAGGTCTTGCCTACCGCTGGGAAACAGCTGGGAAACAGCGGATACGCGGCGGGAACGCGGCAGGACGCCAGTTCGTTCAAGGGGTACGCGAAGTCCCCCGGGCGCGGGCGCGCGGACGCGGCACCGCGTGGGCACGCGGACGCGCGGGGCGGCCGGGGCCGTGCGTCGTCCCGACGACGGCTCCTGGCGCCCCGCGCGGACCGCTGCGGCTCCCGGAGCGGTTCTCGGGGACTCGACTGCGGCGCCGGCGGCGCGAGTCATGACAGGTGCTGCGTGGTCATGACGAGCGCTGCGCGGTG
The DNA here is from genome assembly GCF_055657325.1 of Streptomyces sp. NPDC107562. Taxonomy (NCBI): domain Bacteria; kingdom Bacillati; phylum Actinomycetota; class Actinomycetes; order Kitasatosporales; family Streptomycetaceae; genus Streptomyces; species Streptomyces sp. NPDC107562. The sequence continues at coordinate 295,307 of NZ_JBVKBE010000007.1, read as the reverse complement.
ATGCCCGGCGGTGCGTGGTGATGCCTGTGCGTGCGTTGCCTGTGCGTGCGTTGCCTGTGCGTGCGTTGCCTGTTGGTGCTCGGCGTCGCGTGGCGGTGCCCGGTGCCCGGTGGTGCGTGGCGGTGCCCCGGTGGTGCGGCGTGGCGGCGCGCTGCCGTGGTACTGCGGCTCAGTGGGCCACGGCGCGTGCCATCGTGCCGTGGTGCGGCTGCGCCGGGACACCCCGGACCGCTTCCGCGGGCCTGGCTCCGGGGGCGGCCTGACGGCCGGCCGGTGCCGGGCTGCGGCGCGGCTGTGCCGCCACACCGTTCTGGACGTCCATCACGGCGTGCGCCACGAGGCCGCCCATCGGGTCGTGCCTGATCAGGTCCCGCAGCCGGGAGCGGGACGAGCGTCCCTCGTTGCCCGGATACAGGTGCTTGCCGAGGCCGACCGCGTGAGCCAGTGCGGCGAGCGCCGCGGTCCGCGGGTCCGGCGGCACGCCGGTGCGGATCGCTGAGTCCAGCCGGGCCCTGATCTCCCGGCTGATGGCGTTGTCCGTCGCCTGGTAACGAGTCGTCGGCAACACCCCGCACATCTGTCCGGCCACGGCATGCACCATGCCGCACCGCTCCAGATGCGAGAGGTAGGTCTGGCGGAGCCCCAGTCGTGGCCCGCCGATCCAGTGGACCGCCCGTACGGGGGCGCCGCGTCTGCGCAGCAACTCCAACGCGCAATCCAGTGTCGGATCTCCTGTCGGCCGTGGCACCACCACGGCGATACGATCCCCGTCTGGGGCTATCCGTCCGGCCAGCGCCAGCTCCACTAGCTGTGCTCCGGCCAGACCGAGGTCGAGCGACTGCGGCTGTGCAGTGGTACCCGTGGCCGGGTCCAGTGCCAGCAGCAGAAGCTCCTCCGGAATTGTTCTGCGGCTCCTGCCCATCCATGCCTCCCCGCGTGGATGAATGACAGGGTGACCCCTCTCACATTGGTCTGTCGAGGGCGCGTGACCTGTTTGAGAGGGAACCAGTAGGTATGTCGTTCTCGTCTTCGGTGGTGGCCGGGTCCGCACACAGGACACTGGTACATGGTTCGGACAGCGCTTCGGGCAGTGCTGTGAGGGCGGTCGTCCGGACGGCGGTTCACGGTTCGGTACGCGCACGCGGGCGTGCGGCGCATGGAGGAGGCATCGGTGGCGGGCGAGTCCCCCGACAGTTCGAAGCAGCGCGAGTCGTCGGCAGAACCGACGCCGGGGAGCGCGAGTCCGGTTCCCGAGGCCAGGAGCGGCGCCACCGCACGTGACCCTCGGCTCGCCGTGGCGCGGGAGTCCGAGGACACGCGCCCGGACACGGCCACGCGGGTGCTCTCCGTCAGGGAGCGGCCGGAGGAGGCGTCGGAGGGGGTCGCCGAGGAGACGGCCGCCGAGGAGCCCGTCGGCGGCGCGGAGCGCGAGGCTGCCGAGGGTGGCACGGACGACTCGGGCGACGAGCGCCTCAGGGCGGCCGTGGCGGCCTGGGTGACGTCCGGCCCGGGCGAGCAGGCCTCCGCCGAAGAGCCCGCGGCTCAGGGCGAGGTGGGCGACGACACCGACATCGCCGCCGAGGAGGCCGACGGGGACGACACCGACGCCCCCGCCGACGCCACGGAGTCCGCGGACGCCGACACCGACGCCGAGGAGGGTCAGCGCGACACCTCGGACGCCGCCGAGGAGCCCGAGGACGACACGGACGCCGCCGAGGAGACCGAGGACGCCGTCGAGGCCGACGACGACTCCGATGACGACTCCGAGGGCGACGCGGCGGCCGACGCCGAGGGCGACACCGAGCCCGACGCGGAAGACGGGCCGCGCGACGCCGTTCCGGCGGACGCCGAGGACGCTCCGGACGACCCGGAGGGCGACGGCGAACGCACGACCGATGCCCAGCCCGATGAAGAGCCCGCCGCCACGTCCTCCCCCGCCGACGCCCCCAAGGCCGACGCGCCCCCCGTGGACCAGCCCACCGCCGTCTTCCGGGCCGTGAAGCCCGCCGTCGACCAGCCGACGACCATGCTGAAGCTCGGGGACGCCAAGAAGCCCGCTCCGGCCCCGGAGTCGGAGACGGAGCGGACCAGCAAGTTCGTCGCGCTCAAGCCGCTGGACGACCCGTCGACGCGCAAGCCCCCGCCGGCCGCCCCGGCCGCCCCGGCCGCCGACGCGACGACCGCGCTGCCCCGGGTCCCCGCGGACGCGTCCAAGGGGCCCGCCGACCGGACCGCCGTCGTGCCGCAGGTCGGGCCGGAGCGGACGACGCAGCAGCCGTTGCCGCCGAAGCCGCCGCTGGATCTGCTGGCCGAGCTGACCAACACCCCGCCGCCGCCGGAGACTCCGCTGCGGACCGCGGTGCGGCGGGTCAAGATCTGGACGCCGCTGGCCCTGTTGCTGGTCATCGCGTTTGCGATCGTGCAGGCCTTCCGCCCGCTGCCCACCCCGACGCTGGAGCTCACGGCCAAGGAGTCGTACAGCTTCGAGGGCGAGGGCGTCAGCCTGCCGTGGCCCAACGAGGGGCAGGGCTGGATGGATGTCAACGGCATCGGCACGATGAGCGACTTCGGCAAGCAGGAGCCGGTCGCCATCGGCTCGGTCGCCAAGGCCATGACGGCGTACGTCGTACTGAAGAAGCACCCGCTGAAGTCCGGCGAGGAGGGCCCGAAGATCCCGGTCGACGCGCTCGCCGAGAAGGAGGGCGGCTACAACCTGGACGGCGAGTCCACGCTGAACACCGTCAAGAAGGGCGACGAGCTCACCCTGCGCCAGGCGCTCTCCGCCATCATGATCCCCTCGGCCAACAACATCGCCCGCCTGCTGGCGCGCTGGGACTCCGGCACCGAGGCCGCGTTCATCAAGAAGATGAACGACGCCGCCAAGGAGCTGGGCATGAAGAACACCACGTACACCGACGCCTCGGGTCTGAAGGAGACCACCGTCTCCACCGCCGAGGACCAGGTGAAGCTGGGCAACGAACTGGTCCAGGACCCGGGTCTGGTGGAGATCACCTCGATGGGAGAGTGGATCGATCCGTCCGGCCAGAAGTGGTACAACTACAACAAACTGGTCCCCTACGACGGCGGGATCGGCATCAAGACCGGCACCACCAGCGCCGCTGGCGGCAACCTCCTCTTCGCCGCCCGCAAGGAGGTCGGCGGTGAGACGGTGACCGTGGTCGGCGCCATCCTCGGGCAGCACAAGGCCCCGATCATCGAGACGGTCAACGACGTCAGCAAGACGGCGCTGCTCGCGGCGCGTGAAGCCCTGACCCCGGCAAAGATCCTCAAGAAGGGCGACGTCGTCGGGTACGTCGACGACGGGCTCGGCGGGCGGACGCCGGTCGTCGTCACGCAGGACGTCACCGCGGTCGGCTGGGCCGACCACGAGGTCGAGCTGTCGTTCGCCGCGGACGACGTACCGCACACCGCGAAGGCCGGGACCAAGGTGGGCACGCTCACCGTGGGTGACGGCAGCGGCGGCGCGGTCGAGGTGCCGGTGGCGCTCCGGTCGGACCTCGCCGAGCCGGCCTTCCTGGACAAGCTGACCCGCATCGCCTGACCCGGGCGGCCCGGCCCGCCCTCGCACCCCGTCGACGAAGCCCTCCCCGGGCAACCGTCGGCGGGGTGCGTGCTAGCGTCACGAAACGGGACAGGGTGCCCGCGTACGGGACGGGAACGGGAATGCCTCGTCACAGGGCCGGGAACGGCCGGGAAACGGGGTATGCGGGGGAGAACGGAAGACGGGACACGGGGAGCGCCACAGGTGGCCACTGCGGAGCCGACACGCACCGACGACACCGGTCCGGAGACGGGAGCCGGTTCGCGAATACGCGTGCCCGCCGGGCCGCCCGGCGGATCGACGCCCGCGCCGAAGGCGCCGGACGAGCCGGACGCGCCGCACGGCGTGACCGTCCGTGAGCGGCTGAAGCGGCTGGCACGGCGTCCCGTCCTCGTCACCACCGTCGTCGCGGGAGTGCTCCACGTCACCTGGTTCTTCACGTTCGCGAACAGCGGTGGGGACCTCGCGGCGCAGGACGCCTGGGCCGAGTTCGTCGGCCGGCACCCGGACTCCGCGTACAACCTCGCCTGGTACGGCGGGATGCATCCGGTCTCCTACAGCATGGTCTCGCCGTATCTGATGTCGCTGCTCGGGGTGCGGACGACGATGATGGTCGCGGGGACGCTGTCGGCGGGACTGCTGACCCTCGTCCTGAAGCGCAGCCGGGTGGTGCGAGAGCCGCTGTGGGCCGGGCTCGCGGGGGTGTTCGGGCTGCTGTGCAACGCGGCGTCGGGGCGGGTGACGTTCGGGCTCGGCACGCTGTTCGCGCTGGGCGCGGTGGCGGTGGTGTTCTGCTGGCCGTACCGCTGGCGGTACAAGCGGTGGGCGAAGGCCCTGTGCGCGGCGCCGCTGGCCGCGCTCGCCACCATGTCCTCGCCGGTGGCGGGGCTGTTCGTCGGGCTGGTCGCGGTCGCGCTGTTCCTCCAGAAGCGGCGGCCCGGCGCGTGGGCGCTGGGGCTCGCGCCGGCCGCGGTGGTGGGGGTGTCGGCATGGGCGTTCCCGTTCTCCGGCACCCAGCCGATGTCGTTCGGCTCGGCCCTGCTGCCCGTGGTCTACGCGGCCCTCGTCGTCCTGCTGGTCCCGCGCGACTGGACGACGGTCCGCATCACCTCCGCCGTGTACGGCCTGTCGGTGCTGCTGGTGTGGCTGATCAGCTCGCAGATCGGCTCGAACATCACCCGGCTGTCGATGCTGTTCGCGGGGGTGGCGCTGCTGGCGGCACTGCCGTTCGCGGTGCCGCGTTCGCGCAAGTGGTACGCGATCGTGGTCGCCTTCACCGGATTCGTGGCCTGGATCGGTTACAAGTCGGTGGACGACGTCGTCAACACGACGCCGCGGGCGTCCTGGGCCCGTGAGCTGGCCCCGCTGGTCAACGAGTTGCAGGAGGTGGGCGCCGGGAAGGGCCGCGTCGAGGTGGTCCCGGCCCGCTCCCACCGCGAGGCCTCCGCGCTCGCCCCGTACGTCAACCTCGCCCGGGGCTGGAACCGCCAGGCGGACATGGAGCGCAACCCGCTCTTCTACGACGACACCCTCAACTCGGCCAATTACCACGAGTGGCTCAAGCGCTGGGCCGTGCACTACGTCGTGCTGCCCAAGGACGAGCCGGACGGGGACGGCGGTGAGCGGGAGCGGCAGCTGGTGCAGCGTGGGCTGCCGTATCTGACGCAGATCTGGGGGGACGCGAGCTGGCAGTTGTTCCGGGTGACCGACCCGGCCCCGCTCGCCGATCCCCCGGCCACCGTCGAGCGCGCCGAACAGGGGGAGATGACGCTCGGGGTGAGCCGGCCGGGCCGGGTGCTGATCCGGGTGCCGTACTCGCCGTGGCTGAAGCTGGTCGACGCCGAGGGCGAGGGAATCCAGGCGCCCCAGGAGACGGAGGCCTCCAAGGACCGGCCCGAGGGCACGCCGAAGACGTTCCGCAACGTGGACGGCTGCCTGATGGAGACCGAGGAGGACGCCGAGGGCGACAAGTGGACGGTGCTGGTGGCGCCGCGCGCGGGGACGTACCGGCTGGCGTCGCCCTACGAGTGGCCGCGGGGGACGCCGTGTCCGGAGGAGCTCAGGTGATCAGCGGAGCAGGTCGACGTAGCGGTCCGTTCCCGGCACCGTGGGGATGAAGGGGGCGACCAGCTCCGTACGGCCTCGTTCCTCGGGTACGTCGAGGTCCTCGAAGTGCTCGGCCCAGCAGTCCCTCGGGTCCGTCTCCAGGAACCACAGCAGGGTCAGCCGGGTGTCGACGCCCTCGACCTGCTTGACGTAGGTCATGCGCTCGCCCGGCAGCGGGACCGGGCGGAAGACGGTCACCAGGGCGGCCGGGGAGTTCCTGAGCCGCTTGGGGAGATGGCGGTCGCGCAGCCACTCCAGCAGTGCGGCGCGCTGCCCCGCCGACTCGGCGTCGACGACCTGGAGGACGAGTCCCGCGTAGGGGTGGTCGAGGGCGTGGAAGTCGCGGGGACCGGCGGCGCCGTCGCGGTAGACGGTCGCCTCGTGGTCCTGGAACGCGGTGAAGACGTGGGTGCGGGCGTGGTGGACGCGGGCGTCGCGGTTGAGGCGCTTGTTGATGGCGACGGTCCACTGCATGTGGTCGGCGTGGCGGCCCTCGGTGATCCAGTAGGTGGAGAGGTAGCAGCCGGCGGTGACGGGCCGGGCGATCGCCGACTTCTCGGGGCGGCGCAGGAGTTGCAGGTCGCGGGTGGCGACCCAGCGGCGTCCGGCGTACATCCAGGGCATGGCCATCGCACCGGCGTAGTAGTGGTCGTCCTCGTACCAGCGGTTGTAGGCGTACTCGTGGCCGGGGTGCGGTTCGACCATGGTGATCAGGGCATGGCCGGGGCGGACGCCGTAGGGGCCGACGGCGGCCAGGCCGGCGTAGAGGTCGTCACGGGTCTCTTCGGACATCGAACCTTCCCTCCTCCTGCGCTTGCCCCTACTCTGACGGTCCGTCAGATGACATGCCAGACCCAGGGAGGCCCCCATGTCACTGCTCGGCGGAAGGACCGTCGTCGTGTCGGGCGTCGGGGCCGGGCTCGGACACCAGGTCGCGGCAGCCGTCGTGCGCGACGGCGGGAACGCGGTGCTGGGCGCGCGGACCGAGGAGAACCTCGCCAAGAGCGCCGCGGCGATCGATCCGGACGGGGCGCGTACCGCGTACCGCGCGACGGACATCACCGACGAGGGGCAGTGCGCGGCGCTGGCCGGGCTCGCGCGGGAGCGGTTCGGGGGGATCGACGCGGTGGTCCATGTCGCCGCCTGGGACAGCTACTTCGGCGGACTGGAGGACGCCGACTTCGCCACCTGGCTCTCGGTGCTGGACGTGAACCTGCTGGGCGCGCTGCGGATGACGCGGGCGTGCCTGGCGGGACTGAGGGAACGGGGCGGCGGGTCGGTGGTGTTCATCGGGACGCAGTCGGCGGTGGCCGCCCCTTCACAGGTGCGGCAGGCGGCGTACGCGGCGTCCAAGGGGGCGCTGACGAGCGCGATGTACTCGCTGGCGCGGGAGCTGGGGCCGGATCGGATCCGGGTCAACACCGTGCTCCCGGGCTGGATGTGGGGCCCGCCGGTGCAGGCGTACGTGCGGTTCACGGCGCACACCGAGGGAGTGTCCGAGGAGGAGGTGCTGGCGCGCCTGAGGGACCGGATGGCCTTGCCGGAGCTGGCCACGGACGGGGACGTGGCGGACGCGGTGGCGTTTCTGGCGTCGGACCGGGCGCGGGCGGTCACCGGGCAGTCGTTGCTGGTCAACGCGGGGGAGTTGATGCGCTGAGCCCACCGAGGTCGTTCAAGTAGATGAACACAGGTCATCGTACAGAACTTTTTTGCTTGCTCTTGACCTTCCACTTGCTTGTCGTGCCCGCGTCGACGCACCCACGATGAGCGGGCCGTTCACCAGGCGGACCCCGGAAGGTTGACACATGAACAGTCTCGACTGGGCCGTGCTCATCGGCTACTTCGGCGTGATGGTCGCGATCGGCGTGTGGTCGCACAAACGCGTCGACAACGTCAGCGACTTCTTCACCGCCGGCGGCAAGATGCCGTGGTGGCTGTCCGGTATCTCGCACCACATGTCGGGATACAGCGCGGTGATGTTCACCGGGTACGCGGGGATCGCCTACACCTACGGGGTCACGTCGTTCGTGACGTGGTCCTTCCCCATCGCGCTCGGCATCGCCATCGGGTCGAAGCTGTTCGCGCCCCGGATCAACCGGCTGCGCTCCAGGCTCCATGTGGCCTCCCCGCTGGAGTACCTCAAGAACCGCTACGACCTGAAGACCCAGCAGGCGCTGGCCTGGTCCGGGATCCTGCTGAAGATCGTGGACGTGGGCGCCAAGTGGGCCGCGATCGCGACCCTGTTGTCGGTCTTCACCGGGGTCTCCCTGAACCAGGGCATCCTGATCACCGGTGTCGTCACCGGCATCTACTGCACGATCGGCGGCCTGTGGGCCGACGCGCTGACCGAGCTGGGACAGTTCGTGATCCAGCTCCTCGCCGGTGTCGCGATGTTCGTCGCGGTCGTGGTGAAACTCGGCGACTACGGCGGCTTCTTCGGCGTCTGGGACCGGCCGGAGCTGGCCGGCCACGAGAAGCCGCTGGTGGGGCCGTACGGCACGGTGTTCCTGCTGGCGTTTCTGTTCATCAAGCTGTTCGAGTACAACGGCGGCATGCTGAACCAGGCCCAGCGCTACATGGCGACCCCGAACGCCAAGGAGGCCGAACGGTCGGCACGGCTGTCGGCGGTGCTGTGGCTGGTCTGGCCGCTGGTGCTGTTCTTCCCCATGTGGATGTCGCCGCTGCTGGTCGACGCGCAGAAGCCGGACGGCTCCGACTCGTACGCCCTGATGACCGAACAGCTGCTGCCGCACGGCCTGTTGGGCCTGGTCATCGTCGGCTTCTTCTCCCACACCATGGCGATGTGCTCCTCGGACGCCAACGCGATCGCCGCGGTCTTCACCCGGGACGTCGCCCCGGTGCTGTCGGCGAAGGCGCGCACCTGGTCGGAGCGGTCCGGGCTGATCAGCGCGCGGCTGACGACCGTCGTGTTCCTCGCCCTGTCCATGGCGGTGGCGACCCAGGTGAACTCGCCGACGTTCAAGGACATCATCACGGTGGTCATCAAGTGGGTGGCCGGACTGATGGGCCCGATCGCCATCCCGATGATGCTGGGCCTGCTGCGCCCGTTCCGCCGCTCCGGTCCGACGGCGGCGCTCACCAGCTGGGCGGCGGGACTGCTGGCCTTCTGGCTGGTCAACTACCCGATCAACTGGAGCGTCGAGGGCGGAGTGCCGCTCCAGTACCAGGTGTCGATCCCGCTGGCGGTGTCGCTGGTCCTGTACATCCTCATCGGCTTCCTGAAGCCGGAGGACACGGCGGAGCGACTCGCGGTCATCGAGAAGATCAACACGGACGACGACAGCGCGGCGGCGACGGTACCGGCACAGGGCGGTCCGGCGGACGGTGTCGGCGCCCGGGTGGAGTAGGGAAGGCCGGTGGTACGGCAAGGGCCGCGCTCCCCGACGGGAGCGCGGCCCTTGCCTGTCGACCGGCCGGCGTCAGCCGCGCAGCACGCGGCCCTGCTTGTCGGTGCGGTCGTTGCTCGTGAGGAACAGGATGCCGTCGATCAGCGCCCAGAGGCCCAGGCCACCGCAGGTGAGCAGCTGCGCGACACCCACGCCGACGGAGCCCACGTAGAAGCGGCCGATGCCGAGGGTGCCGAGGAAGATCTGGAGGATGCCCGCGACGATCTTGGACTTGTCCGAGTACGGGCGGCCGAGCGGGTCGACACCGTAGGGGGCGTCGGCGGTGGGGACGGTCATGTGCTGTTGCTCCTGAGAAGTACGCGAAGGGCCGGAACGGGGAGTTCCGACAGCAGGAGGCAGCCGTCTTCGAGCAGGTCCGCATACCGCGGCCGTGTCCTGAATCCGCCCGCGCATGACCCCGTCACGCCCGGCCGTCCCCCCGATGACCAGGAGCATAGGGAGATGATCGAGGCCGACGGGAGTGGCGTGAAGTGATTGTGCCTTTTCCGTGATCAAGGCCAACGGACGGGACGTCACCCGAGGTTGCGGGCCACCGTCCAGACCACGGCGGCGGTGAGGATCAGCGCCTGGGTCCGCCTGCCGACACGGGGCCTCCAGTGACGCCCGCGCAGCCCCTCCCCCATCCAGCGCGCCAGCAGCGCGAGCGCGAAGGGCGAGGCGAGGAGCAGGGCCCGGTTGTCCAGCCAGGCGGCGTCGAACCGGCCGTGCATCAGGTCGTACACCATGCGGGTGCCGCCGCAGGCGGGGCAGAGCAGGCCCGTGACGAAGTGGAAGGGGCACGGCGGCAGGAGTTGACCCGGCAGATGCGGGTCGGTGCCGTAGACGTGGACGGCGCCGGCCGCCCCGGCGGCGAGCACGGCGAGCGGAGCCGTCGCGGGATGTCTCGACAGCAGACGGAGCGCGGTGCCGCGGCGGGGCGGCCGGGCCGTCTCAGCCACGCAGGACGCGTCCCCGGGCATCGGTGTGGTCACCGGTCAGCAGGAGGATCGCGTCGATCAACGCCCATATGCCGAGCCCGCCGCAGGTGAAGAGCTGGCCCAGTGCCATGCCCACGTGACCCGTGTAGAAGCGGCCGACACCGAAGCTGCCCAGGACGAACTGCAGCACGCCCGCGACGATCTTCGACTTGTCGGAGTACGGGCGCCCGTAGATGTCGTAGCCGTAGGGCGCGTTGGGGTCTCCGGTGTAGGTACCGGGCGGAAGCGGGCCGGCGTAGCCGGGCTGCTGCTGGTACTGCGGGGGGTATCCGTACGGGCCGGGGCCGCCGCCCGCGTACGGCCCCGCGCCGGGGTAGCCGTACCCGGACGGAGGGGGCTGGGGCGGCTGCGGGGGCTGCTGCGGCTGCTCGGACACGTGAGGTTTCTCCCGTTGGTGATCGCTCAAGAGGCATATGAGATGAACGAAGGTCATCTTGCAGGAGGGGACCACCGGGAGGGAACCCGCCCCCGCAGGTCAGCCCCGCGGATAGCGGGACAGCCAGGCCTGGGACGCGGAGGCCGGGGTGTGCAGGGCCGGGCCCTGGGTCATCTCCATCGCGAAGTCGTCGGCGAGTTCGAGGATCGTGGCGCGGCCCTCCAGTTCGGCGAGCCAGGCCGGGGGCAGGGCGGTCTCGCCGTGCAGGGCGCCGAGGAGGCCGCCGGTGAGGGAGGCGGTGGTGGCGGAGGGGCCGTCGTGGTTGGCGGCCAGGCGCAGTCCGTGCCGTACGTCCTCGCCGACCAGGGCGCAGTAGACGGCGGCGGAGACGAGCCGGTCCGCGGCGCCGTCACCGGCCAGGTCGGCGACCCGGTCCGGAGTCGGAATGCCCTGCCGTACGGCGCCCAGAGCCATCTGGAGGGCGGTGGAGACCGGCTGGTGGCCGGGCCGGGCGGCGAGCAGCGCCAGCGCCCGCTGCACCGCGCCGTCCAGGCTCTCACCGCGCGCCAGGGTGTGCACCATCGCGGCGTACGCGCCCGCCGCGAGGTAGGCGGTGGGGTGGCCGTGGGTCTGGGCGGCGCACTCCACCGCGAGCTGCACCACGAGGTGGGGCTCCCAGCCGACGAGCAGCCCGAAGGGCGCGGAGCGTGCGGCGGCCTCGGGGCCGGTCTCGCCGGGGTTCTTGGGGGCCTCCAGCGTGCCCATGATCTCGTCGCCGAGTCCGAGCAGCAGGTGGCGGGCGGGGTCCCGGGGGGCGTACAACCACTCCTCACGGGCCAGCCATCCGTCGTCCTTGCGGCGCTCGTCCGGGCCCCAGTCCCGTTGGGTGGTGGCCCAGCGCAGGTACGCCCGGTGCAGGTCGGTCGGCGGGTGCCAGGCGCCGGTGTCGCGGCGGACCTGGGCGCGGATCAGCCCGTCCACGGAGAAGAGCGTGAGCTGGGTGAGGTGGGTGACGGCGCCGCGTCTGCCGTGGGCCGGGGCGAGGTCCACGACGCCCTCCGGGCCGTGCGCCGCCCGGATCCCGTCGATGTCCAGCCCGTCGACGGGCGCGCCGAGCGCGTCCCCCACGGCGACACCGAGCAGCGTTCCGCGCACCCGGCTACGGAAGTCCTGCTGCTCGGTGCGACCCCACACGGCGCCCGCTGTCGCATCCACCAGACCTCCCCAGGGCACCGTCCGTACGTACGACAGCTCAGCACTGTATTCGACGGGGAACGATCGGTTCAGGGGGCGGATCGGTATGCGAGTTCTGAAAACAATGGTCGCGATTGGTCGGTTACGAGCCACGCCGAACGGTTCGCGTACGCCGTGACCATCCGCCGTGGCGGCATTCAGCTGCTCGCGGGTCGTGCCGCGTACCGCGTCCGCACCGCGTCGCGCGCCGCCGCCACCGCTGCCAGGCGTGGGGACAGGCGAGCCCGGTCGGCATCCGGGCTGCCCAGCAGTTCGGTGAGGAGGTCGGCCAATGCCGCCAGCAGGTTCCAGTCAGGAGCCGAGGCCAGCAGCTCGGACAGCCCCCGGTCGGCCCGGCCCCAGTCGCCGAGCGGCCACCCCGCCAGGCACAGTCGCAAGGGACCCGCCACGGTGTCTTCGTCTTCCAGCAGTCGCGCCAGCTCCCGCCAAAGAGGCGCCGAGGCTCGAAGTCCCTGGGAGCGACCGACTGTCAGAGCCAGACTGATGGTGCCGCCGACCGGGTCCTGCGAACGCATGCGCTCGGCGTACCAGCGCGCCGCCGCCCACTGCCCCGCGCGCCGGTAGGTCTCGCACCACAACTCGTCGAGAGGGCTTCGGGACACCGCCGTCCGGCCCGCTTCGGCCAGTCTGACCAGCGCCTCGTCCCATCGGTCGCACCGCATCAGCAGCTCGACGGCCTCGGAGCGCGCCCAGTCCGCGTCCCAGCCCAGCGCCACGCACCGGTCGAGGTCGGCCAGCGCCTGCTCGGTCCGCCCGACCGCCAGGCAGACCTGCGCCCGTCCGGCATGGGCCCATCCGTAGTCCGGTTTCAGCTCCAGGGCGCGATCCAGACAACGCAGGGCCTCGGTATGTGCCTTCACCGCCCGGTGTGTCGCACCCAGACTCGCCAGCGCGGCGGCGCTGTCCGGGTCGCGTTCCAGCACATCCCCCAGGACGGCCAGCGCCTCCTCGTGCCGGCCGGCGATGCGATAGGCCTCCGCCAGTTCGACGCCGGCCCAGGCGCTGTCCGGATTCAGGGCGACGGCTCGGCGAAGGTCCTCGAAGGCGCCTTCCCCGTCTCCCCGTTCGCGGCGCACCGAGGCTCGCATCACCAGAGCCCACACATAGTCGGAATCCAGCTCAAGGGCCCGATCGAGGTCGGCCAGCGCCTCCTGCGGCCTGTCCAGTCTGTGCAGGGCCACTCCGCGGCTCGCCAGGGCCTCGTCATCATCGGGATCGAGGGACAGGGCCCGGCCGAGTTCGGCGACGGCGTCCTCGAACCGGCCTGCGAGCCGGTAGGCCTCGCCCCGCTCCCACGCGACCCAGGGCGAGTCGGGCACGATGCGGGCCGCCCGATCCAGATCGGCGAAGACGGCTTCCCACTCCTCCTGGGCCGCCAGAAGAGAGGCCCGGTACACGAGGCCCCACACGTAGTCCCCGTCCACGGTGAGCGCCAGCGTCAGGTCGGCCATGGCCTCGTCGTACTGTCCGAGCGCCTGTCGGCTCTCGGCCCGGCACGCCAGGGAATAGAGATCGGTCGGATCGAGGGCCACGGCGCGGTCCAGGTCGGCCACGGCCTCCTCGTACCGGCCCGCCATACGGCACGTCTCACCACGGGCGGCGAGGATCCAACCTTCCTGCGGAGCCAGTTCGTTCGCACGGTCGAGGTCCGCCAGGGACGCCGGGAGGTCGCCGCGCAGCTGATGGGTGAAGCCCCGGCCGTAATAGGCCCTGGAAAGCTCCGGATCGAGTCCGATCGCCTGGTCGTACTCGAGCAGGGCCCGCCCGTACTCCCCGTCGTTGCGCAGTCTGGTGCCGCGCAGCGCGTGCGCCGTGGCCCGGCCCTTGGTGTCGAGTCCGGGGCGGGACAGCAGGAGGTCCATGGCCTTCACCGCGCCGTCCGCCTCGTCGGCGAGCGCCTCGCGCAGCCGCCCGCCCCAGTCACGGAGGTCCGAGGCCCCCGTGGCCCAGCCGGCGTCGTCCAGCATGCGCGCCCAGTGACGGCCGACCACCACGTGCGTGCGACAGGCTTCCACCACTTCCCGCAACGCATCACCGAGCGCCGCGGACGGCCGAGCGCACAGCAGGTGATACGTCTCCTCCTGCCGCAGTGCGCGCCACTCCTCCTGCTTCCACACCGCGAGGTCGCCCAGGCCCCGCCCTGCCTCCTCACGCCAGCCGCCGTACACCTGCGCGAGCTTCTCGTGCCGCTCGGTCCAACCGCGTGGTGAGCGGCGTCGCTGCAACCTCAGCATCGGCTCGCGTACCAGGTCGTGGTAGCGCAGCCGGTCGCCCCGGTCGTCGACGAACGCCAGGCCTCGCAACCATCCGAAGAGGGCCTCCGCCTCCTCCACGGGGCGGTCCACGAGCGCCCGGAACACGTCCATGTCGAGGCGCCGGGGCAGTGCGCAGGCCAGGGCCACCGCCCTGCGCGCCGGGTCGTGCTCCCACTTCAGGAAGCGTTCGACCGCCGTGGCACTGGGGTCACCGATGTCCGCGGGGTCGTCCGGGCGCTGCTCCGCCAGGGTCGAGACGAGCACGGGCAGCCCACCGGTGAGCCGCAGGACCTCCTCGACCACCGGCTCGGCGACCACTCCCTTCTCCGCCAGCAGCCCGCGCGCCTCCGTCTCCGTGAACGGCCCGAGGGGCACGTCGGTGACGAAGTCCGCGAAGCCACCCCAGCGGGCGCTGTCCAGGGGGAGTTGCCCGGCGGTGACCACGACGACCGTGGCAGGCAGGGCGCCGTGCCGGTCCGTGGTCATGACCTGGTGCAGCCAGCCGTCGAGGAACGGCCCGGTGAGCTCGTACGTGTCCAGGAAGAGGACGATCCAGGGCACGGCGGCCGCCACCTCCGCCAGTTGGCCGAGCAGGACCGGCGTGAGGACCCGTTCCGGATCGAGGACCAGCTGCGCGTCCTCCTGGCTGCGGAAGCGTGCGCTGACGCCGGCTCGTACCCGGTCGGCGCCCTGTGCGAGCCGGTCCGCGTCGAGAGCACCGGCGAAGGGGCCCACCACCGGCACCATGCCCAGCCCGACGAGACCGGCCCGAGCGGCGGCCAAGCTGCCGGCCGACGGTCCCTCGGGCTCCGGCTGGAGCGCCGCCATCGCGGCCTCCGCCTCGTGGCGCCGGTCCCTGTGTGCGGCGAGCAAGCGATCCAGCTCTTTGAACCGGTGTCCCTGTGCCGCGAACTGGCTGCTCACAGCGGCCATCATCTCCGGCACGCTGCCGACGCCCTCGTCGACGTAGGCGGTGAGGGCGCCCCTCTCGCGGGCGATGTGCTCCAGCTCCCTGACCAGAAAGGTCTTCCCGACCCCCGCGTTGCCGTGCACGTGGAACCGGAAGCGATGCCGCTCGTCCTCGCACGGTGCGTCGAAGTTCGCCCCGAACGCGGCCCGTTCCATGCCCCGCCCCACGAATCCGACGCGTCTGCGCAGCTTGATCAGCTCCTGCATCGACAGTCGCGTCCCCGCCACCCGTAGGCCCCCTCGGTCCGTCCCTCCAGAGCAGTGCCACCATTTTGACGCACCGTGCTTGGACGCCGCGTGGCACTGGTAAGAGAAGAGGCATGTCCACAACCACCACGCGCACCAGCAGACGCACGATCCCCATAGCCGCCACCGTCCTCACCGGATCCGTGGCCCTCTACCTCGCCCTCGTCGCCTTCGGGAACATCACGGACTTCGGGACCAACCAGGACTTCGTCCGCCATGTTCTCGCCATGGACACCACGTTCAAGGACGAGGACCTGATGTGGCGGGCCGTCACGGACACCGCGCTCCAGGACGCGGCGTACGTCGCGATCATCGTGTGGGAGACCGTCGCCGCGCTCGTCCTCGTCGCCGGCACGTGGCTCTGGGTCCGCGGCCCGCACCCGCTGGCACGGCGGGTGTCGACGTACGGGCTGCTCATGGTGATGGCGCTGTTCGGCGCCGGGTTCCTCGCGATCGGCGGCGAGTGGTTCGCGATGTGGCAGTCGGAGAACTGGAACGGGCTGGACGCGGCGACCCGGATCTTCCTCGTCAGCGGCGTCGTCCTGCTGGTGAACCACCTGCCCACCGGCCAGGCGGAACCGACTACTTGACGACCGTGACCTTCGTCCCCGCCGTCCCGAACGTCCACAGCGCCGAGCTGTCCGCCGACTTCATGCGGATACCGCCGGTCTGGGTGCCGGACGCGGCCGGCGGGGGCGAGGAGCCGTCCACCGCGGCGGAGAAGGCGATGTTGACGCCGGACTTGGCGGCGAAGTAGACGATGTGCTCGATCTCCACGCCGTCGGAGCCGGTGGTGGCGTCGGTCCGGGTCCCGACCGTGTAGGCGCCGGGGTCGGGGTCGACCGTGCCGGGCCACACCGTGAACGTCCGGCGGGTGCTGTCACTGGCGTCGACCAGCCACACCCGCCGCTCCCCCAGCGCGTACACGATCCGCCGTCCGGTCCCGGAGCCGTCGGGCACGGCCGGCGGGGCCGGCTTGCTCGGCTTGGGCTTGACGCTGACGGACGCCGAAGGACTGGGCCGGGTGGCCGCCGCGGCGGGGCGCTGCCCCTGTCCGGCCTGCACGGCCAGCACGGCGACCGCCGCGATCGCCCCCGCGGTCAGGCCGGACACCCAGGCCCAGGAGGGAAGCCGTCGGGCAGGCACGGGCACGCATCTCCTCAGTCTCCGACCCCCGACACACCGAGGGTCGGATCATCGTACTGTGCGCGCCTGAACGCCCCGCCCTCAGTCCAGCACCGGCAGCAGCTCGGGCAGGTGGCCGTCGGAGGCCGCCGCCGCCTGCTGCCGCTCCTCGGGGACCTCGCCGTACAGCGTGGTGCGCGGGCGGGCCGGCCGGCCCGCCGCCTCGGCCACCGCCACCAGGTCGCGCACCGACTTGTAGGAGCCGTAGGACGAGCCCGCCATACGGGAGATCGTCTCCTCCATGAGGGTGCCGCCCAGGTCGTTGGCGCCGGAGCGGAGCATCTCCGCCGCACCGTCCGCGCCCAGTTTGACCCAGCTTGTCTGGATGTTCGGGATGTGCGGGTGCAGGAGCAGCCGGGCCATCGCCGTCACCGCGCGGTTGTCCCGCACCGACGGACCGGGGCGGGCGATGCCCGCCAGGTAGACGGGCGCGTTGGTGTGGATGAACGGCAGCGTCACGAACTCGGTGAAACCGCCGGTCCGCTGCTGGATGCCGGCCAGCGTGCGCAGGTGGCCCAGCCAGTGGCGGGGCTGGTCGACATGGCCGTACATCATCGTGGACGAGGAGCGGATGCCCAGTTCGTGCGCCGTCGTGACGACCTCGATCCAGGTCGCCGTGGGCAGCTTGCCCTTGGTGAGGACCCAGCGGACCTCGTCGTCCAGGATCTCCGCCGCCGTGCCCGGGATGGAGTCCAGGCCCGCCTCCTTGGCGGCGCTCAGCCACTCCCGGATCGACAGGTCGGTGCGGGCCGCGCCGTTGACGACCTCCATCGGCGAGAAGGCGTGCACATGCATGCCGGGGACGCGTTCCTTGACCGCTCTGGCGATGTCGAAGTACGCGGTGCCGGGCAGGTCGGGGTGGATGCCGCCCTGCATGCAGACCTCCACCGCGCCGACGTCCCAGGCCTGCTGGGCGCGGTCCGCGACCTGGTCCAGGGAGAGCGTGTACGCGTCGGCGTCGGTGCGGCGCTGCGCGAAGGCGCAGAAGCGGCAGCCCGTGTAGCAGACGTTGGTGAAGTTGATGTTGCGGGTGACGATGTACGTCACGTCGTCGCCGTTGACCGACTTGCGCACGTCGTCCGCGACGCGGGTCAGGGCGTCCAGCGCCGGACCGTCCGCGTGCAGCAGCGCCAGCGCCTCCTCGTCCGTCAGCCGTGTCGGGTCGTCCGCCGCCGTGCGCAACGCCGCGCGCACGTCGGTGTCGATGCGCTCCGGGGCCATGCCGGGGGCGGCGGCCTCACGCAGGGCGCCCCAGTCGCCGTAGACCTCGTCGAAGTCCTCGCGGCGGTCCGAGGTGCGGCCCTCGGTGTCGATGGCGGTGTGCAGGTCCGTGCGGCCGGAGGAGACGAACGCCTCGTCCGGCTCCTGCCAGGGCAGCCCCTCGGGCAGCGCCCCGGACCGCGCGAGGCCCGTCTCCGGGTCGGCGAGCGCCGCCACGTGCGGACGCAGGCGGGGGTCCAGCCAGGGCTCCCCGCGCCGCACGAACTCCGGGTAGACGCACAGGCGTTCGCGCAGCTCGAAGCCGGCGGCGGCGGACCTGGCGGCCAACTCCTCGATCTGCGGCCAGGGGCGTTCGGGGTTCACGTGGTCGATGGTCAGCGGGGAGACGCCGCCCCAGTCGTCGATGCCGGCGCCGATCAGCCGCTCGTACTCGGAGTCGACCAGGTTGGGCGGGGCCTGGAGGCAGCCCGAGGGGCCCATGATGTGCCGGGCCACGGCCACCGTCGCGACCAGTTCGTCCAGTTCGGCGTCCGGCATGCCGCGCATCGCGGTGTCCGGCTTGGCACGGAAGTTCTGGATGATCAGCTCCTGGACGCCGTGGTACGTCCGGGAGACGCGGCGCAGCGCGAAGAGGGACTCCGCGCGCTCCTCGTAGGTCTCGCCGATGCCGATGAGGACGCCGGAGGTGAAGGGGACCGAGGACCTGCCCGCGTCCTCCAGCACCCGCAACCGGACGGCCGGTTCCTTGTCCGGGGAGCCGTGGTGCGGGCCGCCGGGCTCCGACCACAGACGCTCGGCCGTCGTCTCCAGCATCATGCCCATGCTCGGCGCCACGGGCTTCAGCCGCTGGAAGTCCGTCCAGCTCATGACGCCCGGGTTGAGGTGGGGCAGCAGGCCGGTCTCCTCCAGGATGCGGATGGAGACGGCGCGGACGTAGGCGATGGTGTCGTCGTAGCCGTGCGCGTCGAGCCATTCGCGGGCCTCGGGCCAGCGGTCCTCGGGCTTGTCGCCGAGGGTGATGAGGGCTTCCTTGCAGCCGAGGGCCGCGCCCTTGCGGGCGATGTCGAGGACCTCGTCGGGCGACATGAACATCCCGTGCCCGGCGCGGCGCAGCTTGCCCGGCACGGTGACGAACGTGCAGTAGTGGCACTTGTCCCGGCACAGCCGGGTGAGGGGGATGAAGACGCTCTTCGAGTACGTGATGACGCCGGGCCGGCCGGCCGCCTCCAGTCCCGCGTCCCGCACCCGGGCGGCGGACGCGGCGAGGTCGTCGAGGGCCTCGCCGCGGGCCTGGAGCAGTACGGCCGCCTCACGGACGTCGAGGGCGACGCCGTCACGGGCGCGTTTGAGGGCGCGACGCAGGGAGTTCTCGGTGGGTCCGGTTCCGGAGGTCGCGGAAGTCGTCATTCTTCGAGCATACGGTCGGGCTCCGCGGCTCCAGGGAGGGACGGGGTCGGTCCTGGGGGGCGAGGTGCGCCGCCGGGCGCGGGTGCGTCGGGGCCGGTCGCGCGGTTCCTGGCGCCGCTCGGCCGGCTCCCCGCCCGGTCGGCTACACGTACGGGGTGTACGCGTCCAACACCCGCAGCACCTCCGCCTCCCCGGCCGGCGGCAGTTGTACGACGACCTCCTCGATGCCGAGTTCCGCGTAGTGCGCGAGCTTGCCCGGGGCGGGGTGGACGGCGTACGGGACGACCTGGAGCGCGGACGGGTCGCGGCCGGCGTCGGACCAGGCGGCGCGCAGCACGGGCAGCGACTCGGACAGACCGCGCCCACCGATGGGCAGCCAGCCGTCGGCGTACTCGCTGATGTGCGCGAACAGCTTCGGCCCCGCGGCACCGCCGACGAGGGTGCGCGGCCCGACGACCGGCCCGCGCGGCTTCTGCACCGGCTTCGGGTACGCGAAGCTGGCCCGGACGCTGCCGGACTCGCCCTGGTAGCCGGTCGGTTCCTCCGACCACAGGGCGCGCATCAACGCCATCCGGTCCCGGACCAGTTCGCGTCGCGTCCGCCACTCGACGCCGTGGTCGGCGGCCTCCTCGACGTTCCAGCCGAAGCCGAGGCCCAGCGTGAAGCGGCCCCCGGAGAGGTGGTCGAGGGTCGCGACCTGCTTGGCCAGGTCGATCGGGTCGTGCTGGGCGACCAGCGTGATGCCGGTGCCGAGGCCGAGGCGCTCGGTGACCGCGGCGGCCTGGCCGAGGGCGACGAAGGGGTCGAGGGTGCGGCCGTACTCGGGCGGCAGGTCGCCGCCCGCCGGGTACGGGGTGGTCCGCTCGACCGGGATGTGGGTGTGCTCGGGCAGATACAGCCCGGCGAAGCCCCGCTGCTCCAGTTCCCGGGCGAGCCGGGTCGGGGCGATGGTCTCGTCCGTGAGGAAGATCGTGACGGCGATGCGCATGCCCCATCTCTACCGGGGGAACGTCCATCTGTCCATACCGACTGGTCGGGATCATACGGGGACCGAGGTGTCGCCCCGAGGTGTTCCGGAGTTCACGCCGGGCGCCCATCCTGGTCGGCATGTGTGACGAGGACGCAGGGATCGGAAGACGCACGCTGTTCGTGACGGGGACCGCCGCCGCGCTGACGCTCTCGGGTGTGAGCTTCGCGTCGGGCGCCGACAGGCAGCAGACGAGGACCGTGCGGGGCACCCTCCCGCCCGGTTCACCCGACTTCGTGTACGTGCCGGTGGAGATCCCCTCCGGGGTACGCGAACTCAAGGTCGCCTACACCTACGACCGCCCGCCGGTCCCCGCCGGCACGCCGGGCAACGCCCTCGACATCGGCATCTTCGACGAGCGCGGCACCGACCTCGGCGGCCAGGGCTTCCGGGGCTGGTCGGGCGGGGCGCGCACGGAGTTCTTCCTCCGGGCCGACGAGGCGACCCCCGGCTACCTGCCGGGCCCGGTACGGCGCGGCACGTGGCACATCGCGCTGGGCCCGTACACGGTGGCGCCGCAGGGGCTGACCTACGAGATCACGATCACGCTGACGTACGGTGAGCCCGGCGAGGCGCCGAGCGTGACCTACCCGCCGGAGCGGGCCAGGGGACGCGGCCGGGACTGGTACCGGGGCGACTGCCATCTGCACTCATGGCACTCCGACGGCCGGCGCACACCCGCCGAGATCGGGGCCCTGGCGCGGGCGGCCGGGCTGGACTTCGTCAACAGCTCCGAGCACAACACCCACTCCGCGCACGCGCACTGGGCCGACGTCGCGGGCGAGGACCTGCTGGTGATGCTGGGCGAGGAGATCACCACCCGCAACGGCCACGTCGTGGCGCTCGGCACCGACCCCGGCACCTTCGTCGACTGGCGCTACCGGGCCCGCGACAACCGCTACGGCCGGTTCGCCCGCCAGGTCCGCAGGGCGGGCGGCCTGGTCGTCCCCGCCCACCCGCACTCCAACTGCATCGGCTGCAACTGGAAGTTCGGCTTCGGCGAGGCGGACGCCATCGAGGTGTGGAACGGCCCCTGGACACCCGACGACGAGATGGCGCTGGCCGACTGGGACAGCATGCTGGTCGCGTCCGCGCGCGCGAAGGGGCGGGAGGCGGGACGGGACTGGATCCCGGCCATGGGCAGCAGCGACGCCCACCGGGACCCGGACGTCGTCGGCCACCCGCAGACCGTGGTCCTCGCCGACGACCTGACCCGCGAGGCCGTGCAGGCGGGCATCCGGGCGGGCCGCTCCTACGTCGCCGAGTCGCAGCACGTCACCCTCTCCTTCACGGCGTCCGGCGGGCGGGCCCGGCACGCCGGCATCGGCGAGCGGCTGAGGGTCGGCCGGGAGACGCCGGTGACGGTACGTCTGGAGGTGAGCGGCGCCCCGCGGTGCGTGGTCCGCTTCGTCACCGACCAGGGCGCGCTGCACACCGCTGCCCCGCTGCCGGTGTCCGGCAGCGGCGTCGTGGAGTGGCGCACGACGCCCGCGTACGCGGCCTACGTCCGCGCCGAGCTGCGCCACGAGGCGGCGCTCGGACCGCTGCCGGGCGCGATGGCGGCGTTCACCAACCCGATCTTCCTGGGCGGCGCGTGAGGTGACCCGGCCGGGCCCTACAGGGCCAGGTCCGCGACGACGGCCAGGTGGTCGGAGGGCCAGACGCCGTCCACCGGGCCGTCGCCCGCGCGCCGGACGGACAGGACGCGGCCGAGTCCGTCCGGGCCGGGCGGGCCGACGTGGACGTAGTCGATCCGGGCGCCGGGCGTGTGGCCGGCGGCCACGTAGGGGTTGGCCGGGTCCCAGGTGTGGGAGGGCGCGGCGGGGTCGGCGTACTCCCAGGCGTCCAGCAGGACTTGGCGGGGGACGGCCGGGGCGGTGCGGTAGCCGCCGAAGAGGCGGATCTCGTCCGAGTCGGGCCAGGCGTTGAAGTCACCGGTGACGACCGCCGGGTACGGGGTGTCGCCCCGGTGCTCGGCGACGAACTCGGCGAGCGCGCCGACCTGTCGGCAGCGGGTGGCCGACGCGTGCAGCTGCGAGGTGAGGTGGGTGGTGAAGAAGGGCACGCTGTACGAAGGTGTGGCCAGGCGGGTGTAGAGGGCCAGGCGGCCGTCGTCGACGTCCGTCGGGGCCGGGAGGGGGAGGACGGCCTGTTCGGTGACCGGCCAGCGGCTGAGGACGGCGTTGCCTATGCCGACCGCGGGATCCCCGATGCGCCGCTGCCAGCGCTCGGGGGCGTGCGAGGGGGCCCAGGCCCAGTGCAGGCCGAGTTCGCCCGCCAGCCACCCGGCGAGGTTCTCGCCGCCGGCCTCCCACACCTCCTGCAGGCCCACGACGTCGGGGCGCAGCTCGCGCAGCGTGCCGAGGATCGCCTTCCGCCGATCCGCCCAGGGCCCGAACCGCCACCACAGGTTCCAGGTCACGACCCGCATGCACACCGTCCTCGTCGCGCCGCGTTGCGAGGACCATTGAAGCAACGCCCCGTCACGACACAGGAGTCACCCCACCGATGAGCCGCGTCGACGACCTCAGATTCCGCGCCGCCACGACCTTCCAGCGCCACGTCCTCAACCCCGTCCTGCGCCGGGTCCCCCTCCAGACCCTGCTGGAGACCACCGGCCGCGTCTCCGGCCTGCCTCGGAGCACCCCGGTCGGCGGGCGTCGCGTCGGCGACTCCTTCTGGCTGGTCTCCGAATTCGGCGACCGCTCCCAGTACGTCCGCAACATCCGGGCCGATCCGCGGGTGCGGGTGCGGCTCGGCGGACGGTGGCACGAGGGGACCGCCCACCTGCTGCCCGACGACGACCCGAGGGCCCGGCTGCGGGAGCTGCCGGTCATGAACAGCTCGGCGGTGCGGGCCATCGGCACGAACCTGCTGACCGTACGGGTGGACCTGGCCGACGGCGGGGCCCGCCCCTGACGGCCGTTCGGGCGAGGCGGGCGCGTGGCGTGCCGGGACCCGGCGACCGAAGGTCGTACTTTCACGTCGTATGAAGGACGTTTCCGGAGACTGCGCGCCCTCGCCCACCCGTCGCACCGCGCTCGCCGGACTGGTCGGCGGAGCAGGGGCCGTACTGGCCACCGGGTGCACCCCGACCGGTGCGAGCGCGCCCACGGCCCGCGCCACCACCGCCTCCCCCACCGCGGCCAACCCCACCCCCGGCGTGATGACGCTGTTCGACGACCCGGCCTTCAACTTCAACGGGCTGCTGGCACTCGGCGGGTCGGGCTACGGATCCGCCGAGGTCGGCGAGGTGCTCACCGCCGTCAACACCATCAACCGGGCCGGACTGTCCGCGCAGTCCTTCGTCGCAGGCTTCAAGAAGCTCGGCGACCAGCTCATGGCGGCGCCCCAGGGCGACAGGCCCGACGACCAGACCACCCGGTGGCGGGCGCTGCGGGCCGCGCAGTACTACGGGCAGGCGCTGTTCTTCGTCCTCGGCTCGGACGACCCGGGCAGCGAGGAGCGGATGTACCAGGCCGGACGGGGGGCCTGGGACACCTTCTGCGGGCTGTGCGACCCGGCGCCGGTCACCGAGAACGTCCCCTACGGCAGGACGCCGCTGCCCGTGTGGTTCTTCCGGCCGGACACGTCCGCCCAGCGCCGCCGCACGGTGATCCTCACCAACGGCAGCGACGGGCAGAACGTCGACATGTGGACGTACGGCGTCCAGGCCGCCCTGGAGCGCGGCTGGAACGCGCTCGTCTACGACGGGCCCGGCCAGGGGCAGTTGCTCTTCGTGGACCAGGTGGTCTTCACCCCGACCTGGGAGAAGGTCGTCGGCCCCCTCGTCGACTGGCTGACCGCCCGCGCCGATGTGGACGCGGACGCCATCGCCCTGACCGGGCTGAGCATGGCGGGCGACCTGGCGCCCAGGGCGGCGGCCTTCGAGAGCCGGCTCGCGGCCGTGGTGGCGATGCCCGGCTGCCTGACGCCCTGGCTGGGCTTCCCCGCGCAGGTGCGGGAGATCCTCCGCCCGAGCAAGTCCGAGACCAACGACATCTGGAACAAGGAGGTCGTCCCCGAGCTGCCCGCCGCCGACGCCGCGACGCTGAGGAAGCGCTTCGAGCCCTTCTCCGTACAGGCGATGCTCGACGCCCGTAAGGGCAGGACGTTCACCGACTTCTACACCCCCGCCAGACGCATCGAGGCGCTGGACATCACGGACGTCGTGGGCCGCATCAAGATGCCCGCGCTGGTGCTGGACTACGAGGACGAGCAGTTCTACCCCGGACAGGCCCGCCAGATGTTCGACAAGCTGACCTCCCCCAAGGACTACGTGAAGCTCACCGCGGCCACCGGGGCGCAGCTGCACTGCTCCCCGATGGCACCGCAGCAGCACTGCGAGGTCGTCTTCGACTGGCTGGACGAGACCCTGCCGGGCAGCTGACCCCCGGGGCTCCTCACCCCGGCCACACGATCGCCTGCACCTCGCTGTAGGCGTGCAGGGCGTACGAGCCGACGTCGCGGCCCACGCCGCTGCGCTTGAAGCCGCCGAACGGCGCCTCCATGTTGCGCCCGACAGTGTTGACGCCCACCCCGCCGGCCCGCAGACGGCGGGCCACCCGGAAGGCGCGGGCCACGTCCCCTGACCAGACGTAGTCGATGAGGCCGTACTCGCTGTCGTTGGCCAGGGCCACGCCCTCGTCCTCGTCGTCGAAGGGGACGACGACCACCACCGGGCCGAAGATCTCCTCGCGGGCCACCCGCATGTCGTTGGTGCAGTCGGCGAGGAGGGTGGGCGCGACGTGGAAGCCGGTGTCCAGGGCGGGCCGTTCCCCTCCGGTGACGACCACCGCGCCCTCCTTGCGGCCGAGTGCGACGTAGGACTCCACCCGGTCCCGGTGCGCCGCCGAGATCAGCGGGCCGACGACCGTGTCCCGCTCCCGGGGGTCGCCGACCTTCAGACGGGCCGCGTAGGCCGCCAGCCCCTCGACCAAGCGGTCGTACACGCCCCGCTGGGCCAGCACCCGGGTCGGTGCCGTGCAGATCTGGCCGCTGTAGAAGGAGAACGTCGTGCCGATGCCGGTCACCGCGGAGGCCAGGTCCGCGTCGTCGAACACGAGCGCCGCGCCCTTGCCGCCCAGCTCCATCAACTGGCGTTTCATGGAACGCCCGCAGACCTCGGCGATGCGCTGCCCGACCGCCGTGGAGCCGGTGAAGCTCACCATGTCGACGTCGGCGGACTCGACGGCCGCCTCGCCGACCCCGGCCGACCGGCCGGAGACGACGTTGACGACACCCCTCGGCACACCGGCGCTCTCCAGCGCCTCCGCCATCCGGTACACGGAGAGCGGGTCCTGCGGGGCGGGCTTCACCACCACCGTGTTGCCCATGGCCAGGGCGGGGGCCACCTTCCCCGCCGTGTTCGCCCACGGGTTGTTGTACGAGGTGACGCAGGTGACGACCCCGACCGGCTGGCGCACGGCCAGCGCGCCCATCACGCCGGCCCTCCCCATCGGTCCCGCCTCGTT
This sequence comes from Streptomyces sp. NPDC107562, assembly GCF_055657325.1. Classification (NCBI taxonomy): domain Bacteria; kingdom Bacillati; phylum Actinomycetota; class Actinomycetes; order Kitasatosporales; family Streptomycetaceae; genus Streptomyces; species Streptomyces sp. NPDC107562. Next base: position 269,820 of record NZ_JBVKBE010000007.1, on the reverse strand, counting down.
GATCTGCGGTGCGACCGGCCACTCGGCGGGCTCGACGCGCGCGTACCGGCGGAAGCGGGCGGCGGCGACCCCGACCTGCATGCGCCGCGCCGTGACCGTGGTCGCCCCGGTCTCCGCGCGGGCCAGATCCGTGTACTCCTCCATGTGCCCCGCGATGACGTCCGCCGCCCGGGAGAGGATCGCCGCCCGCTCCTCGGGTGCCGTGCGCGACCACGGCCCGAAGGCCTTACGGGCGGCGGCGCAGGCCGAGCGCACCTGCTCGCGCGAGGCCTCCGGCGCCCATCCGACGATCTCCTCGGTCGCCGGGTCGATCACCTCGTAGGCGCCGCCGTCCGGCTCGACCCACGCCCCGTCGATGAACAGCCGACGGCTCACCGGGTGCTCACCGTGCGGGTGTCCCGCCCCGACCGCAGCACCCGGCCCGGCACCGCCCCGCTCACCACGTCGTCCCGGATCGCCTCGACGCCGTTGACCCAGACCGCCCGCACGCCGATCGCCCGGGAGTCGAGCCGGGGGCTGTCTCCGGGCAGGTCGTGCACCAGGGTGGCCGTGCCGGCGTCGACGCGCCCCGGGTCGAACAGGACGAGGTCGGCGTGGCAGCCCTCCTGGATCCGGCCCCGGTCACGCAGCCCGAAGAGCCGGGCCGGATCGTCGGTGAGCATCTTCACCGCCTGCTCCAGGCCCACCAGCTTCCGCCCGCGCAGACAGTCGCCGAGGAAGCGGGTGGTGTACGGGGCGCCGCACATGCGGTCCAGGTGCGCGCCCGCGTCCGAGCCGCCGAGCAGGACGTCCTCGTGCTGCCAGGTCTCGGCGCGCAGCGCCCAGGAGGCGGGGTCGTTGTCGGTGGGCATGGGCCACAGCACCGTCCGCAGATCGTCGTGGGCGCAGATCTCGACCAGGCAGGCGAACGGGTCCTGGCCGCGTTCGGCGGCGATGTCGCGCACGACCCGGCCCGACACCCCGGCGTTCTCCGCGCTGTAGGTGTCGCCGACGACGTACCGGCCGAAGTCCGTCAGCCGCCGGAAGACGCCCGCCTCCTTCGACGCCGCCCGCTCCAGCATCCCCTCCCGTACGGCGGGGTCCCGCAGCCGCCGGATCCGCTCCGGCACGGGCAGGGCGAGGATCTCGCCCCAGCCCGGGATGAGGTTGAGCGCGCAGAAGGTGCCCAGCGACATGTTCATCGGCGTGAGGATCGGCATCGTCAGCGCCACGACCCGGCCGCCCGCCTTGCGGGCCCGCTCGCTCGCCAGCAACTGCCGGGGCACGCGCTGCGGGACCGACGCGTCGATCGTCAGCACGTTCCAGTTCAGCGGGCGTCCGGCCGCCGCGCTCATCTCCACGAGCAGGTCGATCTCGGCGTCGCTGAACTGGTCCAGGCAGCCCGCGACGATGGCCTCGATCTGCGTCCCCTCGCGCTCGCCGACCGCGCGCGAGAGGGCCAGCAGCTCGGCGGGCCCGGCGTGCCGTGACGCGACCGGCTGCCCGTCGCCGTCGGAGTGGGTGGAGGACTGGGTGGTGGACAGCCCCCAGGCCCCGGCGTCCATGGCCTCGTGCAGCAGCCGCACCATGGCGGCGAGCTGCTCCTCGGTCGGCTGCCCGCCCACCGCGCCCGGCCCCATGACGTACCGGCGCAGCGCGCAGTGCCCCACCATGAACCCGGCGTTGACCGCGATCCGCCCCTCCAGGGCGTCGAGGTACTCCCCGAAACCGTGCCAGTTCCAGGGCGCCCCCTCCTCCAGCGCCACCAACGACATCCCCTCGACCTTGGACATCATCCGGCGCGTGTAGTCGGCGTCCTCGGGCCGGCCGGGGTGGAGCGGCGCGAGGGTGAACCCGCAGTTCCCCCCGGCGACGGTGGTGACGCCGTGGTTGAGCGAGGGTGTCGCGTACGGGTCCCAGAACAGCTGGGCGTCGTAGTGGGTGTGGGGGTCCACGAACCCGGGCGCGAGGACGAGCCCGGCGGCGTCCTCGGTGCGGCGGGCCTGTTCGGTGACACGGCCGACGGTGACGATCCGGCCGTCCCGGACGCCGACGTCCGCGGTGCGCGCGGGCGCGCCGGTGCCGTCCACGACGGACGCGCCCTTGATCACGTGATCGAGCATGAGTTCACCTCCTGGTTGACGCTGCGACCATGCGGGCAGGGGGGCGGGGCGCCATGGATGTGCGGCTCCGCCGCGTGGGCGCGACCAGCCCCACCCGCCCGCACCCGGACAACCCTCAAGCCCCCGCCCGGAACCGCGAGGTCCGATGCACGGGATCCGTGTCGATCTTCGGAATCACGTGCTCCCCGATCAGCCGGATCGTCTGCAGGGTCTCCTCCTTCGGCACCCCCACCGGCAACCCGAAGCTCAGCTGATCGGCCCCCGCCTGCTCCCACCGCTTGCACTGGCGCAGCACCTCGTCGGGGTCACCGCAGATCAGCAGTTCCTCCTCGACGAGCACCTCCACGAACTCGGCCGTGTACTCGGGCAACGTCTCCGGCCAGATGGGGAACCCCTCGGGGCGCGGGAAGGTGTCGTGGTAACGGAACACCAGCGAGGGCAGGTAGTGCAGCCCGCCGTTCACGGCGATGCGTATGGCCTCGTCGTGCGTGGGCGCGCAGATCGCGGTGGTGGTCACCATCACGTTGTCGTTGACGAAGTCCCCGATCGGTTCGGCGTCCACGACCGCCGTCTTGTACTGCTCCAGCACCCACTCCATGTCGGCCACCTTCTGCACGCTGAAGCCGAGCACCCCGAGCCCCTTGCGGGCCGCCATGGCGTACGACGGCGGCGACCCGGCCGCGTACCACATCGCGGGGTGGGACTTCCCGTACGGCTTGGGCAGCACCTTGCGGGGCGGCAGCGACCAGTGCTTGCCCTGGAAGCCCTCGTACTCGTCCTGGAGCCACATCTTGGGGAACTCGGCGATCGTCTCCTCCCAGATCTCCTTCGTGTGGGTCATGTCGGTGATGCCGGGGAGGAAGCCGAGGATCTCGTGCGAGCCGGCGCCCCGGCCGCTGCCGAACTCGAAGCGGTTGCCGCTGAGGTGGTCGAGCATGGCGACCTTCTCGGCGACCTTCACCGGGTGGTTGACCTGGGCGAGCGGATTGAAGATGCCGGAGCCGAGGTGGATGCGCTCGGTCGCGTGCGCGAGGTAGCCGAGGAACACGTCGTTGGCGGAGAGGTGCGAGTACTCCTCCAGGAAGTGGTGCTCCGACGCCCAGGCGTACTTGAAGCCGGACCGGTCCGCCTCGATGACGTACTCGGTCTCCTCCATCAGCGCCTTGTGCTCGGCGAGCGGGTCGGTCTCGGCGCGCTTGCCCACGTATCCCTGTACAAAGAGCCCGAATTCCACGGAGGTTCACCGTCCTCTTTTTCTGACGTTTCGTCAGATCGTCGTGCGGCCGACTCTGGCACCGGTGGTGTGGACCGTCAATAGCTGACGGACCATCAGATAACGCTGACGCCGGCCAGCCATCCGCCGTCGATCACGAACGGCTGGCCGGTGATGTAGGAGGAGTCGTCGCAGCTCAGGAAGAGTGCCAGCCGGGCCACCTCCTCCGGCCGCCCGGCCCGGCCGAGCGGCACCAGCTTGCGGTACAGCCCGTCCAGCGCCCTGCCGGTCACCTCGGGGTCCGCGGCCGGGTCGAGCCGGGCCGGGTTGGACATCGCCGTGTCGACCGCGCCGGGGCACACGGCGTTCACACGGATCCGGCGCGGGGCCAGTTCCAGGGCGGCGACGCGGGTGAGGCCGAGGACGGCGTGCTTGGTCGCCGCGTACGTGCCGACGGCGGCCATGCCGGTCATCCCCGTGTACGAGGCGGTGTTCACGATCGTGCCGCCGTCCGCCATCTCCGGGGCGACGCTCCGGATGCCGAGGAAGCAGCCGACCTGGTTGACCTGCACGACCTGCATGAACTCGGCCAGCGGCGTGTCCACCAGGGCGTTGAAGCGCAGGATGCCGGCGTTGTTCACCAGCCCGTCGATCCGGCCGTACGCCTCCTTGGCGGCGGCCACGGCGGCGGACCACTGGTCCTCGCACCCCACGTCGAGATGGACGTAGCGCGCGCCGATCTCCTTGGCGAGGGCCTCGCCCTGGTCGTCGAGGACGTCGGTGACGACCACATCGGCACCCTCCTCCCGGAACAGCCGGGCCTCCTGCTCCCCCTGCCCCCGCGCGGCACCGGTGACGATCACGACCCGTCCGTCCAGTTTGCCCATCGCTCCTCCTTCAGGAAACGGCGTCGGGCACGGTAGCTGACGGGCCGTCACATCAGAAGCCCGGCGGAGACATCCCGGGGCGGACGCGTGGCCGTTACCCTCGTGACGACGGGCCGCGGAGGTCGTCCTGCGGCGAGGCGTGGCACCCCCGCGCGAGGAGAGACTCCCATGACATCAGGCAAACGCGGCCAGAAAGCTACGGTGCGGCCGGCCCGGACCCCTCCCCCGCCGCCCCCTCCTCCCCCGCCACCGCCCCCGCCCCCCGCTCAGCGAGCGGGTAGCTGACGAAGACCGTGACGATCCGGCGGGCCGACACGCACGCGGCGCTCCAGGGAAGCGGCCGTGCCTCGGTATCGCCGGGCGGCCGGTACTTCAGCGGCTGCACCAGCACGAGGTCCCGGTCCGGCGAGTCGTCGGCGCTCACGTTGAAGGACGCCTGCCGGCCCTCCAGGTAGGAGCCGTCCTCCAGCAGACACCCGACCACGGGGTTCTCGCCGGGGTACCACCCGTCGAACAGCATCCACCAGGCGGACATGCCGGACGGGTGGCGTCCGGCCGCGGCGCGCATCGCCGCCGCCGCGGCCAGACCGCACGAGAAGGCCAGCAGGCCCGCTCCCCACCAGCCGAGCGACACGTAGTGCTCCCGCACGTAGGCGCCGCCCTCCCGGACGAGCCGGCCGACGTCCGGTGTCAGCCCCGGCAGGAGACTCCTCACCACCGCGAACAGCGCCAGCGTCACGAACTCGGTGGAGACGCTCCAGAAGACGACCGCACCGCTCTCCCGGAAGGCACTGGGCCGCCGCTCACTGCTCCGGCGCTCCCGCAGGACGACGAACGTCAGTCCGGGCAGCAACAGCACGACCAGCAGCAGGAGGCCACCGCCGGTGGTGGGCATGGGCACCCTCTCTTCGGGGCGGAGGGGCCGTCAGTGCCGGTCCCCCACCGGATCCAGGTCGCGGAACCTGATCTCGTGCTCGATCACGGGCAGCATCTGGGGCATGCCGTCCTCGACGACGTAGTACCCCTGCGTGGGCAGCCCGATGGCCCACGTCACGAGATCGTCCAGCGTCGCCCGGGCGTCCCGGAAGCCCTCGACGACGTGCTTTCCCGCCCTCTCCCCGACGGAGACGATGCCCAGGGCGTCCATGACCTTCGCGGGGGTGTGGTACGAGTATGCCGGCGCGTACCCGCCCGTCGACGCGGAGGCTATCTCCGTCCCGCTGCCCCGGTACTTCCCGCCCGTCTTCTTCAGCATCTCCGCGAGCGCCATCCCGTGGAACAGACTCAGCGCGACCTCCTGCGCCGTGTGCGCCGCGTTCGACGCGAGCCCCGGGTGGTACGCGACGTCCACCGGACCCTCGTCCAGAAGTGCCAGGAAGTGCCGCACCACCGGATTCCGGCTGTGGAGCAGCCTGTGCAGTTGCTCGTGGGGCGCTATCCGGAACTGGACGTCCTCGACGAGCAACGTCGTCGCGACTCCCGTCCTCAGCCTGACGTCGACCTGGAACCGATCGTGTGCCGTCACATGTCCGGGCCTGTCTGAACTCATCGGGCTTCCCCCCTCATTCCTCTGTCAAAAACTTCGCCTTGTCGACCGCGGCGTGACCCTTCACCATTTTGATGAGCACATGCCACACGCCTCCCTTCGCCAGGTCGAACGAGACCAGGCACCACGAATCCTGGACATCCTCATTCACCCAGCGAAGAGTCAAGTCGCTCTCGGAGATTCCCTCTTTTCTCACGAGGTAGCGCTTCGCCAGATCCACCAGCTGGTCCTTGGAGAGCTGCGCGGTTTCCCGCTGGCCCGCGGTCTGGTCGGCGACCGGTTCGCTCCGCCGCTCCGGCAGCTCTTTCGGTGCCGCGGTCGGTGCGGCGACCGGTGCGGTGGTCGGTGCGGCGGTACGGCCCTGCAACTTTCTGCGCAGGAACTTCGCCGCGTTGTTCCCCGTCGAGAGAAGCGCCGCGAGACCTCCGGCGGCCGCCAGTCCGTCCCCCCAGTCGTGTCCGCCGCCGTCACCGTCCGAGTTGCCGTCCGCATTTCCGTCCGCATCGCCGGAATCGTGGGCGGCCGCATACCTGTTGAGTAAGTCGACAACGCGTGGGTCGGCTTCGCTCACCATCTGCCGTAAGTAGTCATCGGCGTCCATTACCCCCCGATCCATGAAGAAGATGTGGAGGGTCGATTCCCACCCAGAACGAAATCCATGCGGCACCAAGGCGCCCGACAATCCGGTGGAGATCATTCCGTTAAGGAGGCAGGAGATGAACGCGAGCGACCTTCGCGAACGGCTGGGGCAGAAACGCAGGGAGCGCACTGAGGCGGAACAGTCGGCCGCCGCATTCGGACGCAAGGAGGCCCGCGAACGCGCGTTCGCCTCGAAGGCCCGCGCGAGCGCGTCGAGCGGGACGGGCGTGGACGCGTCGGCGGACCTGGCCATCGCCGAACAGCACGAGAGCCAGGCCGCCCGGGCCGCCCGGGAGGCCGACCTGTGGAGCCGCAGAGTGACGGAACTGCGCGGAGAGTCGGCGGTGATCGAGGCCCTGCTGCGACTGGCCGAGCAGCACGAGGGCACGGGGCCGAACCCGGCCAGGCCGGAGAAGCTGCGCGTGCTCATGCTCGGGGCGGGGCCCGAGGGGGAACTGCGGATCGCCCGGGAGCAGGCCCGGATCCGCGACGCCGTACGGGCCGCCACGCACCGGGACCTGGTGGAGATCGACGCGCACCCCGCCGCGACGGCGGCGCATCTGGTCACCCATCTCCCGCGCTTCCGGCCGCACGTCGTCCACTTCTCCGGTCACAGCAGCGAGGAACTGCTCTATTTCGAGCGGGACATCGACGAACGGCACTACGGCGCCGCCGTCACGGCCGAGGCCTTCGCCCACGCCCTCGCGGCCGTCGACGAGCCGCCGCGACTGGTCGTGCTGAACTCCTGCGCGTCCGCGCCTCAGGCCGAGAAGCTGATCGGCACGGTCCCGTTCGCCATCGGCATGTCCGACTCCATCGGGGACATGGACGCCATCACCTACGCGGCCGGCTTCTACACCGCCCTGTGCGAAGGACAGTCCCTCCGGGGGGCCCACGCCGTCGGGAAGGCCGCGATCGAACTCCAAGGGCTCACCGACCACGACCTCCCCACCCTCTTCCACGCCCCGCGCCTGGACCCGGGGACGACCTACCTCGTCAGGCCGCCCTCCGACGACGCGCGGAGCTCCTGAGGGCGGCGCCCGACCTCACAGCGCCGGGGCGACCCGCGTGCCGAACGCCTCGATCTGGTCGACGAGTTCCGTGCGGCTTCGGCTGCGGAAGCGGACCTGGATCTGGTCCACGCCCATCGCCGGGTACGCGCGCAGCGACTCGGCGAGGGCTTCGGGCGGGCCGCTGAGGGTGCGGCGGCCGACGTCCCAGTCGGGTGTGCCGACGTACAGCGGCTCGGCGATCGCGCCGACGGTGAGCGGCGTGTCGACGCCGGCCTGCGCGCGCAGCCGTCGCAGCGTGGCGATCTGCCCGGGCAGCCGGTCGCGGGGGTCGCCCTGCGGCAGCCAGCCGTCGCCCTTGAGCGCGGCCCGGCGCACCGCCGCCGGGGAGGATCCGCCGACCCACAGGGGGATGTGCGGCTGGGCGGGCCGGGGCAGTTGCCCGAGGCCCTCGAAGTCGTACAGCTTGCCGTGGTGGACCGGGAACTCCTCCGGCCCCAGCGCGGCCCGCAACGCGTCGATGGTCTCGTCCAGCACGGCCCCGCGCCGGGTGAAGTCCACCCCGAGCGTCTCGAACTCCTCCCGTACGTGACCGGCGCCGACGCCGAGGATCAGCCGCCCCCCGCTGAGGTGGTCGAGGGTGGCGTACTGCTTGGCGGTGAGCAGGGGGTGGCGCAGGCCGACCACGGCGACATGGGAGAGCAGCCGGACGTGTTCGGTGACGGCGGCCAGGTGGGCGAGTGTGGCCACGGGGTCGTACCAGACCGTGCTCATCGCGGGGGCGAGGCGGCGCGGGACGCCGACATGGTCGCAGCAGGCGATGTAGCCGAACCCGGCCCGGTCGGCGGCGCGGGCGACGGCCACGAGGTCGTCGGGTCCCGCACCGGCCTCCCAGGGTTCGGCGTAGAGCGTGCTCTGGGACTGGACCGGGAGCTGGATGCCGTACTGCGGACCGGTCCCGCCACCGGCGCCTGAGCCGGTCACCGCGTCCCTCCGGGCCACAGCCCGTCCTCCGTCAGCCCCAGCAGTTCGATCGCGTTGCCGCGCACGATGCGCTCGACCACGTCGGCGTCCAGATGCCCCATCTGGGCCTCGCCGACCTGCCTGGACTTCGGCCAGGTCGAGTCGGAGTGCGGGTAGTCCGTCTCGTAGAGGACGTTGCCGACTCCGATGGAGTCGAGGTTGCGCAGTCCGAAGGCGTCGTCGAAGAAGCAGCCGTAGACGTGCTCGGCGAACAGCTCGGACGGCGGCCGGTGGACCTTGTCGGCGACGCCGCCCCAGCCCCGGTTCTCCTCCCACACCACGTCGGCGCGCTCCAGGATGTACGGGATCCAGCCGATCTGGCCCTCCGCGTACATGACCTTGAGGTTCGGGAAGCGTTCGAACTTGCCGCTCATCAGCCAGTCGACCATCGAGAAGCAGCAGTTGGCGAAGGTGATGGTGGAGCCGACGGCGGGCGGCGCGTCCGCGGAGGTGGAGGGCATCCGGCTGCTGGAGCCGATGTGCATCGCGACGACCGTGCCGGTCTCGTCGCAGGCGGCGAGGAAGGGGTCCCAGTCGTCGGTGTGGACGGAGGGCAGACCGAGGTGCGGGGGTATCTCGGAGAACGCGACGGCGCGCACGCCCCGGGCGGCGTTGCGGCGGACCTCCTCCGCGGCGAGCGCGGGGTCCCACAGCGGGATGAGGGTGAGCGGGATCAGCCGGCCGCGCGCGTCGGGCCCGCACCACTCCTCGACCATCCAGTCGTTGTAGGCACGGACGCACAGCAGGGCGAGCTCGTGGTCCTTGGCCTCGGTGAAGGTCTGGCCGCAGAAGCGCGGGAAGGTCGGGAAGCAGAGGGCGGACTGGACGTGGTTGACGTCCATGTCGGCGAGGCGGGCGGGAACGTCGTACGAGCCCCGGCGCATCTGCTCGTAGGTGATGACCTCCAGCTTGATCTCGTCCCTGCTGTAGCCCACGGCGGTGTCGAGGCGGGTCAGGGGCCGGTGCAGGTCCTCGTAGATCCACCAGTCGCCGATCGGGCCGTCGTCGCCGGGCCTGCCCATGACGGGCTTGAAGCGGCCGCCGAGGAAGCTCATCTCCTTCAGCGGGGCCCGGACTGTGCGGGGGCCGGTGTCGGCGTACTTCTTCGGGAGGCGGTCCTGCCAGACGTCCGGGGGTTCGACGGTGTGGTCGTCGACGGAGATGATCTGCGGGAATCCAGTGTCCATGGGGGCACGGTAGCGCTGATCTGACGGTCCGTCAGCTACTCGGCGGGCGACCGGGGTGTATCTCGGACGCCGCTTCGTGCTCAGGTCAGTGCGGAAGTGTGCGAAGAGGGTGTGTGGGGCGTGTGGGATCCCGTGCGCCCGGCTGTGACTGCGGTCTCGGGCTGCTGACTCAACCGCCGGAGCAAGGCAAACTGACAGCATTGCTCATGTTGTCTAGGGGGACGCTATGGACGGGGTGCCGGCACAGAGGCGTCCGGGCGGAGCGGGAGAGCCCGTCGCGCTGCGCTTCGGTGTGCTCGGACCGGTGCGTGCCTGGCGCGGCGGCGAACCGCTCGCCACGGGTTCCCCGCAGCAACGCGCCCTGCTGGCCGCGCTGCTGCTGCGCGAGGGTCGCACGGCCACAGCGGCGCAGCTGATCGACGCGCTGTGGGGCGAGGAGCCGCCGTCGCAGGCGCTGGCCGCGGTCCGGACGTACGCCTCCCGGCTGCGCAAGGCGCTGGATGCCGACGTGCTGGTCAGCGAGTCCGGCGGCTACGCGATCCGCTCGGTCGGGGACGGCGCCCTGGATCTGGCGGTCGCGCAGGACCTGGCGGCCGAGGCCGAGAAGGCGCGGGGCGCCGGGGACCTGGGCCGGGCGCGCGAGTCGCTGGCGCGGGCGCTGGACCAGTGGGACGGGGAGGCGCTGGCGGGCGTGCCGGGGCCGTACGCGGACGCACAGCGCGTCCGGCTGGAGGAGTGGCGGCTGCAACTCCTCGAATCCCGGTTGGACATGGACCTGGAGCAGGGCTGCCACGCGGAGGCCGTCTCCGAACTGACCGCGCTGACGGCCGCGCACCCGCTGCGGGAACGCCTGCGGGAACTGCTGATGCTGGCGCTGTACCGGTCGGGCCGCCAGGCGGAGGCGCTCGCCGTGTACGCCGACACCCGGCGCCTGCTGGCGGACGAGCTGGGGGTCGATCCCCGGCCGGGGCTGCGGGAGTTGCAGCAGCGCATCCTGACGGCCGATCCCGGCCTCGCGGAGCCGTCGGCGCCGGTCGCCGAGCCGTCCGCCGCCCCGGTCCGCCCGGCGCAACTCCCGGCGAGCGTGCCCGACTTCACGGGGCGCGCCGCGTTCGTGGCCGAGCTGAGCGAGGTGCTGGCGTCGGCGGACGGCCGGGTGATGGCCGTGTCGGCACTGGCCGGTATCGGCGGCGTCGGCAAGACCACGCTCGCCGTCCATGTGGCGCACCGGGCGCGCTCGGCCTTCCCGGACGGGCAGTTGTACGTCGACCTGCAAGGGGCCGGTTCCCGGGCCGCGGAGCCGGAGACGGTGCTGGGTTCGTTCCTGCGCGCCCTCGGCACGCCCGACTCGGCGATCCCGGACTCGCTGGAGGAGCGCGCGGCGCTGTACCGGTCGGTGCTGGACGGCCGCCGGGTCCTGGTGCTCCTGGACAACGCCCGCGACGCCGCCCAGGTACGGCCGCTGCTGCCCGGCACGGACGGGTGCGCGGCGCTGGTCACGTCCCGGGTGCGGATGGTGGACCTGGCCGGGGCGCACCTGGTCGACCTCGACGTGATGTCGCCCGACGAGGCGCTGTCGCTGTTCACGAAGATCGTGGGCGAGGAGCGGGTCGCCGCCGAACGGGAGGCGGCGCTGGACGTCGTCGCCGCGTGCGGCTTCCTGCCGCTCGCGATCCGCATCGCCGCGTCCCGCCTCGCGGCCCGCCGGACCTGGACGGTCTCGGTCCTCGCGGCGAAGCTCGCCGACGAACGCCGCCGCCTCGACGAACTCCAGGCCGGCGACCTGGCGGTCAAGGCGACCTTCGAGCTGGGGTACGGGCAGCTGGAGCCCGCCCAGGCACGGGCGTTCCGGCTGCTGGGCCTCGCCGAGGGGCCGGACATCTCGCTGGCCGGGGCGGCGGCGGCGCTGGACCTCGCGGCCGAGGACGCCGAGGACCTGCTGGAGTCCCTCGTCGACATGTCGCTGCTCGAATCGGCGGCACCCGGCCGCTACCGCTTCCACGACCTCGTGCGGCTCTACGCGCGCGCGTGCGCCGAACGGGACGAGCACCCGCCGGGCGAGCGGGAGGCGGCGATGTCGCGGCTGCTGGACTTCTACCTGGCCACCGCCGCCGGGGTCTACGCGATGCAGCGGCCGGGCGACCGGCTGGTGGATCATCTGGAGGTCACGAAGTACCCGGGGCTGTCCTTCGCCGACCGGCACGCCGCACAGGACTGGCTCTACGCCGAGGCGGGCGCCCTGCTGTCCTGCGTGCGCCGGTCCGTGGGCGACGGGCGGCTGCGGCGGGCGGTCGACCTGCTGTGGGCGGCCAAGGACCTGGCCGAGTCCGGGGCCAACGCCCGTGAGTACGAGATCGCCGCCAACGCCGCGCTGGAGCGCGCCCAGGCGGCGCGGGACGCGTGGGCGGCGGGGCGCGCGCTGACCACGCTCACCGACGTCCACATGGTCGCCGGGCGCTTCGATGAGGCCGACGCGGCGGCCGTCGAGGCCCTGCGCATGGCACGGGACGCGGCCGACCCGGTGGCGAGCTGCTGGGCCCCCAACACCCGCGGCATCGTCGCGATCTACCAGAACCGGCACGCCGAGGGCGAGTTGCACCTCAACACCGCGATCGACAACTTCCGCGGCAACGGCAACCGGCCCGGCGAGGCCAGCGCCCTGTGCAACCTGTCCCGGATCCACCTGGCCACCGGGCGGGTCGACAGCGCCATCGCCCTGGCCCAGCAGGGCATCGACATCTACGACGGGATGGGCAACGCGCTGCGCGGCGCCAACGGCCGCTACGCGCTGGGGCTGGCGCTCACCCGCAGCGGGGATCTGCGACGTGCGGCGGAGAGTCTGCGGGAGGCGCTGGAGACCTTCCGGGACAGCCGTCAGCGCCTCTGGGAGGGCATGACCCTCTTCCGCCTCGCCGAGGTGGACCTCGCTGCCCGGCGCGCGGCCAACGCGGCGTCCAACGCGGAGATGGCGCTGACCGTGCTGCGCGGCATCGGCGGCGAGTGGCGTCGCGGTCTGGTCCTCACGGTCCTCGGCCGCGCCCTGAACGGCCTCGGCCAGACGGGCCGCGCCCAGGTCTGCTGGCGGGAGGCGCTCGGCATCTACGAGGAACTGGACGCACCGGAGGCGGCGGAGGTACGGGAACTGCTGACACCGGCGGCGGTGGCGTAGGGCGGTGAGCGGAGCCCGTTGTCAGAGGCTCCCGATAGCGTGCCGGCAACCAGATCCGACTCCTCTTCGGGAGGACCACCATGGACATCCTGCTCATCGCCGGCTTGTGGCTCGACGGATCCGTGTGGGACGACGTCGTGCCGGAACTCACCGCGCTCGGCCATCGTCCCGTGCCGCTCACGCTCCCGGGCCAGGGCGACGGCGCTGCCTCCGCGACGCTTGACGATCAGCTGGCGGCGGTGCTCGCAGCGGTGGACGCGGCGCCCGGAAAGCCGCTGGTGGTAGGGCATTCGGCGGCGTCGACCCTGGCCTGGCTGGCCGCCGACGCACGACCGGAGAAGGTGGCCAAGGTCGCCCTGATCGGCGGCTTCCCCGCCGACGACGGGCAGGCCTACGCCGCCTACTTCGCGATCGAGGACGGCGCCATGCCCTTCCCGGGCTGGGAGCCCTTCGAGGGCGCGGACGCCGCCGACCTGGACCAGCAGACCCGCGACCGTCTCGCGTCCGCCACCATTCCCGTTCCGGAGGCGGTCGCCAAGGGAGTCGTACGCCTGACCGACGAGCGCCGCTTCGACGTCCCCGTGGTGGTCGTCTGCCCCGAGTTCACCCCGGTTCAGGCCAAGGAGTGGATCGCCACCGGTGAGAGCCCCGAGCTCGCTCGCGCCACCCACCTCGCGTACGTGGACATCGACTCGGGCCACTGGCCCATGGCCTCCCGCCCCCGCGAACTCGCCCGCGTCCTCGCGGAGATCACCGGCTCCTGAAGGGTGTCGCGGAAGGCCCGGTGCGGATGCGGGCGCGTTCCTCGCGTTCGCGGGATCCGCCGGGACGGGCGCGATGGGCGTTCAGCGAACGTTTATCGCCGTCCGGCATGCTCACTCATGTCGCTCTCCGCAGGCGGGGGAGGCGGAGCGACGCCTGGGCCGTGAGGTTAGTCTGATCGGCCGATTGACGCCCGGTCGGCGACCCGCGGGGGAGTCGCCGACCGGGTGTCGGACCTCTGGCCTGAGAAAACAACCGGGAGTTGACCGTCATGAGCGAGAAGAAGAGCGAGCCCGTCGTCGAGCCGCTGGACCAGCACGCGACCGGCGAGGAGCTGACGACGCAGGACCAGCACGCCACCGGCGGCGAGGCCAAGCTGCTGGACCAGCACGCCACCGACGAGGAACTCACCACCCAGGACCAGCACGCGACGAGCGAGCCGGCCAACTGAGTCAGCCCGACGGGGTACGGCCGCGGCGGCGCGGAGGGGAGCCGCCGCGGCCGATTCATGTCCAGGGAGCCCCGCACGGCTCATAAGTGACGTGCCGTCACACCAGCCCCGGAGGTTCACGTTCCGATCGCCGGACCGCGCCGAGAGTTCAGAGATCATTCGGGCCGGGACGGTGTGAAGGAACTGTCGCGACGGCCATCATCTTGTCATGAACCTGTAGCCCGACAGGCGGGCAACAGCCTCATGGAGGTGTGGGAATGCACCGCAGACTCGCGACCACTCTCGCCACCGCGACCTTCTCCCTGGCCACCGTCGTCGCCACCGCGACGTCCGCCGGGGCCGCTCCGGCCGACAAGCCCCAGGTCCTCTCCAGCTGGACGCAGACCAGCGCGTCCAGCTACAACGCCTGGGTCGCGGCCCGCGCGAATCAGGGCGCCTGGTCCGCGTACGGCTTCGACTGGTCGACCGACTACTGCTCCACCTCGCCGGACAACCCCTTCGGCTTCCCCTTCTCCACGTCCTGCGCCCGCCACGACTTCGGCTACCGCAACTACAAGGCCGCCGGCTCCTTCAGCGCCAACAAGGACCGCCTCGACAGCGCGTTCTACGAGGACCTGAAGCGGGTCTGCAACGGCTACAGCGGCGCCACCAAGACCGCCTGCAACAGCACCGCCTGGACGTACTACCAGGCCGTTCGCGCCTTCGGCTGACCCCGGCCGTCCCCCGGGCGGAGCGCCTGACCCACCCGGCGCTCCGCCCGGGGAGCTCGCGCCGGCCACGCGACCGGGCCGGCGCACGGTGAGGGACATGAACACCGTGCCGGGGAGGCGGGGCGCCGTCGCCGCCGCGAGTGGCGCCGTCCCTCCAGCCGCACGCGACCGTTATCCCCCCGGTCACCCCCGCGTCGCACCGGGCCGCCAGGCTCGCGTGCATGGCAACCGACCGGAGCACGCCGGCGGACCCCGGACCGGCGTACGCGTTGATGCAGATGATCCCGCTCGCGGCCCTGTCCGTCGTGTTCCTGGACACGGCCACCGACTTCTTCCCCGACGACCCGCTCGTCGGCGTCGTCACCCCCACCCGGCTCGCCCTGCTGGTGGGGCTGCTCGCCGTCGCCGTACCGGTGCGGGGCAGACCACGGACCCGGCTGCGGGACTTCCGGACGCGGCTCGACCTGCCGGTCGCGCTGCTGCTCGGCGCGGCCGTGGTGACGACGTTCCGCGGCGGGCATCCGACCGCACCGCTGCGCGGGCTGCTCACCGCGATCGCCTGCTACTACCTGGTCGTGGGCGTGCGCCGCACCCAGCCCGAGTCCTGGCGCGCGGTGGGCCTGCTCGCCCTGGCCGGTGCGACCGCCGCCGCTGCCGCGGCCTTCTCGCAGGTCACCAACGAGACCCCGACCGGCTTCTGCCGCACCGGCCTCCTCACCGACGTCGCCTGCGACTCCGGCGGCCCCGGGGTGCTGATCCGCGCGACCGGCACCTTCGCCAACCCCAACCTCCTCGCCGCGTTCCTCGTCCTGCTGCTGCCGTTCGTGCTGCTCGCCGCGGTGTCGGTCGACGAGCGCACCGCCCGGACCGTGATCCTCCTGGCCGGCACGCTCGGATACGGCGCCCTGCTCACCACGTTCTCCCGCGCCGGATACGTCGCGGGAGCCGCCGGCCTCCTCGTCCTGGCCGGCGCCCACTGGCTCGCGCCCCGTCTCGCCGACCGGGCCCAGCGCCGGCTCACCGCGGCCGTCGGGCTCCTCGCTCTCGGGGGCGCGGCCGCCGCGATCTGGACCGTGTCCCGGGCCGGGGACGCGCTCGGCGTGCGCGGTCAGGCCTGGGACGCTGCGCTGGACATCGCGGTGCGCAATCCGCTCGGCGTCGGCCTCGGCCGCTCCGGGGCCGTCATATCGGCGACGGCCCCCGGTGGACGCACCTTCGTGCACGCCCACAACATGTGGCTGAACTGGCTGGTGGAGACCGGCCCCCTGGGCCTGCTCGCCCTCACCGCCGTCACCGTCGTCGCCTGGTCCTCCGCGGCCCGCGCCGCCCGCGCGAAGTCGGCCGTCGGAACGGTCGGCCTCGCGTCCCTGACCGGCTTCTTCCTGATCGGCATGATGGACCACCCGGCCAACCTGGACCGGATCGAGATGCTCTTCTGGCTGGTCCTGGCGATCGTGATGGCGGAGACTCCGACGGGGTGGCGCATCGACAAGGACCGGGTCTCCCCCACGTACACCTCACCGCCCCACCACCCGGGACACGGCCCGCACCCACCCCGGACCACGATCCCGGCCCAGCCAGTGGCTTCGCCGCCGGCAGGAAGGAAGGTCGGGGACAGTGCTCCGTCTCCGGAGGGCACTCGCGGGTAGCCGTCGGAGCACGACGTCTCGTGCGATGCGGCGAAGAACCGGCCGACCAAGCCCGTCCGGCAGGAACCGTGTGCGAGCGCGGCGCCGTACCCTGCCACGGTGATGGAGACCATCGTGTTCGACGTGGGCGAGACAATCATCCGGGACGACCGGTACTGGGCCTCGTGGGCCGACTGGCTGGACGTCCCGCGTCACACGCTGTCCACGCTCGTGGGAGCCGTGGTCGCCCAGGGCCGCGACAACGCCGACGCACTCCGGCTCCTCCGCCCTGGGATCGACGTGGCCGCCGAATACCGGGCCAGGGAGGACGCCGGCAGAGGAGAGCAGCTCGACGAAGGCGACCTGTACGACGACGTACGTCCCGCCCTGTCGGCACTTCGCGCGGCCGGAGTGCGCGTCGTGATCGCGGGCAACCAGAGTGCCCGCGCAGGCGAGTTGCTGCGCTCCCTGGACCTTCCGGCCGACCTTGTCGCGACCTCACAGGAGTGGGGCGCCGCCAAACCGCACCCAGAGTTCTTCCAGCGAGTTCTGGAGGTCGCACAGGCGCCGACGAGCACGACCGTCTACGTCGGGGACCACCCCGCCAACGACGTCTTCCCTGCGAAGACGGCCGGACTGCGCACCGCGCACATCCGACGCGGGCCCTGGGGACATCTGTGGGCCGACGATCCCGAAGTGGTGGCCTCGGCGGACTGGCGGATCAGCAGCCTCCTCGAACTCGTGGACATCGCAAGAGGCTGACCGACGGAGCCACACTCACCGATCCGGGTGGGACGTGGCCGTCGGCGCCAACCGAGCGTGCGAGAACGGGTACGGTCCGCGGTGGACGCCACCGAACGGAGCCGTCATGCCCGTGCCCGGAAAGGGTGGAGCAGGCGCGCGGATCGCCTACTACCGCAGTGCTACCCGCCCCAAGCTCACGCAGCGACAACTCGCCGACGCGGCCCACGTGTCCCTCGGCACCATCCGCAAGATCGAGCGCGGGGAGCGCGTCCCCAACGATGCCACTCTCGATGCCCTCGGCCGAGCGCTGGGAGTCGACCCCTCGCTCCTGCTGAGCGACCGTGGCCCGACCCGCACTCGCGTGCACGAGGCGCTGCCCTCGCTCTCCGCCGCGCTCGCCACGTACGACCTTCCGGAGGATGGGCCCATCCGTCCTCTTGCCGAGTTGCGCACGGCCGCCGCCGAAGCATCTCGCTGGCGTCTGGCCGCCCAGTACACGCCCCTCGCGGAGGCGTTACCGGACCTGCTCGTCGAACTGACCCGCGCGCACCACGCGGTTCCGGTCGCTGAGCAACCCGAGTCGGCCGCACTTCTGGTGCGAGCCTGTCGATCCGCCGACGCGGTCGCCTTCAAGTTCGGTGCCCACGACCTTTCCGCTCGCCTGGTGGAACTCATGCGCTGGGCCGCAGCCAAGGCCGACGACCCGCTGCTGGCCGCGTCGGTGGCCTACGTGCGCGCCGAGACCTTCTTCGCGGCCCGGGCGCATGCGGCCGGGCTCCGTGCTCTCGAACGCGCTCTGGAAGCCGCGCCGGCTCCCACCACTTCGGTAAGAATCGCTGCGAAGGGCGCGCTGCACATGCGGGCCGCAGTGATGGCGGGCAGGGCAGGTGACGGGTCATCGGCCGTCACGCACCTGCGTGAGGCGAGGGCGCTGGCCGCCCGACTGTCCGAGGGTGTCTACTACGGGACGGCCTTCGGCCCTGACTCCGTGAACATCCACGAGGTATCCGTTGCCGTCAGCCTGGGAGACGCGCACGTCGCCCGGGCGCTGGACATCGCCGCCGCGTGGCGGCCCCCGGGTGACGTGCCTGCCGAACGGCGCTCCGGGTTCTACATCGAACTGGCCCGCGCCCAACTGTGGTCAGGCCTCTCGGACGGCGCATTCGAGTCCCTGAAACATGCGCGGCACATCGCCCCGCAGCACACTCGGGAACACCCCTGGGTACGTGAAGACACCGCCGTCCTGCGCCGTTTGAAGCGTGCCGATTCGGAGGCCCTCACCCACTTCGCCGAGTGGTGCGCCGCCATCTGATCCGACCGTCCGGCTACCCCTCACCGGGGTACTTCCTGCTCCTCACGGGCGCCACCATCTGCCGAGGAAGAACGCATGGAAAGCCCGGCGACCGCCCCCAACGGCTCCCGGGCGTGGCCCGCGCTGACGAGGAGCGTCGACGATGTCCCGTGCTTCACGGATTCTCGCGAGAGTGAGCGGCCGCAGGTTCCGGCGGCGACCCACCAAGGAAGCCCCGCACCGCACGCCGACGCCCGCACCAGCCGCAGCGGGCCCGCCGGACCGCCCTTCGCCCGAGATGTGGGCGGCGATCCTCATCGGGGCGCGGCGGCGCAGGGTGATGCGCCGACGGCGGTTCCGGGCCGGGCCCGTCCTCGCCTCGGCGGCAGGCACCCTGACACCCGGTGCGGCACAGGAAGGTGCGGTGACGTGACGGCGTACCGGCCGAGGCTGCACGAGATCGTCGAGGACGGCGGCAGTCGGCGGATCGGCAAGGTGATGGGCTTCGAGGGGCCGTACGTCCAACTGCGTCCCGTCGGCGGTGGTGTGGAGTGGGACGCGAGGCCTGAGAACCTCACGCCGGTGAGGACCGGTGACGGCCTCGGCGCCGCCGTCGCGGCCGCGAACGCCCGCTCCAGGGGTGAGGTGCCATGACGGGCCCACAGGAGGGGGAAGCTCTCGCGATCCGGTGCGCCGGGGCCTGGTCCTCGTCGTCCAGGAGGTGGAGGCCGCCGCGCCGGCCGCACCCGAGGACGCCCCGGTGCGGATCGCGGCGCACGCAGGCGTCGGTGCGGCACGACGTCTCATGGCGGTGAGGATCTCCCGCCTCGGCCCGCAGGACGGGATCGCCTACGTCCGCCGGCCGGCCCGGTCGGTCGAGGAACTCCGTCGTCACCACGCCGCCCTGCACAGCGGGCCGGTCACGCGTCAGCGTTGGCGTCCCGACCAACTGGCCTTCCGCTGATGGGCCGTTCACGGCACGAGGTGCCGCGTCTGCAGGACGGACGACAGCCGCTGCGTCCGGGGCCGGCGACTGGGCGAGCACGGGAACCAGCTGCGCCGCGGACGCGCCGGCGCGGGCTCAGGCCTCCGATCCCGGCTCCGCGCTGCTCGTCGATGAACTCTCCGGCGCCGCGTGGAGGACGTCGCGGGCCTGTTGGGCGGCGCGGGCGGTGCTTTCCGAGACGTAGTCCAGGAAGCGGGCGACGTTCTCCAGGCGGACGGCCGCCGGGGTGCCGGGGCCGAGGACGCCGACGCCCTGCCGGGCGGTCTCGACGACCTGGGCCATGGCGCGGGCGCTGGCCATCATCGACTCGTACCAGATGTCGTCGTCGACGAGATAGCGCTCGCGACGGCGCTCGTCGCGCTCCCGGCGGACGAAGCCCTGGCCGTCGAGGTAGGCGATCGCCTTCGAGACGGACGCCGGGCTGACCTGGAGGTGCCGGACGAGTTCGGACGCGGTGAGACTGCCCTCGTCGGTGATCGTGAGGCAGGCCATCACCCGGGACATCATCGCGGGCATGCCCGACTGCGTGAACACCGAGACGAGCAGCTCCTCGTACGCGCGCACGGCCTCGGCGTCGCGCCCATGGACCTGCGGGAGCGTCCGCGAACCCCGGGGCGCGGCCTGCCTGCGGCGCTGGACGCGGCGTTCGGTGGCGCGGTGGGCGACGTCGGCGCGGTAGCCGGTGGGGCCGCCGTTGCGCATCACCTCGCGCGTGATCGTCGAGGTGGGGCGGTCGAGGCGTCTGGCGATCTCCGCGTAGGCGAGGCCGTCGGCCAGTCCCAGCGCGATCTGCTGACGTTCCTGCTGGGTGAGTCTGCCTCCCGGCATCCCGTTCTCCTTCGTGGCGCGTGAGGCTCCAGCATAGCTTTCACTTTCAAGTCATTGCAACGAGCAGGGTCGAGGGTCGTTGCGTTACGCGCAGCACCATTGCAATGAAAAGGGCCAACCGAGCTGTAGTTACTTGAGTTCAGTGCAACAACCTTGTTGCCAACTCCGTGAATGCAACGTAGCGTTCACGACATCGGAAACGGCGGGCCGCAGAAGGCCCGCCTCTCGAAAACAAGGAGTGCACCATGCAGCAGTTCGCCACCCCCGCTCCGGTCTCCGTCGTCCTCGACCTCCCCGCCGGGCACATCCGGTTCATCGCCGCCGACCGGACCGACACCAGGGTCGAGGTCCTGCCCGCGGACGCCGCCAAGAGCCGCGACGTGAAGGCGGCCGAGCAGACCGAGATCACGTACGGCGACGGCGTCCTGCGGATCGAGGCGCCGGAGGCGAAGAACCGGATCCTCGGCTCCTCCGGCTCCGTCGAGGTGACCGTGCAACTGCCCGCCGGTTCCCGCGTCGAGGCCAAGGCGGCCGCCGGCGAGTTCCGGGGCGTCGGACGGCTCGGCGAGGTCGCCTTCGAGGGCGCGCAGGGCGCGGTCAAGCTCGACGAGGCCGCGAGCGCCCGCCTCACCCTCCACGCCGGCGACATCACGGTCGGCCGCCTGAACGGCCCCGGCGAGATCCGCACCCAGCAGGGCGACATCGGCGTCACCGAGGCCGTGCGCGGCACCGTCACGCTGCGCACCGAGCACGGCGACATCACGGTCGGCGCCACCCCGGGCGTCTCCGCCTCCCTGGACGCCGGCACCGGCCACGGCCGGATCAGCAACGCGCTCAAGAACACCGACGGCGCCGCCGCCGGCCTGACCGTCCACGCGACCACCGCCTACGGCGACATCACCGCCCGCAGCCTGTAAAGCCCGAGAAGGAGCCCTCCCATGACCGAAACGGCCATCTCCGCACACGGATTGCGCAAGTCCTACGGCGACAAGACCGTCCTCGACGGCATCGACCTTGCGGTCCCGCACGGCACGATCTTCTCCCTGCTCGGACCGAACGGCGCCGGCAAGACCACCGCCGTGAAGATCCTCTCGACCCTCGTCGCCGCCGACGGCGGTCAGGCGCAGGTCGGCGGCCACGACCTGGCCGCCGATCCGCAGGCGGTGCGGGCGGCGATAGGCGTCACGGGCCAGTTCTCCGCCGTCGACGGTCTGATCACCGGCGAGGAGAACATGCTCCTCATGGCGGACCTGCACCACCTGCCCCGCCGCGAAGGGCGCCGGGTGGCCGCCGAGTTGCTGGAGCGCTTCGACCTCACCGAGGCCGCGGGCAAGCCCGCCGCCACCTACTCCGGTGGCATGAAGCGCCGCCTGGACATCGCCATGACCCTGGTCGGCAGCCCACGGATCATCTTCCTCGACGAGCCGACCACCGGACTGGACCCCCGCTCCCGCCACACCATGTGGGGGATCATCCGCGAACTGGTCACCGGCGGCGTCACCGTCTTCCTCACCACCCAGTACCTCCAGGAGGCCGACGAACTCGCCGACCGCATCGCCGTGCTGCACGACGGGAGGATCGCGGCCGAGGGCACCGCCGAGGAGCTCAAGCGCATCGTCCCCGGCGGACACGTCCGGCTCCGCTTCACCGACCCCGCCGCCTACCGGTCCGCCGCCTCCTCGCTGCGCGAGACCACCCGTGACGAGGAGGCACTGACCCTGCAGATCCCCAGCGACGGCAGCCAGCGCGCACTGCGCTCCCTCCTCGACCGGCTCGACGCCGCCGGCGTCGAGGCCGACGAACTGACCGTGCACACCCCCGACCTCGACGACGTCTTCTTCGCCCTCACCGGCGGCGCCGACATCCCCGACCAGCCCACGGAGGCAGCCCGATGAGTTCCCTCGCCCTCGCCCTGCGCGACTCCTCCACCATGCTGCGCCGCAACCTCCTGCACGCCCGGCGCTACCCCTCGATGACCCTGAACCTGCTGCTCACGCCGATCATGCTGCTGCTGCTCTTCGTCTACATCTTCGGTGACACCATGAGCGCGGGCATCGGCGGAGGCGGTCCGGACCGCGCCGAGTACATCGCCTTCGTGGTCCCGGGCCTGCTGCTGATGACCATCGGCAGCACCACGATCGGTACCGCCGTCTCCGTCTCCAACGACATGACCGAGGGCATCATCGCCCGCTTCCGCACCATGGCGATCCACCGCCCGTCGGTGCTCGTCGGACATGTCGTCGGCAGTGTGCTCCAGTCGGTCGCCAGCGTGGTCCTCGTCGGCGCGGTCGCCGTCGCCATCGGCTTCCGCTCGGCCGACGCGACCGTCCTGGAGTGGCTCGCGGCGTTCGGGCTGCTGGTGCTCTTCGCCACGGCGCTCACCTGGATCGCCGTCGGCATGGGGCTGGTCAGCCCGAACGCCGAGGCCGCCGGGAACAACGCGATGCCCCTGATCCTGCTGCCGCTCCTGTCCAGCACGTTCGTCCCGCTGGACGCGATGCCGGGCTGGTTCCGGCCGATAGCCGAGTACCAGCCCTTCACTCCGGCCATCGAGACCCTGCGGGGCCTGCTGCTGGGCACCGAGATCGGTCACGACGGATGGCTGGCCGTGGCCTGGTGCCTGGGCCTCGCGGTGCTGGGCTACTTCTGGTCGACGGCCAAGTTCGACGCCGACCCGAAGTAACCGCTGTGGCACGGCGGGCCATGCTCCCGCGACGCGTCCCACCCGAGGGCGGCGTACACCGACACGACCGTCGGTGTACGCCGCCCGTTCGTGCGGGTGGACGACCCGCCTAGAACGAGCCCCCCGCCCGCAGCCTGCCCTTGACCACCTTGCCGCTCGCGTTGCGCGGCAGCGCGCCCACGAACTCCACCTCGCGCGGCACCTTGTAGTTCGCCATCTCCCGCCGGGCCCAGGCGATCAGGTCGTCCGCCGTCAGCACGGCCCCGGCCCGCCGGACGACGTACGCCTTCCCGACCTCGCCCAGCCGGCCGTCCGGTACGCCGATCACCGCCACGTCGGCCACCTCCGGGTGCAGGCCGAGGCGTTGCTCGATCTCCGCCGGGTACGCGTTGAAGCCCCCGACGATGAACATGTCCTTGACGCGGTCCGTGATCCGCAGGTTGCCCGCCTCGTCCAGGACGCCGACGTCGCCCGTGCGCAGCCAGCCGTCGGGGCTGATCACCTCCTCCGTGGCCGCCCGGTCCTCGTGGTAGCCCCGCATGACGTTGAAGCCGCGCACCAGTACCTCGCCGGGGCTGCCGAGGGGGGCGTCGACGCGTACCTCCGTGCCGGGTATCGCCCTGCCCGACGTCGCGGCGATCACCGCCGGGTCGTCTCCCCGGCGGCACATGGTCACGATGCCACCGGCCTCGGACAGGCCGTACGCCGTGAGGACCGTCTCGACGCCGAGTTCCCCGCGCAGCCGTTCCACCAGGCGCAGCGGCACGACCGCCGCGCCGGTGACGACCAGCCTGAGCGCGGAGAGGTCGTGCGCGTCCCGGGCGGGGTGGTCGAGGAGGGACTGGAGGAGGGTCGGGGGGCCGGGGAGGACGGAGACGCGCTCGGCGGCGATGTTCGCCAGCGCCGTACCGACGTCGAACACCGGCTGCGGGATCATCGTCGCGCCCCGCATCAGACAGGCCAGGACGCCGGCCTTGTAACCGAAGGTGTGGAAGAACGGGTTGACGATCAGATAGCGGTCGCCCGGGCGCAGACCGGCCAGGTCGCCCCAGATGTCGTACGCCCGCAGGGACTGCGCGTGCGTGATCACCACGCCCTTGGGGCGGCCCGTCGTACCGGAGGTGAAGACGATGTCGGAAGGGTCCGTGCCGGCCACCCGCGACGCCCGCCCGCGCACCTCGGCCGGCCCGATGCCCTCCCCTTTCGCCAGGAAGTCCTTCCAGGTGCGGAAGTCCGAGGGCGCGTCCTCCGCCAGGACGACGACATGTTCCGGCAGTTCACCCGGTCCTGCCGCCCGGCGCAGCGAGGCCACGTACGACGTCCCGAGGAACGTGCCCGTCACGAACAGCAGCCGTGTGCCGCTCCTGCGCAGCACGTCGAGCGCCTCGGCGCCCTTGAAGCGGGTGTTCAGCGGCACCAGCACCGCCCCTGCCGACACCGCGCCCAGCGCCGAGACGATCCAGTCCAGGGAGTTGGGGGCCCAGACGGCCACGCGGTCGCCGGGGCGCAGGCCGTGTGCCATACACGCGGCCGCCGCCCGTTCGACGCGGGCGCCCAGTTCGGCGTACGAGATCCGGGTGCGGCCCTCGATGACGGCCTCGGCGTCCGCGTACCGCCCGGCCGCCCACCGGACCAGACCCGCGACGCTCCCCCACTCCCCGTCCGTGTCCCGATCTCCGCGCACCACAGCCTCCCGAGCATGAGCTGACTGACCGTCAGATTAGCGGTAACCTGACGGACTGTCAGCAGTGCACGGGGCGCAGGGAGGTGCGCGGAACATGGCAGGTCTCAAGGACGCGACCGCGATCGTCGGCATCGGCCGGACCGCCTTCGCCAAGCACCTCCCGGAGGACGAACGGACCCTCGCCTGCCGGGCGGTCCTCGCCGCCCTCGACGACGCCGGGATCGCGCCGGGCGAGGTGGACGCGCTGGCCTCGTACACCATGGAGGAGACCGACGAGGTCGAGCTCGCGAAGGCGGCCGGGTTCGGCGACCTCACCTTCTTCGGCAAGGTCGGCTACGGCGGCGGCGGTTCGTGCGCCACCGTGGCCCATCTCGCCGCCGCGATAGCCACCGGCCAGGCGACCGTCGGCGTGGCCTGGCGGTCACGGAAGCGGGGCAGCGGGCCCCGGCCCTGGACGAACACCACCGTGCAGCTGCCGACCCCCGGCCAGTGGACGCGGCCCTTCGGACTGCTGCGCCCGGCGGACGAGATCGCCATGCTCACCCGGCGGTACATGCACGAGTACGGCGCCACCCGCGACCACCTGTTCAACGTCGCCCTCGCCTGCCGCAACCGCGCCAACCAGAACCCCGCCGCGATCATGTACGACCGCCCCCTGACCCGCGAGATGTACATGACCTCCCGCTGGATCAGCGAACCACTCTGCCTCTTCGACAACTGCCTGGAGACGGACGGCGCGCTGGCCTGCGTCGTCGTCTCACGGGAGCGGGCCCGGGACTGCCGGCACCGGCCCGTCTACGTCCACTCCGCCGCGCAGGGCCTGCCCGCCCAGCACCACGGCATGGTCAACTACTGGAACGACGACCCGCTCACCGGGCCCGCCTGGACTGCCGCCCGGCACCTGTGGAAGCACGCCGACCTCACTCCCCAGGACGTGGACGTCGCGCAGATCTACGACGCGTTCACGGCGCTCGTGCCGCTGTCCCTGGAGGGCTACGGCCTCTGCGGGCGGGGTGAGGGCGGGGCGTTCACCGAGGGCGGCGCCCTGGAGATCGGCGGACGGCTGCCGCTCAACACCTCGGGAGGCGGCCTCAGCGAGGCCTACGTCCACGGGTTCAACCTCCTCACCGAGGGCGTGCGGCAGTTGCGCGGCACCAGCACCGCCCAGGTCCCGGGCGCCGCGACCTGCCTGGTGACCGCCGGCGAGGGAGTCCCCACGTCCGCCCTGCTGCTGAGGAGTTGAGAGACATGCTGGATCCCGTCGTCGACCCCGAGGGCGCGCCCTTCTGGCGGTACGCCGCCCAGGGTGAGCTGCGCGTCCAGGCGTGCGCCGACTGCGGCGAGCCCCGCTTCCCGCCCCGCCCCTGCTGCCCGCACTGCCAGTCCTTCGCGTCCGAGTGGCGCCGGATGTCGGGGCTCGGGCGCGTCTGGTCCTACGTCGTCCCGCATCCGCCCCTGCTGCCCGACTACGCCGCGCAGGCCCCGTACAACGTGATCGTGGTCGAGTTGGCGGAGGCGCCTCGGATACGGCTCGTCGGCAACCTCGTCAGCCGTGCCGGTGCCGCCCTGGACTCCGTGCCGCCGGATCGGGTGCGGATCGGCGCCAAGGTGCGGGTCGTCTTCACCGACGCCGGGATCCCGCAGTGGGTGCACGCATGAGCGGCGTGCGGGTCACCGTCGACGAGGACACCGGCGTCGCCGTCGTCACCCTGGACCGGCCCGCGCGCCTGAACGCCATCGACCTCGCCATGGCGAGCCGGCTCTCCTCCACCTGGCGGGAGTTCCGCCACGACGACACGGTGCGGGCCGTCGTCCTGACCGGCGCCGGGGATCGCGCCTTCTGCACCGGCATCGACCGGGACGCCTCGGTGCCGCAGCCGGGGTCGCCGTACATGCAGGACGATCCGCTGCTCGGGGTCGGGCCGAAGGCGAACGACCTGTGGAAGCCGGTCGTCGCGGCCGTGCGCGGGATGGCCTGCGGTGGGGCGTTCTACCTGCTCGGGGAGGCCGAGTTCGTGGTCGCGGACGAGACGGCCACCTTCTTCGACCCGCACACCACCTACGGGATGGTCAGCGCCTACGAGGCGATGCTGATGGCGCAGCGGATGCCGTACGGGGAGGCCGCGCGGACGGCTCTGATGGGTACGGCGGAGCGGCTCTCGGGGCGCCGGGCCTACGAGGTGGGCCTGGTGTCCGAACTGACGCCGCCCGGCGGGGCACTGGCGGCCGCCACCGCCTGCGCCACCGTGCTGGCCGGCCATCCGCCCGAGGCCGTGCAGGGGACGGTACGGGCGCTGTGGGCGGGCCGGGAGGCGGCCCTGGCGGCGGCCTTCGCGCAGGCACCCGCGCTCATCGCGCTGGGCAGCGCGCCGGCCGGGCGGCAGGCGGAGCTGTTCGCCGCCCGGCGGCGCGGAGGGCATCGCCTCCGCTGAGGGGTGCGGCGCCCCTCGGTCGACCGGTCAGGTGGTGCGGGCCGTGCCCGTGCCCTTCTCCGCGTCGAGGGCGTACACGCACCGGTCCTTGCTGCACGCGTACACGATCCCGTCCTTGACGACCGGGGAGCCGGTGATCTCGCCGCCGGTGGCGAGCTTCCAGCGCAGCCGGCCGTCGTCCGCCTTGAGCGTGTACAGGAGGTGGTCGGTGGCGCCGAAGTGGATACGGCCCTCGGCGACCGAGGGCGAGCCCACGATGTCGCCGCCCGCCTGGAAGCGCCACTTGGGGGTGCCGGTGACCGCGTCCAGCGTGTAGAGGCCGGTGCCGCTGCCCACGTGGACGTGGCCGGCGGCGACCAGGACCGGCTCCACGGACGTACGGGCCTCGGTGGCGATGCGCCAGCGGTCGCGCCCGTCCGTGGCGTCCAGGGCGTACACGGTGCCGAGGTAGTCGCTGAGGTAGATGCCGCCGCCGGTGACCGCGGGGCCGGGCGCGAAGGCCGGCGGGGAGAGGAAGACGGCCGGCGCCTCGAAGTGCCAGCGGACGTGCCCGGCCGCGATGTCGACCGCGAGGACACGGGTACCGGCGGTCAGGTACACGTAGCCGTCCGGGGCGGGCGCGACCCGGACCGGCACGCCCCCGCAGGAGGCCGCGTCGCCGATCGGGTACGACCAGCGCTCCTCGCCGGTGCGGGCGTCCAGGGCGCGCAGCCGGGCGTCCTGCCAGACGTAGACGGTGCCGTCGTGCAGCGCGGGGCCGGCCTCCGGCGACTCGAAGTCGCTCTGGCAGCCGGTGATCTCCCAGAGCTTGCGGCCGTTCACGGCCTCCCAGGCCTGGACGCCGCCGCCGCGCGTCCCGGTGACGACGGTGCCGCGCTCGGCCTTCAGGGAGTACACCCAGGCGTCCGTGGACAGCCGCCACAGGTCGGTGCCCGCGCGGGCGTCCAGGGCGAACAGGGTGGGGCCGTCGGAGGCGTGGATCCGGCCGTCCGCGACCGCCATCGACCAGGCCACGTCCCTGGTCTTGAAGCGGCGCCGCCCGGTGGCCACGTCCAGGGCGTGCACCTCGAAGGAGGTGACGTAGACCAGGTCGTCGGCGACGGCCGGGGTGCCCCAGACGTCGTTGGACATCCGGAACCGCCAGGGCCGCCACCCCGCGGGGTTCTCCGGGGGCGGGGGCGCCGGTACGGCGGGTTCGGCGCCGTTGACGCCGGGGCGCGCCTTGGCCCAGGAGCCGGCCAGGCCCGCGTCGTGCGGGGGTGCCTTGACGGCGGCGGCGCGGGCGTCGGCGACGCGCGGGCCGGGGCCGATGGGCACGGCGGCGCCGGCCAGCATGACCGGGCCGCCCTCGGGGGCGCCGACCGCGGCGGGCACGGGCGGGGCGGACACGGGCGGCGCGGGGACGACGGGGTCGTGCGAGGGCGGCGGCGGGACCGCGGGCGGGCGGCCCGAGCTGCGGCCGGCGCCGGAGGCGGGTCTGACGGCCGGGCGGCCGCCGCGACGGGACTCGATCAGCCCGACGGCCTTCTCCGGCAGCCACGCCGACGCCGTACCGCTGTCGTCGGAGCCCGAGCCGAACAGGTGCGGGGCCAGCTGGGCCTGGAGGTCGGCGGGGCTGGGGCGGGCCGTGGGGTCCATCTGCATGCAGGACTCGATCAGCGGGCGCAGTTCGTCGGGCAGGCCGTCGAGGTCGGGGCCCTCGCGGAGCAGCATGAAGACGGTCTCGACGGGGTTGGCGCCGTGGAAGGGCGGGTGCCCGGTCGCGGCGAAGACCAGCGTGGAGCCGAGCGAGAAGACGTCGCTGGCGCCGGTGACCGAGCGCGAGTCCTTCGCCTGCTCGGGCGACATGTAGGCGGGGGTGCCGACCGCGACGTTCGTCATGGTCAGACGGGTGTTCGAGACGCCGGAGGCGATACCGAAGTCGATCACCCGGGGGCCGTCCTCGACGACGAGGACGTTCGACGGCTTGAGGTCACGGTGGACCAGGCCGGCCCCGTGGATCGACTGGAGGGCTTCCGCGATGCCCGCGGCCAGCCAGCGCACGGCCTGGGCCGGGAGCGGCCCGCAGTCGTTCACTATCTCCTCGAGGGAGGGCGCGGGGACGTACGCGGTCGCCAGCCACGGCACGGCGGCGCGCGGGTCGGCGTCGACCACGGCCGCCGTGTAGAAGCCGGACACCGCGCGGGCCGCCTCCACCTCCCGCGTGAAGCGGACGCGGAAGAGCTGGTCCTCGGCCAGTTCCGTCCGCACGGTCTTGATCGCCACGCGCCGCCCGGACGCCGAGCGCGCGAGATAGACCAGTCCCATGCCGCCGGCTCCCAGCCGTCCCAGCACCTCGAACGGCCCGATACGCCGCGGATCGTGCTGCGTCAGCTGATCCACCACTTGCCTGCCACCTCCCCGTACGAGCCACGCCACCCACATATGTACGCGACCCCGTGCAGCGTCTCACCACCGCACCGCCGTGGCGGCACGCACCCCGATTCTTCCTGTCCCGGCCACAGGTTGCGAACCCGGTGACATATCGGGTGTGTCCCTCATACCGAGACAACTGGGGGTGCATTCCCGGACAAGCGGTGGCGCAAGCCCGCCGCGCGGCGGCGCAACCGCCGCGGATCGGCGGCCGAACGGCCGGGGATCGGCGTCGGTTCAGCGCTGAAGCACCGCGAACGAGGCCCCCTGGTCGTCCGTGACCACCCCCACCGTCCCGTACGAGGTGTCGAAGGGGCCCGCCTGGACCCGCCCGCCCAGCCGCCGCACCTCGGCGAGCGCCGCCTCGCAGTCCTCCACCCCGAAGTGGACGACGAAGTGCGGCGGCATCTCGGCCGGGAAGGCCCCGGCGAGCGGGGCACGGCCGAAGTCGGGCATCGCGTCCGGCCCGAACAGGGCGTCGTGGAAGAGACCGCCGTAGAAGTCGTTGGCGGCGGCGGTGTCACGGGCGTAGAGCTCGGCCCAGACGAAGGCGCCGGGGGCGTGGCGCCGCCCGAAGCCCGGGTGGCTCACCGGCTGCCACAGGCCGAACACCGCGCCCTCGGGGTCGGTGGCCAGCGCGGCCACGCCCAGGTCCCCGACCGGCAGCGGCGCGGTGACCACCTGGCCGCCGGACGTCCGGATCCGCCGCGTGAGGACCTCGGCGTCCGGCGTCGCGAAGTAGACCGTCCATACGGTGGGCAGCCGGCCGTCCGTCTTCTGCGCGAGCGCGGCGACCGGCTCGCCCTCGCGGTAGGCCCACACGGAGCCGCCGTAGGAGGGCTGGAAGGACCACCCGAAAAGTTCACCGTAGAAGCGCTTGCCCGCCGCGACGTCGGCGAGCTGTGCGTCCACCCAGCACGGGACGCCCTCCGGGTACACCGGTTCGCTCGCAGATGTGCTGTTTTCGGCCATGCCGCCAAAATAACGGCCTCGTCGGCACCCCGCTCACCGGCCACACCACACCCCGATCATGGGTGCACCCCATTTGCAGTCGGCCGAATCGCGCTCCCCTCACCCCTCGGTAAGCTGACGGCATGACAGGACAAGTGCGTACCGTCGACGGCCGCGTGGCCGGTCGGCGTGGGCAGGCGACGCGGCAGAAGCTGCTGGACTGCCTCAGCGAGATGCTCAGCTCCTCTCCCTACCGGGACGTCAAGGTCATCGATGTCGCCCGGAAGGCAGGCACTTCGCCCGCGACCTTCTACCAGTACTTCCCGGACGTCGAGGGCGCCGTCCTGGAGATCGCCGAGCAAATGGCCGCCGAGGGCGCCGGTTTGACGGAGCTGCTCGAAGGCCGCACCTGGGTCGGCAAGGCCGGCTGGCAGACCGCCCAGGAACTGGTCGACGGTTTCCTGGAGTTCTGGCGCCGGAACGACGCCATCCTGCGCGTGGTCGACCTCGGCGCCGCCGAGGGGGACAAGCGGTTCTACAAGCTCCGGATGAAGATCCTGAACTCGGTGAACAACTCCCTGGTGGACGCCGTCACCGAACTCCAGTCCAAGGGCCGCGTCGACAAGGACGTGAACCCGGCGGCCATCGCCGGTTCCCTGGTCGCGATGCTCGCGGCGGTCGCCTCGCACCAGAAGGGCTTCCAGACCTGGGGCGTCAAGCAGGCCGAACTGAAGCCGAATCTGGCGCTGTTGGTGCACCTCGGCATCACGGGCAAGAAGCCGACCAAGTAGCCGCGGCCAGCCCCTCCCGCCGCCTTTTTCCGAGCTCACCTTCGCCCTCGGTTCCCAAGTCCTGTCAGACGGCCGGTGGTTCACCCGGGTGGGCCGCCGCCTGTCATCCGTCACGCCGGGAGCGGCCGGTCCTTGACGACGTGCTTCATCACCAGCGTGGACGTCAGGCGCTGCACCCCCGGCAGCGTCGCGAGCCGCTCGTCGTACAGCCGCTGGAACGCGGCGAGGTCCGCGGTGGCGACCCGCAGCAGGTAGTCCGGCTCCCCGAACAGCCGCTGCGCGTCCAGTACGTGCTCCACCTCGCTGACCGCCTTCTCGAACTCGGCGACCGTGTCCCGGTCCTCCTGCCGCATGGACACGAAGACCAGCGCCTCGAAGGTCAGCCCCACGGCCCCCGGCTCGACCACGGCCCGGTATCCGCTGATCGCCCCCGACCGCTCCAGCTCCCGCAGCCGCCGGTGACACGGCGAGACGCTCAGCCGCACCCGCGCGGCCAGCTCGGTCACGGTCAGTCGCCCGTCCTGCTGAAGCTCGGCAAGAATCTTCCGGTCCATGTCGTCCATGGGGGAGATTCTCCCCCGGATTCCGTGTGCACGGGGAAACTTCGGGAACACCTTCGGGCACATCCGGCCTAATCTGCCCGACATGGACTCCGCGACCCTCCTCTCCTTCCTCGCCCTCGACCTGCTGCTGGTGTGCGTCCCCGGCGCGGACTGGGCGTACGTGATCTCCGCGGGTCTGCGTGACCGCTCGCCGTTCCCGGCGGTCGCGGGCCTGGTCAGCGGCTACGCCCTGCACACCGTGCTCGCGGCGGCGGGCCTGGCGGTGCTGGTGGCCGGATCACCGGTCCTGCTCACGGCGCTGACAGTGGTGGGGGCGGCGTATCTGGTGTGGCTGGGGTGGAGCGTGCTGCGCCGTCCCGGCACACCGCGGGCCGGGGAGAGCGCCCCGGAGGCCGGCGGGCGGGTCTTCCTGCGCGGCGCGATGATCAGCGGGCTGAACCCCAAGGGACTGCTGCTGTACCTCTCCGTGCTGCCGCAGTTCCTCGTCATCGGGAGCGGGCACCTGCCGGTCCCGGCGCAGACCGCCGTCCTGGGGTTCCTGCACATGGCGTGCTGCGCGGTGGTCTACCTCGCCGTCGGACTCGCGTCCCGCGCGGTCCTCGGCGCCCGTCCGGCCGCGGCACGAGCGGTGGCCCGGACCTCGGGAGCGGCGATGCTCGGGATCGGGACGTTCCTCCTGGTACAGCGCCTGGCGACGCTGTAGGGTCCACGCCCCCGACCCCGGAGCGCCGGGGGGCGGGGCAGACGTCGGCACGGCGCCGGTATCGATGCCGGGCCGACGCCGATGCACGGCCGACGCCGGGGTGCGGGGCCGGCGGCGGGTGCGGGGCCGACGCCGGGTGCAGGGCCGACGCCGGGTGCAGGGCCGACGCCGGGTGCAGGGCCGACTCCAGGTGCAGGGCCGACGCCGGGTGCAGGGCCGACGCCGGGTGCAGGGGCGGCGGCGGAGCAAGGCCGACGCGGGTGCAGGTCCAGCGGGGGCTCGCGGCGCCGCAGAGATCACGATCACCCCCGCAGACAGCCGCGGGGCGGGAGCGGTGTCGGCGCGGGGACAGCCGCATGTGCGGGTCCGGTGTCGGTGCCGGGCAGGACCCGATGCGGGACTCGCGGCGGTGCGGGGCCGACGCCTTGCTGGCCCCCGTCGGTGCGGGTCCGGTGCCGTGCCGGGCCGACGTCGGTGCGCGTCGGCGGCGCCGGGCGACGCCGTAGGCGTCACGATCACCCCCACGGGTCGCCGCGGGACGGGGCCGGCGTCGGCGCGGAGCCGGAGGCGGCTCGGGCCCGTCTGCGGAGCGGGGCCCTCACCGTCGTATGAGGCGGAAGACGCGGATCTCGCGGGTCACCCGTGCCTGGTACGTCGCGTACGGGGGCCAGAACGTCAGTAGCGCCCGCCAGGCCGCCGCCCGCTCCTCCCCCGCCAGCGGCACTGCCGTCACGGGGATGTCCCGGCCTCTGAAGTTGATCTCGGCGTCGGGGCGGGCGAGCAGGTTGTGGGTCCAGGCCGGGTGACCGGTGCGGCCGAAGTTGGAGCCGACCAGCAGCCAGCTCCGCCCGCCCTCCTCCGGCATGCAGGCGAGCGGCGTACGGCGGGCCAGACCGCTGCGCGCGCCGGTGGAGGTCAGGATCACGCCGGGCAGCAGCAGCGCGCTGAGCAGCACCTTGCCCCGGGTGAGTCGGTGGACGGCGCGGTCGAGGGCGGGCACCACGTACGGGGCGGTCCTCGCGAAGCCCACGGTCGAGGAGACCTTCTGGACGATCCCGGCGATGCCCATCAGACGCTCACCTCCGCGTGCGCGAACAGCCGGGCCGTCTCGGCGGCACGGGCGCACAGCCGGTGCGCCGGGCCGAACAGCAGCTCGTCGCCCGCCGCGCGCTTGAAGAAGAGGTGCGCCTCGTGCTCCCAGGTGAAACCCAGGCCGCCGTGCAGCTGGATGCCTTCCGCCGCCGCGGTGCGCAGCGCCTCCAGGGCCTGGGCGAGCGCGAGCCCGCCGACCCGCTCACCGTGGGCGGTGGCCCAGGCGGCGTAGTAGGCGGCCGAGCGAGCCGCCTGCACCTGTACGTACACGTCGGCCAGCCGGTGCTTGACCGCCTGGAAGGAGCCGATGGGCCGCCCGAACTGCTCGCGTCGCCCCACGTGTTCGACGGTCCGCTCCAGCACGCGATCGGCGGCGCCGACGGCCTCGGCGGCGAGGACGGCGGCGGCGGCATCCCCGAGGGCGGCGAGGGCGGTCAGGGGAGCGGGGCCGGCACCGAGGGGGGCTGCCCGGTCCTCGCCGAGCAACTCGGCCTCCACCTCCCTCAGTTCGATCCGCGCCCTCGGCCGGGTCGCGTCCAGGGAGGTCTGGCGCACACGGGTCACCCCCCGCGCGTCCCCGCGCACGAGGAACAGCAGCGTCCGGGACCGGGCGAACCCCCCGGTGTGCGCGGCGACGACGAGCAGTCCCGCGCTGTGGCCGTCCAGCACCTGCTCGACCTCCCCGTACAGCCGCCAGCCGTCGGCCGCCGGGCGGGCCTGGACCCCGCCCGCGCGGCCTCCGCCCGCCCAGTCGCCCGTGTTGGCGCGGGTCAGCGCGAGGGCGGTGGTGAGGTGCGGTCCGGCGACGGCGAGGGTCGCGGTGAGCCGGCCGCCGGCAAGGGGCGGGAGCAGTCCGGTGCGCTGGGCCTCGGTCCCGAGGGCGAGCACGAGGGGGGCGGCGAGGACGGTGGTGGCGAGGAGCGGCGAGGGGGCCAGCGCCCGGCCGGTCTCCTCGGCGGCGAGGGCGAGTTCGGTCACCGCGCAGCCGACCCCGCCGTACGCCTCGGGGAGCGCGAGTCCGGGCAGGCCGAGCCGCTGCGAGAGGGCCGACCAGAGCGCGGGGTCGTGGCCGGCGGGGGTGTCGAGGGCGGCGCGGAGCTGCTCGGGGGCGCAGCGGCGGCGGAGCAGATCACGGAGGGTGCGCCGGATCTCGTCCTGCTCGGGGGTGAAGCTGGCGTCCATGACGGCCTCCCTGGATCTGACGGTCAGTCATATTAGGCGGTCGACGCCCGGTCGCCCAGAGCGAGTTCTGATGTACCGTCAGAAATATGGCAGCTACCCGGAAAGTCGCCGTGGTGGGCGTGTCCCTCTCCGACTGTGGCCGTGTGGACGGGGCGACCCGCTTCACCCTGCACGCCCAGGCGGCCCGCCGGGCCCTCGCGGACGCCGGTCTGGACCGGTCGGTCGTCGACGGTTTCGCGTCGGCCGGCACCGGCGTGCTGGCCCCGGTGGAAGTGGCCGAGTACCTGGGGCTGCGCCCCACCTGGGTCGACTCCACCTCGGTCGGCGGGGCGACCTGGGAGGTGATGGCGGCGCACGCGGCGGACGCGATCGCGGCGGGGCACGCGCGGGCCGTCCTGCTGGTGTACGGCTCGACGGCCCGCGCGGACCTGAAGGCCGGGCGGCGCACGGGGAACCTCTCCTTCGGCGCGGACGGGCCGCTCCAGTTCGAGGTGCCCTACGGCCACACCCTGGTCGCCAAATACGCGATGGCGGCCCGGCGCCACATGATCGAACACGGCACGACCCTGGAGCAGTTGGCCGAGGTCGCGGTGCAGGCACGGGCGAACGCGGCCCTGAACCCCGACGCCTTGTTCCGCACCCCGATCACGGTCGACGACGTGCTGGACGGCCCGATGATCGCGGACCCCTTCACCAAGCTGCACTGCTGCGTCCGCTCCGACGGCGGCGCGGCGGTCCTGCTGGCCGCCGAGGACGTCGTACGGGACTGCCGTACCGCTCCGGTGTGGATCCTCGGCACCGGCGAGCACGTCTCGCACGCCACCATGTCCGAGTGGCCCGACTTCACCCGGTCCCCGGCGGCGGTGAGCGGACGGCTGGCGTTCGAGCGGGCCGGGGTGCGGCCCTCGGAGATCGACTTCGCGCAGATCTACGACGCCTTCACCTACATGACCCTGGTGACGCTGGAGGACCTGGGTTTCTGCGCGAAGGGCGAGGGCGGGGACTTCGTCGGCAAGGGGCGCCTCGAAGTCCTGGGCGGCGCGCTGCCGGTGAACACCGACGGGGGCGGGCTGTCGGCCCAGCACCCCGGGATGCGGGGGCTGTTCCTGCTGGTCGAGGCGGTGCGTCAGTTGCGCGGGGAGGCGGGCGCACGGCAGGTGCGCGCGGCGGACGGGGCGCCGCCGCGGCTGGGCGTGGCCTCGGGGACGGGCGGGTGGTTCTGCTCCTCGGGGACGATGGTGCTGGGTCGCTGACGGAACATCGGCTCCGGGCGTGGTGTTGTGGTGCGAAAAGGCCGTTCGACGACGACGCCGCTGGAGGAGATCCGTTATGGCACTGACCCGCGAAGAGCGCGAGCAGTTCCTGGCCGAGCCGCACATCGCCGCGCTGGCGGTGACCGGGGAGGAGGGCCGGGCGCCGTTGACCGTGCCGATCTGGTACCAGTACGAGCCCGGCGGAGACGTGTGGATCCTGACGGGGCTGGACTCCCGTAAGAACCAGCTGATCGGCGCGGCCGGGCGCTTCACTCTGATGGTCGACCGGGTCGAGCCGACGATCCGGTACGTGTCCGTCGAGGGGCCGGTCGTCGAGACCGTCCCGGCCACGGTCGAGAAGCTGCGCGAGATCTCGGCGCGCTATCTGCCGGCCGACAAGGTCGAGGGGTACGTCGACTTCTCCTGGAAGAACCACGGCGCGATGGTGGTCCTCACCATGCGCCCGGAACGCTGGGTGTCGTCCGACCTCGGGGCGGTCTAGGGCCCCGCCTGCCCGCGATACTCGACGGCATGGAACCCGATCTGCACGCGCTTGTGAGGTCCCTGCGGGTGTGGGACCCCGAGGTCACGTCCCTGCCGCCGTTCGACCCCGCCTCCGCGCCCGCCGCCCCGCTCCCCCTGTTCAGCACCTGGTTCGCGGAGGCGGTGGCGGCCGGGCAGCCGGAGCCGCACACCATGTCCCTGGCCACCGCCGACGAGCAGGGCCGGCCGGACGTGCGGATCGTGATGCTGCACGGCGCGGACACCGAGGCCTGGACGTTCGCGACCCACGCGACCAGCCGCAAGGGCCGGCAGCTCGCCTCCCGGCCGTACGCCGCCCTGAGCTTCTACTGGCACCTCCAGGGCCGCCAGGTCCGCGTCCGCGGCCCCGTCACCACCCCCGCCCCGGCCGAGAGCCTCGCCGATCTGCACGCCCGCTCGACCGGTGCGCTGGCGGCCGCGCTGACCGGCCGCCAGAGCGAGCCGCTGACATCCCTGGACGACCTCGCCGAGGCGTCCGAGGCGGCCTGGGCCGAGGCCCGGCGAGACCCCGGCGCCCCGTCCCCGACGTGGACGCTGTACCGCCTGCGGCCCGACGAGATCGAGTTCTTCCAGGGCGACGAGCGACGACGCCATGTCCGGCTCCGCTATGTGCGCAGCGGCGAGGAGTGGGCCCGACAGCTCCTCTGGCCCTGAGTCCGTTCCCCCCGAGGGCTCCCGAGGGCTGGAGCCTGTCCGGCCGACCCCTGCGGGGCGGCTCACGGGTCGGTCTTCTGCGCGGTGGCCCGGACGTCGGGCTCCGGGTCGGTCGCCAGGCGGCCGTGGAGGTGGACGTCACGGAAGGCGTCCTGGCGCTCGGCCTCCCACATCGCGCCGCGCAGGGTGCCCTCCTGGCGGAAGCCGCAGTGCTCGGCTATGCGGCAGGAGGCCTCGTGGCCCACGGCGTGACCGAGTTCCAGCCGGTGCAGGCCCAGGTCCGTGAAGGCCCAGTGGGCGGCGACGGCCAGGGCGCGGGTGGCGACGCGGCGGCCACGGGCCTCGGGGAGGATCCAGTAGCCGACACGGGCGACGCGGAAGGTGTGGTCGATGTCGTTGACGCCGATGTGACCGAGGGCCGTGCCCGTCTCCGCGTCGGTGACGCGGAAGGACGCGGCGGCGCCGGTCGCCGCGGTGTCGGCCTTCGCGCGCAGGGAGGCGCGGGCGGCGTCGAGGTCGGTGATCGGGCTGAGCGGAGTGTTCCAGCGCCGGAACTCCGGGTCGGACATGCCGCGCAGCCAGGCCTCGGCGTCCGCCTCGGAGGCCGGGTCCCAGCGGCACAGGCGCAGGCCGTGGCCGTGCGGCTCGGGGTGGGGGTGGGCGAAGGACCGGGAGTTCATGAGGGCCATCGCCCCATTCAATCCCTTCGGGCGCCGGGTTTCACCCCTGTTCCGGCCTGATCCGGAACACCGGGACACCGCCTCGGAAGTCGGCCCGCAGCTCGGCTCCGGCGCGCAGCACGCCGGGGTCGCCGAGGCCGACGATCTCCGTCGTCATCCGCGGGCCCTCGGCGAGGTCGACGACCGCGGCCACGTAGGGGACACGGGCGCCGAAGGGCGGGAGGTCGTTCCGGTGGACCACGGACCAGGTGTAGAGGGTGGCGCGGCCGCTCGCCCGCTCCCAGCTCACGTCCTCGCTCCAGCAGTGCGGGCAGAACTCCCGGGGGTAGTGGTGCGCCAGGCCGCACGCCCCGCACCGCCGCACCAGCAGCCGGCCGCGCGCGGCCGCCTCCCAGTACGTCCGCGTGAAGGCGTCCTGCTCCGGCACGTCGTGGCGTGCGCTCACCCGAACCACCCCAGCGCGCCGTCCAGGGACCAGGTCTGCCAGGACATGCCGAGGAGCGCGACCACCGAGATCAGCGCCATCATCAGGTTCTGCCCCTGCTCGGCCCAGTCGTGGATCATCAGGACGAAGTAGAGGGCGTTCAGGAGCAGCCCGCCGACCAGGGCGACCGGTGTCAGGAATCCGGCGATCAGGCCGAGGCCCAGGGCGAGTTCGGCGTACGCGACGACGTACGCCATCGTGCGGGGGCGCTGCTCGACCACCGTACGGAAGCCCGAACGCACGGCGTTCCAGCGGTGCTTCGCGGCCACGTCGGCGGCCCACGCGATGCCCGAGCCGGCGAACCAGGCCTTCTTGTCCTTGTGCCGCCAGCTCTCCAGCCACCACAGCCCGAGCCCGATCCGCAGCACGGCCAGCCACTGCGCACCGGTGAGCCAGATCGTGTCCATGGGCGCTCCCGCCGACGACT
Organism: Streptomyces sp. NPDC107562; assembly: GCF_055657325.1. Taxonomy (NCBI): domain Bacteria; kingdom Bacillati; phylum Actinomycetota; class Actinomycetes; order Kitasatosporales; family Streptomycetaceae; genus Streptomyces; species Streptomyces sp. NPDC107562. The sequence goes on along the minus strand of NZ_JBVKBE010000007.1, from coordinate 231,090 downwards.
TCACTTATCTGACGATACGTCAGTTAAGGCGGACGCAGGCCCGGTGTCCAGCCCTTGCGAGGTGTGCGACACCTTCGCCGGTCGGCCACAACCGGTCGTTCCACGGCACAGGCCCCGCTCACTCCTCCCCCACCCGTGATCGATCCGCAACCAATTCCGGTCTTGACCGAGACCCATCAACCCGGCATGTGATTACGCTCCGTACCATGTCCGACTCCACTGCGCCCACCAACGAAGAGGGCCCGAAGGCCACCCGCCCGACGGCGCCGACCCCGGGGCCCGAGACCCCGACGCCCCCGAACCCGACATCGCCGACCCCGACGGTCCCGCATCCCGAGGCCACGGGTTCGCAGGGTGACGCGGCGGGCGCCGACGCCAAGGAGGGGGGCTCCGCGGGGGGTTCAGTGAAGAAGGCCGACGACTCGGCGCCCGCCGGCCCCGAGGTGGACGACTCGGCGCCCGCCGACGCCGAAGGCGAGCACCCGGAGAGCGGAAGCTGGGAGGCCACCGACCCGACGGCCGACGGCTCGGCGACCGCGAGCCGGACCGCCGCCGACACCGACGACTCGACGCCCGCGAGCCCGGACGAGATACCAACGACGGCGAATCCCGAGGCCGACGGCGGTTCGGCGACCACCGACCCCGAAGGCGAACACCCGGAGACCGGAAACCGGGAGGCCGCCGCCAAGCCCGACGACTCGACGCCCGCGAGGGTCCCTGCCGATCGGCCCGTCTACGTCATCGGCGGAGGGCCCGGCGGACTCGCCGTCGCGCAGGCCCTGCGGGCGCGGGGCGTCCGGGCCGTCGTCCTGGAGAAGGCCGACCGCGTCGGCGCCTCCTGGCGGCGGCACTACGACCGCCTCCACCTGCACACCACCCGGCGCCTGTCCGCCCTCCCCGGGCTGCCGATGCCGCGCCGCTTCGGACGCTGGGTGTCGCGGGACGACGTCGTGCGCTACCTCGAGAAGTACGCCGAGCACCACGAACTGGAGATCGTCACCGGCGTCGAGGTGACCCGCGTCGAGCCCGCGCCGGACGGCACCGGCTGGCTGCTGCACGCCACCGGCGGCCGGCGGCTGACCGGCGGCGCGGTCGTCGTCGCCACCGGCTACAACCACATGCCCCGCGTCCCGGACTGGCCCGGCCGCGACGCCTGGACCGGCGAGTTCCTGCACGCCTCGGCCTACCGCAACGCGGCGCCGCACGCCGGCCGGGACGTCCTCGTCGTCGGTGTCGGCAACACCGGTGCCGAGATCGCCGTCGACCTCGTCGAGGGCGGGGCGCGGCGCGTACGGCTGTCGGTGCGCACCGCGCCGCACATCGTCCGTCGTTCCACCGCGGGCTGGGCCGCCCAGTACACCGGCGTCCTGGTGCGCCGCCTGCCGGTCGGTCTCGTCGACCGGCTGGCGCGACCGCTGGCCAAGGTCAGCGTGCCCGACCTCGCCGCACACGGCCTGCCCCGCCCCGGCACCGGCCTGTACAGCAGGGTCACCGAGGGCGCGATCCCGGTCCAGGACGTCGGCCTCATCGACGCGGTTCGAGGGGGCAAGGTCGAGATCGTCGCCGCGGTGGAGTCGTTCGACGGCGACAAGGTGGTCCTCGCCGACGGCGAGCGCATCGGCCCCGAGACGGTCGTCGCCGCCACGGGCTACGTCCGCGCCCTCGAACCCCTCGTCGGCCACCTCGGCGTCCTGGACGCCCGCGGCAGACCCGTCACGCACGGCGCCCGCACCCCGAAGAGCGCCCCCGGCCTGTACTTCACGGGGTTCACCAACCCCATCAGCGGCATGCTCCGCGAACTCGCCCGCGACGCGGAGCGGATCGCGCGAGCGGTCGCCCGGCGGAGCGCCGATCAGGTCTCGCGCATCCCCGGCTGACCGGAAGGCACGGACCACCGCCGTCCCCGCGGCTCGATTCCGCCCGCACAACGGTTTCCTGACCCTGCGTCAGTTCAGTAATCTGACACTGCGTCAGTTTACTATGCCGTCACACGGAAGCGGGCGGACCGATGCTTGGATCAACCCACGGCACCCTCACCACCGACGCCCGCCGGGCCCGGGTCATCGCCTGCGGCGACGGGCGTTCCGGCCCCGCCGTGCACGGACGGACGGCCGATGCGGACGACCTCGACGTCAGCGGTCGCCCGCTGTACGCCGACGTCCCCGATCTCGACCGCTTCTTCCGCCCCGGTTCCGTCGCCGTGATCGGCGCCTCCGACGCCGAGGGGCGCCCGAACACCGGCGTCACCCGGCAGCTGATCGGCTGGGCCGAGCGGGTCGGCGCGCGGCTGCACCCGGTGCACCCCACCCGTGCTTCCGTCTTCGGCCTGCCCTGCGTCCCCTCCGTCGCCGACCTTCCCGAACAGGTCGACCTCGCCGTGCTGCTGGTCGCCGACCCGCTCCCGGTCGTCGAGGAACTCGCCGAGGCGAAGGTCCGGTTCGCGGTGGCGTTCGCGTCCGGTTTCGCGGAGACCGGCGAGGAGGGCGCCGCCGCACAGGCCCGGCTCGGCGACGCCGCCCGCCGCTGCGGGATCCGCCTGCTCGGGCCCAACACCAACCTGAACGCCTTCGAGGACTTCCGCGAGGACCTCGACGGCCCGGCGATCGCGCTCATCACCCAGTCCGGCCACCAGGGCCGCCCCGTCTTCGCCCTCCAGGAACTCGGCGTCCGCCTCTCCCACTGGGCCCCCACCGGCAACGAGGCCGACCTGGAGAGCGCCGACTTCCTCTCCTACTTCGCCGGACGCCCCGAGGTCGGGGCCATCGCCGCGTACGTCGAGGGTCTGAAGGACGGCCGCTCCTTCCTCCTCGCCGCCGACCGGGCCGCCCGGCGCAAGGTGCCGGTCGTCGCCGTCAAGGTGGGCCGCACCGAGACCGGCGCCCGCACGGCCGCCTCCCACACCGGCAAGCTGACCGGCGCGGACGCGGTGGTGGACGCGGCGATGCGGCAGTACGGCGTGATCCGCGTCGACGGCCTCGACGAACTCCAGGACACCGCCGCGCTGCTGGCCCGGGCCCGGCCGCCGCGCGCCGACGGAGTGGTCGTCTACTCCATCTCGGGCGGCACCGGCGCCCACGTCGCGGACCTGGCGAGCGCGGCGGGGCTGCGGCTGCCGACGCTGTCCGAGGCCCGGCAGGCCGAGCTGCACCAGTGGATACCGCCGTACCTGAGCGTGGCCAACCCGGTCGACAACGGCGGCCACCCGGTGGGGGACCCGCGCGGCCGGAAGATCATCGACGCCCTCCTCGCCGACCCGGACGTCGGGGTGCTGATCTGCCCGGTCACCGGTCCGTTCCCGCCGCTGAGCGACCGGCTCGTGCGCGATCTGGTGGACGCGGCCGAGCAGACGGACAAGCTGGTGTGCGTGGTGTGGGGCTCGCCGGTCGGCACCGAGCCGGCGTACCGGGAGGTGCTGCTCGGGTCCTCCCGCGTGGCCACCTTCCGCACGGTCGCCAACTGCCTCACCGCCGTCCGCGCCCACCTCCGCCACCACCGCTTCGTCAGCGGCTACCGCTCCCCCTTCGACGACGCCCCGCGCACCCCCTCGCCCTCCTTCCGCAAGGCACGCGAGCTGATGCGTCCGGGCCAGCGGCTCAGCGAGCACGCGGCCAAGCAACTGCTGCGGGCGTACGGGATCCGGGTGCCGCGCGAGCAGCTCGTGACCAGCGCGGCGGCCGCCGTACGGGCGGCGGGGCTGGTCGGCTATCCGGTGGTGATGAAGGCGTCCGGCGCCCAGCTCGCGCACAAGACCGAGCTGGGCCTGGTGAAGATCGGGCTGACCTCCGCCGCCCAGGTCCGTGACGCCTACCGCGAGTTGACCGACATCGCCCGCCACGAGGGGGTCCGTCTCGACGGCGTCCTGGTCTGTCAGATGGTCGAGCAGGGCGTCGAGATGGTCGTCGGCGTCACCCACGACGACCTCTTCGGCCCGACCGTGACGGTGGGGCTCGGCGGCGTCCTCGTGGAGGTCCTGCGTGACACCGTCGTGTGCGTGCCGCCCTTCGGCGAGGACCAGGCCCGCGCCGCCCTCGCCGAACTCCGCGGCCGCCCCCTCCTCGACGGCGTCCGCGGTCGCCCCCCGGCGGACCTCGACGCCCTGGTGGAAGTGATCCTCCGGGTCCAGCGCATGGCCCTCGAACTGGAGCAGGACCTGGCGGAACTCGACGTCAACCCCCTGATGGTGCTCCCCCGCGGCCAGGGCGCGGTGGCCCTGGACGCGCTGGCGGTGTGCAGGTGAGGCCGCCGCCCCCGCCGGTCACGCGACGAAACGGAGCCCGAGCATGCCCGACCCCTGGATCCACGCCACGACCGAGGACGCCGTCACCCGCCTCACCCTCGACCGCCCCGACACCCTGAACGCCCTCACGCCCGGCATGCGCGACCGGTTGGCCGGGCTGCTCGCCGACGCCTCGGCGGACCCGCGCGTGCGGGTCGTCGTCCTCACCGGGAGCGGCCGCGGTTTCTGCGCCGGAGCCGATCTGCGGGGTGGGGCGGTGGGTGGCGAGCGGGTCGCCGGGGACGTGGCACGGACGCTGCGGGTGGGCGCGCAGCGGCTGATCGGCGCCGTGCTCGACTGCGAGAAGCCCGTGATCGCCGCCGTGAACGGCACGGCGGCGGGCCTCGGCGCCCATCTGGCCTTCGCCTGCGACCTCGTGCTCGCCGCGGAGTCGGCCAGGTTCATCGAGGTGTTCGTCCGCCGGGCACTGGTGCCGGACGGGGGCGGCGCGTATCTGCTGCCGCGGCTGATCGGACCGCAGCGGGCGAAGGAGCTGATGTTCTTCGGCGACGCGCTGACCGCCGCCGACGCCGCCCGCCTCGGCCTGGTCAACCGGGTCGTCCCGGACGGCGACCTGGCCGAGGCGGCCTCCGGGTGGGCGGGACGCCTCGCCGCCGCCCCGACCCGCGCCCTCGCGCTCACCAAGCAGCTCGTCAACGTCTCCCTCGACACCGACCGCGCCACCGCCTTCGCCGCCGAGGCCGCCGCCCAGGAGATCAACATGACGACGAGGGACGCGAAGGAGGGCCTGGCGAGCTTCCTGGAGCGCCGCGGCCCGGAGTTCCACGGCCGCTGACCGAGGGCCGCCGGGGGTTCCTATCTGACGGCCCGTCAGGTTCAATGGGCGATGTGATGGGACAAGCGGGGACGGCCGAAGCCGCCGTCCGGTATCTGAGGTCGGCCGGGGCCCCCGGCCCGGTGGCGCTGCCGCGACCGACGTTGCGGTGCGTGCGCGACGGTGAACGGGCGCCCGTGGACCAGCGGGAGTTCCGCCGCGTCCTCGGGAGCTTCGCGACCGGTGTCACCGTCGTCACGGCTCCCACCGCCGAGGGCCCCGCCGGTTTCGCCTGCCAGTCCTTCTCCTCCCTCTCCCTCGACCCGCCCCTCGTCGCCTTTATGGTGGGCCGTACGTCGACGACCTGGCCGCGCATCGCCCGCGCCGGGGTCTTCTGCGTGAACGTCCTGAGCGCCGGGCAGGGTGAGCTGTGCCGGGGCTTCGCGGTGAGCGGCGCCGACAAGTTCGCCGGGGTCGCGCACGACACCGCGCCCGTCTCCGGCTCACCCCGCCTCGCGGGCACCCTCGCGTGGATCGACTGCGCGATCCACGCGGTGCACCCGGGCGGCGACCACCTCGTCGTGGTGGGACGGGTGACCGCCCTGGGCACGGGCGACGACGAGGCCGGGGCACCTCTGCTGTTCCACCGGGGCCGTTTCCTCTGAGGCCGGCCCCGCCCCGGTGCCGGTCCAGGGCCCTAAGGGATCGCCAGCTCGGCCCAGATGGTCTTCCCGGACGACGTGTAGCGCGTGCCCCAGCGCTGGGACACCTGGGCGACGAGGAACAGTCCGCGGCCGCCCTCCTCGTCGCGGCGCGCCCGCCGCAGGTGCGGTGCGGTGTGCACCCGGTCGGAGACCTCGCACAGCAGGCAGCGGTCGCGGATCAGCCGCAGCATGACCGGCCCGGTGGCGTACCGGATGCTGTTGGTGACCAGCTCGCTCACCACCAGCGCGGCGTTGAACGACAGGTCGGACAGACCCCAGTTCTCCAGCTGGCGCTCGGTGACCGTGCGGGCATGGGCCACCAGCGCCGGGTCGGACGGCAGCTCCAGGTCCGCCACCCGGTCGGAGTCCAGCCGCCGGGTGCGCGCGAGGAGCAGCGTGGCGTCGTCCGTCTGCGGTCCCGGCGGCAGCGTCGACAGCGCCCGGTCGCACAGCTCCTCCAACGGGCACCGTTGCCAGGTGAGCACATGGGCGAGGCGGTCGATCCCGGTGTCGATGTCGGTGTGCCGGTCCTCCACCACCCCGTCGGTGAACAGCGCCACGATGCTGCCGCCGGACAGGCTCAGCTCCACGTTCTCGTACGGCAGGCTGCCCAGCCCCAGCGGCGGTCCCGGCGTCAGCGCCGACAAGGAGACCGCGCCCCCCGCGTCGGCGACGACCGGCGGGGGATGGCCCGCGCTCGCCCAGACACAGCGGCCGCCCACCGGATCGTAGATCGCGTAGAGACAGGTCACGCCGAGTCCCTCGACGCTCGAACCCTCCTGCGCCTGCGCTTCCGACTCCTGTGCCACCAGGCCGTCCAGCCGGGTGAGCAGCTCGGCCGGGTCCAGGTCCAGCAGCGCCAGGGTCCGTACGGTCGCGCGCAGCCGGCCCATGGTCGCGGCCGCGTGCACGCCGTGACCCACCACGTCGCCGACCGTCAGGCCCACTCGGGCGCCGGACAGCGGGATCAGGTCGAACCAGTCGCCGCCCACGCCCACACGGCTGTCGGCAGGCCGGTACCGGTACGCCACCTCGACCGCGCTCTGCTCCGGCAGGTGCTGGGGCAGCAGGCTGCGCTGCAGCACCAGGGCCGCGGCGTGCTGGCTGGTGTAGCGGCGGGCGTTGTCGATCCCCACCGCCGCCCGCTCGGCCAGTTCGACGGCGAGCGTCTGCTCCTCGGGCCCGAAAGGGTCGGGGTTGCCGCTGCGCCGGAAGGTGGCGAGGCCGAGGACCGCGTCACGGGTGAGCAGCGGGACGTAGAGGCAGGGGTGCGCGGCGGCCCCGTCCGCCGCGCCCGGGGCGCCGGGCGGGGGGTCGTCGACGACGGGGCGGCCGGCGGCCAGGCTCAGTGCCTGCGGTGACGAGGGCGGATACGAGACGGGGGTGGTCCGGAAGTCCTCCGGGGTCCGGCCGTGCATGCGCAGCAGATTGTGCCCCGGCGCCGAGCCCGTCGGTGGCTGGCGCCCCTCGATGACCGCCGGCGGCAGGTCCACCAGCACCTCGTCGGCCAGCTGCGGTACGGCGACGTCGGCCAGCTCCGCGGCCGTGCGGCGCACGTCCAGCGAGGCACCGATGCGCTTTCCCGCCCGTACCAGCAGCGAGAGCCGTTCCTGGGCGCGGTAGCGGTCGGTGATGTCCAGGGACTCCTCGAACAGCCCCAGCGTCTCGCCCCGGGCGTCCACCAGCCGGTGGTACGAGCAGGACCAGACGTGCTCGCGCACCGGGTCGGCGGGGGCACGGCCGCGGTAGTGCATCCCCATCACCGGTTCGCCGGTCGCCATCACGTGCTCCATCACCTGGTCCTCGTCCGGGGAGTGATGGCGGGAGATGAACTCGCCTTCCGGGAAGAGGTCCTCGGCCGGCCTGCCGATGTACTGGGCGATCCCCGCGAGCTCCAGATCGGTGGAGACGTTCCCCCACACGACGCGCTTGTCGGTGTCGAAGATCGTGAGGCCGACGGGGGACTCCGTGGCCAGCCCCTGAAGCATCGCCAACTGCGCCTCCCAGCCGCGCATCGCCTCCAGATCGGCCGCGACCACCACGGTCGCCGCGACGCCCCGCGGCGCCAGCGGGCTGAAGGTCACGGCCGCGCGCAGGGCGCGGCCGTCCCGGCGGCGCAGGTCCAGGACGGTGCTGCGGGGCCGGGACGCCCCGCAGAGCGCGGACAGCCGCCGCCCGGGGGGCCCCGCCAGGAGCCGGGCGGCGGGGCGGCCGAGGACGTCCTCGGGCGGGTACCCGAGGAGGCGCTGCGCCGAGGACGCCCACCCGGAGACGACGCCGTCGGCGTCGAGCACGGCGACGGCGGCCTTGGAGAGGTCCAGCGGGCTGTGGAAGTCGACATCGGCCGCATTCGGAAAACGATCCATCACACCGCTTCCCCTTCGTGCACCCTCAGCATCCCGTGCCGCAGGACGGACGACAACCGCACACGGGCGGCTCAGCGGGCGGCGGCCAGGCCCGTCGCCGGTGCGCTCCCGACCCGCCGGATCACCAGCGCCATCAGCGCGGCCGCCGCGCACAGCGCGCCGGAGGCGTACCACATCACGTCGTACGAGCCGAACACGTCGCGCGCGACTCCGCCGGCGAAGGCCACCGCCGCCGCGCCGACCTGGTGCGACGCCAGCACCCAGCCGAACACGATCGCGCTGTCCTCGCCGTAGTGCTCCCGGCACAGCGCCATCGTGGGCGGCACGGTGGCGACCCAGTCGAGCCCGTAGAAGACGATGAAGAAGATCATCGGCGGTTGCACGCTGGGCGCCAGCAGCAGGGGGAGGAACAGCAGGGAGATGCCGCGCAGCGCGTAGTAGACCGCCAGCAGCCGCCGCGCGTCGAACCGGTCGGTGAACCAGCCGGAGGCGACCGTGCCGACCACGTCGAACACCCCGATGACCGCCAGCAGCGAGGCCGCCGCGGTGATCGGCATCCCGTGGTCGTGGGCGGCGGGCACGAAGTGGGTCTGGATGAGCCCGTTGGTGGAGGCGCCGCAGATCGCGAACGTCCCGGCCAGCAGCCAGAAGGGCCCCGTGCGGACGGCGGAGAGCAGCACCCGCACCGCCCGCCGCGCCGCGCCCGGCACCGGTGCCGGCTTCGGGACGAAGCCCTTCGCGCCGTACGGCTTCAGCCCCACGTCCGCGGGGTGGTCGCGCAGCAGCAACCACACGAACGGCACCACCGCGAGGGCGGCGAGCGCCACGGTGACGGCGGCCGGCCGCCAGTCGTGGGTCTCCACGATCCAGGACAGCACCGGCAGGAAGATCAGCTGCCCGGACGCCGAGGCGGCCGTGAGGATGCCGGTGACCAGGCCGCGCCGCTCGGTGAACCAGCGGTTGGTCACGGTCGCCGCGAACGCCAGCGCCATCGACCCGCTGCCGAGGCCGACCAGCAGGCCCCAGCACAGCAGCAACTGCCAGGCCGCCGTCATCCAGACCGTCGCGCCCGAGCCGATCGCGATCACGGTCAGCGCGGTCGCGACCACCCGCCGGATGCCGAAGCGGTCCATCAGTGCCGCGGCGAAGGGCGCGGTCAGGCCGTAGAGCGCGAGGTTGACGGAGACCGCGGCGCCGATCGTGCCGCGCGACCAGTCGAACTCCTGGTGCAGCGGGTCGATCAGCAGTCCCGGCAGGGAGCGGAAGGCGGCCGCCCCGATGATCGTCACGAAGGTGACGGCGGCGACGAACCACGCCCGGTGGATCCGCGGGCGCCTCGGCTCCGGCTTCCCGACGACTGCTGCCGCTTCACTTGTCTGGGTCACGACATAGAGCTTCGGGCCCGGGACCCGCGCGAGCGAGTGGCCGGGCGGACAGCATTCGTTAGGATCGGGCCATGGAGACGACCACCGATCCCTTCCGCCCCCACCGTGTCGTCGTCCTGGCCCTCGACGGCCTGCTCCCCTTCGAACTGGGCATCCCGCACCGGATCTTCGGCCGCCCCAAGGACGCCCGCGGCCGCCACCTGTACGAGGTCGTGACCTGCTCGGTCCGGCCACCCGGCCCGGTCGACACCGACGCCGACTTCTCCATCCACGTCGCCAACGGCCCCGAGGCCCTGGCCACCGCCGACACGGTGATCGTCCCGGCCTCGTACGAGCTCGGCCCGGTCCACGAGGAGGGCGTCCTCACCGACGAGCTGGCCGCCGCCCTGGCCCACCTCCGCCCCGGCACCCGCCTCGCCTCCATCTGCACGGGCGTGTACGTCCTGGCCGCCGCCGGCTACCTGGACGGCCGCCCGGCGACCACGCACTGGGCCGAGGCGGACCGCTTCCAGCGGCTCTTCCCGCGCGTCCGGGTCGACCCGGAGGTCCTGTTCATCGACGACGGCGACGTCCTGACCTCGGCGGGCGTCGCCGCGGGCATCGACCTGTGCCTGCACATGGTGCGTCGCGACCACGGCACGGAGGTCGCCAACGAGGTCGCCCGGCGCACCGTCGTACCCCCGCATCGCGACGGCGGTCAGGCGCAGTACATCCAGCGGCCGCTGCCCGAGCCGCGGCGGTCCTCCACGACCACCGCCCGCGCCTGGGCGCTCGGCCGGCTGCACGAGCCGATCCAGCTGCGCGACATGGCCGAGCAGGTGGCCATGTCGGTACGCACCTTCACCCGGCGGTTCCGCGAGGAGGTCGGCGTCAGTCCTGGTCAGTGGCTCACCCAGCAGCGCGTCGAGCGCGCCCGGCACCTGCTGGAGTCCACCGGACTCTCCGTCGACCAGGTCGCCCACGACGCGGGCTTCGGCACGGCCCAGTCGATGCGCCAGCACCTCCAGGCGGCCCTCGGCGTGACGCCGACGGCGTACCGGCGCACGTTCCGGACGGACGGGAGCACGGCCGGAAGGACGTGAACGTCCCCACGCCGCCCGCCGCCGTCAGAACGTGAGGACGGCCCGCGCCACCCGCCCCGCCTCCGCGTCCGCCCGTGCCGTGTCGAAGTCCTCGACGGGGTAGGTCTCGCTGACGAGTTCGTCGAGCAGCAGGCGGCCCTGCCGGTACAGCTCGGCGTACAGGGCGATGTCCCGCTGGGGGCGCGAGGAGCCGTAGCGGCAGCCGAGGACCGACTTGTCCAGGTACATCGAGGAGACCACGAAGGAGGCCTCGGCCCCCGCAGGCGGCACCCCCAGCAGGACGGCCTGGCCACGGCGGTCGAGCAGGTCGATCGCCTGCCGGATCAGCTCCACCCGCCCGACGCACTCGAAGGCGTGGTCCGCGCCGGTCGGCAGGATCTCCCGCACGCCCTCGGCCGACGTGAGGAAGTGGGTCGCCCCGAACCGCCGGGCCACCGACTCCTTCGCGGGGTTGCTGTCCACGGCGACGATCCGCGGGGCGCCCGCGAGCCGCGCGCCCTGCAGGACGTTCAGCCCGACCCCGCCGGTACCGATCACGAGGACGCTGTCGCCGCGGTCCACCCGGGCCCGGTTCAGCACGGCGCCGACCCCGGTCAGCACCCCGCAGCCGATGAGCGCGGCGGACGTCAGCGGGATGTCCTCGGGGATCCGCACGGCCTGCACGGCCTTGACCACCGTGCGCTCCGCGAACGCCGAGTTGGAGGCGAACTGGTGCACCGGCAGGCCGTCCCGCGTGAAGGGCCGCCCGGGCCGCCCGATCGCCCGCCGGCACATCGTCGGCCGCCCCCGGTCGCAGTCGGCGCAGGTCCCGCAGTTGGCGAGGGTGGACAGCGCCACATGGTCGCCGGGCGCCACATGCCGGACGCCCTCCCCCACCGCCTCCACCACACCCGCGCCCTCATGGCCCAGGACCACGGGAACGGGGAAGGGTATGGTCCCGTCCACCACGGACAGATCGCTGTGACACAGCCCGGCCGCCGCGACCGCCACCCGCACCTCGCCGGCCCCGGGGTCCCGTACCTCCAGGTCGTCCACGACCTGGACCTGCTTTCCGTCGAAGACGACGCCCCTCATCACGACGCTCCCTTGGGTTCCCTCGGCAGACCGAGCACCCGCTCGGCGATGATCGTGCGCTGGATCTGGTCCGAGCCGCCGTAGATGGTGTCGGCCCGGCTGAACAGGAACATCCGCTGGACTCCGTCGAGTTCGTAGGGCGCCGCCGCCGACCACCGCACCGGCCCGACCCCGGCCGCGGCCCCCCGCACCTGCACCGCCAGCTCCCCCAGCCGCTGATGCCAGCCGCCCCACAGCAGCTTGGCCACGCTCGACGCGCCCGCGTCCCCCGAACCGCCCAGTGTCCGCAGCGCGTTCCACCGCATCACCCGCAGCTCGGCCCACTGCCGCACCAGCCGCTCCCGCAGGACCGGATCGTCCACGGCCCCCGAGTCGAGAGCCGAGCGCACCACCCGCCCCAGCTCCTCGGCGAACCCCACCTGCTGGGCGAGCGTCGACACCCCCCGCTCGAACCCGAGCAGGCTCATCGCGACCCGCCAGCCCGCGCCCTCCCCGCCCACGACGTGCTCCCCGCGGGCGCGTGCCCCGTCGAAGAAGACCTCGTTGAAGTCGCTCGTGCCGGTCAGCTGCCGGATGGGCCGGACCTCGATCCGCCCCGGCTGGTCCATCGGCACCAGCAGGAAGCTCAGCCCGTGGTGCCGCCGCGAGCCCGCCTCCGTGCGGGCCAGCACGAAGCACCAGTCCGCCTCGTGCGCCAGCGAGGTCCAGATCTTCTGCCCGGTGATCCGGTAGTGCGCACCGCCCGGCTCCCGCACCGCCGTGGTGCGCAGGCCCGCGAGGTCCGAGCCGGCGCCCGGCTCGCTGTACCCCTGGCACCACAGCTCGTCCCCGGCGGCCACCGGCGGCAGGAAGCGGGCTTTCTGCTCCTGGCTGCCGTGGGCGATGAGGGTCGGGGCGAGCAGGTTCTCGCCGATGTGCCCGGAGCGCGGCGGCGCCGCCGACCTGGCGTACTCCTCGGCCCAGACGACCTGCTGGGTGAGCGAGGCAGTCCGGTTGCCCCACCCGTCGGCCGCCCACCCGATCCCGATCCACCCCGCCTTGCCCAGCGTCCGCTCCCAGCTCCGCCGGTCCTGCCCGTCCCCGGCGTGTGCGGCCAGCCAGTCCCGTGCCTCGCTGCGAAACACCTCGTCCTCGACGGTGAACCCGAAGTCCACGGCGCCCTCCCAAGATTCCGGCCGAAACCAACGCTTCCCCGAGCCCTCAGGCGTTCGGCCGCTCCCCGGATCTCGCCGCCCGCTCCATCCCCGCCACCCGCTCCAGCATCGGCATCGGGTCCACCCCCACCGATCCCGGCAGGAAGTCGGCGATCCGCTGCGGTGTCCACGCCCCCTCGGCGTACGCGGCGCGCAGCTCGCGCGGCTGCGCCCACACCGCGATCTTCGGCCCGGCGATCGTGTAGACCTGCCCGGTGATCCCGGCCTGCCGGGCCCGCGAGGACAACAGGTAGACCACCAGCGCGGCCACGTCCTCGGGCTCCCCGATCTCCGCCAGCTCCGTCGGCACGTTCGCCGACATCCGCGTACGGGCCACCGGCGCCACCGCGTTCGCGGTCACCCCGTACTTGTGCAGTCCGAGCGCGGCGCTGCGCACGAGTGAGATGATCCCGCCCTTCGCCGCGCTGTAGTTGGCCTGCGACACGGACCCCTGGTGGTTGCCGCTGGTGAACCCGATCAGGGTGCCGCCGCGCCGGCGGCGCATCACCTCCGAGGCGGCCCGGAACACCGTGAAGGTGCCCTTGAGATGGGTGGCGACCACCGGGTCCCACTCCTCCTCGGTCATGTTGAACAGCATCCGCTCCCGCAGGATCCCGGCGACGCAGACGACCCCGTCCAGCCTCCCGTACGACGCCAGCGCCACCTCGACCACGCGTCGGCCGCCGGCCATCGTGGAGATGTCGTCGGCCACCGCGACCGCCTCGCCGCCCGCGGCCTCGATCTCCTTGACGACGGCGTCCGCGATCTCGCTGGTGGGTGCGGCCCCGTCGACGGCCACCCCGTAGTCGTTGACGACGACCCGTGCCCCCTCGGCGGCCGCCGCGAGCGCGACCGCACGGCCGATGCCGCGTCCCGCGCCGGTCACGACGACGACCTCGCCGGCCAAGAAGTTCCCCACGTCCGGTCCCTTCCCGCGTTTTCTGACGGTCCGTTAGATTCTATGACCCGTCAGATGCCCGGACACAAGCCCCGGGGAGGGCCCATGTCGTTGCCGGCCGAGTTCCACGAGATCGCCAAGCGCGTGAACAACTGGGGCCGTTGGGGGGCGGACGACGAGATCGGGACGCTCAACCTGATCACCGACGAGGTGGTCCGCGGGGCCGCCGCGGAGATCCGCACCGGACGGCGGGTCCCGCTCGCGCTGCCGCTGCGCCAGGACGGCGTGCAGACGGGGATGATCCCCGGACGGGTCAACCCGCTGCACGTCATGGTGCAGATCAACCAGGAACTGTTCGGCCCCGGCACGGTCGCGTGCAGCGACGACGCGGTGACCATGGGACTTCAGGCGGGCACCCACTGGGACGCCCTCACCCACGTCTCGCACTCGGGCCGGCTGTACAACGGCCGCCCGGCGGGCACGGTCACCGCGCACGGCGGCGCCGAGTTCGGCGGCATCGGCACGGTGCGGCACCTCGTCTCGCGCGGCGTGCTGCTGGACGTCGCCCGCGCGCGGGGCACGGACCGCCTGGACGGGGGCCACGCGGTCACCCCCGAGGACCTGGACGCGGCGGAGGACCTGGCCGGCACCCGCGTGCGCGCCGGCGACGTCGTGCTCGTACGGACCGGGCAGGTCCGGGCCTGTCTCGCCGGGGACAGGCACGGGTACGCCCATCCCTCGCCGGGGCTGTCCGTGCGCACCCCGGCGTGGTTCCACGCGCGCGACGTCGCCGCCGTCGCGAACGACACCCTCACCTTCGAGATCTTCCCGCCGGAGACGGAGGACCTGTGGCTGCCCGTGCACGCGCTGCACCTGGTGGAGATGGGGATGCCGCAGGGCCAGAACTGGAATCTCGAAGAGTTGTCCACAGCCTGTGGAGAAACCGGCCGGTACGCGTTCCTGCTGGCGGCCACACCCGAGCCGTTCACCGGCGCGACCGGGGCCCCGGTGGCGCCGGTCGCCGTGCTGTAGCGGGTACGGGACGGGTGCGCCGTGCGGTGAGTCCGGATGGCGGCGCGTACACGCCCGCCCCGAGCACGGCGCCGCACGCCGCCATCCGGCTCCGGCGTACCCGCCCTCCTCGTGCCCCGATGGGCGGACCCACGCCGAAACACGACTCGCACTCGACGAGGGCCTCCGTCACCGAGACCCTCGTCGTCCCCTCGCGGCGATTCGCTGCCCCCAGCGTGATCAGCCGGACACGTCGCGTCAACAGGGACGGGGGAATTTGCCGGTTACATCCGGTATGGCGCGGGCGCGCACGGAAGCATGCACGGGCGCACATCCCTCCGCCGGGCCTGGCGCACCCGTCGGCCTTGCGCGCGTGCCCCCGGACGCGGCGCCGGTCGCCTCAGACGGCCTCGTACGCCAGCCCCTCGTACCCTTCGTAGCCGTCGAGCCCTTCGCAGGCGGTCACCGCGCCGCCCCCGTACGCCCTGGTCGCCGTGCGGGGTTCGGCACAGCGGTCCAGTTCGCACCAGATCTGCTTGCCGACGCCGTCGGGGCTCCAGCCCCAGCGGTCGGCGAGCCCGTCGACGAGCGCGAGGCCCCGGCCGCCGGTCTCGTCACCGTCCACCCACCGGGGGACGGGGGCACGGGTGCTGCCGTCGGCGACCTCCACGCGGACGGTTGCGGGCCCGGGCAGGGAGAGGCGCAGCACGGCGGGGCAGCCGGTGTGCACGACGGCGTTGGTGACAAGTTCGGAGACCAGCAGGATCAGCGTCTCGGCGAGCGGTTCGTCGGCCGCTATGCCGCACCCGGCAAGCCGCGAGCGGGTCCACCGCCGCGCGCGCCCCACCTCTGCGGGGTCGGGCCGGATCTCCAGCTGCACTTGAAGCACCTGCACCGCTCACACCATCCGAACCGGTGGACACAGAGGCTCGCGCCTCAGGAGGGCCACGATCGTAGCCATTTTCTGCATGACCAGAACAACGGCCAGAGCAGGGATCACGGACCGTGAATCCCTTACGCACCAGCATGGTTGACGTACAGTCACCCCAACAAGCGCTTCGGGCATATTCCAGCGCGAAGGAGTACCCGTGCGGCATACTGTGCGACGCTCGCCGCAGGGAGTCGAACAGGCGGTGGAACAAGGCTCGTCACCGGCGTGACTCGAGCTCGGAACCTCTCGCATCTCACACAAGGTACCGGAGCGGACCTTCGACTCCAGGACGTGACGAGTCACACCTAGGACACAAGCCGGTATCAACGCTCCGTAATTCCGGCATGCCACAATCCGCGACATCCCGGATTCCCGGGTTCACCGACGTCGCAGGCAGGGGCCACGTCAGACCGATTCGGCCAGCAGATCGCGCGCGAGACTCTCCTCACTCTCCGTGATGTCGCCCGTACGGTGGGTCCGCACCCAGGACCGCTTCAGATGCAGATGCACCTCTGCCTCCCAGGTGAAGCCCATGCCGCCGTGCACCTGGAGGCAGTCGCGGGCGCCGCGCAGGGCCGCCTCGTCGGCGAGCAGCCGGGCCGCGGCGACGTCCACGGGGTCCGCGGTGACGGCGGCCGCGTACACGGCGGCGCGCGCCACCTCCACCCGGACCAGGGATCGCGCGCACAGCTGCTGCACGGCCTGGAAGGCTCCGATCGGCCGTCCGAACTGCTCACGGGTCCGGGCGTGTTGCGCCGCCAGCTCGCACGTACGCGCGGCCGTGCCGAGCTGCTCGGCCGCCGTGAGCAGCACGGCCACCGGATCCGCCGCCCCCGGACCCCCCGGCACCCGGTGCAGCGGCGTCAGCGGATCCACCGACCGCAGGGGTACGGCGCCGGAAGCGTCCCCGCGCACGGCGTCGGCCTGCGTCAGCCACTCCACCAGCCCGCCCGCGTCGACGGCGGCCACGACGGCCGTCCCGTCCGCGGCTCCGGGCACTTCTCCCGCGGCGAGGTGCGTGGCCACCAGCGGGCCGGGCACCAGCGCCCGCCCGGCCTCCTCGAACGCCAGGACGGCCTCCGGCAGCCCGAGTCCCACCCCGCCCCGGTCCTCCGGCAGGCGCAGCGCGAAGAACCCCGCCGCGCCCAGCTCCCGCCACAGCGCCCGGTCCAGCACGGGCGCCGTGTGCCGCGCGGCGGTCCGGCGGGCCCCGTCGTCGAAGTGCCGGTCGAGCAGCTGCCGGAGCGCGGCCCGCAACGCGCGCTGTTCCTCGCTCAGTTGGAAGCGCACGGCTACCGCCCCTTCGGCAGGCCGAGGATCCGTTCGGCCACGATGGTGTGCTGGATCTGCGAGGTGCCGGCCGCGATGGTGTACGACAGGGCGGACAGCCGGTCGAGCGTCCACGGCCGGTCCAGGTCGAGCGCCTCGGGGCCGGAGACGTCGGCGGCGGCGTCGTAGAGGTCCTGGCGGGCGTGCGAGTACCGCAGCTTGAAGACCGAACCGCCCACGCCGGGAACGCCGCCCGAGGCCTGCGCCTCGCTCACGTTCCACTGGATGAGCCGCCACAGCGCCCGGAACTCGGCGTTCAGCCTGCCGAGCCGCCGGCGCAGCACCGGATCGTCCCACCGCCCGTTCTTCCGGGCCTCGCGCGCGAGTTCCGCGAGCACCCGGCGGCAGGCCACCACCTCGCCCACGAAGGCCGTCCCGCGTTCGAACGACAGCGTGACCATGCTGACCCGCCAGCCGTCGTTCTCGTCGCCGACCCGGTTGGCGACCGGCACCCGCACCTCGTCCAGGAAGACCTCGGCGAACTCGGCCGACCCGGCCAGGGTGCGCAGTGGCCGCACGGTGATGCCCGGCGCGTCCATCGGCATGGCCAGCCAGCTGATGCCCCGGTGCCGGGGGGCGGCGGGGTCCGTGCGCACCAACAGTTCGCACCAGTCGGCGACTTCGGCGTGCGAGGTCCAGATCTTGGATCCGGACACCACGTAGTCGTCGCCGTCCCGCCTCGCACGGGTGCGCAGTGCCGCGAGGTCGGACCCGGCGTCCGGTTCGCTGAAGCCCTGGCACCAGACCTGCTCGCCGCGCAGGACGGGCGGCAGCCAGCGGGCGCGCTGCTCCTCGGTGCCCTCCGCGGCGACGGTCGGCCCTGCGTGCAGCAGCCCGACGAAGTTGGCGCCCACGTACGGGGCGCCCGCCCGCTCGGTCTCCTCCAGGAAGATCAGCCGCACGGTCGGGGAGGCGTCCCAGTGGACGTCGCCGTACCCGGCGTCGTACAGCGTCCGCTGCCAGCCGAGGTCGTAGGCGCGCCGCCCCGGCCAGTCGTCCGGGGACGGCTTGGCCGGCAGGGAGGGCAGCACGCCCTTCAGCCACCGGCGCAGGTTGGCCCGGAACTCCTCCTCCTCGGGCGTGTACGTCAGGTCCACTACCGGTCCAGGTCGAGGTCCAGCATGCGGATGGCGTTGCCCCGCATCAGCTTGTGGACCGTCTCGTCGTCGAGGCCCTTGACGTGGTCGAGGGCCACCTCCTTGGTGTGCGGGAAGGTGGAGTCGACGTGCGGGTAGTCGGTCTCGAAGGTGGCGTTGTCGCGCCCGACGACATCCAGGGACGCCACCCCGTGCTTGTCCCGGAAGAAGCAGCAGAAGATCTGCCGGTAGTAGTACGTCGACGGCGGCTCCGGGACGAGGTCCCGGACACCGCCCCACGCGCGGTGCTCCTCCCAGACGTCGTCGGCGCGCTCCAGGGCGTACGGGATCCAGCCCATCTGGCCCTCGGAGTAGGCCAGTTTGAGCCGCGGGAAGCGCACCAGGACCCCGCTGAAGAGGAAGTCCGTCATCGAGGCCATCGCGTTGTTGAAGGAGAGCGAGGCCTGCACGGCGGGGGGCGCGTCCGGGGAGGCGGCCGGCATCTGGGACGACGACCCGATGTGCATGTTGATCACCGTCCCGGTCTCCTGGCAGACCGCGAAGAACGGGTCCCAGTAGCCGGAGTGGATCGAAGGCAGCCCGAGGTAGGTGGGGATCTCGGAGAACGTCACCGCCTTCACGCCGCGTGCGGCGTTGCGCCGGATCTCCGCGACGGCGAGGTCGATGTCCCACAGCGGGATCAGGCACAGCGGGATGAGCCGTCCGCCGCTGTCGCCGCACCACTCCTCGACCATCCAGTCGTTGTAGGCGCGCACGCAGGCGAGGGCGACCTCCTTGTCGTGCGCCTCGGCGAAGGTCTGCCCGCAGAAGCGCGGGAAGGTCGGGAAGCACAGGCTGCCCTCGACGTGGTTGAGGTCCATGTCCGCGAGCCGCGCCTTGGGGTCCCAGCAGCCGCGTCGCATCTCCTCCCGGGTGATGCCCTCCAGGGTCATCTCGTCCCGGTCGAAGCCGACGGCGGCGATGTTGCGCTTGTACGGGAACTTGAGGTCCTCGTAGATCCACCAGTCGGTGGGCTGGCCCTCCGGGTCCATGGTGATCTGGTACTTGCCGCCGACGTAGGCGAGTTCGCCGATGCCCGCCGTCAGCGGCTGCGGCCCGCGGTCGCGGTAGCGGGCGGGCAGCCAGGTCTCGAAGAGGTGCGCGGGCTCGATCACATGGTCGTCGACGCTGATGATGCGGGGCAGTTCGGTCATGGGTCCCCTCCGCGGAGCTACAGATCTGATGACCCGTCAGATGACGCCGTACCGGAAGGCTAGTCCCGCGCCCCTGGACCGACAAGGCGCCGGGCCCTACGCTCGGGCCACTATCTGACTATCCGTCAGCTCACCGGGGGCCACCGTGACCCTGCACACCACCGCGCACGAGCTCAGCACCGCGCCCACCCTC
The DNA here is from genome assembly GCF_055657325.1 of Streptomyces sp. NPDC107562. Taxonomy (NCBI): domain Bacteria; kingdom Bacillati; phylum Actinomycetota; class Actinomycetes; order Kitasatosporales; family Streptomycetaceae; genus Streptomyces; species Streptomyces sp. NPDC107562. The sequence goes on along the minus strand of NZ_JBVKBE010000007.1, from coordinate 211,583 downwards.
TGGGACCTGCTCATCCGCCGGGCGGACCGCACCCCCGGCCGCCCCGTCCTGCTCCAGGACGAGCGCACCCTGACCTTCGGCGCCCTGCGCGAGCGCGCCGAACGGGCCGCGGCCGGGCTGTACGGCATGGGGGTACGCCCCGGCACGGTCGTCGCCTGGCAGCTGCCCACCCGGGTCGAGACGGCGGTGCTCACCTTCGCGCTGGCCCGCCTCGGCGCCGTGCAGACCCCGCTCATCCCGTTCCTGCGCGAGCGCGAGGTGGGCCACGCGCTGCGCGAGTCGGGCGCCGAGTACTTCGCCGTGCCGGGCACCTGGCGCGGCTTCGACCACACGGCGATGGCCCGGCGCCTCGGCGCGAAGGGGGTCTTCGAGGCGTACGAGGACCTGCCCGACGGCGATCCGTCCGTCCTGCCCGCGCCGCCCGAGGGGGGCGCCGACGTCCGCTGGATCTACTGGACCTCCGGCACGACCTCCGCACCCAAGGGCGTCCTGCACACGGACCGCTCCCTGATCGCGGGCGGCACCTGCCTGGCGCACGCCCTGCGGCCCACCGCCGACGACGTGGGCTCGATCGCCTTCCCCTACGCCCACATCGGCGGCCCCGACTACACGGTGATGCTGCTGCTGTACGGCTTCCCGGCGCTGCTCCTGGAGCAGTTCGCGCTGCCGGACGCGCTGCCCGCGTACCGCGCCCACGGGGTGACGATCGCCGGCGGCTCCACGGCGTTCTACTCGATGTTCCTGGCCGCGCAGCGCACACAGCCCGGGACCCCCGTGGTGCCGACCCTGCGGCTGCTCGCGGGCGGCGGGGCGCCGAAGCCGCCCGACGTCTACCACGCCGTCGTGCGCGAGATGGGCGTCCAGCTCACCCACGGGTACGGCATGACCGAGGTCCCGATGATCACCATGGGCGCGCCGGACGACACCCCCGAGAACCTCGCGACGACCGAGGGGCGTCCGCCCCGGGGCATGGAGATACGGATCGTCGACGGCGAGGTGCGGCTGCGCGGCGAGGCCGTCTGCCGGGGCTACCTCGACCCGGCGCAGACGGCGGAGGCGTTCGACGAGCACGGCTTCCTGCGCACCGGCGACCTCGGGCGGCTCACCGACGGCGGGCACCTGGTGCTCACCGGCCGCCTCAAGGACGTCATCATCCGCAAGGGGGAGAACATCTCCGCCAAGGAGATCGAGGAACTGCTCCACCGGCACCCGGCGGTCGCGGACGTGGCGGTGATCGGCCTGCCGGACGCCGAGCGCGGGGAGCGGGTCTGCGCGGTGGTCGAGCAGCCCGCTCAGGCCGCCCCCGTGACCCTGGAGGAGCTGACCGCGTACCTGCGCGCGGAAGGGCTGTCGGTGCACAAGCTGCCGGAGCGGCTGGAGGTGGTCGACGCCCTGCCGCGCAACGACACCCTGCGCAAGGTGCTCAAGTACCGGCTCAGGGAGCGCTTCTCGGTTACTCGGGAACGGTGAAGAAGCGGGCGAACGCGGAGACGATCTCCGTCTCGCTCACGGTGCCGTCGCCGTCGCCGTCGTCGTCGAGCGAGCCGGCCGCCGCCCTCGCGACGTCCTCGGGGACGCCGAGCACCCGCAGCACGCGGGCGAGGTCCTCGACGGTGGCCGCGCCGTCGCCGTCCGGGTCGGCGACGGCGAGCGCCGCGTGCAGGAAGGGGCGGGCGATCTCGGCGAAGCGGTCGGGGTTGTCGCGCAGCCGCTTGACCGCGCCGTTGACGAACTCCTCGCGGGTGATGCGCTGGTCACCGTCCCGGTCCGCTATCCCGGCCATGCCCTGCCAGAAGGCCTCGGCTCCGCCGTACAGCGCCTGGCCCTTGTCGGAGCGGGACGCCGTGCCGAACTCCACGAGCAGTGCCTTGGCCGCGCCGCTGAAGTCCTCGCGGTCGATATAGCCGTTGCCGTCCTGGTCGAAGGTGGCGAACCGGGCCGCGATCCTGCGCTCGTACTCGCTGCTGACCATGTCTTTCAGGCCGCCTCACGTCATCTCGGGGTGCTTCTCGCCAGGGAGCGTACGACGCCGCGGACGGTTCCGGAGCAGGAAAACGACGGTTGTGCCAAGACCGGGGGAATTTTGCGACAACGGTGTGGCAGAGAGTTCACGCGGAGAGAGGACTGGCGTCGTCCGAGGTCGCGGAGGCCAGGTCGGGATGCACGTCGAACAGCCGCCGCACCCCCAGTGCGCCCAGCACACGGTTGACGTGCGAGCCGTCGGCCGCGCCCTGGGCCGGGAGTATCAGCCGCAGCCGCCCCTGACAGGAGCGCAGCAGCCGACGGGCCGCGATCAGCACGCCCACACCGCTGGAATCGCAGAACCAGACCTCGGAGAGGTCGAGGACGAGACTGTGGCGGCCCTCGGCGACCGCGTCGTGCACCCGCCCGCGGAGCACCGGCGAGGTCACCAGGTCCAGCTCGCCCGACACCTGGAGCACGGCCCAGTCGCCCTGCTCGTCGCCGGTCACCTTGAACGCCACCACCATGCCCTTCGTCGCCGGAACGTGCGGGAAACGGCCGGAACCAGCCGGAAACGGAGCCAGTCCCTACGCTTCCATGCGGCGCGGCTGCCCAGCGGCCGTTCCCTGAAACACACTGCCGGAAACGAAATCCCAACGGAAAAGGCTTGATTCTGTCGCATTCGATCCTGTTCGATCAGGTCTGGTCTTGTACGCGGTGGGTAGGCGCCGCCGGAAGCGCACTACCACCTGCGACGGGTCCAGGGGCGCGCATTGGCACAAAGGGGCGTGCGTCGTCAGACGTGCCGACTACATTCGAGGTGGCGATGGACGCAGGCTGGACACCAGGACGCACCACGGCGAGGGGGCCGCATGGCGAAGAAGGACGCACCGCCCCGCTGGGACCGCAAGATGCAGCAGCGACTCGCACGCGGTGAGGCGGCCGCCCTCGGCGAGCTCTACGACCGTTTCGCCTCCCTCGTCCACGGTCTGGCACACCGCGTGCTCGACGACGAGCGGGCCGCGGACGGCATCACCCGCGAGGTCTTCATACACCTGTGGGAGCACCCCGAGGCCTACGACCCCAAGCAGGGTCCCCTGCGCTCCTGGGTGGCGACCCTGACCCACCGCCTCGCCGTCCAGCGCCTGCGCGCCACCGAGATCGCGGCACTCGCCGAGGGCGGCCACGGCTCCAGCGAGGACCTGGAGCTCAAGGTCCGCCACGCCTCCGTCGCCGCCCGCGCCGACTACATCGTCCAGTCCATGCCGGCCCCGCTGCGCGCCGCCCTGGAGCGCGCCTACTTCCAGCGCCGCGACTACCGCCAGACCGCCACCGACCTCGGCATCACCGAGGACGAGGCACGCCGCCGCCTCCGCCTGGGCCTGCAGCTCCTGTCCACGGCCCACGACGCCGGCACGCCGCCCGGATACGGAGGTGCGGTGTGACGGACCCGGAACACCACGAGCACGACGAGTACGACGAGTTCGACGACAAGAAGGACGAGGCCGACCGGGAGATCACGCCCACCCCCGCCCAGCCGCCCCGCATACCGATGCCGCGGGCGTCGGTGGAGGACACCGGCCTGCCCCTGCCCGCCCTGGACGCCCTCCACCCGCCCCTCGAACACCATGTGCTGAAGTCCCTGCTGGGCGCGTGGGCACTGGCCGCCTGCTCCCCCGAGGAGGCGCTGGCCGTCGAGGACCACCTGGGCCTGTGCGGCAACTGCGCCGACGAGGCCCGGCGGCTTCGCGAGGCGGTCGGCCTGTTGCAACGACCCGACAGCCTCGACCTCGACCCCGGCCTGCGCACCCGCGTCCTGGCGACCTGCCTGGACCGGCGCCCACCGCGCATCCCGGTCCCCGAATGGGCCCGGCCCTACGACGCCGAGATCGCGCGCCTCGACGCCCTGCTCCAGGATTTCGGCGACGCGGAGTGGCACGCGCCGGTGCGGCTGCGCTGGTTCGACGGCACGGAACCGGCCAGCCGCCGCACGACCGTCGCCGGTGTCATCGCCCACCTCCTGGCGGTCGACGGCCTCATCGCCGTCGCCCTCGGCCTGGACGACCCCCTCGGCGACACCGACGCCGACCCGCCGACGCCGACGGCACGCACGGAGGCGTACTGGCGGGCCTCGCACTTCCCGCCCAGCCGCACCGTCCGGGCGCCCTGGCGCGAACAGGGCCACGGCATCGTGCGCACGGCCTCCTTCACGGGCGGCAGCGCGGGCGGTCTGGGCGTGCCCTACGGCGTGGGCGAGCTGCCGCTGCACGACGCGATGATCGAGCGCGCCTTCGAGTGCTGGGTGCACGCGGAGGACATCGCGGAGGCGGTGGACTACCCCTACGACCCGCCGTCGGCCCGCCACCTCAACCGCATGATCGACCTCGCGGCCCGCCTGCTCCCCACGTCCCTCGCGGAACGCCGCCGCGCGGGCCTGGCGAGCCCCGCCCGCGCACCCCGCCACCTGGTCCCCGCCGGCACCCCCGGCCGCACCCTCCGCCTGGAGATCGAGGGCTCCGGTGGCGGCGAGTGGCTGATCCCCCTGGACTCCCCCGCGGAGGTGGGCTCCGCCGAGCACGAGGTGGCCCACGTGGCCCTGGACGGCGTCGAATTCTGCCGCCTCGCCGCGGGCCACGTCTCCCCCGACGAAGCAGCAGCAGGCCAACTGGGCGACCGGGAAGCCATCAAGGACGTCCTCCTCGCAGCAGCCTCCCTCAGCCGCATGTAACCCACCCCACCCACAGCACAAGGAGACCGCCCCACACGACGCCAGTCACACGGACCGGCACCCTCCACGTCAGTCGTATGGCGCCGCACCCGCGCACAGCGCGGGGGGATCGGCCCGCTCGGCGTCAGACGCACGGACCGGCACCCGCCCCCGACACAAGGAGACGGCCCCGTCGGCCTCAGTCGTATGGCGCCGCACCCGCCCACGGCACAAGGAGAGCGGCCCGCACTGGCATCAGTCGTATGGCGCCGCACCCGCGCACAGCGCGGGGGGATCGGCCCGCCCGGCGTCAGTCACACGGACCGGCACCCGCCCCCGAAACAAGGAGACCCCTCGGCGTCAGTCGTACGGCGCCGCACCCGCCCGCGGCGCGAAGGAACCGGCCCGCTCGGCGTCAGTCGCACGGACCGGCACCCGCCCCGCGAACCGGCCCGCTCGGCGTCAGTCACACGGCGCCGCAGCCGCCCGCGGCGGGAAGGGGGTGGGTCGGGGGGTGTCCGCCCGCAGCGGTTGGCGCGTCAACACGGGTGAGTTGGTGAGAGACCGATTCCGCGCCGTTCCGAGGACGGACACCCCCCGACCCGCCCCCGACGACAAGAGCACCCGGCGCGCACCACAGACCCCACAGGCAGCCCTACGCGAAGACGACCGTCCGACGCCCGTTCAGCAGGATCCGCCGCTCCGCGTGCCACTTCACGGCCCGCGCCAGCGCCTGGCACTCCACGTCCCGCCCGATCCCGACCAGCTGATCCGGGGTGACATCGTGCCCCACCCGCTCGACCTCCTGCTCGATGATCGGCCCCTCGTCCAGATCCGCCGTCACGTAGTGCGCCGTCGCCCCGATCAGTTTCACACCCCGCGCATGCGCCTGGTGATACGGCTTGGCGCCCTTGAAGCTCGGCAGGAACGAGTGGTGGATGTTGATGATCCGCCCGCTCAGCTCCTTGCACAGATCGTCGGAGAGCACCTGCATGTAGCGGGCCAGAACGACCAGCTCCACACCCGCCTCCCGCACGACCTCCACCAGCCGCGCCTCCGCCTGCGCCTTGCTGTCCTTCGTCACCGGAATGTGGTGGAAGGGAATCCCGTACGTACCCACCAGCTCGGCGAAGTCGGTGTGGTTCGACACCACCCCGGCGATCTCCACCGGCAGCGCCCCGGTCCGCGCCCGGAACAGCAGATCGTTCAGGCAGTGCCCGAACTTGCTGACCATCAGCAGGATGCGCATCTTCTCGTCGGCCCGGTTGATCTGCCACTCCATGTGGAACGAGTCACCGATCGCCGCGAAGCTCGCCCGCAGCTTCTCCACCGTCACCGGCGCCTCCGCCGAGAAGTGGACCCGCATGAAGAACAGCCCCGTGTCATGGTCACCGAACTGCTGGCTGTCCTCGATGTTGCATCCGGTCATGAACAGGTAGCTCGACACGGCATGCACGATGCCCTTCTTGTCCGGGCACGACAGAGTGAGGACGTACTGATCGGCCGCGGCGGCTTGGGGCTGCTCGTTCATGCACCACAGGGTCCCACACCGACCTGAGCAGCCAGAAACCCCAAACCGACCCCAGACCGACCTCAGGCCGATCCCAGGCCGACCTCAGACCAACCCTAGGCCGACCGCGTCAGAATCCGCAGCACCTCGAGCGTCCGCGGCACCCCCTCGGGATCCTCCCCGTCGCTCACCGCCATCCGCACATGCGCGTCCCGAGCCGCCCGCACCGCCTCCGGCCACGCCGGATGCTCCATGTACGAGGACACCGGCGCGTCCGGCCCCACCTGGTGCATGATCCGCAGCACCCGCAGCACCGCGGTGTCGACCAGCGCGGCCTCCTGCGAGTCGCGGAATATGGTCCCGACGTACTTCTCCGCGGACCAGTGATCGAGCCAGGTGTCCTCGACCAGCCGGTACACGGCGTCGGTGACGTCCCCGTATCCCTCGACGCCCGCGAGCCAGACGTCCCGCTGGAACCCCGGATCGGAAAGCATGTGCAGCGCGGAGCGCACATTGCTGCGCCAGCGCCACCACGGCATGTCGTTCAGTGGCATGCCACCCATCGTGGATGAGCGATGCCCGCGACGGGAAGGGTTCACCGAACCTTGTACTCCTTGCACACCTTGCACGGTCATCGATCGTACGTTCCCCGCCACACGCCGTTCACCGGACCCCGCAATTCACCTGGCCGTCACCTCGCGTTGAGCAAGGGTCACTCAGAGGTTAGTGATGTGGCGGAATCGTGCGGGACCATGACCGGCAGGCGACGCACCCGCAGCACATTCCTCCTCGCCCTCACCAGGCCCCTCAAAGCCCTGCGCGCGGCGGGCGCCCTGGTCGCGTGCGCCTCGCTCGCCGCCGGCTGCGGCGTCGTCCCCGGCCTCCCGGGGGGTGCCGGCGACGACCAGATCACCGTCATGACCTGGGCACCGCAGGACACCAACACCACGAACAAGCCCGGCATGCCCGCCCTGGCGCTGGCCTACGCCCGCCACGTCAACGCCAACGGCGGCATCGACGGCCGCAAGCTCAAGGTCGTGATCTGCAACGACCGCAACGACAGCGTGCACGCCGCGAAGTGCGCGCGCCGCGCGGTCAAGCAGAAGGTCGCCGCGGTCGTCGGCTCCTACAGCCAGTTCGCCGACACGTTCTTCCCGATCCTGGAGGGAGCGGGCATACCGTACATAGGTGGCTACGGCATCACGAACGCCGAGTTCACCAGCCCGCTGTCCTACCCGGTCAACGGCGGCCAGCCGGCGCTGCTGGCCGGCCTCGGCAGGCACCTCGCGAGCAACTGCGGCCCGGTCACGCTGGTACGGCCCGACACCATCGCGGGTGACGAACTCCCCAACCTGATCAACTCGGGCCTCGCGGCGGGCGGTCACTCGGACGTGACCGACCTTCGGGCCGCCGAGGACGCCACCGAGTTCGCCGCGCAGTCCCAGCAGGCCCTGACCCGGGCCACCGAGGACCCGAGCAGGCGCGGCTGTGTGGTGCCGGCGCTCGGCGACCGCACCAACACCTTCATGGACTCCTTCCGGCGCGACCGCGAGGCCTACCCGGAGGTGCGCACGGGCACCGTGCTCGGCAGCGTGGACCAGACGGTCATCGACGCCACCGGTGGGGCGTCGAGCCCCTACGAGGGGGCGTACATCACCGGCTGGTACCCGGCGGAGACCGACAAGCGCTGGAACGGGATGAAGAAGGTCATCCGCGAACAGGCCTTCACCGACACCCGGATCGACCCCGCGGACGCGGGCGTGCAGACCACGTGGATCGCGTACACCGTCCTGGAGGCCGTCGTGAAGTCGATCGGCGAGGGCGAGGTCTCCGCCGACACCGTACGGCGCACCCTGGACGACGGTTTCAAGGTGACCACGGGCGGGCTCACGCCGACCCTGCGCTGGCAGTTCCAGGACGTACTGGCCTCCGTGGGCCTGCCGCGGCTGGTCAACACCGACGTGACCCTCCAGGTCGTCAAGAAGGGCCAGCTGGTGGCCGACGACCGCCAGGGCGCCATCGACGTGACGAAGACCCTGCAGGGCACCGAGAACCAGAACTGACCGCCCGGCTCCCGGCGCCCCGCTCACCTCACAGCTGGGTGGGCTGGCGCTCGGTCAGGCCGTAGGTCCGGGCGATCGCGTTCCACAACGTGGCCGCCTCGGCCTTCTGCGTGGTGGCGATGCCGCTCTCCCGGTTGCCGGCGGCGGTCTGACCGGTGCTGCGGGCCTGCCCCTTCTTGCAGAGCTTGCCCTTCTGCGCGGCGACCTGGTCGGCCCAGGCGGCGTAGTGGTTGTCGGCCGACTCGGACGCCTTCCACGCCTTGTTGAGCGCGGCGGTCAGCGCGGCGTGCTCGGGCAGCTTGTCGACGGAGAGTCCGGACAGCTGCGTGACCAGGCTCTTGCGCTGCTCGGCGGCGCCGCGCAGGTCCTGGGCGGCCTGGGCGAGGTTGCCGCAGGTCTTCACCTGACCGACGGCGTTGATCACCGTGGCGCGGCTGTCACCGCTGTCGGCGAGCAGCTTGTCCAGGGCGACGGCCTGCTCCTTCGCCGGGTCGGCGGCCGGCTGTCCGGAGGCCTCGGTGCTGGCCGGGGCCGAGGCGGAGACGGGTTCGGGCTTCTCGTCCGGCTCGTCGCCGCCGCCCCCCGCGAGCAACGCGCCCGCCCCGATACCGACCACGGCGATGGCGACGCCGCAGGCCGCGATCAGCGGCACCTTCGAGCCGGTGCGGCCACCGCCGGAACGGGAGTCCCGGGCGGCCCGCCGGCCCTGCGCCGGACCGGATGCGTCGTAGGAGGGCTGCGGGGCGGCGTGTCCGGTGCCCGGCGGCTCCTGGTAGCGGGGCATGTGCTGGGTGGCGCCGGCGTGGCCGCCGTCGCCGCCGGGACCGCTGCGGAAGAGGTTGTCGAACTCGGCGGGCGGCTGCCGGTCGCCGTAGGCCCCCTGTCCGGGCACGGGCGGGATGTACTGCGTGGCGTCGGCGTCGGATCCGGACGGCATCGGTCCGGCTCCCGCGCCGCCGTCCTGGGCCCGCCCGAGGTACGTCGTCGTCTCCGCGGGCCGGTCCGCCGGTCCGCCGGACGGCATCTCGGGCGGCAGGGCTCCGGGCCCGACCGGCGGGATGTACTGCGTGGCCCCCTCGTCGGCGGAGGGCCGGCCGGAGGCCATGGGCGGCGGGTACGGGTCGGCGCCCCCGGCGACGGGCGGGAGGTACTGGGTCGCGCCCTCGTTCCCGGGGCCGCCCGGGAGGGGGTGGTGAGCGCCGCCCACCGGCGGTATGTACTGCGTGGCCCCCTCGTCGGCGGGCCCGGCCGCGACCGGCGGGATGTACTGGGTCGCCCCGTCGTCGGCCGGCGGCAGCGGCATGCCGTGACCGCCGGACGGCAGCTGCGCCCCGCCCGGCGCCCCGTACGCCCCGTAGGACGCCTGTGCCTCGTTCCCGTACGGCCGGCCCGGCGCCTCCTGCGGGAGCGCGCCCGGCTGGTCCTGCGCGGCCCATGGGGCGGCCTGTTGCGCCTGCCACGGGTCGGCGGGCGGGTTCTGCCAGTCCTGACCCGGCGGCGGGGCCGGGGCCTGGTGCTGTTCGGGACCCCACGGCCGGCCCCAGGCCTGGCCGCCGGGTGGCGCCGAGGCGGGCGCGGGCCCGCCGCCCTGAGGGGCGCCGTGCCGCGGCCCCGCGGGCCGGTCGGCGGGCCCGCCCGTCATACCCGGCAGCAGCGGTTCGCCACCGTCGGAGGGCAGCACGATGCCTTCGCGCGCGGGTCGCGCCGAGGGCTCCTCGCCCTGTCCACTCTGCGTCACCGGGACTCCTACGAATGGGGGACCATCGGAATCGTCGGCTCACGCTACCGGGTCCCCCGAGCCGGTTGCCACGCAGCACGGGACCTGACCTCCTGCCCTGTGACCGCCGTAACAAAACCGGCCCGCGGCACGCTGCTTATGTCACCTCCGGCTCCCGGTGCCCCCGTTCTCCGCGCGTTCACGCCCGTACGAGGCATTTTTCACGCGGCCGCCTGGAGATCCAGCCGGGCCCCGAACTCCCTTACCACGGACTCCTCCTGGAACGGCTCCAGCCGCTGCTGGAAGTCCTCCAGGTACTCGGCCCCGCGGTTGGAGCGCAGGGTCCCCAGCAGTTCGACCGCCTTCAGCCCCGTGTGGCAGGCCTGCTCGATCTCGCGTTGCTGCACCTGGGCCGTGGCGAGCAGCACATAGCCGATCGCCCGCCTGCGCGCCCGTGACTCGGGGTGGCCCTCCAGGGACTCCCGCGCGCAGCGCGCCGCCGCCTCGGCCTGACCGAGATCGCGGTGGCAGTGGGCCAGTTCGTCGGCCAGGTACGCCTCGTCGAAGTGCGCGATCCACACCGGGTCGTCGCCGGAGGCGTCGTCCGCCTGCTCCATCGCGGTGACCGCCCGCCCGCCCGCGGTCTGGGCGGCGCGGGCGTCGCCCAGCAGGGCGTGCCCGCGCGCCTCGGCGGCGAGGAACATGGCCTCCGCACGCGGGGTCACGCGCCCCCGTGCCCCCTCCTGCGCGGCCCGTGCCAACTGGGCGATCTCCCGCGGGTTCCCGAGCTGCGCGGCCAGGTGGCTCATCGAGGCGGCGAGCACGTAACCGCCGTAGCCACGGTCACCGGCGGCCTGCGCGAGCCGCAGCGCCTGGATGTAGTAGCGCTGGGCGAGGCCCGGCTGCCCGGTGTCGACCGCCATGTACCCGGCGAGTTCGGTCAACCGCGCGACGGACGCGAAGAGTTCCCGCCCCACGGACTCCCGGTACGAGCCGGCGAGCAGCCCCGAGACGACGCTGTTGAGGTAGTGCACGACGACCGGGCGCACATGTCCGCTGCCGAACTGGTGGTCCAGGTCGACCAGCGCCTGCGTCATCGCCCGCACGGCCTCGACGTCCGACTGGCCCACGCGCGGGCCCGCCGAGCGCGCCACCTGTGCGTCGGGCGCGGAGATCAGCCAGTCGCGGCTCGGCTCGACCAGCGCGGAGGCCGCGACGGACGAACCGGACAGGAAGTCCCGGCGCCCCACGTCGCTGCGCCACAGCTCGCAGACCTGCTCGATGGCGCCCAGTACCGTCGGCGAGAACTGGAGGCCGACCCCCGAGGCGAGGTTCTTGCCGTTGGCCATGCCGATCTCGTCGATCGTGACCGTACGGCCGAGCTTGCGGCCGAGCGCCTCCGCGATGATCGCCGGCGCACGGCCCCGCGGCTGCTGTCCGCGCAGCCAGCGGGCCACGGACGTCTTGTCGTAGCGCAGGTCGAGACCGTGCTCGGCGCCGCACATGTTGACCCGCCGGGCCAGCCCGGCGTTCGAGCAACCCGCTTCCTGGATGAGCGCTTGCAGCCGTTCGTTCGGCTGCCGTGCGACGAGAGGCCTTGCGGCCATGGCGTACCCCCTGAGGCTGCGGTCCCTGCCCGCACACCGAGTTGTCGTGTCTCCAGGGCCCGAGCCCCCCGCCCTCGCGGGAGCGGGGAATTCCGGCCGTGAAGATCAATGCCCCGCGAACATGACGAAAATGCGAGGCATGCGAGGATTGCCGGAGTGCGGCCGGTTGCCGACCCCACACCTGGCTACCCAGCTCCCGCCGCGGTTCCTCCCGCGCGCCCCCGGACATGCACCCATGCGCCCCAAATGCGCAATCGATGCTCCTCCCCCGCGCGCGGTCCGGCCGTAACCCGAGGTGGGGCTGGGAGTTGTGTTCAGCGTGGAAGAGACGATCCCGGCCACCGAAGCCGCACAGATTCCGAAGCAGCGCGGGGAATCGCTGCTGGAGACCGCCGTTCGCTACGCCGAGGAGCGTCACTGGGACGTGTTCCCGGGCACCTGGCTGGAAGCCGTCGGCGGAGTGCAGCGCTGCTCCTGCGGTGACGCCGCGTGCGGTGCGCCGGGGGCGCACCCGGCTCGGCCGGACTGGGAGACGCAGGCGACCGGCAGCGCGACGGTCGCGCGGCGGATGTGGCAGAAGCAGCCGAGCGCGTCGATCCTGCTGCCGACGGGCCGTACCTTCGACGCGCTCTCCGTGCCGGAGACCGCCGGGTTCCTGGCCCTGGCGCGGATGGAGCGCATGGAGCTGACGCTCGGACCGGTGACGCTGACCCCGGACCGGCGGATGCAGTTCTTCGTGCTGCCGGGCGCGTCGGTGAAGGTCCCCGACCTGGTCCGCAAGCTGGGCTGGTCGCTCGGGTCGCTGGATCTGGCGGTCCTGGGCGAGGGCGGCTTCGTCGCCGCGCCGCCCACCCGGTACGGCTCGCGCGGCGCCGTCCAGTGGGCCTGCCGTCCCACCCCCGCCAACCGCTGGCTGCCGGACGCCGAGGAGTTGATCTCCCCGCTCGCCTACGCCTGCGGACGGGACCGCTGACCCGGTCCCAAGGAGACCGGCTCCCCTTAGGGTTCTGACATGGACCAGGGAGCAGAGGTGGGGACGGTCGCCGTACGCGTACGGGGGCTCTGGAAGCGGTTCGGGGAGCAGGTCGCCGTCTCCGGGATCGATCTGGAGCTGCCCGCCGGGCGGTTCATCGGGCTGGTCGGGCCGAACGGCGCCGGGAAGACGACCACGTTGTCGATGGTGACCGGGCTGCTGCGACCCGATCAGGGTTCCGTCGAGGTCGTCGGGCACGACGTGTGGCGGGACCCGGTGGAGGTCAAGGCCCGCATCGGGGTGCTGCCCGAGGGACTGCGGCTGTTCGAGCGCCTGTCGGGCCGTGAGCTGCTGGCGTACACGGGCCGGCTGCGCGGCCTGCCCGGCGCCGAGGTCGACAAGCGGGCCACCCAGCTCCTCGACGTCCTGGACCTCGCCGGCGCGCAGCACAAGCTGGTCGTCGACTACTCGACCGGCATGCGCAAGAAGATCGGACTCGCCGCGGCGCTCCTGCACAACCCCGAAGTGCTCTTCCTCGACGAGCCGTTCGAGGGCGTCGACCCGGTCTCCGCCCAGACCATCCGGCGCGTGCTGGAGCGGTACACCGCCTCCGGCGCCACCGTCGTCTTCTCCTCCCATGTGATGGAGCTGGTCGAGTCGCTGTGCGACTGGGTGGCCGTGATGGCCGCCGGTCGCATCCGCGCCCACGGCACGCTCGCCGAGGTCCGCGGCGACGCCCCCACGCTGCAGCAGGCCTTCCTCGAACTCGTCGGCGCCCACGACCGTGACGCCGTCTCCGACCTGGACTGGCTGGGCGGCGGCGCCCGATGACCGGCACGACGGCGACCCTCGTCCAGCTGAAACTGTCGCTGCTGCGGGGCGGCCTGCGGCAGTCCGCCGGGCGGCGCGCCGCCTACGTCGCCTCCATGGTCCTCACGCTGCTCTTCGCCGCGCTGCAACTGCTCGGCCTGGTCCTGCTGCGCGGCAACGAGCACGCCGACGCCGTGATCGTGCTGCTGATCGCCGTACTGGCGCTGGGCTGGGCGGTGATGCCGCTGTTCTTCCCCGGCGGCGACGAGACCCTCGACCCCACGCGCCTGGTGATGCTGCCGCTGCGCGCCCGGCCGCTGGTGCGGGCGCTGCTCGCGGCCTCCCTGGTCGGCATCGGCCCGCTGTTCACGGTGTGCATGCTGGTCGGCTCGGTGATCGCCGTCGCGCGCGGCACGGCGGCGTACGTCGTCGCAGTCGTCGCCATCGTGCTGGCGCTGCTGGTCTGCGTGGCCCTCGCCCGCGCCGTCGCCGCCGCCAACATCCGGCTGCTGACCAGCCGCAGGGGACGCGATCTGGCCGTGCTGAGCGGACTGGTCATCGCGGTCGGCGCGCAGGTCGTCAACTTCGGTGCCCAGCGCCTCGGTTCGGCGGGCCTCGGGCAGCTCGAACCGGTCGCGGACGTGCTGCGCTGGGTACCGCCCGCCTCGGCGTTCGGCGCCGTGGACGCGGCGGGCGACGGTGCGTACGCGGTGGCCGCCGCCCAACTGGCCCTGACCGCGCTGGCCCTGGTCGCGCTGATCGCGGTGTGGGCACGGCATCTCGACCGGCTGATGACCTCACCGGACGGCTCGACGATCCAGGCCATGTCCGACACCGCCGTACGCGACCGGTCCTCGAGCGGGCCGGCGCGGCTGCTGCCGGGCGGGCGGACCGGGACGGTCATGGAGCGCAGCCTGCGCTACGTGTGGCGCGACCCGAAGACCAAGGCGGCCTGGGTGACCTCGCTGGCCATCGGACTGATCGTGCCCGTGTTCAACGCCTTGCAGGGCACCGGGTCGATCTACTTCGCCTGCTTCGCGGCGGGCATGCTCGGCATCCAGATGTACAACCAGTTCGGGCAGGACACGTCGGCGTTCTGGATGGTCGCGATGACCATCTCCTCGACCCGCGACGCCTTCGTCGAACTCCGCGCGCGTGCCTACGCGCTGCTGCTGATCACCCTGCCGTACACCCTTCTCGTCACCGTGCTGACCACGGCGCTGCTGGGTGACTGGGCCAAGCTGCCGGAGGTGCTGGGGCTGTCGTGCGCGCTGCTCGGCGCGATGCTGGCCACCGGGGCGTGGACCTCGGCGCGGTTCCCGTACTCCATCCCGCAGGAGGGCTACAAGAACGTCGCCCCGGGTCAGGTCGGGCTCGCCTGGATCTCGATCTTCGGCGGGATGGTGGCCGCGGCCCTGCTGTGCGCTCCCGTCATCGTGCTGACCGTCCTCATCAACACCAGCGCGGACGGCGACGCCTGGACCTGGCTGCTGCTGCCCGTCGGAGCGGCGTACGGGGCGGGGCTCACCGGCCTCGGCCTCCGCCTGGCCGCGCCCCGCACCGCCCGGCGCCTGCCGGAGATCCTGGCGGCGGTCAGCAGAGGCTGAGCCCCACACGAGCAGCACCTCCTGCCCTTCCACCAACCTGCCGCGCGGGCTCACCCGACCGTCACCGTCGGCAGACCGACCGACGCGCAGCACGGCGTGGGCGGAAACCCGCCCCGCACGTGCGCCGGCCGCTCGCCACGACACATGCGCGCCGCCCGCACACCGTCAGGCGCCCAGGACCGCCTGCCCTACCACCGCCGCGCCGACTCCCCGACCGTCACCGTCGGCAGACCGACCGACGCGCTGCACGGCGTGGGCGGAAACCCGCCTCGTACGTGCGGCGGCCGCCGGCCCCGGCACACCGCCGGTAGCCCCGAGCACCCGTCAAGCGCACAGGACCGCCTGCCCCACCACCGCCGCGCGGGCTCCCCGGCCGACCGACGCGCAGCACGGCGAGCACCGAAACCCGACCCGTACGTGCGGCGGCCGCCGGCCACGGCACACGCGCGCGTGGCCCGCGCACCGTCGGGAGCCCGGACACCCGTCAGGCGCGCAGGACTGCCTGCCCCACCACTGCCGCGCCGGCCGTCGCCGTCGCCGTCGGCAGACCCGCCCCGTACCGACGCGAACTGCCCGCCCGGCACCTGTCAGGTGCCGAGGGTCGAGTCCAGGAACGGCTCGATCGCCGCGCGCCACGCCTCCGGCTGGTCGTAGTGGACGAGGTGGCCGGCGTCGGCGACCTCGGCGTACTCCCCGCGGGGCAGGACGCGCACCATCTCCTGGGCCTCGGCCCGGCCGAGCTCGCCGTCGAGGCCGCGGACGACCAGGGCGGGGCAGCGCACCTGCGCCAGCTCGTCCCAGTGGGCGTCGTACACCCAGGTCTCACGGGACTTGAGCATCTGCTCGATGTCGAAGACGGGGCGCCAGCCGTCCGGCGACTCGTGCATCACCTCGGCGTAGAACGTGCCACGGGCCGGATTCGGCCGCTCCACCCACGGGTCGTTCTCGCCGAACCACCCGCGGACGTCGGCCAGGGTGGCGAATGGA
This sequence comes from Streptomyces sp. NPDC107562, assembly GCF_055657325.1. NCBI lineage: Bacteria > Bacillati > Actinomycetota > Actinomycetes > Kitasatosporales > Streptomycetaceae > Streptomyces > Streptomyces sp. NPDC107562. Next base: position 195,640 of record NZ_JBVKBE010000007.1, on the reverse strand, counting down.
ACGGGCCAGGACGCGAACCAGTCGGCCCACTCGCGCTGCGAGGCGGCGCCGAGGGCGGAGGCCCGCATGTCGCAGATGATCACACCGCTGACCAGGTCGGGGCGCTTGGCGGCGAGCTGCCAGGCGGTGAGCGCTCCCATGGCGTGGCCGATCAGGACGGCGGGGGCGAGGCCGAGCTGCTCCAGGGCGGCCTCGGCGTCGTCGACATACGCCTCACGGGTGTACGCGGCCTGCGGGGGCTTCTCGCTCTGGCCGTGGCCGCGCTGGTCCAGCGCGACGGCGCGGTGGCGTCCGGACAGCCAGCGGGCGGTGGAGGCCCAGTGCGAGGCGCGGCCCATCAGGCCGTGCAGTAACAGCACGCCGGGGGACGGATCGGTGCCGCCGCCCACGGGTCCGGGCGCCGGGTCGGGGTCGAGCTGCGCCGGGCCGGGGCCGGATTTGAGCGGGTCGCCGAACTCCCAGGCCGCGAGTCGTACACCGCCCGCCCCGGTCACGTCGATGCGTCGCGCCATTGGTGCCGGCACCCCCCAAGCTCCGCTCGGACCCGCTCGTACCTGTGCTAGCCGTGCTGTTCGCCGGTGACCGGCGCTGTTCGCCCTACGGCTCTACTACCCCTGCTTGCCCTGTCGGCTCAACTTGTCGTACTGGTCATACCGCACGCCCCTCGGGAGCGGTTCTGCCCCTGCAGGCTATCGAATGGGCATTCGAGAATGGGCTTTCTGCGGGCAACACCCCTCGTTTGAGTGACGCCACTGCAGGAATGATCCCGGCGGGCCAGGGGAGATCTTCAGCGGGAGGCGGACCGCTCGGGGAAAAACGGTCCGAGGGGGATGACCCTGGGAGCTCGGGGCTCCGGGTCATGACAGGGGAGGACAGGCCCCGGCGCCACACGGCGCCGGGGCCCTCCACACGACTCCGGCACATCCTCACCCCGCCCCCTAGGACCCTCCGCTCAGGCGACAGCCTGGCATGCCGGACGGCCCGGCGCTGCGATTCGGCACACCGAGTCCAGGATTCGACGCGATCGAAGGGTGGCGGACGGCCGGGGGTTCAGCGCTTGGCCACGAAGACGTGGGAGGCCACGTCCGACTCCAGTTCGGCCGCCTCGCCGCCGCTGCCCACCAGGACACCGCCCGCCGACTCGGTCACGCTCACCACCGAACCCGGCTGCACACCCGCCCGGCGCAGCGTGTACATCAGCTGGGCGTCCGTCTGGATCGGCTCACCGATACGGCGCACCACGACGGTCTTGCCCTCCACGCCCGGGTCGAGGTCGGCCAGCGAGACCATGCCCTCGTCCAGGAACGGATCGGCGCCGTCCTTCTCGCCCAGCTCCTCCAGGCCCGGGATCGGGTTGCCGTACGGCGACTCGGTGGGGTGGCGCAGCAGCTCCAGCACCCGGCGCTCCACCGCCTCGCTCATCACGTGCTCCCAGCGGCAGGCCTCGGCGTGCACCTGCTCCCACTCCAGCCCGATCACGTCGACGAGCAGACACTCGGCGAGGCGGTGCTTGCGCATCACGCGCGTCGCCAGCCGGCGGCCCTCGTCCGTCAGCTCCAGGTGCCGGTCGCTGGCCACGGACACCAGACCGTCGCGCTCCATGCGCGCCACCGTCTGGCTCACCGTCGGCCCGCTCTGGTCCAGCCGCTCGGCGATGCGGGCACGCATGGGGACCACACCTTCCTCCTCCAGCTCGAGGATGGTGCGGAGATACATCTCCGTGGTGTCGATCAGTCCGGACATACGTGCCCCTCGATTAGCTCTGCCGGAGGCTCGACCGCTCTCCGGCGCGTGCGCTGGCCCTGGCTTCAATTCTGCCGGATACCACCGACAACCGTGCCGCGCCGCCGAAACCCAGGGGGTTACATGCTGATACGTGACCTCGGACACACCGTGCGGACGCCGCCCGCACGGCCGTATTGACATCCCACTGGTCCAGACCGCACCGTGATCCGCGACACAGTGCGAGAGCGCGAGCAGCGGAGCGAAGGAGCTCACATGGGCGACAGCACGCCGGCCGACCAGTACCTCGACGCCGCGATCGGTCTGCTGCAGCGCGTCCGTGCGGAGGAGGCCGAGAGCGTCGCCGCCGCCGGCTCGCTCCTCGCCGACACCGTCGCCTCCGGGGGGCGACTCTTCGCCTTCGGCGCCGGTCACTCCTCGCTCGCCGCGCAGGACGTGGTCTACCGCGCGGGCGGGCTCGCACTCATGAATCTGCTCGTCGTGCCGGGCGTCGTCGGCGTCGACGTCATGCCCGCCACCCTCGGCTCCGCACTGGAACGCGTCGACGGCCTCGCCGCCGCCGTGCTGGACTCCTCGCCGCTGCGCGCGGGCGATGCCCTGGTGATCATCTCCCTGTCCGGGCGCAACGCCCTCCCCGTGGAGATGGCGCTCGGCGCCCGCGCGCTGGGCGTCCGGGTGATCGGCGTGACCTCCGTCGCCTACGCCACGGAGACGTCGTCACGGCACTCCTCCGGGACGTACCTGAAGGACCACTGCGACGTCGTCCTCGACTCGAAGATCGCCGTCGGCGACGCGGAACTCACCCACGACTCCGTCCCCGCCCCCTTCGCCCCCGCCTCCACGGTGGTGACCTCCGCCCTCCTCCAGGCCGTCATGGCCACGGCGGCCGTCGACCTCGCCGACCGTGGCATCGAGCCCCCGCTGCTGCGCTCGGGCAACGTGGACGGCGGCCACGACTGGAACGGCCGCATCCTGGAGCAGTACGGCGACCGCATCTTCTACCGCCACTGACCCCGCCGCCCGCTCACACCGGCACTCCCGTCCGGGGTTCGCGCGAGGGGCTGCGGGGGCTGATTTGCACGGCCCGCCCAGGGGTGAGGGGTCTGATCCGCGCCGGCCCGCCGACCGCGCGGGGCCGGGTGATGCCGCCCGCGGTCAGATGGGCCGTATTCGAGCACGGTCCGCCGAGGCTGAGCGGGGTCTCGTTCGCGTGGGGCTCGCCCGGAGGTGCGGGGACCGGTCCGTATGGGCCCGGCGGTTCGCGCAGGCCCGTCGGGGTGAGCGGTCCGTAGTCGCATACGGCCCCGCCCCCCGGGCGGAGTCACCCGGGCCCCACGCGCCCCGGCGGGCCAGGCGCGCCCGAGACCCGCGCTCGATCCCCGCGGGCCGTGCTCGACACCGGGCCCTGCTCGCCCTCGGTCGGAACCACCTGCCACCGCTCACCCCGACGGACCCGCCCGGACCAGACCCTGCACCCTCGGGCGGCGCCGCGCGGCCCAGAGCGCGCCCGGTCCCGGCGGGGCGGTGCAGCCGGGCCCTGTCAGGCCTGGTGGTCTCGTAGGAGGGCCGCCATGTCCAGTGCCGTGGCGATGCGGACCGCCACGTCCTCGGCGTACACCGTGTCCGAGCGCTCGAAGGCGCTTCGCCCGCTGCCCCGCAGGAAGGTCACCACCCCGAGCGTCCGCCCCCGGCTGCGCAGCACCGCGCACAGCGCGTGCACCGAGTCCGCCGGCCACTGGCGGGACTCCGCCCAGGCGCGCGCCTGCTCGGCCGACACACTGCCGACGCTCGCCCGGACCGTGCCGATCCGCTCCACGCACTGCAACGCCGGATGCCCCTCGCCGTACCGCGTCGGCAGCCCCGCCTGCCCCGAGAGCAGACTCGGGCCCGGCGCACCCGAGGGCGTGCCCGCCACCCGGACCAGCCGGACCGGCCCCGCCGACTCCCCGTCGGACAGCGCGCCGCCCGCGACCCGGTCGATCAGCGCGTGGTCCGCGAAACCGGCCAGCGCGAAGTCGAGGTGGACGGTCGCCGCCTCGGCCGGATCCTCGCAGTCGGCGGCCGTACGGGCCGCACGGTGCAGCTGATTGCTGCGGAACCGCAGCAGCGCCGCCTCCTGCTCGCCCTGCTTGGCCTCCGTCACGTCCTGGAACAGCCAGCCCACCCCGAGCGGAACCGGCTCCTCCGCCAGCGGCGAGGCCAGCCGCAGAAAACCACTGCGCCAGCAGCGCCGCTTCTCGCCCTCCGGTGTGCGCACACTCACCCAGATCTCGGCCGGCGCCGGCGGCGCCCCCTCACCGAGCACATGCGTGAGCGCGCTCTCCAGCTCCTCCACGCCCTGCGCCAGCAGTTCGCCCAGCGGCCGCCCCAGCACGGACGTACGCCCGATGCCCAGCGCGCGCGCCGCGTGCGCGTTCACCACGGCGGGCCGCAGATCCGCGTCCACCAGGACGACACCCCAGCTCGCGTCCTCGAACAACGCCTCGCTCAGCGCGATCGACCGCTCCAGATCGATCTGCGCGTGCACCTCGCTGAACGCGCAGTACACCCCCGCGGGCTTGCCGTCCGGCCCCCGCACCGCCGCCGACTGCGTCCGCACGAGCACCCGTCCGCCGTCCTTCGTCAGCAGCGCGAACTCATGCACCTGACGGCCCGGCGCGTTCATGACGGACAGCAGCCGCCCCTCGACCTCCTCGGCGTCGGCGCTGCGCACCGCCCACCCGGCGAAGCCGCGCCGGCCCACCGCCTCCTCCGCCGACCAGCCGAGGATGCGCTCGGCCTCGCGGTTCCAGTGCGTCACGACACCGTCGGCGTCGAAGGCGCACAGCGCCGCGTCCATGCCGTCCAACAGGGCGGCAAGCAGATCCGAACCACCCGAGCCCTCAGGCCCGTCCGAACCTTCAGGTCCCTGCGGACCGTCGGGTCCCTCCGGACCGGGCTCGTCCGGTCCGAGCTCGTCCGTGGTCCCACTACGCCGGGAAGCACTCACCTGGACCCCCTGCAGGCTGCGTCAGCACGAGCGGCGCGTCGGTTCGTGCACTTGCCATCATTCAACTCGAACGTGACGCAGCCCACATATGGTTCCCGCAAGATTGCGGGAATCGTTGCGCGGCGGAAACCGCACCACAACCGAGGGACAACCGCCCGCTAACTCTCGATGACCGAAAGCCGCAGGTCAACCCACTCGTCCCGGTTCCCCGGGAGCACATACCGGTCAACCTCGACGAACCCCCGCGACTCGGCGAACCGCAGACCGTCGCCGTTGGCGGCCAGCACACAGGTCTCCACCACCCCGGCCCCCATGTCACGCGCCTGCCCGAGCACATGGTCGTGGAGCACCCGCCCGACCCCCCGCCCCCGCCACTGCGGCAGCACCCGGGCGATCACCGTCACCGCGCCGCCCTCCCGCTGCGCGGGCCGCACGGTCGAGCACCCCACGAGCACGTCACCGACGTAGGCGTTCTCCAGCCGGTACCGCCCGCCGCGCTCCCGCACCTCGTCCAGGGACAGCGCGCCGGGCGGCACCACGGTGTTGTGCACGTCGCGCCACTGCTCCAGCATCCGCTCCCCCTCGGCGACCTCGATCCGCACCCCGTCCACGGGCCCGCGCCGCGCGTCCACCTCGATCTCGATCCGTATCCGGGTGTCCACCGGCCCGCACACCATCATCGTCGCGGCCGGCCGCACCTGCCCGAACACCCGACGCAGCACCGGCCGGCACGGTGGGAAGTCCGCCCGCTCCGGCAGCAGGCAGCGCACCCGCACCACGTCGGCGAACGTGCAGCCGGCCGCCGCCAGCGCCGCGCCGATGTTCCGCAGACACTGCTCGGCCTGCTCCACGACGTCGTCGGAGATCGCCATGGTCGCGTAGTCGAACCCGGTCGTCCCCGGCACGTGCACCCGGTCGCCGTCGACCACCGCCCGCGTACAGCCGATCGGCTCCTCGAACCCCGACCCTCCGAACCCAGCCCCCCGCTTTGTCATGCGCAGAACGCTAACGCCCGGCGCGGTTCTCGTAGAAGCACTCGAAAAAAGCACTTGATGGGTCGCCGAACGCTTCTTAAGGTGGCGCGTACACGAGAAGGGAGGTGGTTCGGCAGATGTATGCAAACCGGACGCGTGAGGTGGCTGCGGGCTAGCGGCCCGTCACCACACTCTGTGCGGTGCCGGACCCGCACGTGAAAGGCGCGTGCAGCCGGCCCAATCCCGAGCAGTCACCCGACCCGCGAGTCGCCGGTACGTCCGGCCGGCTCCTCCTTGGAGGAACCAGACTCGCGGGTCGTCTGCGTTCGCGGGGTCAGCGGGCGGTGTCGTCGAAGCCCTCGACGGAGCGGGGGTCGCGCGGGCCCGGGCCCATGTAACGGGCCGAGGGGCGGACCAGGCGGCCGGTGCGCTTCTGTTCGAGGATGTGGGCGGACCAGCCGGCCGTGCGGGCACAGGTGAACATCGACGTGAACATATGGGCGGGGACCTCGGCGAAGTCGAGCATGATGGCCGCCCAGAACTCGACGTTCGTGGCCAGGATCCGGTCCGGGCGGCGGTTGTGGAGTTCCTCCAGGGCCGCCTTCTCCAGGGCCTCGGCGATCTCGAAGCGGGGGGCACCGAGTTCGCGGGCGGTGCGGCGCAGGACGCGGGCCCGCGGGTCCTCGGCGCGGTAGACGCGGTGGCCGAAGCCCATGAGGCGTTCGCCCTTGTCGAGGGCCTGCTTGACGTAGGCCTCGGCGTCGCCGGTGCGTTCGATCTCCTCGATCATGCCGAGGACGCGGGAGGGGGCGCCGCCGTGCAGGGGGCCGCTCATGGCTCCCACGGCACCGGAGAGGGCCGCCGCGACGTCGGCGCCGGTGGAGGCGATCACCCGGGCGGTGAAGGTGGACGCGTTCATGCCGTGTTCGGCGGCGCTGGTCCAGTAGGCGTCGACGGCGGCGACGTGCTTGGGGTCGGGCTCGCCGCGCCAGCGGATCATGAAGCGTTCGACGACGGTGCCGGCCTTGTCGATCTCACTCTGCGGGACCATGGGGCGGCCCTGGCCACGGGCGGACTGGGCGACGTAGGAGAGGGCCATGACGGCGGCGCGGGCGAGGTCCTCGCGGGCCTGTTCGGCGTCGATGTCCAGCAGCGGTTTGAGGCCCCATACCGGGGCGAGCATGGCGAGGGCGGACTGGACGTCCACGCGGATGTCGCCGGAGTGCACGGGGATGGGGAAGGGCTCGGCGGGCGGCAGGCCGGGGTTGAAGGCGCCGTCGACGAGCAGGCCCCAGACGTTGCCGAACGAGACGTGACCGACCAGGTCCTCGATGTCGACGCCGCGGTACCGGAGGGCGCCGCCCTCCTTGTCCGGTTCGGCGATCTCCGTCTCGAACGCGACGACTCCCTCAAGTCCGGGTACGAAGTCGGACATCAGGCGGCTCCTCGGATGTGTACGGCAGGCGGTTGTGGGCCACGGGTGTGGTGCGGCACCCCCGTGTGTGTGCGGGTGTGGCGGGGTGACCGGTGGTGACCGGCTCGCCGGCTGTGACCGGAGGGCCGGTGGTGACCGGAGGGCCGGTGGTGACCGGTGACCGGTGGTGCGGTTGGTGGTGAGCGTGTTTCGGTGGGGAAACGGTGATCGCCCGGGGGATCCACGGTCGGCTACGGACTCGCGGTCCTGGGCGGTCATGAGGGTCATGCCCCGTGGGGCGCGCGGTCACCCAACGGGATCGGCATCTGCACGATATCCCCGGGTGCCGGCCTTGGGGAGGGGTGGCGGCACCCGGTGCCAGGGCATGCGGAGCGCCACCCCGCCGACGGCCCGCCCCGCATACGGCAAGATGACCGGGTGACCGACGAACACGCCGTCCCCGCCCAGCCGGATCCCGCCGCGATGCGCAAGCACTACCGGGCGTCGGGGCTGGCCGAGGTCGAGCTGGCCGCGACGCCGGTGGAGCAGTTCGCGCGGTGGTTCCAGCAGGCCGCCACGGAGGGGCGGCTGTTCGAGCCGAACGCGATGGTGGTCTCGACGGCGGACGCGGAGGGCCGGCCGAGTTCCCGGACGGTGCTGCTGAAGCACTTCGACGAGGCCGGGTTCGTCTTCTACACGAACTACGACTCCCGCAAGGCCGGCGACCTCGCCGAGAATCCGCACGTCTCGCTGCTGTTCCCCTGGTACACGATGGCCCGCCAGGTGATCGTGACGGGCCGGGCGCGGCGTACCGGCCGCGACGAGACCGCCGCGTACTTCCGTACCCGTCCGCACGGTTCGCAGCTCGGTGCGTGGGCGAGCGCCCAGTCGTCGGTGATCGCGTCACGTGCCGAGCTGGACGCGTCCTACGCGGACCTCGCGGCCCGCTATCCGGAGGGCGAGCAGGTCCCCGTGCCTCCGCACTGGGGCGGTTTCCGGGTGGTGCCGCGGACGGTGGAGTTCTGGCAGGGCCGCGAGAACCGTCTGCACGACCGTCTCCGGTACACGGCGGTGGCCGACGGCGGCTGGCGGGTGGAGCGGCTCAGCCCCTGAGTGCGCCGGTTACGGGGATCCGCTCCCGGGTCAGCCGAGCGCCTCGTCCAGCAACGCGGCCCACTGGGCCACGACCCGCTCGCGGCGTCCGGCGTCGTCGGTGAGCAGGTTGGCGAGGCCGAGGCCGCGGGCCATGTCGAGGAGTCCCTGGACGGTCTCGCGGACGCCGGGGCGGGTCTCGTCGGCGGCGAGGAGGTCGACGGCTATCCGGTGGGTCTCGCGTCCGACGCGGGCCTCCAGTTCGGTGACGCGGGGCCGCAGCTGCTCCTCGTTGGAGGCGGCGACCCAGAGATGGAGGGCGGCGCGGAAGAGCGGGCCGGTGTAGAGGTCGACGAGGGCGGAGACCACTGCCCGGCGGTCGCCCGCGGCGCCCTGCGGGAAGAGGGCGCGCAGGGCGCCGGAGCGCTCCTCGGCGACGTACTCGACGGCGGCGGTGAAGAGGTCCTCGCGGGTGGGGAAGTGGTGCTGGGCGGCGCCCCGGGAGACGCCGGCGCGTTCGGCGACGACGGTGACGGTGGAGCCCGCCCAGCCGTGTTCGGCGAGGCAGGCCAAGGCGGCTTCCAGGAGCCGCTGCCGGGTGGCCCGGCTGCGATCCTGCTTGGGCACGCGGTCGGCGCGGTCCCCGGCGGTCACGGTCGTGACCGTGCCGGCGGCGCCGGCCGGGTTCACAGCACCCATGGGGGATCCCGTCGTTCGAGGAAGGCCGTCATGCCCTCGCGGGCGTCGGCGGAGGCGAACATCCGGGCCGAGAGGGCGGTCAGCTGGGCCGCGTCCCGGTCGAATGTGTGCAGCACCTTAGCCGTGAGCAGCCGTTTCGTCTCGGCCAGGGCCTGGGGCGAGGAGCGCCGCAGGCCGTCGAGGATCGGTGCGAGTACGGCGTCGGCGTCGTCGCCGGCCACGGTCAGCAGTCCGATGCGGGCGGCCTCGGCGGCGTCGAAGCGTTCGCCGGTGAGGCAGTAGCGGGCGAGTGCGCGCGGGTCGGTGCGGGGCAGCAGCGGCAGGGAGATGACGGCGGGGGCGACGCCGATGCGTACCTCGGTGAAGGCGAAGGTGGCGGTGGTGGACGCGGCGGCGATGTCGCAGGCGCCGAGCAGACCGAGGCCGCCGGCACGGACGTGGCCGGTGACGCGGGCGACGACGGGGCGGGGCAGCTCGGTGATCTGCCGGAGCAGGTGCACGAGGGCGTCCGGGTCGGGCGGGTCGCGCAGGTCGGCGCCGGCGCAGAAGGTGTTGCCGGTGTGGGTCAGCAGGACGGCGCGGACGTCGTCGTCCTTGCCGCTGTCGGCGAGCGCGGCGGCGAGTTCGCCGACCAGGGCGGCCGAGAGGGCGTTGCGGTTGGCCGGGGAGTCGAGGGTGAGGGTCTCGACTCCCCGGGTGCGGGTACGGCCGATCAGGGTCACGCGTTCTCCCGGAGTTGGCGGCGCAGTATCTTGCCGGAGGCGGCGCGGGGGACGCCGACGATGAAGCTGACCTGGCGGACGCGCTTGTAGGGGGCGACGCGTTCGGCGACGTGCAGCATGACCTCGTTCTCGGTGAGGTCGGGCGCGGTGGGCTGGCGGACGACGTAGGCGCGCGGTATCTCGTTGCCGTCGTCGTCGTACACGCCGATGACGGCGGCGTCGGCGATGCCGGGGTGGGTCAGGAGCAGGGCCTCCAGTTCGGCGGGGGCGACCTGGAACCCCTTGTACTTGATGAGTTCCTTGACGCGGTCCACGACGAAGAGCCAGCCGTCGGCGTCGACATGTCCGACGTCCCCGGTGTGCAGCCAGCCGTCGCTGTCGATCATCGCGGCGGTGTCGTCGGGGCGGCCCAGGTAGCCCTTCATGACCTGGGGGCCGCGGATGAGGATCTCGCCGGGTTCGCCGGTGCCGAGGTCCTTGCCGGGGTCGTCGAGGGAGACGATGCGCATCTCGGTGCCGGCGATGAGCCGGCCGACGGTGCCGGGCGGGGCGTCGGCCATGGCGTCCAGGGGGACGACGTGGGTGCCCGGGGAGAGTTCGGTCATGCCGTAGGCCTGGCCGACGGGCGGCAGGTTCAGCCGCTGGGAGCAGGCGGCGGCGAGGTGCGCGTCGAGGGGGGCGGCGGCGCTGATCACGTACTTGAGGGACGACAGGTCGTACCGCGCGACCGCGGGGTGCTTGGCGAGGGCGAGCACGATGGGCGGGGCGACGTAGAGGCCGGTGATGCGGTGGTTCTGAATGGCGGCGAGGAACTGCTCCAGGTCGAAGCGGGGCAGTACGACGACGGTGGCGCCGACTCTCAGGGGCGCGTTCATGAGGGCGGTGAGGCCGTAGATGTGGAAGAAGGGCAGAACGGCGAGGATGCGGTCGCCGGGGCCCGCGGAGATCGCCGGGTGGAGCTGGGCGAGGTTGGTGGCGATCTGGCGGTGGGTGAGCATCACGCCTTTGGGGACGCCGGTGGTGCCGGAGGAGTAGGGGAGGGCCGCCACGTCCTCGGTGGGGTCGACGGCGACGTTCGGCTCGGGGGCCGTGGAGGCGAGCATGTCGATCAGGGAGCGGTGGCCGGGAGCGCTGTCGCAGACGAAGATCTCGCGGACGCCGCCCGCGAGTTCGGCGGCTCTGCGGGCGGTCTCCAGCAGGGGGGAGACGGTGACGATCCAGCGGGCGGCGGAGTCGCGCAGCTGTTTGGCGAACTCGTCGGCGGTGGCGAGCGGGTGGACGGTGGTGACGGCGGCACCCGCGCGCGTGGCGGCGTAGAACGCGGTGGGGAACGCGATCGTGTTCGGGCTGTGCAGCGCGAGGACGTCGCCCTTGCGGACGCCGGCCTCGGCGAGCGCGGCGGCGATCCGCCGGTGGAAGCGGTCCACCTGCTCGTAGGTCAGGGTGGTGCCGTCGGTGCCGTCGACGAGGGCCGGCAGGTCGCCGAAGTCGGCGGCGTGCCCCAGGACGGCGTCGTGGATGGGGAGTTCTACGGGCGGGACGTCGGCGTACGCGCTGCGGAACACGGTTCCTCCAAGCGGTGCGGCTCAGTACGGTGCGGCTCAGTACGACTTGGGCAGACCGAGGGTCTGGTGGGACACGTAGTTGAGAATCATCTCCCGGCTCACCGGTGCGATACGAGCCACGCGCGCGGCCGTTATCAGTGAGGCGAGGCCGAACTCGCGGGTGAGGCCGTTGCCGCCGAGGGTGTGCACGGCTTGGTCGACGGCTTTCACACAGGCCTCGCCCGCCGCGTACTTGGCCATGTTGGCGGCCTCACCGGCGCCGATGTCGTCGCCGGCGTCGTAGAGGTGTGCCGCCTTCTGCGTCATCAGGCGGGCGAGTTCCAGGTCGATGTGGGCCTGCGCGAGGGGGTGGGCGATGGCCTGGTGGGCGCCGATGGGCGTCTTCCACACGGTGCGCTCGCGGGCGTAGTCGAGGGCCTTGGCGAGGGCGTAGCGGCCCATGCCGATCGCGAAGGCGGCGGTCATGACGCGTTCGGGGTTGAGCCCGGCGAAGAGTTGCAGCAGGCCCGCGTCCTCGTCGCCTACAAGCGCGTCGGCGGGCAGGCGTACGTCGTCCAGGGTCAGCTCGAACTGCTTCTCGGCGGCGTTGAGCTCCATGTCGATGGGGCGCTTGTGGAAGCCCTCGGCGTCGGTGGGGACGATGAACAGGCAGGGCTTGAGGTTGCCGGTGCGGGCGTCCTCGGTGCGGCCGACGATCAGGACGGCGTCGGCGATGTCGACGCCGGAGATGAACACCTTGCGGCCGGTCAGGAGCCAGTCGGCGCCGTCCCGGCGGGCGGTGGTGGTGATGCGGTGGCTGTTGGAGCCGGCGTCGGGTTCGGTGATGCCGAAGGCCATGAGGCGGGTGCCGTCGGCGAGTCCCGGGAGCCAGTCGCGCTTCTGCTCCTCGGTGCCGAAGCGGGCGATCACGGTGCCGCAGATCGCCGGGGAGACGACGAGCATGAGCAGGGGGCTGCCGGCGGCGCCGAGTTCCTCGAGGACGATGGCGAGTTCGGAGATGCCGCCGCCTCCGCCGCCGTACTCCTCGGGGAGGTTGACGCCGAGGTAGCCGAGTTTCCCGGCGTCGGCCCAGAGTTCGGCGAGGGGTTTGCCCTCGGCGACGGTGCGGGTGAGGTAGTCGCGGCCGTAGCGCTTGCCGAGGGCGGCGACGGCGGCGCGCAGGGCCTTGTGCTCCGCGGGTTCGATGAGGGTGGTCATGCGATTCCTCCGGGTGCGGGTGGTGGGTGGCTGGTCGCGCTCGCGCGGCGGAGCCGCATGTTCTCTGCGGCCCCGCGCCCCTCAGTTCGGCTGCACCACCGCCAGCAGCAAGCCCGGCTCCACCTGCTGTCCCGGCGTGGCGTGCAGTGCGGTGAGTGTGCCGTCGGCCGGTGCCGAGATCTGGTGCTGCATCTTCATCGCCTCCAGCCAGATCAGGGGCTGTCCTGCCGTCACGGCGGCGCCTTCGGTGAGTCCCTCGGCGACGCGTACGACGGTTCCCGGCATGGGGGCGAGGAGCGAGCCCGGGGCGTGCTGGGCGGTGGGGTCGGGGAAGCGGGGCAGGGCGGTGAGGCGGGTGGCGTTGACGTGGACCTCGTCGCCGTAGCGTGCGACGGCGAACTTCCGCCGTACCCCGTCCACTTCGAGGACGACCTCGTCGGCGGCGGCGCGGACGACGAGGACGCCGTCCGCGGTGAGGCCCTCGCGGGTGTGCCGGTAGCGGGCCTCGTGCTCCTCGCCCGCCATGGTGTAGCGCTTGGTCTGGGGCTGGGAGGGGACGTTGCGCCAGGCGCCGGGGCGGCCGCGACCGGCTGCGTCGGCCAGGGCGGCGGCGAGCGGGGCGAGGGGGTCGGGGGCGGGTTCGCTGAGTTCCTTCAGGTGGCGGGCGTAGAAACCCGTGTCCATGCGCCCGGTCGTGAACTCCTTGTGCCGCAGGGAGCGGACCAGGAGGTCGCGGTTGGTGGCCGGGCCGTGGATCGTGGCGCGTTCCAGGGCGCCGGCGAGCTTACGGAGGGCCTCCTCGCGCGTGGGGGCGTGGGCGACGGCCTTGGCGAGCATGGGGTCGTAGTGGACGCCGATCTCGTCGCCGCCCGTGTATCCGCTGTCCAGGCGGATACCGTCGGGCACGTCCAGGCGGTGCAGGGTGCCGGTCTGCGGGGCCCAGTCCCGCGCCGGGTCCTCGGCGTAGAGGCGGGCCTCGACGGCGTGGCCGCTGCGCTGCGGGGCTTCTGCCTCCAGGGGGTGCCCCTCCGCGATCCGGAGCTGGAGGGCCACCAGATCGATGCCGAAGACGGCCTCGGTGACGGGGTGTTCGACCTGGAGGCGGGTGTTCATCTCCAGGAAGTGCGCGGTGTCGTCGGCGACCAGGAACTCGACCGTCCCGGCGCCCGTGTAGCCGACGGAGCGGGCGGCGCGTACGGCCGTCTCGTGGAGGGACTCGGTGAGTTCGCGGGTCAAGCCGGGGGCGGGTGCCTCCTCGACGACCTTCTGGTGGCGGCGCTGGAGGGAGCAGTCGCGGGTGCCCAGCGCCCAGACCGTGCCGTGGGTGTCGGCGAGGATCTGCACCTCGACATGCCGGCCGTCCTCGACGTACGGCTCGACGAAGACCTCGTCGTCACCGAAGGCTCCCAGGGCCTCCGCGCGGGCGGCGGTCAGCTCGGCGTCCAGGTCCGCCAGGCGCCGTACGACGCGCATCCCCCGTCCGCCGCCGCCCGCCGCCGCCTTGACGAGCACGGGGAGGTCGGCCTCCGTGACCGTCTCCAGGGGGGCGAGCCCCAGCAGTTCCTTGGCTCGGGTCTTGGACGCCATCGCCTCGATGGCCGCCGGGGGCGGGCCGATCCACAGCAGGCCCGCGTCGAGGACGGCGCGCGCGAAGCCGGCGTTCTCGGAGAGGAAGCCGTAGCCGGGGTGGACCGCGTCGGCGCCGGACGCGAGGGCGGCCGTGACGATCAGGTCGGCGCGCAGATACGTCTCGGCGGGCGTCGCTCCCGGCAGCCGTACGGCGGCGTCGGCCACCCGGGTGTGCAGGGCGTTCGCGTCGGCGTCCGAGTGCACGGCGACAGTGCGGATGCCCAGCTCACGGCAGGTGCGGAAGATCCGGCAGGCGATCTCGCCCCGGTTGGCGACTAGAACGGTGGTGATCACTGGGCCTCACATCCGGAAGACGCCGAAGCCGCCGCGCACGCCCTCGTAGGGGGCGGTGTGGATCGCGGACAGGCACAGGCCGAGGACGGTTCGGGTGTCGCGCGGGTCGATGACGCCGTCGTCGTACAGGCGCCCGGAGAGGAACTTCGGCAGGGACTCGGACTCGATCTGCTGCTCGACCATGGCGCGCAGGGCGGCGTCCGCCTCGTCGTCGTAGGGCTGGCCCTTCGCGGCGGCGGACTGGCGGGCGACGATGGACAGCACGCCCGCGAGCTGCTGCGGGCCCATGACGGCGGACTTGGCGCTGGGCCAGGCGAACAGGAAGCGCGGGTCGTAGGCGCGCCCGCACATGCCGTAGTGCCCGGCGCCGTAGGAGGCGCCCATCAGGACGGAGAGGTGGGGCACCTTGGAGTTGCTCACCGCGTTGATCATCATCGCGCCGTGCTTGATGATGCCGCCCTGCTCGTACTCCCGGCCGACCATGTAGCCGGTGGTGTTGTGCAGGAAGAGCAGGGGGATGTCGCGCTGGTTGGCGAGCTGGATGAACTGGGCGGCCTTCTGCGACTCCTCGCTGAACAGCACCCCCTGCGCGTTGGCGAGGATGCCGACCAGGTAGCCGTGCAGGGTCGCCCAGCCGGTGGCCAGACTGGTCCCGTACAGCGGCTTGAACTCGTCGAAGTCGGAGGCGTCGACGATCCGGGCGACGACCTCACGCGGGTCGAAGGGCACCTTCAGGTCGCCCGGGACGATGCCGAGCAGCTCGTCCTGGTCGTACTTGGGCGGCTCGGCCGGGCCCGGAGTCCCGTACGCCTTGCGGTGGTTGAGGCGGGCGACGACGCGCCGTGCCTGCCGGAGCGCGTCGGGTTCGTCCACGGCGAAGTAGTCGGCGAGGCCGGAGACACGCGCGTGCATGTCCGCGCCGCCCAGGGACTCGTCGTCGCTCTCCTCACCGGTCGCCATCTTCACCAGGGGCGGGCCGCCGAGGAACACCTTGGCGCGCTCCTTGACCATGATGACGTGGTCGGACATGCCGGGGATGTACGCGCCACCGGCCGTGGAGTTGCCGAAGACGACGGCGACGGTCGGGATGCCGGCCGCCGAAAGCCGCGTGAGGTCCCGGAAGATGGCCCCGCCGGGGATGAAGATCTCCTTCTGGGAGGGCAGATCGGCGCCCCCCGACTCCACCAGGCTGATGCAGGGCAGGCGGTTGGCGAGGGCGATGTCGTTGGCGCGCAGGGCCTTCCGCAGGCTCCACGGGTTGCTCGCGCCGCCCCGCACTGTCGGGTCGTTGGCGGTGATCAGGCACTCGACGCCCTCGACGACGCCGATGCCGGTGACGAGCGAGGCGCCGACGGTGTGGTCGCTGCCCCAGGCGGCGAGCGGGGACAGCTCCAGGAACGGCGTGTCGGGGTCGAGGAGCAGTTCGATGCGCTCGCGGGCGAGGAGCTTGCCGCGCGCCCGGTGCCGGGCGACGTACTTCTCGCCGCCGCCCGCGAGGGCCTTGGCGTGCTCGGCGTCGAGGTCGGCGAGCTTGGCGAGCATCGCCTCGCGGTTCGCCCCGTACTCGGGGCTCGTGGTGTCGAGGGCGGAGGACAGGACGGTCACAGGAGGGCCTCCGGGATGTCCAGGTGGCGGGAGCGCAGCCATTCGCCGAGGGCCTTGGCCTGCGGGTCGAAACGTGCCTGCGCGGCGACGCCCTCGCCGAGGATGCCCTCGACGACGAAGTTGAGGGCGCGCAGGTGGGGCAGGACGTGGCGGGCGACGGGCAGCGGACGGGTCTCGGGGAGCAGTTCCTGGAAGCGCCCGGCGGTCAGCTCGTGGGCCAGCCACCGCCAGGCCTCGTCGGTACGGGCCCACACGCCGACGTTGGCGTTCCCGCCCTTGTCGCCGCTGCGGGCGCCGGCGACGAGACCGAGGGGGGCGCGACGGGTGGGGCCGGCCGGGAGGGGCGCGGGCAGCGGAGGGTCCTCGACCGGTTCCGGTACGAGGGTGTCCCGCGGCGGGTCCACGGGGACACGGCGTCCGTCGTGCAGGACCGCGGTGTGCGGGACGTCGCCCTGGGGGACGTACACGTCCTCGAAGACCCCGTAGGGCGCGCCCTTTCCGGGGGGCGCGAGCACATGGAAGCCGGGATAGCTGGCGAGGGCCAGTTCGACGGCGGCGGCGCCGAGGGCCCGGCCGACGGCGGTCTGGTCCTGGTCGCGCACGACGAGCCGGAGCAGGGCGCTGGCCGTCTCCTCGGTGCCGGCGTCGGGCCGGTCGGTCCGCACGAGGTCCCAACGGATCTCTTCCGGCGGTGACTTGGTCAGGGCATCCGTCATCTGCTGCCGCACGAGGGCGGCCTTGGCCTCGATGTCGAGGCCGGTCAGCACGAAGGTGACCTCGTTGCGGAAGCCGCCGAGGCGGTTGAGGCCGACCTTGAGGGTCGGAGGCGGCGCCTCACCGCGGACGCCCTCGATCCGGACGCGGTCGGGGGCCTCCTGGGTGAGGCGGACGGTGTCGAGGCGGGCGGTGACGTCGGGGCCGGGGTAGCGGGCGGCGCCGGTCTCGTAGAGGAGCTGCGCGGTGACCGTGCCGACGTCGACGAAGCCGCCGGTGCCGGGGTGCTTGGTGATGACGGCGGTGCCGTCGGCGTGGATCTCGGCGAGGGGGAAGCCGGGGCGGCGCAGGTCGCTCTGCCGTTCACCGAAGAAGGCGTAGTTGCCGCCGGTTGCCTGGGTGCCGCACTCCAGGACGTGACCGACGACGACGGCGCCCGCGAGCCGGTCGTGGTCGCCGGGCCCCCAGCCGAAGTGCGCGGCAGCCGGGCCTGTCACCAGGGCCGCGTCGGTCACCCGGCCGGTGACGACGACGTCGGCGCCCTCCCTCAGACAGGCGGCGATACCGAAGCCGCCGAGGTAGGCGTGGGCGGCCAGCGCACCCGGGTGGGCGGCGGTGAGGTCGTCGCCCTCGACGTGCGCGACCCGCACGGGTATGCCGAGGCGGTCGGCCAGGCGCCGCACGGCGTCCGCGAGCCCGGCCGGGTTGAGGCCACCGGCGTTGGTGACGATCCGCACGCCCCGGTCGTGGGCGAGTCCGAGGCACTCCTCCAGCTGGCGCAGAAAGGTGCGGGCGTACCCGGCGGAGGGGTCCTTCAGCCGGTCGCGGGCCAGGATGAGCATGGTCAGCTCGGCGAGGTAGTCGCCGGTGAGGACGTCGAGTTCGCCGCCGGTGAGCATCTCGCGCAGGGCGTCGAAGCGGTCTCCGTAGAAGCCGGACGCGTTGCCGATGCGCAAGGTCACCGGGCGTCCCCCTTCGGCGGACGGCCGTCGCCGGGCGGGCCCGCGAAGGCCTGGGCGATGTCCAGCCAGCGGTCGGCGTCCGCGCCCTCGGCGCGCACGTCCAGGTCGTCGCGGTGGGCGCGCTGGGTGACCAGGAGCGCGAAGTCGTACGCGGTTCCGGTGACGCGCTGGGCGGCGCCCTCGGGGCCGAACGTCAACACCGCACGTGAGGGGGCGACCAGCTCGACCCGGAACTCCTCGCCGGGCGCGGGCAGGCCGTTCGCAGCGAAGGCGAAGTCGCGGGCGCGGACGCCGATACGGACGACGTGCCTCAGCCGGTCCGTGGGGGTGCGCTCGACGCCCAGGGCGTCGGCGATGTCCTGGCCGTGGGCCCAGGTCTCCATGATCCGTCCGGTGGCCATGGAGGCGGCGGACATCGGCGGGCCGTACCAGGGGAAGCGCGCGCCGGGCGGGGCCGCGCGCAGCGCCGCGTCGAGGGCGGCACGCCCGTGCCGCCAGCTCGCCAGCAGCTCGGCGGGTGGCAGCCGCGCCCCTTCGTCGGCGCCGTCGTCCACGAACGACTCCGGCGCGGCGAGGGCCTTCTCGACGAGGTTCCGGAACGCGTCCTCGTCGGTGACGGCGAGCAGGGCGGAGCGGTCGGTCCAGGCGAGGTGCGCGATCTGGTGGGCGACGGTCCAGCGGGGCGCGGGGGTGGGGAGCGTCCAGCGCTCGGGTTCCAAGTCGGCGACGACTCGGTCGAGTTCGTCGCTCTCCGCACGCAGGTCGTCGAAGACGGGGGTGGGGTCGGCCATGGGCAGGAGCGTGGCAGCGGCGCCGGAACAAATCAAGCATGCTTGCATGATTTTGTTTCACCGAACCCCGATGCCGGTACGTGTCGACATGGCTACTCTCAGCTATGGGAGGTGGTCGGCTTGCGGAGTCGCGAACTGGACGCGGGTGCGTCGCCGTTGGACTACTACGGCTACGAGCTGCGCCGTTGCCGGGAGGCGGCGGGACTGACGCTGGCACAGCTCGGGTCGGTCGTGTTCTGCACGGGATCACTGATCGGCCAGATCGAGACGGCGGCGAGGGTCCCCCAACGGGACTTCTCGGAACGGGTGGACGCGGCGCTGGGGACGGACGGGTTGTTCTCACGGCTGGTGGGGTTGGTGCTGCGCAGCCAGTTGCCGGGGTGGTTCCAGCCGTATGCGGAGCTGGAGGGGAGGGCTACATATATCTCGACGTACCAATCCCAGGTGGTGTACGGGCTACTGCAGACGCAGGAGTACGCGCGAGCGGTGCTGGGCGCGCCCCAGCCGGCGAACCTGGACGAGTTGGTCGCGGCTCGCATGGAACGGCAACGCGTCCTCCGGAAGGAGAGGTCGCCCCTGGTGTGGGTCGTCCTGGACGAAGCGGTGCTGAACCGGCCCATGGGCGGCCGGAAGGTGATGCGGAACCAACTCGCGCACCTGCTGAGCTTTCGTGCCCAACGACGCCTGAAGGTGCAGGTACTGCCCTCCTCGGCGGGGGAACACCCCGGGTTGCCGGGCGCCTTCAATCTTCTGCGCTTCGGTGACGACCCGGACATTGTGTACACCGAGGACTTCATCCAAGGCCACATGACAGCCAATCCGGACGCTGTCAGCGAGGGTTGGCTCCATTACGATCAGCTGCGAGCTACCGCGCTCTCGGTACGGGACTCGGCAGATCTGATCGCCCACGTGATGGAGGAGCGCTATGGAGACCAGCCAGCAGCTGAGCAGCGCCACGTGGCGGAAGTCAAGCTACAGCAGTAGCAGCGGAGGTGACTGCATCGAGTGCGCCTCTCTGGCTCAGGCCACCTGGCGCAAGTCCTCCCACAGCGGCAGCAGCGGCGGCGAGTGTGTCGAGGTCGCCGACCTGGCCGCTCACATAGCCATCCGCGACTCCAAGAACCCCACCCACGGCACCCTCACCCTCACCGCGGGCGCATTCACCGCCTTCGTGGCGGCGGCGTCGCGTGGGGACCTCACGGCCGGGCGGCGGTAACGGCGGCGGCGGCCCGGTAGATCGCCGCCGCAACGGCCAGGTGCTCGCGGGCCCCGTCCAACGACTCGGCGAGCCGCGCCAAGGACTCGGCCCGGTGGTACTCCTCGGCCGTCCGGGGTCGGCGTTCGATCTCGATCAGCGTCGCCCAGTGGCGAAGGAAGGCGTTCACGGCGGCCCGTGTACCGTGCCGCACCGCTTCCGTGAGGCCACGGTCGTACGCGGGCAGGAGCTGCGGGGCCACCACGGCGCACGCCGCGCGCAGGGCGTCCGGCGTCCGCTCCGCGACTCCAGCCCCCAAGCTCCCCGGCGCGCCGCCCCGATCCTCAGGAAGGCGTCGCCGTGACCGGACGCTTGCGGCGGCCCACCTGGGTCCGTACCGCGCCCATGCTCGCCGCGATGACCAGGGCGATGGCCGCGGCCTCCATGGCGGTCAGGGCCTGGTCCAGGACCAGGAAGCCTGCCGTCGCGGCGATGGCGGGCTCCAGGCTCATGAGGATGGCGAACGTGGGGGCGGGCAGGCGGCGCAGTGCGAGGAGTTCGAGGGTGTAGGGCAGGACGGAGGACAGCAGCGCGACGGCCGCGCCGAGCGCGAGGATCTCCGGGTCCAGCAGCTTCGTGCCCGACTCCGCGACGCCCAGCGGCAGGAACAGCACCGCCGCCACCACCATGGCCAGCGCCAGCCCGTCGGCCTGCGGGAAGCGGCGGCCGGTACGCGCGCTGAAGAGGATGTACGCCGCCCACATCGCGCCGGCCCCGAGCGCGAAGGCCGCGCCGACCGGGTCGAGGCTGTCGAAGGTGCCGCCGCCCAGCAGGAAGACGCCGGCCAGGGCGAGGCCCGCCCAGACGAAATTGACGGCGCGCCGGGAGGCGATGACGGACAGGGCGAGCGGGCCGAGCACCTCCAGGGTGACCGCCGGGCCCAGCGGGATGCGGTCCACGGCCTGGTAGAAGAGGCCGTTCATCGCGCCCATGGTGATGCCGAAGACGAGGACGGTTCCCCAGTCGGTGCGGGAGTGCCCGCGCAGCCGTGGCCGGCACACCAGCATCAGCACGATCGCGGCCACCGCCAGTCGCAGGCTCACGATGCCCAGCGCGCCGGCCCGCGGCATCAGACTGACCGCGAGGGCGCCGCCGAACTGCACCGACAGGCCGCCCGCCAGCACCAGCCCGACCGGGCCGAGGGAGCCGCCGAAGCGGCCGCCCTGACGTCCCTGGACCGGCGAGGGCGCGCCCGTCACGGTCGGCGCGGACGGGGTCGTCGCCGGGGACGAGGGGGCGGCGCTGGGCGTGCTCACGAGGGCCTTCCAAAGGACGCGGGACGAAGACGGGGAACGTTCACCTCGCTGTACTGACCAGTCCAGGGTAATGGACTCGGTCAGGCGTGTGAACTCGGTTTGCCACTGACCACTGTGCCCTCCCCGGCCGCCCGGGCGAAACGCCGTCTCATCCGACGGACGACGCTTCGACCAGCTTTCCCCCAGCGGCTAGTCTCCCCTCGTGGCTGAGATCCGGATTCCCTCTGACATCAAGCCCGCGGACGGTCGTTTCGGCGCGGGTCCCTCCAAGGTGCGGACGGAGGCGCTGGACGCCCTCGCCGCGACCGGCACGTCCCTCCTGGGCACCTCCCACCGACAGGCCCCGGTCAAGAACCTGGTCGGCGCGGTACGCGAGGGCATCCGAGAGCTGTTCCAGCTCCCCGACGGCTACGAGGTGATCCTCGGCAACGGCGGCTCGACCGCGTTCTGGGACATCGCGACGCACGGCCTGATCGAGAGCAAGTCGCAGCACCTGTCCTTCGGCGAGTTCAGCTCGAAGTTCGCCAAGGCCGCCAAGCTCGCCCCGTGGCTCGCCGAGCCCGACGTCATCACCGCCGACCCGGGCACGCACCCCGAGCCCGAGGCCGCCGCGGGCGTGGACGTCTACGCGTTCACCCACAACGAGACCTCGACCGGTGTCGCCATGCCCATCAGGCGGGTGGCCGGCGCCGACGAGGGCGCGCTGGTCCTCGTGGACGCGACGAGCGGCGCCGGCGGTCTGCCGGTCGACATCTCCGAGACGGACGTCTACTACTTCGCCCCGCAGAAGTCCTTCGCCTCCGACGGCGGCCTGTGGATCGGCGTCTTCTCCCCCGCCGCGATCGAGCGCGCCGAGCGCGTCCACGCGTCCGGGCGGCACGTGCCGGAGTTCTTCAGCCTGCCGACGGCGATCGACAACTCCCGCAAGAACCAGACGTACAACACGCCGGCACTGGCCACCCTGTTCCTGCTGAAGGAGCAGCTGGAGTGGCTGAACGGCCAGGGCGGTCTGGACTGGGCGGTGCGGCGTACGGCGACGTCCGCGCGCACGCTGTACGGCTGGGCCGAGGACATCAAGTACGCCAACCCGTTCGTCGCCGACCCGGCCAAGCGCTCGCAGGTCATCGGCACGATCGACTTCACCGACGAGGTGGACGCCGCGGCCGTCGCCAAGGTGCTGCGCGCCAACGGCATCGTC
The DNA here is from genome assembly GCF_055657325.1 of Streptomyces sp. NPDC107562. Classification (NCBI taxonomy): domain Bacteria; kingdom Bacillati; phylum Actinomycetota; class Actinomycetes; order Kitasatosporales; family Streptomycetaceae; genus Streptomyces; species Streptomyces sp. NPDC107562. Next base: position 173,541 of record NZ_JBVKBE010000007.1, on the reverse strand, counting down.
GACACCGAGCCGTACCGCAAGCTCGGCCGCAACCAGCTCCGGGTCGCGATGTTCCCGGCGATCGACCCGGCGGACGTCGAGGCGCTGACGAAGTGCGTCGACCACGTGATCGACCGGCTGTAGCCCCTCGATCAGAACAAGACGGAGGAAGGGCCCGGAGCGTCGGTCGCTCCGGGCCCTTCCCGTGCCCGACGGCCTACCGGCTGAGCTTCTGGAAGCGGTGCACCGCGAGCGGCAGGAAGATCAGGGTCAGCACCGCCGGCCACACCCCCGCCATCAGCAGCGCGTGCTGCTCGACCCAGGAGCCGCCCCCGCCGACCGGCGTCCCGAACAGCTCACGGGTCGCCGCGGCCGTGGAGGAGATGGGGTTCCACGCGGCCACCCAGCCCAGCCAGTCCGGCATCAGCTGCGGGGCGACGAAGATGCTGGAGATCATCGTCAGCGGGAAGGCCACCGCGAACAGCCCGCCCGCCGCCTCCGGGTTGGGCACGATCAGGCCGAGCCACACGCCGATCCAGATCAGTGCGAACCGCAGCCACAGCAGCAGCCCGAACGCGGCGAGGAAGCCCAGGCCGCCGTCCGGCCGCCAGCCCATGGCGAACGCGGTCAGCATCATGATGGCCAATTCCGCGCAGGCCACCAGCAGATCGGTCACCCCGCGCCCGGCGACCACCGCGGAGGAGGCCATCGGCATGGAGCGGAACCGGTCGATGACGCCCTTGGTGGAGTCGTACACCACGACCGTGGCGGTGTTGATGAAGCCGAACGCCATCGTCATCACGAACATGCCCGGCATCAGGAAGTCCTTGTAGTCCCCGCCGCCGGGCACCTTCATGGCGCTGCCGAAGACATAGCCGTACAGCAGGACCGACAGGATCGGGAAGCCCAGCTGCCAGGCGATGTTGACGGGCTGGCGCCGGTAGTGCGTCAGGCCGCGGCGGACGATGTTCCAGCAGTCGGCGAGCAGCCAGTACGTCCGTCCGCGGGCGGCCGGGCCGGCCAGTTCGACGGCGCTCATGCGGCGGGCTCCTTCGCTTCCGTGCGGTGTCCGGTCAGGCGCAGGAACACGTCGTCGAGGCTCGGCCTGCGCAGCCCGATGTCCTCGACCCGGACGCCCTCGTCCTGGAGGGTGCGGGCGACCTCCGTCAGCGCGGTCACCCGGTCGGTGACGGCGGCGTGCACCCGCAACTCGGCCTCGTCCGTCTCCGGTTCGCCTTCGGAGACCCGGGCGACCACCTTCACCGCCCGCGCGATGTCCGACCGCTCGGCGACCACGACCTCGATCCGGTCGCCGCCGATCAGGTTCTTCAGGCCGTCCGGGGTGTCGTCGGCGATGGCGCGCCCTTGGTCGATGACGGTGACGCGGGAGGCCAGCTTGTCGGCCTCCTCCAGGTACTGGGTGGTGAGCAGCACGGTCGTGCCGCCCGCGACCAGCTCCCGGACCGACTCCCAGACCTCGCCGCGGCTGCGCGGGTCGAGGCCCGTCGTCGGCTCGTCGAGGAAGAGGACCGCGGGGGCCAGGATCATCGACGCGGCGAGGTCGAGGCGGCGCCGCATGCCGCCGCTGTAGTCGCCCACGCCCTTGTCGCCGGCGTCGGTCAGGTCGAACTGCTCCAGCAGCTCGGCGGCGCGCAGTTTCGCCCGCTTGCCGCCCAGATGGAACAGCCGGCCGAACATCTCCAGGTTCTGCCGGCCGGTGAGCACCTCGTCCACCGCCGCGTACTGCCCGGTGAGCCCGATCCGGGCCCGCACCTCGCGCGCCTGGCGGGCCACGTCCAGGCCGGCCACCGTGGCCCGTCCGCCGTCCAGCCGCAGCAGCGTGGACAGGATGCGGACGGCGGTGGTCTTGCCGGCGCCGTTCGGGCCGAGCAGGCCGTGCACGCTGCCCTCACGCACGGTCAGGTCGAAGCCGTCCAGGGCGCGTTTCTCGCCGTAGCGCTTCTCCAGGCCCTCGGCCCGTACGGCGTATCCGTCGGTCATGGGTCCCCCTTCTCCTCTTAACTGGGTACAGCGTACCCGATTACGCGTACGTCGTACTCAGTTTTCTCTCCGGCGCCTAGACTGAGCCGTATGACGAGCGGCAAGGGCGGCACCGAGACCAGCGGCAGCGGCGACATCCAGCGGACCCTGGAACTGCTGTGGGACACCGGCCGGCGGCCCAGTCGCGGACCCAAGCCGGGCCTGACGCTCGACCGGATCGTGGAAGCCGCCGTCCGGGTCGCGGACGCGGAGGGGCTGGACGCGGTGTCGATGCGGCGTGTCGCCGCCGAGCTGGGCACCGGCGCGATGTCGCTGTACCGCTACGTCCCCGGCAAGGGGGAGCTGCTCGACCTGATGCTGGACCGCGTACAGCGCCCGTCCGACGACCCGGCCGGTCTCGGCGACGGCGGCTGGCGCGGCGCCCTGGAGGCGCTGGGCCGCGCCACGCTCGACCTCTACCGCCGCCACCCCTGGCTGCTCCAGGTCAACCAGTCCCGCCCGATCCTCGGCCCCGCCGCCATCGAGGGCATGGAGAAGGTCCTCACCCGGATCCGCCCGATGGGCCTCGCCGACCGCGAGCTGGTCTCGGCGATCGTCCTCGTCGACTCCTACGTCGTCGGCGCCGCCCGCACCCAGGTGCACCACGAGGAGGCGGAGCACCGGACGGGCCTGACCGACACCGAGTTCTGGGAGGCGCAGGTGCCTGTCCTGGAGAAGGTCATGGCCAGCGGCCGCTACCCGGTCATGGCCTCCCTGGACGAGAACACCTGGGGCCCCGACTTCGACCACTTCGAGTTCGGCCTCCAACGCATCCTGGACGGCCTGGAAACCCTGGTAACCGCACGCCGGACCACCCCGGCCCCGCCGGGCTCAGCAACGCCGGGGAGCTGAACCGCCTCGCCGGACGGGCGACCACGACAGGGCGCGTCGCGACGGGCTCATGAGCCTCGGCAGGCTGAGCCGCCTCGGCGGAACGCGGCGACCACGACAGGCGCAGCGGACACGGCCATCGCGTCGCCCTCGACGGCCGTAGGGGCTCGGCCGGGCCCTACAAACCCGACGGCTCGGCAGCTCGGCGGCTCGGCGGCTCGGCGGCTCGGCGGCTCGGCGGCTAAGGCCTCAACGCGCGGCGACCGCGACGGCCTCGGTGAACGCCAAGGACACAGCGGGCGCGACACGCGCAGCGCCCTCGCCGGGCATCACCGGCCCGCTGGGCACGACGGACGCAGCAGCCCCGGCGCTTACGCGGGACAGCCCCGCCGCAGCAGCCGCCGGCGGGCTACAGGACACAGCGGGCGGAACGCGCTGAGCGTCCTCGGCGGGCCAGGTCGCATCGGCGGGCATCACCGTCGGGCACGACGGACTCAGCGGCCTCGACGAGCTGAGTCGCGCCGGGGGGCTGGGTGGCCTCCGGGGGGGACCACCGGCTCGGCGCGCACAGACTCAGCGGCCCCGGCCGCGCGACGGGCTCGGCGAGTGCATGGGGCTCGACAGCCCCGCCTCAGCTGCCCCCGGCGGGGCTAGCGGCGGCGGCGTAGGCGGCTCAGGGCGAGGATCAGGGCGCCGGCGACGGCCACGGCGACGGCCCCGCCGCCGACCGAGATGCCGCCGTCCTCGCTGTCGCCGGCGGCCGAACCGCCGCCCTGGGACGGGGACTTGCCGGATCCGTCCGCCGAGGAGCCGCCGGGGGCGTCCAGTGGCTCCACCGAACTGCCGGCGCCCTCGTTGCCGAACATCACCTTCGTCCCGTCGGCCGTGTACGTCACCGACTCGCCCTGCCCCAGCGACGGCACGCCGAGCCGCCCGGTGCGCTTGATGCGCCCGTCGTTCCAGTCGTAGGCGAGCGAGCCGAAGTAGCTGCGCACGACGAGCCGTTCGCCGTCCGGGGAGAGCGCCGCGTCGGTGGCCTCCAGATCGGGGACGGCGGCGACGGGCTCGAAGACGTTCGTGCCGGACGAGGACAGCCGCGCCGGGCCCTCGTACAGGTGCCCGCCGGCCTCGTTCTTGTCGATGATGTAGACCCGCCCCGTCTTCGGGTGGACCACGAGCGACTCGGCGTCCCGCGCCCCGTCGGCGTACTTGACGACGTACTGCGTGGCCCGCAGGGTCTGGTCCTTCAGCTCCTCGGGCTCGGGGAGCCGGTAGATCCAGACGTGGTCCCAGGTGCCGCCGAGGTTGTCGCCGATGTCGCCCACGTAGATCTGGTCGTCGGGCCCGATGGAGACGGCCTCGACGTCACGGGGGCGGCCGACGCCGGTCAGGGTGAGGGTGGCGACGGTCTCGCCGGTCGCGCTGTCCACGGCGTACAGATAGGCGCCGTCGTCGCTGTCGTTGTGGGTCCAGTAGATCCCGGGGTGCTGCCGGGAGGCGGCGAGGCCGCTGGACTCGGTGATGCGCGGGTCCTTGATCGTGAACCCCTCGTCGCCGTCGGCTGCGGAGGCGGTCGGCACGGTGAGCGCGCCCGCGAGGAGGGCAGCGGCGAGGAGTGCGAGGGAGCGGCGCATGCCCCCAAGACTGCCATCCCGTCAGGCTTTTCACCGGGGTGGTGGGCCTCACACCCCGCCCGCGGCGCCGATCGACCATCATGAGCGGATGCTCAGGTTCATGCCGGTAGGCGACTCCATGACCATCGGCAGCGCGGGCGAACACACCTGGCGCTACCGGATGTGGCGGCACCTGTGCGAGACGTACGACGGACCCTTCACGCTCGTCGGCCCGCGCGAGACCCTGTACGACAAGACGGCCGAGGCGCCCGGCTCCTACGCCTACGCGGAGCCCGACTTCCCCCGCGCCCACCTGGCCGGCTGGGGCGAGGGCTGGCTGCACATGGCCCCGCTGATCGGCCCGGCGGTGCGCGAGTGCCGCGCGGACGTGCTGCTGGTCTCGCTGGGCCTGATCGACCTGGGCTTCTACACGAACGCCGAGCAGACGGCCGAGAACGTGCGCGCCTTCGTCGCCGCCGCGCGCGAGGCCACCCCGCACGTCCGCATCGTCGCGCTCCCGGTGATCCCGAACGTGCGCTGCACGTCGGACGCCCCCTTCGCCGAGCAGGTGGCCGCCTTCAACGAACTCCTCGCGAAGGCGGTCGCCGACCTGGACGAGCCCCGCTCGCCGCTGCTGCTGGCCACACCGCCGGCGTCGTACGACATCCACACCGACACCTATGACGGCACCCACCCGAACGCGAGCGGCGAGCACAAGATCGCCCAGGCGTTCGCGGAGGCGCTGCATCAGGGCTGGGGGCTGGGCGCCGCCTACCCGGGCTGATCGGCGACGGCGCGCAGCCCGCGCACGAGCGCGTCGGCGCACGCCCGCGCGGCGGCGCCCGACGGGGCCGCGCCCGTCTCCTGGCCCAGATAGCCGGCCCGCGCCCACGCCAGGGAGGGGCGGTGTCCGGGCGCGAGGCGTTCCAGGGCCCAGTCGGCGGCCGCGTCCTTCGAGCGGATGGCCCCGGTCGCGAGCGTGACCCAGATCCGGGCGAGGGTCAGCAGGACGTTACGGGTGTCCGGGCCCAGGTCGGCCAGCAGCTCCGGGACGCCCTCGACGATCGCCCGCCGCAGGTCCGCGTGCGGGACGGGAGCCAGCAGGGCGGCGGGCGGGGGCCCGTGAAGGGGCGTGTCGCCCTCCCGCACCATGGTGATCAGCGGCGCCAGGTCGGGCATCGGTGCGGGCCCGGGCACCACGCCGCGCTCGTACTCGGCCCGCAGCCATTCGCCGTACAGGAACTCGCAGTCCGGCGGGTACCGCCACGGGCTGACCGTGTCGTGGCGTACGACGGTCAACTCCACCGGACGGCCCGCCGCCCCGCCGGACACCTTGAGCAACTCCCGCACCAGTTCCGCGCGTTGGGCATAGCTCGTCGGCCCGTCCACGACGGCGAGCACATCGAGGTCGCTGTGCGGACGAAGGCCCGCGAGGACGGCCGAACCGTGCAGGTAGACGCCGAGGACACGGTCGCCGAGGGTGCGGCGCAGCAGGAGTACCAGGGTGTCGATCTGGCCGGTCGGCATGTCGGTGTCCCTCCGTCCACGGCCTCGCGGCCGGTCGTCCCGGGTACGCTTCCCTCCTCATGAGCGCGATACGACTGTGGAGAGGCGTCCGCCGGGCGGACGGACCGCTCGCGGTCACCGTCGGGGTGGTGAACCCGCTGGTGTGCTGCGGGCTCCTCCTGATGGTGATCGGCGGCGTCCTGGGGGCCGAGGTGACCACCGGCGAGCAGGAGAACGCGGCCGAAGGGCTCGCCCTCCAGCTCTTCGTCTACTGGCTTGCGGGCGGCATGCTGCTGTTCGCCGCGCTCGCCCTGTGGCGCACCCTGCTCACCCATCTCGCCACGCTGGTGCTCACACCGACCGTCGTACTCGGCCTCGCGGTGCTCGTCTCGCGCTGAACGGTGCTTGCCTGGAGCGCACTTCAAGCCGTTGGCTTGGACACCATGAAGTACACGCAGCTCGGACGCACCGGACTCAAGGTCAGCCGCCTCGTCCTCGGCACGATGAACTTCGGCCCGCAGACGGACGAGGCCGACAGTCACGCGATCATGGACGCGGCGCTGGACGCGGGAATCAACTTCTTCGACACCGCCAACGTCTACGGCTGGGGCGAGAACAAGGGCCGTACCGAACGCATCATCGGCGACTGGTTCGCCAAGGGGGGCGACCGGCGGGACAAGGTCGTCCTCGCCACCAAGGTGTACGGCAACATGGCGGGCGACGGCTCCCCCGCCTGGCCCAACCACGACAAGCTCTCCGCGCTGAACATCCGCCGCGCGGTGGACGCCAGCCTCCAGCGGCTCCAGACCGACCACATCGACCTCTACCAGTTCCACCACATCGACCGGGACACGCCGTTCGACGAGATCTGGCAGGCGATCGACGTCCTGGTGCAGCAGGGCAAGATCCTGTACGCCGGGTCCAGCAACTTCCCCGGCTACAAGATCGCCCAGGCCAACGAGACCGCCGCCCGTCGCGGCGGCACCATCGGCCTCGTCAGCGAGCAGTGCCTCTACAACCTCGCCGAGCGCCGTGCCGAGATGGAGGTCATCCCGGCCGCGCAGGACTACGGCCTCGGCGTCATCCCGTGGTCGCCGCTGCACGGCGGGCTGCTCGGCGGTGTGCTCAAGAAGGAGGTCGAGGGCCGCCGCCGCGCCACCGGGCGGGCCGCCGACACCCTGGCCGACCCGGCGGGACGCGCACAGATCCAGGCCTACGAGGACCTCCTCGACAAGCACGGCCTGGAGCCCGGCGAGGCCGCCCTGGCCTGGCTGCTCACCCGTCCCGGCGTGACCGGCCCGATCGTCGGCCCGCGCACCGCCGAGCAGCTGGAATCCGCACTGCGGGCCGTCGAGCTGGACCTGTCCGACGAACTCCTGACCGCCCTGGACGACATCTTCCCGGGCCCGGGCCCGTCCCCGGAGTCCTTCGCCTGGTAACCACCGCCCGGCCAACGCCCAAGGGGCGCGGGGAACTGCGCGACCAGCCACCGACGGCCTCACACCCGCCGAACCACCCGCAGCCCCCGCCCCCGGGCGCCCTCAGTCGACGGCTACCTGACCGCCGAGGCCAGGGCAACCACCACGAACATGAGTACAAGCGCACCGGCCATGATCCGGTTCCGGGTTTTCGGGTCCACGTACCGAGACTAACCGGCCCCGCCGAGCCGCCGGCGGGCGACCGCCTCGTAGCGCGGCTGCTCCCCCGGAACCCCGGACGTCGGCAGATCGCTCCGCACCAGCGCGAGCTCGTCCACGGTCCAGGTACGGCCGGTGAACCCGGCCAGCGCGTCGACGTACGGCCGTACGTCCCGCGCGTCGCGGCTACGGGCCAGCGTCAGATGGGCCCTGTACCGCCGGTGCTCCCCCATCTCCACCCCCGCCTTGCGCGCCGCCGCCTCCGCCCGCTCCGCCAGCAGCCGCAGCGTCGCGAGGTCCCCCTCCGCCCCGGCCCACAGCGCCCGCCCCTGCCCGAACTGCCCACCACCCCGCACGGCCAGCGGAAACGCCGCCGTCCGCCGCGCGGCCCGCCCCAGCCGCTCCGTCAGTTCCGGCACCAGGTCCTCGTGGACCTCTCCGTAGAACGCGAGCGTGAAGTGCCACCCGGCCCGCTCGGTCCAGCGCAGCCCGTCCGCACCGGGCAGCCCCTTCAGAGTTCTCACCTCCGAGGCCAGTTCCTCGGCGACGTCCTCGGGCGGCAGCAGAGCGGCGAAGAGTCTCATGAGGCCAGTGTGCGGGTACGCCTCCCACGTCCGGACGTGACCCGGTCACCGTGCGTATCGTTGTACCGCGCGGCTGCGCTCGGGTGAGCGGCAGCCGGGGAGGAGCGCCACGATGACCGTCCTTGAAGACAGGATCGAGATGGCCCGAAGCAGCGGCGAACTCACGCTCGACATGATGTTCGAGTGGCTGGAGAGGATGCCCGTCCCCGAGGGATACAAGGTCGAGATCGTCGAGGGGAACATCTTCATGGCGCCGCAGCGTGACACGCACTGGGAGATCATCCTGGACCTCGTCGAGCAACTGCGCACCAGGTATCCGCGCAAGCGCGTGAAGTCCGATGTCCGGATCGACTACCCGGGCCACCTCAACGGCTTCGCCTCCGACGTGACGGTGATGGCCGAGGACGCCGAGAAGCAACCCGGCGGACTCTGGCGCCACCAGGACGTCGAGTTCGTCGCCGAGGTGATCTCCAAGAAGACCGCCGCCAACGACTACGGCCCCAAGAAGGACGCGTACGCGGCCGCCGAGGTCCCGGTGTACCTCGTCGTCGATCCGTACACCGGCCGCTGGCACCTCTACACCCAGCCCAAGGACGGGGAGTACCGGGGCGAGCTCGGCTTCGACTTCGGTGACGAGATCGACCTGACCGGCACGGTGGTCGACCTCGTCCTCAAGACCGACGAGTTCCCCCGCGACTGACCACGCCCCCTTTCGCCGGATCACGCCACCGCCGCCAGTTCCTCCTTCACCTCCCGGGGGACGAACCGGACCCTCGGGTGGCCCTGATGCCAGCCCAACGACAGTCGCAGACCGCCGACGCGGGCCAGGATCAGGCCGATGGCCGTGGCGGCCAGGGCCGCGACCGCGCCGCCGGTCGCGAGGCCGACGCGGGCGCCGTAGGTGTCCGTGATCCAGCCGACGATCGGTGCGCCGACCGGGGAGCCGCCCAGGAAGACCATCATGTAGAGGGCCATGACACGACCCCGCATCGCCGGGTCGGTGGCCATCTGGATGCCGGTGTTGGCGGTGACGTTGACCGTCATCCCGAAGACGCCGAGCGGGATCATCAGCAGGGCGAACAGCCACAGCGACGGGGTCGCGGCGGCCACCATCTCGACGGTGCCGAAGACCAGCGCCGCCGCGGCCAGCAGCCGCATCCGGGCCGTGCCCCGGCGCGCGGCGAGCAGTGCGCCGGTCACCGAGCCGACCGCCATCAGCGTGTTGAAGAGGCTGTAGGTGCCCGCCCCGGCGTGGAAGACGTCGTCGGCGAAGGCCGAGAGATAGACGGGGAAGTTGAAGGCGAACGTCCCTATGAAGCCGACCAGGACGATCGGCCAGATCAGCTCCGGGCGCCCCGCGACGTAACGCAGGCCCTCCCGCAGCTGCCCCTTGCCGCGCGGGGCGCGCCGCACGGGGTGCAGTTCCCGCCCGCGCATCAGCAGCAGGCCGACGAGCGGGGCGACGTAGGACAGGCCGTTGAAGAGGAACGCCCAGCCCGTGCCGACGCCGGTGATCAGCACGCCGGCCACGGCGGGGCCGACCATGCGGGCGGACTGGAAGTTCGCGGAGTTCAGGCTGACGGCGTTCTGGAGCTGGTCGGGGCCGACCATCTCGCTCACGAAGGACTGGCGGGCCGGGTTGTCGAGGACCGTGGCGAGGCCGACCGCGAAGGCGGCGACGTACACGTGCCAGACCTCCACATGGCCGGTCAGCGTCAGCGCGGCGAGGGCCAGGCCCGTGAGCGCCATCGCCGTCTGGGTGACCATCAGGGTGGGGCGCTTGGGGAGGCGGTCGACCAGGACGCCGCCGTAGAGGCCGAAGAACAGCATCGGCAGGAACTGGAGCGCCGTCGTGAAGCCGACGGCCGTCGCGGAGCCGGTGAGGCTGAGGACCAGCCAGTCCTGTGCGATGCGCTGCATCCAGGTGCCGGTGTTGGAGACCACCTGGCCGAGGAAGAAGAGACGGTAGTTCCGGATCTTCAGCGAGCTGAACATCGAGGACTTACGGGTGCCCTCGGCCGCGAGGTCCGGCGGATCGGGGACGGGCCGAGGGACTGGCTGAGGAACGGGCTGGGGGTCGTGGGTGGTCGGTGCGGGGGCGGAATCTGCTCCGGATCCCGTACTCAAAAGGGTTCGCCTCCTCCGGCGGTGCGGTCACAGATGCGCGAGCTTCTCCAGCACGGGGGCGGCGGCGCGCAGTTTGGCCCACTCGTCCTCGTCGAGGTCCTCGACCAGCGAGGCCAGGAACGCGTTCCGCTTGCGGCGGCTCTCTTCGAGCATCACCTTGGCGCGCTCCGTCTGCGTGACGACCTTCTGGCGCCGGTCCTCGGGGTGCGGCTCCAGCCGCACCAGCCCCTTGGCCTCCAGCAGAGCCACGATGCGTGTCATGGACGGCGGCTGCACGTGCTCCTTCCGGGCGAGCTCGCCCGGGGTGGCGGTGCCGCAGCGCGCCAGGGTGCCCAGGACCGACATCTCGGTCGGGCTCAGCGACTCGTCGACCCGCTGGTGCTTGAGCCGACGGGACAGTCGCATCACGGCGGATCGCAGGGAGTTCACGGCGGCAGCGTCGTCGCCATGGGTAAGGTCCGGCATGTTCTTTAGCTTAACTCATTACCCTCGCTAAGGAACACCTGGGACACACCTGGATGCCCGTGAGACGCCTCACGAAACCCCAGCTTCACCCATACGAGTGATCCGGCCGCGGAACGTGACACGCCGCCCGGCGGCGCCCCCGACCCTCATCCCCATGGGGACCAGTGTGCTCAGCCTGCGAATAGACGGTGACCTGCTCGAACGCCTGCGACACCGGGCGGCGCAACGCGGAATGAGCGTCCAGGACTATGTCGTCCGGACGCTCGTCCGCGAGGACTTCGACGAGCGGTTCCAGGCCGCCGTCGAGGAGACGGAGCGGTTCTACGGGGTCACGTGAGACCCAGTGCCGGCATCAGGTAGTAGAAGGCGAAGACCGCCGACACCACGTACATCGCCGCCGGGACCTCCCGGCCCCGGCCCGCCGCGAGCCGCAGCACCACGAAGGTGATGAAGCCCATCCCGATGCCGTTGGTGATCGAGTAGGTGAACGGCATCATCAGCATCGTCACGAAGGCCGGGATGGCGATCGTGTAGTCCGCCCAGTCGATCTCCCGGATGGATCCGGCCATGATCAGGAAGCCGACCGCGAGCAGCGCGGGCGTGGCCGCCTGGGACGGCACCATCGTGGCGACCGGCGTCAGGAAGAGCGCGACGGCGAACAGCGCACCCGTGACGACGTTCGCGAAACCGGTACGGGCCCCTTCGCCGACGCCCGCCGTGGACTCCACGAAGCAGGTGGTGGCCGAGGAGGAGCTGGCGCCGCCGGCGGCGACGGCGATGCCGTCGACGAAGAGCACCTTGTTGATGCCGGGCATCTGGCCCTCGGCGTCGGTCAGCTTGGCCTCGTCGCTGACGCCCATGATCGTGCCCATCGCGTCGAAGAAGCACGACAGCAGGACCGTGAAGACGAACAGGATGCCGGTCAGCACCCCGACCTTGGCGAAGCCGCCGAACAGGCTGACCTGGCCGAGCAGACCGAAGTCGGGGGTGGCCACCGGGTTGCCGGGCCACGTGGGCGTGGTCAGGCCCCAGGACGGGACGTCGGCGATCGCGTTGATGATCACGGCGAGTACGGTCATCGCCACGATCGAGATCAGGATCGCGCCGGAGACCTTGCGCACGATCAGCGCCAGCGTCAGCAGCACGCCGAGCACGAAGATCAGCACCGGCCAGCCGTTGAGGTGACCGGTGGCGCCGAGCTGGAGCGGGACGGTGGTCTGGGCGGCGTCCGGGATACGGGCGACGAAGCCGGCGTCCACGAGACCGATCAGCATGATGAACAGGCCGATACCGATGGCGATGGCCTTGCGCAGGCCGTAGGGCACGGCGTTCATCACGCGCTCGCGCAGACCGGTGGCGACCAGCAGCATCACCACGAAGCCGGCCAGCACCACCATGCCCATGGCGTCCGGCCAGGACATCCGGGGGGCGAGCTGGAGGGCGACGACCGAGTTCACCCCGAGACCGGCGGCGAGCGCGATCGGCACGTTGCCGATGACACCCATCAGCAGGGTGGTGAAGGCGGCCGTCACCGCCGTGGCGGTGACCAGCTGACCGTTGTCGAGCTGGTTGCCGTACATGTCCTTCGCGCTGCCGAGGATGATCGGGTTCAGCACGATGATGTAGGCCATCGCGAAGAAGGTGGCGAAACCGCCCCGGACCTCGCGGGAGAGCGAGCTGCCGCGTTCCGAGATCTTGAAGTAGCGGTCGAGGGCGCCGTACGCGGGCGCGCCGCCCGGCTGCTCGGGCGCGGGAGCCTTGGGGGAGGCCGAGGTGGGCATTGATACTTTCCTACGAGCAGAACCGGTCAAAGGTAAACGGTTTCAGTATGAACATATGAGGGTCGAAGTTCCATCTCCGCGCGTAGACCCGTGTGCCGTCCCCGGCCGGCCGCACCGCCCCCGCGCCGACCGGACCCGCCCGACGGCCTCGTAAGCTGTGTCCATGGCGAAGTGGACCCCCAAGCACGAGGCGCCGGAGCCCCTGGAGGGCCCCGTGGTCGGCACCATCATCGGCGGCACGATCGTCTGGTTCGCCCTCTTCCTCGTCCAGCTGCCCTTCTACGGCTGGTTCGACGAGCACGGCCACACCTGGTGGCTGTGGACCTGCCTGGCCGGCGGCGGCCTGGGCTTCATCGGCATCTGGTACGTGCGCCGGCGCGACGCCGCCATCAAGCAGGCGCGGTCCGCGCGGGCGACGACCGCCGGCCCCTCGCCCGCGGCCCCGGCGGACTGAGCCCGCGCGAGCGGCCCGGCGCTCCCCCCGGTCGTCGCGACGTCCACCTCGTGCCAGGCTGAAACGGCAGGCGGAGAACGGCGGGCGGAACGGCGGGGCCCGGACGACGGGCCGCGACGGCGGGGCCGAACCGGCAGCCGCCGAGCGTCACGGCGGCGACGCCCGGCCGTGGCCGACCCGGTGAGGAGCAGCGCCATGGCACAGCAGAGCGACTCCGCCGAGGCGGACCGGACCCTGAAGGCCAAGCACCGGGCGATCTGGGCCTCGGGCGACTACCCCTCCGTCGCCGCCGAGATCATCCCGGGGCTGGGGGCGCTGCTCGTCGAGGCGTGCGGGGTGAAGGCCGGCGACCGGGTGCTGGACGTCGCCGCCGGCACCGGCAACGCCGCGATCCCGGCGGCCCTGGCCGGCGCGGACGTGGTGGCCTGCGATCTGACCCCCGAACTCCTGGAGGCCGGACGCCTCATGGCCGACAGGAGCGGCGTGGACCTGAGGTGGCGGGAGGCCGACGCCGAGTCCCTGCCCTTCGCGGACGCCGACTTCGACACCGTGCTCTCCTGCGTCGGCGTCATGTTCGCCCCGCACCACCAGGCCGCCGCCGACGAACTGGTCCGCGTCTGCCGGCCGGGCGGCACCGTCGGGCTGCTGAGCTGGACACCCGAGGGCTTCCTGGGACAACTGCTGACCGCGCTCAAGCCGTACGCGCCGCCCCCTCCGCCCGGCGCGCAGCCGGCCCCGCTGTGGGGCGACCCCGACCATGTGCGGGCGCTGCTGAGTGACCGGGTGACGGACGTGAGCGCCGAGCGCCGGACCGTCCTCGTCGACCGCTTCGAGACGCCCGAGGGGTTCCGGGACTACTTCAAGGAGCGCTACGGTCCCGTGCTCGCCGTCTACCGGGCACACGCGGAGGACCCGGAACGCCTCGACGCCCTCGACCGCGACCTGGCGGACCTCGCCCGGCGGCACGACAGGGCGGCGGGCAGCGGACCGACCGTCATGGAGTGGGAGTACCTGCTGTTCACCGCACGGCGAAGCGCGGGCACCGCGCCGTAGGGGCCCCGTACGACTGCCGTACGACCACGGAACCATGGCGGTCCTCCCCAGGTCGGATCTTCCCCGCACTCGGCAGGTGAAGCCGTAGTTCCGCACGTACCGTCGAATGCATGACGCACATCGACGCGGGCGCCGGTCTCGACCCCGTGCACCCCTCGCGCGTGCCCTCCCGCACGACCGGGCTGACCGCCGCCGAGGTCGCCGAGCGGGTCACCCGGGGACAGGTCAACGACGTGCCGGTGCGCAGCAGCCGGTCGATGGCCGACATCATCCGCGCCAACGTCTTCACCCGCTTCAACGCGATCATCGGTGTGCTCTGGGCGATCATGCTGGTCGTCGCGCCCATCCAGGACAGCCTGTTCGGATTCGTCATCCTCGCGAACACCGGCATCGGCATCCTCCAGGAGTGGCGCGCGAAGAAGACCCTGGACTCGCTGGCCCTGATCGGCGAGGTGCGGCCGACCGTGCGGCGCGACGGGGTGGCCACCGAGGTCGGCACCGCGCAGATCGTGCTGGACGACCTGATCGAGATCGGGCCGGGCGACAAGGTCGTGGTCGACGGGACGTGCGTCGAGGCCGACGGACTGGAGATCGACGAGTCACTGCTCACCGGCGAGGCCGACCCGGTCGTCAAGCAGCCGGGGGACGAGGTCATGTCCGGCAGCTTCGTGGTCGCCGGGGTCGGGGCGTTCCAGGCGACCAAGGTGGGGCGGGAGGCGTACGCCGCCCAGCTCGCCGAGGAGGCGTCCCGCTTCACCCTCGTCCAGTCCGAGCTGCGCTCGGGGATCTCCACGATCCTCAAGTACGTGACCTGGATGATGGTGCCGACCGCCATCGGCCTGATCATCAGCCAGCTGGTGGTGAAGGAGACCGACTTCAAGGACTCCGTCGCCCGCACCGTCGGCGGCATCGTCCCCATGGTCCCCGAGGGCCTCGTGCTGCTCACCTCCGTCGCCTTCGCGATCGGCGTGATCCGGCTCGGCCGCAAGCAGTGCCTGGTCCAGGAACTGCCCGCGATCGAGGGGCTGGCCCGCGTCGACACCGTCTGCCTCGACAAGACCGGCACCCTCACCGAGGGCGGCATGGACGTCACCGAGCTGCGCACCCTGGACGGCAACGACGAGGCCTACGTACGGCAGGTGCTCGGCGCCCTCGGCGAGTCCGACCCGCGCCCCAACTCCTCCCTCCGGGCGATCATCGACGCCTACCCGGACAGCGAGGACTGGCGCTGCGTCGAGGCGCTGCCCTTCTCCTCCGCCCGCAAGTACAGCGGCGCCGCCTTCAGCGAGGGCAACGGCGAGTCCAGTACGTGGCTCCTCGGCGCGCCCGACGTCCTGCTCGGCGAGGACGACCCCGCCCTCGCCGAGACCGACCGGCTGAACGAGCAGGGGCTGCGGGTGCTGCTGCTGGCCCGCGTCTCGGGCGAGCTGGACTCCCCCGGGATCACCCGGGACGCCAAGCCCGCCGCCCTCGTCGTGCTCGAACAGCGGCTGCGCCCCGACGCCGCCGACACCCTGCGCTACTTCGCCGACCAGGGCGTCGCCGCCAAGGTCATCTCCGGCGACAACGCGGTGTCGGTCGGGGCCGTCGCCGGCAAGCTGGGGCTGACCGGTGCCACGGTGGACGCGCGTGGCCTGCCCGCAGGCCGGGACGAGATGGCCGGGGCCCTGGACGAGGGCACGGTGTTCGGGCGGGTCACCCCGCAGCAGAAGCGGGACATGGTCGGGGCGCTCCAGTCCCGCGGGCACACGGTCGCGATGACCGGCGACGGCGTGAACGACGTGCTCGCCCTGAAGGACGCCGACATCGGGGTCGCGATGGGCTCGGGCTCGGAGGCGACCCGGGCGGTGGCGCAGATCGTGCTGCTGAACAACAGCTTCGCCACGCTGCCGTCGGTGGTGGCGGAGGGCCGCCGCGTCATCGGCAACATCACGCGCGTGGCGACCCTGTTCCTGGTCAAGACGGTGTACTCGGTGCTGCTGGCGATCCTGGTGGTGTGCTGGCAGGTCGAGTACCCGTTCCTGCCGCGCCATCTGACGCTGCTGTCCACTCTGACGATCGGTGTCCCGGCCTTCTTCCTCGCCCTCGCGCCCAACAAGGAACGGGCGAGGCCGAACTTCGTGCCTCGGGTGATGCGGTACGCCGTCCCGGGCGGAGTGCTGGCCGCGGTGGCCACGTTCGCCACGTATCTGATCGCCCAGCGGTACTACACCGGGCCGGGGGCGCTGGCGGCGGAGACGAGCGCGGCGACGCTGACGCTGTTCCTGATCGCGATGTGGGTGCTCGCGATCGTCGCCCGGCCCTACACCTGGTGGCGGGTCGCGCTGGTGGCGACGATGGGCGCGCTGTTCGTGGTGGTACTGGTGGTGCCCTGGCTGCAGGACTTCTTCGCCCTGAAGCTGGTGGGGATGACCGTGCCGTGGATCGCGGTGGGAATGGCCGCGGGTGCGGCGGTCGCCCTGGAGTTCCTCTGGAGAGGGGTCGACCGCCGTTTTCCCGCCTAGGGCCTACTGGACGTCGACGTAGTCGCCGGTCGCGTTGACGGCCGGGACGGTCGTCTTGCCCTTGAACGTGAAGCGGTAGTAGCCGTCCGCCGACGCCGTGACCGTCGTCCTCAGCTCGCCCTTGCTGTTGGTCTTGATGCCCTTGACGTTGGAGTACGTCGTGACGTCCTTCTTGCGGTACTGCAGGGCCACCGACTGGTTCACGTAGCCGACGTACTTGCCGGTCTCCCAGTTGGCGAGGGAGAGCTTGCCCGTGATGGTGAGGGTCTTGCCCTTCTTCACCGGCTCGGGGGTGGCGTCCACGGAGAGCGTGGTGGCCCGCTGCACCAGCGTGGTCCCGAGGTCGCCCTGCTCGGCGTAGCCGACCTTGGTGATGTCGAACTCCAGGCCCTCGGGGTCCTGACCGTTGAGCGCGACGGCGACGGCGCCCGCCTTCCAGGTGCCGGCGTCGGAGTTGAGCAGGTCCTCGCGCGGGTAGAAGTCGATCTTGCCCGTGCAGGTGGCGGTGGTCGCGGTGGTGACCGCGCAGGTGGCGGGCCGGACGCCGACGAGGGTGACGCTGGTCGGGGCGTCGATCTCACCGCGGTAGAGGACCGGGTTCGTCAGGAAGTCCGCGGCCTTCACGTTGATCCCGGCGGCGTGGGTCAGCTTGTAGGTGACCGTCGTGGAGTAATGCGTCCCCGAGCCGAGCTTGAGCGCCTTGGCGATCTTGAAGTCCGAGAAGGTGACGTCCATGTCGTACGGCCCGCCGGGGGCACGGTCGCCCTTGTGCGCGGCCCGGCTGATCTTCGCGAACGCCTCGCGGTGGTCGAAGCCGTCGCCGCCGGCGGCGTGCGTGGCCGGTACGGCGAGGGCGGAGAGGGCCAGGGCGCCGGTGACGGCGGCGACAGTGGCACGTATGCGCATGCGTTCCCCAGGTGGTCGCGAGTGATCTCGGAGCCTGTTGGCTCTCCTGATCAGATAGGCGAGTGCGGGGAACGGTTGCCCGGGTGGGGGAAGTTGGCGGATTTCGTGGAGTACCGGTCCCACCCGGGCGAGCCGTCGCCTACTTCACGTCGACGTAGTCACCCGCGATGCTGATCGCCGCGGTGCTCGCGATGCCCGAGTAGTTGAAGCGCCAGTAGCCGTCGTAGGACGCCTTGTAGGTGGTCTTCAGCGCACCGCCGGTGGCGGCGGTGATGCCCTTGACGTTCGCGTACGAGGTGGGGCCGGACTTGCGGAACTGCAGGGCGACCTTCTGGCCGCTGAAACCGACGTACTTGCGGCTCGGCCAGTCGGCGCGGGTCAGCTTGCCCGTGACGGTGAGGGTGCCGCCCTTCTTCACCGGCTCCGGATTGGCGTTGACCGTGAGCGCGGAGGCGCGCTGGACCTTGTGGGTCTTGTAGAAGTCGGTGTAGAAGACATCGTTGTTGTTGGCCACGACACCGACGGAGACGTTCCAGGTGCCGGCGAGGATGTTGCTGTACAGCTTGCCCACCAGGTCGCCGGTCGTGCCGGGCGTGGCGGTGAGGGTGAGCTTGCAGGTCGACGTCGTGGCGCTGCTGGCCGTGCAGGAGGCGACCTCCTCGTTCGGCGGGAAGTAGCCGTCGATGTCGTACTCGGGGTCGCTGCCGTGCCACAGGTCGATGTAGGCGTCCGAGATGCCGCTCGGGTGGCTGGCCTTCACGTACACCTTGATCGTCTTGGCGCCGGTGCCGACGACCATGCTCGTGTTGGAGTTGATCGTCACCGCGTTGATGGTGGGCACCGCCTGCACGCCGACGCGCGCGGACGACTTGGCGGACGGAGTGCCGAAGCGCTCGGCGATGCTCGGACGGTCCAGTTCGACGCCGTCCGCGTCGGCCTGCGCGATCGGCGCGGTCAGGGCGGACAGGGCCAGGGCGCCGGAGACGGCGGCCACGGTGGCTCGTATGCGCATGTGTGTGTTCCCCATGGAGGAGAGGGGCCTCGCTGCCCTTCGTTCCCTGCGGCGGCGCGTGAGCGCGACGAGGCCCAAGTCATCGTGGAGTCTGTTGACTCACGCGATCAGACCCGCCGCGGGGGCGGATGGTTGTAGGACCGGTGAGGAAAATGTGTTCGGACTTTCACGGTCGGGCGCCCTCGACGGGCGGGCGCCCCTCAGTCGAACCAGCGGTCCCGGGCCAGTTCCTCCGTGCGGGACGGGTCCTCCAGGAGGGCGGCCACCTCGAAGCGGCGCGGCCACTGGCCCGCCGCCCAGGCGAGGCCCGCCGCGACCCCCTCCAGGGTCGCCGCGTGCAGGACGCCGTCGGTGGTGACGCGCCAGTCGATCTCGACGCCGTCGACGACGAGTTCGTCGTGCTCGACGTACGAGGACGGGGTCCGCGCGCCCAGGAGGACGCGCACCGACTCGGGTACGTCGTGCTCGGTGCCCTCGGAGTCGACCTCGCCGGTGACGGACTCGCTCAGCCGCCGCACCTGGAACAGCTCCGCCAGCTCGGCCGCCCGCGCCGGCGGGACCGGCAACAGCGGCACGCCCTCGGTGAAGGGCAGCAGGTCCGGCGAGTCGACCACCACCGCGCCGGTCGCGTCCACGACCTCGACCCGGCCGTCGACGACGGCGCGCAGGTCGTCGGGCAGGGTCACCTGCTCGGGGTCCAGCTCGGCCAGCGCCCCGTAGAGGGCGTGCAGTTGGGCACCGGTGACCGGCCGCTCGGGGTCGGCGAGCCGGTCCAGCAGCTCGGCGCCGCCGCCCGGTTCGTCCAAGAGGGCCGCCACCGAGGTGCGCACGCCCAGCGCCCGCAGCACCTGCTCGTCGTCGAACCCGGTCGCGTCCGCCTCGTCGTACAGGCCCCGCAGCAGCGGGTCGCCGCCCGCGGCGAGCAGACCCGCCGGACGGCGGCCGTCCAGCACCGGATGCCCGCGCAACCACCAGGCCGTGTAGGGCCGTACGACCTCATGGGTGCCGTCGGGCAGCAGGATCCGCACCGGCTGGGTGAGCGCGTCCCGCAGCGGCGGCTGCGCGAGCAGCGCCAGGGCCTGCGGCCACTTGTCGTCGTCCACGAGGTCCAGGTCCCGCACCGCGACCAGCTCGGTGGCGACCGGCGGCACCGGGGAGTCGGGGAAACGGTCGAGGATGTCCTCGCACCAGACGTCCACCGCGTCCAGCAGCCCGGCGTCGTCCGGCTCGGCGTACTCCCCCTCGCGGGGCTCCAGTTCGTCCGGGTCGAGGACGACGTCGGTGCTGCGCACCAGGGTGAAGTTGACCAGCACCCCGCACGCGGCCAGCGGCTGCTCGCCGAAGCGCTCGGCGAACTCCGCGTCCACGTAGGCGAGCTCGCCCTCGCGCATGATCTGGGCGAAGGGGCTGCCGGGGAAGACCAGCTCCCCGGCCGGCGCCGGTTCCCCGTCCTCGTCCGGGAGGGCGAGGGCGCCGAGCCACGGCTCGTCCCCCGGTTCCAGACCGGCGTCGCGGACCAGCGTGAGGACGGTCTCCGCCAGTTCCTCGGCGTCCGGCGCGTCCTCCTCCCAGGACAGCGCGCCCTCGTCCTCCAGGGAGGCCGCGACCGCGGCTCGCACCTGCGGGGTGGTGAGGACCGCGCGGGGTGTCGCGGGCAGCGCGCCGAGCTTCTCCAGGAGCGGGTGCGCGGCGTCCGGGTGGGCGACCTTGAGGCCGAGCCGGGTGAGGGTCGCGGGGTCGACGCTGACCGCGCCGGGGCTGGGCAGCAGCACGTGGCGGGGCCCGATGGTGGTCCGGCCTCCCCCGGAGCCGAAAGCCTGGGACGTGCCCCCAGCGAGCGGCACGGGCAGGCCGGTGAGCCGGTCGGGGTCGACGCCCGCGAGGCTGTCGTAGAGCCGCCGCCACCATTCGGGCTCCTTCTCCAGCCCGGCCAGCCGGTCGACGGCGTCGGTCAGCCGGACCCGGGCGACGCCCAGCGTCCGCAGCTCCACCCGGCGTTCCAGACCGGCGGGCAGCAGGGTGGGCAGCACCTCCGCGAGCACCCGCACGGTGTCGGCGCCGGCGCCCTCGACGACCTCGGCGTCGCGCGGCCGGAGCGTCTCGGGCAGGTCCTCGTCGGCGTCCGCCCCGGCCGGGGCCGGAGCCGGCGCCGGGGGCAGGAACGACGTGCGGGGCAGCCGCTCCAGGATGGCCTGCCGCAGCGCCCCGTCCAGCTCGCCCTTGCCCAGCGGTCCGGGCACGAGGTCGATGATCCCCTCGGTCACCGGCCGCCAGTCGGCGAGCAGTTCGGCGTAGGCGTCGGCGGCCTTCGCGACCAGGAAGTCGGTCAGCGGCCCGGGGGCCGCGTGCCGCCGGGTGGTGTCCAGCGGGAACGACGCGATCAGCAGCGCGGGCACGCCCAGGGGCTCGTCGCTGGGCGTGGGGGCGTGCACGACGGGGCTGGTGCGCGGGCGGGCGGGGGTGCCGTCGCCGTCCACGGGCACGGCCCAGGTGACCGACCAGTGCGGGCGCAGCCGCTCCTCGACCGGCCGGTCGGCCAGCAGTTCGGGCGTGAGCGCGCCGTGCGCGGCGGCCGTGCGCCACCGGCGGGTGCCGTCCCGCGAGTCCTCCACGACGGTCAGCGCGTCCTCGGCGCGGCGGCGCAGGGTGCGGGGCGCGTCGGCGCCGATCTCGACGACGACCTCCTCCAGCCCCGGCAGGGAGAGCAGCAGGGAGTCGTCGACGGCTTGCAGGAGGCGCTCGGCCAGAGCGGCGGCCGCCGTGTCGCGCAGGGGCAGGATGACGACGGTGTCGTACCGGTCGGGGGCGGTGCCCTCGGCGGCGAACGGCAGCCGCAGCAGCGGTACGTGGCCGTCCCGGCGCCGGATCTCGTCGCCCAGGCCGGGGCTGTGGCGGGCCGTCTCGGCGGCGAGGTCGCGGGCCTCGGCGAGGGACCAGCGGACACCGCCGTGCCGGCCCACGACGGCGGGCTCGTCGGTGACGGCGAGGACGGCCGCGAAGCCGACGCCGAACCGGCCGATCGAGGGGGTGTCCCGCTTGGCGGAGGCCCGCAGGGTGGCCAGCGACTCGACGCCGGCCGCGTCCAGCGGGGCGCCGGTGTTGGCGGCGACGAGGACGTCGTCGCGCAGCGTGAGACGCAGCCGGCCCGGGACGCGGGCGCGGGCGGCCGCGTCGGCGGCGTTCTGCGCCAGCTCGACGACGAGCCGGTCCCGGTAGCCGCCGAGGACGAGGTCCTCCTCGGCGTTGGCGTCCTCGCGGAAACGGGCCGGGCTGGTGGCCCACGCGTCCAGGACACCGCGCCGCAGCCGGGCGGTCCCGAACGGATCGGCACCCTCGGCAGCGGGCCGCACGAACTTGCTCACGTTGACTCTCCTCATCGCCGTGAGGAGAAGGTATCGCGCCCGACGGACAGCGATGACCGGCACGACTCCCGGCCCGCCGGGCGCCGGGGAGCAAGCCCGCTCGGCCCCTGAGGCGGGTTCCCCGGAGCTACGAGTGCCCCAGCTCCGCCGTGGCCTCGTCGGAGACGTCCGGCACGGACCCCGAGTCGCGCGCGGGCCGCAGCGGGAACGGATCCACCCGCGTCTCGTCGATCACCGGCGGTGCCGGCTGCGGCGGCTTCGGCATCACCGCGGCCTCGGAGTGCCCACCGCACCCGTACGCCAGCGACACCACCCGGCCGTCGGCCGGGGAGAACTCGTTCGCGCAGACCCCGAAGGCCTGCCCCAGCGACCCGCCGATCGGCGCCAGGAAGCCACAGGTCACACACGAGGCGGGAGCCGCCTGCGCCATCGGGGTCTTCGGCCCGTACGAATCCTCCCAGCGGTCGGCCGCCACATGCAGGCCGTACCGCGACAGCACCCGGGCGCGCCGCATGCCCAGTTCCTCCGCGACCGCCGCGATGGAGCCCCGGGTCGGCACCGCCGGCAGGGTGGCCGGGGGTCCGCCGGCGACCTCCGCGTCCTCCGCCTCGACCAGCTCGGCCATGTCCTCGGAGACCGCGGAACTCGGCAGCGGCACCTCCTCGCCGGTCCAGCCCGGCTCCAGGCGCAGATCCTCGGCGTCCGTGGGGAGCAGGTCGCCCGGCCCCATGTCGCCGGGCCGCAGCCGCTCGCTCCACGGCACCCACTCGGGCGCGAGCAGCGCGTCCGGACCGGGCAGCAGCACCACCTCGTCCAGCGTCACCACCTTCGCGCGAGACGCCCGTGCCACGGTCACCGCCCAGCGCCAGCCGCGGTACCCGAGTTCCTTGCACTCGAAGAAGTGCGTGACAACGCGGTCGCCCTCGGAGACCAGACCCGAGTGCTCCCCGACCACCCCGGGCGCGGCGGCCTCCTCGGCCGCGGCGCGGGCTAGGTCCACTGCCTCGGCGCACAGGCGGTCGGTGGTGCGGCTTCGCGTTGTCGCTGCGCTCACAGGTATCGCTTCTCTCCTACGCCGTCGCTCGGTGCGCCAGCCTGAAGGCGACGGGCCGGACGGAGCGGACCTGGGGACCGCGTCGACGTCCGCGCCCTGTCGCGCTCGGGCGCACCTGTGTCATCCATTCTGCGGGATGGCCGAGAGGCGCGCGGCCGAGAACGTTCGCCACGGCGCGCTACGCACGCTACCCCTTCACCGCCGCTGGGCCTACACCGACGGGACATGATCGCCACTAAGTGCGCGTCCATACGCGCCGGAACCGCACTACTGACGCCCATCTCAGGGCACTATGAACGTCGTGGCAACCGCAAGGTCGCCCCAAGGCACCTCCGGGACCGGCGGAGTCAAGGGGCACAACCGAGGCGGCGGAGCGGGCCGTACGGGCGGCCGGCTCCGCTCGTTCGCCCGTGCTCTGCACTTCCCGGTGACCGGCACCGCCCGCGGAATCCGCAAGGCCACGCACGCGCACGGCGCCGGCGAGTCCGGCCTCGGCAAACTGATCGAACTGCACGCCGTGAACGGCGCGGGCGACGTCATGATCACGATCGCCCTCGCCTCCACCGTCTTCTTCTCGGTCCCCACCGACGAGGCGCGCGGCCGTGTGGCGCTCTATCTGGCGATCACGATGGCGCCGTTCACCCTCCTCGCCCCCGTGATCGGCCCCCTGCTCGACCGCGTCCCGCACGGCCGGCGCGCGGCGATGGCGGGCGCGATGCTGGCGCGGGCGCTGCTCGCGCTGGTGCTGTCGGGCGCGGTGATCACCGGTGGCATCGAGCTGTATCCGGCGGCGCTCGGCGTGCTGGTCGCCTCGAAGGCGTACGGCGTGGTCAGAAGCGCCGTCGTGCCCCGGCTGCTGCCACCTCGGTTCTCCCTGGTGAAGGCCAATTCCCGGGTCACGCTCGGCGGCCTGCTGGCCACCGGCGTCGCCGCGCCGATCGGGGCGGGGCTCCAGGCGCTCGGCCCGCGCTGGCCGCTCTACGGCGCCTTCGTCATCTTCATTGCCGGAACGGTTCTCTCCTTCACCCTGCCGCACACGGTCGACTCGGCGAAGGGCGAGGACACGGCGCTGCTCGCCGCGGACGAGGCACATCTGCACGGCCCGCACCGCAAGCCCGTGAAGCGGCCGGGTCTGCGCACGGTCGGCATCGCGGTCACCCACGCCCTCGGCGTCAACGCGGCGATCCGCTGCCTGGCCGGGTTCCTGATCTTCTTCCTGGCGTTCCTGCTCCGTGAGCACCCGCTGGCCGGACAGAGCGCCGCCGTGTCACTGGGCATGGTGGCGGTCGCCGCCGGGGTCGGCAACGCGCTCGGCACGGCGGTCGGGGCGTGGCTGAAGGCGCGCGCGCCGGAGCTGATCATCGTGACGGTCGTCGCGGTGGAGCTGGCCGTCGCGGTCACGGCGGCGCTGTTCTTCAGCGCCTTCCTGGTGGCCTGCCTGGCGGCGGTGGCCGGGTTCGCGCAGGCGCTGGCCAAGCTGTCGCTGGACGCGCTGATCCAGCGGGACGTGCCGGAACCGGTGCGCACCTCGGCGTTCGCCCGCTCGGAGACCCTGCTCCAGATGTCGTGGGTGCTGGGCGGCGCGATCGGCATCGCCCTGCCGCTGAACGGCACCCTCGGCATGTCGGTGGCCGCCGTCGTGCTCGCCGCCGGCTGGCTGACCACCGTCCGCGGCCTGCTCAGCTCCGCGCGTCACGGCGGGCGCAGCCGACCGCGAGTGGCCTAACCCACGGCACGCCCCGTACCCCGCATGGGGAGGCGGCCGGGCCTGCCCGATAGCCTTCGCCCATGACCACGCAATCCGCTGTGCGACGCCGCCGCGCCGTCGCCGCCGCCGGCGCCGTTTCCGCCGGACTGCTCGTCCTGTCGGCGTGCGACAAGCCGTCGCCCATGTCGACGATCACCGTCGGTTCCAGCTCGGTCAGCGCCGAGGCGAGCTGCTACGACGACGGTGCCGCCCTGAAGACCACGGAGCTGGCCGGGTGCCTGAAGGACACCGGCATCAAGACCATCTCCGTCGACCCCGACGAGACCGTCCGCTTCGGGGTCGACCCGAAGATCGCGGACCAGGGCTGGACGATCCTGATGAACGGCCAGCCGCTCACCGACGCCAGCACCAAGACCTACCGGACCATCCCGGGCAGCGTGTTCTTCAACGCGCAGTACGGCGCCCAGGGCAACTCCACGCTGGTCTCCATCAAGGAGGGCGAGCAGGACGTCACCGGCCTGTGGTCGTTCAAGCTGAAGAAGGACGCCTGACCACGTCCACCGCAAGGATCCTCGTAGCCACCGCGGTGCCCGCCGAACGGGACGCGGTGGCACGGGCGTTCCCGGGCGCCGCCACCGAGGTCCCGCTGCCCGGCGCGGGCGCCGTGCACCGCCTCCCGGGCGGACCGGACCTGCTGGCCGCCGGTGTGGGCCCCGCCCTGGCCGCGGCCCGGACGGCGACCGCCCTCACCGCCGCCGCCCTGCGCGACCGCCCCTACGCCCTGGTCGTCTCGGCCGGCATCGCGGGCGGCTTCGCCCCGCCGGCACCCGTCGGGTCGCTGGTCGTCGCCGACGAGATCACCGCCGCCGACCTGGGGGCGGAGACCGCCGAGGGCTTCCTCCCGGTCACCGAACTGGGATTCGGCACCGTCACCCACCGTCCGCCGCAAGCACTCATACGGGACGCGGCGACCGCCACCGGAGCCCGGACCGGCGCGATCCTCACCGTCTCCACGGTGACCGGCACCGCCGCCCGCGCCGCCGTCCTGCGGGCACGCCACCCGCGTGCCCTCGCCGAGGCCATGGAGGGCTTCGGGGTCGCCGAGGCCGCCGCCGCGCACGGCACGCCCGTCCTGGAGCTGCGCGCGATCTCCAACCCCGTCGGCCCGCGCGACCGCGCCGCCTGGCGGATCGGCGAGGCACTCGCAGCGCTCTCGGACGGCTTCGGGAAGCTCGCCCCCGTACTGGAGAGTTGGAGAACGGCATGAGCCGACTGCACATCGCGTACTCGCCCTGCCCCAACGACACCTTCGTCTTCGACGCCCTCGCCCACGGCCGGGTCCCCGGCGTGCCGGGGCTCGACGTGAGCTTCGCGGACATCGACATCACCAACGGGATGGCCGAGCGCGGCGAGTTGGACGTGCTGAAGGTGTCCTACGCTGTGCTGCCCTACGTCCTCGACACCTACACCCTGCTGCCGTGCGGCGGCGCGCTGGGCCGGGGCTGCGGCCCGCTGGTGCTGACCCGGGAGCCGGGCACCGACCTCACCGGCCGTACGGTCGCGGTCCCGAGCGAGAGGTCGACGGCGTACCTGCTGTTCCGGCTGTGGGCCGCCGATACGCTCTCCGGCGGGGTCGGCGAGATCGTGGTCATGCCGTTCCACGAGATCATGCCGGCGGTGCGGGACGGGAAGGTCGACGCGGGCCTGGTGATCCACGAGGCGCGCTTCACGTACCAGAACTACGGCCTGCACAAGCTCGCCGACATGGGCGAGCACTGGGAGGGCACCACCGGGCTGCCGATCCCGCTGGGCGCGATCATCGCCAAGCGGTCGCTGGGGGCGGACCGGCTGACGCGGCTCGCCGACGCCATCCGCACGTCCGTGCACCTGGCCTGGGAGAACCCCGAGGCGTCCCGCCCGTACGTCATGGCGCACGCCCAGGAGATGGACCCGGCCGTCGCCGAGCAGCACATCGGCCTCTACGTCAACGAATTCACCGCGGGTCTCGGTGAGGACGGCTATGCGGCCGTACGCGGTCTGCTCACACGTGCGGCGGCCGAGGGGCTCGTTCCGCCCCTCGGCCCGGATGCGCTGGATTTCCCGTAGAAGCGTTTATACGTCGAGCTGGTCGGCGACCGCGCGCAGCAGACCGGCGATCTGCTTGCCGGAGGTTTTGTCGGGGTAACGGCCCTTTTCGAGCATCGGCGTGATGTTCTCCAGGAGCGTGGTCAGATCCTGCACGATGGAGGCGAGTTCGTCCGGCTTCTTGCGCTGGGCGGCCGCGACCGACGGGGTCGGGTCCAGGATCGTCACCGAGAGGGCCTGGTCGCCGCGCTGCCCGGCGACGACCCCGAACTCCACGCGCTGGCCCGGCTTGAGCGTCTCGACTCCGGCGGGGAGAACCGAGGAATGGACGAAGACGTCACCGCCGTCGTCACGGGAGAGAAAGCCGAAGCCCTTCTCGCTGTTGAACCACTTGACCTTGCCGGTAGGCACGTCTGTCCTCGTCCTCGTACTCGTCGGAAAACTGCTTCTGAAACGGCTCTTGATAGCACTTGGGCGGGTCGTCCGTGACCCGCCGGTACCAAGGCTAATGGTCTTCAGGCCGGTGACAAGACGTCGCCCGGTTGTTCCTTCGCGCTGGGAACTACCCTGGTCCGGTGCGTGACAAAACCCAACCGAATTCCACCGGGCCCGGTGACCGACTGATCCGTGCCGGTGCCGTCGTCTTCCTCCTCGGAGCCGTGGCCACTCTGGTCACAGTGGCTCCGCTGTTCCTCGGTACGACGCCTTTTCCGACGTACATGTTCGGATTGAGCATGCTCATGGGGGTCGGCTTCCTGATCGCCGGAGCGGGGATGCTCCAGGCGATCGCGGCGGGCCGACGTCAGGCGCGCGGAGCGTCGAGATAGGCCGAAAGCCAGTCCGGGAACTCGCCGAGGCCGGTCAGCACGGCGTCGGCGCCCGCCAGCCGCAGTTCCTCGGGGTCGCACGGGCCGGTCGCCACCGTCACCGACAGCGCTCCGGCGGCGCGGGCGCCACGGACGTCGCCGGTGTGGTCGCCGACGTACACCGTCGCGCCGTGCTCGCGCAGCGCCGCCGCCTTCGCCTCCGCCCAGAGGTCGCCGACCACGGCGTCGGGCTCGATGCCGAGGTGGGCGAGGTGCAGCTTGGCGTTGGGCTCGAACTTGGCGGTGACCACGACCGTGCGGCCCCCGGCCGCCCGTACCGCCGCCATCGCGTCGTGCGCGCCGGGCATGGCCGGGGTGGCGGCGATGGCGATGTCCGGGTACATCGCCCGGTAGACGTCGGCGATCGCGGCGACCTCGTCCGCCGGGAACCAGTGCCGCAGCTCCTCCTCCAGCGGCGGGCCCAGCCGGGTGATCGCGAGATCGGCGTCGATGTACGTCCCCGTGCGCGCGGCCAGCGCCGTGTAGCAGGCGTGGATGCCGGGGCGGGAGTCGATGAGCGTCATGTCGAGGTCGAAGCCGACGGTGAACGGGCGCGAGGTCATGCCCCCCATTGTCCCGAGCCCCCACCCACCCGAATGACCGGGGTACGACCCCCTCCCGAGACACGCCCCCAGGGACGCCCCCCTAGGGGCGCGGGGAACTGCGCGACCAGCCACGACGGCGCCGCACTACACCAACGACCGCAACCCCCCACTCCCTCAGGGGCGCGGGGAACTGCGCGACAAGCCACGACGGCGCCGCACCACACCACACACCGCACCCCCCACCACCTCAGGGGCGCGGGGAACTGCGCGACAAGCCACGACGGCGCCGCACCGAAACCCGGCTCACCCCTTCCGCTGTGACCGCCACACCAGAAACAGCGCCGACGCCACCGCCGCCCCCCGCACCACCCACGGCCACGTCTCCGAGAGCGCCGCGTTCATCTGCCCCTCGGCGACCGGCGCACCCCAGCGCCCGTCGAGCCTGCCCCACAGCCACCCGAATCCGGCGACGACAGCCGCACCGGGCAGGACCATCACCGCCCACTTCATCTCCCACCTGGTCAGCCGCCGCGAGGCATACGCGATGAGCCAGCCGACGGCGAGCGGCAGCAGACTGCCGAGCACCGCACCGGCGACCAGCAGAGCGGCGGCGAGCAGCAGAAGCGGGTTGTTCCACTGCCCGGGCGA
Organism: Streptomyces sp. NPDC107562; assembly: GCF_055657325.1. Classification (NCBI taxonomy): domain Bacteria; kingdom Bacillati; phylum Actinomycetota; class Actinomycetes; order Kitasatosporales; family Streptomycetaceae; genus Streptomyces; species Streptomyces sp. NPDC107562. The sequence continues at coordinate 144,781 of NZ_JBVKBE010000007.1, read as the reverse complement.
CGGCAGGAACCGTCGCCGCGCCGCGGCCCCGCCGACGCCGGACTCCCCCTCGGCCGCCGGCGCGCTGTCCTCCACCGGCCCCGCCACGACGCCCTTCCCCTTCCCAGGCCCCGTCCCCTTCTCGGGCTCCTTCGCCGTCTCCCTCTCCGGCGGCCTCAGCAGCTCCGGGATCTCCACGCCCCCGGTGAACCCGGGCACACTGTCACCGATGCCGAAAGGGCTGCTGTCCACGCGCCACCAGTCGGGCTGGGCGGCGCTGTCGCCGAGTTCGTCCTCGCCCGCGCGATGCGGTGGGGCGGGAGCCGCGGTCGCCGGGGGCGGCTCCTCCCGTTCGGCGGGCCGGGGCCGCGGCACGACCCTGCGCAACCCCCTGGCCTTCGCCTCCGGCCCCGCCCCCGGCTCGGGCACCTCGGCGGCCCGGATCTCCACCGTGCCGTTCCCGGCCGCGTCGACGACGTCGTCCGGGCTGCCGAGGCGGGACAGGATGCGGCGGACGGCGGCGGGGCTGTCGACGACGGACCTGGCACGGCGTCGACCGATCTCGTCGCGTAGTTGGGAGACCAGGCGCATCCGGGTCGCGGAGGGAAGCTGCCGCTGCTGCGCCACGTCACCGACGCGGCTCAGATACTCGTAGACGACCTTGTCGCTCTCGATCCCCACGCTGTCCCCTCCGGGGCGGGTGTGCCGGTTTCCCCCGTAGCGCACGACGGTAGCGCAGGGCGGCACGCCCGAGGCCACGGGCGGCCGCCGCCGCACCTGCCGGGGCACCGGCGGTCGGCCCCGGCCGACCTCCGACCCGCTACCGTGGACCGGATGAGCACCGAGGAGAAGCCGGCGGCCCCGCGTTCCCTCGCGGAGGCGCTTCGCGCGCGGGACGACGACTCGCTGTCCGCGCTCCTGCGCGCCCGGCCCGATCTCATCACGCCCGTCCCCACCGACCTGACCCAGCTCGCGACCCGCGCCGGCACCCGCGCCTCGGTGGTCCGCGCCCTGGAACGCCTGGACCGCTTCGCCCTCCAGACCGCCGAGGCGCTGGCCGTCGCGGCCGACCCGGCGACCTACCCGGAACTGCTCGGGCTCATGGCCGGCGACGACGGCGACCCCCTCGTGACCGCCGCCCTGCCCCGCGGCCTGGCCATCCTGCGCGAACAGGCCCTGGTGTGGGGTCCCGACGACCGGCTGCGCCTGGTGCGCACGGCACGTGAACTGCTCGCCCCGACCCCGCAGCATCCGTCCCCGACCGGACTGGGCCCGACCGTCCAGGAGGCGACGGCGGGGATGTCGCCGGGCCGGATCCAGGACCTCGTCACGGCCGCCGGGCTGCCCTCCACGCACGACGCCGTCTCCGCGACGGCCGCGCTCGCCGGTCTGTTCACCGACCGCACCCGGATGTCCGCGCTGCTCGACGAGGCCCCGGCCGATTCGGTGGAGGTGCTGGAACGGCTCGTGTGGGGCCCGCCGTACGGCCAGGTCACCGCCGATCCGGCGCCCCGGCTGCGCTGGCTGCTGGACCGCGGGCTGCTGCTCCCGACGGCACCCGGCACGGTCGTGCTCCCCCGCGAGGTCGCCCTGCATCTGCGGGCCGGCCGGGCGCACCGGGTGCCGGAGCCGCTGGCCCCGCCCGTGGAGGCGGCGGCCACGCACCGTCCACAGGTTGTGGACGCCACGGCGGCCGGGCAGGCGTACACCACGCTGGCGACCGTCGAGGAGCTGCTGAAGGACTGGGACGAGGGCGGCCCCGCCGTACTGCGGGCGGGCGGCCTCAGCGTCCGTGACCTGAAGCGGACCGCCGTCGCGCTCGACGTGTCCGAACCGGTCGCGGCGTTCTGGGTCGAACTGGCCTACGCCGCGGGCCTGATCGCCTCGGACGGCGAGGCCGACGAGCGGTACGCGGCGACCCCCGCCTACGACGAGTGGCTGGAGCAGCCCGCCGGCACGCGCTGGGTCCGGCTGGCCGAGACCTGGCTGACGGGGACCCGGACGGCCGGGCTCGTGGGCGGCCGGGACACCAAGGACCGTGCGCTGGCCGCCCTGGGTCCGGGCCTCGACCGCTCGGCCGCCCAGGAGGTGCGGCACCGGGTGCTGGGCCTGCTGGCGGAGCTGCCGGAAGGAGCGGCCCCGACGGGCGAGTCGGTGCTGGCGCGACTGCGGTGGGAGCGTCCGCTGCGGCGCGACCAGCAGCGGGACCCGCAACGTGATCCGCAGCGGGACACCGGCCCCGACGCCGACCTGCGGGTGCGGCTCGCCCGGTGGGCGCTGTCCGAGGCCGAGTTGCTGGGCGTGACCGGACGAGGGGCGCTCTCCGCGCACGGGCGGGCGCTGCTCGGGGCGTACGCGCCGGTGCACACGCCCGCCGAGGAGCCCGAGGGCCCCGGCGACAAGCTGCCCGTGCACCACCGTCCCGCCCCGCGTCTGACGCCCCTCGCCCCGGCCGAGCAGTCCGTCGCCTCCGCGACGGCCGCCCGGCTGCTCGCCCCGCTGCTGCCCGAGCCGCTGGACCACGTGCTGCTCCAGGCGGATCTGACGGCGGTGGCGCCGGGCCCCCTGCAGCGGCACCTCGCCGACACGCTGGGCGTGCTCGCGGACGTGGAGTCCAAGGGCGGCGCGACCGTCTACCGCTTCACCCCCGCCTCGGTACGCCGCGCCCTGGACGCCGGCCGCGCCGCCTCCGACCTGCACGCCTTCCTCACCGAGCACTCCCGGACGCCGGTGCCGCAGCCTCTGGCGTACCTGATCGACGACGTGGCGCGCAGACACGGGCATCTGCGCGTGGGCGCCGCCTCCGCCTACGTGCGCTGCGACGACGACGCGATGCTGAGCGAGATCCTCGCCGACAAGCGGTCCGCCGGACTGCGGCTGCGCCGTCTCGCGCCGACCGTGCTGGCCGCGCAGGCCGACCCGGCGGCCCTGCTGGAGGGGCTGCGCGCGATGGGCTTCGCGCCCGCCGCCGAATCCGCCGAGGGCGACGTGCTGATCACGCGGGCGCACGCCCACCGCACCCCGCCGCGCACCCCGCCCGAGCCGGTCCCCGAGGGCCCGCCCGCGCCCGACGCGACGCTGCTCGCCGCCGCGATCCGCGCGATCCGGGCGGGCGACCTGGCCTCGACGACGCCGCGGAAGTCCCCGGAGCCCGCCGCCGGCCGCGGTCTGCCGCGCACCGGCTCCGCCGAGACCCTGGCCACCATGCAGGCCGCCGTGCTGACCGGTCAGACCCTGTGGATCGGGTACGTCAACGCCGAGGGCGCCGCCAGCCAGCGGGTGATCGCCCCGGTGCGGGTGGAGGGCGGGTTCGTGACGGCCTACGACCACACCGCGGACGAGGTCCGCACCTATCCCCTGCACCGGATCACGGGCGTGGCGGAACTGGCGGAGGACTAGGGCCTGTCCTAGGCCCTCACCCCTGCGGGGGTACGCCGCGATCCATGCACGCCACGCCGGACACTTCCCACCCATGAGGGAGCTTGGGGAACCTCCCGCATCGCCGTGCCGTGCGCCGGGCAGCCACCGGGAGTCCTGATCAAGCCCGGGCCGGCCCACGCAGGGGACCCGGGCGAGCACATCCGAAAGGAAACACCCATGCGAGCTGCCCGTCGTGTCGCCGCCGTGCTGACCACCACCGCCGTGATGCTCGGCGCCCTCACCACCCAGGCCGCTGCCATCGCGATCGACGTCGCCGGACTGGTGCTGGAGACGCCGCAGATCTGACGCGCCGCGCGTCCCTCGGGCCGGGTCCCGCGTCCCGGGCCCGGCCCGCCCCGCCAGATCTCCGGAAAGGCCTTGACCGCCCCATGCGTTCCAAGCTCCCCGCCCGCGCCCACTCCGCCATCGCCGTCTCCGCCGCCGCCGTGGTGACCGTGGCCGCCCTGGTCGCCGCGCTCGCGCCCGAGGCCTCGGCGGCGCCGCTGCCGCTGCCCGTCGCGCAGGCCGGCGAGCCGCTCGTCAACATCGACGGGCACGTGTTCGCCCAGCCGCTGGTCAACAACCTCACCCTGCCCATTCCGAGGTAGCCCGGCGCGTCCGGTAGCTGTCCCCGTCGAGGCGGACGATCTCGGCGTGGTGGGCCAGCCGGTCCACCATCGCCGGGGCGGCGGGGCCGGCGAACACCTCGTCCCACCGCGCCGGGGGGCGGTCGGCGGTCACGATCAGCGAACCCCGCTCGTAGCGGTGCGCGACCAGCCGGAAGAAGAGCTGCGAGGTGTCGGGGTCGAACGGCAGGTAGCCGACCTCGTCCACGATCAGCAGCGCGTAGGCGTCGAGGCGGCGCAGTTCGTCGGTGAGCCGGCCGTCGGCGTGCGCCCCCGTCAGCCGCGCCGCCCACTCGCCGGCGGTCGCGAACAGCACCCGGTGCCCCGCCTGGCAGGCGCGCACCCCGAGGCCCAGTGCGAGATGCGTCTTGCCCGTGCCGGGCGGCCCGGCGAAGACGACGTTGCGGCGGGCGGTGACGAAGTCCAGCTTGCCGAGCCGGGCCACGGCCTCGCGGTCGAAGGACCTCAGGTGCTCGGCGTCGAAGTCCTCGAGCAGCCGGCGGGCGGGGAACCCGGCGGCCCGCAGCCGTTCCTCGGCGCTCGGCGCCTGGTCGCGCTGGGCCGGGATGACGGCCTTCTCGGGCGGTCCGCCCCCGGTGCTCCGCTCCTGCGGTGGCTGGTGGGCGGAGTGGTGGGCGCGCTCGGCCTGCGCCGCCATCGGCCCCGACATGTACGCCAGGATCGCCGCCGAGGCGATGAACGCCATGTGGATCACCGTGCCCCACAGCAGGGAGTGCCGGGGGGTGTGGTGGACGTCCACGAACATCTGGAGCAGATGCACCGAGGAGATGCCCACGATGGCGGTGGCCAGCTTGACCTTCAGCACGTTGGAGTTCACGTGGGACAGCCATTCCGGCTGGTCGCGGTGGCCCTGGAGGCCGATGCGGGACACGAACGTCTCGTAGCCGCCGACGATCACCATGATCAGCAGATTGGCGATCATGACGACGTCGACGAGCTTGAGCACGGCGAGCATGACGTAGGTCTCTGTCGCCTGTCCGGTCACGCACCGGAGAATTAAGGCCCAGAGTTCGTTGAAGAATTTGTAGACGTACACCCCCTGCGCGGCCACGAGGCCGAAGTACAGCGGAGCCTGCAGCCAGCGTGTGGCGAACAGCGCGTAGCCGAGCGTGGTGGACGGCGGGGACGAGGCACTGGTGATGTCCTGCACGCCGTGCACAACGATCAGGCACACTGGACGTTTGGCCCGCGCGGAAGGAATGCACGTACGTGAACGGTCCACTCATCGTCCAGTCCGACAAGACCCTCCTGCTGGAGGTCGACCACGAGCGCGCCGACGACTGCCGTCGCGTGATCGCGCCGTTCGCCGAGCTGGAGCGCGCGCCGGAGCACATCCACACCTACCGCGTGACCCCGCTCGGCCTGTGGAACGCGCGTGCCGCGGGCCACGACGCCGAACAGGTCGTGGACGCGCTGGTGGAGTACAGCCGCTACCCGGTGCCGCACGCGTTGCTCGTGGACATCGCCGAGACGATGGACCGCTACGGACGCCTGACGCTGAGCAAGCACCCCGCGCACGGGCTGGTGCTCACCACCACCGACCGCCCGGTGCTGGAGGAGGTGCTGCGCTCGAAGCGGATCGCGCCGCTGGTGGGCACGCGCATCGACCCGGACACCGTGGCCGTGCACCCCTCCGAGCGCGGCCAGATCAAGCAGGTGCTGCTGAAGCTGGGCTGGCCCGCCGAGGACCTCGCCGGGTACGTCGACGGCGAGGCGCACCCCATCGAGCTGGACGAGGACGGCTGGGCGCTGCGGCCGTACCAGAAGCAGGCCGTCGAGAACTTCTGGCACGGCGGGTCCGGGGTCGTCGTCCTGCCCTGCGGTGCCGGCAAGACGCTGGTCGGCGCCGGGTCCATGGCGCAGGCGAAGTCCACCACGCTCATCCTCGTGACCAACACCGTCTCGGCCCGGCAGTGGAAGCACGAGCTGGTGAAGCGGACCTCGCTGACCGAGGAGGAGATCGGCGAGTACAGCGGGACGAAGAAGGAGATCCGGCCCGTCACCATCGCCACCTACCAGGTGCTGACGACCCGGCGGAAGGGTGTCTACCCGCACCTGGAGCTGTTCGACTCCCGTGACTGGGGGCTCATCGTCTACGACGAGGTGCATCTGCTGCCCGCACCCGTCTTCAAGTTCACGGCCGACCTCCAGGCGCGGCGGCGGCTGGGCCTGACCGCGACGCTGGTGCGGGAGGACGGCCGGGAGTCCGACGTGTTCTCGCTGATCGGGCCGAAGCGGTTCGACGCGCCGTGGAAGGAGATCGAGGCGCAGGGCTACATCGCGCCCGCGGACTGCGTGGAGGTCCGGGTCAACCTCACGGACTCCGAGCGGCTGGCGTACGCCACGGCGGAGCCCGAGGAGAAGTACCGCTTCTGCTCGACCACCCAGACCAAGCGCAAGGTGACGGAGGCGATCGTGCGCCGGTTCGCCGGGCAGCAGATCCTGGTCATCGGGCAGTACATCGACCAGCTCGACGAGTTGGGGGAGCATCTCGGCGCGCCGGTGATCAAGGGCGAGACGTCCAACGCCCAGCGCGAGAAGCTCTTCGACGCCTTCCGCGAGGGCGAGATCAGCGTGCTGGTCGTCTCCAAGGTCGCCAACTTCTCCATCGACCTGCCGGAGGCGACCGTCGCCATCCAGGTGTCCGGGACCTTCGGCTCGCGGCAGGAGGAGGCCCAGCGGCTGGGCCGGGTGCTGCGCCCGAAGGCCGACGGCCACCAGGCGCACTTCTACTCGGTCGTCGCCCGCGACACGATCGACCAGGACTTCGCGGCCCACCGCCAGCGGTTCCTGGCGGAGCAGGGGTACGCGTACCGGATCATGGACGCCGACGAACTGCTCGCCGGGAGCTGACGCCCCAGCAGCGTGCGCAGGGCGGCCGCGGTCAGCGCCGCCAGGCCCAGCAGCGGGTAGGGCGAGGCCAGCGGCTGCTGCCACCAGGGGAGCTGAAGGTCCAGGTCGCCGTGGTGCGGTACGAGCCACATGGTGCGCGCCGTGAACAGGAAGGCCACGGCGAGGGCCAGCCGGCTGCGGCCGTCGGCCAGCAGCACGGCGATGACGGGGACGCACCACACCCAGTGGTGGGACCAGCTGATCGGTGAGACCAGCAGCGCGGTGACGGCCGTCAGGAGCAGGGCGTGACGGTCGTCCGGCGTGCGGTGGACCAGCCACAGGGCGGCGACTGCGACCACCAGCGCGGGCGCCAGCCAGGCGGAACCCGGCGCCGGGTCGCCGAGGGCGCGGGCTAGCAGGCCCTGGAGCGACTGGTTGTCGATGATCCAGGGCTTGCCCACCCGGTGGGTCTCGTAGAGGCGGCGCAGCCAGAAGTCCGCGCTGGCGGCGGGGAGCACCAGCGCGCCGACGGCCACGGTCGCCGCGAGGGCGGCCGTCGCGGCGGCGGCCTCCCGGTATCTCCCGCGCAGCAGCAGGTACGCGAGGAAGACGGCCGGGGTCAGTTTGATGCCGGCGGCGATGCCCACGGCCACGCCCTTGCCGGGAGCGCCGGCCCGTCGGGTCAGGTCCCACAGGACCAGGCAGGCGAGGGCGAGGTTGATCTGGCCGTAGAGCAGGGTCTGGAACACCGGCTCCAGCCAGAGGGCGAGCGCGGTGAGCGCGCACAGGGCGGGAAGGCGCAGCGGGCGGCCGGCCAGCCGGGCGGAGAGGTGCACCAACCAGGCGGTGAGCAGCATGTTCGCCGCGAGGAAGGCGACCTTGAGAGCCGCTACGGGGATCCAGGCGGCGGGGGTGAACAGGAGTGCGGCGAAGGGCGGATAGGTGGCGGGGAGGCGCCACCGGGTGACGGTGAAGCCGTAGAGGTCATGGCCGTGCAGGACGGCCGCGCCCTCGGCCCGGTACACCAGGGCGTCGGCCATGGCCGGGCGGTGCACGACGCACAGGACGGCGAAGGCCGCCGCGGAGACGGCCAGGAGTGTCACGGGCGCTGCCGAGCGTGGTCGTCTCGTCACGTCGTGACACTAGACGCTCACTTGCGGCGGACGCCCGCCTCCTCGCCGTACTCGCCGAGGATGACCACATCGAACGCGGCGCCCGCGAACACCCGCACGGCACGCAGGGCTTCGCCGAGGCGATGCCGGTGACTGCCGGTGAGGGCCGTCGCGCCGGAGGGGCGGTGCGGGGCGGGGGCCGGGGTGAAAGTCGCTGCACTCATATGTCCATGGTGGATTTCGCACCCCGGAAGCGGCATCGGTCTCGGGACCGAACCTTCGCGGCCCCGGGGTAGCCCCTGAGAGGGAGCGGTGGAGCCGAGGGGGGAGGAGGCGCGAGGCCCCGTCCCCTAGGGGCCGTGCGGGTGCGAGGGCGCGGAGCCGGGCGGGAGAAATGCGTTGGCCCGTCCTCCGCCGCTCACCTAGAATCTCCGCTCTTGCCCGCCTCCCTCGGGGAGCGCCGCCACCCGGACGGAAACCGGGGGCACCCCGCATCGCATCCCTAGCTCTCCGGAGGCACCGCCGTGTCCACGCCCGCCGCCGATCCGCTCGCCCGTGAGCGCTCCCATCTGTCCGCGTCCCGTGCCGCGCTGCGGGCCATGCGGGAGGACGTCGAGTCGCTCGACATCGGCGACGTCACCGCGAACTGGGTCAACGCCCAGATCCTGGAACGCCAGATCGGCGAGCGCATCAAGGCCCTCGCCGACCTCAGCCACACCCCGCTGTTCTTCGGCCGACTGGACTATCTGCACGCTCCGGGCGCGGAGCGGGCCGAGGGCGCGGGTGGGGAACGCTTCTACGTCGGCCGCCGGCACGTGCACGACGCGGACGGCGACCCGATGGTGATCGACTGGCGCGCGCCGGTCTCGCAACCGTTCTACCGGGCGTCCAAGAAGGACCCGATGGACATCGGACTGCGCCGCCGGTTCGGTTACACCGGCGGGGAGTTGACGGCCTACGAGGACGAGCACCTGTCCGACCCGGCCGAGGCGGCGCGGGCCAGCAGGCTGCTCCAGCAGGAGATCGAGCGCCCGCGTGTCGGGCCGATGCGCGACATCGTCGCCACCATCCAGCCGGAGCAGGACGAGATCGTGCGCAGCGGGCTCGGCGGCACGGTCTGCGTGCAGGGCGGGCCCGGCACCGGGAAGACCGCGGTCGGCCTGCACCGCGTGGCCTACCTGCTCTACGCGCACCGCGACCGGCTGGCCCGCACCGGCACCCTGGTGATCGGCCCGAACCGCTCCTTCCTCCACTACATCGAGCAAGTACTCCCCGCGCTGGGCGAGTTGTCGGCCCGGCAGGCGACGGTCGACGACCTGGTGGCGCACGTGGAGGTGCGCGGCACGGACGACGCGGCGGCGGCGCTGGTCAAGGGGGACGCGCGGATGGCGGAGGTCGTCCGCCGGGCGCTGTACGCGCACGTGACGATGCCCACGGAGCCGGTCGTCGTGGTGCGCGGGTCCCGTCGGTGGCGGGTGCCGGCGTACGAGGTCGAGGAGATGGTGCGGGAGTTGCTGGACCGGGGCATCCGGTACGGCGCCGCACGCGAGGCGCTGCCGCAGCGGATCGCGCACGCCGTGCTGGTGCAGATGGAACGGTCGGGTGAGGCGCCGGACGACCGGGTGCAGGACGCGGTGGCCCGCAACAGCGCGGTGAAGGCGGCCGTCAAGGAGATCTGGCCGGCGGTGGATCCGGCGAAGCTGGTGCTGCGGCTGCTGACCGACGCGGACTTCCTGGCCGAGCACGCGCGGGGGGTGCTCGACGAGGGCGAGCGCAAGACGGTCCTGTGGGCGCGGGCGGTGCGGTCGGTGAAGGCGGCGAAGTGGTCGGCGGCGGACGCGGTGCTGATCGACGAGGCGAAGGACCTCATCGACCGGACCCCGTCCCTCGGCCATGTCGTCCTCGACGAGGCGCAGGACCTCTCCCCCATGCAGTACCGGGCGGTCGGCCGCCGCTGCACCACCGGCTCCGCGACCGTGCTCGGCGACCTGGCGCAGGGCACCACGCCGTGGGCGACGCGCAACTGGCAGGAGGCGCTGGCGCACCTGGGCAAGGACGACGCGGTGGTGGAGGAGCTGACGGCCGGTTTCCGGGTCCCGACGGACGTCATCGCGTACGCGTCCCGGCTGCTGCCGCACATCGCGCCCGGCCTGACGCCGGTGGCGTCGGTGCGGGAGAACCCCGGGACGTTCGAGGTGCGGCCGGTCGGGGGCGACGCGGACGTGGTGGCGGCCTGCGCGGAGGCGCTCCGGCACGAGGGGTCCATCGGCCTGATCGCCGCGGACGCGCGGATCCCGGCGCTCGCGCAGGCGCTCGCCGCGGCGGGGATCGACCACCTCGCCCCCGGCCAGGAGACGTCGTACGAGACCCGGCTGACCCTGGTCCCCGCCTCCCTGGCCAAGGGCCTGGAGTACGACTACGTCGTCCTCGACGAACCCCGGGCCGTGGTCGACGGCGAGCCGGACGAACGCACCGGCCTGCGCCGCCTGTACGTGGCCCTGACACGAGCCGTGTCGGGACTGACGGTGACACACACGGCACCTCTGCCACCGCAGCTCACCTGAGGCACGGCACGGGTCACCCGGCGTCGAGGACTCCCCGCCACTCGGCGACCGCCGCCGTCGAGACCGGGCTCTCCCAGCCGTGCGGCCGGGCCGCGCCGCCGATGTGGAAGGCGTCGGCCCCGGCGGCCACCAGTCGCGGCACGTGCTCCAGCCGCAGGCCGCCGCCGACCAGGATCTGCTGCTCGTACCCGGGCTCGCCGCGCCGCCCCGCCTCGGCGAGCAGCACGGGCAGCCCCTCGTCCACGCCGGCGGCCGCCCCCGCCGTCAGGTAGGTGTCCAGGCCGGGCAGGCCGTCCAGCGTCTTGCGCAGCGCGTCCCGGTCCGCCGCCCGGTCGATGGCGCGGTGGAACGTCCACCGGCATCCCTCCAGCACGCCGACCACCCCCTCCACGGCGTCCAGGTCCACCCCGCCGTGGGCGTCGAGGAACCCGAGCACGAACTCCTCGGCCCCGGCCTCCCGCATCCGTCCGGCCACCTCGACGAGCCGCGGCACCTCACCGGCCGCGAACCCGTCCGCCAGTCGCAGCATCACGCGCAGCGGAATGTCGACGGCGGCCCGGATCGCGACGAAGGTCTCGACGGACGGCGTGAGTCCGTCCGCCGCCATGTCGGTGACCAGTTCGAGGCGATCCGCGCCTCCGGCCTGGGCGGCGATCGCGTCCTCGGCGTCGAGGGCGATCACCTCCAGGACTGCACGCGTGCTCATGGCACCCCTTTCTTGGGCATTCCCCGAAGCGGCTACAGGTCTAGTCCAATATCAGGGTACGCCCGCGGGGATCGCGCCCGCGAGACGGCGTCGCGCCGACAACGGCCGGAAGCCGGCGCGCCGCCGCACCGCTCAGCCGAACAGGTTCAGCTCACCCACCTGCACCCCGGCCAGCTCGAACCCGGCCGCGTCCACCGACCGCCCCGAGTACAGCCGCACCAGCGTCGACGCGTCACCGATGAAGCGCCCCGGCGGCCGGTCCCCGCTCACCTCGCCGAGCCGCAGCGGCTCGTCCAGGTCGTCGAGGTCGGCGTGCAGCGCCACGTGCCCGCGCTCCCGCGTGATGCGCGCCAGCAGTTCGAGCGCGTACGGCAGCCCCTTCCCGGCGTACGCCTCCGGCTCCCCGAGCGCCGCGCGCACGTCTCCCGCGTGCACCCACTCCCCGAGTGCGAGCCCGTCCAGCGCGCCGCCCGCCTGCGCGACCACCGGCCCCGCCTCGGTCATCCCGCGCTCCAGCTCGTCGACGACCTGCGCGTCGGTCCAGCCGGCGCGCTCGGCGATGTCCCGGTCGTTCGACTCGGGCGAGAACACCCCCTCCTCGAACCGCCCCTCGACCGCGCGCACGAGCACCGACGAGCTGTGCGCCAGCACATCCCGCACCGTCCACCCCGGACACGCCTCCACGGGCCGCGCGAAGTCCCCCTCCGTCCGCCCTCGCAGCCACGGGATCAGCTGATCCCGCTCCACCACCAACAGCCTCCCCGGCAGCTCCGGGTCCCGTACCGCGCCGTGCATGTCAGCTGAAGTCATGCCCCCAAGCTAGGGCCTGGGGCCACAATTGACGGTATGCCCGAACCCAGCACGCTTCGCGTCCGCTTCCGTCGAGCGCTGGAGGCCGTCCGGGGCCCCGAGGGCGGTCCCGACCCGGTTCCGTACGCCGACAACCTGATCGCCCGCTGGCAGGAACCGCAGCGGCACTACCACACGCTGACCCACCTCACCGCGGTCCTCGACCACGTCGACGCGCTGGAGGAGTACGCCGACGATCCCGACCTCGTCCGACTCGCCGCCTGGTTCCACGACGCGGTCTACCTCCCGGACCGCTCCGAGAACGAGGAGCGCTCGGCCCGGCTCGCCGAACGCGCCCTTTCCGAGGCCGGCCTGGCCGAGGCGGCCACCGCCGAGGTCGCCCGCCTGGTCCGCCTCACCGCGGGGCACGCGGCGGCCGACGACGACCCCAACGGCCAGGTCCTGTGCGACGCCGATCTCGCGATCCTCGGCTCGCCCCCGTCGGTGTACGCCGCCTACACGGCCGCCGTCCGCGAGGAGTACGGCTTCGTCCCGTCGGACGCCTTCCGCGCGGGCCGCTCCGCCGTCCTGCGCGACCTGCTCGCCCTGCCCCGGCTGTACCGCACCCCGCACGGCGCGGAGCACTGGGAGGCGACGGCCCGTTACAACGTCGGCTCCGAGCTGGAAATCCTGTCGTCCTGAGGGTGTGTCCTCGCCTACTCTGCGCCGCATGGCAGACACGGGTGGGGACATGGTGCAGCGGGCCGTCGCGGACGCCGTCGCGGTGCTGCGGACGGCGACGGACCGCGACTGGCGCGCGGTCGACGCGGGCCGTACGACGTGGAGTTGCCGCAGGACGGCCGAGCACGTGGCGAGCTGTCTGCTGGCGTACGCGGGGCAACTGGCCGGACGCGCCCGGGACGCCTACGTGCCGTTCGAGATCACGCTCGACGGCGACGAGGACGGCCTCGACCCCGCCGACAACGAGGGCGTCCTGCACGTCATCGAGACGACGGGCGCGTTGCTCACGGCCGCGATCCGCACCACGCCCCGCGAGGTGCGCGCCTTCCACCCGTACCCCTTCCGCAGCGCGAACCGCGAGGGCTTCGCCGCGATGGGCGTCGCGGAGGTCCTGCTCCACACCCACGACATCGCCCAGGGACTCGGCCTCGCGCACGAACCGCCGGCCGGACTGTGCACGTACGTCCTCGGCACGATCTTCCCGCACGTCCAGCCCGCCGCCGACCCCTGGCGCACCCTCCTGTGGGCCACCGGCCGCGGCGACCTGCCGGGCCGCGCCCCGGTCACCGACTGGCGCTGGAGCAACAACCTCGTCGTCCCCGCCGACCGGCTCACCCTGGAGGGCGTCACCCCGCTCGCCGCCGCGGACCTCGCCGCGGGCGGTGACGGCGGGTTCGTGTGGGTCGAGGGCGGCCCCTTCGAGGGCACCCGCGAGGCGGCGGTGATGACGGCGAAGGCGTACGAGGCGGGCGTGCACCGCCCCGAGTTCGGGCTGTTCGTCCTGGTGCGCCACGAGGACGGCCGCGCGATCGGCGGCATGGGCTTCCACGGCGCTCCGGACGAGGACGCCCGCGCCGAGATCGGCTACGACCTCGCCGAGGGGGCCCGCGGCCACGGCTACGCCACGGAGGCCCTGCGCGCCCTGGCGGATGGGGCCCTGGCCCGGGAGGACGTACGGTCCCTGTTCGCCTTGGTGGAGTTGGACAACGTGCCGTCGCAACGGGTACTGGAGCGGGCCGGGTTCGTCCGGGTGAGCGAGGGCGAGGACGAGCTGTTCGCCTACGAGCTGCGGCGGAACTGAGCACGGCCGTACGGTCCGCCGGCCGTACGGTCCCCCCCGTACGCTCTACCGGCCCTTCGGCCTGCGCAGTCCGGACCCGTGCAGCAGGCGTACCACTTCCCGGCTGCTGACCTCCACCGCGCCGGCGGTGACCGCGTCGGCGTAACGGTGCGACGGGATGTCGTAGTGGTCCCGCTCGAAGGCGCGGCGGGGGACGCCCAGCGTCTCGGCGAACGCGTGCAGCTCGTCGTAGGACAGGTCGCTGACGAGGTGGGACCACATGCGTCCGTGGCCGGGCCAGGTCGGCGGGTCGATGTAGATCGTCACGAGGCGGCGGCCCCGCCCGGACCCGTCCCCAGGGAGCCGACCGCCGCGACCTTGACCCCGGCCTTGTGGCACACCCAGTGCGGGTCGGGTCCGAGCTCGGGTTCCACGTCCAGGGCGTGCGGGTCGCCGGAGCCGCAGACCGGGCACAGGGGCCAGCGCCCGTAGCGGTCGAGCAGGGCGTCCTGCACGTCCTGGGCGATCAGCCCGGCGACGTACTCCGCGCCGTCCGGCCACTGTTCCACCCACCAGCGCCGCTGTACGACGGACTCCTCGACCAGCGAGACGACGTCCGCCTCGGCGACCTGGCCCGCGACGAGGTCGGCCAGCACGAGGGCGCGGGCGGCGTGCAGCGCCTGCTCCAGGGGGCTGATGGGATCCATGCCCCCATTGTGCGCACTCTTGACCACAACGCCGAGCCGAAAATATCTTTCACCTGTGACCCGTGAAGTGAAGGAAACTTTCGGCAGCGGCGGCCGGGCCCGGCCCGGCGCTGCCTCCGGGCCCGGCGCGGCTTCCCGCACGAGTCCGCCCGCGCCCGCCGCCCTCGCCGCGAAGGTGCGCACCCTGGCCCCCTCCATGACCCGCTCCATGCAGCGCGTCGCCGAGGCCGTGGCGAGCGACCCGGCCGGCTGCGCGGCCCTCACGGTCACCGGCCTCGCCGAGCTCACCGGCACCAGCGAGGCGACCGTCGTACGCACCGCCCGCCTCCTCGGCTACCCCGGCTACCGGGATCTGCGCCTCGCCCTCGCCGGCCTGGCCGCCCAGCAGCAGTCCGGGCGCGCGCCCGCCATCACGACCGACATCGCCGTGGACGACCCTATCGCCGACGTCGTCGCCAAGCTCGCCTACGACGAACAGCAGACCCTGGCCGACACGGCGGCCGGGCTCGACACCGCGCAGCTCGGCGCGGCGGTCACCGCGCTCGCCGCCGCCCGGCGCACCGACGTGTACGGCATCGGCGCCTCCGGACTGGTCGCCCAGGACCTCACCCAGAAGCTGCTGCGCATAGGGCTCATAGCCCACGCCCACAGCGATCCGCACCTCGCCGTGACCAACGCCGTGCAACTGCGCGCCGGGGACGTCGCCATCGCCATCACCCACTCGGGCTCGACGACGGACGTCATCGAGCCGCTGCGGGTGGCCTTCGAGGGCGGGGCCACGACCGTGGCGATCACCGGCCGTCCGGACGGGGCCGTGACGCAGTACGCCGACCACGTCCTGACGACCTCCACCGCCCGCGAGAGCGAGCTGCGGCCGGCGGCGATGTCGTCCCGGACCAGTCAGCTGCTGGTCGTGGACTGCCTGTTCGTGGGGGTGGCGCAGCGCACGTACGAGCGGGCGGCACCGGCGCTGTCGGCGTCGTACGAGGCGCTGGCCCACCGGCACCGCAGCGGGCCCCGGCAGGCGTGACGCCGACCCCGCCGGGCCCGCGCTCCGCCGGCCCGTCCGGCCCTTACCGAGAAGTCGCCGACCAGACATCGAAAAGAGCCGCTTCCCCATGACCTCCACCTCCGGCCCCCGTGATGTGCAAGCGCAGTTGGAGACCCTGACCACCGAGGCGTTCCGGCCCGAGCTGGCCGAGATCGACCGGCTGCCCACCCTGGAGATCGCGCGGCTGATGAACGGCGAGGACACCCTGGTGCCCGCCGCCGTCGCCGAGCGGCTGCCCCGGATCGCGGCGGCGATCGACGACATCGCCGCCCGGATGGCCCGCGGCGGCCGGCTCGTCTACGCCGGCGCCGGCACCGCCGGCCGCCTCGGCGTGCTGGACGCCTCCGAGTGCCCGCCCACCTTCAACACCGACCCCACCAGGGTCGTGGGCCTGATCGCGGGCGGCCCCGAGGCCATGGTCACCTCCGTCGAGGGCGCCGAGGACTCGGGGGAGCTGGCACGGCAGGACCTGGACGCGCTGCGGCTGACCCCCGACGACACCGTGGTCGGGATCTCCGCCTCCGGCCGCACCCCGTACGCCGTGGCCGCCGTCGAGCACGCCCGGGCGCACGGCGCCCTGACCGTCGGCCTCTCCTGCAACGCGCACAGCGCCCTGGCCGCCGCCGCCGACCACGGCATCGAGATCGTCGTCGGCCCCGAACTGCTCACCGGCTCCACCCGGCTGAAGGCCGGCACGGCGCAGAAGTTGGTCCTGAACATGCTCTCGACGATCACGATGATCCGCCTGGGCAAGACGTACGGGAACCTCATGGTCGACGTGCGCGCCTCCAACGAGAAGCTGCGCGCCCGCTCCCGCCGTATCGTCGCCCTGGCCACGGGGGCGTCGGACGAGGAGATCGAGCAGGCCCTCGCCGCCACCGACGGCGAGGTCAAGGCGGCCATCCTGGCGATCGCCGGCGGGGTGGACGGCGGCACGGCGGCCCGTCTTCTGGAGGAGTCCGGCGGCCACCTGCGCGCGGCGCTCACGGCTGCGGCGCGCTGACCCCCGGTCCGGGTCTCCTCGCCCGATCGCCCGGCGGACGCCACGGGCTCGTGTCCGGTCACCCTTGCCTCGTACCATCGCAGGTCCGCGTCATGCGGGACGGACCACCGGGAAGGATCACAGGCGACCGCCCATGAATCACGCTCAGCTCACCGCCCTGGGGCGCGCTCTTCGGTTGCTCGGCGAGCACGGCGAGGCTCTCGGCGGGGACACCCCGGATACGCGGTTGCACGAGGTCAGGGCCGATCTGCGGCGGGCTCTGGAGCTGCTGGAGGAGAGCGTCACCGGCGCCGCTCCCAGCACGCGCTGCGCGGAGCATCCGACGGGGCCCGTCGACGAGAGCGCGCCCGACCGGTGCCTGCTGTGCGAGACCCGGCGCCGGACCGCCCGCAGGGCCGAGTTCAACGGGCCCGCCGCCCCCGCCCCGGCCACCGGGTCCACGCCGTCCCGGTACGGCGTGCGCGAGGACCGGCCACAGCCCCAGCAGCGGTGGCTGCCGGAGCTGTGGAACGGGCAGGAGTGGCAGTTGTGCGGGACCCCGCGCCGGGACCGCCGCGAGGCCGAGCTGTATCTGGCGGCCCAGCGGCGGGGTTCGCGGCCCGCGACGGCGTACCGGCTCGTGCACGAGTTCACCGACTACGAGGTGCTCCGGGTCTGGGGCACCCCGGTACGGGTCGACATCGAGCCGATGGGGAATCTGTGAGCGAGGGCGCTCACGCCTTGGCGGACTCCGTCAGCGGCTTCGGCGCCGCCGGGGGTGTTCCCAGGGACGCGCGTCCGCCGGGGATCTGACGCGGCAGGAAGGTCGCGACCACGAACGCGAGGAGCGCGGCCCCGGCACCGATCGCCAGCACCGTGCGGAATCCGTCCCGCGAAGGCAGCGCGAACGAGCCGAACGTCGTCGTCATCTGGGCCAGGATCACGCCCGCGACGGCACTCGCCACCGACGTACCGATGGACCGCATCAGCGTGTTGAGGCTGTTCGCCGCGGCCGTCTCCGACGCCGGTACGGCGCTCATGATGAGCGCGGGCATCGAGCCGTAGGTGAACCCGATGCCGGCGCCGATGACGCAGGAGACCAGGACGAAGTGCCACACCTGGTCCATGAGGGCGATGTTGAGGACGTAGCCCGCCGCGACGATCAGGGCGCCGATCATCAGGGTGACCTTGGGGCCCTTCGCCTTGGAGACGGCCGCCGACACCGGCGCCGTGGCCATCATGACCAGGCCGGACGGGGCCATGACCAGGCCCGCCGCGAGCATCGACTGGCCGAGCCCGTAGCCCGTCGCCGACGGCAGTTGCAGCATCTGCGGGATGACCAGCGACATGGCGAACATCGCGAAACCGACGGCCACCGAGGCCAGGTTCGTGACCAGGACCTGACGACGGACCGTGGCGCGCAGGTCGACCAGCGGCTGTCCGACGCGCAGTTCCCACCGGCCCCAGACGAGAAGGACCACGACGGCCACCCCGAGCAGGCCGAGGGTGGTGGCGCTGGTCCAGCCCCAGTCGGCGCCCTTGGAGATGCCGAGCAGCAGGCAGACCAGGCCGGTCGCCATGCCGAGGGCGCCGACCAGGTCGAAGCGGCCACCGGTGCGGACCTGGGACTCGGGGACGAGGGCGAGCACCAGACCGCCGGCCACGACGCCCAGCACGGCCGAGGTCCAGAACAGGGTGTGCC
Source organism: Streptomyces sp. NPDC107562 (assembly GCF_055657325.1). Lineage (NCBI taxonomy): Bacteria > Bacillati > Actinomycetota > Actinomycetes > Kitasatosporales > Streptomycetaceae > Streptomyces > Streptomyces sp. NPDC107562. The sequence continues at coordinate 126,489 of NZ_JBVKBE010000007.1, read as the reverse complement.
AGTCGAAGTTGTCGGCGATCAGCGCGGCCGCGGGCAGACCGAGGGCGCCACCGACGCCCAGGGAGGCGCTCATCAGAGCGGTGGCGGAGCCGAGGCGTTCGGCGGGGAGTTCGTCGCGCATGATGCTGATGCCGAGCGGGATCACACCCGAGGCCAGGCCCTGGAGGACCCGGCCGACGATCATCGGGCCGAGGGTGTCGCTGATGGCGGCGGTCACCGAGCCGGCCACCAGCATCACCACGCTGACCAGCAGCAACCGCCGCTTGCCGTACATGTCGCCGAGCCGGCCCATCACGGGGGTGGCCACGGCGGCGGCGAGCAGTGTGGCCGTGACGGCCCAGGCGGTGTTCGACGAGGACGCGTTCAGCAGCCGCGGCAGCTCCGGCACGATCGGGATGACCAGCGTCTGCATCAGGGACACGACGATTCCCGCGAAGGCCAGCACCGCCACCACGGCGTTCGACCTCGGCGGGGCGGATCCCCCGGTCGGGACGGGGTGGGCAGGGGTGTCGGGCATGGCTGGCCTCCGTGACGGCATGCGAAGTACTTGACTTAGGCAACCTTAAGTCAGTTGATTGACTTACTCAAGAAAACCAGGTCAAGGTCACGCAAAGAGGGGCGGTACCCGGATCACCCCAGGTACCGCCCCTGATCCGCCGCCGCACACGCAGGCGTCGCCGCACACGCAGGCGTCGCCGCACGCGTGCGCGCCGCGCGGCAGGCGCCCGCTCAGCTCAGCGAGCCGAGCGCCCCCGCGTCCCACGCCGTCAGCTCGTCGAACCGCCCCGCCAGCACCTTCCGGGCCCACAGCGGATCCTGGAGCAGCGCCCGCCCCACGGCCACCAGGTCGAACTCGTCCCGCTCCAACCGGTCCAGCAGGTTGTCGATGCTGCCCACTCCGGCCCCCTCACCGGCGAACGCCCTCAGGAACTCCCCGTCCAGGCCGACCGACCCGACCGTGACGGTGGCCTTGCCGGTGAGCTTCTTGGTCCAGCCGGCGAGATTGAGGTCCGAGCCCTCGAACTCCGGCAGCCAGTAGCGGCGCGTCGAGGCGTGGAAGCCGTCGACGCCGGCCGCCACCAGCGGGGCGAGGAGGGCCTCCAGTTCCTGCGGGGTCTCGGCGAGCCGCGCGTCGTAGGCGTCCTGCTTCCACTGCGAGTAGCGGAAGAGGATCGGGAAGTCCGCCGAGACCGACTCGCGTACGGCGGCCACCACCTCCGCCGCGAACTTCACGCGGGCCACCGGGTCGCCCCCGTAGGCGTCCGTGCGCCGGTTGGTGCCGGCCCACAGGAACTGGTCGAGGAGGTAGCCGTGCGCCCCGTGCAGCTCGACGCCGTCGAAGCCGATCCGCTCGGCCGCGGCGGCCGCCTCGGCGAAGGCCCCGGCGACGTCGTCCAGGTCCCGCTGGGTCATGACCCGGCCGGTGCCCTCGGTGCCGTCCGTGCGCACCCCCGAGGGGCCGACGGCCGGAGCGTCGGGGTACGGCGGCTGACCCTGACGGCGCACCATGCCGATGTGCCACAGCTGCGGCACGATCTTCCCGCCGGCCGCGTGCACCTCGTCGGCGACCTTCGCCCACCCCGCGAGCTGCTCCTCGCCGTGGAAGCGCGGCACGTCGTCGCTCTCCCCGGCCGACTCGTGCCCTACGTAGGTGCCCTCGGTGACGATCAGGCCCACGCCCGCACCGGCACGCCGTGCGTAGTACGACACCACGTCCGCACCGGGGACGCCGCCCGGTGAGAACTTGCGGGTCATCGGCGCCATCACGATCCGGTTGGGGACGGTCAGGCCGCCCACGGTGAAGGGACGGGCGAGGACCTGGGCCGCTCGGGAGGTGTGGGGGGAGGCGGTGACGGTCACGTGGGGGCTCCTCGGGATTGCCGGTCGGCGGTCGGGCACACGTGGGTGCTGCACAGCAGATCCATGCGCGTGCGAATAATGCGTATGCATAGAAGCACACTCCCGCGACAACGGCACACCACCGCTTGCCATTCCGCCCCACCCCGCGCGTCCCCGTGTGACCCGGGACACCCACCGGCCCCCGTCGGGGCGGAGTCCGGGCGGGCGGGCAGTCCGAGCTGGTCGCCGATGGTGCAGCCCGTGGACGTAGGTGATCAGGCCGTACGGCCGTTCCGGCGTCCAGGTCGCGACCGAGGCGACGACCTCACCGCACTGGGCGGGGCCCTGCACTGCGGTGGGCGGGCGACGCGACTGCCGTTCCACTACCTGGGTGCCGACCCGGCGGCGGGGCCGAACTGGACCGGCCGGCCCGCCGTCGCCTCGTACTACGCCCCCACGCCCTGAGAACGCCCGAGGGCGGCACCCCCTGTTTCCAGGGGGTGCCGCCCTCGGTACTGACGGACGGATCCGATCCTCGAAGGGATCAGAAGTCCATGTCACCGCCCGGCATGCCGCCGCCGGCCGGGGCCGCGGCCTTCTCCGGCTTGTCGGCGATGACGGCCTCGGTGGTGAGGAAGAGCGCGGCGATGGAGGCGGCGTTCTGCAGGGCAGAGCGGGTCACCTTCGCCGGGTCGATGATGCCCTCGGCGATCATGTCGACGTACTCGCCGGTCGCGGCGTTCAGGCCGTGGCCGACCGTCAGGTTGCGCACCTTCTCGACGACGACGCCACCCTCGAGACCACCGTTGACGGCGATCTGCTTGAGCGGGGCCTCCAGCGCGAGCTTCACGGCGTTGGCGCCGGTCGCCTCGTCACCTTCGAGCTCCAGCTTCTCGAACACCTGGGAGGCCTGGAGCAGGGCCACGCCACCACCGGCGACGATGCCCTCCTCGACGGCCGCCTTCGCGTTGCGAACGGCGTCCTCGATGCGGTGCTTGCGCTCCTTGAGCTCGACCTCGGTGGCGGCACCGGCCTTGATGACGGCCACGCCGCCGGCCAGCTTCGCCAGACGCTCCTGGAGCTTCTCGCGGTCGTAGTCCGAGTCGCTGTTCTCGATCTCGGCGCGGATCTGGTTGACGCGACCCGCGACCTGGTCGGCGGAGCCGGCACCGTCGACGATGGTGGTCTCGTCCTTGGTGATGACGACCTTGCGGGCGCGGCCCAGGAGGTCCAGGGACGCGTTCTCCAGCTTGAGGCCGACCTCCTCGGAGATGACCTCGCCGCCCGTGAGGATGGCGATGTCGCCGAGCATGGCCTTGCGGCGGTCACCGAAGCCCGGGGCCTTGACGGCGACGGACTTGAAGGTGCCACGGATCTTGTTGACGACCAGGGTCGACAGGGCCTCGCCCTCGACGTCCTCGGCGATGATCAGCAGCGGCTTGCCCGACTGCATGACCTTCTCCAGGAGCGGGAGCAGGTCCTTGACGTTGGAGACCTTGGAGTTGGCGATGAGGATGTAGGGGTCCTCGAGCGACGCCTCCATGCGCTCCATGTCGGTGGCGAAGTACGCCGAGATGTAGCCCTTGTCGAAGCGCATACCCTCGGTGAGCTCCAGCTCCAGACCGAAGGTCTGGGACTCCTCGACGGTGATGACGCCTTCCTTGCCGACCTTGTCCATCGCCTCGGCGATGAGCTCGCCGATCTGGGTGTCGGCGGCGGAGATGGAGGCCGTGGAGGCGATCTGCTCCTTGGTCTCGACCTCCTTGGCCTGGTCGAGCAGCGCGCCGGAGACGGCCTCGACGGCCTTCTCGATACCGCGCTTGAGGGCCATCGGGTTGGCACCGGCGGCCACGTTGCGCAGGCCCTCACGGACCAGCGCCTGGGCGAGAACGGTGGCGGTGGTCGTACCGTCGCCGGCGACGTCGTCCGTCTTCTTGGCGACTTCCTTGACCAGCTCGGCGCCGATCTTCTCGTACGGGTCCTCGAGCTCGATCTCCTTGGCGATGGAGACACCATCGTTGGTGATCGTGGGGGCGCCCCACTTCTTCTCGAGGACGACGTTGCGGCCCTTGGGGCCGAGCGTCACCTTCACGGCGTCCGCGAGCTGGTTCATGCCGCGCTCGAGGCCGCGCCGCGCCTCCTCGTCGAACGCGATGATCTTGGCCATGTGAAGTGGTCCCTCCAGGACTGGGGGTGATTCCTTCGGACCGCGCCCGCGCCCGCGACGGACGGCTCGCCTGCCTTGTGGTTCCTTGCCCCACCCGGCTTGCGGCCTCACCGACCCGGTCCTTCTTTTGTCACTCTCACCTTCAGAGTGCTAACGCCAATGATTAGCACTCGCCCCTGCCGAGTGCAAGCGCCTCCCGGGATCCGGGCGAGGTCTGCGCCGCCCGCGAACACGCCCCCGGCCGCGCACGCCGAAGGGCCCGCGCCCCCGGGGAGGCACGGGCCCTTCGAACAGAAACGTCACATACGGTGGTCGCGCGCTTAAGCGGTGAGACGAACCATGTCGGCCTGCGGGCCCTTCTGGCCCTGCGAGATCTCGAACTCGACCCGCTGGCCCTCTTCGAGGGTCCGGTAGCCGTCCATCTGGATCGCGCTGTAGTGGACGAAGACGTCCGCACCACCGTCGACCGCGATGAAGCCGTACCCCTTCTCCGCGTTGAACCATTTGACGGTGCCCTGAGCCATGCCTAACTCCCCTATTACTGGCCCTTGCACAGATCCACACTTCGCGGATCCGGGTCAGACCTCGCCCGCCATTTGCTGTGAGGGGCGTGCGCCGGAACGCGTCGACCGCGGCTGAATGTATCTGTCCAACTGCCGTCTGCAACAGGTCAATCGGACGAGAAATCTGGGCGCCAACGGTCGGTAATTTAGGGAGAATTCACCCGAATTCAGGGCAAGTCGGGCTCCACAAAAGGAGTGAAAGACGCAAAAGAGCCACACACTTTGGCTACTTCTCATCGCATCGGAGCCGGAACTCATATGCGTTCGGCATGTGGAGCCGCGACGCGTTCCCCAACTCTACCGCGCTCAACCACACTGAATTGCCCCCTCCGCTTCTCTCACGGAGGGGGCAATTCGATGAACATCGCGTAACCGAGGTTACTCACGGTAACGCAGGGGCCTGTCCAGCGGACGGTCAGCCGCCGGCGACCGCCGGAATGATGGACACGCCGGCACCGTCCGGAGTGGCCGTCTCCAGACCCTGCTCGAAGCGGACGTCGTCGTCGTTGACGTACACGTTGACGAACCGCCGCAGCTTGCCCTGGTCGTCCAGGACCCGGGCGGCGATGCCGGTGTGGTTCTTCTCCAGATCGGCGATCACCTCGCCGAGGTTCGCCCCCTCGGCGGGGACCTCGGCCTGGCCACCGGTGTAGGTGCGCAGGATGGTGGGGATGCGGACGCTGACGCTCACGGGGGAAACCTCCGGTGGGATGGCGGACCTAAGGGGGCGGGGCGGGGGTCAGACGAGGCCGGCTTCGCGGAACGACTCCAGGCTGGGCCGGATGGTGGCCGTCAGGCCCGTGCCCGCCACCGCGTCCAACGTCTTCAGGCCGTCCCCGGTGTTCAGCACGACGGTCGTCAGCGACGGGTCCAGCACGCCGAGTTCGACCAGCTTGCGCGTCACCCCGACGGTCACCCCGCCCGCGGTCTCCGCGAAGATCCCCTCGGTCCGCGCGAGCAGCTTGATCGCGTCCACGACCTGCTCGTCCGTCACGTCCTCGACCGCGCCGCCGGTGCGCCGCGCGATGTCCAGCACGTACGGCCCGTCGGCCGGGTTGCCGATGGCCAGCGACTTGGCGATGGTGTGCGGCTTCTGCGGCCGGACGACGTCGTGCCCGGACTTGAAGGCGGTCGACACCGGCGAGCAGCCCTCCGCCTGCGCCCCGAAGATCCGGTAGGGCCGGTCCTCGACCAGCCCGAGCCTGATCAGCTCCTGCAGCCCCTTGTCGATCTTCGTGAGCTGGGAGCCGGAGGCGATCGGCACCACGATCTGGTCGGGGAGCCGCCAGCCGAGCTGCTCGCAGATCTCGTACGCCAGGGTCTTGGACCCCTCCGCGTAGTACGGGCGCAGGTTGACGTTGACGAAGCCCCAGCCCTCGCCGGCCGGGTCGCCGATCAGCTCGGAGCAGAAGCGGTTCACGTCGTCGTAGTTGCCCTCGATGCCGACGAGTTCGCCACCGTAGACCGCGGCCATGACGACCTTGCCCTGCTCCAGGTCGTGCGGGATGAACACGCAGGAGCGGAAGCCGGCCCGGGCGGCGGCGGCACCGACGGCGCCGGCGAGGTTGCCGGTGGAGGAGCAGGAGAGGGTCGTGAAGCCGAAGGCACGCGCGGCCTCCAGCGCCTGGGCGACCACCCGGTCCTTGAAGGAGTGGGTCGGGTTGCCGGAGTCGTCCTTGACGAACAGCTTGCCGGGCTCGACGCCGAGTTCGCCGGCGAGGCGGTCGGCCTGGACCAGCGGGGTCCAGCCGGGGTTCAGATTCGGCTTGCCGGCCACGTCGGCGGGGACGGGCAGCAGCGGCGCGTAACGCCAGATGTTCGACGGACCCGCCTCGATGCGCTTGCGGAGCTCCTCGGCGTCGTACGCGGAGAAGTCGTAGGCGATCTCCAGCGGGCCGAAACACTCCTCGCACGCGAAGACCGGGCCGAGCGGAACGCGGTGGCCGCATTCGCGGCAGGACAGCGCCGCGGCGGGACCGAGATCGACGGTGGGATTGCCGGTGCTGCTTTCGACAGTCTGCACAGCCATGTGAGGCGAGGCCCTTTCTCCTCATCTTCCTCACGACGCATCTCGCCGTGAGACGGAATTGGCACCTTCCCTAGCCGGGAGCCTCGCGGAACGATCGAGAACGATCTACGAGAACCGACTGGAGGGTTGCCGGGGCTTCAACGGGCCGTTTCCCTCTGCCCCTCTGGATGAGCTGTATGTGGTTGTTGTGCCGTGGTGCGCGCCGACGACCCCCGACATGCGGCGGACACCAGCGTTGTTCAAGACTGTAACCGAAGGCCAGGACAGTTGAGATAGTCGTCCGAACCGCGAGATGGATCACAGAGAACGCGTCCGCCCACGAGAGAACGCAGAGGAGCACCGGACTGTGCTGGAGGAAGTCGAGCGCTGGCTGAGCACCCGCTCCTGGTCGCTGGCCGACCGCCCGCTCCAGACGATCCTGGCCGCGAAGCGCGGCACGGGCCAGTCGATCAGTGTCGTGCTGCCCGCGCTGGACGAGGAGGAGACCGTCGGTGACATCGTCGCCGCGATCCGTCGCGACCTCGTGGAGCGGGTCCCGCTGGTCGACGAGATCGTCGTGGTCGACTCCGGCTCGACCGACCGCACCTCCGAGGTGGCCGCGGCGGCGGGCGCCCGGGTGGCCCATCGCGACGCGATACTCACCCGCCTCCCGGCCGTTCCCGGCAAGGGCGAGGTGCTGTGGCGCTCCCTGCTCGTCACCCGGGGCGACATCGTCTGCTTCATCGACGCGGACCTGAGGGAGTTCACCTCGGACTTCGTCACGGGCATCGTCGGCCCGCTGCTCACCGACCCGGACATCGCCCTCGTGAAGGGCATGTACGACCGCCCCCTGGGCGGCGCGGCCGGGCAGGGCGGCCGGGTGACCGAGCTGGTGGCCCGTCCGCTGCTGAACCTGCACTGGCCGCAGCTGGCCGGCTTCGTGCAGCCGCTCGGCGGCGAGTACGCGGCCCGGCGCTCGCTGCTGGAGCAGCTGCCGTTCCCGGTCGGGTACGGCGTGGAGCTCGGCATGCTGGTCGACTCCCTGCATCTGGTCGGGCTCGACGCCCTCGCCCAGGTGGACGTCGGGGTGCGCAAGCACCGGCACCAGGACGGTCAGGCGCTGGGCCGGATGGCGGCGGCGATCTACCGCACGGCCCAGCTGCGGCTGGCCCGCGGCCACCTCGTCCGCCCGAGCCTCACCCAGTTCGAACGGGTGGAGGACGGCTTCGAGCCGCGCACCTACTCCGTGGACACGGAGGAGCGGCCGCCGATGGTGGAGATCGCGGAGTACGCGGCCCGGAAAGTGGCCTGACCGTGGGATACGGCTGTATACGGTCCCGTTTCGGGCTCGAACCGTACGTTTGAGCGGATCAGGAGAGGGCTAGGTTGAGGCGTATGGCTTCGACGTTCGGTCCCGCGCAGGTACTGGTCGCCTCCAACCGGGGCCCGGTCTCGTACGAGGTACGCGACGACGGCTCGCTGCACGCCAGACGCGGTGGCGGCGGGCTCGTCTCCGGCCTCTCCGCGATCGGTCCCGACGCGGGGGCGCTGTGGGTGTGCTCCGCCCTCGGCGACGGCGACCGCGAGGCGGTGCGGCGCGGTGTCGGGGAGTCCGGCGTGCGGATGCTGGACATCGCGGCCGACGTGCACGCCGACGCGTACAACGGCATCGCCAACTCCGTGCTGTGGTTCGTCCACCACATGCTGTACCAGACGCCGCTGGAGCCGGTCTTCGACGCGGAGTTCCGGCGGCAGTGGGCGTCGTACGAGGCGTACAACCGGTCGTTCGCGAAGGCGCTGGCCGAGGAGGCCGCCGAGGGGGCGGCCGTGCTGGTGCAGGACTACCACCTGACGCTGGTGCCGGGGATGCTGCGCGAACTGCGGCCGGACGTGCGGATCAGCCACTTCTCGCACACCCCGTGGGCGCCGCCGGAGTACTTCCGGATGCTGCCGGACGACATCGCCGGGCAGGTGCTGCGGGGCATGCTCGGCGCGGACCGGCTCGGCTTCCTCACCCGGCGGTGGGCGGACGCCTTCACGGCGTGCTGCGAGGCGTTCGCCGGCGGGCTCGGCGACACCCGGATCGGTGTGCACGGCCTCGGGGCCGACGCCGACTTCCTGCGCGAGCGCGCCCACGAGGCCGACGTGGAGGAGCGGATGACCGCGCTGCGCACGGAGATCGGCGAGGGCCGCAGGACGATCGTCCGCGTCGACCGGACGGAGCTGTCCAAGAACATCGCGCGGGGGCTGCTCGCCTACCGGCAGCTCCTCGACGACCACCCCGAATGGCGTGAACGGGTGGTCCACGTCGCCTTCGCCTACCCCTCGCGGCAGGACCTCGCCGTCTACCGCGACTACACGGCCGAGGTGCGGCGGGTGGCCGACGAGATCAACGAGCGGTACGGGACCCCGGGCTGGACGCCGGTCGTGCTGCACGTGAAGGACGACTTCGCCCGCTCCCTGGCCGCCTACCGGCTCGCGGACGTGGCGCTGGTGAACCCGATCCGTGACGGCATGAACCTGGTCGCCAAGGAGGTGCCCGTCGTCTCCGACGAGGGGTGCGCGCTGGTGCTGTCCCGGGAGGCGGGTGCCTTCGAGGAGCTGGGCGAGGACGCGATCGAGGTGAACCCGTACGACGTCACCGGCACGGCCGCCGCGCTCCACGAGGCCTTGACGATGCGCCCTGCCGAACGCACCGAGCGGGCCAAGCGGCTCGCGGCGACCGCCACCGCGCTGCCTCCGTCCCAGTGGTTCCTCGACCAACTCCACGCCCTGCGGGACCAGTCGGGGCACTGAGCTCCGGTCGGCCCGTGGACCGCGCCGGTCCTGCCGCCCGGTGTGCTCACGCCTTGAGGTGGGTCGCGAGTCCCGCGAGGAGTTCCACGACGCCCTGCGGACCCGCGACCACCAGGTCCGCGCGCTCGCGCAGCTCGGTCACCTCGTCGCTGCCGCTGCAGACCAGCAGGCCCGGGGTGCCCTCGGCGCGGAGGGTGTCGACCGCCGCGTAGGCCGGGAGGTCGCCGAGGTCGTCTCCGGCGTAGAGGACGGACTCGGCGCCGAGTCCGCGCACGTGGTCGAGCAGGGCCATGCCCTTGTCCATGCCCGGCGGGCGCAGTTCCAGGACCATGCGGCCGGGCTCGACGATCAGGCCGTGCCGGGTGGCGAGGTCCGTCAGGGCGGGGCGCAGGACCTCGAAGGCGGCCTGCGGGTCGTCGGCGCGGCGGGTGTGGACGGCGATCGCGTGGCCCTTGTCCTCGGTCCACGTGCCCGGTCCGACGCCGGACCCGTCGAGCAGTCCGGGCAGTTCGGCACGGACGGCGGCGACGCCGGGGTGCGGGGCGGGGGCGCTGACCTCGCCGCTGACCGCGTCCCAGCGCTCGGCGCCGTAGTGACCGAGGACGACGAGGTGCTCCAGACCGGCGACGCCCGCGAAGCCGCCGTGGCGCACGGCGACGGCGGCCGGGCGGCCGGTGACCACCGCGACGGCGGCGACCCGGGGCGCCAGGGCGGCGAGCGCCGGTACGGCGTCCGGGTGGGCGCGGGCCTGCTCGGGGTCGGGCACGATCGGGGCGAGGGTCCCGTCGAAGTCGAGCGCGATCACCGCCTTGCCGGGCCGCGCGAGGATCGCGTCGAGCCCGGCCCGCCCGGCGGAGGTGGCGGGCGTCGGAAGAGTCTTGCCGGTCTCGGTCTCGTGGCTGCCCATGGGGCGACCCTATCGACCGGCCGGGCGGACCCTAGCGCTCCGCCCGGCGCCGCTCCCGTATCCGCCGCAGCCGGTTGACCGTCACCGGGTCGTGGGCCAGCGCGCGCGGGTCGTCGAGCAGGGCGTTGAGCAGCTGGTAGTAGCGGACCGGGGCCAGGCCGAGCTCCTCGCGTATCGCGCGCTCCTTGGCGCCGGGGCCCGTGAAGCCCCGGCGCTCCAGGGCGAGGATGTCCTGTTCCCGTCGCGCGAGCTGCTCCTGGTCCATGCCCCGCACGGTAGCCGCCCCCACCGACAGCGGCGTCACCCCGTCGCCGAGCTCTCCGCCGTCGTGGCCGTCGACTGCAACTGGCCGAGGATCGCCGCCGGGCTGCCGCCCGGCGCCACGGCGGTGCCGATCCGGTTCTTGACCTCCGCGCTGATCGACGCCCAGGACGTCTTGCCCACGGGGTAGATCTCGGCGAGGTCGAGCTCGTCCAGGAAGGGCTTCAGGTCCCGGTCCTGGGCCGCCCCGCTCATCGCCTCGGAGGCGGGGTTGGTGACCGGCAGCAGGTCGTACCGGCGGGAGAAGTCGAGGACGTTCCGCTCGCTGTAGACGAAGTCGAGGAAGTCGCCGACCTGTTCCTTGTGGCCGTTCTGATTGAAGGCGAGCATCCAGTCGGCGACGCCCATGGTGGCCTTGGACTCGCCCTCCACGCCGGGCAACGGCACCATGCCGTACCGCACGCCCCGCTTCTCGGCCATCTTCATCAGCGACGGATGGCCGTTCAGCATGCCGACCTCGCCCTTGGCGAAGGCGGCGAAGGCGTCGGCGCGGTCGAGCTCGTCCGGGGCGACCGGGCCGGTGAGCTGCTCGCCGACCAGTTCGTCGCGCAGCCAGGTGAAGGTCGCGACGTTCTCCGCGGAGTCGATGGTGTACCGGCCGACCGGGTCGGTGTAGCCGCCGCCCCCGCTGAGGAGCCACAGCATGGTCTCGGCCTGCGCCTCCTCCGAGCCGAGGGGCAGCGCGTACGGGTACTTCACACCGTCCGCCTTCAGCGCCTCGGCGGCGTCGGCCAGCTCCTGCCAGGTGGTCGGCGGCGTGACGCCGGCCTCCTCGAAGAGCTCCTTGTTGTAGAAGAGCAGCCGGGTGGAGGCGGCGAACGGCATGCCGTACTGCACCCCGTTGACCTGCCCGGCCCCCGCGAAGGCGGAGGAGAAGCCGGCCTGGACGGGTATGGAGAGCAGGTCGTCCGCGGTGTAGAGCAGATCGTCGGCCGCGTAGTCGGCGTACGCCCCGATCTGCGCCATGTCGGGCGCCTTGCCGGCGTCGACCATCTCCTTGACCTCGCGGTCGACGTCGCTCCAGGAGTAGACGCTGACCTCGACCCGGACGCCGGGATGGTCGGCCTCGTAGGCGTCGACCAGCTGCGCCCAGTACTTCTTCGAGCTGTTCGCCGCGTTGTCGCCGTAGTCCGCGGCCACGAGTCTCAGCGTGACGTCGTCGGAACCTCCGGTGAGGCCGCAGCCACCCAGCACCGCTGTCATGCCCAGTGCGGACATCACCGCGATCATTCCTTTTCTGCGCCGCCGCTGCACGCTGTAACCCACCCTGTCCATACGTCGTTCACGTCGTCCGAATTACGGATTAAGGTCTACACCACGCAAGTGGACTAGACCTCTTCCGGGTACACGGGCCACACTGTCCCCCGTGAGACACGTCATCGCCCTCGATGTGGGCGGCACCGGGATGAAGGCCGCCCTGGTCGGGGCGGACGGCACCCTCCTGCACCAGGCACGCCGCGCCACCGGCCGCGCCCGCGGGCCCGAGGCCGTCGTCGACGGCATCCTCGACTTCGCCGCGGAGCTGCGCGAGCACGGCGACCGGCACCTCGGCGCCCCCGCCGTCGCCGCCGGGGTCGCCGTGCCCGGCATCGTCGACGAACAGCGGGGCGTCGCCGCCTACGCGGCCAACCTCGGCTGGCGTGACGTGCCCCTGCGCGCGCTGGTCAGCGAGCGGCTCGGAGGCCTGCCCGTCGCCCTCGGCCACGACGTGCGCACCGGCGGCCTCGCCGAGGGCCGCATCGGCGCCGGACAGGGCGCCGACCGCTTCCTGTTCGTGGCGCTCGGCACCGGGATAGCGGGCGCCATCGGCATCGACGGCCGGGTGGAGTCGGGCGCGCACGGCTTCGCGGGCGAGATCGGCCATGTCGTCGTACGCCCCGGCGGCACCCCCTGCCCCTGCGGCCAGCACGGCTGCCTGGAGCGGTTCGCCTCGGCGTCGGCGGTCAGCGAGGCATGGGCCGCCGCGACCGGCGCCCCCGAGGCGGACGCCGCGGACTGCGCGAAGGCCGTCGAGTCCGGCGACCCCCGCGCCGCGCGCGTCTGGCAGCAGGCCGTCGACGCCCTGGCCGACGGCCTGGTCACCGCCCTCACCCTGCTGGACCCGCGCACGCTCGTCATCGGTGGCGGGCTGGCGGAGGCGGGGGAAACCTTGTTCACACCACTGCGCGACGCGGTCCAGCGGCGCGTCACCTTCCAGAAGCTGCCCACGATCATCCCCGCGGCCCTCGGGGACACCGCGGGATGCCTGGGAGCCGGCCTGCTGGCCTGGGATCTCCTCGACCTCACCGACCGCAAGGAGGCAACACCCTGATGGCAACCCCCACAGGGGCGCGGGGAACTGCGCGACCAGCCACCACGCCCCCGCAGCCCGGGACGGCCGGAGCACCCCTGGTGCTGACCGGTGCCCACGTGGTCCTTCCCACCGGAACCGTCGAGAACGGACAGGTGGTCATCGAGGGCACCCGTGTGGCCGCCACCTCCGCACCCGGCGTCCACGGGGTCGACCTCACCGGCCACTGGATCGTCCCCGGCTTCGTGGACCTCCACAACCACGGCGGCGGCGGAGCCTCCTTCACCTCCGGCACCGTCGACGAGGTCCTCCAGGGCATCCGCACCCACCGCCTGCACGGCACGACCACCCTGGTCGCCTCCACCGTCACCGGCGACATGGACTTCCTCGCCCACCGCGCCGGCCTGCTGTCCGAGCTGGCCGAGCAGGGCGAGATCGCCGGCATCCACTTCGAGGGCCCGTTCATCTCGCCCTGCCGCAAGGGCGCCCACTCGGAGGAGCTGCTGCGCGACCCGCAGCCTGCGGACGTGCGCAAGCTGATCGACGCGGCCCGCGGCCAGGCCAGGATGCTGACCCTCGCCACCGAACTGCCGGGCGGCATCGACTCCGTACGGCTGCTCGTGGAGCACGGCGTGATCGCGGCGGTGGGGCACACGGACGCGACCTACGAGCAGACGGTCGAGGCGATCGACGCGGGCGCCACGGTCGCCACGCATCTCTTCAACGCGATGCCCACGCTCGGCCACCGCTCCCCCGGCCCGATCGCCGCCCTGCTGGAGGACGAGCGCGTCACGGTCGAGCTGATCAACGACGGCACGCATCTGCACCCGGCCGCCCTGGAGCTGGCGTTCCGTCACGCGGGCGCGGAGCGGGTCGCGTTCATCACGGACGCGATGGACGCGGCCGGCTTCGGCGACGGCCGCTACATGCTGGGTCCGCTGGAGGTCGAGGTCAGCGAGGGCGTCGCCCGGCTGGTCGAGGGCGGCTCCATCGCCGGCTCCACGCTCACCCTGGACCGCGCCTTCAAGCGGGCGGTGACGATCGACCGGATCCCGGTCGAGGACGTCGTACGGGCCCTGTCCGCCAACCCGGCGCGGCTGCTCGGGATGGACGACCGGATCGGCTCCCTGGAGCCCGGCAAGGACGCCGACCTGGTGATCCTGGACGCGGACTTCGACCTCAAGGGCGTGATGCGCCGCGGAGAATGGGTGGTCGGTCCCCAACTGGACTGAATGTTCCGCCAGTAGAGAGCCGCCCGGGAGACGGTGGCCGACCCGGGGACTGGGCGGCCCGCCGTCTCTTTGGCATGATCGACCCTCCGGAAAACGAGAGACACATCCTCGGGGGAGGTCGGCACGGGTGATCCTCACGGTCACGCTGAACACCGCTCTCGACATCACCTACCGCGTACGGTCCCTGCGGCCCCACGCCACCCACCGCGTCTCGGAGGTCACCGAACGGCCGGGCGGCAAGGGCCTCAACGTGGCCCGGGTGCTGGCCGCGCTCGGCCACGAGGTGACGGTCACCGGGTTCGCCGGGGGCGGCACCGGCCGGATCGTCCAGGAGCGGCTCGCGGTCACGTCCGGCGTGGTCGACGCGCTGGTCCCGATCGTCGGCGCGACCCGGCGCACGATCGCGGTGGTCGACGAGCGCACCGGTGACACCACCCAGCTCAACGAACCCGGCCCGGCCATCACGCCGCCCGAGTGGTCCGCCTTCCAGGAGGCCTACGAGGACCTGCTCGCGCCGGCCTCGGCGGTCGCCCTGTGCGGCAGCCTGCCGCCGGGGGTGCCGGTCGGCGCGTACGCGGGCCTGATACGCACCGCCCGCGCGGCCGGCGTGCCCGTGCTGCTGGACACCAGCGGCGAGCCGCTGCGCCGCGGGGTCGCCGCCCGGCCCGACGTGGTCAAGCCCAACAGCGAGGAACTGGCCGAACTCACCGGCTCGCACGAGCCGTTGCGCGGCGCACAGGCCGCCCGCCGGCGCGGCGCCCACGCGGTCGTCGCCTCCCTGGGCCCGGAGGGCCTGCTGGCCGCCACCCCGGAGGGCACCTGGCGCGCCACCCCACCGACCCGCGTCCACGGCAACCCGACCGGAGCCGGCGACTCCGTCACGGCGGGCCTGCTGGCCGGGCTGGTGGAGCACCGGCCGTGGCCGGAGCGGCTGGGCCGCGCGGTCGCACTCGCGACGGCCACGGTGCGCGCCCCGGTCGCGGGCGAGTTCGACCGGGGGACCTACGAGGAACTGCTGGCGCGGGTCGCGGTGACCGGGGAGGTCAGCGCGGCCTGAGCACCGGGGGCCGCTACTCGACCCAGTCCTTGACGAGCCACACCTGGTCGAGGTTGGCGTCGCACTGGTTGCCCTGCTCGCAGGAGATCTTGACGGTGTTCGTGCCCTTGTTGAGCTCGATGTAGTTGTACGTGCGCGTCCAGCCCTTGGCGTAGTCGCCCTCGGCGGCGTTCGCGTAGTTCTTCATCTTGACCGGCGCGGACGAGGCGGTGCCGTTGATCGTGAGGGTGGCGTCGGCGTCCTTTCCGGGCACGCCGTAGCCGACGTACAGGGTGTACTTGCCGGAGTCGGGGATGCCGTTGACGGTCCAGGTGACCGAGGCTCCGACGGCGTTGAAGCCCGTCACGTAGACGCCGCCGTCGGCCTTGGCGCCCTGGATGTCGGACGCCGTGGTGGCGCCGCCGCCGAGCTGGAGGGCCTTGGCGTCGATCGTCGGCAGCTCGGCCTCGCTGTCGGCGCTGCTCTCGCCGGACGGGGTCGACTCCGCGCTCTGCGAGGTGGACGGCGTGGCGACGGGGTCCTCACCGGCCTGCTTGTCGTCGTCGCCGCCCAGCATGGCCACGCCGATGCCGATGACGACCGCGGCGACCACGGCGATCGCGCCGATCAGCAGGCCCTTGGTGTTGGGTCCGCGACCGCGGCCGCCCCCGCCGGAGCCGTGTCCGGGCATCGGCGACTGGGTGGTCTGCGCGCTGCCCGGGAACGTCTCGGGTGCCGCGTAGTGCGCGTTCGGCCGGCCGTAGGCGCCCTGGGGCTGCTGCGGCGGCACGTTCGGCTGACCGTAGGCCTGCTGAGCGTACGGCCGCTCGCCGACCGTACGCACCCTGCTGACCGAGTTCGGGTAGCCGTAGCCGCCGGACGGGGGCTGGGCGCCGTTGGCCTGACCGTCGGCGTAGAGGTAGCCGAACGGGTCGTCGTCCTCGGGCGTGCTCGCGCCGTTGTTGCCGGGCGTCATCCCTTGGTACTCCTCAACAGGTGCGGAACGGATGCGTACGTGTGGTGAGAATGGCGAGCCTACCCGCTCCCGGTGGCCCAAACGGGTGACCCGGGTCGCATCACCCCGTCGACCTGCGGATCATCCCGCGCGTCGATGTTGTTTGGGACGAGATCGTTTCTCGACGTACATCCGTTCATCGGCGGATTTCAGCACCTCGTCCGCCGTCATGCCGCAGTGCGCCCAGCCGATGCCGAAACTGGCCCCTACCCGTACGGCCCGGCCCTCGGCCCGGATGGGCTGGATGATCTCGTTGCGCAGCCGTACGGCCAGGTCCTGGGCGTCCGCCCGGCCGAGCCCGTCGGCGAGGATCACGAACTCGTCGCCGCCGAGGCGGGCGACCGTGTCGCCGTCCCGGACGCCGTTGCCGAGCCGCCGGGCGACCTCGATGAGTACGGCGTCGCCCGCGTTGTGGCCGAAGCGGTCGTTGATCGACTTGAAGCCGTCGAGGTCGCAGAAGAGCACCGCGAGCCCCTTGGTGCCGTCGTCCGCCTCACCCTCGGGGGCGACGGTGTGCACATGGTGGTCGTAGACCTCGTACGTGTCCGCGCCGCCCGGCACGAAGTCGAAGCCGTGCCCGCCGGCGTCGTAGACCGGGTGGCCGAAGGCCTCCTGCGAGTCGAAGGCGCCGTGGTAGCCGGTCTGCGGGCGCTGACAGAGCCGGGCCGCGAGGCGGGCCCGCAGCTCCGCGGAGTTCGGCAGGCCGGTGAGGGAGTCGTGGGAGGCGCGGTGGGCGAGCTGGAGCTCGCGGCGCTTGCGCTCCTCTATGTCCTCGACGTGCGTGAGCAGGAAGCGGGGGCCGTCGGCGGCGTCGGCGACGACGGAGTTGCGCAGGCTGACCCAGACGTAGGTGCCGTCGCGGCGGCCCAGGCGCAGCTCGGCCCGGCCGCCCTCGGCGGAGGTGCGCAGGAGCGTGCCTATGTCCTCGGGGTGGACGAGGTCGGAGAAGGAGTAGCGGCGCATCGCGGAGGCGGGGCGGCCCAGGAGGCGGCACAGCGCGTCGTTGGTGCGGAGTATGCGGCCGTGCTGGTCGCCGCCCATCTCGGCGATGGCCATGCCGGAGGGCGCGTACTCGAACGCCTGCCTGAAGCTCTCCTCGCTCGCCCGCAGGGCCTGCTGCTCGCGCTCCAGGCGGACCAGGGCGCGCTGCATGTTCGCACGTAGACGCGCGTTGCTGATCGCGATGGCGGCCTGGAAGGCGTACATCTGGAGCGCCTCGCGGCCCCAGGCGCCGGGCCGGCGGCCGTTGCGCGGGCGGTCCACGGACAGGACGCCGATCAGCTCGCCGGAGGCGGGGCCGCCCTGGGCGCCGGGCGCGTACATCGGGGCGAAGAGGCGGTCGGAGGGGTGCCACTCGTCCTCGAAGCGCGGCGCGGGCCCCTCGGTGTACCACTGCGGTACGTCGTCGTCGTCGAGGACCCAGCCCTCGGTGTGCGGGATGAAGACGAGGTCGCCCCACTGCTCGCCCATGTTCAGCCGCCGGTCCCAGGACTCCCGGGAGCCGGCCCGGCCGGTGATGAGCGCCTCGGCGGCCGGGTTGCCGGAGAAGGCGGCGACGACGAGATCGCCGTCGGGGCGTACGAGGTTGACGCACGCCAGCTCGTAGCCGAGGGCGCTGACGACCCCGTTCGCGACCGTCTGCAAGGTGTCCGCCAGGCTGCGGGCCGTGTTCATGTCGGCCATGACCTGGTGCAGTTGTCGCAGGGACGCAAGGCGGACGTACGGCTCCGACTCGGTCTCCATGCTCGCCCTCCCCCCGAGTTCTCGCAGCGAATCAAGGGTTCTCTTCGGCGCCCTTTTCTGAGTGGTGCCCTTCTGAGTGGTGCCCTTACAGCTTCCTGTACAGCTTCCCGCCACTGAATCACAGCGCGCTGCCCACTCGGTACACAGGGTCAACAATTAATGCCCCTTGTGACTCAAGTCACAGGAGAAGATGAACAATTGAGTGGAGTTTCTGCGTTTTTCCCGTGCGTTTAACGAACGCAAAATTTGTGCGCGTGTCCATCACCTGTCCACAGTCGCCCGTCGCAGGTCCTAGGACCGCCTTCGGGCCGAGGTCCGATGCGGCGCGCACGCACCGGAGATTAGCGTTTCAGATGTGCCGAACACACCCGCAGCCGCGCCGCCCGTCCCTGTTCCCGCCCAGCCCGCCCCGGCATCGCCGGTTGGGCATGCTGTGGGGGTGACCGACGACGAGTTCCGTGCCGCGATGTCCCGGCTGGCCGCAGGGGTGGTCCTGGTGACCGCGTGCGAGCCCGCGCTCGACCCCGACGACCCGCAGGCGCCGGTCGGCGAGGACGTCGGCATGACGGCGACGGCCTTCATGTCCGTCTCCCTCGACCCTCCCCTCGTCATGGTCAGCCTGCGCGACGGCTCCCGCATGGACGACCTGCTCGCCGAGCAGCCCGATTGGGGGGTCTCGGTCCTGTCCGAGAGCCAGCGGCACATCGCCGGCCGGTTCGCCATGAAGGGCCGCATCAGCGACCGCCTGCTGTTCGAGGACATCCCCTACGTCCGCGGCGAGGTCACCGGCGCCCCGCTGGTCGGCGGGGCGCTGGCGGCACTGGAGTGCCGGACGGAGCAGCGGGTGCCGGCCGGGGACCACACCCTGGTGATCGGGCGGGTCCTGACGGCCCGGGTGCCCAGCGCGGACGGCGGCCCGCTGATGTACTTCAAGGGCCGCTACCGGCACCTGGGGTGAGCCGCGGCGGCCTTGTCGGCCCGCCCCCGCCGGGCCGCGTGCCTCAGGTCACGGTCACATCGATCCCGGACAGGCGCGCGACGTCGCTCACGATCTCGATGACGGCGATCCGCTCCCCCACCAGGGTGAAGCGCAGCACCTGCACCACCCGCCGGCCGTCGTCCGAGAACACCGCGAGCCCCGGCGACCCGTCGAGCAGGGCGTGCCGGGCGACGCGGGCGAGGTGCGCGAAGCGGGTCGCGCCGGAGGCGACCGCGGCGGCGCCGGTGGTCACGCCGGCCTCGCTCCTGGCCACGACATCCGGGTCGAGCACCCTCAGCAGCCCGTCGAAGTCGCCGCCCCGCGAGGCGGCGAGGAACGCGTCGACGACCGCCCGGCGCCGGGCGAGGTCCGCGTCGGGCGCCGGAGCACCCCGCACCCGCCGCCGCGCCCGGCTGGCCAGCTGCCGGGCCGCGGCCGGCGTCCGTCCCACGACGGCGGCGACCTCGTCGTAGGGCACCGCGAACATGTCGTGCAGCACGAAGGCGAGCCGTTCGGCGGGGGTCAGCGTGTCGAGCACGACGAGCAGGGCGATGCCCACGGCATCGGCCAGCAGGGCGTCGCGCTCGGGATCGTGGGCGGCGACGGCAGCGCTGTCCGCGGAGTTCTCCAGCGGCTCCTCCGCCCGTGACCTGCGCGAGCGAAGCATGTCGAGGCAGACCCGGCCGACGACGGTGGTCAGCCAGCCTCCGAGGTTGCCGACCTCGCGCGTGTCGCTGCGGCGCAGCCGGAACCACGCCTCCTGCACGGCGTCGTCGGCCTCGGCGAGGGAGCCGAGCATGCGGTGGGCGACGGCCCGCAAGTGCGGGCGGTGCGCCTCGAAACGCTCGGCGAGGAAGTCGTCGTCGTCACTCATCGGTCCCGTTCACCAGCCCTCGTCGTGGATGCCCTCGGGACCATGACGGAGGGCGGGCGGGAAATGTGACGGGAGGCCGCGCGCGAGGGGGCGGATTGTCGCGAAGAGCGGGTCGTGCGCCGACTGATTTTTTGTTCAGTACATGCTGACCAATTGTTTAGTAGCCGCGTAATACGCACCGCGCGCCGGTCAATGCCAGTCGCGGCCGGAGCGTCCCCGCTTGGTGTCGGAGCGCTGCTTCTTCTCCCGCAGCCGGCGTTCGTTGATGCCGCGGGGGATCCGGGTCGGCCTGCGGGGCTTGGGCGGGGGCGCGGTGGCCTCCGCCAGAAGTGCCGCGAGGCGTACGGCCGCGGCCTCGCGGTTGCGCCACTGGGAGCGGTGCTCGGAGGCGCGGACGGTCAGGACACCGTCGACGAGCCGGCCCGCCAGCCGTTCCAGGGCGCGCCGCTTCCACACCTCGGGCAGGGCCTCGGTGCCGGCCAGGTCGAAGCGCAGCTCCACGCTGGTGTCGCTGGTGTTGACGTGCTGGCCACCGGGCCCGGACGAGCGCGAGAAACGCCACTGGAGCTCGGCCTCGGGCAGCGAGACGGAGCCACGGATGACGTGAGGACCACCGGACATGACTGACATGTTCCCGCCTGGAAGGGGTGGGAGTCACCCGAATATCGCCGCCGGACGCGGCAGCCGGGTAAAGAAAGTAAAGCGGGGGGAACCCATGGCACCACCCGCGACGTTCATAC
This sequence comes from Streptomyces sp. NPDC107562, assembly GCF_055657325.1. Taxonomy (NCBI): domain Bacteria; kingdom Bacillati; phylum Actinomycetota; class Actinomycetes; order Kitasatosporales; family Streptomycetaceae; genus Streptomyces; species Streptomyces sp. NPDC107562. The sequence goes on along the minus strand of NZ_JBVKBE010000007.1, from coordinate 105,979 downwards.
GGGTAGCTGTAGCTTCAGCAACGGCACCGCATAGCGCACGCTTCGAGGGAAGGAACTCCCGACCATGGCTGTAAGCCTGTCCAAGGGTGGCAACGTCTCGCTCACCAAGGAGGCTCCGGGCCTGACCGCCGTCACCGTGGGCCTCGGCTGGGACGTCCGGAGCACCACCGGTACCGACTTCGACCTCGACGCGTCCGCGATCGCGGTCAACGCGCAGGGCAAGGTCTTCTCGGACCAGCACTTCGTCTTCTTCAACAACAAGCAGACGCCGGACCAGACGATCGTCCACACCGGTGACAACCGCACGGGCGAGGGCGCGGGCGACGACGAGCAGATCAACGTCAACCTGGCCGGCCTCCCCGCCGACATCGACAAGATCGTCTTCCCGGTCTCGATCTACGACGCGGAGACCCGCTCGCAGAACTTCGGCCAGGTCCGCAACGCCTACATCCGCATCATCAACCAGGCCGGCGACACGGAGATCGCCCGCTACGACCTCTCCGAGGACGCGGCCACCGAGACCGCCATGGTCTTCGGCGAGCTCTACCGCAACGGCGCCGAGTGGAAGTTCCGCGCCGTGGGCCAGGGCTACGCCTCGGGCCTGGTCGGCATCGCCCAGGACTTCGGTGTGAACGTCTGAGCGACGGTCACCCCCACCGCCTGACCACCGGGCCCCCCGGCGACCGCGCCGGGGGGCCCGGGGCGTGTCCGACGGTGTGACCGCGAAGGGCCCGCCCCCCTCGGCCTCAGCGCGGCCCCGGCTTCGGCTTCCCCTCCCCGTACAGCCAGTCCGCCCAGACGCGGTCGAAGTCCTTGTCCGGCGCCCGATCCTCGACGTAGCGCCTGAAGTCCTCCGTGCTCGCGTTCCCATGGCGGTGGGCGGCGGCCCAGCCACGCAGCAGGGCACCGAACGCGGCGTCGTCGTCGAGGGTCCGGCGGATCTCGTGGAGGACCATCGCGCCGCGGTCGTAGACCGGGCGGCCGGAGATGTGCTCGGCGCCGGGCGGACGCGCGGGCGGGAAGAGCCAGACGGCCGCGTTCTCCTCGGGGGTGGCGTAGCGCGTGCCGGCGTAGAGCTCGTCGAAGGTGTGCTGGGCGGTGTCACCGCCGTGGTCCTCCGCCCACAGCCACTCCGCGTACGTCGCGAAGGCCTCGTTGAGCCACATGTCCCGCCAGGACTTCGGGGTGACGGAGTTGCCGTACCACTGGTGGGCGATCTCGTGGACGAGGAGCGGGACGTCCGGGGTGCCGGGGAAGAAGGGGCGGGTCTGGGTCTCCAGGGCGTAGGCGGCGTCCCCGGGGCGGGCAACGATCGCACCGGCGGAGGCGAACGGGTACGGGCCGAAGCGGTCCTGCGACCAGGCCAGCACCTCGGGCAGGCGCGCCAGGACCGCACGGCTCGCGGCGGCCTCGGCCGGGTCGACCGCCGTGTGCACCGGCAGGCCGTCCGGGGTCGCCGTGCGGCTGACGTCGTAGCGGCCGACGGCGAGGGTGGTGAGGTAGCTCGCCATGGGCCGGCCCATGTGCCAGCGGGCGGTCGTGCGGCCGCCGGTGGTGCTCTCGCCCCTCGGCTCACCGTTGGAGATCGCTCGCAGCCCCTTCGGGACGGTGGCCTCGATGTCGTACGTCGCCTTGTCCGAGGGGTGGTGGTTGCCCGGGTACCACGCCATCGACCCGACCGGCTCGCCCAGCGCCAGCGCGCCGCCCGCCGTGGGCAGCCAGCCCTCCTGCGAGCTGTCCGGGTCGGTGATCGTGACCGGGGTGCCGGAGTAGCGGACCGCGACGCGGAAGGTGCGGCCCTCGGCGAGGTCGTCGGGCGGGCGGACGGTCAGTTCCTGCCCGGCGCGGTTCCAGCGAGCGGCGGCGCCGTCGACGGTGACCTTCTCCACCCGCAGTCCCCGCAGATCGAGGTTGAAGGCGGAGAGGTCCTGGGTCGCGCGGGCCGTGATCGTCGTCCGGGCGGCGAGGTGACGGGTGCCGGGCGTGTAGGACAGGGCCAGGTCGTAGTGGCTGACGTCGTAGCCGCCGTTGCCGGCCTTCGGGAAGTACGGATCGCGCAGGCCCGCGCCGCCCGGGGTGGCGCCCTCGACGCCGCCGCTCGCGCACGCGGTCAGGGCGAGCGCGAGGACGACGGCGGGGACAACCGGTGCGAAACGGGACACGTCATTGATCCTACGAGTGGCGTGACACCATCACGTACGTGCTCGACATCGGCTACGCCCTCTCCAACCGCTTCCCGGACCCGCCCCAGACCGACTACCGCCGCGCTGACGTGCACGCCCTGCGGCACGACCTGTTCTGCGGTGACGTCTATCTCGCCGAGACCACGTCGGACCGGGAGCTGTCCACAGCCTGGGGATGGGTGCCGGTGCTCGACTTCGCGTGGGCCCTATGCGACATCGTCGAGCAGCTCGACCGCGACCCGGCCGGCTCCCGCGCCTCCCGCCCCCAGCACGCGGAGCTGGACTTCACCGAGTCCACCGACCGTCTGCTCTTCGAGCGCCGCTTCGGCTGGGTCGACGTCGAGGCCGACTGGCAGCCGGCCGACGAGCCGCCACTGAGCTTCTCCCATGCCGAACTCCGACGTGAGGCACGCGACTTCCTGCACGATCTGGTCGCCGACCTGTGCGATCTGCATGAGGACCTGGCGGAGAACCCGGCGATCTGGTCGCTGCAGGCGAAGTTCCCCCGGGTGCCGTGACACGGGCGGGCGCGGACCGTCACCTCGCGGGCCTCGTCCCGGGCCTCATCCCGCCTCGACCCTGATCCCGAGCGCCCCCGCCAGCACGGGCGCCAGCTCCACCAGCTGGCCCGGGCTGATCACCGCGCCCGACAGCCGGTCCACGCCCCGCGTGATCTCCAGCGGCGCCGCCCCGCGCAGGTCCACGTCGACCAGGGTCGCCGTGCCGAAGTCGGCACCCTTCAGGGCGCAGTCGGCGAACTCGACCCGCTCCAGCGAGGCACCCCCGAAGTCCGGCTCCACGAGGACGCATCCCTCGAAGACCACGTCCTTCAGCCTGGCCCCCCGGAAGTTCAGGAAGTCGAGCTTGCCGCCGCGGACCAGCACCCGCTCCCACACCCCGCCGTGCAGTTGCGTGCCGCCGAGGCGGGCGTCGCGCAGCTCGACGTCGCGCAGGGTGGCCTCCGCCAGGTTCGTCCCCACACCACGGGGCGCGGTCAGGACCGAGTCCAAAAAGCGCGCCCGGTGCAGTCGCGTCTCGTCCAGCGCGCACCCGGTCAGCGCGCAGTCCATGAAGCGGGCGCCCCCGCCGTCCTGGCCACCGAGCTCCGCGTCCCGGAACTCCAGCCCGTCGTAGTCCCCGTCCGCCTCCAGGCCACCCCCCTCGTATGCCGCCAGCGCCGGCAGCCGCAGCTCCGGTCGCCGTGCCGCCTTCACGCCGCCCGACGCTCGCCTCACCATGCCCACCATCCTGCACCCCGCCACCGACAATCGCCCTGACCTGCAAAGACGCACCCCTAAAGGTAACGAGGGGGCCCGCACCTCGCGGAAGTAGCACCTGTGTTTCTGCCCCGATGTCACATTCCGGGCCCGGCATCGCGTCGTACTCCCGGAAACCGGAAGGCGAAGCCCAGCAAGGGAGAGCGACCCATGCCCCACCTCACCGTCGTCGGCGGCGGCTTCGCCGGTCTCACCGCCGCCATCGCCGCCGCCGAAGCAGGCGCCGAGGTCACCGTCCACGAGTCCCACCACACCCTCGGCGGCCGGGCCCGCACGGCGCAGGGCCCGTACCGGACGAACGAGGGTCCGCACGCCCTCTACGACGGCGGTCCGCACTGGAGCTGGCTCGCGCGGCGGGACCTGATCGGTCCCCTCGCTCCCCTCCCGCCGCTGGAGGCCACCCGGCTGCGGCTGCGCCACCGGGGCGCCCTGCGTCGGGTCCCGCCCCTGGCCATGCTGAAGCTGCTGCGCCGCCCCGCCCGGCGGGCCCCCGTCGACGTCGACTTCCTGACCTGGGCCACCCAGCAGGTGGGCGAGGAGGGGGCGCGGGCCGCCGCGCACTTCACGGCCGTCGCCCTCTTCCACCACGACCCCGGCGCCCTGTCCGCCGCGTTCGTGCAGGAACGGCTGCGCCGTTCCACCGCGTTGCCGCCCGAGGCGCACTATCCGCGCGGCGGCTGGGCGAGCGTCGTCGACCGGATGGCCGCCCACGCCTGGAATCTCGGCGTCCGCATCGAGACCCTGTCCCGCGTCGACACCCTCCCCACCGACGCGCCGGTGATCGTCGCCACCTCGCTCGACGCCGCCCGCCACCTCCTCGGCGACGCCTCGCTGACCTGGCCGAGCGGTCGCACGGCCCTCATCGACCTCGCCGTGCGCACCCGGCGCGGCGACCCGTTCGTCCTGAGCGACCTCGACGCCACCGGCTGGCTCGAACGCTTCACCGCGCAGGACCGCACCCTCGCCCCCGCCGGCGAGCAACTCGTCCAGGGCCAGATCCCGATCGCCCCGCACGAGTCCCGTGCCGTCGGCATCGCCCGCGCCGAGCAGTTGCTCGACCTCGGCTACGACGGCTGGCGCGACCGTGTCACCTGGCGGCGCGAGGCGATCGCGGCCGGCCGTACCGGCGCCGTCGACCTGCCCGGAACCACCTGGCGCGACCGGCCCGCCGTGGACCGCGGCGACGGCGTGTACCTGGCGGGCGACCAGGTCGCCGCGCCCGGCGTCCTGTCGGAGGTGTCCTTCAACAGCGCGCTGACCGCCGTGTCCCTGGCCCTCGGACAGCACGGCCCGCGCTCTCTTGACCTCAAGCGCGCTTGAGGTTGAACAGTGGCGGGACCAGCCGGCCACCAGTCACGGGGGACCCCATGCACGCCATCCGCCTCCACGCCTTCGGCCCCGCCGAGCACCTCACCGTCGAGGAGGTCGACGATCCCGTACCCGCCCCCGGCCAGGTCCGCGTCGCCGTCGCCGCCGCCGGCGTCCACCTGCTCGACGCGGCGATCCGCGCGGGCCACTCCGGACCCGGCCCCGCGCCCGTCCTGCCGACCGTCCCCGGCCGCGAGGTCGCCGGAGTGGTCGAGTCGCTCGGCGAGGGCACCGACGAGGCCTGGCTCGGCAGACGGGTCGTCGCCCACCTGGGCTTCGCCCCCGGCGGCTACGCCGAGCTCGCCGTCACCGACGCCGCACGCCTGCACGAGATCCCCGCCCGTCTCGGCTTCGCCGAGGCCGTCGCGATGATCGGCACGGGGCGTACCGCGATGGGCATCGTGCAGTTCGCCGAACCGGGGCCGGATGACGTGGTCGTGATCCCGGCCGCCGCCGGCGGTCTGGGCACCCTCCTCGTGCAGTACGCCAAGAACGCCGGGGCCACCGTCGTCGGCCTGGCCGGCGGTCCGGAGAAGACGGAGCGGGTCGCCGCGAACGGCGCCGATCTCGCCGTCGACTACCGGGACCCCGCCTGGCCGGAGAAGGTCAGGGCCTACGAGGGCGAGGTCACGATCGTCTACGACGGGGTCGGCGGGGACGCCGCCCGCACCGCCGTCGGTCTGCTCGCCCCCGGCGGCACGCACGTCGTCTTCGGCTGGTCCGCCGAGGGCATCGCCGACGGCGGGCCGCTGATCGTGGAGGGGGTCACCGTGCAGGTCCTGGGCCCGCCAATGCTGGAGAAGGCAGGCGGTCCGAACCCGATGCGCACCCTGGAGCTGCGGTCGCTCGCCGAGGCCGCCGCGGGCCGGCTGGTCCCGGCGGTCCACCGCTTCCCGCTCGCCGAGGCCGCGGCCGCGCACCGGGCGCTGGAGAGGCGCGGCACGACCGGCAAGGTGGTCCTGGAACCGTAAAGACCTGACCGGGTGGGGCGTGGCATCACGGGAGGTACGCCCCTGTTCATGGTCTTCTGTCCGAATGACCGCGCCTAGGACCGGAGACTCCAGGGCTTCCGCCGATGCCGACCCCCACCGCTGGTGGGGGCTGGTGGTGATCGCCCTCGCCCAGCTGATGGTCGTCCTCGACTCGACGATCGTGAACATCGCGCTGCCGTCGGCCCAGGACGAGCTCGGCATGTCCGACGGCAACCGCCAGTGGGTGATCACCGCTTACACCCTCGCCTTCGGCGGTCTGCTGCTGCTCGGCGGCCGGATCTCCGACCTCATCGGCCGCAGGCGCACGTTCGCCATCGGCCTGATCGGCTTCGCCGCCGCCTCCGCCCTGGGCGGCGCCGCCGTCACCCCGGGGATGCTGTTCGGCGCCCGCGCCCTCCAGGGCGCCTTCGCGGCCGTGCTCGCGCCGTCCGCGCTGAGCCTGCTCGCCACGACGTTCACCGATCCCAAGGAACGCGGCAAGGCCTTCGGCATCTTCGGCGCCCTGGCCGGCAGCGGCTCCGCCATGGGCTTCATCGTGGGCGGGCTGCTGACCGAGTACCTCAACTGGCGCTGGTGCCTGTACGTCAACACCCCCATCGCGCTGCTCGCGCTGCTCGGCGCCTTCACCGTCCTGCGCGACCGGCCCGGTCGGCCGGGCGCCCGCCTCGACGTGCCCGGCGTGCTGCTCGGCTGCGGCGGACTGGTCGCGCTGGTCTACGGCTTCAGCGAAGCCGAGTCGCACGGCTGGGCCCACCTGTCGGTCCTCGGGCTGCTCGCGGCGGGGGTCGCGCTGCTCGCCGCGTTCGTGTGGTGGCAGACCCGGGCGCCGTTGCCGTTGCTCCCGCTGCACATCGTCCGGGACCGCAACCGTGCGGGCTGCTATCTGACGATGATGCTGGCCATCATGGGGATGTTCGGCCTGTTCCTCTTCATGACCTACTACTTCCAGGTCGTCCTCGGCTACTCGCCGGCGTGGAGCGGCCTCGCCTTCGTCCCCATCACCGCCGCGACCGTCATCGGCTCCACCCAGATCGCGGGCCGCCTGCTCCAGCACGTCCCGCCCCGCACCATGATGGCCCCCGGCATGTTCCTGTCCGCCTGCGGCATGGTGCTGCTCACCCAGCTCACCGTGGACTCCTCCTACGTCGTCGACATCCTGCCCGGCCTGATCCTGGTCGGCCTCGGCATGGGCCTGACGTACATGCCGGTGTTCGCCACGGTGACGTCCGGCGTCGCCCCGCAGGACTCGGGCGTCACCTCGGCGACCCTCAACACCTCGCAGCAGGTGGGCGGTTCCATCGGTACGGCGCTGCTGAACACGATCGCCAACACCAGCACCGCCGCCTTCCTCACCGCCCATCTCACCCGGTCCGCCGACCCCGCGGAGGTGGCCCGCGAGGCCGTCGTCCACGGCTACACGGTCGCGCTGTGGTGCGCCGCCGGCCTCATGCTCATGGCGGGCCTGGTCACGGCCCTGATGGTGACGGCCCGAGCCCCGAAGCACGCGGCCCCGGCGCAGGCACCGGTCCCGGAGACGGCCCGCTGACGCCGGCTCAGGCCGCTTTCGACCCCAGCGCGGCCAGCGCCCCGTCGGTCAGCCGGTACACCGTCCACTCGTCCTGCGGACGCGCGCCCAGGGCCTCGTAGAAGTCGATCGCGGGGCGGTTCCAGTTCAGGACCGACCACTCCAGGCGCTGGTAGCCGCGCTCACCGCAGATCCGCGCCAGTTCCCGCAGCAGCGCCTTGCCGTGACCGCCGCCCCGCGCGCCCGGGCGTACGTAGAGGTCCTCCAGGTAGATGCCGTGCACTCCGCGCCACGTGGAGAAGTTGAGGAACCAGAGCGCGAAGCCGACCGCCTCGCCGGTGGTGTCGTCGGCCGCGATGTGCGCGTACGCGGCGGGGCGCTCACCGAAGAGCGCCTCGCGCAGCTGTTCCTGCGTCGCCTTCGCCTCCTGGGGCTCCTTCTCGTACGCGGCGAGCTCGCGCACCAGGGCGTGGATGACGGGGATGTCGTCGGGTGTGGCGGTACGGATCATGCCCGCAGGCTAACCACCCGGGCGCGCCGCGCGGTCCCGGCCCCGGGCCTGACCGGCACACCCTCAAGCGCGGTCCCGCAGCCGGCGCGCGATCTCCAGTTGCTCGGCCTGCACCGGGCGGCCGTCCTCGATCTCCCACAGGGTGTTCTGCAGCACGCGCGCGAGGGTCCACGCGCGGGCACGCGCGCGCTCCAGCCCGAGCACGTCCGTCATGGCGTCGAACCGTCGGCGGACCTCCTGCGCATCGAAGCGGTCGGCGAGCGCGGGCATCAGGTCGAAGCCGGGGTCGCCGGCGAGGGGCTTGGGGTCGATGGCGAGCCAGGGGGCGCGCTCGGAGGCAAGGACGTTCTCGAAATGCAGGTCCCAGTGCAGGAGCCGGTCCCCCGGCTCGTGCGCCACCTCGCGTACGGCGGCGGCGCAGTCGGCGATCAGACGGCGCGCCCCCGGGTCGGGGATGTGTTCCAGCGCCCGCGGCGTCCGCTCCAGCATCCCGCGCGCGATGTCGCCGAGCCGGCGCATGCCCTCGGGGGCCGGCCCGCAGGACAGACGGGCCAGCAGCCGGGCGACGACCAGCACGGCCGCCCGGGAGTCGGGCAGGTGGGACAGCATCCGGGTGGGGTCGAGGCGTTCGAGGAGCATCGTGCCCGTCTCCGGGTCGTGGTCCAGCAGCCGTACCGCGCCGTCCCCGTCCCAGACGCGCAGCGCGACCGGCTCGCCCGCGCTCTCCTCGTCGAGCAGTTGCAACTTCAGCACCGCGCGCGTGCCGTCCGCGCGGACGACCGGCAGGACCAGCGCGCTCACGCCGTGCATCGCAGGGCCGTCGATCCGCAGCTGCCAGCGGTCCAGGAAGTCCGCCGCCAGCCGGGGCAGTCCGGCGACGAAGGCGGAGCCCTCCTCGCCGTTGTACATCGCCTGGGACGCGGCCAGTTCCTCGGGCACATCGATCACGGGACAGACCCTACGGACGGACGCCTCCCGCCTCGACCCGATATCGCGACGGACCGGTCCGGAGGCGCGTGTTCCGCCGGGTGGTCCGGCCCCGAGATCGACGGAATCCGAAGGAGACAGGCCCCGTGCCCAGCGGTAACGTCCCGGCCATGAGCAGCTCGGCAGGCAGTACCGTCAACGGCGGCGTCTCCTTCTGGTACGCCCAGGAGGGCTTCCCCGCCCCGCGGGAACCCCTCGGCGGTGACGCCTCCGCGGACGTCGTGATCGTCGGCGGCGGGTACACGGGGCTGTGGACGGCGTACTACCTGAAGAAGGCCGCGCCCTTCCTCCGCGTCACCGTCCTGGAGCAGAAGTTCTGCGGCTACGGCGCCTCCGGCCGCAACGGCGGCTGGCTCTACAACGGCGTCGCGGGCCGCGACCGGTACGCGCGCGTGCACGGCCACGAGGCAGCCGTACGCCTTCAGCGAGCCATGAACGACACCGTCGACGAGGTCATCAGGGCCGCCGGTGAGGAGGGCATCGAGGCCGACGTCCACAAGGGCGGCGTCCTCGAAGTCGCCCGCACACCCGCCCAGCTGGCCCGCCTGAAGGCGTTCCACGCGCACGAGCTGACGTACGGCGAGAAGGACCGCGAGCTGTACGACGCCCGCCGGACCGCCGAGCGGATCAGGGTGGCGGGCGCGGTCGGCTCGTCCTGGACGCCGCACGGGGCCCGCATCCACCCCGTGAAGCTGGTGACCGGCCTCGCACGCGCCGTGGAGGCCCTCGGGGTGACCCTGCACGAGTCGACGCCGGTCACGGAGATCCGCCCCCAGCACGCGGTCACCCCGTACGGCACGGTCCGCGCCCCCTACGTGCTGCGCTGCACCGAGGGCTTCACGGCGTCCCTGAAGGGCCAGCGGCGCACCTGGCTGCCCATGAACTCCTCCATGGTCGCGACCGAGCCGCTCACCCCGCGACAGTGGGAGGCGATCGGCTGGGACGGCCGCGAGACCCTCGGCGACATGGCCCACGCCTACATGTACGCCCAGCGCACCGCCGACGGCCGGATCGCGCTCGGCGGCCGCGGGGTGCCGTACCGGTTCGGCTCCCGCACCGACAACGACGGCCGCACCCAGGAGGCCACCGTCGTGGCGCTGCGCGAGATCCTGGAGGGCTTCTTCCCGGCGCTGACCGGCGTCCGCATCGAGCACGCCTGGTCCGGCGTCCTCGGCGTACCCCGCGACTGGTGCGCCACGGTCACCCTGGACCGCGCCACGGGCCTCGGCTGGGCCGGCGGCTACGTCGGCTCGGGGGTCGCCACCGCCAACCTCGCGGCCCGCACCCTGCGCGACCTGGTCCAGCTCGACTCCGGCCAGGGCACCCGTACCGACCTGACGGACCTGCCCTGGGTCAACCACAAGGTCCGCAAGTGGGAACCGGAACCCCTGCGCTGGCTCGGCGTCCACGGCATGTACACCACCTACCGCACCGCCGACCGCCGCGAACTCACCACCCACACCCCGGAGTCGTCCCGCCTGGCCCACCTGGCGAACCGGGTGGCGGGCCGCCACTGAACGACCAAGGGCACGGCGCGCGAACCCGGTTGACGTCGGGCTGATACGACAGCCGTCCAGGCCGGCGACCGACCACGGCTCGGCCGTCGGCAGAATGCGGCCATGGACGCTGGACAACCCTGGAGCGGCACCGCTGAAGAAGCTCAATGACTTGGTCAAGCGCCGCTGCCAGGGTCCCTGAGCACCAGTGGGGAAGACCGCGTATGCGGACCGCGGCTGGCGAGACGCTGACGTGTGAGTTCTCGGGCTTCTCGCCTCTATTAGCTTCCGTCAAGGGGGGGACGACCGGATTCGAACCGGCGTCCTCGCGGTTCTGGAGACCGCTCGCGTCGACCGCTGCGCTACGTCCCGCCCTTGGGGGCGATCGTAGGGGCTGACGGATCTGCTGCGATCACGCCCAAGGCATTCGGACAGTTCCAATACCCGACGCCACCATTACACGTGACTTCGGACACGCAGCGCGAGGCCGTCAATCATATGGATCGTCTGCTCAGGCGCCGTGTCGATCGTGAGTGACCGCCCCGGTCGATGTCACCCGCAGACGCCGAACGCCCCGGACCGATCGCCGGCCGGGGCGTTTGTGCTGCTCAGGAAGAGAGCCCCCTGTCGGATTCGAACCGACGACCTTCGCTTTACAAGAGCGGCGCTCTGACCAGCTGAGCTAAGGAGGCCTGCACGCGCGCGTGGCGGCGTGCCCGAGCAGTGTACCCAGCTCCCACCCCCGCCCCGTCGAAAATTTCCGCGAAGTTCACAGGGGCTGGACTACTGACAGAACAGGTGAACGCGGGGTACGGTCCTGACGCAGTTCACTCACGTGGACTAAACCACCACCTTCCTACAACGGATCGTCCGGCACGTTCCTGCCGGTAGAAGGGGGCCCATTCACCATGGCCACTGTTTCGTTCGACAAGGCGACCCGTATCTACCCGGGTTCCACCAAGCCCGCCGTCGACGCCCTCGACATCGAGATCGAGGACGGGGAGTTCCTCGTCCTGGTCGGTCCGTCCGGTTGCGGCAAGTCCACCTCCCTGCGGATGCTGGCCGGCCTGGAGGACGTGAACTCCGGCGCCATCCGCATCGGCGACCGCGACGTCACGCACCTGCCGCCGAAGGACCGGGACATCGCCATGGTGTTCCAGAACTACGCGCTCTACCCGCACATGACCGTCGCCGACAACATGGGCTTCGCGCTCAAGATCGCCGGCGTCAACAAGGCGGAGATCCGGCAGAAGGTCGAAGAGGCCGCGAAGATCCTCGACCTCACCGAGTACCTGGACCGCAAGCCGAAGGCCCTCTCCGGCGGTCAGCGCCAGCGTGTCGCCATGGGCCGCGCGATCGTGCGTGAGCCGCAGGTCTTCCTCATGGACGAGCCGCTGTCCAACCTGGACGCCAAGCTCCGCGTCTCCACCCGTACGCAGATCGCCTCGCTGCAGCGCCGCCTCGGCATCACCACGGTCTACGTCACCCACGACCAGGTCGAGGCCATGACCATGGGCGACCGGGTGGCCGTGCTCAAGGACGGTCTGCTCCAGCAGGTCGACTCCCCGCGCAACATGTACGACCGCCCGGCGAACCTCTTCGTCGCCGGCTTCATCGGCTCCCCCGCGATGAACCTCGTCGAGGTGCCGATCGCGGACGGCGGTGTGAAGTTCGGCAAGAGCGTGGTGCCGGTCGACCGGGACGCGCTCTCGGCCACCACCGACAAGACGGTCACCGTCGGCGTCCGCCCCGAGCACTTCGACGTGGCCGGCGCGGAGGCCGAGCAGGGCCTCGCGATCACCGTGAACGTGGTCGAGGAGCTCGGCGCCGACGCGTACGTCTACGGCACCGCCCAGCTCGGCGACAACTCCAAGGACCTGGTGGTCCGCGTCAACGGCCGTGACGTCCCGGAGAAGGGCAGCACGCTGCACGTCGTGCCGCGCTCCGGCGAGACCCACGTCTTCTCGACCTCGACGGGTGAGCGTCTCTCCGACTGAGCCGCCCGCCGGCCCGTCCGGCCGGACCGTCCGACGAAACACCCAACCCGGGTAATTCACCCAGGTTGACGAATGGGGCCCCGCAGCCTGGCCGCGGGGCCCTTTTCCGTGTCGACAAATACCCCGGCACACTGGGCCATTTCGAGCAATGTGCGTCAACCCGGCACCCGCAAGAAGCCGCCACTTCGTCACCCGTACCGGTGACCAAATGTCGCCAAATCATTACCGGGCGCTACCCTCACTCGCGTGAAGCACTCCACCACCTCACAGATGCGACGCGGCCAGGGCCCCGCCCGCCGGATCGGCCGTTCCCTCGCCCTCGTTCTGCCCGTCGTCCTGGTGCTCTCCGGGACTCTCGCGGTCACGCGGGTCAACTGGTCGGGAGACCCCGAGAGCTCGGTGCTCACCGCAGCGGACGTCTCGGCCTCCGGCCCCCACGGCCGCACCGCGCCCCGTGCCCCGCACGAGGTGCTGCGCGACCAGCTCCTCACCGAGCTCCAGGAGACCGACCCGGGCACCGCCCTCACCCACCTCCAGCAGGCGGTGGACGAGCGTCCCTCGCTGGCCCGCCACTGCACCTCGATCGCCCGCGCCCTCGGACGCGCCGCGGTCCGCATCTACGGCCCCACGCGCGCCCAGTCCTACTCCCGCCCCGTCTGCGACACCTCGTTCGCCTCGGGCGTCCTGGCGGCCCACGGCTGACCCCCTCGGCACCGGAAGCCACGTGAGCCCCGCCCCGGCCCCCACGGGCCGCAGGCGGGGCCCACGCCCCGTCCAGCACGCGCACACGAGCCGCGCCGCCCCGAGACGAGCCCCTCCGGGCAGGGGACCCGTCCCGCCGCCTGCCTGACCCAAGCACCGGCGTCGGCCCCGTACCGCCGTGGGCCTGACCCAAGCACCAGCGTCGACCCCCGTACCGCCGTGGGCCTGACCCATGCACCAGCGTCGGCCCCCGTCCCGCCGCCGTGACGCCCCGCGGGCCGTCACGCGCCGGCACCGGCTCGCGCACCGGCATCGGCCGCCGCGCCCCACCCCGCCCCGCCGCGCCCCATCACGCCCCACCACGGCCCGCCCCGCCCCACCACGTCTCGCCGCGCCCCACCCGGCCCGCCGCGCCCCATCACGCCCCACCACGGCCCGCCCCGCCCCACCACGGCCCGCCCCCACTCCTCAGCGAGCCGCTCCGGCCAGGCACCCCCACCAGAAGCCCCGACAGCCCGCCCCAGCCGCTCCCCGCCCCACCCAACGGGCCCCGCCCGCACCGGGCCGGGTGAACGCCCGCAGCCACCCCACCCCCGCCCACCAGGCCCGCCGGATCACCGGCCCCGGTGCCGCGTACAGTGCCGGGCATGACCGATCCGAACGCCGCCTCCCGCCCCGTCCAGGCCGTGATCCTGGCCGGAGGCCAGGGCTCCCGGTTGCGCCCGTACACCGACGACCGTCCCAAGCCGATGGTCGAGATCCCCGGCACGGGCACACCGATCATCGGCCACCAGCTGACCTGGCTCGCCGAGGAGGGCGTCACCGACGTCGTGGTCAGCTGCGGCCACCTCGCCGAGGTGCTGGAGGAGTGGCTGGACGCCGCCGACCTGCCGGTCCGTGTCACGACCGTCGTCGAGACGGAGCCCCTCGGCCGCGGCGGCGGCCTCAAGTACGCCGCCTCCCACCTTCCCCACCCCGATCGCGCCTGGTACGCCACCAACGGCGACATCTGGACCCGCTTCTCGCTGCGCGACATGGCGGACTTCCACACGGAGCGGGACGCCATAGCGACCCTCGCGCTGGCCCGCCCCCGCATCCCCTGGGGCGCGGTGCAGACGGACGGCTTCGGCCACATCACGGACTTCATCGAGGCCCCTCCGACGACCTACGAGGTCAACGCGGGCGTCTACGTCTTCTCGCCGGAGTTCGCAGGCCTGCTCCCGGAGCGCGGCGACCACGAGCGCACCACGTTCCCGCACCTGGCCCGCGAGCACCGCCTGGCCGGCTTCCCGCTCCCCCAGGGCTCGTACTGGCGCGCCATCGACACCGCGAAGGACCTCACCGAGGCCGCGAAGGAACTGGCCGCGCTGGGCCGTTGAGAGCCGCTCCGCCGAAGTCCCTCTCGCGGCAGACCGGTTACGCCGACGGGGCCCCGCGCCTCACGCGCGGGACCCCGTACTCGTGGCGTCGGCCGTGCCGGACGGCCTAGCCCAACAGCCCTCCGACCAGCCCCGGCTGACCGGACGTCGACTCGCCGCCGCCCCCGGACCCCGTACCGCCGCCCGTGGAGCCGGATCCGCCGCTCGTCGAACCGTTGCCGCCGCCCCCGGACGTGGGACCGGCGCTGGTGCTCGGCACCTCTTCCACCGGCGCCGACTGCTGCGGTGGCGCCTGCCCCTCCGTCCCCTGCGTCTCGCTCGGCGAGCCACCGGTCTCCGTGCCGGTGTCGCGGGTGGCGTCCGGCGTGGTCGCGGCGCCCGCGGTGGGCGCCGCCGAGGTCGCGCCCTGCGTCGGTGAGCCGGCCGAGGCCGACGGCGTGCTGCTCTGCCGGCGCTCACCGGGCGTGGACGGCAGCGGCGAGCCGGGCAGTTCGTTGCGCGGCGCCTCGCCGGGGCCCGGGACGACCACGCGGTCGGAGTCCCGCACCGCGCCGCCGAGCAGCGAGCCGACCAGCAGCGTGAGTCCGGTGACGACCGCCGTGACGAGGGCGCCCCGGCGCAGGACGTAACGTCGCAGGTCCCAGATGTCGGAGCGGGGCCCGAGCCGGCGCCAGGCCAGTCCGGCCAGCCGCCCGTCGAGGGAGTAGACGGGCGCCCCCGCGATGATCAGCGGTGACCAGGCGGCCAGGTAGATGATGTCGGGCGCGTCGTACACGGGGACGCTCTTCCAGCTGACGGTGACGAGCAGCGCGGCGGAGAGCAGCGCGCCGCCCACCGCGGCGACCCGCTGCCAGCACCCGAGGACCGTCAGCACGCCCACGACGACCTGCGCGAAGGCGATCACGAGCCCGGATCCGACGGGGTGCTGGAGCGCGAACTGGCGCAGCGGCTCGGCGACTTCCCAGGGGTGCAGGGTGTTGAGCCATTTGACCATCGAGCCGCGGTCGCCGCCGTCGAAGTAGACGGGGTCGCAGAGCTTGCCCATGCCGGCGTAGATGGAGATGGCGCCGAGGAAGATGCGCAGCGGCAGCAGGACGACGCCGAGGTTCATCCGGCGTCCGGGGAAGTAGGCGTGCCGCGCGGGATCGTCGGCGTGCCGTCGGGCACGCGACTCGCCGCTCTCGTCCGGCTCGGCGCCGTCCGCGTCGTCCTCGTAGCCGTCGTAGTCCTCGTAGCCGTCGTGACTCTCGGGGCCGTCGTCGAAGCGGTCCCCGGCGTAGGCCGACCGGTCGTACGCGCCCTCGACGGTCCGCATGGCCGGCAGGAGTCGGGTACCGGCGCCGTCATGGGTGGTGCGCTGGGCGCCGTCATGGGTGCGCTGGGCACCGACGACGGGGGTCTCGACGGTCTGGTCGAAGTCGTCGTAGCCGTCGTAACCCTCGTAGCGGCCGTAACCGGGGTCCGTGTCGACGCGCGGGATGACCTGGGTGGCCCCGGTGTCGGCGGACGCTTCCTCCGGGTGCCGGACGCCCGCACCGCGCACGGCCTGCAGCAGGCGGTGGGCGCCGGTGTCGTCGGGAGCGGACCGGCCGCTCCACACGACCGGGCGGCGGCGGGCCTCGCCGACCTGGGTCGCTCTGCCCGTCGTACCGACGACCGGCATGCGGGCGGTGTCCTCGGTGGCGCTCAAGTGCCGTGCGACCCGCGGCGACTGGGTGTGGCGCGAGGAGGCGCCCAACTGCACGCGGAAGCTGGCGTGATTGACGATGATCTGCGCCGGGTCGCTCGGCACCTTCACCATGCTCAGCGCGGGAGCGTCGTCGAATCCCGACGAGCGGTCCCCCGTGGGTGTGCGGGGTGTTCTGGTGTCCACACTCATCTAACCGAGTGACGTCTGTTTAGGACACTGCTTTGACCCGCCGGATGTGTCCGGACCGCGTCAAGCTTGCCCGGACCGCCCGGAACACCCCTTACGGGGGACGGCGCCGAACGGGCGTTCAGACCCGTCGGCGCGCCGCCTCGTACAGCACGATCCCCGCCGCCACACCGGCGTTGAGCGATTCGGCGCCGCCCGGCATCGGGATCCGCACCCGGTGGTCGCAGGTCTCGCCGACCAGCCGCGAGAGGCCCTTGCCCTCGCTGCCGACCACGATGACGACCGGTCCGCCCAGGGCGTCGAGCTCACCGACTTCGACCTCGCCGTCGGCGGCGAGCCCGACCACGACGACGCCCGCCTTCTTGTACGCCTCCAGGGCACGCGTCAGGTTGGTGGCCCGCGCGACCGGCGTCCGGGCGGCCGCGCCGGCCGACGTCTTCCAGGCGCCGGCGGTCATCCCGGCCGCGCGCCGCTCGGGTACGACGACACCGTGGCCCCCGAAGGCGGAGACGGACCGCACGACCGCGCCGAGGTTGCGCGGGTCGGTCACCCCGTCCAGGGCGACGATCAGCGGGTCCTCGCCCTCGTCGGCGGCGGCGTCGGCGAGGTCCTCGGGATGCGCGTACTCGTACGGCGGCACCTGGAGGACGAGGCCCTGGTGGTTGAGGCCGTTCGTCATCCGGTCGAGTTCGGGGCGCGGCGCCTCCATGAGGTTGATGCCGCCGCGCTCGGCCGCGAGCTGGAGCGCCTCGCGCACCCGCTCGTCGCTGTCGATGAACTGCTGGACGTACAGCGTGCTGGCGGGCACGCCCTCGCGCAGTGCCTCGACGACCGGGTTGCGCCCGACGACCAGTTCGGACGTCCCCTTGCCCCCGGCGCGCCGCTGCGGCGGACGCCCCTGCGCGCGCCGCGACTTGGCGGCGGCGGCGCGCTGCTTGGCGTGGCCCTTGCGCATCTCGGCGGGGGGCGTCGGCCCCTTGCCCTCGAGGCCCCGGCGCCGCTTGCCGCCGCTGCCGACCTGCGCGCCCTTCTTGCCGGACATGCGGCGGTTGTTCGCGGCCATGATCTACCCGTCTGTGGTGAGTACGTACGTCTATGAAGTGTGCCGTCCGGATCCGCGGACGGCACACCGTGGTGCCGGCGCCCGGCTGCCGCTCAGCGCGGCCCGAGGCTCCAGCGCGGCCCGTGCGGGCTGTCCTCGATGACGAGCCCGGACTGTCCCAGCTGGTCGCGGATGGCGTCCGCGGTGGCCCAGTCCTTACGGGAGCGGGCCGCCTCACGCTGGTCCAGGACGAGGCGTACGAGGCTGTCGACCACGCCGTGCAGATCCTCGCTGCGGTCGCCCTCGCCCGCCCAGTGCGCGTCGAGCGGGTCCAGACCGAGGACGCCGAGCATGGCGCGCACCTCGGCGAGGCGGGCGACCGCGCTCTCCTTGTCGTCGGCGGCCAGGGCGCTGTTGCCCTGCCGGACCGTGTTGTGCACGACCGCGAGGGCCTGCGGCACGCCCAGGTCGTCGTCCATCGCCTCGGCGAAGGCGGGCGGCACCTCGGTGGCCGGCTCGACCGGACCGCCGGCCAGCTCCACCACGCGCTGCACGAACCCCTCGATCCGCGCGAACGCGGACTCGGCCTCCCGCAAGGCCTCCACGCTGTACTCGATGGTCGAGCGGTAGTGCGGCGTGCCGAGGTAGTAGCGCAGCACGATGGGCCGCCACTGCTTGACCATCTCCGACACCAGCACCGAGTTGCCCAGCGACTTGGACATCTTCTCGCCGCTCATGGTGACCCAGGCGTTGTGCACCCAGAAGGCGGCGAAGTCGTCGCCGAAGGCCTTGGCCTGGGCGATCTCGTTCTCGTGGTGCGGGAAGATCAGGTCCAGGCCGCCGCCGTGGATGTCGAAGGCGCTGCCCAGGTACTTGTGCGCCATGGCCGAGCACTCCAGGTGCCAGCCGGGACGCCCACGGCCCCACGGGGTCTCCCAGTCGGGCTCCCCCGGCTTGGTCGCCTTCCACATGGCGAAGTCGCGCGGGTCGCGCTTGCCGCTGATGCCGTCCTCGGTGGGCTGTCGCATCTCGTCCAGGTCCTGCCGGGACAGCTCCAGGTACGCGGGCCAGGACCGCACGTCGAAGTAGACGCTGCCGTCGGCCTCGTAGGCGTGCCCGCGCTCGATGAGGCCGCGCATCATCTCGACCATCTCGGTGATGTGACCGGTGGCACGCGGCTCGTACGTGGGCGGCAGGCAGCCGAGCGCGCGGTAACCGTCGTCGAACGCGCGCTCGTTCTCGTACCCGATGGACCACCAGGGGCGGTTCTGCTCGTCCGCCTTCTTGATGATCTTGTCGTCGATGTCGGTGACGTTCCTGACGAACGTCACGTCGTACCCGCGGTACTCGAACCAGCGGCGCAGGATGTCGAAGTTGAGCCCGGAGCGGATGTGCCCGATGTGCGGGGCCGCCTGCACGGTGGCACCACACAGGTAGATCGAGACACAACCCGGCGTGAGCGGGGTGAAGTCACGGATCTGCCGGGCGCTGGTGTCGTACAGGCGAATAGTCACCACTCCAGGGTAGTGGGCCGCAGGCCATGCCTCGTGCGCCTTGTGGACAAGGTGCACGCATTCGTGACGTCCCGTTCCCGGTCCCGTCAGCCCGTGCGCACCACCAGCGCGGTGGCCACCGCCATCAGTCCTTCGCCGCGGCCGGGGAAGCCGAGCCCGTCGGTGGTGGCGCCGGAGACGGACACCGGGGCGCCGACCGCCTCGGACAGGACCTTCTGCGCCTCGTCCCGGCGCTTGCCGACCTTCGGCCGGTCCCCGACGACCTGCACCGCCACGTTGCCGATCCGGAAGCCCGCCGCCCGCACGATCCGGGCGGCCTCGGTCAGCAGCGCCACGCCCGACGCGCCGGACCACTGCGGACGCCCCGTGCCGAAGTGCTGCCCGAGGTCACCGAGACCGGCGGCGGAGAACAACGCGTTGCACGCGGCGTGCGCCACGACGTCCGCGTCGGAGTGCCCCGCCAGCCCCGGCCCCTGCCCCTCCCACTTCAGGCCGGCGCACCACAGCTCGCGGCCCTCCTCGAAGGCGTGGATGTCGGTGCCGATGCCGACCTGCGGAAGCGGTGCCTCAGAAGCCATCGTTCAGCCTCCTGCGGGCGAGGACCGCCTCGGCGAGCACCAGGTCCAGCGGCCGGGTGACCTTGAAGGCCTCCTCGTGCCCGGGCACGACCACGACGCGCTCGCCGAGCTGCTCCACCATGCCGGCGTCGTCGGTGACGTCGTTCTTGACGGTCTCGTGCGCCCGCACGAGCGTGGCACGGTCGAAGCCCTGCGGCGTCTGCACGGCGCGCAGCCGCGCCCGCTCCGGCGTGGCGAGCACGGGCTCCGGCTCGCCCGGGGTCGGCGCGGGCTCGACCTCCTTGACGGTGTCCGCCAGCGGCAGCGCCGGCACCACCGCGGGCGCGCCGTCGCGGACGGCCTCGATGACCGCGTCGACGGTGTCGACCGGGACGAGCGGGCGGGCGGCGTCGTGCACCAGCACGATGTCGTAGCCCGGCGGCAGCGCGTCGAGCCCGAGCCTGACCGACTCCTGACGCGACTCGCCGCCGGGGACGACGAGGAAGTCGGTGCGCTCGGGCAGCGCGTGGGCGTCGAGCAGGGACTTGACCTCGGCGGCGCCGTCGGGTGGCGCGACGACGACCACGAGCGACACGGCACGGGAGGCGGCCAGCGCGCGGACGGCGTGGATCAGCATCGGCGTGCCGTTCAGCGCCCGGAGCGCCTTGGGGGCGCCCGGGCCGAGGCGTACACCCCGGCCGGCGGCCGGGATGACCGCGGCGGTACGGACTCCTGCGGGCGAAGGGCGCGAAGCGTCAGACATCGTTTCCTGTCAGGTTTGTGTGCTCGGCCTACGTGGGTATGGCCTGAGCGTGCAAGAGCGCGGGCGCGCACCGCTCGGACCGGACCCTTCCGTGACCCTGGTCGAGCCGGCCGCCCGGGCACGGCACGCACAGTACCGGGGGGAGCCTCCCCGGCGTGGGGCGGTCGTACGGGACGTATGGACAGCCATCCGGCGGTGGGGGCGCGCGGATGGCTGAAATACGACCACGACGACCAAGTGGCCCGAGTACGGCCAGGACGTTCTTCAGTACGGCCAGGATGTTCGGGTACGAACATGCCGCAGCGCCCGGCGACTGGGTGGTGTCATCGGGCACCGCGGCATTTCGATGTGCTGAGCGGGGCGAGCCTGCCTCGCGTCAGGAGGCGAGCACCTCGTCGAGCAGAGCCTCGGCCTTGTCCTCGTTCGTGTTCTCCGCGAGGGCGAGCTCGCTCACCAGGATCTGGCGAGCCTTGGCGAGCATGCGCTTCTCACCGGCGGAGAGTCCACGCTCGCGCTCACGACGCCACAGGTCACGTACGACTTCCGCGACCTTGATGACATCGCCGGAGGCGAGCTTCTCCAGGTTTGCCTTGTATCGACGCGACCAGTTCGTGGGCTCCTCGGCGTACGGCGCGCGCAGCACCTCGAAGACCCGGTCCAGCCCGTCCTGACCGACCACATCACGCACGCCGACGAACTCCGCATTGTCCGCTGGCACACGTACCGTCAGGTCACCCTGGGCGACCTTCAGCACCAAGTAGGTCTTGTCCACGCCTTTGATCTGGCGAGTTTCGATGGCCTCGATCAGCGCGGCCCCGTGATGGGGATAGACCACGGTGTCGCCAACCTTGAACGTCATGTGACAGGTACCCCTTCCGTGGCTATCCAGAGTAACACGGAAACGGCGGCTTCTGAATGGCGTTTTCGCAGGTCAGGGCATATCTCGGGGCTTGACAACTGCAACAGGAACGTGCTTCGGCCAACCGTCGGAACAAGGTATTCGCAGGTCGGAGCGGCTCTCCGGGCCGACTGAAACGTGCACGTCACGTCCGTCCGACGCCCTCGCCGCGCGGCCGAACGTCCCCATATGTCCGGTTCCAAACGCTCGACTTCCGCTACTCCGTTCGGCGCCGGGTGGCCGGTACGAGACGTTTCCAAAATTGATCACGACACTCCCGGAGCGACTCTCCGGTGATCAATTCCTGGGTCGGCCGCGCATTCCTTCACGTAAATTTCGCGAAGGCTTATGTGAATGCCCTACGAGCGCCGGACGCGCCCGAACAGGGAGGCTCTCCGTACGCCCTGCTGAGGGAAGCCGGGCCCTCGCGGGGGAGGGTCGGGTGCGGGCGGCGGGGAACGGCTCGGTAACCTAAGGCCGCTGACAGCCACTTAGGGCGGCTTTACCAGGAAAGCCGCCCCTGCGTTCAAGGAGTTGCCGCCGCCGTGAGCAGCAGCCTTCGACGCGGCGCCCTCGCCGCTTCCGCCATCGCGTTCTCGATCGCCTCGCTCGCCGCCTGCGGCGCCGGCAACAACTCGCAGACCCTGCAGATCGTGCCGGACAACGCGGCCACCAGCGTCGGCGACATCAAGATCCAGAACGCCGTGGTGATCACCCAGGCCGACCGCGAGGCGACCGGCCCCGCCGCCGTCTCCGCCACCGTCTTCAACTCCAGCGACCGCGCCCAGACGCTGGAGTCCATCACCCTCGACGGTGCCCATCAGGTCACACTCTCCCCCGCGTCGGGCAAGGGCCCGCTCAGCATCCCCGCGGGTGGCTCCGTCGTCATCGGCGGCAAGGGCAACGCCTCGGCGGTCCTGCAGAACTCCGAGTCCCTCACCGACGGCGACGCCCACAAGGTCACCTTCGCCTTCAGCGAGACCGGGGACGTGAGCCTGCAGGCGTTCATCGTGCCCGCGGAGGGCTTCTACGCCTCCTGGGGTCCGAGCGGCTCCCCCGCGGCGAGCACGTCGCCGTCCCCCTCCGCGACCGGTGAGGCCGCCGAGGGTGGCGAGACCGGTGCGCCCGGCGAGACCGGCGAGCCGGGTGACGAGGGCGCGACGGGCTCCGCGGAGGGCGCGGCGTCCGACGCCGACGCCGGTACGCCGTCCGACGCCGCGTCCGGATCGGCGTCCGGGTCTCCCGAGGACGACGAGGCCGGCCACTGACCGTCGTATCCGGCTGACCGCGCCCGTACGTACGTACACAGAAGGGCGGGACCTCACGAGGAGGTCCCGCCCTTCAGTGCTGGTGCGTGCGCGGTTTACGGCTCGAACTTGTAGCCGAGACCGCGGACCGTGACCAGGTAGCGCGGCGCGCCCGGGTCCGGCTCGATCTTGGCGCGCAGACGCTTGACGTGGACGTCGAGGGTCTTGGTGTCACCGACGTAGTCGGCACCCCAGACGCGGTCGATGAGCTGCATACGGGTCAGCACCCGGCCCGCGTTGCGCAGCAGCATCTCCAGGAGGTCGAACTCCTTCAGGGGCAGGTCGACCTTGGAGCCGGCGACGGTGACCACGTGGCGGTCGACGTCCATGCGGACGGGACCGGCCTCCAGGGCCGCCGGGGTCACCTCCTCCGGCTCGCCGCGGCGGCGCAGGACGGCCCGGATACGGGCGACCAGCTCGCGCGAGGAGAACGGCTTGGTGACGTAGTCGTCGGCTCCTATTTCCAGCCCGACAACCTTGTCGATCTCGCTGTCCTTGGCGGTCACCATGATGACCGGGACATTGGAACGGCCGCGCAGCTGGCGGCAGACCTCGGTGCCCGGCAGGCCGGGCAGCATCAGGTCGAGGAGGACGAGGTCGGCGCCGTTGCGCTCGAACTCGTCGAGTCCGTCGGGCCCCGTGGTCGCGACGGCGACCTCGAAGCCCTCCTTGCGGAGCATGTACGACAGGGCGTCGGAGAAGGACTCCTCGTCCTCGACGACGAGCACACGGGTCACGGAAGGACCTCCGGGGCGGGAAGCGATGCGTACGGGGGTGTTGCGGGGGACTGGTCGGCGGACTGCCCGGCCTCGTCGTCGAGGGCGGGGTGCTGGTGCGCCCGGTCGCGGGCCAGACCCGCCTCCGGCAGCCGCAGCGTGAAGGTGGAGCCCTGTCCCTCGGAGCTCCACACCGTGACCTCCCCGCCGTGCGAGGCGGCCACGTGCTTGACGATGGCGAGCCCGAGACCCGTGCCACCGGTGGCACGGGAGCGGGCGGGGTCGACGCGGTAGAAGCGCTCGAAGATGCGCTCCTTGTCCTTGTCGGAGATGCCGATGCCCTGATCGGTCACGGCGACCTCGATGGTGTCCCCGCCGGAGCCGCTGACCCGGCGGGCGGCGATGCCGACGCGGGTGCGGGCGGGGGAGTAGTTGACGGCGTTCTCCACCAGGTTGCCGAGGGCGGCGGCCAGCTGGCTGCGGTTGCCCCAGACGTGCAGGTCGGCGGTGCCGCCGGCGGCCATGGTGATCTGCTTGGTGCCCGCCTGGTGCCGGCACCGGTCGACGGCCTCGGCGACCAGCTCGTCCACCCGGACCGGCTCGGCGTCCTCCAGCGGATCGTCGTTCTGGACCCGGGAGAGGTCGATGAGCTCCTGCACCAGGTTGGTCAGCCGGGTCGCCTCGATCTGCATGCGGCCGGCGAAGCGCTCGACGGCCTCCGGGTCGTCCGAGGCGTCCATGACGGCCTCGGAGAGCAGGGAGAGCGCGCCGACCGGCGTCTTGAGCTCGTGGCTGACATTCGCGACGAAGTCCCGCCGCACCGCCTCTATCCTGCGGGCTTCGGTGAGGTCCTCGACCAGCAGCAGCACCAGCCGGGAGCCGAGAGGGGCCACCCGGGCGGAGACGGCGAGCGCCTCGCCGCGGCCGGAGCCGCGCCGGGGCAGGTCCAGCTCGACCTGGCGTATCTCTCCGTCGCGCCGGGTGTCGCGGGCCATCTGGAGCATGGGGTCGACGGCGAGCTTGCCACCGCGCACCAGCCCGAGGGCGTAGGCGGCGGAGCTGGCCTTGACCACCGCGTCGGCCTCGTCGAGGACGACGGCCGAGGAGCGCAGCACGGACAGCACCGTGTCCACGCCGGGGGGCAGCACGGGGTCGGTGTGCAGGGAAGTGCGGGTGGGGCGTTTCAGGTCGCGTTCGCTCCAGCGGAACGCCAGCATGGCGATGACACCGGTGAGCACACCGGCGATCGCTGCCGCTGCGGCGACCGCCGCGTTCACGTCCATGCACCCAGGTTAGGCATGCGCTACCCCTTACCCACAGCCGTCCGAGTGGGACCTCGAACACTCGTCGCCCAGAGTTCACCTTGGAGCCAGTGCTGATTCATTTGGGGTGGCCGAAACGGACGCGTAGGGACCGGAACGTGGGAGCGTGGGGTTCGCACCACCGGTTCACGACGGGGCCCGGGCACGACCGGCGCTGCGTACGGGTATCGGAGCGTACCGGGTATCGGACGGGGTATCGGCATGTCCGGCACTTCGGCAGGCCCCCGCGAATCCCCTGAAACCCCGAGGACATCGCACGAGAGGGAAACCCAATGCGGGACGCGTACCACGAGGAACTTGACTCGATCGGCGACGGCCTGGTCGAGATGGCCCGGCTGGTCGGGTCGGCGATCGGACGCGCCACGACGGCCATGCTCGACGCCGACCTGAAGCTGGCCGAAAGTGTCATCGAGGGTGACAAGAAGGTCGACGACCTGCAGCACGACCTGGAGGCGCGGGCGATAGCCCTGCTGGCCCGCCAGCAGCCGGTCGCGACCGACCTGCGGATAGTGGTCACCTCGCTGCGGATGAGCGCCGACCTGGAGCGTTCCGGCGACCTCGCCCAGCACGTCGCCAAGCTCGCCCGTCTGCGCTTCCCCGAGCGCGCGGTCCCCCAGGACCTGCACGCGACGCTGCTGGAGATGGGTCAGCTCGCGCAGCGCCTGATGGCGAAGACGGCCGAGGTCATCATCACCAAGGACATCGACCTGGCGATGCAGCTGGAGCAGGACGACGACGAGATGGACCAGCTGCACCGCACGCTCTTCCAGCACCTGATGGACGACCGCTGGAAGCACGGCATCGAGACGGCGGTCGACGTGACACTGCTCGGCCGCTACTACGAGCGGTTCGCGGACCACGCGGTGGC
This sequence comes from Streptomyces sp. NPDC107562, assembly GCF_055657325.1. NCBI lineage: Bacteria > Bacillati > Actinomycetota > Actinomycetes > Kitasatosporales > Streptomycetaceae > Streptomyces > Streptomyces sp. NPDC107562. Next base: position 80,699 of record NZ_JBVKBE010000007.1, on the reverse strand, counting down.
GGTGGCCAAGCGCGTGGTGTTCCTGGTGACGGGCGAGCACGCCGATGAGCTCCAGGCGGATGTCGTGCCGGGGGTGGAGGGGGCCTGAAGGCGGGGCGGGGGAGCCTGAAAGGGGCTTCCGAGGTCCGTCAGGGGCGCGTTTCCGCCTCCGTGCGCCGTTGATGCGCCCGGAGAAGCGGGCATGGAATGAGCACAGGCACAGTGCCTTGAGGAGGGACCCATGGCTGAATCCCCCAGCACGCCCCGCACGACCACGCCCGACCCCACGCAGGAGCGCCCCACCGAGCAGCCCGCCGACATCAGGAGCCTGAACCTGATCGGCGCGTGCGGCTGCGGCTCGGGGTGCACGTGCGGGTGCCAGCAGGGCAATCCCTGCCAGTGCGGCTGACGTCGTACCTGGAGTTCTCACGACGATGAAGGGCCCCCGGCGAGAGTGCCGGGGGCTCTTCGCGTGCCGAGGGCGCTGTTCCCTCGCTTTCGGCGTCCTCGTAGGGTCCGGTGATCCGGCGGTCCGGGCATGTCCTAAGACCTTGGTTCGCTGCGGGCACGGGCCGCACCGGTTCTGTTTCGCATTTGGGGTCAGGGGATGGCAGCTCAACCGGCTCGCGACCGGGGGCGCGGGAGCCGCCGTACCGGTGTTCCTCGGCTACGACGGCTGGGAGCTGATGCGTTCCTCCGAGACGACGAGGCGGCCCGGCCGCTTGGCCGGTGCGGCGGTCGTCACATTCGCCTGGTCGGCGCGCTGGACAGCAGGAGACCTCGACGTGAGGGAGATGTCACAACGGGCGAGGCTGTCTTGTCCCCAAGGGGCACTGTCTCTCTTGGGAGGAACACATGAGCGCTGAGCACGCCCACCTGCCCCCGGGCGTAGAGATACTCGCCACCCTGCCCGAGGCGGCGGCCCGCATCCCGGCCGGTGCCGAAGCCAGGACCATCCAGGTCACCCTGCCGCCCGGTGACCCCGGCGCCCCGCCGCACCGCCACCCCGGCCCACTCTTCGGCTACGTCACCCAGGGCGAGATCCTCTTCGAGCTGGAGGGGGAGCCGCCCCGGGTGCTCAAGGCCGGCGACGCCCTGTTCGAGCCCGGCGGCGACGTGATCCACTACCAGGGCGCCAACAACCTCCCGGACGCACAGTCCCAGCTGGTCGTGACCATGTTCGCGCCGCCCGGTTCCCCGGTCCTGACGGTGGTCGGCCCGGAGGAACTGGCCGAACGCCGGCACCTGCGAGCCCCCCAGCCCTGACGACGACCCCCTGATGCGCGTACCGGCGTGCGCCCGCCCGGCGGCGCCGGTGTCCGCGAACGGCCGGCCGGATGAGTCGTGGAAGGGCACCTGGGGAGCCACCGAGTTCGCGAGCGACGCCCAGCAGCGGATGTCGGTGTCCCTGCACGACGGGCCCGCGTCAGGGGTGACCGTCACGGTCCCGCTGCCCGCGCTGCCCGCGCTGCCCGACAGCCTGGGCCGACGAGCACCGGGCTCTGCGCTTGGGAAGCTCGGCTTTCCTCGCGGCTGTTGCTCCGCTGACCTGCGGCGGAGTGGTGTTCCCCGTGGTTCCTCGCAGGACCTGGCAGGCATAGTAGGTCCCACGGCGGAAGCGCATGGATGGCACCGCTGTCCGACACGGCCGGTTGGTGTGGTCCGGAGGCCCGTTGCCTGTCCGGCATCTCGGCAGGTCAGCGCGTTCCATTGACGTCCACCGGCACGGCCGACGTGGGGCGAACGTCCGTGAAAATGGTGAGCGGGCGGGGCAACCCTGCCCCCGCCTCATGAGTCACACAGGCGTCGCCGTTTCACATGCTTTCCCTTGGCCCAGAAGGGGCTCACTCTCTGTGATGACTCGCACCCGGCTGTCCGCGCTGGCCGCGACGGCCGCGCTCGCCACCACCGGCGGCCTGATCACCGCCGGCCCCGCCTCCGCGGCGGTCACCTGCACCTCTCCCGTCTGGAGGGCGCAGTACTTCGGCAACTCCACCTTCAGCGGCACGCCGAAGCTCACCGCCTGCGACACCGCCATCAGCGAGAACTACGGGTCCGGCGACCCGGCCGGCGTCACGCTGCCCAAGGACAACTTCTCCGTCCGTTGGTCCCTCACCCGTGACTTCGGCTCCGGCGGCCCCTTCCGGCTCTCCGCCGCCACGCAGGACGGCATGCGCGTCTACGTCGACGGTGTGCGGAAGATCGACCTGTGGAAGAACGTCTCCACGACCGCCCGCAAGACCGTCGACCTGACCATCCCGGCCGGCACGCACACGCTCCGCGTGGACTACGTCGCGTGGACCGGCGTCGCCAACGCCGCCTTCACGTACACCCCGCGCACCGAGGCCGCCGTCGACACGGTCAAGCCGCTCGCCCCGACCGGCCTCACCGCCGCGTACGACCGGGCGACGGCAAAGACCACCCTGCGCTGGACCGCCAACAAGGAGATGGACCTCGCCGGGTACCGCGTGTACCGCCGGCTGAGCGCCACCAGCTGGGCCAAGGTCAGCGGGACGTCCCTGCTGACCGCCCGGTCCTTCGTCGACGCCCCGCCCGCCACCGGCCAGACCTTCCTGTACGAGGTCCGCGCCGTCGACAAGGCCGGCCGCGAGTCCACCGGCAGCCCGGACGTGACGGCGACGACCGTCGACCGCACCGGGCCGGCCGCCCCCGCCGGGCTCACGGTCACCACCGGCGACGGGTGGTGGGACACCCTGAACTGGCAGGGAGTCGCCGACTCGGCGAAGTACGAGGTGTACGCCTCGTCCGCGGCTGCCGGACCGTTCGAGCTGCGCGGTACGACGACCACGACGTCGTACCGGACCAGCGGCGACGTGGACACGAACACGTACTACCGGGTCAGGGCCCTCGATGCGGCCGGCAATCCGGGGGCGTACGCGACGGTCACCAGCGACGGCGTCGACCGGATGCCACCGAAGTCCCCGACCGGCGTCACCGCCGGCGCCCGTCCCGGCTACACCAACGTGCACTGGAGCCAGCCCGACGGTTTCTACGAGGACTGGGACAACGGCGGGCACTACCGCGTGTACCGCTCGCCCGGCAAGACGTTCGACCCGACCGCGCGCACCCAGGTGACCTGCGTCGCGGAGGAGAGCGACGAGGCGAGCAACGGCGGCAACTGCTACGACGTGGACATGCCCGCGAACACGTACGTGACGTACGCCGTCACGGCGGTGGACCCGTACGGCAACGAGTCGGCGTACTCCGCGCCGGTCGTCGTCCGCACCGGCGACACCGTGGCGCCCGGCCCGGTGACCGGCGTGAAGGTCACCCCGCGCACCGACGGCATGCTGGTGAGCTGGGCCGCCTCGCCCGAGGACGACATCGACGAGTACGTGGTGTGGAAGGGCGTCCGGCAGGCCGACGGCACGGTCAAGTGGCTCGACCCCGACACCTGCTCGGACGGCACGAGCAACTGGCTCGCGATCCTCTGCGGCAACCTGCCGGACGGCGAGGCGTACGTGTACGCGGTGTTGGCCAAGGACCACTGGGGCAACACGCTGCACCCGAGCGACCCGAAGGTCACCGTGGTCGAGGCCACCGAACTCGACGTCCGGCCGTCCGTGACCGTCACCCGGGACTGGAGCCTCGGCAGCCTGGGCCACAACCGGACGAGCACGCGTCCGTCCGTCGACTGGCAGTGCACCGACACGGCCCGCTGCGCCACGGTCACCGGCTACCGCGTGAGCCGGTGGAACCCGGTGACCAAGGCGTACGAGCCCCAGCACGACGGACTGCTCCCGGCGGACGCCCGGACGTGGGAGGACGCCACGGCGACGAAGGGGAACACGTACTTCTACACGCTGGAGGCCGTGACGGCCGACGGCGCCGTGGTGGGGACGTACCCCTGGTACACCGTCTTCCAGGACCGCGTCTAGCCAGCTGCTTCGGGGCGAGTGATCATGGCCCCGTAAGCTTCCGGCGCGCCGGGCAGTCTGTTGACCTGCCCGGGCCCAGAGTGGTCCCAGGCCGCGAAAATGCCTCCCATCCGCGCCATATGCGCAGGTGGGAGGCATGATCGGAAAACCTACTTCTTCTTGCCCTGGGTCTTGTCGGGGATCTTGGTGAGCTGGGTTTTTGCTGGTCAGACGCGGTGGGCTTGTGCGCCTGGTGGTCATCGCTGGTCGTCATTGGCCACTGTCGAGCGACGTCGGACGGCCCAGGGACGGCCCAGATCACGAGCACCCGGAGTCAAGAGGCGGCTGCGCGCCATCGCGGGGACTCTGGCCAGTTCTCACTGATGCCTGACCTGCGCATATGCCACTACGCTGCGCAGCTATGGGGAAAGCCATGCGCTTGTACTGGGGATACATCGCGGTCGGGGCCCTCATCGTGGCGTGGAGCCAGCAATGGGCCCTCTCGGTCATCGCCGCCCTGTCGGTAGCGGTGTTCGCCTACGCCTCCTTCCAAGTGCCGGTTTGGTGCGGTGCCGTGAACCGAGACGGACGCACCTACTGCCGGAACAACGCCTACGGCGTGCTGATGGGCTGCCGGAATCGCCAACACCGGTGGCAGAAGATCAAGATGATCGTGTTGCGGACGAAGGTCGGAAACGTCGGTCGCGCGGTGTTCCCGACGGCGAAAGAGAAGTTCAACGGCTTCTTGGCCGTGGCGGGCCTGGCCTCTGCGATCGCTGCCGTGATCGTTCCTGTCATCACAGGCGGCTGAACCCGCCGTACGGCCACAACCCGCAGTAGAAAACGATGGTGGGGAACCAAGTTGAGAACGCTCAGTAGGGCGCGGTCTCTGGGAGCGAGGACTGAGGGCCGACACGCTTTCCAACCGTGGGGGTGGGGTGTTGGGCTGGGTACAGGGGCGTTCACCCGCGTTTTTGGGCGGCTGATGGCTGGGAAATGTGTGTGGGCGTGTCGCCGTTGAACGAGCCTGAACGCTGCTGAATGAGACGGAGCCGTGCCCTACTCGCGTGACGGATGGCCGCCGTCGGCGCTAGCGTGCGGCGGTGATCAGCAATGAGGGAGTACGCCTGGGTGCGGAGGCCGCACATCGCTTGGCGCAGACAGGTCTGTATGAGTTCGAGCCGGGGCTGACGGATACCGAGTTCATGCGCATCGAGCGCGATTACGGCTTCGAGTTCGCGGACGACCACCGAGCGTTCCTCGCCGCCGGGCTCCCGATCAACATCCCTCCCGAGGACGGGCAGACCTGGTCCAGGCCGTGGCCCGAGTGGAGGGGTGGCGATTTGGACAGCCTGCGTCGGCAACTCGACTGGCCAGTCGCGGGAGTTCTTCTCGACGTCGAGCACAACGGGTTCTGGTACGGAGGCTGGGGCGAGCGTCCAGCCGACAGAACGGCGGCACTGGCTATGGCGCGGCATCAGCTGGCGGAGGCGCCGGTGCTGGTGCCTATCTATGCCCACCGATACCTGCCCGCCGGCCGGGGTAGCTTCGGGCATCCCGTGCTCTCGATGTGGCAGACCGACATCATCTATTACGGCCTGGACCTGGCCGACTACGTGCACCAGGAGTTCGACGAGTCGCGTGGTGAGGTCGACGAGAGCTGGAACCCCCGAGCAACGGCACTCTTCTGGCGAGACCTTCTCTAACTCTTCGGGGAGCCCGAGCATGTGGCGGGCGCCCTCAGCTTGGGAAGCTAAGGGCACGTAGGTCTTGTTCTGGGGCTGACCTGCAGCGGAGCGGTTTCGAGGCATGGAGGGCTGCCGACCGGTTTCCCCGGTGTTCCCCGTGGTTCCCCGCACGATCTGGCACGGCTCTGGCACGCTCCGCCGCTCTGGTTTCGGACTCGTCGGTGGCCAAGCTTCGGCGCCGGCGTCCCCTGGTCGGTCCGGCACGCGTGGGATGCTCCGTGCCACTGCCCAGCCGGATCGAACTGGGCTGCCAGGAGGCCAGCCTTGGTGGTGCGTCCGCACCTCGCCTCAGTCCCAGCGCCCACCCAAAGCTCCCCGGTCACTTGAGTGAAAACTCCACATCATGACGCCGCCCGGCGAGATGATGGAGAGGTGAGCCTCAAAAGACTTGTAGTTGTCGCGACATGCCTGTGCGTCGCGGGTTTGGCCGGAGCCTTCGCCCTCCTTCGCTCGGATAAAGCGGACCATCTCTCGACCATTATCTCCGGGTTGACGAGTGTCGCCTCACTCGGGGTTGGTATTTGGGCAGCCCTTTCCACTAAGGAGCCTCTAATATTGAAAGTCCGCAAGACTGGCATCGCACGAACCACAAGAGCTGGAAAAGTTAACACCGGCCTCACTGGCCGCGCCGGAGGGTTGAGCGGAAATATCGAGTTGACGGAAACCGGAAATGCAGAAGTCGATGGTGACGGAGAGGCTAATACCGGAATCAACCTCAGCTAGTCGCTATCACGAGGAGAGCGTCGGGTGCTAAAGGTGTGGCCATTTAAGCGCTTTGCGGCAATTGCAAAGAGGACCGGGAAAGCTCAGGCGTCCGATAACGCGTTTGTGAATACCGGAGTTATGAGGGATGTGGTATACAACTCTCTTCAATCCGACGTTCGCTCAGGCTACCTTGAGCAAGTCCGCCGTATCGCCCCAGAGGAACTACGTGGACGAGAGAGGGATCTGACGCGACTAGCAACCTTCTGCACAATCACTGATACCGAGTCGCCGTATCTCTGGTGCAGAGGGTCTGCATGGACTGGCAAGACAGCATTGCTTTCGTCCTTCGTACTGCACCCGCCGGAAAATGTCGAGATAGTTGCATTCTTCATTACAGCTCGCCTTTCTGGCCAAGATAACCGCACTGCCTTTACCGAGGTCGTGCTTGAACAACTTCTGGATCTCTTGGATCAGAGAATGCCAGCCTTCATGACCGAGGCGACTAAGGAGGCTCACCTGTTGCGGTTGCTTAATGAAGCGGCCGAAGTGATTCAAGATTCAGGCAAACGACTTATTTTGGTCGTCGATGGCCTAGATGAAGATCGAAGTGTCACCAGCGGATCAGAATCTCACAGCATCGCTGCCCTGCTTCCGAAACAACTTTCCTTCGGTATGCGCGTAGTAGTTGCTAGTCGACCTGATCCTCCTATCCCCGCCGACGTGCCAAACGAGCACCCTTTGCGTAATCCGCAAGCTGTATGGGACCTCAATGCCTCTCCTGAGGCACAAACTGTTAAGTCGGAAGCACTACGTGACCTCAAGCGACTGCTGCGGGGAACTGAAATTGAACGCGATCTCCTCGGTTTTGTCGCGTCCTCTGGTGGTGGTTTGAGTGGCCCTGATCTTGCTTCTCTTACCGGTTGCCGCCCATGGGAAATTGAAGAGTATCTGCACTCGGTTGCTGGACGAAGTTTTATGCAGCGACCAAGCCATTGGGTTTCTCAAGAGGTAGCCGTATACCTCTTTGCGCATGAAGAGCTTCAGGTGATCGCCGTCGATGCAATAGGGGAAGAACGCCTAACTGGCTACAGGAGTCGGTTGAATGAATGGGCGGAAGGTTTTCGCTCTAGCGGATGGCCAAACGGCACACCTGAATATCTACTACGCGGCTATTTTCGTATGCTGCTTAACATCGGCGATGCTTCCCGAATTGTGCAGTGCGCCACCGACGGGGCTCGCCATGATCGGATGCTCGACACGAGCGGCAGCGATCTAGCTGCATTTACCGAGATTGCGACTGCGCTGGAGCTCTTGCAGACGCAAGATGCGCCGGACCTCGCGAACATCGCCCTCTTGTCGATGCAGCGCGATTATCTAGCAAATCGTAATGCCAACATTCCAGCCGAACTGCCCTCCGTCTGGGTCATGATTAACGACTTTGACCGCGCCGAAGCTCTTGCACGAACAATTTCAAATCCTAGGCAGCGCGATCGGGCTCTTTCGGCGATGGTTAAGGAGCTGGCCAAACATGGACACATAGATCGAGCTCGAAACATTGCGAGCAGCATCGAGAACAGATTCGCAAAAGGCGATTCTCTTGCGGCGGTGGTAACTGCATTTATTTCCGTAGGGGAAATCGGGCAAGCTTCGAATTTGGCTTGCGCTATTGACATTCCGATCTATCAATTTGACGCGCTAGAGAAAGTAGCGACTTCCATGGCCTCCGCCGGAGACCATGCTCTCGCTATCGAATGTGCACAGCTCATCACGGTTGCTGTTCGTCGAGTGGGCGCGCTGATGTCAGTTGCAATCGCCGAATCAGCGGCAGGTGAAAAACGCTGGTCAAAGGAAACGATAGATGCTGCAGAATCTACTGCATGGAGCCTAGAAAGGCCGGCCCACAAAATTCACGCACTGACCTCGGTTTCTGAAGGATTGATGAAGTGTGGGGATTTGGGTCGAGCCGAAGAATTGATCCGCAATGTCGAATCAATTGTTGCGGAGACTGGAAGTCCAGAGAGTCGAGTATCCCTACTGCCCACTGTGGTGCAGGCATATGCGCTACTTGGGCTAGCAGATGACGCTGAAAGGGTAGCGAAGAGTATTCCTGGGGTGTCGCGACAGATTCGGGCCCTTGCCGGAGTTGCTTCGACGCTAGCCGCTGGCTCTCAGCATCTCCGAGCGAAAGAAATCTGCGATTCCGCCCTGTCTTTGACTGACCAAGTAACGAAGTCACAGACTCTAGCTAAGAGCTTGGTGGCAGTCGTGCAGGGGATGGTTGCAGTCGGAGAAGTAGAGCAAGCTTGGGGAATAACCCAGCGAATCAATAACCCTAATCAGCGAAATATAGCGGTGGGTGAAGTCGTTGCCGCACTCGCAGCGACTAATAGACTGGAACAAGCAGTGGCCGCGTCATATAGCGTAGAAAGTTTCTCTCAGCGAGCCCAAGCGCTGACCGCCGTCAGTAAACAACTAGCAATGGCAGGAGAGATCGACAGGGCTGTCGAGCAAGCTACTTTGGCTCAGTCGCTTGTGAGTGCGGTTCCAGCTCCGAAGTTTCAATCATCCTCGGCTGTCGCAGTAGTTGAAGCGCTCATAGCAGCTCGCCAATTGGATTTCGCAGAGAGGGTTGCACGAGGCATTGAAAGTCCAGGTCATCGAGAGATTTCACTTGGTCTAGTGGCAGAGGCGCTTGCAGCTTCTGGAAAGTTTCAAGACGCCGAGGAAATTTGCCTCGGCATTACTGATCCGAATCGACAGGCGAAAGTAGCTGCCGCAATAATTCGGATGCTGGTTGCGGTTGGTGATATAGAGAAGGCAGCGAACCTCGCGGAATCCGCACTAAAGCGTGATAGGCGGGGGCTGAGATGCGTAATGGCCGTAGAGGTATTGATCGCTGGTGGCCGATTTGAAGAAGCTGAGGAACGAGCTCGGGCAGCGAGTAACCAGACCAACAGTGCTGAAGCATTGGCAAATGTGGCACGTGCTTGGGCCTTGGCAGGTGATCACGATCGCGCAAAAGGCCTAGCCAACGAGACTCTAGGGCTAATCGCAGGCCCCAGGAGAACCGCTAGGCAGTCAAGGATACTAGCGGTGGTATCCCTGGTCTGGTCTGAGGCGGGAAATTTGGACAAGGCGAAAAGTATTGCACTGGAGAGCGCGAATCGTCGCACTAAAGGCAAAGGGCTAGTGGAGCTGGCTAGATTTTCTGCCGAAAGGGGCCGGTCAGACTTTGCCGTCTCTGTTGCCGAGTTCTTCCCCGACTATCGGGCAGAAATTCTGATTGCAATTGCCCAGGTGTGGAGTAGCCAGGGAGCTAGTGAACGAGCGGAATCTCTAGTGGCTGGGATTGATGCCATAAATTTGCCTGCGCGAGCTCTTGCTGCCTTGGCGGAGGTTGTTCAGTCGCCTGAAGGGCCACGTCTGCTGGCTCGGTCCTTCAATAGTGGATCATGGACGATACCCTTGAGAAGTATGGCGCGAGTGCATCCCGCAGCACTCATTTCTTTTGCAGAGAAAATGGCTGGCGAAAAGGTACTTGGGTGATGGGTCTTGAACTGGCGTAAGCGCAGTATTTGGGTTAGTAGTGATTGCATGGGCGGCGGAGCGGCTTTGGGGTGGCGCTGCTTTGGCGCGAGTGATCATGGCCCCGTAAGCTTCCGGCGCGTCGGGCAGTCTGTGGACCTGCCCGCTAAAGCACGACGTTGGGGCCATGATCTGCGAGGCTCGCGCCAAAGTGGCTCCGTAAAGCCGTGGAGCCGACCGCCCCAGCCACGACGTACCCCCTCTCTGGCATCAAGTGGCCGATTGTTGTGCGCGCGGTCCGGGCGCTGGCCGGGCTGGAGCGGGGCGGAGACAGGAGCGCAGGCCCGGCCGGGGGCCGGGCCGCGCGCGGGGAGCGGAGCGAGCCGCCTTGAACCCGTAGAGAAAGTTGTAACTCAGTACGTGGTGTGGGGTCTGTCGAATCCCGGGTGATGCTTGAAGTCATGCGCACACGCGGGGAGTTTGCTCGCCTCGCGGTGTGCGAGCGGTAGGAAGAGAGCTGGGCGGATCGTCCACGTGATGCGGGTGCTGGCGTGCGTGATCGTCACCGTGCAGGGTTCGGAGCGCATGAGAGCTCTGCGGGTTCGGGTGCGTCCCTCGTACAGCCAGGTCCATGCCTCGTCGCAGGCTTCGGAGTCCAGTGCTGGCGTGATGGTCCTGAGCGCGACGGCTACCCATCTGTCTGCCTGTGGAGCGATGTAGGCGTCGAATGACGCGTGCAGCGTGGGGCGTTCGACGGCGGCCGTGAGGTCTTCAGTCCAGCACTCGCACCAGAAGCCGTAGCGGAGTCCGGTCATGAGGACACTCCCGTCGGCGAGGCCGTCAGTACGTACCGCGCGCTCTCGTCGTACAGGGTGAGTTGGTAGGCGTTGCCCGACGTCAGGTAGGCGAGGGCGCGTTCGTGTTCCGCCTCGTCCGTCAGCCAGTAGTGGCCCGGTTGCGCGTACGCCGTGTCGAGCTGGTCGACCACGTGGCTTGTCCGGTCGCGGATCCATCGCAGGGCAAGGCGGGGGCTCGTTGCCTGGTGGGATCCGAGGTTGATCGAGTCGGGTGTGTGCCAAGGGTATGCGGCTGCCCAGCATGTGTAACTGGTGACGGGTTCCGTCGCGGGTAAGCGCTCGGCGTTGGCCGGCGCCCTCACTGGGTGTTCTCCAGTCGGGGAACAGTGAAGAGCTCCGCCGTGACGGTGTAGCCGGTGCCGTGGCTGTTGTGGATGACGACTCGGTGGGCGAGGGCGGTGACCATGCCGAGTCCGCGGCCGTGTTCGGCGTGCTGGTTCTGGTGCCCGGCCTTGGGGGCCGTGCCGGTGCCTCCGTCGTCCGTGACCGAGAGGGCGATCACCTGAGGTGAGACGGCTAAGGCCAGGTGGAAGCTGCCGGACTGAGTCCCGCTGGCGGTGTGGAGGATCGCGTTCGCGCTCAGTTCGCTCACGATCAGCTCGGCGTCGTCGGCCAGGGGCGATCCCCGCAGGATGTCGCGGGTCCAACGGCGGGCCCGGCTCACCTCTTCGGGGAATCCTGGGCAAGACAGTCCCCACACCCGGGCGGTGCTCGTATACTCGTGCATACAAGTTCCTTCGTGCTGGTAGGCCGCCATGTGCAGCGGGTTCGGGTTAGACGAGTTTCACGCCGTCGTGGGCGCGGATGGCCGGCGGGGATGCCGCGTCGAGTGCGTCCAGGACGCGGATCGCGTAGGCCTCGTCGGCGAGTTCGATGACCTCTTCGCGGGTGGCCCAGCGCAGTGCGCGGGTCTCGTCCCCGGTGGTGGGCGTACCGTCGGCGGCTTCGCAGCGGAAGACCAGCGAGACGATCAGACCCTTCATGTTCTTGTAGACGCCGGTCAGGGTCGCGGGAAGCGCGATCTTGATTCCGGTCTCTTCGAGGACTTCGCGCTGAAGGGCTTCCGGGATGCTTTCCTCACGTTCGAGGACTCCGCCCGGCGGCTCCCAGTGGCCGTTGTCCCGGCGCTTGATCAAGAGGGCGCGGTCCTGGGCGTCGACGATCACTCCGGCGACGCTCACGGAATGCGGACGGTCGGTGCTCACGTTCCTCGGCCCTCTCGGCTGGCTAGGCTCTCCACCGTAGCAACAAAGCTCGCCCACTCGTCTAGATACCTAAAGGAGTACACGTGGCCTCTCTTTCTTCCGGCCTCCTCGGTGATCTCGACCCCACGAGCGATCGTGCGGTCTTCCGGCAGATCGCCGACCAGCTGCGCGAGGCGATCGACCGTGGGCGATTCCGCGAGGGCGAAAAACTGCCCTCCGAGGCTGAGCTCGTCGACCACTACGGGGTCTCCCGTATGACGGTCCGCAACTCCTTCTCCATCCTCCAGGGTGAGGGCCTGGTGCACGCCGAGCACGGCAAGGGCGTCTTCGTGCGACCACGGCCACCAGTGAGGCGGCTCGCATCGGACCGGTTCGCCCGGCGGCACCGTGAGCAGGGCAAGTCGGCGTTCATCGTGGAGGCCGACGCGGCCGGCAGTCACCCTCAGGTCGACAGCCTGGAAGTCAAGGAAGAGAAGGCCAGTCAGGACGTCTCCACCCGGCTCGGGTCCGTGCGGCGAGTGCTCGCCCGGCGGCGCCGGTACCTGCTGGACGGCCGGCCCGTGGAGTTCGCCACCTCGTACCTGCCGCTCGACATCGCACGCGGTACGCCGATCGCCGAACCGAACCCAGGGCCCGGCGGCATCTACGCCCGGCTTGAGGAGCTCGGCCACCGCCTGGACCACTTCGAGGAGGAGATCCGGGCCCGGATGCCCTCGCCGACCGAGGTGAAGACACTGCGGCTCGCCGCGGGTGTGCCGGTCATCCACCTGATCCGGACCGCCTTCGACACCGAGGGGCGGGCTGTGGAGGTCTGCGACACGGTCATGGCGGCCGACGCGTACGTGCTGTCCTACCAGCTTCCGGCCACGTGATCGTGTGACCGACGGTGGTGCGCGGGGACAGTTCTCCGAACTCGTACACTCCGACAGGCATACTCGTATAGACGAGTGGGCAAGTGGTGTGGCAAGGTGGTCGTCGTTCCCGAGAGATCGGGTTCGCAGGCTGCATCTTGTATAGACGAGTAGATGGGAAGAAATCTTGCGCACCATTCGTGTCGAGACCTCGGCCGCGACGATCCTGCTCACCGAGGCTCCCGAGCCCAAGGTCCGTGACCGGCAGACGGGCGAGATCGCCAAGGACGCCGTGAGCGGCGAGGCGCTGATGACGATCGGCGTCGTCCACATCGAGGACGGAGAGTCGTCGCTCATCAAGGTCACCGTCCCGGAGAGCGGCGTTTCGGAGGGGCTGACCCTGGGGGCGCCGGTCTCGCTGCCGGGGCTGGTCGCCCGGCCCTGGGAGAGCGTGCTCGGCGGACAGCAGCGGCACGGCATCGCGTTCCGCGCCGCCGCCGTGACTCCGGCCGCCTTCCCGGCCGCTGTGGGGGCCTCCGCCTGATGACCGACCTGACGACGCTCCTGGAGGTGGGTGGTCCTGTCGCCGCACTCGGCGGCGGGGCTGCCTACGCCCGAGCCAACCACCCCGGTCTCTACTGGTCGGCCGTCGGACTCCCGATATCCACGGCCCGGTTACTCGGCTCGTACGGCTCGGTCATGGAGGCCTGCGGCCTGACCGTGACGCCGTCACGGCTGCGGATGCTCGCGGTCAAGGCCACCACCCGCCGCGAGGTGCGGCCCGTACCTCCGCGCCGGGGCATCATTCGGCCCACCTCGACGGGTCTCCGGGTCCGTCTGCGGCTCGCCCCGGGCCAGGAACCCGCCGACGTCGCGGCTTCGGCGGAACGGCTGCGCCACGCATGGGGCGTGCACGCCGTGTACGTCTCCACCGTCAAGCCCGGTGTGGTCGAGCTGCGGCTCGTCGGCTTCGACGTGCTGCGGCAGGTACGCATGCCCCGCAAGGTCGACGCCGGATTCCTCAAGGTGCCGGTGGCGCTGCGGGAGGATGCCATGCCCTTCGTACGTGACTACCGCACCATCCCCCACCAACTCACCCTCGGCGCCACCCTGTCGGGCAAGTCCATGTATCTGCGCCACCTGATCACCGGCCTCGCACCTCACCGCGTCGCCCTCGTCGGGATCGATTGCAAGCGCGGTGTGGAACTGGCGCCCTTCGCCGCCCGGCTCTCCGCCTTGGCCACCGATCCCGAGCAGGCGGCCGAGTTGCTGCCCGTCCTCGTCAAGGAGATGGAGGACCGGTACGACCTGATCAAGGCTCGTCAGGGCATCGCCCCGACCACTCCGGACGAGGAGATCACCTCCGACATCTGGGGCCTGCCCGAGAGCGAACGGCCCGTGCCCCTCGTCCTGTTCGTGGACGAGGTGGCCGAACTCTTCCTCGTCGCCACGAAGAAGGACGAGGAACGGCGCGATCAGATGGTCACCCAGCTCATCCGGCTCGCCCAGCTCGGCCGTGCGGCCGGCATCTACCTGGAGGTCTGCGGCCAGCGCTTCGGCGCCGAGCTGGGCAAGGGTGCCACCATGCTCCGGGCCCAGTTGACCGGCCGGGTCTGCCACCGCGTCAACGACGAAGCCTCCGCCAAGATGGCGCTCGGCGACATCGCCCCCGAAGCGGTTCTCGCGGCCTGCGCCATCGCGCCCGAGCGTCCCGGCCTCGCCGTCGCGGGCGACACCTCCGGTGGCTGGTCCCGCATCCGTACGCCGTACCTGTCCCTCGGCGACGCTGCCGCTACCTGCCGGAAGTCGGCGCACCTGGTGCCCGAGCTGCCCGCGCTCAAGCCCTTCCAGCCCGACGCCCCAGAACAGCCCGTCGAGGGTCCGGCGTCAGACGACTGACCTCGCTCTTCCACCCGGTCGGCGTGACCGCCTCACGCCAAGTCCCTACCCCTGCCCGGCCCGAACCCGGAAGGAGCCGCAGCATGCGCGCCCATCTGGCCCGCGTCGACGCGGTACTCGTCCAAGCGGTCATCGCCGCCGCGTTGTCCTTCGCGCACCTGCATGACGTCGCCTTGGCGGCCGGACAGGACGGGTGGAAGGCGTGGGCCTACCCCGTCTCCGTCGACCTGCTGCTAGTCGCTGCCTGGCGTCGGCTGCGTTCCGGTGACGCCAAGGCGGCCGGATGGTGCTGGTTCGTCATCTCCCTCGCCGCCTCCCTCGGCGCGAACGTCGCCACCGCCGGGCTCCTCGACATGAACGACATCCCGGCATGGCTGCGCATCCTCGTCGCGGGCTGGCCCGCGGTCGCCTTCCTCGGCGGCACACTCCTCGCCCACTCCACCCCGGCCAACAGCGCCCCAGCACCCAACGAGGAGATCAACGACCGCGAGCCGTCGCCCACTGCCACCCAGCGACCGGCCATTGAGCAAGCGGACTCCGCCGGTGCGCAACCCGAACCGGAAACGCCCCAGCGTCCCGCCACACCCGTCCCGGCCGCGCTCATCGCACACGCCCGCAAGGTCGCCGCCGAACACCACACCCGCACCGGAACCCCCATCGACACCCCGACCCTGCGCGCCCGCCTCGGCGTCCCCGCGCCCATGGCCGACGCCATCGCCACCCACCTCTGAAGGGAGCACCCGTGACCGCCAACCGCCGCTTCCGCTCCGTCACCCGCATCGGCCCCGTTCAGGTCGGAACGTCGTACGACGGCCGGGGCCGCGAGAAGCACACCGCCGCCTGCACCGCCCCGCGCTGCGGCTTCTCCGCCGACTACGACAGCCGCGCCGCCGCCGAGCTGGCCGCCCGCACCCACCGCTGCCCCGTCCGCTGAAAGGACCCCCAACCCGTGACCGTCAGCCTGCCGCTCGTCCTCGTCCTCGGCTTCTTCGCCTGGGGAGCGGTCAAGTTCCTCGGCGTCCGCACCTGGGTCGTCGTCCTGATCGCCCTCTTCGGATTCTGGCTCGCGGACACCTTCATGGCCCCCGCCATCGAGTCCGGCACACGCTCCGGCGTGGACATCATCAACGGCTCACATGACTAGACGAGTAGGCAAGGAGAGCTTCGCCGTGTTCCTGCCCCAGTACCCCGACAGCCCGACACCGCCGCCCGCGTGCACCCACACCGTCGCCGACCAGGCGCCTGCTCGGCGGCCGGCGCCGCAGATCTCCGTCAGCACCGGAGCGGTCGCGGCCGTCCTCGTCGGCGGTGTCGTGCTGACCGCGCTCCTGGCCGCCGTCGCCGTCACGGCCATCTCCGTGGCCGTCGCCGCCGTGGTCCTGCGCTCCCTGATGCGCGACCAGCACCGCCGCTGAACGAAGCCACCGAACCCCGGGGCGGCACGACACCGCCAAGCATCCGCCGCCCCGGGGCCCACCTCCCGACCAACCAGCCAGAAGGAGACCGCCATCTTCACCCGCACCACCCCGCCCCCACTCCCGGAACTGGCCAAGCTCGCCCAGCACGGCACGCTGCCCGGCATAATCCGGCAGCTCTCCGGGCTCGGCGGCTGCGCCAACCCCATCCGGCTCGACGGCCACCGCACCGAGTACGACGTGAACACCCGTACCGGCGAGATCGGCCCCGTCCTCCACCACCTCGACTCCACGACCCTCCCGGCCGGGCAGCTCCTCGTGCGCTGCAACAACCGCCGCACCACCCGTTGCCAGTCCTGCGCGGAGGTCTACCGCCGGGACACCTTCCAACTGATCACCTCGGGCCTGCGAGGCGGCAAAGGCATCCCCGAACAAGTCGGCACCCACCCGCGCGTGTTCGCCACGTTCACCGCACCGAGCTTCGGCCCAGTCCACAACCGCCCCTCCAGCGGACGCCCCTGCCGCTGCGGCACCCATCACGTCCAGGACGCCACCGACCTCGGCAGCCCCCTCGACCCGGACACCTACGACTACGAAGCGGCCGTTCTCTGGAACGCCCACGCCGGACCCCTCTGGCGGCGCCTCTCGACCTACGTGCGCCGGGAGGTCGCCAAGCGAGCGGGCCTGTCTCAACGGCGCTTCCGCGAACACGCGCGGGTGTCCTTCGCCAAGGTCGCCGAGTACCAGAAGCGAGGCGCCGTCCACTTCCACGCGGTCATCCGCCTCGACGGCCCCGGCGGCGGAGACACCCCGCCCCCGGCCTGGGCGACAGCCGAACTCCTCACCGACGCCATTCGCGCAGCCGCCGCCAAGGTCCAGGTCGACGGCCCGGTGATCGAGGGACGCGCCCATACCTTCACCTTCGGCCGCCAACTCGACATCCGAACCATCCGCTCGGCCGACTTCAACAACGGCCAGGAGCTGACCGAACGGGCCGTAGCCGCGTACATCGCCAAGTACGCCACCAAGGGCGCCGAGACAGCCACGGGAGCTCTCGACCGGCCGCTGAAGTTCGCCGCCGAACTCGCCCAACTCGACATCAGCGACCACGCCCGCCGCCTCATCCGAACCGCCTGGGCCCTCGGCGCCCGCAAGGACCTCGAACACCTCCGCCTACGCGCCTGGGCCCACATGCTCGGCTTCCGCGGCCACTTCTCCACCAAGTCCCGCCGCTACTCCACCACCCTCGGCGCCCTCCGCGACGCCCGCGCCGAATGGCGCCGCGCCCAAGCCGCAGCCGCCAACGGACCCGAGACGGACACCACGTACGTCCTCGCGCACTGGGTCTTCGCCGGTACCGGCCTGTCCAGCGCCGAAGCCTGGCTCGCCGCATCCCTTGAACCCGCTCCCGGAACGGAAGGAGAACCGACCCATGGCTGACCGACGCATCGCGGCCGTGGCCACACCGCGCGCGCTGCCCGAGCGGTACCTCACGCCGGAGGACCTGGTGGCGATGTTCGAGCTGCCCAGCGTCGAGACGGTCTACCAGTGGCGCCGCAAGCGCACCGGTCCGCGTGGCTTCAGGGTCGGCCGGCACCTGCGCTTCGACCCGGCGGATGTGCGGGCGTGGGTCGACTCCCAGCGTGAAGAGCTGGCCGCCTGATGGCCGGGCACATCCAAGACCGCTGGTACAGAACCGAGGCCGGACCGGACGGCAAGAGTCGCAAGGTCAAGACAGAGCGGTACGGCTCTGGCATGCGCTACAGGGCCCGGTACGTGGGCCCGGACGGTACGGAGAAGTCGAAGAGCTTCCCCGATCGTCAAAAGCGGCTGGCCGAGCAGTGGCTTGCCCACACCGAGGCGGACATGGCGCGCGGGCAGTACATCGACCCGCGCGCGGCCCGGATCACGTTCCAGCAGTACGCCGAGGGCTGGGTGACCCACGCGCCGGATCCGAACACCCAGGCTTCGATGGAGTCGCAGCTTCGGCTGCACGCCTTCCCGTACCTGGGGTCGCGGCCACTGGGCTCCTTCCAGCCCGGGCACATCCGCGACTGGGTGAGGCAGCTCCAGAAGAACGGTGTCCGTGGTTCGTATGCGCGGACGATCTACTCCAACGTGCGGGCAGCCCTGAGCGCGGCGGTGGACGATGGGCACCTTCCCCGGAATCCGTGCGCTGCCCGCTCGGTCCGTCCACCGGCTGTGGACAACAAGCGCGTCGTCCCCTGGACACCGGAACGGCTCTTCGCGGTCCGGGCCGGCATGCCCGAGCGCTACCGAGCCATGGTCGACCTGGGCGGCGGGTGCGGGCTCCGCCAGGGCGAGATCCTCGGCGTCGCCGTCGACGCGATCGACTTCGCGTCGCACACGCTCCACGTGGTCCAGCAACTGAAGCTGAGCCGCAGCAAGCCCGTGTTTGCCCCTCCCAAGGGCGGCAAGCTCCGGGATGTCCCACTCCCCCAGCCGGTCGCGGATGCCCTCCGGGCCCACATGACGCGGTTTCCGCCCGTCGAGATCACGTTGCCGTGGAAGGTGGCGGACGGTGCTCCCGTGACCAAGCGGTTGATCTTCACGGGGCCGCGCGGCGGGCATGTATGGCGTACGTCACTCAATGAGGAGGCGTGGAAGCGAGCACTCGTGAGCGCCGGAGTGATCCCGGACCGGAAGCCCGGCCAGCCGTTCGCCGAGTCCCGCGAGAACGGCATGCACGCCCTCCGCCACTTCTACGCCTCGGTCCTCCTGGACGCCGGAGAGAACATCAAGGCCCTCGCCGAGTACCTCGGCCACTCAGATCCGGGCCTGACGCTCCGCGTGTACGCGCACCTGATGCCGTCCAGCCAGGAACGCACCCGCAAGGCCGTGGCTGCCGTCTTCGAGGGCGCGTACGCTCCCGTTCGCTGAGGCAGGAGGGCGAGATGTCCGACGAAGAGTCCACCGAGTACTACACGCTGCTCTGCGACGACCCGTCCCACGAGGTGGTGCTCGTCGACTGTGGGCCCCGCGAGATGGATGTGATCCTGGCAGTGCGCAAGGTGACCGGGCAGAGCTTGCGGCACAGCCGGGTCCTGGCGCGCCAAGCGCCCGTCACCCTCCTTGGGGGTCTGTCTGCGTGCAGAGCCCAGTCCGCTGTCGCTGTGCTCCAAAGCGCCGGAGCCAGAGCAAAGTGGAGACAGGAGCCGGAGCCCGGAAAGCGCACGGCCCCATCGCCCTGACGGCCCGGAGACGGCCCAGAGGCAGCGAGAAGCCCCCTCCCAGCGGAGAAACCGCAGGCAGGGGGCTTACTCGTGGGCGCTTACTTCTTCTTGCCCTGGTTCTTCACGGCCTCGATCGCCGCCGCTGCCGCGTCCGGGTCCAGGTACGTGCCGCCCGGGACGACCGGCTTGAAGTCGGTGTCGAGTTCGTAGGCGAGGGGGATGCCCGTCGGGATGTTCAGGCCCGCGATGTCGGCGTCCGAGATGCCGTCCAGGTGCTTGACCAGGGCGCGCAGGCTGTTGCCGTGGGCGGCGACCAGGACCGTGCGGCCGGTGAGGAGGTCGGGGACGATGGCGTCGAACCAGTACGGGAGCATGCGGACGACGACGTCCTTCAGGCACTCCGTCTGCGGGCGGATCTCCGGCGGGAGGGTCGCGTAGCGCGGGTCGGAGAACTGCGAGAACTCGGCGTCGCGGTCCAGCGCGGGCGGCGGGGTGTCGTAGGAGCGGCGCCACAGCATGAACTGTTCCTCGCCGAACTCGGCGAGCGTCTGCGCCTTGTCCTTGCCCTGCAGGGCGCCGTAGTGGCGCTCGTTCAGGCGCCACGAGCGGTGGACCGGGATCCAGAGGCGGTCGGCGGCCTCCAGGGACAGCTGTGCCGTGCGGATGGCACGCTTCTGGAGGGACGTGTGGACCACGTCGGGCAGCAGGCCGGCATCCTTCAGCAGCTCACCGCCGCGCGTCGCCTCCTTCTCGCCCTTCGGGGTGAGATTGACGTCCACCCAGCCGGTGAACAGGTTCTTCTCGTTCCACTCGCTCTCGCCGTGGCGGAGGAGGATCAGCTTGTACGGTGCGTCGGCCATGGCTTCGAGCCTACCGAAGCCCCGAACGGGGTGAGCGGCCCGAGGGGCGGCGGCCGAAAGAGGCGCCCTGTGGCCGGGAGCACGCACCCGCCGTGTCCACCTTCCGGGCGAATTTTTGGTTAACTCCTACGCAACCTTCCCCCACAGTCGGCTGTCTGGTAATCGCAGGACGGGTGCGGGGGACCACGAAGAGGAGCTCTGAACGTGACCGTGCGTTCCTTTGCGCGGCGGATGAAACCGCGAGTCGAGCGGAAGGCCGCCGAGCAGGTGTGGCAGCTGCGTACCATGCGGCGGCGCCGCAGAGCGGCGGTCGGCGATCCCGTCCTGCGCCCGGTGGCCGTGCGTGGCCAGCAGCTCTACGGCCGGGTCGTGACCCGGTTCAGCGCCGCCGAGGCCGCCGCCGCCAACCTCGACCTGGTGGTCTCGACGCTGGAGCAGGAGGGGATCTCGTACTTCCTCGTGCCGGTCTCCCGTACCCGTCACACCGTGGGTGTGAACGCCGACGACCGCGAGCGGTTCCTCACCGCCCTGGAGACGCGGTACGCCGGGCAGGCCGTGTTCATCGGCAGGCCGGTGTCGGGAGGCCAGCTCAAGCACCCCGCGATGTTCCTGGACGGCGTACTGCCGGCCAAGCTGCGCACGGCGCCCGTGCTGCGGATCGGCGAGAACCACCTCGGTCCCGCCGGCCAGCTGCTCGCCGGACCCGAGCTGGCCTGCGACGTCGAGTTCTGGGAGGACGGGGCCGCGCTGCTCGCCACCGACGAGGGCGAGCAGCGTCTGGCGAAGGTGCAGCCGCAGGCCTCCGAGGAGGTCTTCCGCGAGTCCCTCATCACGCCGCGCAACAACGGCGTCACGGACGTGCTGCCGGCTTCCGAGCAGCAGCCGGTGACGGTCCGGGTCGGCGACCGGGAGCTCCCGAGCTTCGCCGCACTCACCCTGCCGACCGTGAGTCGCGTCACGTTCCCGGTGGACGTCGTCTACACCTGGGTGGACGGGGAGCAGCCGGAGATGCGGGCCAAGCGGGCCCGGTACCAGGAGCGCGGCACGGCCGAGATCCTGGACAAGGAGACCAACGCCTCCCGCTACACCAGCCATGACGAGCTGAAGTACTCGCTGCGCTCGCTGGCGATGTACGCGGACTTCGTCCGGCACATCTACATCGTCACCGACGGCCAGAAGCCGCACTGGCTCGACGACTCGGCCGAGGGCATCACGGTCGTCGACCACCGCGACATCTTCCCCGAGGACGTCCTGCCGGTCTTCAACTCGCACGCGATCGAGACCCGGCTGCACCACATCCCGGGTCTGTCGGACCACTACCTCTACTTCAACGACGACGTGTTCGTCGGCCGCCGGATCACCCCGGAGCACTTCTTCCACGGCAGCGGCCTGATGAAGGTCCCGGTGTCCCCGCTGAAGATCGGTATCGGCAAGCCGCACTCCGAGGAGACGGCGACCAACTCCGCCAGCAAGAACGTGCGCGCGCTGCTGCTGGAGAAGTTCGGCCGGATGACGACGAACAACTTCATGCACACGCCGCTGCCGCAGCAGCGCGAGACGCTGCTGGCGCTGGAGGAGCTGTTCCCCGAGGACGTCACGCGCACCATGGCGTCCCGCTTCCGCTCGCCCACCGACATCGCCATGACGGCCCCGCTGCTGTACCAGTACGCGCTGATGACGGGCCGGGGCGTGCCGGGCAGGTTCGGCTTCCGGTACGTGAACATCAGCCGCCCGGACGCCGAGAGCCGTCTGGACGACCTGCGGGAGAACCGCCGCTTCGACTTCTTCTGCCTGAACGACGTCGACGTGCCGCCGGCGGAGCGGGAGCGGGTCAGCGTCCGGATGCACCAGTTCCTGGAGAACTACTTCCCGTTCCCCAGCCCGTACGAGAAGCAGGACGGGCGGCGCGGCGAGCAGCAGGCCGCGGAGCCGGCGCAGGAGCCGGCCGTGTCCTCCGAGCAGCAGAGCTGACCGGGCCACGGCCATGGGAATCCGTCACCGTCTCGCGGCGCCCCCGGGTCTGAGGGCCGCCCGGGACCTCGCGCTGCGCCTTGGGCGCCGGCTGCCGGCCCGGCTCTGGGCCCTGCACGTGTCCCCGGCCCGCCGACGGCTGCGCGCCGACGTCCCCGGCCTGCGCCAGGTCGTCTGCGGCCCGGTGCGGCTGTACGGGCGTACGGTCACCGGTTACACCGCGGCGGAGGCCGCCGCCACCGACCTCGAACGGGTGTGCGCTCTGCTGGAGGCGGCCGAGGTGCCGTACTTCCTGGTGCCTTCCGGCCTCGGGCACGCCGGTCCACGCCGGGTGGTCGGGGTCGCGGAGTCGCATCGCGCAACGGTGCTGGACGCGGCCGCGCGGCGGTTCGCCGGCACGGCGGTGTTCGCCGGTGCCGTCGCCCCGGACGGCACGGTCACCACGGCGGTGCTGTGGGCCGACGGCGGGCTGCCGCGCGCGCTGCGGCGGGCGCCGGTGCTGCGGACCGGCGAGATACGCCTCGGCCCGCAGGGGCAGGTGCTCGGGGGTCCGGAGTCGGGGTGCGACATCGAGTTCTGGCGGCACGGCCGGGACCTGGGCGCGGACCCCGGCCATCTGACCGTGCCCGGCGGACAGCTGCCGGACGCCTTCGGGACGGCGCTCGTCGCGCCGCGCCGCAATCCGGTCTCCGAAGTGCTTCCGCTGTCGGCGCAGCGGCCGGCCGTGGTGGAGGCCGGGCGCCGCAGCGTGCCGACGTTCGCCCCGTTCGCCGAGCCCCGCGTCGAGGAGGTGTGCTTCCCCGTCGACGCCGTGTACACCTGGGTCGACGGCGCGGACCCGGCGATGGCGGCGAAGCGCCGCGCCCACCAGGCGGCGTCCGAGAACGTCATCGCCCCGCGCGAGACCGGCGACTCGCGCTACACCAGCCATGACGAGCTGAAGTACGCGTTGCGCTCGCTGGAGATGTACGCCGGGTTCGTCCGGCACGTCTACCTCGTGACCGACTCGCAGGTCCCCGACTGGCTGGATCCGGAGGCCGACGGCCTGACCGTCGTCGACCACCGGGACATCCTCCCGGCCGAGGCGCTCCCGGTCTTCAACTCGCACGCGATCGAGAGCCGGCTGCATCACATCCCGGGCCTGTCGGAGCGCTACCTCTACTTCAACGACGACGTCTTCATCAACCGCCCGGTGGGGGCCGAGCACTTCTTCCACGGCAACGGCATCGCGCGCATCCCGCTGTCCCCGTTGAAACTCGGGATCGGCGACCCGCACCCGCTGGAGCCGGCCCCGAACTCCGCCGGGAAGAACACCCGCGAGGTGATCCGGCGCTTCCACGGCCGCCAGATCACGCACAAGTCGCTGCACACCCCGCATCCGCAACTGATGTCGGTGATGCGGGAGATGGAGCAGCTCGGCATCGAGGAGCTGGAGCGGACCTCGTACTCGCGCTTCCGTTCCACCGACGACGTCGCCCCGGCGTCCACGCTGCACCACCACTGGGCGATCGCCACCGCTCGCGCCGTACCGGCCGACTACCGCTTCCGCTACGTCCAGCTGGGCACGCCGGACATGCGGCGGCGCCTGGCCCGTCTGGAGGCCGGCGAGGACGTCGACTTCTTCTGCCTCAACGACGTGGACACCGACCCCGGTCAGCGGGCGTCGGCCCAGGCGGCCATCCATGCCTTCCTGGAGCGGAAGTACCCGTTCGCCAGCCGCTTCGAGCGGGCGGCGGACGTCGCCCCGCGGCCCTCTCGATTGACGCTCCCCGTCAATTGAGTGGCGGGGGCGCGGATCCCGTTTGTAAGTTGTGGGCTCTGCTTGCGCCGCTTACAGCTGTGGGGGATCCGCGATGTCGTCAGCCACCCTGAGACGTGTCGTCCGGGAGAGCGTCTCAGGGCTCCCCCGCGAGTTCTGGTGGCTGTGGACCAGCACCCTGATCAACCGGTTGGGCGGGTTCGTGGCCACCTTCATGGCCATGTACCTGACCATCGACCGCGGCCACTCCGCCTCCTACGCCGGACTGGTCGCGGCCCTCTACGGCCTCGGCGGCGTCGTCCTCTCCCTCGGCGGCGGCGTCATGGCCGACCGGCTGGGGCGGCGGCCCACCCTGCTCATCGCCCAGTCGTCGATGGCGGTGTCCGTCGCGCTGCTCGGGTTCGTGCGGCATCCGGTGGCCATCGCCGCCGTCGCCTTCCTGGTGGGCGCCGCCTCCAGCGCCTCCCGGCCCGCGGTGCAGGCGATGATGGCGGACATCATCCGCCCCGAGGACCGGGTCCGCGCGTTCTCGTTGAACTACTGGGCGATCAACCTCGGCTTCGCGATCTCCTCCATGGCCGCCGGCTTCGTCGCCGAGGTCAGCTACCGCGCCGGCTTCCTGATCGAGGCCGGGATGACCATGGCCTGCGCGATCGTCGTCTTCGTGAAGCTGCCGGAGTCCCGGCCCGAGCGGACGGCCACGGCGAGGCAGGCGGACGCCGTCTCCCTCGCCACCGTGCTGCGCGACGGGCGCTTCATGGGCGTCGTCGGGCTGTCGTTCCTGCTCGCGCTGATCTTCCAGCAGGGCTCCGTCGGCCTGCCGATCGCCATGGGCGAGGCCGGGTTCACGCCCGCCGACTACGGCATGGCCCTCGCCGTCAACGGACTGTTGATCGTCGCGCTCCAGATCCCGGTCACCCGCTTCATCGAGCACCGCGACCCCCGGCGACTGCTGATCATCTCCTCACTGCTGGCCGGGTACGGCTTCGGCCTCACGGCGTTCGCCGGATCGGTCGCCCTCTTCGCGCTGACCGTCTGCGTCTGGACCCTCGCCGAGATCGTCATGGCACCCACCCAGACCGGCCTCGTCGTCGCCCTCTCCCCGGACCACGGGCGCGGCCGCTACCAGGGCATGCACACCATGTCCTGGTCGGTCGCGGGCCTGATCGCGCCGCTGATGTCGGGCCTCGTCATCGACCGGTACGGCGCGCAGTGGCTGTGGGGGATCTGCGCGGTGGTCGGTACGGCTGCGGCGCTCGGGTACGCCGTCCTGATGCGCCGCCTCCCCCGGCGCGAGCCGGCCGTCCTCGCGGTGCCTTCCCCGGCGAAGTCCGAGGTCGGCGCCGCCTGACCCGGCGCTACGGGTGCATCCGCGCGCCCTTGAGCGCCTTGTCCACGGCGTTGCGCGGACCGTGGACCGCGAGTCCCACGAGGTCCAGATCCCCGGTCCGCACGGCCCGTACCGCCGCCCGGTTGTCGCGGTCGTTGCCGGTGGCGAACAGGTCCGAGGTGAACACCGCGCGCGGCAGGGCGCGCGCGAGCACGCGCGCGTGGGCCGCGGTCAGCGTCTCCTTGGTGCCCTCGAAGACCAGTACCGGCTGGCGGAACATCGGCAGGTAGGGCACGCCGTCGGCGTCCTCGTAGGGCTCGCCGATCACCTCGGGGACCTCCCGGCCGAGGCCGCTGACCAGGAAGGCGGTGACGTTCAGCCGCTGCCAGGTCTCCAGGTCCCCGCGGAGCAGGACGGCGATCTTGGTGTCGAAGCGGCCGGCGCGGTCAGGTGCGGAATCGTTCATGGGAGCAGCCTGCCGACGGTCGTACGGGCCGGTCTTGTACGTTTTTTGCATGGCCCAGCAGCGGGAGGTCTCCGCCTGGCGACCGCCCGTCGCGGGCGTCGTCGAGGTCTTCCACGCCCACTTCACCGAGTACGCCTATCCGATGCACGTCCACGAGGCGTGGACGTTGCTCATCGTGGACGACGGTGCCGTGCGCTACGACCTGGACCGGCACGAGCACGGCACCCCGCACGACACCGTGAGCCTGCTGCCGCCGCACGTCCCGCACAACGGCTCGGCCGCCACCGCGCACGGCTTCCGCAAGCGGGTGCTGTACCTGGACGGCCCGCTGCTCGGCGACGAACTGATCGGGCCCGCCGTCGACGCGCCCGACCTGCGCGACCCGGTGCTGCGGCGGCGCGTCGGGCAACTGCACGCGGCGCTCCGCGACCCCGGGGACGAGCTGGAGGCCGAAAGCCGACTGGCGCTCGTCGGGGGCCGGCTGCGCGCCCATCTGCGCCCGCGGCTCGCGACCACGGGCCCGCGCACCGACCCCGCCCTCGCCCGCAGGCTGCGCGAACTCCTCGACGAGCGGGTCGTGCACGGACTGTCGCTGGACGAGGCGGGCGGGCTCCTCGAGGCCCATCCCGCCCACCTGGTACGGGCGTTCAGCGGCGCGTACGGTATCGCGCCCCACCAGTACCTGAACTCCCGGCGCGTCGAGCGGGCCCGGCGGCTGCTGCTGGCCGGCGTCCGCCCGGCCGAGGCGGCGATCGCGACCGGGTTCTACGACCAGGCGCATCTGACCCGGCATTTCCGGCGGTTGGTGGGCGTACCGCCGGGGCGTTACCGCGCGGGCCCGCCGTCCTCAGGTCCCTCGCGAGGTCCCTCGCGCTGAGTCAGGTGCGCGAAAGCGTCGAGGTTGCGGGTCGACTCGCCGCGCGCGACGCGCCACGCGTACTCCTTGCGGATCGCGGAGGCGAAGCCCTTCTCCAGCAGGGTGTTGAAGGCGCCGTCGGCGGCCTGGAGGATCTGGCCGAGCAGCCGGTCGATCTCGTCGGAGGTGACGGCGGCGAGCGGCAGCTTGCCGGTGACGTAGATGTCGCCGAGCGGGTCGACGGCGTAACTCACGCCGTACAGCTTGAGGTTGCGCTCCAGGAGCCAGCGGTGGACGGCGGGTTCGTTCTCGTCGGGGTGGCGGATCACGAAGGCGTTCAGCGACAGGGAGTGGCGTCCGGCGATCAGGGAGACCGTCGTCGACAGCTTGCGGGTGCCGGGGAGCTTGACCACGTAGTGGCCGGGCGCGGGACTCTCCCACTCCAGCTCGGCGCCCTGGAACACGCCCTCGATGACCTGCGCGGCCCGCTGCTCTGCATCGCCCATGGCGGCAGCGTACGTCAGCCGTGGTGGGCCCGGGAGCGGCGGCGGTGGGACTGCAGGGCCGCCGTGTAGACCTCCGCCGTGGCGGCCGCCGAGGCGT
Organism: Streptomyces sp. NPDC107562; assembly: GCF_055657325.1. Taxonomy (NCBI): domain Bacteria; kingdom Bacillati; phylum Actinomycetota; class Actinomycetes; order Kitasatosporales; family Streptomycetaceae; genus Streptomyces; species Streptomyces sp. NPDC107562. The sequence continues at coordinate 53,598 of NZ_JBVKBE010000007.1, read as the reverse complement.
CCCAGCCGAAGGAGCGGGCGTGCTGGGCCGCGGCCGCGCCGAGCCGGTCGCCCAGGTGCGGATCGTCGGCGAAGTCGCGCAGCACGCGCGCGTACGCCGCCGGATCGTGGCCCTGGACGAGGAAGCCGGTCCCGCCGTCGCGCACGGCCACCGGGAGCCCGCCGACCGCGGCCGCCAGCACCGGCGTACCGGCCGCCTGCGCCTCGATGGCGACCAGCCCGAACGATTCGCTGTACGACGGCATGACGAGCACGGACGCGGCCCGGAACCAGTCCGCGAGCTGGTCCTGTCCGACCGGCGGGCGGAACCGGACGACGTCGGCGATGCCCAGCCGCGCGGCCAGCTTCTGCAGGCCCTCCGGCTTGGCGAGGCCGCTGCCGCTCGGGCCGCCCACGACCGGGACGACCAGCCGGGAACGCAGGTCGGGGCGCTCGTCGAGCAGCACGGCGACCGCGCGCAGCAGCACGTCGGGGGCCTTCAGCGGCTGTATGCGGCCCGCGAAGAGGGGGATCAGGGCGTCCTGCGGCAGGCCCAGACGGGCGCGGGCGGCGGCCCGGCCGTCGGCGGGGTGGAAACGGTCGAGGTTGACGCCCGGGTGGACCACGGCGACCTTGGCGCGGGCGGCGGCGTAGTGCCGTACCAGCTCGTCGGCCTCCTCGGCGGTGTTGGCGATCAGCCGGTCCGCGGCGGCCACGATCTGGGTCTCGCCGATGACCCGGGCGGCCGGCTCGGGGGTGTCGCCGTCGGCGAGGTTGGCGTTCTTGACCTTGGCCATGGTGTGCATGGCGTGCACCAGGGGGACGCCCCAGCGCTGGGCGGCGAGCCAGCCGACGTGGCCGGAGAGCCAGTAGTGCGAGTGGACGAGGTCGTAGTACCCGGGGCGGTGGCCGGCCCAGGCCTGCATCACGCCGTGCGTGAACGCGCACAGCTGGGCCGGGAGGTCCTCCTTGGCGAGGCCTTCGTAGGGACCGGCGTCGACGTGCCGGACGAGGACGCCGGGGGCCAGCTCCACGGCGGGCGGGAGGGCGCCGGTGGTCGCGCGCGTGAAGATCTCGACCTCGATGTCGAGGGCGGCGAGACGCTGCGCGAGTTCGACGATGTAGACGTTCATGCCGCCGGCGTCGCCGGTGCCGGGCTGGTGGAGCGGAGAGGTGTGCACGGAGAGCATGGCCACGCGGCGTGCGCGCCGGTGCCCCAGACGGAGCCGCGAGGGGGACACCGGCGAGCGGCGACCGAGCCTGCTGACGTAATGGCTCACGTGCCGTTCCTCCTCGCCGTGGGCATGCCTGCCGGAGGACGCCGGGCCCTCTGAACCTGTGCAACACCGGAGGTCGGTGCTCCATTTCCGGAGACTGGTTTTTTGCTGAATCATTACCGCGCATCGCTCAACCGTTCGAGGCTGGGGCGCGTTCTGTCCGGACCGGGGCGGAACGTCCGGCGGGACCGTCCGGCCGCTCACCCGCCGGGCGCCCCTACCCTCGTAGGTATGTCGGCCCGCACCGCTCCCCTCCCCCGCCCTCGGCCCCGTCCGGCCGGCGGGGCACCCGCCGTGGGCACGGTGACGCGCGGGACGACCCATCCGAACCGGCTGCGGCGCATGGACCGCTGGATCGCCGCCACGCACGGTCACGAGCTGCGCCGCGCCACCGCCCCGGTCGCCGTCGACCTCGGCTACGGCGCCGCCCCCTGGACCGCCGTGGAGCTCCTCACCCGCCTGCGCGCCACCGCGCCGCACGCGCGCGTGGTCGGCGTCGAGATCGAGCCCGCGCGCGTGGCCGCCGCGCAGCCGTACGCGCGCGGGGGCCTCGCCTTCCGGCACGGCGGCTTCGAGGTGCCGCTCCCGGGGCGGCCCCACCTCATCCGCGCGGCGAACGTGCTGCGCCAGTACGACGAGGCGCAGGTCGCCGGCGTGTGGGAACGGCTGTGCGCGCGGCTCGCGCCCGCCGATCCGGCGACCGGCTCGCGCGGCGGGCTGCTGGTCGAGGGGACCTGCGACGAGATCGGCCGGCGGCACGTGTGGGTCGCGCTCGGCCCGGAGGGCCCGCGCACGGTGACCTTCGCGACCCGCCTCGGCTCCCTGGCACGCCCCTCGGACCTGGCGGAACGCCTGCCCAAGGCGCTGATCCACCGCAACGTCCCCGGTGAGCCGGTGCACGCCTTCCTGCGCGACTTCGACCGCTCCTGGGCCGCCGCCGCGCCCTACGCGTCGTACGGCGCCCGCCAGCGCTGGATCCGGGCCGTGCGGGACCTCACGGCCGACTGGCCGGTGAAGGACGGTCCGACGCGCTGGCGCCAGGGGGAAGTGACGGTCGCCTGGGGGGCGTTGGCGCCGCGCGTCTGAGGCGCTTGCGCCGCGCGTCCGGGAGGTCCGCGCGCCGGGGCGCGTGAACGGAGCCCCAACGGCGCGCGCACTGAAGCCGTTCGGCCTTTTCCCTTCGTTTCCCCGGCGCGCCGGATCACACGGAACGATCTCGGTGAGTCGTTCGTCACAAAAGGCGGGGGGTTCGCCGCTCGACGGCCGGAATGGGGGAGGGAGTCACTGCCTCTGTCGTTTTGCGCCACGGCGTGGCACGATCGCCCGGGCGTTCCATGTTACTGACGGGCCATCAGTTTGGGGGCAGGGGTATGGCAAGGGGCAAGCGCGGCCTGATCGCGGCGGCGGTGACCGTGGTCTGCGCGGTCACCGTGCTGGGAGCACCCGGCGTGGCCTTCGCGGCACCCGCACCGCCCCCCGCCCCGTCCACGACCCCCGGCACGGGCGCGGTTTCGGCCCCCGCGACGAACGCGGAGCTGGAAGCGGTCCGCGAGCGGCTCGACACCCTCTACCGCGAGGCGGCCGCGGCCACCGACGCCTACAACGCGGCCGAGGAGAAGGCCGAGCGGCAGTCCGCCGAGATCGTCGCGCTGGCGAAGCGGATCGTCGAAGGCAAGGAGAAGGTCGCCGAGTTGAGGAAGCGCGTCGGCTCCGCGGCCGCCGCGCAGTACCGCACCGGCGGCCTGCCGCCCGAGGCCCGTCTGATGCTCAGCGACGACCCGGGCGAGTTCCTCGACGGCAGCAGCCGGGTCAGCCAGGGCGAGCGCGCCACCCGGCATCTGCTGCGGGAGCTGACCCGCACCCAGCAGGACTTGGAGCTGTACGCCAAGGACGCCTCGGCCCAGTGGAAGAAGCTGGAGGCGGGCCGCAAGGCCAAGGCCACCGCCCGCAAGAAGATCGAGCAGCGGATCGCGGCGGCCAGGAAGCTGGAGTCCCAGCTGGAGAAGGAGGAGAAGAAGCGCCTGGCGGAGCTGGAGGAACGGGCCGCCTACGAGGCGCAGACCGCCTGGCTGGACTCCGGCGCCCTCGACGGGATCGACGGCACGGCCACCGAGCAGGGCAGGGCGGCCGTGAAGTTCGCGACCCAGCAGATAGGCAAGGCGTACGAATGGGGCGCCGAGGGCCCGAAGACGTACGACTGCTCCGGACTGACCTCGCAGGCCTGGGCGGCGGCCGGAAGCGCCATCCCGCGTACCTCGCAGCAGCAGTGGAAGCAGCTCCAGCGCGTCGCCGTCCAGGACATGCGCCCCGGCGACCTGATCATCTACTTCGACGACGCCAGCCATGTCGGGATGTACGTGGGGGACGGCGCGATGGTGCACGCCCCGCGCCCGGGGCGGACGATCACGATCGCGGGGGCCGGTTCGATGCCGATCCTCGGAGTGGTACGCCCGCACACGGAGTGAGCGGACGGGGCGACAACGCCCCGTGAACTCCGGTGACGTGGCCCACGTGACCCACCCCACGCCCCCGCTCCGCCGAACCGCGACCGACGTGACCTTCGTCATCAGGCCCCGGGCGGCGTCCTGTCCAACTGCGATACGGATCGCGGCATATGACAGTGGCCGATCACCGAGCGGCGTGCCGCACACCATTCCGTTGCGGCGCCGACACCCGCTATGGTCCCCGTCGGTGGGTCGAGGTCCCTCGCACCCGCCATGCCCTCGGGGGGAGGGAAGGAACCCAGGACAATGCCCGTACCCGTACCGCGGCAGAGAGCGATCCCGGCCGTGGAAAGTGGTCAGGCGCAGGCCGCGCCCGCAGTCCGCGGCCTCTCCGGTGCATCCGGTGATCCCGGTACCGAGGCTCCGCGCAACGAAGCGCACAAGGAAGACAAGGCCCAGAAGACCGCCGGCACGACCACGGACACCAACCTCACGCTGCTGCTGATCGAGGACGATCCCGGCGGCTCACCGATCGTGCCCGAGCTGCTCGACCAGTCCGGCAAGCCGATCCGTATCCGTACCGCCCGCAACCTCACCGAGGCCGCGCGGCTGCTGACCGACGACGTGCACTGCATCCTGCTGGACCTCGCGCTGCCCGCACCCGGCCGCACCGACGACGGCGACGAGGAGCTGTACGTCCTGCGGCACGTGCTGGAGCTCGCGCCCCGGCACGCCGTCCTCGCCCTCACCGCGTCCGGCGACGCCGAGCGCGGCGCCGAGGCGGTGCGCGTGGGCGCCCAGGACTATCTGTTCCGCGATGAGCTGGACGGCCGGCTGCTGAGCCGCGCGATCCGGTACGCCGTGGAGAGGAAACGTTCCGACACGGCCGAGCGACGGCTCGCCGAGGGCCGGCTGCGGGCTCAGGAGAACCGTCGGCTGGAGCGCGGCCTGCTGCCCACGCCGCTGCTGCACGGCTCTTCCCTGCGCTTCGCGGCCCGCTACCGCCCCGGCCGCTCGCGCGCGCTGCTCGGCGGCGACTTCTACGACGTCGTGCGCACACCGGACGGCACCGTGCACGCCATGATCGGCGACGTCTGCGGGCACGGCCCCGACGAGGCCGCGCTCGGCGTGGAGCTGCGTATCGCGTGGCGCGCGCTGACGCTGGCGGGCCTGTGCGGCGACGAGCTGCTGAACACCCTCCAGCAGGTGCTGGAGCACGAGCGCTCCGACGACGAGATCTTCGCGACCCTGTGCACGGTCGACATAGCGCCGGACGGCCGCCGGGCCGGCCTGTGCCTGGCCGGTCACCCGGCCCCGCTGGTCGCCCGCCCCGGTCGCCCGCCGCGGCTGCTGCCGTACGAGAACAACGGCCCCGCTCTCGGTCTGCTGCCGGGCGCGCGCTGGCCCCGGATGCAGGTGGAGCTGGGCCGGGAGTGGAGCCTGATGCTCTACACCGACGGCCTGATCGAGGGCCATGTCGGCGCGGGCCGCGAGCGGCTCGGCCAGGACGGCATGGTGGAGATGATCAGCCGCCAGCTCTCCCAGGGACTGCGCGGGGAGCGGCTGCTGCGCGAGGCGGTCAACGAGGTGCGGGAGCTGAACGGCGGCGAGCTCACCGACGACGTGGCGGTCCTGCTGCTGGACCGGGTGCCGTAACGACGGCACCCGTGCGGGGCGGGGCTCCCCCGCGCCCGGCGGAGCGAGGGTGCCCTCAGGCGCCGCGGGCCCTGTGGCCGCCGCTCACCGTCCGCCGTTGTACGGGCCGTACGGGCCGTCGCTGCTCGAACCGCGGTGGGCGCGGCCCCCGCCCGGGAGACCGCGCAGGGCGGGGCGGACGTCGACCATGTACACGATCGTCGCGATGAGGCCGATGATCGGCAGGAACGACAGGATGTTGAAGATCAGGTTCACCACGAAGGCGAGCCCGAGGATGATCAGCCAGAAGGGCTTGCTCTGCTTGTCGGCCGCGCGGTAGGCGTCCTCGCGGCGCGTGGCGGCGTCGATCATCGCGAAACCGCTGAAAAGGATCAGGGCCATGCTCAGCAGCCACATGAACCCGGCGAATCCCTGCATCAGCACAACGTCCACCACCTGTATCGGCTAGTCCCTACGCGGCCACCGTACCCGCAACCGTCGGACCGCTACCCGAAGAACGGGCCGGGCACCCAAGGAGTGCCCGACCCGTTACCGTTCGCCCGTCCGTGTCACTTGCCGGACGGCGTCGTCTTCTTCGCCGGGGTGGCCTTGCGAGCGGCCGGAGCCTTCTTCGCGACGGGCTTCTTCACCGCGGCGGGCTGGGCCGGGGCGGCGGCCGGCCTGGCCGGAGCCGCGGCGGGCTTGGCCTCGGCCGGCTTGCTCTCCGGCTCGACGGCGATCGCCAGCTCCTCGATCTCCTCGGCGGCCTCGCCCCGCCAGGTCCGCACGGCCTGCTCACCGTGCTCGGCGACCTTCTCGTAGGTCTCGCGGGCCCTCACGGCGTACTCGGCGGCCATGCCGACACCGCGCAGGGCGAGGTCCTGGGCGGTCTCCCCCAGCTTCTTGATGTCGGAGTCGAGGGAGCCGATGAACTCGTTGACCCGGGTCTGGACGTTCTCCTGCGTCTCCTTGACGCGGGCGGTGGCCTTCTCCTGGACGGCCTTGGGGTCGGTGTTGCGCACGGCCTCGATGCGGGCCGGGGCCTCGTTGCGCAGCTGGTCGACGAGGCCGGGCACCTTCTTGGCCTGCTGCAGGGCGAGGTCGGCGGTGCCAGCGGCGAAGTACAGCGGCCGCGGGTCGGTGAGGGTCTTGCGCAGGTCTTCGGTGATGGCCATGGTGCTGGTCCTCCCGGTGGCTTTCTGTGAGGGTTGGGGTCCCGCCGCGTCCGCCCGGCTCAGCCGGCGGATCGCCGCCGCGGGTCGGCGTCGCTGCCGTCGGCGGCCTGGGGGTCACGTACGGCTCCGTCGCCGTCGCCGTGTCCGGAGCCGCCGCGATCACGGGGACCGCCGGGATCGCGGGCGTCGCGCCCGGCCCGGCTGTCGTCTCCGGGGCCGTCGTCGCCGCCGAAGCCGTCGTCGCTCGGGGCCTCGTCCTGCGCCGCGGACGCCTTGCCGGACTCGAAGCCGTTCTCCTTGCGGAACGACTCGTAGACCTGGAGCAGCACCTGCTTCTGCCCCTCGTTGAGCGTGGGATCGGCGAGGATGACGGCGCGCGTCTCGACCTCGTCCCGGTCCCGCTCGGCGTCGAGGATCCCGGCCCGCACGTACAGCGTCTCGGCGGAGATCCGCAGCGCCTTGGCGACCTGCTGCAGCACCTCCGCGCTCGGCTTGCGCAGCCCGCGCTCGATCTGGCTCAGATACGGATTGGACACCCCGGCGGCGTCGGCGAGCTGCCTGAGCGACAGCTGCGCGTTGCGCCGCTGTTCACGCAGATACTCACCGAGATTGCCGACGTTGAGCGATGCCATGCCTCCACCATGCCGCGCGCCGCTAACAATTGCAAGCAACCTGCTTGCAAGAGTGCGCCATGCCACTCGTACGGCAGCACCGGGAGCCCCGGGAACGCCGCCCGCCCCGCGCGGCAGACTGAGCGCCATGACCGCAACGGACGTAAAAGCCGATCTTCACTTCTATCTGCAGTCCGCGCGCGACGCCCTGCTGTGGAAGCTGGAAGGGCTCTCGGAGTACGACATCCGCCGCCCGCTCACCCCGACGGGTACCAACCTGCTGGGCCTGGTGAAACACGTGGCGAGCATGGAGCTCGGCTATCTCGGCGAGACCTTCGGGCGGCCTTCCGCCGAGCCGCTGCCCTGGCTCGACGAGGACGCCGAGCTCAACGCGGACATGTGGGCTACCGCCGACGAGTCCCGCGAGTTCGTCGTGGGGCTCTACCGCCGGGCGTGGGCCCACGCGGACGCGACGATCGACGCGCTGGCGACGGAGACCGTCGGCAAGGTGCCGTGGTGGCCCGAGGGCAATGACGAGGTGACGTTGCATCACGCCGTCGTCCGGGTCATCGCCGACACGCAGCGGCACGCCGGGCACGCCGACATCGTCCGCGAACTCATCGACGGGGCCGTGGGGATGCAGGACGGCAACACCAGCATCCCGCCGGGCGGGACGGCGTGGTGGGAGGAGTACCGGGGGCGGCTGGAGCGGGCGGCCCGGGAGGCGGACGGGGGCGTGTAGAGCGAAGGGCGCGATGAGGGAGGGGGCGGCGTACGCGCGCGTGCCGCCGCCCCCGTCCGGTTCCCGCGTCAGCCGGACGTCCGTCCGTCGAGCGTCTCGCGCAGGATGTCCGCGTGCCCCGCGTGCTGGCTGGTCTCGGAGATGACGTGCAGCATCACCCCGCGCACGCTGCGCACCGCGCCCGGCTCGTTCCACGGCGCCCGCGGCAGCGGATGCGTCACCGACAGGTCGGGGACCGAGGCGAGGGTCTTCTCGGTCACCGCGGCGACCTCGTCGTAGCGCCGCAGGATCCCGGCCAGCGTCTCGCCGGGCAGCATCGCGAACTCGTTGCCGTGGTCGATCATCCACTGCGGGACCTCGCGTGCGGTGCCGGCCGCGATGTCGGCCCAGGTGACGCCCTCGGGCAGGTCGAAGTTCATCGCCGAGGGGCCCTCGACGGCGAAGCGCAGCCATGCCTCCTCCATGGACGCGACGTGCTTGATCAGCCCGCCCAGGCACAGCGCGCTGACCGTCGGGCGCTCGCCGGCCTGCTCGTCGCCGAGGTCATCCGTCGTCCGGACGAGGGCGGCCCGCGCGTTCGCGAGGGCGGTGAGCAGGGCGGTCCGCTCGTCGTCGAGCGGGGAGGCGGAGTGGGTCGTGGCAGTCACGGTGATCGGGTCCTTCCGGGGGTCGTGGACGTGCGGTACGAGTTCACCGTCGCAGCCATAGCGGTCAGATCGTGTCCGCTACTGCGGGCAGGGTGCGGGACATGCCCAAGACCTCAGCCCGACTGCTGTCCCTGCTCTCCCTGCTCCAGGCGCGCCGGGACTGGCCGGGCGCGCTCCTGGCCGAGCGGCTGGAGATCAGCCCGCGTACCGTGCGCCGCGATGTCGAACGCCTGCGGGAGCTGGGCTATCCCGTCCTGGCCGTCAAGGGCCCCGAGGGCGGCTACCGGCTCGCCGCCGGCAGCGATCTGCCCCCGCTGCTCTTCGACGACGAGCAGGCCGTCGCCCTCGCCGTGGCCCTGCGGATCGCCACCACCGCCGGTGCCGGCATCGAGGAGGCCGCCGACCGCGCGCTGGCCACCGTCCGGCAGGTCATGCCCGCGCGGCTGCGCCACCGCATCGACACCGTGCGGGTCACCGCCGTGGACCGGCCCGGCGACCGGTCCCGACCCGCCGTCGACAGCCGCGTGCTCCTGGCGCTCGGCGCGGCCACCCACGCGCGGGAGGTGCTCCGCTTCGACCATGCGCCCGGCTTCGACCATGCGCCCGGCGCGCACGAGGACGGCGCCCCGTGCGCCCCGCGCCGGGTGGAGCCGCATCACGTGGTCACCTGGGGCGGCCGCTGGTACCTCGTCGGGTGGGACCTCGACCGCGCGGACTGGCGCACCTTCCGAGCCGACCGCATCACCCCGCGCGTCCCCACCGGCCCCCGCTTCACCCCGCGCGACCTGCCCGGGGGCGACGTGGCCACCTTCGTCACCGAGCGGTTCCACGGCTTCGGCGCGGCCGGTGGGGTGGGCGGCGCCGGTGAGTGGCCGTGCCGGGGCGAGGTGATCCTCGATCTGCCGGCCTCCGTCGTGTCCCGGCACAGCCACGACGGTCTCGTCGAGGAACTGGGCCCCCACCGCTGCCGGCTCGTCCTGGGCTCATGGTCATGGACCGGCCTCGCCGCCCTCGTCGGCAGGTTCGACGCCGGCATCGAGGTCGTCGGCCCGCCGGAGCTCCGGGACGCCTTCGCGCGGCTGGCGCGGCGCTTCGCCGACGCCGCGGGCACCCGCCGGGACGCCGGCTGAGGCAGCGATCAGCCCACCGCCGTACTACCCACTTTTTTGTGCGTACTTGGCACCGCGCGCCCCCGGGGAGAGGCTGAACGCGGGTGGTCAGGAGGCCGGCGAGGTCGCGGTGAGGCGCTCCAGACGGCGGTGGCCCCAGTCGGAGACGGGGGCCAGTGCCGTCGAGAGTTCACGGCCGAAACCGGTCAGGGAGTAGACGGTCTTCAGAGGCATCACGTCGTGCACCTCACGGTGGACGAGGCCGTCCGCCTCCATCTCGCGCAGCGCCTGGGTCAGCACCTTCTCGGTCAGGCCCGGCAGCTTCCGGCGCAGTTCGCCGGGGCGCTGCGGCCCTGACTCCAGGAGCCACAGCAGGGACGTCTTCCACTTGCCGTCGATCACCGCGATCGCGGCGGTCACTCCGCAGACGTTCGGGTCCTGGGCCTGCCTGCGCGTCATTACCGCCCCTTTTGTAATGGATTGTTCGTGTCGTTCTCAAGGGAGTTGAACAAGCATGTCCATGTACGACGACCAGTCTGCCGTCACCGTGCTCGGCCTGGGGCCGATGGGCCGCGCCCTGGCCGGCGCCTTCCTGCACGCCGGTCTGCGCACCACCGTCTGGAACCGCACCCCCGGCCGGGACGGCGAACTGGCCGCCCGGGGAGCCGTCTCCGCCCAGACGCCGGAGGAGGCCGTCGCGGCTAGCGACCTCGTCGTGGTCTGCGTGGTGAACTACGACGCCTCCGACGCGATCCTCCGGCAGCCCGCCGTCGCCGACGCCCTCAAGGGCCGCGCCCTCGTGAACCTCACCGCCGACACCCCGGCCCGGGCCCGGGACACCGCCGCCTGGGCCGCGGCGCACGACATCCGCTACCTGGACGGCGCGATCATGACGCCGGCCACCAGCATCGGCACCCCCGAGGCGGTGTTCCTGCACAGCGGTCCCGAGGAGGTGTACCGGGCGCACCGGCCCGCCCTGGACACGCTCGGCGGCACGCACACCCACCTCGGCGAGGACGTCGGACGGGCGGCCGCGTACGACGTGGCGCTGCTCGACATCTTCTGGACGGCGATGGCGGGCTACGCGCACGCCTTGGCCGTGGCCCGCGCGGAAGGCATCAGCGGGCGGGAACTCGCGCCCTTCGCGCAGGGCATCTCCGCGATCCTGCCGCCGCTGTTCGAGGAGTTCGCGGGCGACGTCGACGACGCCACCTACTCCGGGGAGCTCAACCCGATCACCTCGGCGGTCTCCTCGATGTCCCACATCATCGAGGCCTCCGAGGGCCACGGCATCGAGGCGGGCGTGATGCGCGCGGCGGAGGGCCAGGCCCGCCGCGTCATCGGCCTCGGCCACGGAACGGACGGGTTCATGCGGGTGACAGATCTGCTGAGCGGGGGCGCGCACCGGGCGTGAGCGCCCGGGAGGCGGGCCGCGACGCCTGCCACGGCACCTCACCTCCGGGAAGCGGACCCGCGCGCCCCCTGCCACGGCCGTCACCCCCGGGAAGCGGGCCGCGCGGCCCCGCCACGGCCGTCACCTGCGGGAAGACAGGGCGCGCGTCCGCTGCCACGGCCCTCACCTCCGGAAAGCGGACCCCGCGACCCCCGCGACGGGCCTCACCTCCGGAAAACAGGCCGCACGGCCCCCCGCCACGGACCTCACCTCCGAAAACAGGCCGCACGGCCCCCCGCCACGAGCCCCCCACCTTCGAGAAGCGGACCCCGCGACCCCCGCCACGAGCCCCACCTCCGGGAAGCGGACCCCGCGCCCCGCCACGAGCCTCACCTCCAGAAAACAGACCCCGCGACCCCCGCCACGGACCCCACCCCCGGAAAACAGACCCCGCGGCCCCCGCTGCGGACGTCACCCGCGGCCCACCCACCCCGCCACCGCCGCGAAGTCCGCCAGCGTGAGCCCCACCCGGTGGTTCACGCGGTGCAGCAGGGCCCGGCCGGGGTGGTGGGCGTTCACCCAGTCCCGGTCGGACGCCCTGATCTCGTCGTCCAGCCACACGAAGGGCCGGCCCGCCGCCCAGGCCACGAGCGGTCGGGTCTTCCAGTGCAGCGGTCCGGGCCGCCCGGCCTCCTCCGGCCAGTCCACGGCCGGGAGCGGGGGCAGACCGAGCCAGGGCGCCATGACCTCGTTCGCCTCGTCCAGCCAGGTCGTGGCCCACACCAACTCGCAGCCCAGCGCCCGCAGCCGGGGGCCGAGCGCCGGATCGACCCTATTCAGCAACGGGTTGTCGACGCTCCGGCCGGGCGGCGTCCCGTACACCGGATAAGGGTCCGCCGACCCGAAGGGCAGCAGCGTCCCGTCGATATCCAGGAAGAGAAGCATCGTGCCTAGGCTACTGTTCCTCTCATGACTGCCGGGTTTGCGGCCAAGTGCCGCGAGCGAGTTGGGTGCCCGGCCTCTGAATGAGGCTGAGGCGGGCCAGGAGTCCGCCGCTCTCTCTCCGCGCGATCACGCGCGTTCGTCCACCGATCACCAGTGACGAGCAGGGCCGGAGAGAGAAGAGAACACCCAGCATGCCCAACGACACCATCGACGACTTCAACCATCAGGTCATCGAGGAGTTCCGCGCCAACCGGGGCCGCGTCGGCGGCTATTTCGAGGGCGCCCGACTGATCCTCCTCACGACCACCGGCGCCCGTACGGGCGCCGAGCACACCACCCCCGTGGCCTACCTCCCCGACGGCGGCGACCGCATCCTGGTCATCGCCTCCGCGGGCGGCGCCCCCAGACACCCCGCCTGGTACCACAACCTCCTCGCCCATCCCGAGGTGACCGTGGAGAGCGGCGCGTTCACCTACCAGGCGCGCGCCGAGGTGCTGAGGGGCGCCGCGCGCGACGAGGCCTTCGCGCGTGCCGTCGAGACCGACGCGGGCTGGGCGGAGTACCAGGAGAAGGCGGGCCGGGTGATACCGGTGGTGGCGCTCCACGAGATCGCCGGCGGCCCGCCCCGCATCGCCGCCGGCTCCATGGGCGAGGCCATCAAGGTGGTGCACGACGCCTTTCGGCGCGAACTCGCCCTCATCCGGCGCGAGATGGACCAGGCCGCCGACAACAGCGGTCGTCTCGGCGCCCAACTGCGCGTCAACTGCCTCACGTTCTGCCACGGACTGCACAACCACCACACCGGCGAGGACCTCGGCCTGTTTCCCTTCGTCGCCGACCGCCACCCCACGGCCGCGCCCACCGTCGAGCGGCTCCGCCAGGAGCACGAGCGCGTCGCCGCCCTGGTGGAGGACCTGCGCACGGCGATCGGAACGGAGGATCCGGCCACCGCCCGCTCGGAGGTCGCACGCCTCACCACCGAACTGGAGGCGCATCTGACCTACGAGGAGGAACACCTGATCCCACTGCTCGACGCCTGACACACCCCTCGCGCGCGACCCGTCCGACCGCGTCGCCCTCTCGCCCCCCGCGCCGCCCTACCGGCGGCGCGGGTCAGGCGGCGTCGAGCAGACGGGTCGTGCGCCTCAGGGTGTGCGCGTACCGGTCCGCCGCCTGGCGCACGGCCGGTACGTCGAGGCTCGTGCCATGGACGATGCGGTCCAGGTCCACGTACGCGGAACGCACGATCTCGATCAGCTGGTACACCCGCCGGTCGCGCTGCCAGCCACGGCTGTGCTCGGGGCCGACGCGCTCCTCCCAGCGGGCGAACATGCGCTGCCGGATCTCGCTGCGCGCCGGTGTCAGATGGAGGTGCCGGACGAGGTCGTGGAGGGGATCACCGATCAGGGCCATCTCCCAGTCGATGAGGGCGATTCCGGTCCCGTGGCGGGGGTCGTCGGTGCGGACGAGGTTCCAGGGGTTGAGGTCTCCGTGCAGCAGCGCCGGCCGACGGGGGGTGACTCGGTGGCGGGCGAGCAGTTCGGCCAGTCGCGGCGCGTCGGGCAGTCCCAGGCGCCGGGCGGCGAGCAGGGTCCGCTCCGGGAGCCCGGCGACCATCGTGGCCACGCGGTCGGCGAGCCAGGGGTGGAAGTCGCGTGCCGCGTGCGCGGCCAGCGGGTCGAGGGTGGCGCAGTCGAGTGCGGTCAGCGCGCAGAGCTGGTCGACGAGCAGATCCGCCTCGTGCGGCAGCAGACCCTCCACCGGGTGCACTGAGGTCCGTCCGTCCGGGGCGGGTTCGCCGGGCAGCGGGCCGAGATAGGTGAGGACCGCGAACGGCTCGGCGGGCTCGCTTTCACCCCGCGCCAGGACCCTCGGTGCCGCCACCTCCACACCGGCCTCCTCGATGGCCCTCAGCACCGGGTACTCCTCCAGCGTCGTGAAAACGCTCTCGTGGCGGTGGGCCGGGGCCGCGTCACGGCGTACGAGGACCGCGCCGAAGCCCGGGGCGCGGACCACGGTGTTGCGATGGGCGGTGCCCCGGAACACGTGATCGGCGCTCGCACGGTCCTCGGCGGCCAGCACGGCGCCCACCAGGTCGTGCGGGAAGTCGGCCCGCTCCGGCATACGCGGGTCGGGGACGAAGGGAAGGGCCGCGGCACCGCGACGGCCGAACCAGTGGCGCCGGACCGTCTGTTCGGCCGCCTGCCGAGCGTGCGGGACCAGGGGGACGCCGGGCCGGTCCGGCGGATCGGTGAGCGGGGCGGGTTCGGCCGCCGCGGCACGCAGCGCGCGGTGCGGCGACGAGGCGGCCAGGCCGAGATACGCCTCGGGGTCCGGGCCGGTGGCGAGGTACCGGGCGGTATGCATCACAGCCCAGTAGACGGACTGCGCCCACTCGAAGTCCACATGACGGCGAAGATCTCCTTCCAGTCCGTCGGCCGCCCGGGCCGGCTCTGCGGAGACGGCCTGCGTCCACGTCCGGAAGACCTCGCCCCAGCGGGCTTCCGGATACCGCGTGCGGACGAGATGCGTGGCCAGGTCGTGCAGGGGATCGCCGTACGCCGCCGTCTGCCGGCCCGCGCGACCGGGCACCGGCGGGCCGGCCGCCGGAACCATCAGGTCGCAGCGGTGCGCGTCGGCGTGGAGGAGCCGGTACGGCAGAACTCCGGGTGCGTTCCCTGCTGGGGGGAGCTCGTAGAGGCCGGGCCACATGCGGACATCGACGGCCGCCGGTCGGAGGCCGCCGGGCAGGCAGTCCCATCTGTGCGCGCGCGGTACCACCAGTCGTCGCTCCTGTCACGCAAGGATGACGGGAGGACCACCATAGCCGTGAGAAGGTGCCGTTCCGGGGCAGATCACCTGACGATTGGTTTACTTGGCGAGGTTCTTCCACAGGGAGTCGAACCAGGCCTGCGTCCCCTCCACGAGCAACGCGTGGTTCGGATCGTCGCTGTCCTTGACGAAGTGCGTGAACTTGGCGATGAGGCCGAGGGCGTCGAGTGCCTGGATCTCGGTCTCCAGCCTCTTCAGGACCAGCGGTCGTTCACCCACCACGTAGTAGGCCTGGAGCATCTCCTCGCCGTTCATCAGGTAGACCTTCAGCGGCGGGGTCAGGGGCACATGACGGATCTCCACGTCGACCGTCTCGACCGACCCCCGGGCCTTGAAGGTCAAGAGCCGCCCCTTGACCTCACCGGAATGCCACTCGGCGAGTTCCCGCTGGCGCTCGCGCATCGCGTCCCGGTACTGCGGGTCCAGCGACTGCGGATACGGCATGTCCAGCTCGGGGTCGGGAAGCATCATCCGCAGCACGATCCGCTGCGGGGCCTCCAGCTTGCCGCGCTGGATGCGCTCGTCCAGTCTGCGGAGCTGGTTGTTCAACGACTCGGCCGTGAGCGTGAAGACGTCGAGGGTGACCTCCGCGCGGGCGAAGGCCTGGTCCATGAACCACTCGAGGCTGGCCGGCTGACCCGACTGGTCCGTCGACCGCGCCGAACGGATGCCCTCCGGGACGCGGATCACCCGCGTTCCGCTGCCCTGCCGCCGCTCCACCCAGCCTTCGTTGGCCAGCTCCGTCAGCACGCTGCGCACGGTGTCCCGGGCCACGCCGAGCTCGGCGGCCAGGTCACGCTCCGCCGGCAGCAGGCTGTGGAGCGGGTACTCACCGTCGAGCAGACGGCTCCGCAACGTCGACATGACGTCGTCGAACCGCTGCCTGCGCCCGGTCGTACCGCTCCGCTCATCGCTCACCCTACGACCCTACCGCCATTCCTCCAATAGCGGACCTCTCTCCACCACTTCACCCAACCATCACCGAAGAATGGTTGGGGATGAGCGCCAGAGGGAACCAACCAATTAGACCAACCAATCCAATTGGTCGGGGAGTTGACGGACAGCCAGGGGTGAAGGGGGTGACCATGCGAGCGTCAACCGGCGCTGAGTACGGACAACACGTCCTGCAGAGTGGGCACCAGATACCCGGCCCCGGCGTCACGCAGGATCTTCTCCTTGCGCTCGTTGCGCACGTACCCGAGGAAGCCGACACCGGCGCTGCGCGCGGCCATCAGGTCCGTGGGCGCGTCACCGATCATGAGGGCGTCCTCCGGCGCGGCACCCAAGGCCCGCAGGGCCTGATCGAGACAGTGCGGGTCGGGCTTGAGCAGGCTCAGGTCCCGGGAGCGGCCGTAGACATGGGGGCCGAAGACGCTCTCCAGGCCACGTCCTGCGAGGTACTGCCGCGCCGCGCGGGGCGAGTTGTTCGTCGTCACGGCCAGGCCGGCGCCCTGAGCCGCCCAGGTGCGCAGGAGCCGATCGGCGTACGGAGTGGGTGCGGCGCAGGCGGCGGCCTTCAACTCCTCCTGGGTGAGCCGCTCCTCCAGCGCGGCGACGACCGCGCCGGGACGGGGGTGGCGGCTGTCCACGGCGCGCAGGACGTCCCAGGGGTCCGTCGACCACTGCTCCTCGTCCGTGAGCAGGTCACGCAGGCCGCGCGCCTCCAGCCAGCCGACCAGCACGCGCGTCACGTCCTGCGCGGAGTGCCCGGCGAACAGACGGCAGATCGGACCGTCGAAGTCGAAAAGCACGTACCGGGCACGCGTGATCAGTCCCGGGAGGTTCTCCGTGTGCGTTGTCACCGGTTCAGTCTGCGACACGATGGGGTGGTCGCGCGGCCACTGGGTCCCATGACACTACTCCGGGGTCAACTCGGAGGTGACGGTGCTCCAGAGCGCGTCGAACCACTGCTGCGACTGCTCCACGAAGGCCGCGTCACGGCGCCCCGTCTCCTGCTCGAAGGAGAAGAGGAGGGCCTGGGTGCCCAGGACGTCGAACATCTCCTGGGACGCGATGTCGTCGGCGGCACGCCGCGTGACCATGTAGTACGCGATCAGCGCCTCGCGGCCGTTGAGCAGGTACAGCTTCACCGGAGGGGTGAAGGGGAGCGCGCGGAAGGTGACGTTCACGTCGATGCCGTGCGTGGCGCGCAGGGCGCGAAGGTTGTGCCTCAGGACCTGGACCTGGGCGTTGCGCATCATCAGCCAGCGCTGGTGGACCGGGTCGCCGTCGCCGCTGTCCTCGACCGAGGTGGGGAACGCCAGGTCGATGTCACGGGAGGGCAGCAGCACCCGGACGTCGATCGACTCCGGGCCGAGCCGCCCTTCGTGGATCGCCCGGAGCGGGTCCCCGAGGGCCAGCATCATCGTTTCAGCGGTCAGACAGACGGCGTCCACGCGTACGTGACGCGCGGAGAACGCTTCCGTGAGGCGGGGGCCGAGGCCGACCATCGTCGGCTGCGGCTCCCGCCAGGCGGGTTCCGGTTCCGCGATGCGCGGCGGGCTGCCCTTGCTGACGTTGCTGAGGAGCCCGTCGCTCTGGAGAGCGGAGAGGGCCTGACGGACCGCGCCGCGCTCGACGCCGAACTCGTCGGCGAGTTCGGCCTGGGTGGGCAGCCGGTCGCCCGCCTTCAGCCGTCCGTCCCGGATCCGCTCCCGCAGGGAGTCCGCGATCTCCTGAGGCGTGGACCTTCTGCTGCCGACCACCGTCGCCATCTCCTCCCGCACCCGGAAACCGAAGGGCTGCATCCCACTTGTAGGGGGTGCCCGGAAAGTTGTTTATCCATCCCTGCCAAGTTGGAACAACTTAAGCAGAGTTGGTTCCAACTGGCGCCAAGTCTGCACAGTACTCGACCACTTCTGCTGAAGGGGGGTGTTCCCTCCCCATGTCAAGGAGACATCACCGTGTCATGGATCAAGCCCGCCGCCACCGTCTTACTCCTCACCGTCGAGGAACTGGCCCGGTGGAGATACGGCACCACAGGCCTCGTCGCGCTCGCCCTGCTCCTCATCGGGCTGCAGCGCCGCAACCACACCTGCAGCGCGATCGGCGCCGTGGCGCTCAGCCTCTCGGTCACCGGGCCGGCGCTGTGACCCGGGCGCGGTCAGGCCCCCAGGTCCAGTTCCGTGCTGATCGTCTCCCAGAGCCGGTCGAACCACAGACGGGACTGTTCCACGAAGGACTTGTCCCGCACCCCGCCGTCACCCTGCCGGAAGGCGAACAGCGGCGAGGAGCCCCCCTGCACCTCGTACGTCTCCGGGCCCTCTCCAGCAGTGCCCTCCGCACGCCTGCTGGGCGTGTAGAAGGCGAAGAGCGCCTCGGTGTCGTTCAGCAGGTACAGCTTCACCGGAGGAGTGAAGGGCAGGGCGCGGAAGCGCACCTGGACGTCCACGCCGTGTGTGGACCGCAGCGCCGTCAGATTGTGGCTCAGCACCAGGCCCTGGGCGTTGCGCAGGGCAACCCAGCTCCGGTGCGCCGGGGAGTCGCCGCCGGGGTCGACGGAGGCGGGGAAGGCGAGGTCGATGTCCCGGGACGGCAGCAGAACCCGCAGGTGGACCGTGGCCGGTTTCGGCGCCCCGGTGTGCAGTCGGCGCAGCGGTTCGCTGAGGGCCAGGCTGAGCGAGGCCGAGGTGAGGCACAGCGCGTCGATCCTGACGTGCTTGGCCTCGAAGGCGGCGGCCACCCGGGCGGGCAGTGCGGCCAGGGTGGACTCCGGCTGCGCGGCGGGGCCGAAGAAGGCCGTCGCCCCGTCGGGCGCGACCGTCGCCGGCGCCCCGCGGGACACGTTGGTGAGCAGGCCCTCCGACTGCAGGATGCGCAGGGCCTGCCGGACGGTGCCGCGCTCCACGCCGAACTCCTCGGCCAGGGCGGCCTGGGTGGGCATGCGCCGGCCCGCCTGGAGCGTGCCCGACCTGATCCGGCCGCGGAGCTCGTCGGCCACCTCCTGGGGCGACAACGGGGCCCTTCCCCGTTCGTTCACGGCTACTTGTTCCGACGTCACATCGGAACCCTACAACTTTGAGCCATCTTGGGGCAGTTGCCTGACAGATGGTTACCGGACACTTCAAAGACGCCCCAACCGGGAATAAGTTGGCAACCAACTGAACGAATGTGGTTGCACTTTCCGATGGTTGGTAGCGCTGGAAGGACGCACCCCATGCCGTTCATCGCTCTCGTCGTCGCCGCCCTCGCCATCGGATTCGAGCAGTTCGTCCAGTCGAAGCTCGGCGCCATGGGGATCATCGCCCTCGTCGCCATGACCCTGGGCATCAAGGCCAAGAACATCACTCTCGGCGGCATAGGAGCAGTGATCCTCGTGTTGCTGCTCACCCAGTCCGGCTGACCGGGCTCCCTTCCGGAGGGGAGCCGGGAGCCTGGTCAGTCTGCACAGAGACAACTGAATACCGACAACTGAATACCGACAACCGAACAGCGGCACGTGCACAGTCACAACTGAACAGCCACAACTGAACAGGCACCACGAACCAGGCACAGCCACAACTGAAGAGCACGCTACGGATAGCGAGACCGTCCATCGTCGCCGGCAGAGGGGAGCACTAGAACAGGTCCGGGCACCACGGTCGCCTGGACGTGCGCAGCAGGGCGTCGGCCGAACGGGCGGCGCCCGCTCGTTCTTCCCGGACGCGCCCCAGCGCGGCCAGCCGTACCGCCGACTCGTCCCCCAGCCACAGCGCCGCCAGGTCGGCGACGTCCAGCGTGAGATCGGCGCTCCGGTCGCTCGGCGCACAGGACGCCCCCTGCTCCGACGCCTCCAGCCGGTACCGTCCACCCGCGAACCCGGCGGCGTCGACGATCTCCAGCACCAGCTCCCCCGAGCCCTCGTACGTCCGCGCCGTCAGCGCCCGTACGACGTCCAGGATCCGCACCCACAGCCAGTCGGCCTGCACGGTCAGGCGGGCGGCGCGCGGGTCCGGCAGCAGCAGCGGGAGCAGGTCGTCCGGGGCCCGCCAGCCCGACTTCACGTGCGCGATCCAGTCGATCGAGCACAGGAAGTGCCACAGGGCGCGCTCGGCTGCCGGCGTCGCCGCGATCAGCCAGTTCACGTCGGCCGTGTTCTGCGGCTGCTTGCCGTGCCACTTGTCGTCCGACTCGTAGGAGACCAGGCCCTCGACCTCCCCGGCGGCCGAGCGGTACAGGGCGTAGTAGGGCTCGGTCCACGACCTGCCGAAGCGGGCGGCGCCGGTGTTGATGCGCCACCACAGCTCGTCGCGGCTGACCGCCCCCGGCTGTGTCCGCCGCAGGCGTTCGTGCAGTTCGGGACCGAGCTTGCGGACGTCCTCGGGGTCGACGAGGTCGATCCGTCCGCCGTCCCGCGGACCCGACCAACGGCGGTCCAGGCCGGTGCGCGCCACGTCGACGGTCCACTCGGCGAGCGTGGTGGCGGGGCCGAAGCCGTAGCGGCCGTAGATCGGGTACTCGGCGGCTATGAGCGTCGCGACGACGTCCCCGCGTTCCTGCGCCGCTGTGAGGTCCTGGCTCATCATGCGGCTGAGCAGGCCGCGGCGGCGGTGCGTGGGGCTGACGGTGACGTTGGAGACGGCGTCGGCGGCCACGAAGGCGCCGCCCACGGCGGTGACCTCCTGGGCGAAGGAACGGAACGTCGCCACGCATCGGCCCCCGTCGAACGCCCCGAGCAGCCGCCCCGGCACGAAGTGGGCGCGCCGTGCCTGCAACTGCTCCTCGGTCAGCGTGGGCCGCTGCAGGAAGCCGACGCTCATGGCGCGTTGCCAGTCCTCGAACTCGGCTTCGGTGATCGGGCGTACGGGCAGCTCGTCGCGACGCGTCATGAGTGCACGGTAGGCATAGGAAGGCACAGGTGTCGCGGGGATTTCCCGCCCGGGGCGGTGCGCGTGCGAGCCGCCCCGGGCGGGACCGGGGGGACCAGGTCCTCCCGCCTCACATCAGCAGGTCGTCGACCTGTGCCTCCCCCTCCCGGTAGCGCCGCGCGATCTCCGCGCTGCACTCGTCGGCGGTCCGCTGCAACCGCTGCCGGCGCCGGGACACCTGCTGCTCGTACCGCACGAGGCGCCCCATCGCGGTGGTCAGCTCGACGTCGGTGCGGGCGTCCAGCGCGGACAGTTCGACCTCGGCCAGCATCTCCGCGGCCAGCCGCCGGTACTCCTCGTTGTGCGGAGTGCCCAGCGTGACGTGGCGCGCGGAGGAGCGGTGCCGGGCCGGGGCGTCCGTGAGGATCTCCGGCAGCCGCTGGACGACGGACGCCTCTGCCGCGCCCGTGTCCACCAGCGACCCCGGCCCCCGGCGCGCGAGCTCCGCGCGCAGGATGTCGATGCGGCCCTGCAGCAGCCGTCGTACGTAACTGAGATCCGCCTCGTCGCGCTGCGCGTCCCTGCGCAGGGAGCGCAATTCGGCCAGGCTCAGTGTGGCCAGATCGTGCGCGGGCGGATCGGGCGGCAGCTGTGGACTGTCCGTGCGTTGCACGGGTGGCCGGAGTGACTCCCCGGCTCCCGCTTGGGTCAACGAGACAGCCCCAGGCGGCTGCCCGGTACTCGGTGTTCTCATGTGCCTCAACCGTCCCCTCGACCGGCGTGTGGCAGCATCGTGCCACCCCAAGTGGCCGCTATGTGACCGAGTGCCCCCGAACGGCCCCAGATGGGGGGTTAGGGATCAAAAAGAGCGCTGGTACGGACCACCCGCGAAGCGGGGTGACGCCGCCGGGCATGATGGGTCGCATGCGTGCAGTGGTGCAGAGGGTGGACGGCGCGAGCGTCGTCGTCGACGGCGAGGTCGTCGGGGAGATCACCGGCGAGGGGCTGTGTGTCCTGGTCGGCGTGACGCACGAGGACAACAAGGAGAAGGCGGCCCAGCTCGCCCGCAAACTGTGGTCGTTGCGGATGCTGCACGACGAGAAGTCGTGCAGCGACATCGACGCCCCGCTCCTGGTGATCAGCCAGTTCACCCTTTACGGCGACGCCCGCAAGGGCCGCCGCCCCACGTGGAACGCGGCCGCCCCGAGCGACGTGGCCGAGCCGCTGGTCGACGAGGTGGTCGCGCGGTTGCGCGCGCTGGGCGCCACGGTGGAGACGGGCCGGTTCGGCGCGCGCATGCGCGTGGGGCTGACGAACGACGGCCCGTTCACCGTCCTGCTGGAGATGTAGCCTCCGCGCGAGGGGGCCACGGGCCGGACCTACGGCTCGACGACGACTTCCTGAGCGGCGGCCGTCGTGTCGGCCACCAGACGCGCGTCCACCGGCACGTTCCGCTTCACCAGCGCCAGCGCCACCGGACCCAGCTCGTGATGTCGTACGGAGGTCGTCACGAAGCCGATCCTGCGGCCGTCGGGGCCGTCGTCCGCGAGCCGCAGCTCGGTGCCGGACGGCGGCAGGTGCACCTCGCTGCCGTCGAGGTGCAGGAAGACCAGCCGGCGCGGCGGCTTGCCCAGGTTCTGCACCCGGGCGACCGTCTCCTGGCCCCGGTAGCAGCCCTTCTGCAGATGCACCGCGGTGCCGATCAGGCCCAGCTCGTGCGGGATGGTGCGGTGGTCGGTCTCGAAGCCGAGCCGCGGCCGGTGCTGCTCGACGCGCAGCGCCTCGTACGCCAGGATCCCGGCCGCCGGTCCGTTCTGCGCGGCGTACGACTCCAGCTCGGCGCGCGGCAGGAAGAGGTCACGGCCGTGCGCCGTCTCCCGTACGGCGACCCCTTCCGGCACCTCGGTGATGGAACCGGCCGGCAGGTGGACCACGGCGATGTCGGCGGTGCGGTCGGCGACCTCGACCCGGTAGAAGAACTTCATCGACTCCAGGTACGCGATCAGGGCGTCCTGGGTGCCGGGTTCGACATGGGCCCAGACGGTCGTGCCGTCGTCCACCAGATAGAGCGCGTGTTCGATGTGGCCGTTCGCGGACAGCACCAGCGCCTCGGTGGCCTCGCCGGTGGGCAGGTCGCTGACGTGCTGGGTGAGCAGCAGGTGCAGCCAGCTCAGCCGGTCGTCGCCGGTGACGGTGACGACCCCGCGGTGCGAGAGGTCGACGAAACCGGTGCCGTCGGCGAGGGCGCGCTGCTCGCGGAACAGGTCGCCGTAGTGGGCGGCGACACCTTCGTCCGCCCCTTCGGCGGGAACGGCGCCGGGCAGGGACAGCAGGGGGCTCTTCATACGCTAAGCCTACGACTCGGTACTTGAATCCTTGCCGGTCGCCGCCGCGCAGTCCGTGCACCGACCGAAGATCGCGAAGTGCTTCATGTCGGTGTCGAAGCCGAACGTCTCGCGCAGCTTGGCCGTGAACTCGGCGGCCACGGAGACGTCCGCCTCGATGACGTCGGTGCAGTCGCGGCAGACGAGGTGGAGATGGTGGTGCCGGTCGGCCAGATGGTACGTCGGCGCCCCGTGCCCGAGGTGGGCGTGGCTGACCAGCCCGAGCTCCTCCAGGAGCTCCAGGGTCCGGTAGACGGTGGAAATGTTGACCCCCGACGCCGTCCTGCGCACTTCGGCGAGGATTTCGTCGGGGGTCGCGTGCTCCAGGTTGTCCACGGCTTCGAGCACGAGTTGCCGCTGCGGCGTCAGCCGGTAGCCGCGCTGCCTGAGATCACTCTTCCAGTCGGTGCTCACCACACCCACGAGTCTATGGCTACTTGAAGAAAGCGATCCCGTCGTCGGGCAGGTCGCCCGGCAGGGCCTTCGCCCAGCGCTCGACGTCCTCCGGGGTGACGACCTTCTTCAGCTGCGCGGACATGTACGGCCGCAGCTCGACCTCGGGGGTCTGCTTCTCGCCGACCCACATCAGGTCGCTCTTGACGTAGCCGTACAGCCGCTTGCCTCCGCTGTAGGGGCGGGAGGCCGCGGTGCGCGCGACGGCGTCCGTGACCAGGTCGATCTGCGGCTTCTGGTCGGCCAGCTCGCCGTACCAGATCTCGATGACACCGTCGTCGCGGGTCATCGTGACCTCGACCTTGCGGGCGGCGTCGATGCGCCAGAAGCCGTGCTCGGACTCCAGCGGCCTGACCTTGTTGCCGTCCTGGTCGAGCACCCAGCTGTGGGACTGGTACTCCAGGAAGTCCCGGCCGTCGTGGGTGAAGGTGACCTCCTGCCCGAAGTTGCACTTCTCGGCGCCGGGGAAGTCGTGCACGCCCGCTCCCGCCCAGTTGCCGAGCAGGAAGGCGAGGGGGACGAGGTCCTTGTGGAGGTCGGACGGGATCTCGATCATGAGCAGCTCAGACTTCTCGTACGGACAGGGGGGTGGGTCAGCGCTGGCCCTGATACAGCTTCTTCACGGCCAGACCAGTGAAGGCGAGGACGCCGACGCAGACCAGGACCAGGAGGATTTCGAAGAAGAGGATCACGGGATGCTCCTAGGTGAGCGGGGTGCGTGGTTCACAAGGCCGGGCCCCAGCTTACGCGGCCACGACCCGGCCCTCCTTGCGAGGTACGCCCTCAGCCGAGCAGCTGGCTCTGCAGAACCACGGTCTGCTGGAAGGGCACGGGGTGGGCGGCGCCCTCGCGGGACTGGACCATCAGGGCGAGGACGTCCCCGGCCGCCAGATACGCCTGCCGCACGTGCCGCTCCCCGTACGGCTTCACCTCGGTGTACGCGTAACGGGTCACGTTGTCGACGTCCGCCGCCGTCGGGAACTCGTCGTCGGACTCCACCTCGGCGGCGCCACGCAGGGCGTAGGTGGGTCCCGTGGGGTCGACGAGCGCCTCGAAGACCTCGTACGCCACCCTGCCCGTGTCGAAGTGGAGCAGGTAGATCCGGGTGTCCGTGCCGTCGCTCGTGGTCCAGCCCCGGGCCGCGACGTGGCGCAGCCCGTGGTCGGTGAACAGCTGACCGATGCCCTTCTGGTCCTTCTTCGACCCGAACACCGCCAGGAACTCCCGCGTCGGCAACCACCCGTCCGCGCCGCGCAACGCCTTGTCCCGCGACGCTCCCTCGGGCGCCGGAAGCAGCAGCTCCCGCAGGTCGGCGTGGTGCGCCCGGACCGCGTTGGCCTCGGAAAAGGGCGCCGGGCTGCCGGAGGGCAGCGGTGGCCTGGTGAGCTGCGGATACGCCCAACGGCCGTCGGTCTCGGTCGCCAGCCCGGGAAGCTCGGAGCGCTCCGCGCGGACGACGCCGAACGCCGTGGCCGCGCCGCAGAGGGCGAAGACCAGGACGGCGGCGCCCCAGCGACGGGCCGTGCGCGGGGCAGGACGGCGCGGTGCCCCGTCGGTCGTCCGCTCGCCGGTCATACGGCTTCCCCCGTGGTCGCGATGTGGTCGAGTTGCTCGGCGAGGAACCTGGCGACGGCCTCGGTGTCGAGGGGACCGACTCCGGAGGCCCTGGCCGTGACGAGGACGTCGCCCTCGTAGGCGGAACAGATCAGCCGGTCGAGGCGACTGCCCTCGTCGTCGGCACTCTCTTTCAGGAAGCAGCGGGCGGTGCGGTGGCCCTTGACCTCGGGCCCGGGGCGGAAGATGTCCAGCGCCGCGAAGGCCTCGTCACGGGACTCGGAGAGCCGGCGTACGGCCGCGCGGTCCTCCAAGCGCATGAGCACGACGCCCACGGCGGCGACTCCCAGATCGCCTGTGCTGGTGTGGTGAAGGTAGCTGCGCACGGCCATGCCCGTGATGCGCTGCCGCTCGATCTCGTCCTCCAGCAACCGCTGCCCGGAGCGGGGCAGATCCTTGATCGCCTCCATGCGCAGGGCGATGGCCCGGGTGCCGGACAGTTCGGCGTCGGAACCGAGGCCCGGCAGGTCCGGGCCCTGGGTGTAGCGGTCGTCGTACGGCAGCAGCCGCGCGCGCAGCCCCGAGGGCTCAGCAGGTTCACCGGTGCCGGTGCCGGTGATCTTCCACACGGGCTTGCCGGGGTCACGGTCGGCGTCCTGGACGGCCACGACGGTGTATCCCGTCCCGGCGAACACCGCGCCGAGCAGCAGCACGGAACCGAGGACCCGGGCGACGCGCCCGCGGGGGACGGATGTGGCGGAGTTGTCGGTCACAGCCGCTCCATCTGCCGCTCGGCGAGATCGGCGATCACCTGATGAGGGATCGGCTCGGTGTCGGAGACCCAGATGTGCATCCCGAGGCTGCCGCGCCAGGCGTGGGCCTCCGCCGTGAAGACCGGGAGGCGGCCCGGCTCCGTCTCCGGGCGGTCGTGCACATACGTCATGCCGTCACCGGTGCCGGGGATGGGCGTGCCGCGGGTGCCGGGCTCCTGCTCGGCCCGTTGGTTGGACTGCGTCGCCCGCCTGAGGGCGGCGGTCCGGTCCGCGTGGCGGTACTGCACGAGGCGGATCTCCACGACGTGCGTGCCGGTCTCCCACGATGTCACGGCGCCACGCCGGAACTCGTCCCCGGACAGGCTCCGGAACGCCTCGTCCGGTTCCTCGAAGGTTTCCGCGTAGGCCTCGAGGGACATCCAGCCGTCACTCATGGCGGGGATCGTGATCTCCCGTGCCCCCTCGGGCCGGTCGAGGAGCAACTCGCGCAGGTCACCCTCGGTCCTGACGCGGCGGTCCTGGGCGGCGGACAACGGCTCGACCACGCCCTTGGCCTGCCCGACCGTCGGCTGGGAGAGCGGCGGCAGCGGGCCGGCCTGACGGCCGGCCTGGACGACGTACCCGGCACAGGTACCGGCGAGGACGCCGAGGGCGGCAGCGGCCGCGATCAGCGGCGCGGTACGCCCTCGTGGGCGCGGGCGCGCCTCGGCCTCGCTCGCCGACTCCTCGGGAGTGTCCGGCACTTCGGGTCTTTCCAGGACTTCCACAGTGTCCCCCCACGGAACGTGCGGCGATGATGCCGTTGCTGCGCCGCTCGGAAGACCTTGAGCGGCCGCTCCGAGTTGTAAGGATCCTGATTACGATTCAGCCATGGCGAAGAAGCTGGTGATCAAGGTGACGGCGGGGGCCGATGCTCCTGAGCGGTGTTCGCAGGCGTTCACGGTCGCCGCGGTGGCCGTGGCGAGCGGCGTGGACGTGTCCGTCTGGCTGACCGGTGAGTCCGCCTGGTTCGCGCTGCCGGGGCGGGCCGCGGAGTTCGAGCTGCCGCACGCCGCGCCGCTGCCCGACCTGATCGACTCCGTGCTGGCCGCCGGGCGTCTCACGCTGTGCACGCAGTGCGCGGCCCGCCGGGACATCACGGAGAAGGACGTCATCGAGGGCGTGCGGATCGCGGGAGCGCAGGTCTTCGTGCAGGAGGCGCTCGCGGAGGACACGCAGGCCCTCGTCTACTGAGGCGGCGGCTGCGGGGATTCCGTCCACAGGCAGAACGGGTGGCCCGAGGGGTCCAGCAGGACCCGTACGTCGCTCTGCGGCTGGTACGCGGCGAGGGTCGCGCCCTCGGCCAGCGCCCGCGCGGTCTCCCCCGCCAGGTCGTCGACCTCGACGTCGAGGTGGAGCATCATCTGCTGGTCGCCGGGGTGCCGGGTGGGCCAGACCGGGCGCACGTACGCGGGCTCCGTCTCGAACGCCAGGGCCGTGCCCTGCGTGCCGGGCGGCGGGCCGATCAGCACCCAGTGGGGCTCCTCGCGGCGCACCTCGTACCCCAGCAGGCGGACGTAGAAGCCGGCCAGTTCGTGCGCGTCGTGCGCGTCCAGCACCACGGTGGACAGGCTTGCGGGCGACATGCCCGCCTTCCTACCGCGGCTTCTTCCTGCCGTCCAGCTCGTCCCACCACTCGTCGGACTGCGGATCGCCGGACGGGTCGTCCCACCAGCGGTCCTCGGGACCCCTGCGGTTGGCGACCATCGCCGCGACGGGCGGGATCACCATGGCGACCACGCACATGCCCACGGCCGCCGGCGTCGACCACAGGCGCACGACTCCCCAGGCCAGGACGAACAGCCCGATGCAGACACCCATCATGGCGAAGTAGACGTGCCGTCGGCGCGCGTACATACCTCCAGCGTAGGTCCGCGCCCGCGAAGCGCACGCGAAAGGGCCGCGTCCCAGGTGTCCAACCCGATGGGACGCGGCCCCTGCGTTCGGCCCCGGCTCGTCAGACCGCGATCGCGACCTCCGCGAGGCCGCCCGGCTGGGCGACGACCGTGCGGTCGGCGGTGGCGCCACCGGGCACGAGGGCGCGCAGCGTCCAGGTGCCCTCGGCGGCGTAGAAGCGGAACTGGCCCGTCGCGGACGTCGGCACCTCCGCCGTGAACTCGCCGGTCGAGTCCAGCAGCCGGACGTAGCCCGTCACGGGCTCGCCGTCACGGGTCACCTGACCCTGGATGGTGGTCTCACCGGGCTTGATCGTCGAGGCGTCGGGGCCGCCGGCCTTCGCTCCACACATGTCTTTCTCCAGACGGGGTCTGACCGGAAGGCCGGTCGCGGTCGGTTACTTGTTGGCGCCGAGCTCGATCGGCACGCCGACGAGGGAGCCGTACTCGGTCCAGGAGCCGTCGTAGTTCTTGACGTTCTGCACGCCGAGCAGCTCGTGCAGGACGAACCAGGTCAGCGCGGAGCGCTCACCGATGCGGCAGTAGGCGATGGTGTCCTTGGCGAGGTCCACCTGCTCGTCGGTGTAGAGCTCCTTGAGCTCCTCGTCCGACTTGAAGGTGCCGTCGTCGTTGGCGTTCTTCGACCACGGGATGTTGCGGGCGCTCGGGACGTGCCCCGGACGCTGCGACTGCTCCTGCGGCAGGTGCGCGGGGGCGAGCAGCTTGCCGGAGAACTCGTCGGGCGAGCGGACGTCGACCAGGTTCTGCGCGCCGATGGCGGCGACCACGTCGTCGCGGAAGGCGCGGATCGAGGTGTCCTGCGGCTTGGCCGTGTACGTGGTGGCCGGGCGCTCCGGCACCTCCTCGACCAGCTCGCGGGCGTCCAGCTCCCACTTCTTGCGGCCACCGTCGAGCAGCTTGACGTTGTCGTGGCCGTAGAGCTTGAAGTACCAGTAGGCGTACGAGGCGAACCAGTTGTTGTTGCCGCCGTAGAGGATCACCAGCGTGTCGTTGGCGATGCCCTTCGCCGACAGGAGCTTCTCGAAGCCCTCCTGGTCGATGAAGTCACGGCGGACCGGGTCCTGGAGGTCCTTGGTCCAGTCGATCCGGATGGCGTTCCTGATGTGGTTCTTCTCGTAGGCGGAGGTGTCCTCGTCGACCTCGACAATGGCGATGTCCGAGTCGTCCAGGTGCTCCTGCAGCCAGTCGGCGTCTACCAGGACGTCGCTGCGGCTCATGCTCTTTCTCCTCCGGGGCAGTTGCGGCGGGGCGTGCGAGTGCGAAGGGGTGCGCGTGGCCGAAGCCGGCACGGCGCACGAATGGCCCTGAGCAGGGCGGGGAAACGCGGAAGTCGGGGCTTCCGCTCAGAAGGGGCGACAGAGCATGGCGGCAACGCGGCACAGGTCTACTGCCCGCCGCTTCGTGAGGTCCGCCTGTCGCTTCATGCCGTCGAGCTTAGGGACGGACCGGCGGGCGTGTCACCGGTGTGTCGCATCGTGAGACACGATCGTCCGGCATGTGGGAACAAAGGAGCGCCCGGCGAGCCGTCGCACGGCTCCCGGGCACCTGTGACCGCTCGCGCATCTGCGGTACGGACGGGGTCGTCTCGCCTGTCGGACGACCGGACGGTGTCCGGCCCGGTCCTACCCGGCCAGCCGTACGTTCGAACCCGCCACCGAGATCTCCAGGCCGTTCGGCGCCGCCTCGACCTTGTCGAGCTGGATGCCGCCCGGCAGGTCGTCGATGGCCTGCTGGAAGTCGGTGATCTCACGGACCGAGTTTTCGGCGAGGTCGAGGCCCCCGAGGTCCGGCAGGGAGTCGGTGCGCACCTCGACCTTGTCGTCCTTGACGCTGACCGTGCTGAGCACCGAGAGCTGCTTGGTGCCGATCACCGGGGCGTCGATCTCCAGGCCGACCTCGATCTTGCCGCTCCCGCCGTCGGAGAGGCTCACGACCCGGGCGGTGATACCGGGGGCGACCTCGGTGGGCTCGGACTTCGCGGCCTTGAGCAGTTCGTCGTACGCGATGGTCGCGGTGCCGGTCGCGGAGGAGGCCGTGGCGGAGCTGAAGTCGCCGGAGAACTCGACGCCCTTCATGTCGGCCTCCAGGTCGTCGATGCGGATCCGCTCGCCGTCGCCGGCCGTCGCCTCGTAGTTCCGGATGCCGACCTGGACGTCGTCCAGCGTGCCGCCGGCGACCTGGGTGAGGAACGGGAAGCCGTTGATGGCCACCTCGGGGGTGCTGGACAGGCCCTCGGTGGTCCGCAGCCGGTCCGCGACCTCACCCTCGGCGAAGTTGACCGCGAGCCGGTCGGCGGCCACGAACAGGCCACCGAGGATCACGACGACGATCAGAAGTACTCGCAGCGCGCGCATGTTTCCCCACCCAGGCGGTCAGTCACGGACGTCGGTCACCGTAACCCCGATCCGAACACCTGCCGGGATTTTGTCGATCACCTGTGACAGGCGACAGCTCAGACCAGCGCCCGCCCCAGCACCCACAGCACCGGCGCGGCGGCGCTCAGCGGGAGGGCCACACCGGCGGTGAAGTGGACGAACCGGGAGGGATAGTCGTAGCTCGCCGCCCGGTGGCCGATCAGCGCGCACGCGCCGGCCGCCGCGCCCAGCAGCGCACCGGCGCCGTTCCCGACGCCGGTCATGCCGGCGACCGCGATACCCGCACCCGCCGCCGCGAGCAGCGCGACGACCACGGAGGCCGGCGTCGGCAGCGGCAGCGCACGGGCCAGGACCGCCACGGCCACCGCGACGGCGCCGAGGGTGACCGCGTCCGGCTCGGCGGCGAGGTAGCCCGTCGCGATGACGGCCAGCGCCGCCGACACGACGGTCGCCATCAGTCCGTACATCCGGGTGTCCGGGTCGGCGTGCGAGCGCAGCTGCAGCACGAGGGTGAGCAGCACCCACACCCCGAGCGTGCCGAGGATCGCGGCGGGCGCCTGCTCACGGCCCGCGATCAGCAGCGCCACGTCCGCCGTCAGCGCGCCCGCGAACGCCAGCGCGATGCCCTGCCGGGCGGGCCACATGCCGTTCAGCCGGAACCAACCCGCGGCCGTGACGGCCTGGAGCAGGACCAGGGGGACGAGCAGGGCGTACGAGCCGAGCGCCGCGCCGCCGGCGATCAGGAGTCCGAGCACCGCGGTCAGCGCGGCGGGCTGGAGACCGGGCTCGATGATCGGCGACCGCCCTTCGAGCCTGGCCCGCTGGGCGGCGGTGAGCGGTGCCTCCGGAGCGGCCGGGGGCTCGGGGGCCGGCTGCGGCGGTACGTACGCGGGCGCCGGGGCCTGCGTGTCCCAGGTCCGGCCCTCCCACTGCTGGGTGTGCCGGCCGTTGTCGTAGGACTGCTGCGGGTACGGGGCCTGCTGGTACTGCGGCGCCTGCGGCGTCTGCTGGGGATGGGACCGGTCCTGCTGGTACGAGGCGTGCCCCTGCCGGTACGGCGTCTGTCCCTGCCCGTACTCGGGCTGCCCCTGCCCGTATCGGGTCTGGCCCTGCTGGTGGTCCGGGCGCCCCTGCTGGTACTGGGGCTGTCCCTGCTGGTACCGGGGCGCCTGACCCTGCTGGTACCGGGGCTGGTCCGGCTGGTACTCGGGACGGCCCTGGTACTCGGGACCGCCCTGGTACTCGGGACCGCCCTGCTGGTAGGGGTCGTACCCGCCGTCGTACGTGCCCTCGTACGGCTGGTTGCTCATCGGTGTGGTCACCCTCCTGCGAACGGCGGGAGCACCTCGACCGTGCCGCCCTCGGCCAGCCGTACCGTCTCATGCCCGCGCGTGCCCACGGGGTCACCGTCGACGAGGAACGAGCATCGCTGCAGCACGCGCACCAGTTCACCGGGGTGTCGCTCGCGCACGCCGTCGAGCGCCTCGGCGAGCGTCGCCGCGTCGAGGCGCTCCTCGGCGATCCCGGCCGCGGCCTTCGCGGCCGCCCAGTAGCGCACCGTGACCTTTGCCATCTCTTCCTCAAGTCGATCGGCGGAACCTGGCTGTGACTACGGTCAGGCTAGCCCGCCGCGCCGACGGCCCATTCCCCGATCCGGCTCAGGAGGGCGTCGGTCGCCGCGTGCTCCGCGTGGCCCATACCGGGCTCCAGCCAGAGTTCGGCGTGGTCACCGGCGGCCTCGACCAGCATGTGGGGGTGGTCGACGGGGAAGTAGCCGTCGCGGTCGCCGTGCACGATCAGCAACGGGGTCGGCGCGATCCGGGGCACCGCCTCGACCGGTGACAGCGGGACGGGGTTCCAGCCGCGGTGGTGGATGCGGGTGCGCAGGCCGTAGCGGCCGAGCAGGCGGCCCTCGGGGCGGGTCACCAGCCAGTGGAGGCGCCGCATGGGGGCCGTGCCCCGGTAGTACCAGCGGGCCGGGGCACTCACCGACACCACCGCCTCGATGTGCCGGGCGTGGAGCGCCGCGTGCCGCAGCACCACCGAGCCGCCCATGGAGAAGCCGACGGTCACCACGCGCGCGTGCCCCCGCTGCCGCGCCCACGCCACCGCCGCCGCCAGGTCGAGGACCTCACGGTCGCCGACCGTCGAGTGCCCGCCGGACGCCCCGTGCCCTCGGAAGGAGAAGGTGATCACGGCGCCGTGGCGGGCGAGGGCCGTGGCGACGCGGCGCACATGCGGCTTGTCCACGTCACCGGTGAAGCCGTGTGCCACGACGAACGCCGGGTGGTCGGTGGGTGGCGTCAGGGTTTCGCGTACCGCCCCGCCCGGTTCGTACAGGGCGTCGATCCGCACACCGTCCGCGGTGTGCAGAAACGTCCGTGACGGCGCGCTTCCGCTCGCCCCGGGCGTCTCGGATGCCGGACGAACGGTGGTGGAACGTGCCCCTTGGCCTGCCGGACCGTTGCTCATGTGGGCTATTCTGCTGGGTAGAGGACTCGGGCAGCGTTGCCCCCGGGTCCTTTTGTGCTTTCGGAAGCGTTGTATACGAAGCGGAGAACCGCAGGTGACCGCAGGTGTACGAGCTCCGGGATCGCAGAGTGGTGCCGCATCGCACGACGTCCTCGCAGGGACCGAGGAGGAACCAGACGTATGAGTTCTCTGCTGCTCCTGACCAACGCCCTCCAGCCGTCGACGGAGGTGCTGCCCGCTCTCGGCCTGCTGCTGCACAACGTGCGCGTGGCTCCGGCGGAGGGACCCGCCCTCGTCGACACCCCCGGTGCCGACGTCATCCTCGTCGACGGCCGGCGCGACCTCCCCCAGGTCCGCAGCCTCTGCCAGCTGCTGCGTTCCACCGGCCCCGGCTGCCCCCTCGTCCTGGTGGTGACCGAGGGCGGCCTCGCCGCCGTCACCGCCGACTGGGGCATCGACGACGTCCTGCTCGACACCGCGGGACCCGCCGAGGTCGAGGCCCGCCTCCGGCTGGCCGTGGGCCGGCAGCAGATCGTCAACGACGACTCACCGATGGAGATCCGCAACGGCGACCTGTCGGTGGACGAGGCCACGTACAGCGCCAAGCTCAAGGGGCGCGTCCTCGACCTCACCTTCAAGGAGTTCGAGCTCCTGAAGTACCTCGCGCAGCACCCCGGCCGGGTCTTCACCCGCGCCCAGCTGCTCCAGGAGGTCTGGGGCTACGACTACTTCGGCGGCACCCGCACGGTCGACGTCCACGTACGGCGGCTGCGCGCCAAGCTGGGACCGGAGCACGAGTCGCTGATCGGGACCGTCCGGAACGTCGGTTATCGATTCGTTACGCCGGAGAAGGTGGAGCGCGCCGCGGACGAGGCCAAGGCCCGGGCGGCCCGGCCAAAGCCGGAGGATGCGGGCGAGAGGGCGCCGTCGGGCGCCGCCGAGGTACCGGCCGAGGCGTAGCGGGCGCGCGGGTGCGCCCCTCGGGGGGTGCGCCCGCCGGCCCGGGGCCGTGCACAACGCTCCGTACGCCCTGCCCACGGCGGGTCCATCCGCGTAGACTCCGCGCGTGGCCAAGGTGACTCGGGATGATGTGGCGCGGCTGGCGGGTACCTCCACCGCCGTGGTCAGTTATGTCATCAACAACGGACCCCGGCCGGTCGCCCCGGCCACGCGCGAGCGTGTCCTCGCCGCCATCAAGGAGCTGGGGTACCGCCCCGACCGGGTGGCCCAGGCGATGGCCTCCCGGCGCACCGACCTCATAGGCCTGATCGTCCCGGACGCCCGCCAGCCCTTCTTCGGGGAGATGGCGCACGCCGTGGAGTGGGCGGCCGCCGAGCGCGGAAAGATGGTGCTCGTCGGGAACTCCGACTACGTCGGTGAGCGCGAGGTCCACTACCTGCGGGCGTTCCTCGGCATGCGGGTCTCCGGACTGATCCTGGTCAGCCACGCGCTGAACGACATGGCCGCCGCCGAGATCGAGGCCTGGGACGCCAGGGTCGTCCTGCTGCACGAGCGCCCCGAGGCCATCGACGACGTCGCCGTCGTGACGGACGACCTCGGCGGCGCCCAGCTCGCCGTACGCCACCTCCTGGAGCACGGTTACGCGTACGTGGCCTGTATGGGCGGCACCGCCGACACGCCCGCCGTCGGCGACCCGGTCTCCGACCACGTCGAGGGCTGGCGGCGCGCGATGGCCGAGGCAGGGCTGCCGACCGAGGGACGGCTCTTCGAGGCGCCGTACAACCGCTACGACGCCTACCGGGTCGCCCTGGAGATTTTGTCCGGCCCGAAGCGGCCGCCCGCCGTCTTCTGCTCCACCGACGACCAGGCCATCGGCCTGCTGCGCGCGGCGCGCGAACTGCGGATCGACGTGCCCGGGAAGCTGGCGGTGGCCGGCTTCGACGACATCAAGGAGGCGGCGCTCACGGACCCGCCGCTCACCACGATCGCCTCCGACCGCTCGGCGATGGCGCGGGCCGCCGTGGACCTCGTCCTCGACGACGGACTGCGGGTGGCGGGATCGCGCCGCGAGCGCCTGAAGCAGTTCCCCTCGCGGCTCGTCGTGCGCAGCTCCTGCGGCTGCTAGCTCCTGGCCTTATATCGGGCATACAAGGTTCTGCCGGGCTTCTCAGGCAGCACTCAGGGAGCTCTCATCGTCGGGCGACACGCTCATGGACATGACCGAGAGCTTCCGCCGCGACGGCGAGTACGAGACCCACTCAGACCCGTACCGGAGCGGGTGGCAGCACGCCTCCTCCCCTGTCGACCCCGCGTGGCCGCCGCCGCCCGCGCATCCGCCGACGGCACTGCTCGCCGAGCCGGTGGCCGCGCCGCCCCGGGCGCGAAAGCGCAACCGCGGGACGACGGCCCTGCTGGCCGCCGTGGCGATCGTGGCCGCGGCCGTCGGCGGCGGCACGGCCTACGGCTTCCAGGAGCTGACCGGCGGCGACACGGTGGCCTCCGCCGGCACCAGCACCAACGTCGTGCCGTCGAGCCAGAAGGGCACCGTGGCCGGCGTGGCCAAGGCGGTCAGCCCGAGCATCGTCGAGATCAGCGCCGCCACGAACGCCGGGACGTCCACCGGATCCGGCGTGATCATCACCGACGACGGCGAGATCGTCACCAACAACCACGTGGTCTCCGGCGCCTCGCAGGTCAAGGTGACCACCGGCGCGGGCAAGGAGTACACCGCCCGGGTCGTCGGCACCGACTCCGGCAAGGACCTCGCCCTGATCAAGCTGGAGGGTGCCTCCGGGCTGACGCCGGCCACCCTCGGCGACTCCGACGGCGTGCAGGTCGGCGACGAGGTCGTGGCGATCGGCTCGCCCGAGGGCCTGACCGGCACGGTGACGAGCGGCATCGTCTCCGCGCTGGACCGTGACGTGACCGTCTCAACCGAGGAGGGTCAGCAGCAACAGCGGCCCGACGGGGGCTGGCCGTTCGAGTTCGACGGCAGGGAGTTCAACGGCGACACCGGGTCGTCCACGACGACGTACAAGGCGCTTCAGACCGACGCCTCCCTCAACCCCGGCAACTCCGGGGGCGCGCTGATCGACATGAACGGCACCATCATCGGGATCAACTCCGCGATGTACTCGGCGGCGGGCTCGTCGTCCGACGCGGGCAGCGTGGGCCTCGGCTTCGCGATCCCGGTCAACACCGTCAAGGCCGACCTGGCGAAGCTGCGCGCAGGAGCGACGGACTGATCCGGCGTACCTACCGCAGACAGGCCCCGACCACCGGCCCGGACCGGTGGGCCGAGGGCTCTTGGGAAACATGCGACGCTGGCAGCGTCAGCCTCCCTCCCCCCACCGCACCCGAGGAATCCCGAGCCATGAGCCCCGCCGAAGGCGACCGTGACCCCCAGCGCATCCTCATCGTCGACGACGAGCCGGCGGTGCGCGAAGCACTCCAGCGCAGCCTCGCCTTCGAGGGATACGACACCGAGGTCGCCCTCGACGGCGCGGACGCGTTGGAGAAGGCGTCCGCGTACCGGCCCGACCTCGTCGTCCTCGACATCCAGATGCCCCGCATGGACGGCCTGACCGCCGCCCGGCGTATCCGGGGCACCGGGGACACGACGCCCATCCTCATGCTGACGGCCCGCGACACGGTCGGCGACCGGGTGACGGGCCTGGACGCCGGGGCGGACGACTACCTGGTCAAGCCCTTCGAGCTGGACGAGCTGTTCGCCCGGATCCGCGCGCTGCTGCGGCGCAGCTCCTACGCCGCGGCGGTGGCGGCGGCCGGTGCGCGCCAGGACGACGCACTGGTCTTCGCCGATCTGCGCATGGACCTCGCGACACGCGAGGTGACGCGGGCGGAGCGGCCGGTGGAGCTGACGCGCACGGAGTTCACGCTCCTGGAGATGTTCATGGCCCATCCGCGCCAGGTCCTGACCAGGGAGCAGATCCTGAAGGCGGTGTGGGGCTTCGACTTCGAGCCGTCGTCCAACTCCCTGGACGTGTACGTGATGTACCTGCGCCGCAAGACGGAGGCGGGCGGCGAGCCGCGGCTCGTGCACACCGTGCGGGGTGTGGGCTACGCGCTGCGGCAGGGCGGCTCGGAGTGAACACGGTGACCCGGCGCTTCCGCGCCCTGCCCCTCCGCTCCCGGCTGGCGCTGCTGGTGGCGGCGGCGGTGGCGTTCGCGGTGGCGGCGGTGTCGGTGAGCTGCTGGTTCATCGTCCAGGGAAAGCTGTACGGCCAGGTCGACGACGACCTGAAGAAGGCGTCGGTCAGGATGCCCGGACAGCTCCAGGACGCCCTCGACAACTGCACCGAGACCCCGTACGGAACCGGTCTGTTCCGCAACAGCTACTCCCAGCTGGTCCAGGAGGACGGCACCGTCTGCGTCCTGCAGGACTCGCCGGCGACGGTGAAGGTCACCGAGACCGACAAGGGGGAGATCGAGAAGGGGAACACCCGCGACCTGTACTTCCGCAACGGGACCGCCGGGGACGGCACCGAGGTGCGGGTGCTGACCCGGCCCCTGGGCGCCACCACCACGGCCACCGGGCAGAGCGGTCCGAAGGTCGGACTCGTCGTCGCGGTGTCCCTGAAGAGCACCCAGGAGACCCTCAACGACCTCGCCCTGATCCTCCTCCTCGTCTCCGGCATCGGCGTCATCGGCGCGGGGGCCGCCGGCCTCGCGGTCGCCCGCGCCGGACTGCGCCCGGTGGACAAGCTCACCGAAGCCGTCGAACACGTCGCCCGGACCGAGGACCTGAACGTGCGCATCCCGGTGGAGGACGACTCCGAGGACGAGGTCGCCCGGCTCTCGCGTTCCTTCAACTCCATGACCTCCGCGCTGGCCAGCTCCCGCGACCTCCAGCAGCAGCTCATCGCGGACGCCGGTCATGAGCTCCGGACGCCGCTGACCTCGCTGCGCACCAACATCGAGCTGCTCACCCGCAGCGAGGAGACCGGCCGCCCGCTGCCCGAGGCCGACCGCAAGGCGCTGCTCGCCTCGGTGAAGGCCCAGATGACGGAGCTCGCCGCGCTGATCGGCGACCTCCAGGAGCTGTCCCGCCCGGACACCGACCAGCAGGCGGGCAAGGCACAGGTGATCGCCCTGCACGACACCGTGGGGGCGGCCCTGCGCCGCGCCCGCCTGCGGGGCCCGGAGCTGACGATCACGGCGGACGTGCGGCCCTGGTACGTACGGGCCGAGCCGTCCGCCCTGGAACGGGCGGTGGTCAACATCCTGGACAACGCGGTGAAGTTCAGTCCGGAGGGCGGCACGGTCGAGGTCGTGCTGGACGAGGGCGTCCTCACCGTCCGCGACCACGGCCCCGGCATCCCCGAGGACGAACTCCCGCACGTCTTCGACCGCTTCTGGCGTTCGCCGTCCGCCCGCGCACTGCCCGGCTCCGGCCTCGGCCTGTCCATCGTGGCCCGCACGGTGCAGCAGTCGGGCGGCGAGGTGACCCTGCGCCCGGCGCCGGGAGGCGGCACCGCGGTGACGGTACGGCTGCCGGGGGCCCCGACCCCGCCGCCGGAGGTGCCGTAGGCGTCGCCCGGCGTCGCTCAGTTCTCGCCGACCGCCAGGCCGGAGCCCGTCAACCGTACCCGGATCCCGTCCTTCTCCACCCGTACGTCGCGCAGCCGCAGTTCGCCCCGGGGCGGCTCGGGAAGTTCGAACGCCAGGGACAGCCGGTCGGCCAGGACCGGCCGGGTCAGGCGGGGCAGCGCGTCGAGGAGGTCGGGTTCGAGGCCGAGCAGGCGCAGCACCTCGGGATGGTCCAGCGCCAGATCGACGAGGTTGAGGCGCTCGGCCTGCCGGACGAAGCGTGTCGAGCCGGTCAGCTGCGCGAGCTCGCCGTCGTCGGCCAGCGCCTCGCGCACCGCGGAGTCGGGCACGCCCAGGCGTGCGACGACGGCCGGGACGGACAGCAGTGCCTTCGCCTTGCGGGTCTCGCGGGCGAGGCCGGCGGCAGCCTTCGGCGTCAGGTGCAGGCCCTCGGAGGCGCGGGTGCCCGGGCGGTACGTCGCCAGGTCGCCGATGTCCAGGCGCATGCCGCCGATGTGCGTCGCGATGCCGCGCTCGCCCTGGCGGCGGATCTGCGCCTCGGCCCGTAGCCGCAGGTCGTGCCCGGCGACCGGCAGGGTGCCGCTCGCCCGCACCCGGTCGCGCCCCGCTCCGGTGAACGTCACCTGGGACGCGCCGAGTTCACGGTTGAGGTCGGCGAAGGAGAGCAGTACGTCGCCGTCCAGCCGGGGCACCCGGGCGCCGCGCACCGAGGCCGGGCCGTCGGCGAGGAGCGACACGTCGCGTGCGGTGGCCGACACCCGGGCCAGCGAGACGCGGTCGGCGGCGACGTCGGGGACGGTCAGCCGTACCGCGTCCAGGCGTCGGTCGCCGAGCTGGGTCAGGAAGGGGAAGCCGTCGATCTCCACCTCGGGGGCCGCGGCGAGTCGCAGCCGGTCCCGGAGGGCGTCCGCGGCGCGGTGCTCGGCGTAGAGCACCGCCCAGCGGTCGGCGAGGGTGAGGAAGGCGGCGCCGGTCAGCAGGACGACCGTCGCCTTCAGCGCGAACGGCAGTGCCGCGAACCGGCCGCGTCGTCGGCGACGACGGCCGCCGCGGCGGTGGTTGGGCGGGGCCCATGGCTCGTCCTCCTCGGGCCGGTCGAGCCCCGGGAGGTCCGTCGGGGGATGCGTCAAGGTGTGGTGGGGGGTACGCATCGATCCATCCGAACACGCGTACCGCCCCCACCCGCAACCTGAACCGGGGGTATGCGATCCAGTTCACTGCGGACTCCCGACCGCAGTGAACTGGTCGCCGTCCCTGCCGCTATCGCACGACGGTGATGCGGTCCGCCGCCGGCGGCGCGATCGGGTTCGTCGCTGAGGAGTTGGCGGTGAGGTACTTCTCCAGCGCCGTCAGGTCGTCCTCGCCGACCAGGTCGTTGGTGCCCTGGCCCAGCGTCGGGAAGCCGTCGCCGCCGCCCGCGAGGAAACTGTTGCTCGCGACCCGGTAGACCGCGGACGGGTCGATCGCGGCGCCGTTCAGCCTGATGGAGTCCGTGACCACGCGGTCGGCGCCGCTCTTGGTCAGGTCCAGGGTGTAGGTGAGCCCCGCGGACGGCTGCAGCACCTTCGGCGCGGCCTCGTTGGCGCCGCTGACCTGCTCCTTGAGGACCTGGATCAACTGCGCGCCGGTGAGGTCCTGGAGGTTGACGGTGTTGGCGAAGGGCTGGACCGTGAAGCCCTCGGCGTAGGTGACCACGCCGTCGCCCTCACCACCCTTGGCGGCGTAGGTCAGGGGTGCGCGGATGCCGCCGGGGTTCATCAGCGCGACATCGGTCTGCGGGTCCATCTCCTTGCCGTGGGCGAGCTGGGCGTCGGCGATGAGGTCGCCGAGCGGGGACTCGGTGCCGGTGGCGGCGATGTCGGCGGAGATGTGGCCGATGGCGCGGTTGCCGATCGGCGCGGCCAGGGTGTTCCACCTGTCGATCAGGCGGGTCATGTCCGGCGCCTTGGGGACGTCCCGGGTGACCACGTGGTTCGCCGACCGCACGGCCGTGCGCGCGATGTCGCCGGTCCACCGGTCGTAGGTCAGCGTGGTGTCGGTGTACAGGCGGCCGAAGGAGGACGCCGAGGTGACCATGCGGGGCTTGCCCGCCGGGTCGTCGATGGTGCACACGTACGGCGCGTGGGTGTGGCCGGTGACGAGCGCGTCGACCTGCGGGGTGACGTTCTTGGCGATGTCGACGATGGGGCCGGAGATGCCGTCGCCCGCGCCCGGGGAGTCGCAGTCGTAGTTGTACGCGGTCCCGGCCGGGAAGCCGCCCTCGTGGATCAGGGCGACGATGGACTTCACGCCCTGCCGCTGGAGGACCTTCGCGTACTTGTTGATCGTCTCGACCTCGTCCTTGAAGGAGAGGCCCTTGACGCCCTCGGCGGAGACGATGTCCGGCGTGCCCTCCAGGGTCACGCCGATGAAGCCGACCTTGACGCCGTTCTTCTTCCACACCCAGTAGGGCTTCAGAAGGGGCTTGTCCGTCCTCTCGTCGAGGACGTTCGCCGCGAGGTAGGGGAAGTCGGCGCCCTTGAACCTCTTGTCCGTGTAGCAGCCCTCGGTGGGGTGGCAGCCGCCGTTCTGGAGGCGCGCCAGCTCCTTGGCGCCCTCGTCGAACTCGTGGTTGCCGACGCTCGTCACGTCCAGGTCGAGCTTGTTCAGCGCCTCGATCGTGGGCTCGTCGTGGAAGAGACCCGAGATCAGCGGGGAGGCGCCGACCATGTCGCCGCCGGCCGCGGTGATCGAGTACCGGTTGCCCTCGCGGGCCTGGCGCAGGTGCGTCGCCAGGTACTCGACGCCGCCGGCGTCGATGGTCTTCGTGGTGCCGTCGGGCTGGAGTTCGGTGACGCGGCCGGAGGAGCCGGCCGGCGGTTCGAGGTTGCCGTGCAGGTCGTTGAAGGACAGCAGCTGCACGTCCTGGTAGCGGCTCGGCCCGTGTCCGCCGTGCCCGCCGTGGTTGTCGTGGGCGCTCGCGGCCGACGGCAGCGCGGCGGCCAGCGCGCCGACGGTGGTGAGTCCGGCGGCTGCGGCGAGCAGGCGGGTCGTACGTCGTCTGCGGTGTGGCTGAGGTGTGGCCGGCATGTGCTCCCCTGTGGTCTTCTCAGGCCTTTGTCCGATCGGCGGAAGCCTAGAGTCAACGCGCGTAGCGGCACAGGGGGTTCAGGGTTACATCCTGGTATCCGCGGACGTTTTCCCGCGCTTTTCCCCCTCTCCTCCCCGTACCGCCACTTTGCCGCGCCCGCCCCGTACCCTCGTAGCCATGACCAGCGACGACAGCGCACGGCCCGGCGGCTCCCTCTCCCGTTCCCTGCAGACGCGCGCCGCGCTCACCCCGGAGCAGACCGAGGAGGTCCTCGACCTGCTCGCGGCGGCCGCGCGCACCGACGGCCAGCAGGCCGTGTCCGAGCAGGGCCGGCTCCAGATCCGCGGCGGCGCCCGGGAGGGCGTGTCCCATCTGCTGCTCACCGCCGGGGACCAACTCGTCGGCTACGCCCAGTTGGAGGACACCGACCCGGTGGAGGCACCGGCCGCCGAACTGGTCGTCCACCCGGCGCACCGCGGCCACGGGCACGGCCGGGCCCTCGGCTCCGCGCTGCTGGCCGCGTCGGGCAAGCGCCTGCGGGTGTGGGCGCACGGCGGCCACTCCGCCGCCCGGCACCTGGCCCAGGTGCTCGGCCTCACGCTCTTTCGCGAACTGCGCCAGATGCGCAGGCCGTTGACCGGCCTCGACCTGCCCGAGCCGGTGCTGCCGCAGGACGTCACCGTGCGCACCTTCGTGCCCGGGCAGGACGACGCGGCCTGGCTCGCCGTCAACGCCGCCGCCTTCGCCCACCACCCCGAGCAGGGGTCGCTCACCCAGCGGGACCTCGACGACCGCAGGGCCGAGCCGTGGTTCGACCCGGAGGGCTTCTTCCTCGCGTTCCGGGGCGAGGAACTCGTCGGCTTCCACTGGACGAAGGTGCACGCCGAGGAGCAGCTCGGCGAGGTGTACGTGCTCGGGGTCGCGCCGGGCGCCCAGGGCACCGGGCTGGGCAAGGCGCTCACCTCGATCGGCCTGCGGCATCTTGCCGCGCAGGCGCTGCCGACGGCGATGCTCTACGTCGACGCCGACAACAAGGCGGCGGTGGGCGTGTACGAGCGGATGGGCTTCACCACGTACGAGACGGACCTGATGTACCGCACCGAGACGTGAGAGATATCGAGACATAACCCCCCAACGGGGTCGGCGATCTTGACGCCGACCCCGTTTGTGCACCACCCTTTCACTACTCAAATAGTGAAAGGGTGGTGTACGAGTGGTCGAGTACCGCATCGACCGGCGCAGCGGCGTCGCCACCTACGTCCAGATCGTCCAGCAGACCAAGCAGGCTCTGCGGCTGGGCCTGCTGCGGCCCGGCGACAAGCTGCCGACCGCCCGCGAGGTCGTCGAGGCCACCGCCATCAATCCCAACACCGTCCTCAAGGCCTACCGCGAACTGGAACGCGACGGGCTGGTCGAGGCGCGGCGCGGTCTCGGCACCTTCGTACGGCGTTCGCTCGGCGCGGCCCCGGCCGACTCCCCCCTGCGGGCGGAGCTGGTGGTCTGGGCGGCGCGGGCACGCGAGGCGGGGCTGGAGCGGGAGGACGTGGCAGCGCTCTTCACGGCCGTGCTGGAAGAGCAGTTCACGGCACACCGGCAGCACGAGGGGGAGCAGGCATGACCGACACCGCCATCGAGGCGGCCGCGCTGGGCAAGAGGTTTCGGCGCAGGGGCCGCCGGGCGCTGGAGTCCTGCACGTTCCGGCTGCCGGCCGGTTCCGTGTGCGCCGTCATGGGCCCCAACGGCGCCGGCAAGTCCACCCTGCTCGCCCTCGCCGCCGGACTGAGCACCCCCACCGAGGGCACCCTCACGGTGCTCGGCGGCCCCCCGGCCCGGTCCCGCGAACGCCTGGCGTACGTCGCCCAGGACAAGCCCCTGCACCCGCAGCTCACCGTCGGCGAGACCCTGCGCCTGGGCCGCGAACTCAACCCCAGGGTCTGGGACGCGGCCGTCGCCGAGCGGATCGTCGCGGACGGCGACCTGCACCGGGACGAACAGATCCGCACGCTCTCCGGCGGCCAGCGCAGCCGGGTCGCCCTCGCCCTCGCGCTCGGCAAGCGGCCCGAACTGCTGCTGCTGGACGAGCCGATGGCCGACCTCGACCCGCTCGCGCGCCACCAGCTGATGGGCACGCTGATGGCCGACGCCGCCGAACGCGGCACCACGGTCGTCATGTCCTCGCACGTCGTCGCCGACCTGGAGGGCTCCTGCGACCAC
The DNA here is from genome assembly GCF_055657325.1 of Streptomyces sp. NPDC107562. Taxonomy (NCBI): domain Bacteria; kingdom Bacillati; phylum Actinomycetota; class Actinomycetes; order Kitasatosporales; family Streptomycetaceae; genus Streptomyces; species Streptomyces sp. NPDC107562. Next base: position 10,242 of record NZ_JBVKBE010000007.1, on the reverse strand, counting down.
CTCCTGCTGCTCGGCGCCGGACGCGTCCGGCTGGCCGGTCCGCTGGACGACCTGATCGCCGCACACACCCTCGTCACCGGCCCGGCGGCCGGCGACCTCGGCCCGCACACCGTCGTCGAGTCCCGCACGACCGGCCGCCAGCTCACCGCCCTGATACGCGCCCGGGGCCCGGTCGGCGCCGGCTGGGAGACGGCCGAGCCGTCCCTGGAGGAACTCGTCCTGTCCCATCTGCGCTCCGCCGAGGCACCGGAACTCCGCCTCGACGCCCCCGAGGAGGCCGCCGTATGACCGCCGTGACCGTCCCCGCGCGCGGCCGCCGGCCGCACGGTCTGACCTGGGCGATGCTCCGCCTGCACCGCACGGCGCTGTGGTTCTGGCTGATGCTGCTGGCCGTGGCGGCGGGATCGCTGCTGTGGGCGTACGGACCGGGAGTGGCCGCCGCCGAGGAGGTGTACCGGAGGCTGGACTGCGGACCCGGGTACTGCGACACCGACATCGACGCCTTCCAGCACTACGACCTCGCCGCCACCGTCGGTACGGGCCTGCTCACCGTGACGCCGCTGCTCGTCGCCGCCTGGGCCGGCGGCTCGCTGATCGGCCGCGAGCTGGAGCAGGGCACGGCCCGGCTCGCCTGGACCCAGTCCGTGACGCCGGTCCGCTGGCTGGCCGCGAAGCTCGCCGTCCCCGCCGCCCTGATCACCGCGGGGACCCTGCTCCTGACGCTGCTGCACCGGCTGCTGTGGTCGGCGGACGGGCCGCTCCGCGCCGCGACCGGCACCCGCGACTGGTACGACGGCCTCGACTTCACCGCCAACGGCACCCTCGCCACCGCGTACGCCCTGCTCGCGCTGGCCGTCGGTGCGGTGGCCGGCCTGCTCACCGGCCGCAGCACGGCCGGGCTCGGCGTGGGCGTCGTGGGCCTGCTGACCCTGACGGGCCTCGTGTCCGAGCTACGTCCGCGGCTGTGGCCCGCCGAGACGGTGACCGGCACCCCCGGCTACCCCGACATCGGCGCCGGCGCGCTCGTCGACGAGGGCGCCCTCACCGCGACCGGTGCCCGCGTCCAGGACCCGCTGTGCATCGACGACGCCAAGTGCCTCGCCGAGCACGACGTCGTCGCGTTCTACCGCGACTACCACCCCACGTCCCACTTCTGGCCACTGCAGCTGGCGGAGACGGGCATCGTCCTCGCCGTGACCGCCTCGGCGATCCTGGCCGCCTTCCTCCTGCTGCGACGCCGCACCATCTGACCGGGATCGCGACGACGACGGACAGGTCCCGGGTGCCGTGCCCCCGACGAAGCCCGGGCCCCGTACCCGTGGCCACGCCCCCACACCCGTCCGACCGCCCTGGGCCTCACCGGGCGCCCCCGCCGCACACAGCACCGGCCCGCCCCACCAGAACCTGACGCAACCGCCCCTGCCGCACACGGCACCAGCCCGCCCCACCAGAACCTGACGAAGCCCCGACAGGGCCCATCCCGCCACGCCCCTGCACGCCCGCGGGCTCCCCCCGCAACCGCCCCCGCCACACACGGCACCAGCCCGCCCCACCAGAACCTGACGAAGCCCCGACAGGGCCCATCCCGCCACGCCCCTGCACGCCCGCGGGCTCCCCCCGCAACCGCCCCCGCCACACACGGCACCAGCCCGCGCCAACAGAACCTGACGAAGCCCCGACAGGGCCCGTCCCGCCAGGCCCCTGTACGCCCGAGGGCTCCCCCCGCAACCGCCCCCGCACGCGCACCCTCGTCCGCCCCGCCGCCCTGGCGGCACTCCTTCCGCAGCGGCCCCACACCACCTGACCGGGAACAAGACCGCCGGGCCCCTCACCAGGCGACCCCGCCGCACACCGGAACGCCCCCCTCCCCCAGAACCCGACGAAGCCCCCGCAGGACCCGTCCCGCCAAGCCCCCGTAGGCCCGTGGGCTCCCGGGCCCCCGGGGAGCCGCCCCCCGCTATCCCGCACGTCATGTCTCCGTAACCATCGATTCAGCCAAGCTTGCGACGCTCGGCCAATGACGCCCGCCGTGCCCGAGCCGTCGCCACCCCCCGAGGGTCGCGCGGGAAACGGGGCCCCGATGATCCCGCCCGCTCGCTCCGACGCGCCCGTTTCGCCCCAGGCGCGGAAGAATGGGTTCATGAGTCAGCAGAACGCCCCGGCAGAGGTCCAGTACGCGCAGCCCTCCGTGGGCTCCATCGCCGCGCACCGCCCTCCCACGGTCTCGGCCACGGTCTCCGACCTGGAACCCGACATCGACGCCGACCTCGATGTCTACGAGGAGACGACGGTCGACGGAGTCCAGTTGCCCCAGGGCCGCTTCCTCGACCGGGAGCGCAGCTGGCTCGCCTTCAACGAACGGGTTCTCGAACTCGCCGAGGACCCGAGCACGCCCCTCCTGGAGCGGGCCAACTTCCTCGCGATCTTCGCCAGCAACCTGGACGAGTTCTTCATGGTCCGGGTCGCCGGACTGAAGCGTCGTATCGCCACCGGCGTCGCCACCCGCTCCGCCTCCGGCCTCCAGCCGATGCAGGTGCTGGAGATGATCTGGGCCCGCTCCCGCGAGCTGATGGCCCGGCACGCCGCCTGCTACCACGAGGACGTCGCCCCCGCGCTCGCGGAGGAGGGCATCCACCTGGTCCGCTGGAGCGAGCTGACCGAGAAGGAACAGGCCCGCCTGTTCACTCTCTTCCGCCACCAGATCTTCCCGGTCCTGACCCCGCTTGCCGTGGACCCCGCGCACCCGTTCCCGTACATCTCCGGCCTCTCCCTCAACCTGGCCGTCGTCGTACGCAACCCGGTCAGCGGCCACAAGCACTTCGCCCGCGTCAAGGTCCCCCCGCTGCTCTCCCGCTTCCTGGAGGCCGCCCCCGGCCGGTACGTCCCGCTGGAGGACGTCATCGCCGCGCACCTCGAAGAGCTCTTCCCCGGCATGGAGGTCCTGGAGCACCACGCCTTCCGGCTGACCAGGAACGAGGACCTGGAGGTCGAGGAGGACGACGCCGAGAACCTCCTCCAGGCCCTGGAGAAGGAGCTCATGCGCCGCCGGTTCGGCCCGCCGGTCCGCCTGGAGGTCGAGGAGTCCATCGACCGCGAGGTACTGGACCTGCTGGTGCGCGAGCTGAAGATCGGCGAGGCCGAGGTCTACCCGCTGCCCGGCCCGCTCGACCTCACCGGCCTGTTCCGCATCCACCGCCTGGACCGGCCCGAGCTGAAGTACCCGAAGTTCGTCGCCGGCACCCACCGCGACCTCGCCGAGGTGGAGTCCGCCTCCGCGCCCGACATCTTCGCCGCGCTGCGCGCCAGGGACGTCCTGCTGCACCACCCGTACGACTCCTTCTCCACCTCCGTGCAGGCCTTCCTGGAGCAGGCGGCGTCCGACCCCGACGTCCTCGCCATCAAGCAGACCCTGTACCGGACCTCGGGCGACTCCCCCATCGTGGACGCGCTGATAGACGCCGCCGAGTCCGGCAAGCAGGTCCTGGTCCTGGTCGAGATCAAGGCCCGCTTCGACGAGCACGCCAACATCAAGTGGGCGCGCAAGCTGGAGGAGGCCGGCTGCCACGTGGTCTACGGCCTGGTCGGCCTGAAGACCCACTGCAAGCTGTCGCTGGTGGTCCGCCAGGAGGGCGACACCCTGCGGCGCTACAGCCACGTCGGCACCGGCAACTACCACCCGAAGACGGCCCGCCTCTACGAGGACCTCGGTCTGCTCACCGCCGACCCGCAGGTCGGCGCGGACCTGTCCGACCTCTTCAACCGGCTCTCCGGCTACTCCCGCCGGGAGACCTACCGCCGGCTGCTGGTGGCCCCCAAGTCGCTGCGCGACGGTCTGATAGCGCGGATCAACAAGGAGGTCCAGCACCACCGTGCCGGACGTCCCGCCTACGTCCGCATCAAGGTCAACTCGATGGTCGACGAGGCCGTCATCGACGCCCTGTACCGCGCGTCCATGGCGGGTGTCCCGGTCGACATCTGGGTGCGCGGCATCTGCGCGATCCGGCCGGGCGTGACCGGCATGTCGGAGAACGTCCGGGTCCGCTCGATCCTCGGCCGCTTCCTCGAACACTCCCGGGTCTTCGCCTTCGGCAACGGCGGCGAGCCCGAGGTGTGGATCGGCAGCGCCGACATGATGCACCGCAATCTCGACCGCCGTATCGAGGCCCTGGTGCGCGTCGTCGACCCGGCGCACCGCGCCGCCCTCAACCGGCTCATGGAGACCGGCATGTCCGACTCCACCGCCTCCTGGCACCTGGGCCCGGACGGCGAGTGGACCCGGCACGCGGTGGACGCGGACGGGGGCCCCCTGAGGAACATCCAGGAGATGCTCATAGACGCCCGGAGGCGCCGGCGTGGCACAGCAACACCTTGACCCGACGGACCCGGTGGCCGGGCCGGTGACAGGAGACGCCCTCGCGGGCTACCTGCGCGCCCAGGCCACGGAGTTCCTCCGTGCGCTGCGACAGCACCGGGAGTCCGGTGCCGGGTCCGGCAGCAACGGCACGGAGGAGACCGTCGACGCGGCGCGAGCCCTGCGCCGCTCGGCCCGCCGCATCAGCGGCAGCCTGCACACGTTCCGCCCGCTGCTGGACACCGACTGGTCGGAGGGCATGCGCCCGGAACTGGCCTGGCTCTCGGGCACCCTCGCCCTGGAGCACGCCTACGCGGCCCGGCTGGAGCGGCTGCTGCTGGCGCTGCACCGGCTGTCGGGCGCGACCTTCCCGGCCCAGCCGGTGAACGCGGCCGCGGCCGGGGTGGCGGCGGGCGGCCGGGCCACCGCTGGCGCCCGGGTGGCCGCGGGGGCACCGCCCGCCGGTCCCGCGGCGCCCCCGGAGCGCGGCAACCTCACGGTCGGGGCGGCCAAGGCGGGCGCCCTGCTCGAACGCCAGCTCACCCTCGCCCGGACCCGGGCGCACTCCACCGCTCTGCAGGCCCTCGGGTCCTCGCGCTTCCACGCGGTCGCCGACAAGGTCGCCGTACTGGCCAGCGAGGTCCCGCTCACCCCCGCCGCGGCCACCGCCGACCTCCGTCCGCAGGCCTCGGCGGCCGAGGAGCGCCTCACCGACGCGGTGGCCGCGCTCCCCCTGGTCACCGCGGGCCATCCGTACAACGCGGCGGCCCTGATCCACGGGCTGTCCCCGGACCCCTCGCCGCACCCGCAGGACGCCCCCTGGCACCAGGTCCGCCTCCTGCTACGGCTGCACCGCTACGCCCGCGAGGTCCTGGAGGGCGCGAACGCCCCGGTCGACGTCCGCCTGCTGACCGCCGGACAGGCCCTCAACCGGCACCGCGACGCCTCCGAGGCGGCAGCGGCGGCGGCAGCGGCGGCCCGTACCCCCCGTATCGCACCCGCGACGGCGTACGCGCTCGGCGTGCTCCACGCCGACCAGCGGCACGAGGTGGAGGCGGCCAGGTTCGAGTTCCAGCAGTCGTGGCAGAAGCACACGGTAGGCACTTCCTGAGCGCGCGAGGGGGCGGTGAGAAGCCGGTGACCGGTCCGAAGGACAACACCCCGGTCCTGGCGGCCGGCTGCGTCCTGTGGCGCCGCGCCCCCGTCGCCGAGGGCCTGGAGCTCTGCCTGGTCCACCGCCCGAAGTACGACGACTGGTCCCACCCCAAGGGCAAGCTGAAGCGCGGTGAGGACCCGCTGACGGGCGCGCTGCGGGAGGTCGAGGAGGAGAGCGGCTACGCCGCGGCGCCGGGTGCCGAGCTGCCCACCGTGCACTACATGGCGAGCGGCCGCCCCAAGGAGGTCCGCTACTGGGCGGCCGAGGCCACCACGGGCGGCTTCACCCCCAACGACGAGGTCGACCGCATCCTGTGGCTGCCTCCGGGCGCGGCCCGACTGCGCCTGACCCAGCCCCGCGACCGCGAACTGGTGGACGAACTCCTGGCGACCATGCGCCACGCCTAGGAGCGCCTGTCACCGGGCGCCCGGCGACCCCGCCGAGCCACCCGGGACCGTCAAGATCCAGCCACATGCCCCGCCGCGTCCGTCCGGGCCAGGCTCCGCGCCCGACGCGCGGGACCACGCCAGCCGCAGACGCAGCGGGCCATGCAGAAGGGCCCTTGCTCGACCGTGCTGGTGCGGTGTTCCGGACGGTCCTGACCTGGGGCGAACCGATCCTGCTCTGTCACGGCACCCACGGTACCCAGACCAGGTGAACGGCCGGTCAGCCGGGCGTGAGCGTCCTGTACGGACGGGCCCGGCCGCCCCCGCACACCACGGCCGCACACTCCCGCGCACGCCTCCACCACCCCCCGTCCCGCGTGACGGCTCAACCTACCCGTCGTTAACCGGACAGCAGGGGGCCCGAGACGGACGGACGGCTGGGGGTAGGCAGACCATGGCGGAGCAGCACGGCAGGACGGGCGGAACGGTCGTGGCGGCGGGACTGACGGCCTGCGCCTGCCTTCTCGCCTCCGGATGCACGAGCAGCGGCGCCGCCGCGGACGACGCCCGCCCCGCGGACCCGGTCGGCGCGCTGCACCGCGCGGCCGAGTCCCTGGTCGAGGCGGGCACGTCCAAGGCCCGTACGTCGATGGAGATGGCGACCGGCGGCACCCGCGTCACCATCCGCGGCGAGGGGGTCTACGACTTCACCCGCCAGCGCGGCCGGCTGAAGGTCCTGCTCCCCCAGGACCCGTCCGGCCAGACCGAGCACCGCCCGATCACCGAGCTGCTCGCGCCCGGCGCCCTCTACATGAAGAACCGCGGCGCCGGCGTCCCGGCGGACAAGTGGGTGCGGGTCGACACGGCGACACTCTCCGACGGGAACCTGGTCACCGGCGGCGCCACCGACCCGTGGGCCGCCGCCGAGGTGCTGCGCGGCACCCGCTCGGCGACGTACGTGGGCCGGACCCAGGTCGCGGGCACCGAGGTCCACCACTACCGGGGCACCGCCGATCTCACGAAGGCGGCAAGCACCGCGTCCCCCGGGGGCCGGGCGTCGCTCGCGGCGGCGGCGAAAGGGTTCGCCACGGCCGAGGTCCCGTTCGACGTGTACCTGGACGACGAGGGCAGGATCCGTAAGGTCAGGCACCGTTTCAGCTTCGTCAACGGCACGCAGGAGGGCACCGTGGCGGTCGCTTCCACGACCCTGCTCTACGATTTCGGCGCCCCCGTCGACGTCACCCTGCCGCCCCAGGAGGACATCTACGCGGGCCGGATCGCCGAGGAGTGACCGGCGTGAACTAGCCCGTCCGTGCCATGCGCGTTGTGTAGGCCACTCCCTACTCTAGGAAGCCGGTGACGGCAGAGAAGAGGTGATGCACGTGGCTCCGGTCGGCGGTACGGCAGTTCAGGACCACGTGGCCCTCGCCGAGATCGAGCTGTGCGGGGAGCTGATCATCGCGGCCTCCGCGGCGGACGAGGACCGGCTGAGCCTGGAGAGCATCGACCAGGTCCTGAGGGTGGCGGAGGAACGCGGGGACGACACCCGCGGGAAGTGAGCGAAAGCTCACGTCCGCAGCAGCCGCCCGATGGCCTTCGTGGCCTCCTCGACCTTGGCGTCGACCTCGGCGCCGCCCTTCAGAGCGGCGTCGGCGACGCAGTGCCGCAGGTGCTCCTCCAGCAACTGGAGCGCGAAGGACTGCAAGGCCTTGGTTGAGGCGGAGACCTGCGTGAGTATGTCGATGCAGTAGACGTCCTCGTCGACCATCCGCTGCAGGCCACGGATCTGTCCCTCGATCCGCCTGAGCCGCTTGAGATGCTCGTCCTTCTGCTTGTGGTACCCGTGGATGCCCCGGTCGTGGTCGGTCACCACGCCCTCACCGGCCTCGGCGGTCGTCATCGCGTACCCTCCATCCACATACCCCTACTGGGTATATCGTACCGAACTTTGCTGGGTATAGGCCCCTTGGCCACTGCCCGGAGCCGGCCACCGAACCGCCCCCGTACAGATGCACGGAATTCATGGGCGACACTGGAGGACGGCCCATTAGCCGTGGCCGGATGATGCGCCTAGCATCACCCTGACCGAAACCGAAGCACCCCGAGGACCCCACGTGCGCTTTCGTCTGACCCCCAGGGAGACGAGCTTCTATGACATGTTCGCCGCATCCGCGGACAACATCGTCACGGGCTCGAAACTCCTGATGGAACTGCTCGGGGCGGACGCTTCCGCCCGGGCCGAGATCGCGGAGCGTATGCGGGCAGCGGAACACGCCGGTGACGATGCGACGCACGCGATCTTCCACCAGCTGAACTCCTCCTTCATCACGCCCTTCGACCGCGAGGACATCTACTCCCTCGCGTCCTCCCTCGACGACATCATGGACTTCATGGAGGAGGCCGTCGACCTCGTCGTCCTCTACAACGTCGAGGAACTGCCCAAGGGCGTCGACCAGCAGATCGAGGTCCTCGCCCGCGCCGCCGAACTGACGGCCGAGGCGATGCCCCACCTGCGCACGCTGGACAACCTCACCGAGTACTGGATCGAGGTCAACCGGCTGGAGAACCAGGCCGACCAGATCCACCGCAAGCTGCTCGCGCACCTCTTCAACGGCAAGTACGACGCGATCGAGGTGCTGAAGCTCAAGCAGATCGTCGACGTCCTCGAAGAGGCCGCCGACGCCTTCGAACACGTGGCGAACACGGTGGAGACCATCGCCGTCAAGGAGTCCTGACCCGTACATGGACACCTTCGCCCTGGTCGTGACCATCCTGGTCGCCCTCTTCTTCACCTACACCAACGGCTTCCACGACTCGGCGAACGCGATCGCCACGTCCGTGTCGACGCGCGCCCTGACGCCGAAGGCCGCGCTCGCCATGGCCGCGGTCATGAACCTGGCCGGCGCCTTCCTGGGCAGCGGCGTCGCGAAGACGGTCAGCGAGGGTCTGATCGAGACGCCCGAGGGCTCCACGGGCATGGGCATCCTCTTCGCCGCCCTCCTCGGCGCGATCACCTGGAACCTCATCACCTGGTACTTCGGCCTGCCGTCCTCCTCCTCCCACGCCCTCTTCGGCGGCATGGTCGGCGCGGCACTGGCCGGCGGCACGCGGGTCTACTGGGACGGCGTGCTCGACAAGATCATCATCCCCATGTTCATCTCCCCCGTCGTCGGCCTGATCGTCGGCTACCTGGTGATGACGGCGATCATGTGGATCTTCCGCCGCTCCAACCCGCACAAGGCCAAGCGCGGCTTCCGCATAGCGCAGACCGTCTCCGCGGCGGGCATGGCCCTCGGCCACGGCCTCCAGGACGCCCAGAAGACCATGGGCATCGTCGTGATGGCCCTGGTCATCGCGGACGTCGAGGACTACGGCGACCCGATCCCCCTCTGGGTCAAGATCGTCTGCGCCCTCATGCTCTCCCTCGGCACCTACGCCGGCGGCTGGCGCATCATGCGCACCCTCGGCCGCAAGATCATCGAACTCGACCCCCCACAGGGCTTCGCCGCCGAGACCACGGGCGCGTCGATCATGTTCACCACGGCCTTCCTCTTCAAGGCCCCCATCTCCACGACCCACGTCATCACCTCGGCCATCATGGGCGTCGGCGCGACGAAGCGCGTGAACGCGGTCCGCTGGGGCGTGGCCAAGAACATCGTCCTGGGCTGGTTCATCACCATGCCGGCAGCCGGCGCAGTAGCAGCCTGCGCCTTCGGCGTCGTACACCTCGCCTTCCTCTAAAACCCCAGAGTCCCCGGCGGCCAGCACCCAGACGGTGAACGCGGTCGACCGCAGCGGCCGTGACACCGTGCTGAGCTACAGCGAGGGGACCGACCCGCTCGGTCATTCCGCGCACGGCGCGACACCCGCGCACAGCGCAAAGGTCCGCCCCCGCTCAGGCGTTGGTCCCACGGCGCCGCAGCACGAGGGGCCCGGCCCGCACAGGCGTCAGTCGTACGGCGCGGCAGCCACGTAGCGGCGCAAGGGAACCGGCTCTCGGCCGCCAGCCACACGACGCCGCACCCGCCCACACCACACCAGCGACCGCCGCACTCACGCGCCAGCCACACGACGCGCACCCGCCCACAACACACGGCGACCGCCCCACTCACGCGCCAGCCTCACAACGCTGCACCCGCCCACAAACACCAGCGACCGCCCTGCTCACGCGTCAGCCACACGGCGCCGCAGCCGCCCTACAACACACCCACCGACCGGCCTGCTCGGCGTCGTGTCTGTCGTATGGCGCGGCAGCCGCGTACGGCGGGAAGGGGGTGGGTCGGGGGGTGTCCGCCCGCAGCGGTTGGCGCGTCAACACGGGTGCGTTGGTAAGTGACCGATTCCGCGCC
>NZ_JBVKBE010000006.1:0-393887 GCF_055657325.1 Streptomyces sp. NPDC107562 | reverse complement strand
CAACGGCTCGATCACCGCCCACGACTCATCAGTCAACTCATGACGACGCACCACGAACAGACCAACGCACCAACCACTTTACGGACACGACCTAGTCCGCCGCGGCCACCCGCAGCCGTGCGAACTCCTCCGCCATGGTCGCAGCCGTCCAGTGCGCGTTCAGCCCCGAGGGGTTGGGCAGCACCCACACGCGGGTGTCCCCGATCGTCCGCTCCTGCGGCCCGACCCGCGCCTTGCGGTCGTCGAAGGCCGCGCGGTACGCGGTGACCCCGACGACCGCCAGCCAGCGCGGCCGCAGCCGCGCCACCTTCAGCGACAGCAGCCGCCCGCCCTCGCGGTACTCCTCGGCGCTCAACTCGTCGGCCCGGGCCGTCGCCCGTGCCACCACGTTCGTGATGCCGAGCCCGTACGACGGCAACTCGCCCTGCTCGGACGGCTTCAGCAGCCGGGGCGTGAAGCCCGACAGATGGAGGACCGGCCAGAAGCGGTTGCCGGGGCGGGCGAAGTGATGTCCCGTGGCGGCGGTCATCAGACCGGGGTTGATGCCGCAGAACAGCACTCGCAGGCCGTCCGCGACCACGTCCGGGACGAGACGGTCGCGGGCGGCCTGAAGCTGCTCGGGAGTGAAGCGTGTCAGAGGATCGCTCCCGGCGTGTAGCCCGCGGCCTCCGGACGCTGCTTCACGATCTCCTCGATCCGGCCGACGACGGCCGCGACCTGGTCGGCGGCGGCACCGGTGAAGGACAGCTTGTCGGCCATCAGACCGTCGAGCGCGGCGCGGTCCAGCGGGATGCGCTCGTCGGCGGCCAGCCGGTCGAGCAGTTCGTTGCGCTCGGCGCCCTGCTCCCGCATCGCGAGGGCGCACGCCACGGCGTTCTCCTTGATCGCCTCGTGCGCCACCTCACGGCCGACACCCGCCCGCACCGAGGCCATGAGCACCTTGGTCGTCGCCAGGAACGGCAGATAGCGGTCCAGCTCGCGTGCCACCACCGCCGGGAACGCGCCGAACTCGTCCAGCACCGTCAGGAACGTCTCCAGCAGGCCGTCCAGCGCGAAGAACGCGTCGGGCAGCGCGACGCGCCGCACCACCGAGCAGGAGACGTCACCCTCGTTCCACTGGTCGCCCGCCAGCTCCCCGGTCATCGAGGCGTAGCCGCGCAGGATCACCATCAGACCGTTGACGCGCTCGCAGGAGCGGGTGTTCATCTTGTGCGGCATCGCGGAGGAGCCGACCTGACCCGGCTTGAAGCCCTCGGTCACCAGCTCGTGCCCGGCCATCAGCCGGATCGTCCTGGCCAGCGACGAGGGGCCGGCGGCCAGCTGTACGAGCGTGGTCACGACCTCGTAGTCCAGCGAGCGCGGGTACACCTGGCCCACCGAGGTGAAGGCCTGCGAGAAGCCCAGGTGCCCGGCGATCCGCTCCTCCAGCTCGGCGAGCTTGCCGGCGTCCCCGCCGAGCAGGTCCAGCATGTCCTGGGCGGTGCCGACGGGGCCCTTGATGCCACGCAGCGGGTAGCGGCCGAGCAGCTCCTCGATCCGGCCGTACGCGACCAGCAGCTCGTCGGCGGCGGTCGCGAACCGCTTGCCGAGCGTGGTGGCCTGCGCGGCGACGTTGTGCGACCGGCCGGCCATCACCAGCTCGGCGTACTCCCCGGCGAGCTTGCCGAGGCGCGCCAGGACGGCCACCGTGCGGTCGCGCATCAGCTCCAGCGAGAGCCGGATCTGCAGCTGCTCGACGTTCTCGGTGAGGTCGCGGGACGTCATGCCCTTGTGCACGTGCTCGTGCCCGGCGAGGTCGTTGAACTCCTCGATCCGCGCCTTCACGTCGTGCCGCGTGACCTTCTCGCGCTCCGCGACGGAGGCCAGGTCGACCTGGTCGAGCACGCGTTCGTAGTCGGCGATCGCCGCGTCGGGCACCTCGATCCCGAGGTCCTTCTGGGCCCGCAGCACGGCGAGCCAGAGCCGGCGCTCCAGCTTCACCTTCTGCTCGGGCGACCAGAGCGTGGCGAGCTCGGCGGAGGCGTAGCGTCCGGCGAGGACGTTGGGGATGCGGGGCTTGGCGGGAGCGGAAGTCACGTAACCGGATTCTACTGGCGGTTCGTGCAGGTCGGCGCCATGGGGCGGTTCGTCGGAACCTACGAGGCGATCGCCGCCCGGTGGACCCGGGCAGATCGACCCGCTCGCCGGCCCGCGCGCCCGGACGCCGGCCTGCCGGCCGATCGCCCGCGAGGCCGCGGCCGGCTTATGCCAGGTCCTCGTACGGCAGCAGGTCGGGCCGCTTCGGCGGGCGGCCGTCCCCCGAGGAGCGGCCGGTGAGCCTGCGCCCTATCCACGGGAGCAGATGCTGCCGGGCGAAGCGCACGTCCGCGACCCGCCGTGAGGCCCACCCGAGCGGCAGTGTGGTGGCCATCGGCACGTGCCAGTCCGGGTCCTCGGCCTCGTAGCCGAGCCGCTGCCAGACCGCCTCCGCGACCCGGCGGTGCCCCTCGGCCGTCAGGTGCAGCCGGTCGACGTCCCACAGCCGGGGGTCGCTGAGCGAGCCGGCCCCGTACAGGTCGACGACCACCGCGCCGTGCCGCGCGGCCAGCTCGTCGACGCAGACGAAGAGCTCCTCCATGCGCGGCCGGAACCGCTCCAGCACGGGGCCCTGCCGTCCCGGGCTGCGCATCAGCACCAGCTGTTTGCAGGCCGGGGCCAGCCGCTCCACGGCCTCCTCCAGGAGCCCGCGCACCCGCCCCATGTCGCACTTGGGCCGCAGGGTGTCGTTGAGCCCGCCGACCAGCGTGATCACATCGGCGCCCATGGCGGCGGCCACGGGCACCTGCTCGTCGACGATCTGGCCGATGAGCTTGCCGCGCACGGCCAGGTTGGCGTAGCGGAAGCCGGGCGCGCGGGCGGCCATCCGGGCGGCGAGCAGGTCGGCCCAGCCCCGGTAGGTGCCGTCGGGGAGCAGGTCCGACATGCCCTCGGTGAAGGAGTCGCCGACCGCGACCAGGCTGCTGTACAGGGGTGAGGGGTTCGTCTCCATGGCGACGGAGATGGTATCCCGAGGCGCATACCCGCGGGTCGGTCACCCTCCCCGACGCGTTCGGTGCGGGGCCACGCCGGGCTCAGACCCACTGCCCGAACAGCTCCCGCAGCACGTCCTCCATGGTCACCAGCCCCGCCAGCCGCCCGTCGGAGCCCAGCACGGCCGCCACGTGCGTACGGCTGCCCCGCATCGCGGTGAGGACGTCGTCCAGCGGCGTGGCCTCCCGCACGCGCGCGATGGGCCGCATGTCCCGCAGCCGGAACGGCACGTCCCGCGGGGAGGCGTCCAGCGCGTCCTTGACGTGCAGATAGCCGACGATGCGCCGGCCCTCGTCCACCACGGGGAAGCGGGAGAACCCCGACCGGGCCGACAGCCCCTCCAGCTCCTCCGGAGTCACCCCGACGCTCGCGTACACGACGCGCTCCAGCGGGAGCACGACGTCACGCACGGGCCGACGGCCCAGTTCGAGGGCGTCGTGCAGGCGTTCCTGCGCCCGGTCGTCGATCAGGCCCGCCGCGCCGGAGTCCTTGACGATCCGGGCCAGCTCGGCGTCCGAGAAGGTCGCCGTGACCTCGTCCTTGGTCTCGATCCGCAGCAGCTTCAGCAGCCCGTTCGCGAACGCGTTGATGGTGAAGATCACCGGTCGCAGCGCCCGGGACAGGGTCACCAGCGGCGGCCCGAGCAGCAGCGCGCTGCGCGCCGGCTCGGCGAGCGCGATGTTCTTCGGCACCATCTCGCCCAGCAGCATGTGCAGGTACGTCGCGAGCGCCAGCGCGATCACGAACGACACCGCGTGGCCCGCCCCGCTCGGCACCCCCATGGCGTGGAACACCGGCTCCAGCAGGTGCGCGATCGCCGGTTCCGCGACCACGCCGAGCACCAGGGTGCACAGCGTGATGCCCAGCTGCGCCGCCGCCATCAGCGCGGACACGTGCTCCAGACCCCACAGCACGCTCCTGGCCCGCCGGTCGCCCTGCTCGGCGTACGGCTCGATCTGGGAGCGGCGCACCGAGATCAGCGCGAACTCGGCGCCCACGAAGAAGGCGTTCACGACGAGCGTCGCCAGACCGATCAACAGCTGTACGACGGTCATGCCCGCGCCTCCTTCTCGTCGGTCCCCTCGTCCTCGGGCGGCGCGTGCAGCAGCACGCGCGCGGCCCTGCGGCCACCGGCGTCCAGCACGTCCAGCCGCCAGCCGGCGACCTCGACGCTGTCGCCGACCTCCGGGATGCGGCCCAGTTCGTTCGCGACGAGGCCGGCCAGCGTCTCGTACGGTCCCTCGGGCGGCCGCAGGCCGACGCGCGCGAGCTGGTCCATGCGGGCGGCGCCGTCCGCGGAGTACAGGGCGTGGCCGTCTTCGTCGGCGCCGACCGGGGCGAGGTCGGGGGTCTCGTGCGGGTCGTGCTCGTCGCGGACCTCGCCGACGACCTCCTCGACGATGTCCTCCAGGGTCGCGACGCCCGCCGTGCCGCCGTACTCGTCGATGACCACCGCCATGGTCCGCTTGCCGGACAGCCGGTCGAGGAGCCGGTCGACGGTCAGCGACTCGGGGACGAGCAGCGGCTCACGCATCATGTCGGCGACCCGCACCCGGGGTCGGCGTTCCGCGGGCACGGTCAGGATGTCCTTGATGTGGGCGGTGCCCACGACCGAGTCGAGGCTGCCGCGGTAGACCGGGAAGCGGGACAGGCCCGTCGCGCGGGTCGCGTTCGCCACGTCCTCGCAGGTCGCCTGCGCGTCCAGGGCGACGACCTGCACGCGCGGGGTCATCACGTTCTCGGCGGTCAGGTCGGCGAGGTTCAGGGTCCGCACGAAGAGTTCGGCGGTGTCCGGCTCCAGGGCGCCCTCCCGGGCGGAATGCCGGGCCAGCGCGGCCAGCTCCTGCGGCCCGCGCGCCGAGGCCAGCTCCTCGGCGGGCTCGATGCCGAAGCGGCGTACCAGGCGGTTGGCCGTGTTGTTGAGATGCGTGATGAACGGCCGGAAGAGCGCGCTGAACCAGCGCTGGGCGTTGCCCACCCGCCGGGCCACGGCCAGCGGCGAGGAGATCGCCCAGTTCTTGGGCACCAGCTCGCCCACCACCATCAGGAACACCGTCGACAACGCCGTGCCCAGCACCAGCGCGATCGACGACGCCATCGAGAGCGAGGCGCCCAGGGCGCGCAGCGGGCCCGCGATCAGCCGCGCGATCGACGGCTCGGCGAGCATGCCGACCACCAGGTTGGTGACGGTGATGCCGAGCTGGGCGCCGGAGAGCTGGAAGGTGAGGTTGCGTACGGCCTTGAGGGCACCGGCGGCGCCGCGCTCGCCGCGTTCCACCGCCCGCTCCAGGTCACCTCGCTCGACCGTGGTCAGGGAGAACTCGGCGGCGACGAAGGCGCCGCAGAGGAGCGAGAGCAGGATCGCCACCAGCAGGAGGAGCACTTCGGTCATCGGGTCACCTCCGTCCCATGATCCGGCAGGGCGGGGAGGATCGCGCGATGTCTGGCACGGGAAGGCACGCCCATGGACGGACGCTCACACCTTTCGGGTAGGGGCCGGTCCGGGGGCGGACGGCACGGTTCGGGACGACGTCAGGACACTGTCAGCGGCTTCACCCAGCGGCGCCACTGCTCCTGCGGCGAGTACCCCGCCGCACGCCAGGCGTGCTGCCCGGTCTCGTTCCGGGTCAGCACCATGGCGTCGCCCCGGCGCCCGCCGAGCTCCACGAAACGTTCCTCCGCGGCGGCCAGCAGCGCGCCACCGATCCCCTGGCGCCGGTGGCCGGGGTGCACGGCGAGCCGGTAGAGGTGGCAGCGCCAGCCGTCGAATCCCGCGATCACCGTGCCGACCAGTTCGCCCTCCCGCTCCGCCAGGATCAGCGCCGAGGGGTCGCGGTCGACAAGTCGTTCCACGCCGTCGCGGTCGTCGCTGATGCTGGTGCCCTCGGCGGAGGTCCTCCAGAAGGCCAGCACGGTGTCCAGGTCGTCGGGTGTCGCGGCCCGTGTCCGCACGTCGCTCATGACGTGATCCCATCACCGGCCGGGTCCGCCGCGCGCCTGTTTTCCAGCATCCGGACCAACGGGGGGCGGCCCGCCGGGCGCAGGGGCACCGGTCGGCCGCCCGCCCTCACTCGTGCGCGATCGCCGCCAGGACGTTCATCCGGGAGGCCCGCAACGCCGGCAGCAGTGCCGCGACGACCCCCACCACCGCCGAGCCGATCACGACGGCGACGATCGTGCCCCACGGGATCGCCAGCGCGGTCATGCCCTCCAGCGCCAGCACCTGCTGCGTGCACAGACCCCACACCAGCCCCAGCGCCAGCCCGAGCAGCGCGCCGAACACCGCGATCACCACCGACTCCAGCCGGATCATCCGGCGCAGCTGCCGCCGGGCGAGCCCGATGGCCCGCAGCAGCCCGATCTCCCGGGTGCGCTCGACCACGGACAGGGCGAGGGTGTTGACCACGCCCAGCACGGCGATCACGATCGCCAGCCCGAGCAGCGCGTACACCAGGTAGAGCAGTACGGCGATCTGGTCGTCGACGAGCTGCTTGTAATCGGCCAGGTCCCGCACCTGCACCTGCGGATAGGCCTCCAGCGTCGCCTCCAGGGCGTCGCGCAGGTCGTCGTCGGCGGTGCCCGGCCCGCCGTTGACGTACAGCGCGGAGTCCTGTGCGCTCGGCGCGTACCGCTCCAGCGTCGCGAGCCCGAAGTAGATCCCGCCCTGCATGCCGAAGCCGCCGGACGACTCCTGGTCGGTGAGCGCGCCCACGGTCAGTTCGGCCCGACGTCCGCCCTGGAACTCGACGGGTACCGTGCTGCCGACCCGCAGACCCCGGTCCCGCGCGAAGTCACGGTCCATCGCCATCCGCCCGGGGGCCAGCGCGGCGGCGCTGTCGCCCCGCGCGTAGGGCACGTTGGCGACCTCGTCGAGCCGCGGGTCGTAGCCGGCCGCCGTCGTCTCGATCCGGTCGCCGTCCGGAAGGGTCACCGCGATCGGCGCGAACCGCGAGCGCACCACCAGGCCGACGCCCTCGGTCTCGCGCACCCGCTCGGTGACCTCCCGGGGGAACGGCACGAAGTTGGCGTTCTGGAGCACGAAGTCCGCGCCCAGCGTCCGGTCGATCTGCTCGTCGAACGACTTCGTCATGGAGGCGCTGGCCACCGACATCCCGCCGACCAGGGCGAGCCCGACCATCAGGGCGGCCGCGGTGGCGCCGGTGCGGCGGGGATTGCGCAGGGCGTTGCGCTGGCTCATCCGCCCGATCGAACCGAACAGCGCCGGGAACCAGCCACCCAGCACCCGGATCACCGGCCGTACCAGCAGCGGCCCCGCGATCACGGTCGCGACCAGCGTCAGCACGACCCCGAGGCCGAGCAGGGAGGCGGCCGATCCGGTGTCGGAGGCCATCACGCAGCCCACCAGCGCGGCCACGCCGGCCGCCCCCACGACCGTGCCCAAGATCGCGCGCGTCCTGAGCGGCCGGCCCACCCCCGCGACCTCCGCGTCCGCGAGCGCCGCCATCGGCGACACGGAGGCGGCGCGGCGGGCGGGGAGGTACGCGGCGACGAAGGTGACGCCGACGCCGACGACGTACGCCGTCACGGGGGTCGCCCAGCCGACGACCATCTCGGTGGACCTGATGTTCATGCCGAGCACGCCCATCAGCCCGATCAGCCCGGCCGCGAGCCCGATGCCGGCGGCCAGTCCGAGCGTGGAGCCCACCAGACCCAGCAGCAGCGCCTCGGTGAGCACCGAGCGGCGGACCTGGCGGCGGTCGGCGCCCAGCGCGCGCATCAGACCCAGTTCGCGGGTGCGCTGCGCGATCAGCATGGAGAAGGTGTTGACGATCAGGAACACGCCCACCAGCACCGCGATCCCGGCGAAGCCGAGCATCACCCACTTGATGACGTCGAGGAAGCCGCCGAGCTGTTCGACGTCGGACCGGGCCTTCTCGTCCGCGGTGCGCAGGTCGTAGCGGCCGGTGCCGAGCGTGTCCGCCACCCGCTCCTTGAGCGTCTCGTCGCTGACGCCGGGTGCCGCGTCCACCGTGATGCCGGTGGCACCCTTCGGGTCGCCGAGGAACTTCGTCTGCGCGGTCGGTGTGTCCACGAACAGCAGCGCGGCACCGGGGTTGGTCGTGGTGAAGGTGACGATGCCGACCACCTCGACCCGGAACGAGCCGGGCGCGGCGATCACCGTCAGGGTGTCTCCCCGCTCCACGTCGCTGCGCTCGGCGGTCTGGGAGTCGATCAGCGCCTCGCCGGGCCCGCGCGGGACATGCCCCGAGGTCAGCTCCACGGGGCTGCGCTCGGTGGGGTTCCAGTTGTTGCCGAGCGTGGGGGCACCACTGGTCGGGCTGACCGACTCGTTGCGGTCGTCGACGACGGTGATGTTCTGGACCTCGACCTCGGCGCGGGCGGCGGCCACCCCGTCGATCCGGGCGACCCGCTCGGCGAGCGCGGCCGGCAGGGTGGCCGTGGCGCCGGACGGCACCGCCTCGGCGAGGGTCTCGCGGGGACTGACCGTGACGTCGGCCGCGGTCGAGGCGAAGAGCCGGTCGAAGGTGCGGCTGACGGTGTCCGAGAAGATCAGGCTGCCCGCGACGAACGCCACGGACAGCAGCACCGCCAGCGCCGAGAGGAGCAGCCGCCCCTTGTGGGCGAGGAAGCTTCTGAGGGTCGCCTTCAACACGGCGTCATTCTCCCTGGGCGCGTGCGCCGTCGTCGTACTGACGGCGGATCACGTCGAACCGCTTCATGCGTTCCAGCACCGCCTCCGCCGTCGGCCGCTCCATCTCGTCGACCATCCG
The DNA here is from genome assembly GCF_055657325.1 of Streptomyces sp. NPDC107562. NCBI lineage: Bacteria > Bacillati > Actinomycetota > Actinomycetes > Kitasatosporales > Streptomycetaceae > Streptomyces > Streptomyces sp. NPDC107562. Next base: position 385,065 of record NZ_JBVKBE010000006.1, on the reverse strand, counting down.
CCCGTCGCCCAGGAAGAGCACCAGATCGGAGTGGGCGGCGGCGCCCGGGTCGTGGGTCACCATGACGACGGTCTGTCCGAGCGCGTCGACGGCCTCCCGCAGGAAGCCGAGGACCTCCAGGCCCGCGCGGGAGTCGAGGTTGCCGGTCGGCTCGTCCGCGAAGATCAGCTCCGGCCGGGAGGCGAGGGCGCGTGCGCAGGCGACGCGCTGCTGCTGGCCGCCGGAGAGCTGGGACGGACGGTGCCCCAGCCGGTCCCGCAGCCCGAGGGTGTCGATGACCTGGTCGAGCCATTTCTGGTCGGGCCTGCGGCCCGCGATGTCCATGGGCAGGGTGATGTTCTCCAGCGCGTTCAGCGTCGGGATCAGGTTGAACGACTGGAACATGAAGCCGATCCGGTCCCGGCGCAGCCGCGTCAGCTCGCGCTCCTTCAGCCCGGTGATCTCGGTGTCGCCGAGCCACACCTGGCCCGCCGAGACGTTGTCGAGTCCGGCCAGGCAGTGCATGAGGGTGGACTTGCCGGACCCCGAGGGGCCCATCACGGCGGTGAAGCGCCCGCGCGCGATGTCGACGTCCACCGAGTCCAGGGCGAGCACGGTCGTCTCGCCCGAGCCGTAGGCCTTGGTCAGCCCCCGGGTGCGGGCGGCGAACCCGTCGGCCGGGGCCTGTCCCGGGGCGTGCTCCGCAGCAGGTGTGGACAAGGGTGCCTCCTTGGTCGCTCCTCGCTCGTGTGCGGCCGGGTACCGCGCGGACGACGCCCCAGCTCGGGCCGACACTAGTGTGACGCGCGGCACACGCGGTATCCCCCGGAGGTCCCGGGTGTCCTCCTGCCCAGGTCGTGCGCCCCGGACAGCTGTAGGGGGCAGGCACCGGGCCGTGCGGAAGGCCTTGCCGCGCTAGCGTCCGAGCGCTAGCTTCGAAGTATGGCCAAGACCCAGCTGAACGTTCGCGTCGACGAGGACACCGCCCGCGCGGCGCGCGAACGTGCCGTCGCGCGCGGGATGAGCGTCAACCGTTACATCGAGGAACTCGTCAAGCACGACACCGGCGAGGTCGGCCACACCTTCGTGGAGGCCGCCGCCGACTTCATGAAGCAGTACGAGTCGGTCTTCGCCGAGGAGTTCGGCCCCGAACGTGAGGGCCGCGTCGGCGCCGGCAAGGTGAAGGAAGGCCGAACGGGCCGCACGAGCGAAGGTCGCCGCTGATCCCTTGAACGACCTCACCGTCGACCTCGCCTGGCTCCTGATGCTCGCCGAACAGAAAACGCCGGGGGATCCCCAGGTCACCGACTGGGGAGCCCTCGTCGCCGCCGTCGCCCGCCACCAGGCCGAGATCTTCGACGTCCCCGTCTACGACACCCCGCACGCCCGCGCCGCGGCCCTGCTCCAGCTGCTGATCCACGTCCCGGCGCTGGAGCGGTCCAACGCGCTGTTCGCCTGCGCCGTCGCGTACGCCTACCTCGTCGCGAGCGGTGCCAAGCTCGTGACCTCGCCCGAGCAGGTGCGCGATCTGGCCCGGCTCGTCAAGAGCGGTGAGGCGTCGGTGCACGACATCGCGCGCGAGCTGCGCCAGTGGAGCCTGTGAGGCGGACGCCCGCTACTGCTGCGGCCGCCACGCGGTGCCCAGCACACAGAACGACGTGGGCAGCGCGGGTCCCTTCTCCGGCAGCAGCATCCGCCGGTGGGGGCCGAGTTCGAAGCCGGCGGCGCGGACCGCGCCCAGCGGGTCCCGGGACAGGTGGCAGCCGCCGGTCAGCGCCGGCCACAGCGTGCGGTCCAGGGCGCACTGCGTGAGGCCCATGACGCGGCCGCCGCCCCGCCCGTGCTCGAAGAACCGCAGCTGGCCGCCCGGCCGCAGCACCCGCCGCGCCTCCCCGAGGGCTCGCGGCACGTCCCGCACGCTGCACAGCACCAGCGACAGCACCACCGCGTCGAAGCCCTCGCTCTTGACCGGCAGCGCCTCCGCCACACCCGGCACCACGTCGACCGGCACGTCCGCACGCAGGGCGTTCTCCACCGCCAGCCTCCGCAGGCCGCGCTCCGGTTCGATCGCGACGACCTCGGCGACCGTGCCCGGGTAGTGCGCGAAGTTCAGCCCGTTGCCCGCGCCGATCTCGATCACCCGGCCGGACAGCCCGGCAAGCAGCCGCTCGCGTACGCCGCCCATACCCATCCGCGTCTCGGCGGCCACGCTGACACGGGCGTAGTAGCGGGCGAACAGCGGGTGGTGCACGGGATCCCGTGCCACCTTGCCGGTACCGGTGGACCGAAGCGGCATGGAGACCTCCCGGGCAGGACGGGCACTACCGGAATTGTCCCCCGGATACACCCGGCACACCCCCCTCCGCCACCCACCCGAGAAACCCGCCCGGCCGCACGCAGGGTGGCCGCCCACCGGAGAGCCCGCAGACGCGCCGACCGCTCAACTGCCGGACGGCGCTTACCGGCTGTCTCGGCCGGCCTGCCCGCAGGGCTGCGCGGGTGGGCAGGGCGAGGGCGAGGCGCTCGGCGGCGGTTCACTGCTTCTCGTCGGTCGGCGGGTCGGAGGACCGAGGGGGCCCGGTGCCGCGACCCGCCGAGCGGCGGTCCTGTCGGGGATCAGGCGAACGGACGCGGGCCCTCACGGACGCGGAACGCCTCCGCGTCCCACGAGCCGTCCAGTCGCGGGGCCAGCCATGCCGGTGCCGCCGCCCGGAAGGCCTCCGGCGCCAGCGCCGCCGCGTCGGCGGGCAGGGCCCCCTGGAGGGGCGCGTCCGCGACCTCCGGAAGATCGGCGAGGTTGCAGCGCGAGGCGAGGTCCGGTTCCGCGGGCCAGCTGCCGATCACGACGCCCGCCAGGTCGAGCCCCCGGGCGCGCACCTCACGCGCCGTCAGCTCGGTGGTGTTGAGCGTGCCCAGCCCCGCCGTCGCCACCACGAGCACCGGCGCCGCCAGCAGCCCGGCCGCGTCCGCCAGGGTCCCGCCCGCCGGGTCGAACCGCACCAGCAGCCCGCCGGCGCCCTCCAGCAGCACCAGATCGTGCTCGGTGGCCAGCTTGGCGGCGGCCTCGGCGATCTCGTGCGGGTGCACCGGCGCCAGCCCGGCGCGCCGTGCCGCGGTCCCCGGTGCCAACGGCTCCGGATAGCGGGCCAGTTCGGCCGTCGTGACCGGGCCCGCGAGCCGCGTCACCTCCTCGACGTCCCCGGGCTCCTCGGGCCGTACGCCCGTCTGCGCGGCCTTCAGCACCGCGACCGAACGACCCGCCGCCCGCGCCGACGCGGCGATCGCGGCCGTCGTGACCGTCTTGCCGACCTCCGTGCCCGTCCCCGTGATCACCAGGATCGGCATGTCATCCCTCCCGCGCGGCCGCGCACACCGCGCGCCCGATCCGTGCCAGGTCCGTGTCGTCCGTGACGTACGGCGGCATCGTGTAGACGAGGTCGCGGAACGGCCGCAGCCACACGCCCTCGCGCACGGCGGCGCGCGTCGCCGCCGTCATGTCCACCTCGTGGTCGAGCTGGACGACGCCTATGGCACCGAGGACCCGCACCTCACGCACCCCGGGAAGGTCCGCGGCCGGTGCCAGGCCCTCCCGCAGCCCCGCCTCGATCCGCTTGACCTCACCGCGCCAGTCCTGACCGCGCAGCAGTTCGATCGAGGCGCAGGCCACGGCGGCCGCCAGCGGATTGCCCATGAACGTCGGCCCGTGTGCCAGCACCGGCACCTCGCCCCGCGAGATGCCGTCGGCCACCCGCGCCGTGCACAGCGTCGCCGCCATGGTCAGGTAACCGCCGGTCAGCGCCTTGCCCACGCACATCACGTCCGGCGTCCCGCCCGCGTGCTCCGCCGCGAACAGCGCGCCCGTCCGGCCGAAGCCGGTCGCGATCTCGTCGAAGACCAGGAGCACGTCGTGCGCGTCGCACGCCTCGCGCAGCACGCGCAGGTACGCGGGGGAGTGGAACCGCATCCCGCCCGCGCCCTGCACCACCGGTTCGACGACGACGGCGGCGAGTTCACCCGCGTGCCGCTCGATCGCCGCGCGCAGCCGCTCCGCGTACGACTCCTCGTACTCGGCCGGAGGCGGGTCGGCGAAGACCTGGCGCGGCAGCACGCCGGTCCACAGCTCGTGCATCCCCCCGTCGGGGTCGCAGACCGACATCGGCTGCCAGGTGTCGCCGTGGTAGCCGCCCCGCCAGGTGAACAGGCGGTGCTTCTCCGGCCGGCCGAGCGAACGCCAGTACTGCAGGCACATCTTGACCGCGACCTCGACCGACACCGACCCGGAGTCGGCGAGGAACACATGCTCCAGACCGTCAGGAGACATGTCGACAAGGAGCTTCGCCAGCCGTACGGCGGGCTCGTGCGTGAGCCCGCCGAACATCACGTGACTCATCCGCGACAACTGTTCGCGGGCGGCCTCGTTCAGCACCGGGTGGTTGTAGCCGTGGATCGCCGACCACCAGGACGACATCCCGTCGATCAGCTCGCCCGAGCCGTCCGCGAGCCGCAGCCGGACCCCGCTCGCCGACTCCACGACGAGCGGTTCCTGCCGGCCGGGCATGGGGCCGTACGGATGCCAGACGTGCCGCCGGTCGAGGTCCAGCAGCTCCGGCACGGACAGGTCAGGCATTGGGCGCGAGGTCCGTTCCGGCACCCCGGCGGCGTACCGCGACCAGGTCCGTACGCGGCTCGGCCGCCTGCGCGGCAGGTGCCGACCCGCAGACCCCGGCGCCCTCGTGGGACCCGCAGCCGCCGCCCTCGTGGGACCCGCACCCGGCGTCCCCGTGGGACCCGCGGCCCTCGACCTGCCCGCTCTCCCGCGACCCGCAGCCACCGCCCACCCGGTGCTCCGGCAGCGTCACCTGATCGGCGCCCTCCACCTCGAACCCGGCGTCGGCGATCATCTCCAGGTCGGCCTTGCCCGCCTGGCCCTCGCTGGTGAGGTAGTCGCCCAGGAAGACCGAGTTGGCCAGGTGCAGGGCGAGGGGCTGCATGGTGCGCAGATGGACCTCGCGGCCGCCCGCGATGCGCACCTCGGCGTCCGGGCACACGAAGCGCACCATCGCGAGGATCCGCAGACAGCGCTGCGGGGTGAGGTTCCACTCCTTGGCGAGCGGGGTGCCCTCGAACGGGATCAGGAAGTTGACGGGCACCGAGTCGGGGTCCAGCTCGCGCAGCGAGAAGACGACGTCGACCAGGTCCTCGTCCGACTCACCCATCCCCGCGATCAGACCGGAGCAGGCCGACAGGCCCGCCGCGTGCGCCTTCTGCACGGTGTCGACACGGTCGGCGTAGGTGTGGGTGGTCGTGATGTCCGCGTACGTTCCCTCGGACGTGTTCAGGTTGTGGTTGTAGGCGTCGGCACCCGCCTCGCGCAGCCGCTCCGCCTGCCCGTCGGAGAGCAGACCGAGGCAGGCGCACACCTCGACGCCCTCGTTCTGCTCCTTGATCGTCCTGATCGTCTCGGAGACCCGGTCGACGTCCCGGTCGGTCGGCCCGCGCCCGCTGGCCACCAGGCAGACCCGTTTGGCCCCGCCCGCGAGCCCCGCGGCGGCGGCCTCGGACGCCTCACCGGGCTTCAGCCAGGTGTACTTGAGGATCCCGGCCTTGGAGCCGAGCCGTTGGGAGCAGTACGAGCAGTCCTCCGGGCACAGGCCCGACTTGAGGTTGACCAGGTAGTTGAGTTTCACCCTTCGGCCGAACCAGTGGCGGCGCACCTTGCCGGCCGCGGCCACCACATCGAGCAGGTCGTCGTCGGAAGTGGCGAGGACGGCCAGCGCTTCCTCGCGTGTCGGCGTCTCGCGCCGAAGCCCCTTGTCCACCAGCGTGTTCAGCAGGTCCATGAAGGTGATCCTGTCCTAACGCACCGCTTCCGGCCAAGAGGAGACTTCGCACAACCCCGCGTGTTCGACGTGTGGGTATTGCCACACCCTGCGCCCCGATGGGTACCGCTAGTGTCTGTTCACTGCCTACAAAAACACCGGAGGACGGACCCCATGGCGTTCGGCTGGATCGACGAGCAGGCACAGCTGCGCCGGGGCGCCGGACTCGTACGGACCCTGCGGCCGCGCCCGGCGGACTCGCCGCTGCTGGACCTGGCGAGCAACGACTACCTGGGTCTGGCCCGGCACCCCGAGGTCGTCGAGGGCGCCGCGCGGGCGGCGCGGACGTGGGGCGGCGGGGCGACCGGCTCGCGCCTGGTCACGGGCACCACCGCGCTGCACACGGAACTGGAGGGGGAGCTGGCCGCGTTCTGCGGCTTCGAGGCGGCGCTCGTCTTCTCCTCCGGCTATGCCGCCAACCTCGCCGCGGTCACCGCGCTGGCGCCGCACGGCTCACTGATCGTCTCCGACGCGGGCAACCACGCCTCGCTCATCGACGGCTGCCGGTTGGCCCGGGGCACCACACAGGTGGTGGCGCACGCCGACCCGCAGGCGGTGCGCAAGGCGCTGCGCACCCACGACGGACCGGCGGTCGCCGTGTCCGACACGGTCTTCTCGGTGGACGGGGACGAGGCTCCCCTGGCCGACCTGGCGCAGGCGTGCCGGGAGAGCGGCGCGGGGCTGGTCGTGGACGACGCGCACGGCCTCGGGGTGCTCGGCGACGGCGGCCGCGGCGCGCCCCACGCGGCGGGGCTCGCGGGCGCGGACGACGTGGTCGTCACGGTCACGCTGTCGAAGTCGCTGGGCAGTCAGGGCGGCGCGGTGCTCGGCCCGGCACGGGTGATCGACCATCTGGTCAACGCGGCCCGGACGTTCATCTTCGACACGGGACTGGCTCCCGCCGCCGCGGGCGCGGCGCTCGCGGCACTGCGGCTGCTGCGCGGCGAGCCGGAGCGCGCGGCGCGGGCGCGTGCGGTGGCCGGCGAACTGCACGCCCGGCTGACGGCGCTGGGCCTGGAGGCGGTACGGCCGGACGCGGCGGTCGTCTCGGTGCGCGCGCCGTCCCCGGAGAGTGCCGTGCGCTGGGCGGCCGACTGCCGTGCCGAGGGGCTCGCCGTGGGCTGCTTCCGACCTCCCTCCGTGCCCGACGGCATCTCCCGGCTGCGGCTGACGGCCCGCGCGGACCTCTCCGGGGACCAGATCGAACGCGCTGTACGAGTCATCGGCGACACGCGACCATGAGTCGGCGAACCACGGCCGTGCGTCACGCTGTTCGGAATCGATCAGGGATGATCCGACCTGATCAGAGGTGAGCCGTGAATCCCGCCCAGCTCTCGGGGGAGAAGAGCAGCGCGGGTCCGGCAGGGTCCTTCGAGTCACGTACGGCGAGCAGGCCGGCCCATGGGCCCAGGTCCGGCCGGGCTGTCTCGACGCAGTTGTTGGCGCCGGTGCTGTAGCTGCTGCGCAGCCAGTGCACACCGAGCAGTCGCGTGCTGGAGGGTACGTTCCGAGGCAGTGCGGTCATGGTGCCTCCTTACGCGCCGTCACCTATCCCGGCGATGTAGTCCAACGATTCCTCGGGTGAAAGGGCGTGGAACTGAAGGGCGTTGAAGGCCTCCGTGTAGGCCTCTACGTCTTCTTTCCTTTCGAGGTAGAGGCTACTCGTCAAGTGGTCGAGAACCACAACATCCAGATCAGAAGTGCTCGAAAATGAGAAGATAACGAAAGGCCCGGTGATGCCGATGTGCGCCCCAGCGGCGAAGGGCAGCACCTGGAGCCGCACCTGGGGCAGGCGGGCGGCCTCCACCAGCCGCTCCAGCTGGCGCGCCATCACCTCCGGGCCGCCGACCTCCCGGCGCAGCACGGCCTCGTCGAGCACCGCGTTCAGCGCCAGCGGGGGCTGCGAACGCAGCACGTCCTGCCTGGCCAGGCGTACCTCCACCAGGGCGTCCAAGCGGTCCTCGGCCAGGCCCTCCACCGCGGCGCGGGTCACGGCGCGGGCGTACTCGGGGGTCTGGAGCAGTCCCGGGACGACGGAGGTCTCCAGGGTGCGCATGGCGCCGGCCTGCGACTCCAGGCTGATGAAGTCGCGGTACGTGGGCGGCAGCACCCCCTTGTAGGCGTGCCACCAGTGGTCGCGGCCCTGGCCGCCGCCGGAGCCCGCCAACGCCAGAAGGAGATCCCTGAGTTGGGCGTCGTCCACCCCGTAGGCATCCAGGAGTAACCGCACATCGGCCGGTTTCACGCCGCTCGCGCCGGTCTCGATCCGGCTCACTTTCGACTGATGCCATCCCACCAACCGCGCCGCCTCACCGCTCGTGAGGCCCGCGCGGCCTCGCAGTGTGCGCAATTCGGCGCCCAGTTTCCGGCGGCGCACCGCGGGACCGTGCTGCATGGGCTACTCCTTACTCCTTCCGAGCCGCCCAAATACGCTCTGCCGTCGCAGAGTTCACCGCTTCGAGCGACAGATATATGCATATCTTGGTGGATCGCCACCGCTACCGGTCTTTGAGTGGCAGTCTGGCGAAGAAGCACCAGTCCGGGACCGTACTCGAACCATCCGCTCCGTGTCGGGCCGCGGTCCCGTGGGAAAGGGACGACGTCGCCATGGCAGACCATCTGGAAGCATCCGTCACTCTGCCGAGCGATCCCGCCTCGGTCTCCACCGCCCGCACCTACGTCGTCAGCACCCTGGCGGAATGGGGTCTGCGACCGGAGACCGAGGAGGCCGACACGATCAGGCTCATCATCTCCGAACTCGCCACCAACGCCGTCCAGCACACCCTCGGTCAGTCGCCCACCTTCACGGTCGCGATGCGGCTCGACCGCGACGAGCAGCTCCGCATCGGAGTGACCGACAGTCACCCGCGCTTCCCCAAGAGACTTCCGGCCGCCGTCCAGCAGGACAACGGCCGCGGCATGGTCATCATCCGCTGGCTCGCCGCGGAATGCGGCGGCCGCCTCAGAGTCCGTCCGACCCGTGAGGGCGGCAAGACGGTGTCGATCGAACTCCCCTGGACGGTCCCGGCCCGCCTGGGGGGCGGGCAGGAGCCGTAGCCCGTCCGGGGCAGGGGCGCGGGGATCCGGCGAGGAGCGGCGCCGGGTGCTCCTGGGGGTCGCTTCTGGGTACCCGCGCCGCGCGCCGGGCACGGACCCGGCGGCGCGGAGGGGCAGGTTCTCAGAGTCCGTCCGACCCGTGAGGGCGGCAAGACGGTGTCGATCGAACTCCCCTGGACGGTCCCGGCCCGCCTGGGTGGCGGGCAGGAGCCGTAGCCCGTCCGGGGGCAGAGGCGCGGGGATCCGGCGAGGAGCGGCGCCGGGTGCTCCTGGGGGTCGCTTCTGGGTACCCGCGCCGGGCGCCGGACCCGGCGGCACGGAGGGGCACGTTGTGGCGTCACGGCGGTCTCGGGGGGCCGGAGCCGGGCGTGACTGCCGGGGTCGGGCGGGGCAGTCCGACCGGCCGGGGCGTCCGGGCGCGGACCCTCGTCGTCAGGGCGGCCCCTCGGCGCCCCCCGGTGCGAGCCCGCGCCGTCCTGGGCCCCTGCGCCCGTCCGACGGCACCCACGGGCCCAGCCGGGGCTCCGAGGGGCCTCACGGGGCCCCTGTGCCGAAGAGCCGCCGGCGGGCCGCCCGTGCCCCGGAGGGCGTCACGGGCGGCCCGCGGGTCGTTCTCGGCGCGACCCCGCCGACGAGTCGCGTCGAGCCCGTGTCACGGGCGGGGCGGCGGCGTCCCCTCCGGGCGCCGCCACCGCCACCCGGGGGTCACTTGACCCGGCCGTACCAGACGCTCTTGGTCCAGATCTTCTGGAGCCGCACCACGTCCCCGGTCTTCGGGGCGTGCCAGATCTTCCCCTTCCCGGCGTAGATCCCCACGTGGTAGACGTTCGACCCGGAGTGGAAGAACACGAGGTCGCCGGCCTTGCGGCTCTTGGCCCCGATGTGGCGGGTCTTGTTGTACTGCTGGGCTGCCGTGCGGGGCAGCTTCTTGCCCGCCTTCTTGAACGAGTACAGGGTCAGCCCGGAGCAGTCGAACCTGCGCGGCCCGGTGGCGCCCCACCTGTAGGGGGAGCCCTTCTTCGAGGCGGCGATCTGGAGTGCCTTCGTCGCCGTCGTGGCGGCCGCGGCCTCGGAGGCGAAGCCCGGAGCCACTACGGAGCCGCCCACCGCGGCAAGGGTGAGGGCCGAGGCCGTACCGGCACGGGCCATCAGCGACGGGACACGATTGAGCGCGGTCATGCGCAACCCTTCGTCAGCCGCCTGTGAAGGATGACCTGTCGGATTCGGGCTGGCGAAGTAGCCCGGCCGCGTTGCCACGGCTTCACCCCAAGGGACGCTCGGAGATTGCGCTCCGGCGACCCGTCGTGCTTGGGTCCTCCACTCCTGCCGATCCACTCCTGTCGACCGGTCATCCGGGCGGCGGCAGGACTCGGCGTCCGCCCGGACCGCCCCGCCGCGGCGGCGGGGGCTTGTCGTCAGTCAGGGATCTTGACTCACGGAAGTCCGAAAATCCCAACGCAATCAGGGATTTGTGGCGTTACTCACCACTCACCCGTTCGGGTGGACATCCCCCTGTTCGACCCGGTGTCAAGGGCGCCACGCCACCCCGGACCAGCGGCGGAAGGCCTCATCACGCCCCGAGGCAGGTCGCGTTGCGCAACCGCAAGGGCACCGAAAAAGGAGGGGAAGGTCATCCGGACGGCGGTAGCCCTTTTGGTCCGTTTCAACTCCCGCCCGCACGAACCGTCATGACACCCGGTGACCCGGGACGGCGGCGGGCGGATCAGTCCTGCCCGCAGCTGTCGGAGCGCGGTGCGACGGCGTCGGCGCGCACCGGTGGCGCTCCACGACGATCTCCGCGCACCGGCGTCCGGGCGGGCGCGCGGTCCACGACTCGGGTCGCCGTCCCGCGCCGGGCCGATTCACGCGGTCCGGCTGACCGGCCGTCACCCGATCGGCCGGGACGCGAAGAGGCCGTGCGCCCCGTCCGCTACAGCGGGGCGCACGGCCGGTCCGTGGTCAGAGCGCCGGCGCGGGCTCCCGCTCGGCCACGACCTCGCGCGCCGCCCCGGTACGGGACTTCAGCGCGCTGCCCAGCAGCACCGCGCCGAGCCCGATCGCGGCCCACCAGGTGAGGGTGAGCGCCGGGCCGAGGGCGGCCGCGCCGTCGAAGTACGACACCGAGCGCAGCAGCGTCGTCCCCGCGCCCGGCGGCAGCCACTGGCCGATCGTCCCGGCCGGCTCGGGCAGCATCTGCGGCGCCGACGCCGCCCCCGAGAGCGGGTTGCCGAACAGCATCAGCGTGCCGCCGGCGACGGCGATCCCGGCGCGGCCCACCAGAGCGGCGAGCCCCGCGACGGCGCCGCTCACCGCCAGCGTGGACAGCCCGAGGACGGCGGCCTCGGCCCACCAGTTCCCGGTGAGGACCCCCAGCCAGCTGTGCGCGATCGCGGCAGCGCCGACGCCGACCAGCGCGGACGCGCCCACCAGCGCGGTCACCGCCCGGATCCCGCGCAGCCCCCGCACGGAGACGGCCGCGCCCGCCGCGATCCCGCCCAGCGCCAGCGGCAGCACGCTCGCGGCCAGTGCGGCGCCCCGCGGGTCGGTCTCGGGGGCGGCCACCACGTCCACCGTCCGCGGCGGGGTGCCGTCGGCGGACATCGCCTGCTGGAGCAGTTGCGCGACCACCGGGCCGGCGGCCGAAGCGGTCAGCAGCTCGGGGCCCTGGGCGGTGACGACGACGGCGCCGTACACCGTCCGGTCCCCGACGGCCTCGCGGGCGGCGGCCTCGTCGGCGTACCGGTGGACCTCGAAGGCGCCCGGATGCCGTGCCAGCTGCCGCTCGACCTGCGCGGTGGCGGTGGCCGGACCCGCGACACCGAGCGGCAGGTCGTGCGGCGCGGTCCGGGCGGCCGGCCAGGCGAAGGCCCACAGCGCGAGCGCCGCCACGAGCGGGACGAGGACGACGACCGCGACGACGTGCCGGGCGCCGGGACGGGTGGGCTGCGTGCCGGTTGGCGTGGACATGGAGTTCCCCCTCGGGTGGACGCCTCAAAAAGAAGGATCGTTCGTTTTTGGTGGCACCACCGTGTGCCGCGGTGCGTGCTCTTGTCAAGAAAGAATGTTCGTTCTACATTCGGGGCATGGCCCGTGTATCCCAGGAACACCTCGACGCCCGCCGCCGGCAGATCCTCGACGGCGCCGCCGTCTGCTTCGCCCGCAACGGCTTCCACGCCACGTCGATGCAGGACGTGCTCAAAGAGGTGAACCTCTCCGCGGGCGCCGTCTACCGCTACTTCAGCGGCAAGGAGGAGCTGATCGCGGCGATCGTCGCCGAGGTGCTCGGCTCGGTCCACGCGGCCTTCGAGGAGGCGGCGCGCCAGAGCCCGCCCCCACCGCCGGACGAACTCGTCGCGGCGGTCCTGGGCCGGACGCTCGCCGCCCGGGAGAACCTCACCGTGGACGGCCTGCCCGCCTTTCCACGGCTGGTCATCCAGGTGTGGGCGGAGACCCTGCGCAACGAGGACCTGAGGGCCGTCCTGGGCGAGGGGTACGCCTCGGTGCGCGCGGCCTGGGCGCGGATCGTCGAGAGCTACCAGAGCGCCGGCATGATGTCGCGGGACGCCGAACCGGACCGCGTGGCCCGCACGATGATCGCCGCCGTGATCGGCTTCCTCGCGCAGCAGTCCCTCTTCGGGCCCGCCCCGGTCGAGGTCCTCCGCGACGGACTGCGCGCGCTGATGGGCATGCGGGACCAGCCAGCCGCGTCCCAGGGGTCACAGTTCGGTTAACGCGCCCGAAACGCACGCCAACTAGCGTGCCCCTCCACGCCGTCGGGGAGTTCGGCCGGTGGCGGCGGGCAACCGGGCCCCGCACGGCCCGGAGCGAGGATGTGAGGTGGCACGTGCAACTGACCCCGCACGAGAAGGAGAGGCTGCTGATCCACGTCGCGGCGGACGTGGCCGAGAAGCGTCGGGCCCGCGGGCTGAGACTGAACCACCCCGAGGCCGTCGCCCTCATCACCTCGCACATCCTCGAAGGCGCACGCGACGGCCGCACGGTCGCCGAACTCATGGCCTCCGGACGGGAACTGCTCACGCGGGACGACGTCATGGACGGCATCCCCGAGATGATCCACGACGTGCAGGTCGAGGCGACCTTCCCGGACGGCACCAAACTCGTCACCGTCCACGCCCCGATCGTGTGAGGCGGCCGCGATGATCCCCGGAGAGATCCTCTTCGCCGACGGCCCGATCGCCTACAACCAGGGCCGCGAGGTCACCCGCCTCACCGTGCTCAACGCGGCCGACCGGCCCGTCCAGGTCGGCTCCCACTACCACTTCGCCGAGGCCAACCCCGGCCTGGAGTTCGACCGCGCCGCGGCGCGCGGCAAGCGGCTCAACGTCGCCGCGGGCACCGCCGTGCGCTTCGAGCCGGGCATCCCCGTCGACGTCGAACTCGTCCCGCTCGCCGGTGCCCGCGTGGTGCCCGGCCTGCGCGGGGAGACCGGAGGTGCCCTCGATGCCTGAGATCTCGCGCGCCGCCTACGCCGACCTGTTCGGCCCGACGACCGGTGACCGCATCCGGCTCGCCGACACGGATCTGCTGATCGAGATCGAGGAGGACCGCAGCGGCGGGCCCGGACGCGCCGGTGACGAGGCGGTGTTCGGCGGCGGCAAGGTCATCCGCGAGTCCATGGGGCAGTCGCGTGCCACGCGCGCGGACGGCACGCCCGACACCGTCGTCACGGGCGCCGTGATCGTCGACCACTGGGGGATCGTCAAGGCCGACGTCGGCATCCGCGACGGCCGGATCACCGGGATCGGCAAGGCCGGCAACCCCGACACCATGGACGGGGTGCATCCGGCGCTGGTCGTCGGACCGGAGACCGAGATCGTCGCGGGCAACGGGCGGATCCTCACCGCCGGGGCCATCGACGCCCATGTGCACTTCATCTGCCCGCAGATCGCCGACGAGGCGCTGGCCTCGGGCGTCACGACCCTCGTCGGCGGCGGCACCGGACCCGCCGAGGGCTCCAAGGCGACCACCGTCACGCCCGGCCCCTGGCACCTGGCCCGGATGCTGGAGGCGATGGAGCAGTACCCGCTCAACATCGGCTTCCTCGGCAAGGGCAACACCGTCTCGCACGAGGCGATGCTCTCCCAGATCCGTGGCGGCGCCCTCGGGCTGAAGCTGCACGAGGACTGGGGCTCCACCCCGGCCGTCATCGACGCCTCGCTGACCGTCGCCGCACGCACCGGCATCCAGGTCGCCATCCACACCGACACCCTGAACGAGGCAGGCTTCGTCGGCGACACCCTGGCCGCGATCGCCGGGCGCGGCATCCACGCCTACCACACGGAGGGTGCGGGGGGCGGGCACGCGCCGGACATCATGAGCGTGGTCTCCGAGCCGTACGTGCTGCCGAGTTCGACGAACCCGACGCGGCCGTTCACCGTCAACACCGCCGAGGAGCACCTCGACATGCTGATGGTGTGCCACCACCTCAACCCGGCGGTGCCCGAGGACCTGGCCTTCGCCGAGTCCCGGATCCGGCCGTCCACCATCGGGGCGGAGGACATACTGCACGACCTGGGCGCGATCTCGATCATCTCCTCGGACGCGCAGGCCATGGGCCGGGTCGGCGAGGTCGTCCTGCGGACCTGGCAGACCGCGCACGTGATGAAACGACGGCGCGGCGCGCTGCCCGGCGACGGACGGGCGGACAACCGCCGGGTACGTCGCTATGTCGCCAAATACACGATCAACCCGGCGTTGGCGCAGGGCCTCGCGCGCGAAGTCGGCTCCGTGGAGACCGGGAAGCTCGCCGATCTCGTGCTCTGGGAACCGGCTTTCTTCGGCGTCAAGCCGCTCCTCGTCCTCAAGGGCGGGCAGATCGCGTACGCGCAGATGGGCGACGCCAACGCGTCGATCCCGACACCGCAGCCCGTCCTGCCCCGGCCGATGTACGGGGCGATCGGTCGGGCGCCGGCCGCCAACTCCCTGAACTTCGTGGCGCCGCTCGCCGTCGAGGACGGGCTGCCTGAGCGGCTCGGGCTCGGCAAGCGGTTCGCCGCCATCGACTCGACGCGCGGGGTGACCAAGGCCGACATGCGGGAGAACGACGCCCGGCCGGAGGTGCGCATCGACCCCGACAGCTTCGCCGTGCGCATCGACGGGGAGCTGGTCGAGGCGGAACCGGCCGCCGAACTGCCCATGGCCCAGCGGTACTTCCTCTTCTGAGACGAGGCGCGCAGATGTCACGTGCGGCACTTCTGATGCTGGCCGACGGCCGCTTCCCCGCCGGGGGACACGCGCACTCCGGCGGGGCCGAGGCCGCGGTGCGGGCGGGGCGCGTCACGGGCGCCGCCGGCCTGGAGGACTTCTGCCGGGGCCGGCTGCACACGACGGGACTGGTGTCCGCCGCCCTCGCCGCGTCGGCGGCGCTCGGCGTCGACCCGGTCGAGCTGGACGCGGCGGCGGACGCGCGGACGCCGTCCCCCGCGCTGCGGCGCGCGGCGCGCAGGCTGGGGCGGCAGCTGCTGCGGGCCGCGCGGGCGACCTGGCCGTCCGGGGAGCTGGACGCCCTGGCGCGGGCGTTCCCCAAGGGGGCGCATCAGCCGGTGGTGCTGGGACTCGTGGCGCGGGCGGCCGGGCTCGGGGCGGCCGACGCGGCCTACTGCGCGGCGTACGACTGCGTGAGCGGGCCGGCCGGTGCGACGGTGCGGCTGCTGAGCCTGGACCCGTTCGAGGCGACCGGGGTGCTGGCCCGGCTGGCACCCGAGGTGGACCGGGTCGCCGTCCGGGCGGCCGAGGTGGCGCGGGAGGTCGCCGAGGAGGGGGCCGACGTACTGCCCGCGGCGTCGGCACCGCTGCTGGAGATCGGGGCGGAGGCACATGCGGCGTGGAGCGCCCGACTGTTCGCCTCATGAGCCCCCACCCCCCGCCTCCGGCCCCCCGCCCGAGGCTTCGTCCCCTGCCCCAGCCCGCCCCGTGCCGGGAGCGTTCGGCCGAGGGGCTTGGCCTGGTGTCCCGGCCTGCCCCTGCCGGGGGTTCGCGTCCGGTCCAGGGGCTCGCCCCTGCCCACGGGCCATCCTCCGGCCTCAAGGGCTACGCCTGTGCCCCCAGGCTTCGCCGCCCGCCCTACGCTTCGCTGTCCCCGGCCCAGACTTCGCCCCGGCCCCAGCGGCTTCGTCTCCGCCCCACCTCGCCTCCGTGCCCAGGGGCTTCGCCCCGGCCCCCTGGGCCTTTTGCCGCCCATGGGGCTTCGCCCCCGTCCGTCGTTCCGCCTCCGGGGCTTTCGCCCCGATAGGAGCCGTTGCCATGCATCATGACCACGTCCCTCACGGCCCCGCCGCCCTCAGCGCCGACGCTCGTCGGCCCGACGGGCGGCGGCGGGCCTTGCGGATCGGGCTCGGTGGGCCCGTCGGGTCCGGGAAGACCGCGACCGTCGCCGCGCTGTGCCGGGCGCTGCGGGACGAACTCTCCCTCGCGGTCGTCACGAACGACATCTACACCCGCGAGGACGCCGAGTTCCTGCTCCGGGAGGCCGTACTGCCGCCGGAACGGATCACCGCCGTGGAGACGGGAGCCTGCCCGCACACCGCGATCCGGGACGACATCTCCGCCAACCTAGAGGCGGTCGAGGACCTGGAGGACGAGGTCGGGCCGCTGGACCTGATCCTGGTCGAGTCCGGCGGGGACAACCTCACCGCCACCTTTTCCAAGGGTCTCGTCGACGCACAGGTCTTCGTCATCGACGTGGCCGGCGGCGACGACGTCCCGCGCAAGGGCGGCCCGGGCGTCACCACCGCCGACCTGCTCGTCGTCAACAAGACCGACCTCGCCCCGTACGTCGGCTCCGACCTGGCCCGGATGGCCGCCGACGCCAAGGCCCAGCGCGCCGAACTGCCCGTCGTGTTCCAGTCGCTGCGCGACGACCGTGGGGTGCGGGACGTGGCCGCGTGGGTGCGCGGGCGGCTCGCCGCGTGGACGGTGTGAGCGCGACGGCCACCGGCGTACGCGCCACCGCCCGGATCGTCGCCCGCGCCGACGGACGCGGCGGTACGGCGCTGCCGGTACTGGCGGGCGAGGGCCCACTGGCACTGCGCCGGACGCGGGGGAGTGCGGACGAGGCCCGGGTGATGCTGGTCGGCGCGATGAGCGGCCCCCTCGGTGGCGACCACTTCACGGTCGAGGCCGGCGTGGAGGAGGGGGCCCGGCTGTACGTCGGGTCCGCCGCCGCCACCTGCGCGCTGCCGGGGCAGGCCAAGGGCGAGGCCCGCTACGACGTCCGCCTGACCGTGGCGGACGGCGGAGAACTGCGCTGGCTGCCGGAGCAGTTGATCTCCGCGCGCGAGAGCGACCTGCACGTGCGCACCCGGGCCGATCTGGGCCCGGCGGCCCGTCTCGTCCTGCGTGAGGAGCAGGTGCTCGGCCGGGCGGGTGAGGAACCGGGCCGGCTCGTCAGCCGTCTGTCGGTGCGGATCGCCGGGCGGACCGTCCTCGACCAGGAGCTGTCCTGCGGTCCGGGCGCGCCGGGCGGCTGGGACGGCCCGGCCGGACTCGGCGGGGCCCGTGCCGTCGGGCAACTGGTCGTTGTGCGACCGGAGTTCGCGGAGCGACCGGTGCAGGCCCGGGTCGTGGGCGAGGGCACCGCCGTGCTGCCGCTCGCCGGACCGGCCGCCCTGGTGACCGCGGTCGCGCCGGACGCGCTGCGCCTGCGACGTACGCTGGACGGGATGCTGGCCACGTTCGGATAACGATCCGGCCAGCGAACTTGCCTCTCCGGTTATCGGATTGGCAAAGAAGGGCGACGGCCCCTTTCTCGGCGACCTCACAGCGGACAGGATCACCCGTACTCATCGAAACGGTGTACGGGAGGCCCCACTTGAGGGACATCAGACCGAAGAGGCGGACAGCGGCCGTGGGTTCGGCCGGACTGCTCGTCGCAGCGACGCTCATAGCCGGCGCGGTGGCCGCGCCCACCGCCACCGCGAGCGCCGGCGACGGCGCCGAACGCGCCCGCCACGGTCAGGGCCAGGAGTCCTGGGGGGTCGCGGTCGCCGCCGCCCGCGCCGCCCGGGCCGGCGTCGACTGGAAGGACTGCCCCGCCGACTGGGGCCTGGAGAAGCCGATCCAGTGCGGCTGGGTCACCGTGCCGCTCGACTACGCCAAGCCCTACGGCAAGCAGATCAAGCTCGCCGTGGACCGCATCGGCAACACCGGCGGCGAGCAGGAGCGCCTCGGCGCCCTCGTCTACAACCCGGGCGGCCCCGGCGGCTCCGGACTGCGGTTCCCGCGCCGGGTCACCACGAACAACGCCGTCTGGGCCAAGGTGGCCAAGGCCTACGACTTCGTGGGCTTCGACCCGCGCGGAGTCGGCAAGTCGGCGCCGATCTCCTGCGTCGACCCCCAGGAGTTCGTCAAGGCGCCGAAGCTCGACCCGGTGCCCGGCTCCGAGGCCGACAAGCGCGCCCAGCGCAAGCTGGCCCGCGAGTACGCCGAGGGCTGCCAGGAGCGCAGTGGCGCCATGCTGCCGCACATGACGACGCCGAACACCGCACGCGACCTGGACGTCGTCCGCGCCGCGCTCGGCGAGAAGCGGCTCAACTTCCTCGGCGTCTCGTACGGCACCTACCTCGGCGCGGTCTACGGCACGCTCTTCCCGCGCCACGTCGGCCGCATGGTCGTGGACAGCGTGGTCAACCCGTCGCGGGAGAAGATCTGGTACCAGGCCAACCTGGACCAGGACGTGGCCTTCGAGACGCGCTGGAAGGACTGGCAGGACTGGGTCGCGAAGAACGACGCCGCCTTCCACCTGGGCGACACCCGCGCCGAGGTGCAGGACAAGTGGCTCCAGCTGCGTGCCACCGCGAAGAAGAACCCCCTCGGCGGCGTGGTCGGCCCGGCCGAGCTGATCTCCTTCTTCCAGAGCGCCCCGTACTACGACTCCTCGTGGGTGCCGGTCGCCACCGTCTTCAGCCAGTATGTCGCCGGTGACACCCAGGCCCTCGTCGACGCCGCGGCCCCGGACCTGTCCGACACCGTGGGCAACGCCGACGCGGAGAACGGCAACGCCGTCTACACCGCCGTCGAGTGCGCGGACGCCAAGTGGCCCACCAGCTGGCAGCGGTGGGACCGCGACAACACCCGGCTGCACCGTGACCACCCGTTCATGACCTGGGCCAACGCCTGGATGAACCTGCCGTGCGCCACCTGGCCCGCCCAGCAGAACACCCCGCTGGACGTGCGGACGGGCAAGGGTCTGCCCCCGGTCCTGATCGTGCAGTCGGAGCGCGACGCGGCCACGCCGTACGAAGGCGCCCTCGAACTGCACCAGCGGTTCAAGGGCTCCCGGCTGATCACCGAGAAGGGCGCGGGCTCGCACGGCGTCACCAGCCTGGTCAACTCCTGCGTCAACGACCGGGTCGACGCCTATCTGCTCACCGGCGAGCTGGACGCCAAGGACGTGACGTGCGCCCCGCACGCCACGCCCAAGCCGTAAGGTCCGCTCACACGCTGCCAGGGGCGGCCGGCGGACCTGCCGGCCGCCCCTCGCGGAACCAGGCGTCCTCGGCGGCGTAGTCGAAGAGATCGCCGTACGCCTGGAACATCTTCGGGTACGCCTTCTTCCAGTCCCGCCCGGACAGTCGGCGCTCGATCCACTCGACGGTCTCCGGCAGCGTCTCGGCGTAGCGCACCACCGGCCGGTACCCCAGCTCCCGTTCCGCCGCCGCCATGTCGCACACCACGGGCACCGGGACCGACCACGGACTGTCGCCGACCGAGGGGGCGGGCGGCGGGCCCTCGACCAGGACGGTCTCCGTCTCGACGCCCATCACCGCGTCGATCGCGGTGGCGATCTCCCGCACCGGCGGCGCCTGATCGTCGCAGGCGTTCAGGGCGCGCGAGCCGGGACGGGCGGCCGCGAGGCGGATCAGCTCGGCGAGCGTGTGGACACTCACCGGATGGAAGCGGCTCCGGCCGCCGTACGCGAGGACGCGGCGGGTGCGGCCGTCCAGGTTGCGCTTGACGAAGTAGAGCTCGCGGGGCG
This sequence comes from Streptomyces sp. NPDC107562, assembly GCF_055657325.1. NCBI lineage: Bacteria > Bacillati > Actinomycetota > Actinomycetes > Kitasatosporales > Streptomycetaceae > Streptomyces > Streptomyces sp. NPDC107562. The sequence goes on along the minus strand of NZ_JBVKBE010000006.1, from coordinate 365,154 downwards.
TGCGGCAGTGCGGGCCGTGCACCGCCCCGGCGCGCAGCAGCGTGGTGGGCAACCGGTCGCCGGCCGCCAGCAGTTCCTGTTCGAGGGCCACCTTGCGGGTGCTGTACGAGGAGTCGCCGGGCGCCACCGTGCCCAGGCTCTCGGGCAGGGGCACCGGGTACTCGGGGAAGCCGTCCGGTTCGGCCTGGGTGTCGAAGCCGCGGCCCTTGTCGTCCTGGTACACCGACACGCTGGAGATCACCACCGCCGAGCCGATCCGCCCGGCCAGGTCCGTGAGCTGCCGGGCGTGCTCGCGCCCGAAGGCGACGACGTCGACCACGAGGTCGCAGCCGTCGCCGATCAGCGCGGCCAGCGCCGCGTCGTCGCTCCGGTCCAGCCGTTCCGCGCGCACCTCCGCGGGCCAGGTCTCGTCCCGTCCGCCGCCCCGGGACGCGGCCGTCACCTCCCAGCCGTCCCGTGCGAGGGCACGCACCGCCGGGCGCCCGATCTGGCCTGTCGCTCCGATCACCACAGCACGTCTCATGGGGGCGACCGTAGGCCGCGCCGACCGGGCGGGCCAGGGATTTCGGCTCAGAGCAGAGGAGCCCGGCCGGCACGGCTCGGGTCAGCGCAGCGGCGTACGCCGGAACCTGCGCTCCCGCTGCTCCGGCTTCTGCGAGGCCTCCGCCTTGACGACGGCCGCGTACCGGTCGACGTACTCCTGCTCGGACAGCGTCAGGATGGCGTACATGATCTCGTCCGTGATGGCCCGCAGGACGGCCTTCTCGTTCTCCATGCCGGCGTAGCGGGAGAAGTCGAGGGGCTCGCCGAAGCGGATCACGACGGGGTGGAGGCGGGGGACGACCTTGCCCGGCGGCTGGGCCTCGAAGGTGCCGATCATCGCGCACGGGATCACCGGGACCCCGGCCTTGAGGGCCATCACCGCGACCCCGACCTTGCCCTTGTAGAGGCGGCCGTCGTGGGAGCGGGTGCCCTCCGGGTAGATGCCGAGCAGTTCGTCCTTGCTCAGCACCCCGAGGCCCTCGCGGATCGCCGCCTGGCCGGCGTCCTTACCGGAGCGGTCGACCGGGATCTGCCCGGCGCTGCGGAAGAACGCCGCCGTCAGCCGGCCCTTGATGCCGGGACCGGTGAAGTACTCCGCCTTCGCCAGGAAGGTGATGCGGCGCTTGAGGATCGCCGGCATCAGGAAGTGGTCCGAGAAGGAGAGATGGTTGCCCGCGACGATCGCCGCACCCGAGGCCGGCACATGCTCCAGCCCTTCGATCCGGGGCCGGAAGACCAGTCTGAGCAACGGCCCGAGAAGGACGTATTTGAGCAGGTAGTAGAACAACGGGTGGCTCCTCACTCCGTCGGTTCGGCGCCCCGCAGTGTTCTCGCAGGTCAACCAGCACGTCGTGAGGTGTCAGTGTAGGCGCGGGCGGGAGGGTGGGAAACCGGTACGGCGCCGGGGGAGTGCGCCGTACCGGTGGCTCTTCATTCGGTTGCGCCGAGCGACCAGCGCGGACTGCTGCCGGTGAGGCGGCAGGTGAGGAAGTACAGCGGTATCGGAGGCGTGTACGGCGAGCCGTCCGTGGGGGAGTGCAGCAGGCGCGGGTGGCTCGGGCCAGGCCTTGGACGGGTGGCCGTCCAGGACGGATCGCCCATCCGGGCGCCGATCGCGTACGTCGTGCTGGGCGGCCAGGTGATCCCGATGTGCGATCCGGACGGGACGATCCACCACCAGTGCCGGTCGTCGGCGAAGACGCAGCCGACGCGGGGGAGCGCGTCCAGGATCGTCTCGCCGTGTTCCGGCGAGGTGCCCACGGCGTCGTAGCCGAGGCTCGTGGGCAGCTGCGGCGGGATCGGCAGGCGGAGCCCGTCGCCCCGGGCGGGGGCGGGACGGAGCGTCGTGGCGGAGCGGCAGGGGTGGGGGTCACGGCTGTGCGGTCGGAACATGGGGGACTGATCCTTCGGCCGAGTGGGGGACGGGCCGGGCGGGGGGTGTCGCGGGGGTGGGCGGGACGGGCGGGGAGGGGGTCGTCGTCAGGTCGGCCCAGACGACGCGTCCCGTGCGGTTCGGGGCGGGTCCGACGCCCCAGTCGTCGCAGACCGCCTCGACCAGGACGAGCCCGCGGCCGTTCTGGTCGTCGGGGCAGGCTTGGCGGGACGCCGGGAGCGTGGAGCCGAGGTTCTGGTCCTCGACCTCGACGCGGAGTCGGCGTCCGACCAGGTGCAGTCGGCACACGATCCGCTCGCTGCCCGAGTGCGTCACCGCGTTGGTGACCAGCTCGGAGGTGACCAAGACAGCGTTGTCAACGTCGTCGGCGTGGATGTGCCACGACGTCAGCGTCCGGCGCACGGCGCGCCGGGCCGCACCGGCCGATTCCGGGGTCGCCGGCAGGACGAACGTGTGGGCCCGGTGCGCGGGCAGATCCCCGGAGGCGAGGCGGTCGGGGCCTTGCGGCCCGGGGAGTCGACCGGCGAACTCGCCTCCGGGTGACTGCGGGGCGCGCGTCGCCCTCGACGGCGCCCGGAGCGGGTGCTCCGGGCCGGGCAGTGCGTCGAGGGGATCGGCGCCGGCCAGGCGGAAGGCCTGTCGCGCGGTGGCGGCGCGGTCGGGGAGGTCATGCCCGGGCAGGTGGTCCACCGGGTGGGGGAGGGAGGGCGGAGCCATCGCCGTACGCCTTTCGTCTGCCATGTGCGTCATCGCCGTACAGCTGTCGGGTCGGCCGGATGCGCGTGGTGGAGACGGAGGTGCAATACGCGCCGCATGTCGGTGAGTTGTGGAACGGCCTCCCCCAACTGGGCCGTTACACCGCACCGTTCGGTGTGCCGTGGACAGTGGGTCCACTGTGGCACCCGCCGACAACTGCTCGCAAGCCACAAGTTGAAATTTGCAATTGGCCAGGTGCATGCTGCTCTCGCCAGGAAATGATCGAATGGCATTCCGTTACTGACCGCGTGAGACGGTGGCCCTGGAGCCGACGGCATGAGGGGGTAGGGCGTGACCGCGGAAACCGACTGGGGCGGCGCTCCCTCCGTGCTGCGCATGATCCTCGGCAGACAGCTGGAGGAGCTGCGGACCCGGGCCGGCCTCACGTTCGAGCAGGCGGGTGCCGCGATCGGCGTCAGCCACTCCACGATCCGCCGGATGGAGGCCGCCAAGGTGGCCCGGCTCCGGCTCCCGGACGCCGAGAAGCTGCTCCAGGTCTACGGAGTGACGGACCAGCAGGAGATCGACACCTTCCTGAAGTCGGTGCGCGAGGCCAACAAGCGCGGCTGGTGGCACACCTACCGGGACGTGCTGCCGGACTGGTTCGCCGCCTATCTGAGCCTGGAACAGGCGGCGTTGCAGATCCGTGCCTACGAGAACCAGTTCGTGCACGGTCTGCTGCAGACGGAGGGCTACGCCCGTGCCCTGCTCGGCGCCGGCAACCCGCACGCCCCGGCCGAGGCGACCGAACGCCGGGTCGCACTGCGGATGCGCCGCCAGGAGCTGCTGACCCGCCCGGCGCCGCCGCGGCTGTGGGTCGTGATGGACGAGACCGTGCTGCGCTGGCCGGTCGGCGGCGCGGACGTGATGCGCGCACAGGTCGACCATCTGATCGAGGTGAACCGGCTGCCGCACGTGACCCTGCAGATCATGCGGTTCGCGAACGGCCCGCACCCCGCGATGCGGGCCGGTGCCTTCCACCTCTTCCGGTTCCGGGCGCGCGAGCTGCCCGACATCGTCTATCTCAACGGCCTGGTGGGCGCCGTCTACCTGGACAAGAGCGACGACGTCGTGGTGTACCGCGAGGCCCTGGACCGGCTGGGCGCCCAGGCGGCGCCCGCCGGCAAGACCGAGGCCCAACTCGGCGCTATTCGCAAGGAGCTCTGACGTGCACCACCCCACACGCCCCGTACACAACGGCATGCCCGCCCCCGCACTGGGCGCCCAGGGCTGGTCCAAGCCGTGGAGCGACGACGCCGGAGGCGCCTGCGTGGAGGTGCTGAAGCTCGACGACGGGCGGGTCGCCGTCCGCCAGTCCACCGACCCGGAAGGGCCCGCGCTGGTCTTCACACCCCTGGAGGTCACGACCTTCCTGACGGGTGTGAAGTCGGGTGAGGCCGACTTCCTGCTCTGATCGTCCTCCTGTTCGACCACGCTCTCCTAACCTGTTCTCCGGGCTCCTCGCCCCCGTCGGTAGCTGAGCGAGCGTTCCCCTCACCCCCCCCCGAACCCGAATGGGAGACACGGCGTTGCCTGACAACGGATGGCCGGCCGACCGCATCGACACCGAGAACGCGCACTCCGCGCGGATCTACGACTACATCCTGGGCGGCAAGGACTACTACCCCGCGGACAAGGAGGCGGGCGACGCCATGTCCCGGGAGTGGCCCGCCCTGCCCATCCACATGCGGGCCAACCGCGACTGGATGAACCGCGCCGTGCGCTGGCTCGCCGAGGAGGCGGGCGTACGCCAGTTCCTCGACGTCGGCACCGGCATACCGACCTCGCCGAACCTGCACGAGATCGCCCAGGCGGTGGCGCCCGAGTCACGGGTCGTCTACGTCGACAACGACCCCATCGTCCTCACCCTCTCCCAGGGGCTGCTGGCCAGCTCCCCCGAGGGGCGGACCGCGTACATCGAGGCCGACTTCCGCGAGCCGGGCAGCATCGTCGACGCCGCCGAACTGCGCGAGACCCTCGACCTCACGCGGCCGGTGGCGCTCACTGTGATCGCGATCGTCCACTTCATCCTGGACGAGGACGACGCGGTCGGCATCGTGCGCCGCCTGCTGGAGCCGCTGCCCTCGGGCAGCTACCTCGCGATGTCCATCGGCACGGCCGAGTTCGCGCCCGAGGAGGTGGGCCGCGTCGCCCGCGAGTACGCCGCCCGCAACATGCCGATGCGGCTGCGCACCATCGACGAGGCCCACGAGTTCTTCGACGGCCTGGAACTCGTCGAGCCCGGCATCGTCCAGGTCCACAAGTGGCGCCCGGACGGCATGGGCGAGGAGGGCATCCGCGACGAGGACATCGCCATGTACGGGGCGGTGGCGCGCAAGCCGTAGGACGAACGCCCTGCGGGGGCCGGGACGCACCGCGTGCCGGCCCCCGCACCGCGTCCCGGCTCCCGGCGGTCAGAGCCTGACGACGATCAGCACGGTGTCGTCGCCGGCGCCCTCTGGAGGCAGCAACTCGTGCAGCACGGCGTCCGCGAGGACCTCGGGCTCGGCCTCCCGGTGCCGCACGAGCGACTCGGCGAGGCGGGCCACCCCCTTGTCGATGTCCTCTCGGCGCCGCTCCACCAGCCCGTCGGTGTACAGGGCGAGCGTGGCGCCGGGCGTGAACCCGGTGCCGGCCTGCGGGCGCGGCCGCGGGTCGGGATGGGCGTCCAGCGGAGGATCGGTGGCCCGGTCCAGGAACTCGACGCGACCGTCGGGCTGGACCAGCACCGGCGGCAGGTGACCGGCGCTGCTGTAGGTGATGGTCCGCAGGTCGCAGTCGATGAACGTCGTCACCGCCGTGGCCGACTCGGCCCCGTCCACGACGTGCGCGAACCGCCCCAGCACGTCGAGCGCCTGGGCCGGGCCCGCCGCCACCCGGGAGGCCGCGGTCAGCGCGCTGCGCAGCTGGCCCATGACGCAGGCGGCCCCGAGGCCGTGACCCACCACGTCGCCGACCGAGACCGCGATGCGGCTGCCGCCGACCAGGTCGACCAGGTCGTACCAGTCCCCGCACACGTGCAGCGCGCCGACCGCCGGCCGGTAGCGTACGGCCGTCTGGTGCAGCCCCACCTCACGGCGGGCGGGCAGCATGGCCTTCTGGAGCGCCAGCGCCACCTCACGTTCGCGCTCGTGCGCGTCACGCAGCCGGTCGTTGAGCTCCTGGAGCTCACGGGCCCGGGTGTACAGCTCCGCCTCCAGCACCCGCGCCCTGCTCCCGCCGGGACCCCCGCGGGCCGCGATCAGCTCGGTGACCTCCTCGACCCGGTGCACCAGCAGCTCGACCGCCCCGTCCGGGCCGACGACCGGCTCGTTGACGGGGCTCCAGTACCGCACCTCCCACTGCCCCGGCCGACCCTCCACGTCGTACCGCTGCAGCGCCATGGTGTCCCGCTCGCCGGTGGCCAGCACCCGGCGCAGCGAGGCCTCCAGATTGCGCATGCCGGTCGCCTCGGGGTCGCCGGGGTTGTCGGGGAAGACGTGGAAGAGATAGCGGCCCACGACGTCCTCGCGGCGGCGCCCCGACAACCGCAGGAACTCCTCGTTGGCGTCGGCGAACACCAGATCGGGCGTCAGCAGGGCGACCATGCCGGGCAGTGCCCGGAAGACCGCCCCGTAGTCGATCGCCCCGTCGTTCATGGCTCCCGCCTCACCACGGTGTTCCCCTCATTTTGCCCGCGGAGGCGGCGAAGGGCCTGCCGCGTCAGTCCGGGAGGCCGGACAGCGGCTGCTCCGCCCAGATGACCTTGCCGTCGGGGACGAACCGGGTGCCCCACCGCTGGGTGAGCTGTGAGACCAGCAGCAGCCCCCGTCCGCCCTCGTCCGTGGTGCGCGGATGGCGCAGATGCGGTGCGGTGGCGCCGCTGTCGAACACCTCGCAGACCAGCGTGGCCGCCCGGATCAGCCGTAGCCGGATGGGGCCGACGGCGTGCCGGATGACGTTGGTGACAAGCTCGCTCACCACCAATTCGGTGGTGAAGGCCAGCTCGTCCAGACCCCACGCCGACAGCTGCCGGCAGGCCGCCTTGCGGGCGTCGGAGACGACGGCCGGGTCGACGGGCAGCTCCCAGGTCGCCACCTGCTCCGAACTGAGCAGCCGGGTGCGTGCCAGCAGCAGGGCCACGTCGTCGTGCGGGCGCGCGGGCACCAGCGCGTCCACCACGGCACGGCAGCGTCCCTCCAGGGACGGCGCGGTCCGCTCCAGCGCGCCGCGCAGCCGGTCCCGGCCCACGTCGATCGCCCACGCCTCGTCGTCGCCGGCCAGCAGCCCGTCCGTGTGGAGCACCAGCGTGCTGCCCCCGGCCAGCGTCACCTCCACCGACTCGAACGGCGGTCCGCCCACGCCGAGGGCGGGACCCTGCGGCAGCTCCAGGAAGACCACCTTGCCGTCGGCCCCGATGACCGCCGGTGCCGGGTGCCCGGCGGCGGCCATGGTGCACCGGCCGTCGACCGGGTCGTAGACGACGTACAGGCAGCCGGATCCGACGGACTCGGGGCCCCCGGGCGCGTCGTCCTGCGTCCCGCCCTGACGGTTGTCGATCCCGCCCGCGTCGGGCACGACTCCCTCCTCGGGCGTGCCCATCGCCACCAGGTCGTCGAGGTGTCCGAGCACCTCCTCCGGGGACAGGTCCAGCGCCGCGAGGGTGCGCACGGCGGTCCGCAGGCGTCCCATCGCGGCGGCGGCGTTGATGCCGTGCCCGGAGACCTCGCCGACCACGAGGGCGACCCGCGCCCCCGACAGCGGGATCACGTCGTACCAGTCGCCGCCGACGCCGGCCAACTCGTCGGCGGGCCGGTAGCAGGCCGTCACCTCCACGGCCTCCTGCTCGGGCAGCCGGTGCGGCAGCAGGCTGCGCTGCAGCACCAGGGCCGCGTCCCGCTCCCGGGTGTAGCGGCGGGCGTTGTCGACGCAGACGGCCGCCCGGGAGACGAGGTCCTCGGCCAGGCTCAGATCGCCCTCGTCGAAGGGCTCGTGCCGGCGGCGCCGGAAGAAGGTGGTGACCCCGAGAGTGACGCCCCGTGCGCGGATGGGCACGGTCATCGCGCTGTGCAGGCCCAGCTCCAGGAAGATCGACCGCCGGGTGCCGGGCGCGTCCGTGGCCCACTCCTCGGCGAGCGGGTCGAGCCGCGCCCCGAGCCAGGGCATGCCCGTCGTCAGCGAGCGGACCGGCGGTGACCCCGCCAGGTACGCCGCGACCTCGCCGATGCCGACGAGGGCCTCGGTGACGCGCCGGTCCAGCGAGCGCTGGCCCGCCCGGCGCAGCTGCGCCTGCTCGGTGTCGCGCGGGTGGCCGGGTTCCGGTTCCCCGCCGCGCAGCACCGACTCCAGCAGGTCCACGGTCACGAAGTCGGCGAGGTCGGGCACCGCCACGTCGGCCAGCTCCTGCGCGGTCAGCGTGATGTCCAGCGTGCGGCCGATGCGCTCACCGGCCCGGTCCAGCAGGGCGAGACGCTGACGGTCGCGGTGCCGGTCGGAGATGTCGAGGACCGTGTAGTAGACGCCCATCGGATGGCCCTGGCCGTCGTCGAGCCGGGTGAACGACATCATGTGCGCGGTCTCACGGAACGGGGCGGACCGTACGTGGCCGACGAGCTCGTAGCCGGAGACCGACTCGCCGGTCGTCAGCACGTGCCGCATCTGCGCCTCGATCGCCTCGGTGTCCAGGCCCGGCTGGATGTCCGCCAGCCGCAGACCCAGCCGCCGGCTCGGCGGACCGCCGCCGAACTGGGAGAGGGCGATGTTCGACCAGACGTAGCGCAGGTCGGTGTCGACGATCGCTATGCCGACGGGGGAGCGGGACACCATCTGTTCCAGCATGTTGCGGCTCATGTCCCAGCCCGGGGCCTCGGCCAACTCCGACATCAGCACCAGCCAGCGGGAGGGGCCCTGGGTCTCCAGGGCCGGGGTGACCCGGACCATGACGCGGACGGACGAGCCGTCCTCGCGCCGGGCGGTCAGCAGGCCCGTCCAGCCGCCGTCCCTGCGGCACCGCTCGACCAGGCCCGGCACGCGCGACGCGTCCTGGGCGGCGAGCAGCTCGGCGACGCCGCGGCCGACGGCCTCGCCGGGCGTGTACCCGAGCAGGCGCTGGGCGTCCCTGGTCCAGCTCGTCACGACGCCGTGGGCGTCGAGCAGCACGGGAGCGGCGTCCGCCACGTCGAACGGCCGACGCTCGACGTCGCGCTCCTCGAATGTGCCCACCGGTTGACCTCTCTGTCGCTGAGAGTGGTCTACCACCTCTTGCCCCCATCTTCACCCCTGTGAGGGCGGGGCTGCCGCGTGGGGCGGCCGCCCGTCCAGTGAGCGGACGGGCGGCGGGTGCGCGGGCGGCCGGGTGGCAGCGGTCCGGGCGGCCCGGGAGGAGCTCGACGGGCCGCGCGGCCGGAAGTACGAGGGCGCCCTCCCCGCCGCGGCACCCCACCCCTCCAGCCTGCCCCGCCCCGGCTCCGACCGCGCGCCACCCAGTCCCGTCCGTTACGCGTCTCGGACCGGTCCTGGTGCTGCCGGGGGCGGGTGCCGACCGTGTTCCCAGGCGGTTCCCCGGGCCTGCGCCGGAGGCCTTCCGGGCGTGCCGTTTCCGGTTCCGGCCGTCGGCACCCTCCGGGGCGCGTGCGGTCCGCTCAGGTGCCCGGTCCGTTCCTGGTGCTCGGTCGGGCCGTGCCGGGGCGGCGCGTACCCCTTGCTCAGGCCTGTCCCAGCACCGTGCCCAGGGTGGCCAGCGCGGAGCGCAGCTCCTCCTCGGTGATGGTCAGCGGCGGGGCGAGGCGGATCGTCGAGCCGTGCGTGTCCTTCACCAGGACACCCTCGCGCATCAGCCGTTCGCTGATCTCGCGTCCGCTGCCGATCGCCGGGTCGATGTCGACGCCCGCCCACAGCCCGCGCGCGCGGAAGCCGACGACGCCCTTGCCGACCAGCTCGTCGAGGCCGTCCCGCAGCACCACGCCCAGCTCGGTGGCCCGCCGCTGGAACTCACCCGTCTCCAGCAGCTCGACGACCGCCGTGCCGACCGCCGCGGCCAGCGGGTTGCCGCCGAACGTCGAACCGTGCTCGCCCGGCCGCAGTACGCCGAGCACGTCACGGCGCGCGACCACCGCAGACACCGGCACGATGCCCCCGCCCAGCGCCTTGCCCAGCAGCAGCACGTCGGGAACGACGCCCTCGTGCTCGACGGCGAGCGTGCGGCCCGTGCGGCCGAGGCCCGACTGGATCTCGTCCGCGATGAACAGGCATCCCTTGCGACGCGTCAGTTCCCGTACGCCCGCCAGATAGCCGTCGTCCGGGACGACGACGCCGGCCTCGCCCTGGATGGGCTCGATCAGCACCGCGGCCGTCGTCTCGTCGACCGCCTCCTCCAGCGCGGCCAGGTCGTTGTACGGCACGATCCGGAAGCCCGGCGTGAACGGACCGAAACCGGCCCGTGCCGTCTCGTCCGTCGAGAAGCTCACGATCGTCGTCGTACGGCCGTGGAAGTTCTCCGCGGCGACCACGATCGTCGCCCGGTCGGCGGGGACGCCCTTCACCTCGTACGCCCACTTGCGCGCCACCTTGATGCCGCTCTCGACGGCCTCGGCGCCCGTGTTCATGGGCAGCACCATGTCCAGGCCCGTCAGCGCGGCCAGCCGCTCGGCGAACTGAGCGAGCCGGTCGTTGTGGAAGGCCCGGGAGGTCAGCGTGAGGCGGTCGAGCTGGCGATGGGCCGCCTCGACGAGCGCGGGGTGACGGTGGCCGAAGTTGAGCGCCGAGTAGCCGGCCAGCATGTCGAGGTAGCGGCGGCCCTCGACGTCCTCCACCCAGGTGCCCTCGGCCGCGGCCACGACCACGGGCAGCGGGTGGTAGTTGTGCGCGAGCACCGGCTCCTCGGCGCGGATCAGCTCGGCGGAGTCGCGGGTACGGACGGGTGCGGTCATGAACGGGTCTCCCGGATTTCCTGGGTGCAGCACTTGATGCCCCCGCCGGCCTTGTGGAACTCCGACAGGTCCACCGGCACGGGCACATAGCCGCGTTCGGCGAGCTGCGCGGCGAGGCCCTCGGCGCGGGGTGAGATGAAGACGTGACGTCCGTCGGAGACGGAGTTCAGCCCGAACGTCATCGCGTCCTCGCGGGTGCCGAGCACCGCGTCCGGGTACAGCCGCGCGAGCACCTCACGGCTGCCGGGCGAGAAGGCCTCCGGGTAGTACGCGATGTTCTCGTCGTCGAGCACGAACAGCGCCGTGTCGAGGTGGTAGAGGTAGGGATCCACCAGGGTCAGCGAGATCACCGGCACCCCGAGGAACTCCTGCACCTCACGGTGGGCCTCGCGGGTGGTACGGAAGCCGGTGCCGGCCAGCACAAACCGGCCCGTCGGGACGAGGTCGCCCTCGCCCTCGCACACGTTCTCCGGCCGGTAGACGTCGAAGCCCGCGCCCTTGAACCAGGTGTCGTAGTACGTGGACTCGGGGCGCCGCTCGGGCGCGTGGAAGAGGGAGCCGAAGACGCGGCCGTCGACCACGACCGCCGAGTTGGCGGCGAAGACCATGTCCGGCAGGCCGGGCACCGGCGCCACGGTGTCGACCGTGTGGCCGTGGTCCTCGTAGACGCGGATCAGCGTCCGCCACTGCTCCTGGGCGAGACCGACGTCGACCTGCACGTCGGGATGCATCCAGGGATTGATCGCGTACTGCACGGCGAAGTGTCTGGGTTCGCAGACGAGGAAGCGCCGCCGTCGCGGCACACGGGTTTCGGACACAGAGGGGTCCCTCCGCTTCCTGCGGTGTCGACTGGGGTGGTTTCACGGTAGAAGCCGGTACTGACGCCCGACAAGCGACAAGAGCTGCGTGTTCACGCAGGATCGCTGCGTTGTCACCGCCGTCAGCGCACGTCTGGTGCGCGCTCTGGCGCGGGCTGGCTGGCACCTGCCTCGGGACTCTCCGGCAGGAGGTGGGACAGCACCATCACGCTGATCGTCTTGCGGATGAACGGCTCCGCACGGATCCGCTCCAGCACCTCCTCGAAATGCTCCACGTCCCGTGCCCGCACGTGCAGCAGCGCGTCCGCGCCCCCGGTCACCGTCATCGCCGCCGCGATCTCGGGATAGCCGCGCACCACCTCCGCGAGGCGCCGGGGCGGCGCCGCGCCCTCGCAGTACACCTCGACGTAGGCCTCGGTGCGCCAGCCCAGCGCCGACGGCTCCACCGTCGCCGTGAAACCGGTGATCACACCGGTCTCCCGCAACCGGTCCACCCGGCGTTTCACGGCGGTCGAGGACAGACCGATCGCCGCGCCGATCTCGGCGAAGCTCGTCCGGGAGTTCGCCATCAGCGCGGTGATGATCTTCCGGTCCAGTTCGTCGAACGGTGTCGGCCTGCTGTTCATGCGGGCACTGTATCCAGCGGGAACGTCCGCGCCCGGCACGTGTGCAGGCGTACGAATTGCTCCTAGACTCCACGTTCATGCTGCGCGCCCTCGCTGTCGACGACGAACGCCCCTCCCTCGAGGAACTCGTGTACCTGCTGAACGCGGACCCGCGCATCGGCAGCGCCGAGGGCGCCGGCGACGCGACCGAGGCGCTGCGCCGGATCACCCGTGCCCTGGAGTCCGGTCCCGCCGGACCCGAGGCGATCGACGTCGTCTTCCTGGACATCAACATGCCGGGTCTCGACGGCCTCGACCTGGCCCGGCTGCTCACCGGGTTCGCCCAGCCACCACTGGTCGTCTTCGTCACCGCGCACGAGGACTTCGCCGTCCAGGCCTTCGACCTCAAGGCGGTCGACTACGTCCTCAAGCCGGTCCGCAAGGAGCGGCTGGCCGAGGCCGTGCGCCGGGCCGCCGAGCAGCGCGGCACCGCCCCGCGCATCCCCGTGCACGAACCCGACCCCGACCAGATACCCGTGGAGCTCGGCGGCGTCACCCGCTTCGTCGCCGTCGAGGACATCACCCACGTCGAGGCCCAGGGCGACTACGCCCGGCTGCACACCGGCAAGGGCAGCCACCTCGTCCGCATCCCGCTGTCCACCCTGGAGGACCGCTGGCGCTCCCGCGGCTTCGTGCGCATCCACCGCCGCCATCTGGTCGCCCTGCGCCACATCGGCGAACTCCGCCTGGACGCGGGCACGGTGAGCGTCGTGATCGGATCCGAGGAACTGCAGGTCAGTCGGCGCCACGCGCGGGAGCTGCGGGACCTGCTGATGAGGAGGGCGTGACGGTGCCCCAGGAGCCCACCGAGCGCCGCGTCGTCGTCACCGGCCCCCGCCGGGGCGCGCGCCGCGCCTCCGGCTACTACCGCCCGCAGACCGAGATCGACGAGCAGACCACCCTCGGACACACCTACGTCCGCTCCCTGATGCGCACCCAACTGCGCGCCGCCCTCACGGTGTTCGCCGTGCTCGTCCTGCTCGTCGGCCCCCTGCCGCTGGTGTTCGCGACCGCCCCCGACGCCCGGCGCCTGGAGTGGCTGGTCCTCGGCTTCTGCCTGTACGCGCCGCTGGTCCTGCTGGCCCGCTGGTACGTCAGCCGCGCCGAACGCAACGAACGCGACTTCGTCCGCCTGGTCGAGGACCGCTGACACCGACAGGACCGCACAGAGGACTTGGGTACATGTACTCCGGATACGCCGTCCCCGCCGTCGCCCTGGTCGTCGTGACGACCGTCCTGGTCGGCGCCTTCGGCCTGCGCATATCCCGGACCACCTCCGACTTCTACGTGGCCTCCCGCACCGTCGGCCCCCGGCTGAACGCCGCCGCGATCAGCGGCGAGTACCTTTCCGCCGCGTCCTTCCTCGGCATCGCGGGGCTGGTCCTCGTGCAGGGCCCGGACATGCTCTGGTACCCCGTCGGCTACACCGCCGGCTACCTGGTGCTCCTCGTCTTCGTCGCCGCCCCCCTGCGCCGCTCCGGCGCCTACACCCTGCCCGACTTCGCCGAGGCCCGCCTCGCCTCCCCGGCCGTGCGACGGCTCGCGGGCGCCTTCGTCGTCGGCGTCGGCTGGCTGTACCTGCTGCCCCAACTTCAGGGCGCCGGACTGACGTTGACCGTCCTGACCGGAGCCCCCGACTGGCTCGGCGGCATCATCGTCGCCGTCGTCGTCACGGCCATCGTCGCCGCGGGCGGCATGCGCAGCATCACGTTCGTGCAGGCCTTCCAGTACTGGCTCAAACTCACCGCCCTCCTGGTCCCCGCCCTCTTCCTCGTCCTCGCCTGGCAGGGCGACGGCGCCCCCCGAGACGCCTTCGACGAACCGGCCGCCCTGCGCGAACAGCGCGTCGTCCGCGTCGACGACACCCTCGACCTGAAGCTGGACAGCCCGCTGACGGTGACGGTCAGCGGCAGGGTCGACGGGCACACCTACGAGGAGCGGCGCCTGGACCTCCCGGCCGGCACCCACCGCATCGCCCAGGGCACCCGCCTCACCTTCGACAAGGGCACCCCCGTCCCCACCGCCGACTCCGCGAGCGGCGGCGGCATGGCACCGTCACGGGCCGAGAGCCACGAGGACCGCCCGCTGTACGCCACGTACGGACTGATCCTCGCCACCTTCCTCGGCACCATGGGCCTGCCGCACGTCGTCGTCCGCTTCTACACGAGCCCGCACGGTGTCGCCGCCCGCCGGACCACGGTCGCCGTGCTCGCCCTGATCGGCGGCTTCTACCTGCTGCCCCCGGTCTACGGGGCCCTCGGCCGCATCTACGCCCCCGAACTCACCCTCACCGGCGACGCGGACGCGGCGGTCCTGCTGCTGCCGGAGCGCATGATCGGAGGCGTCGGCGGTGATCTGCTCGGCGCGCTGGTGGCGGGCGGTGCCTTCGCGGCGTTCCTGTCCACGGCGTCGGGACTGACCATGGCGGTGGCCGGCGTGCTGACCCAGGACGTCCTGCCCGCCCGGGGCGTGCGGCACTTCCGGCTCGGCACGGTCCTCGCGATGGCCGCGCCGCTCGTCGGGAGCGTGCTGGTCGGCGGGCTGCCGGTGGCGGACGCGGTGGGGCTGGCGTTCGCCGTGTCGGCGTCGTCCTTCTGCCCGCTGCTGGTGCTCGGCATCTGGTGGCGGCGCCTGACCCCGCCGGGCGCGGCGGCCGGAATGCTCGTCGGCGGCGGTTCGGCCTTCCTCGCGGTGGCCGCGACCATGGCGGGCTTCCCCGGCCCCGGCCCGTTGCACGCGCTGCTCGCCTGGCCCGCGCTCTGGTCGGTGCCGCTGGGCTTCCTCACGATGGTGCTGGTGTCGCTCGCGACCGCGAGCCGGGTACCGCCGGGCACGGCGGCGATCCTCGCACGGTTCCATCTCCCGGAGGAGGTCCGGGCGGAGGTGAAGGCATGAGCGGATTCATCGCCGGTCTCTGTGTCGCCGTGCTCCCGCTGCTCGCCGCGGGCTTCTGGCTGGGCCGGCGCACGGCCCGACCCGAGAGCCTCGGCGGCCTCGGCACCCCCGTCGAGCACGCCACCTTCGAGACCCTGCACGCCGCCTCCCTCGCCGCGCCCCCGCTGCGGGCCGGCCTCACCGGGGAGACCGCGCGCAAGTCGGCCCGTCGGCTGCGCTCCCTGCTCGGCACGGACGCCCTGTGCCTCACCGACGACAGACGGGTGCTCGCCTGGGACGGCGTGGGCGCGCACCACCGCGCCGAGATCATGGAGCGGCTGACCGGCCCGCTGGAGACCGGCCGCGGCGAGGCCTTCCCGCTGACCTGCGACGCCCCGGACTGCCCCCTGCGCTGGGCGGTGGTCGCCCCGCTCACCGTCGACGACCGGGTGCACGGCGCCCTGGTGGCCTGCGCGCCCCGCGAGTCCGCCGTGCTGGTCCGGGCGGCCGGCGAGGTGGCCCGCTGGGTCTCCGTGCAGCTCGAACTCGCCGACCTGGACCAGTCCCGCACCCGGCTCATCGAGGCCGAGATCAAGGCCCTGCGTGCCCAGATCTCCCCGCACTTCATCTTCAACTCGCTGGCGGTGATCGCCTCGTTCGTGCGCACCGACCCCGAGCGCGCCCGTGAACTGCTGCTGGAGTTCGCCGACTTCACCCGCTACTCGTTCCGCCGGCACGGCGACTTCACCACCCTCGCCGACGAGCTCCACGCCATCGACCACTATCTGGCGCTCGTGCGGGCACGCTTCGGCGACCGCCTCTCCGTCACGCTCCAGATCGCCCCCGAGGTGCTGCCGGTGGCGCTGCCCTTCCTCTGCCTCCAGCCGCTGGTCGAGAACGCCGTCAAGCACGGCCTCGAAGGCAAGGCCGACAAGTGCCACATCAGCATCACCGCCCAGGACACCGGCGCCGAGGCCCTCGTGGTGATCGAGGACGACGGCGCCGGCATGGACCCCGACCTGCTGCGCCGGATCCTCGCCGGGGAGGTCAGCCCGTCGGGCGGGATCGGGCTGTCCAACGTCGACGACCGGCTGCGCCAGGTCTACGGCGACGACTACGGCCTCGTCATCGAGACCGCCGTCGGCGCGGGGATGAAGGTCACCGCCCGGCTACCGAAGTACCAGCCGGGGGTGCACTCGGCGGGCAGGCTCACCCGCGAGTGAACCACCTCAGGTGCTGCGGGTGGCCACCATCCCCAGGGTGATCAGGCCCAGCACGACCCAGCCGAACCACAGCCAGCCGTTGCTGCCGAGCGCCACTGTGTAGGCGGTCACCACGACGAGTCCGCCGACGGTGAGCACCCCCATCGCCTTCGTAGAGCCGTCCGTAGAACCGGGCATCGCAACACCCTCCTCATGGTTCGTCCCCTCCCATGGTGCCCCGGTTCCGCGCCGGTGCGGTGGTCAAGGCGAAATGAGGGCGGGGATTCCGGGCGCCCGGACGAGGGGCGGACGACGGTGCCGTAATCGAGCACGCGTTCGTCGTACGCGTCTTCGCAGGTGGCGGGGTGGGTCAGCGGCTGCGCGCGTCCAACGACGCCAGATAGGCGTTGTACGCCTCCAGCTCCTTGTCGCCGTCGCGATCGGCGGCCCGGTCCGTGCGCCGGGCCTGGCGCTGCTCCGAGGCGTACCACTGGAACAGCAGGGCGATCAGCACCAGCACGGACGGGATCTCGCTGAACGCCCAGGCGATACCGCCGGCCGCGTTCTGGTCGGCGAGTGGGTCGATGCCCAGCGAGGCGGGCGGATCGGCGTAGGTGCCGATCATCGGCGTCGAGCCCATCATCAGCGCGATGCCGAAGAACGCGTGGAACGGCATGCCCGCGAAGAGCTCCAGCATCCGCATCAGGTGGCCCGGCCGGTGCGGCCCCGGGTCCACGCCGATGATCGGCCAGAAGAAGACCAGGCCGACGGCGAGGAAGTGCACCATCATCCCGATGTGCCCCGGCTTGGAGCCCATCAGGGTGTCGAAGATCGGGCTGAAGTACAGGGCGTAGAGGCTGGCGATGAACAGCGGGATCGTGAACGCCGGGTGCGTGATGATCCGCATGTACCGGCTGTGCAGCAGTGCCAGCAGGAGTTCGCGCGGCCCCTTGTGCCCCCGGGCGGCGGGCGGCAGCGCGCGCAGCGCGAGGGTGATCGGACCGCCCAGCAGGATCAGGATCGGCGAGAGCATGCTGATCACCATGTGCTGCACCATGTGCACGCTGAACATGACCATGCCGTAGTCGTTCAGTTTGGTGCACATCATCAGCCCGATGGTCAGCACCCCGACGACGAAGGACACGGTCCGCCCGAGGGGCCACCGGTCCCCGCGCCGCCGCAGCCGCAGGACGCCCCACCCGTACAGCGCGAGCCCCAGCAGGCAGGCCACGAGGAAGAACGGCTCGGGCGACCACTGCAGCCCCCGCCCCAGCGTGAACGGCGGCAGGTCCGTGGTCATGCCGTGCCCGCTGTGATCCATCCAACGGCTCCTGTTTCGTACGGGTTGTGCTGTCTGTCCGGCCCAAGACTAGAACTGCCCCCGGTCGCTCCTGCGACCGGGGGCAGTGCCACGCACCGGAGCGGCTACAGCACGCACTCCGCCTCGGCGTACCGGTCCTCCGGCACCGTCTTCAGCGTCTCCACCGCTTCCGCCAGCGGCACCATCACGATGTCGGTCCCGTTCAGCGCGGTCATCTTCCCGAACTCGCCCCGGTGCGCGGCCTCCACCGCGTGCCACCCGAACCGTGTGGCCAGCACCCGGTCGTACGCGGTCGGCGTACCACCGCGCTGCACATGTCCGAGGATGACGGGCCGCGCCTCCTTGCCGAGCCGGTTCTCCAGCTCCACGGAGAGCTGCCGGGCGACCCCCGCGAACCTCTCGTGCCCGTAGACGTCCTTGCCGCCCTCGTCGAACGCCATGGAGCCGGGCCGCGGCTTCGCGCCCTCCGCCACCACGACGATCGCGAACCGCTTTCCCGCCTCGAACCGCTCGCCGACCTTCGCGGTCAGCTCGTCGATGTCGAAGGGCCGCTCCGGTACGACGATGGCGTGGGCGCCCGCTGCCATGCCGGAGTGCAGGGCGATCCACCCGGTGTGCCGGCCCATGACCTCCACGATCAGAACCCGCTGATGGGACTCGGCGGTGGTCTTGAGCCGGTCCAGCGCCTCGGTCGCGACGGTCACGGCGGTGTCGAAGCCGAAGGTCACGTCGGTCACGGCGATGTCGTTGTCGATCGTCTTCGGCACGCCCACGATGGGCAGCCCGTTGTCCGACAGCAGCCGGGCCGCCTTCAGGGTGCCCTCACCGCCGATCGGGATGATCGCGTCGAGGCCGAGCTCCTGGACATGGCCGCGGGCCCGCTCCACACCGTCGCGCAGATGCTCGGGACGGACCCGGGAGGAGCCGAGGATGGTGCCGCCGCGCGCGAGGATGCCGCCCACCGCGTCCAGGTCGAGCTTGAGGTAGTCGCACTCCAGCAGGCCCTTCCAGCCGTCCCGGAACCCGATGACCTCGTCGCCGTGGTCGACGACGGCACGGTGCACGACGGACCGGATGACGGCGTTCAGACCGGGGCAGTCGCCGCCGGAGGTGAGGACACCAATGCGCATAGCCCGAAATACCTTCTCGACGTGGGCCGGGTCCGGACCACGCTGTCCGGCTCGATCCCCGCCACCCTAGCGGCACAGGGGGGCGGGACCGAACCGTGCGTCCGACTGCTGGACGACCGCGCTCACCTGTGCGGACGGTCCGTCAGACGGGCTTCCCGGGCGGTGCGGGACCGCGCCGGAAACGTCGCCTCAGGTGGGCTGCTGCTGCGCCGCCGCGATGCGCTCGTCGCGCAGCGCCTCGTACCAGTGGTCGTCGGTCGGCGGCAGCGCGTTGACGTCCAGCGCCAGCTTCAGCAGCAGGTCCGCGATCTGCGGATTGCGGGCCAGCACCGGTCCGTGCATGTAGGTGCCGAAGACCGTGTCGTTGTACGCGCCCTCCGTGCCGTCGCCCGTGCCGTTGCCGTTGCCGAACCGCACCCGGGCGAGCGGGCGGGCCGTCGGCCCGAGACGGGTGATGCCCTGGTGGTTCTCGAAGCCGGTCAGCGGGGGCAGACCCAGCCGCTCGTCGACGTCGCCGAGCACGTCACCGACGCACCGCTCGCCCTCGCCGCGCACCGAGACGACGTCGAGCAGACCGAGGCCGGGCTCGCGCTGGCCGAGGTCGTTGATGAACTCGTGCCCGAGGATCTGGTAGCCGGCGCAGACCGAGAACACGATCGCGCCGTTGCCGACGGCCCGGTGCAGCCCGCCGTCACGCCGCAGCCGCTCGGCCGCGAGCCGCTGCGGCCGGTCCTCGCCGCCGCCGATCAGGTAGATGTCGCCGGAGGTCGGGATGGGCTGGTCGCTGCGCACGTCGATCCGTGCCACGTCCAGGCCCCGCTGCCGCGCCCGGCGCTCCACGACCAGGACGTTGCCCTGGTCGCCGTACGTGCTGAGCAGGTCCGGGTAGATCCAGACGACCCGCAGTTGGTTGTCGCTCACGAAAGTCCCCTGAAGTCTTGTCAGTTGCCGACGCGGCGGCGCAGGTCCTGGAACGCGGTGTAGTTGGCGATGACCTCGATCCGGCCCGGCGGGGCCTTCTGCACCGCCTCGTCGAGGTTCTCGCAGACCTGGAAGTGCTGGTTCGCCACCTCCAGCCGCACCGCGAGGTCGAGCTTGCGGTCGCCGATGACGAAGATCGGGTGCCCGGTCAGCCGCGTGTAGTCGACGTCCCAGAGCCACGAGGTGTCCGTGCCGTCGGCGCCGCGCGCGTTCACGGAGAGGATCACCGGGGTCGGCGGCGGGTCGATGAGGGAGAACGTCTCCAGCCACCCGGCCGGGTTCTTGGCGAGCAGCAGCCGCAGATCGCGCTGCAGGAACTGCACCACGTCGTAGCGCCCGGCCACCGCCTGCACCTGGTACATCCGCTCCAGGGCGACCTGCGGCGGCACCCCGAACACGGCGGCGACGGCCGCCGAGGAGGTGGCGTTGGCCTTGTTGGCGCGGCCCGGCAGCTGAAGGTGGATCGGCCAGGCGGAGCCGTGCGGGTCGAGCACGTGGTCGCCGGAGAGCGCCCAGCTCGGCGTGGGGCGGCGGAAGCCGCACTCGCCGCAGAACCAGTCGTCGCCGGGGCGCCGCATCACGCCGCCGCAGGACGGGCAGGACCAGGCGTCGTCCTTCCACATCTGCCCGGCCGCGACCCAGATCACATTCGGCGAGGACGAGGCCGCCCACACCACGAGCGGGTCGTCCGCGTTGGCGACGACCACGGCCTTGGTGCCGGCGAGACCCTCACGCCAGTTCTCGGCGAGCATCCGGGTCTCGGCGGCACGGTCGAGCTGGTCACGGGAGAGGTTCAGCAGCGCGATGCACTTCGGGTCGGTGTCCCGTGCCACACCGGCCAGGTACTTCTCGTCGACCTCGATGACGCCGAACTTGGCGTCCGAGCCGCCCGCCAGCGCCGAGGTGATGCCGGCGGGCATGTTGGCGCCGAGCGCGTTGGACACCACGGGTCCGGCGGCGCGCAGCGCCTCGGCGATGAGCCGCGTGGTCGTGGTCTTGCCGTTGGTCGCCGACACCAGGGTGACGTCCAGGTTCTGGGCGAGCCGGGCCAGAAGGTCGGGGTCGAGCTTGAGGGCCACCCGGCCACCGATCACCGAACCGCTGCCGCGTCCCGCTGCGCGTGATGCCGCAGCGACCGCCTTGCCCGCGGTCACGGCCAGCTTGGCCCGCGGCGAGAGCGGGTCCGAGTTGCCTGCCATCAGTTCTCGATCCTCCTTGCGTACGCGCCGCGCCGTAGCATCCGGCAACGTGGTGACGTCCCAGCCTATCCAGACACACTCACCTGCCCGAATCGCGGCACCGTCACGATCCCCGCGCGCGGGGAGCGCGCCCGCGAGGACCGTACCCTTGCCGGCATGCGACAAGGCTCCATCCCGGGCGCTCACGGGCGTGTCCGGCCCCTCACCCTGCTCGGCGACCCGATCCTGCACACACCCTGCACGGAAGTCACCACGTTCGGCCCCGAACTCTCCCGGCTCGTGGAGGACTTGTTCGCGACCATGTACGCCGCCCAGGGCGTCGGCCTGGCCGCGAACCAGGTCGGCGAGGCGCTCCGGGTCTTCGTCTTCGACTGTCCGGACGACGAGGACGTACGGCACCTGGGGCATGTGGTGAACCCGCGTCTGGTCGAGGCGGACGGCGTGGTGATCCGCGGCCCGGAGGGCTGTCTGTCGCTGCCGGGCCTGGAGGCGGGCACGGAGCGCTACGACCACGCGGTGGTCGAGGGTGTCACGACGACGGGTGAGCCGGTCACGATCCACGGCACCGGCTTCTTCGCCCGCTGCCTCCAGCACGAGTGCGACCACCTGGACGGAACGGTCTACGCCGACCGTGTCACGGGCCGGCGCCACCGACGCCTGCTGCGCCAGGTGTCCAAGGCCCCCTGGCGCACGTGAGCGCACGTCCTGCGGGGGCGGAGGAGCGCGCGAGGGTCCCCGGCCCGCGGACGGTGCGGCCCTCAGAACCCGGGACCCCCCACCCGGTCGCCCGCGGCGGCGAGCCGGCCCCAGAGCAGGTCGGCGAGGCATCGCACCAACTCGGCGCGGGAACAGGGCCGTTCGCCCAGCCACCAGTCGCCGGCGGCATGCATCATCCCGACGATCCCGTGCCCCCAGACCCGCGCCAGCCGCTGACTCTCCGGCCCGAGGTCCAGCCGGTCCTCGATGACCTGGGCCAGCTCCTCACCCATGCGCCGCAGCAACGGGGCCGAGTGCTTGCCCACGTCGAAGCCCTGGTCTCCGGGCGAGCCCTCCGCCGGGTGCATCAGGAAGCGGTACACCTGGGGCCGGGCCTCGATCGCCGCGAGGTAGGTGTCGAGCGTGTTCTCCACCCGCTCGCGCCGCTCCGCCGGGGCGTCGAGGGCGGCCCGCAGCGAGTCGAGCAGGGCGTCGGTGTGCCGTTTGGCCAGGGCGGCGTAGAGGCCGCCCTTGTCGCCGAAGTGCCGGTAGAGGATCGGCTTGGTGATGCCCGCCTCCGCCGCGATGGCGTTCATCGAGGCCTGCGGACCGTCGCGCAGCACGACGCGGTCGGCGGCCTCCAGCAGCTCGCGCCGTCGGCGGTCGGCGGACCTCTGCTGCTCGGTCCGCTGCGTGGTGTCCATCTGATCTCCCCACCCGTGCTCGATCGGTGACGCAAGCGCAAACTAACACTCGGCGCGGCAGCCCTCGAACGGGCTGCCGAGCGGGGGCGGTGAGTTGACTTCTCCTACCCAGCGGTAACAGACTGCGGTTACCGCAAGTAACATGCTTTGTGCGCCGCTGGAGGGGACATGGCCGAGTTCACCATGGAGCTCAACGACGAACAGAAGGAGGTCCGGGACTGGCTGCACGGCTTCGCTGCCGACGTCATCCGCCCCGCGGCCGCCGAATGGGACGAGCGTGAGGAGACTCCCTGGCCGGTCATCCAGGAAGCCGCCAAGGTCGGCATCTACTCCCTCGACTTCTACGCACAGCAGTACTTCGACCCCACCGGCCTCGGCATCCCGATGGCCATGGAGGAACTGTTCTGGGGCGACGCGGGCATCGCCCTGTCGATCGTCGGCACCGGCCTCGCGGCGGTGGGCGTGTTCGCCAACGGCACCGAAGAGCAGATCGGCACCTGGATCCCGCAGATGTACGGCGACGCGAACGACGTGAAGGTCGCCGCCTTCTGCTCCTCCGAGCCCGACGCCGGCTCCGACGTGGCCTCCCTGCGCACCCGCGCGGTGTACGACGAGGCCAAGGACGAGTGGATCCTCACCGGCACCAAGACCTGGGCGACCAACGGCGGCATCGCGAACGTCCATGTGGTCGTGGCGGTGGTGGACCCGGAGCTGGGCTCGAAGGGCCACGCCTCCTTCATCGTCCCGCCGAACACCCCGGGGCTCTCCCAGGGGCAGAAGTTCAAGAAGCACGGCATCCGCGCCTCGCACACCGCCGAGGTCGTCCTCGACGGCGTCCGGGTGCCCGGTTCCTGCCTGCTCGGCGGCAAGGAGAAGCTGGACGAGCGGCTCGCGCGCGCCCGTGAGCGGGCGAGGACGGGTGGCGAGCGCCTGAAGAACGCGGCGATGGCCACGTTCGAGGCGTCCCGTCCGGCGGTCGGCGCGATGGCGGTGGGCACGGCCCGGGCCGCGTACGAGGTGGCGTTGGACTACGCGACCACCCGTGAGCAGTTCGGCCGGCCGATCATCGACAACCAGGGCGTGGCCTTCCAGCTCGCCGACATGCGCACGTCCATCGACGCGGCGCGGCTGCTGGTGTGGCGGGCGTCCTGGATGGCCGTCAACGGCAAGCCCTTCACGGCCGCCGAGGGGTCGATGTCCAAGCTGTTCGCCAGCGAGACCGCGAAGACGGTCACCGCCCAGGCGATCCAGATCCTGGGCGGCAACGGCTACACCCGCGAGTACCCGGTGGAGCGGATGCATCGGGACGCCGCGATCTACACCATCTTCGAAGGAACCAGCGAGATCCAGCGCCTGGTGATCGCCCGCACCCTGTCGGGCAAGCCCATCCGCTAGGAGCGGCGCTCAGCGGTGCTTGAGCGGGGTCAGCTGCTCGATGTCGTACCGGGCCCGGAGCGCCTCGATCGCCTCGCGGTCCGGCGGCCCTCCGTCCCGCAGGATCTCCAGCAGCTCCTCGAAGTACTGCTCGTGATCCGGGGGCGGGGACGCCTGGAAGAACATCTTTGCGGGGGTCTCCGTCGGATTGGCGAACGCGTGCGGGCAGCCCGGGGGTACGACGATGACCGTGCCCGGCGTCGCCCGCACCACCTGGTTGCCCGAACGCGACTCCCACTTCTGCCAGTTGTCGGGGGTCCGCACACGGGGCTCGAAGGCGAGCACGTCCAGCTCGCCCTCCAGGACGTAGAACAACTCCTCGCTGCGGGTGTGCACATGGGCGCCGACGTCGAATCCCGGGGGGACGAGAACCTCGAAGGTGGACGCCATCCGGGAGTGCGCACCGGTCACCTTGAACGTGACGTGCTGGGCCGGGGTCTGGACGACACGGCCATGGCCGGGCGGTACCAGCAGTCCTTCGGTCGCGGTCACCGTCTGCTCACCTCACCAGGTCACGGGCAGGGCCAGGGGCCCTCGGATCAAGGTGCCCTTCCTGAAGGGCACTTCCTCGGGCGGCACCGCGAGCCGCAGGCCGGGCACCCGGTCGAACAGGGCGTCGACCAGCAGCTCCGACTCCAGCTTCGCCAGCATCCCGCCCACGCAGTAGTGCGGCCCGAAGCCGAACGCCAGATGCGGGTTGGGCTCTCGGGTGAAGTCGATGGTCCCGGGGTCGGGGAAGACGTCGGGATCCCGGTTCGCCGCGAGATACGACACGTAGACCGCGTCGCCCGCGCGGATCAGCCGGCCGCCGATCTCCACGTCCTCCAGGGCGATCCGGGACAGGCCGACGGCGTTGCGGTGCGGGATCCAGCGCAGCAGCTCGTCGACGGCGCGGGCGCGGATACCCGGCTCGGCCCGCAGCCGCTCGGCGAGGTCCGGCCGGGTGAGCAGGACGTAGAACATCTGGCCGCTGTTGCCGGTGACCGCCTCGCCGCCGATCTGGATCAGCACGGCCAGGCCCACGGCCTCCTCCAGCGTGATCTCGCCCCGGCCGAGGGCGGCGCCGAGCAGCGAGGTGACGTCCTCGCCCGTGCTGTTCTCCCGGAGCCCGACGAGATCGGCGAAGTAGTCGCCCATCTCGTTCCTGGCCCGTTCGCTGACGTCCGCGCCGTGCGTGGCGGACAGGATCAGCCGCGTCCAGTCGCGCATTCTGTGCCGGTCGGCGGCCGGTACGCCCATCAGCTCGCAGATCACCGCGACCGGGAACGGGCTGAGCACCGCCGCGGTGAGGTCGGCGGGCGGGCCGCTTGCGAGCAGCCCGTCCACCAGGCCGTCGAGCATCCGCCGGGACCTCTCCCGCAGGCGCTCCACGCCGCGCGCCGTGAACGCGCAGGCCACGGAGCGGCGTAGCCGGGTGTGGTCCGGCGGGTCCAGGAGGCCGACCGCGTCACGCGTCGGCACGAAGTGCGGGGCCAGCCGCGTGACCTGCCGGTCCACGACCGCCGCCCGGCTGAACCGGGGGTCGTTGGTCACCGTGCGCACATCGTCGTGCCGGGTGACCAGCCAGGCCCAGTCCTCACCGTTCGGCAGCCGGACCCGGGTGACCGGCCCCTCGTCCATCAGCGCGCGCAGCACCGGATCGAACTCGACTCCGCCCGGATCCGTTGCGGGCCACTGCCGGACGGGGGGCGCGGTCCCCGTGATCGTCTCCTGGCTCATGTCACGCCGGCTCGTCGATCTGCCAGCGCCCCACGGACATCTCCGCGGTGATGCCGGGTCCGAACCCGGCGAGCAGTCCGCGTGCCCGGTGCTCCGCGCCGCCCTCGTCGAACAGCCTGCGCAGCGCGTCCAGGACGACGGCGCTGGCGATGTTGCCGTACTCGGTGAGGGTGGCCCGGCTGAACCGGAAGGCGTGCGGCTCGACCTGCAGGAACTTGCTGAGGTCGTCGAGGATGCGGGGTCCTCCGGCGTGGATGATGTAGAAGTCCAGGTCGGAGGCGTCCCAGCCGTGGGCGCCCGCCAGTTCGTGCAGGGCCGGAGCCAGCGGCTCCATGGTGCCGGGCACCCGCTTGTCCAGCAGGAAGTGGAACCCGGTGGCCCGGACGTCGTACGAGATCCAGTCCTCGGTCTTGGGGATCAGGTACGAGCCGTTGCGCTCCAGCTTCACCCCGGTGCCGCCGCGGCCGCGGACCACGGCGGCGGCGACGCCGTCGCCGAACAGGCCGTTGGACAGCAGCGACCCGATGCCGATGTCGGTCGGCTGGTAGCACAGCGAGCAGAACTCGCAGGCCACGATCAGCACGTTGCACTCCGGGTAGGCCACGCAGAAGTCATGGGCCCGGTTGATGGCCGCGCCGCCCGCCGCACAGCCCAGCTGGGCTATGGGTATCTGGCGGGTGGTGCTGGAGAAGTCCATCTCGTTGATCAGCCACGCCGTGAGCGAGGGCATCATGAAGCCCGTGCACGACACGTAGATGATCACGTCGATGTCGGTGGTGAGGAGTTCCGCGTCGTCGAGCGCCCGTTGCACGACCGCCGGGACGCGGGCCTTGGCCTCGGACTCGTAGATCTTGTTGCGCGCCTCGAAGCCGGGATGCTTGAGGGTTTCCTCGATCGGCTGCACGATGTGCCGGGTGCGCACACCGGTGTTCTCGATCAGCCGGAGAGCCAGCGGGAGTTGGGGGTGGTCCGCGTGGCGGGAGCGTGCCAGCTCCAGCGTCTCTTCCATCGTGATCACGTGTTCTGGAACGGACACCGAGGGTCTGCACAAAGTCGCCATGAACCGTGCCTGCTTTCGCCGTCCGAAGGCTGGTGAGCCCCGGTCAGAAGGTGGTTCACCTCCGAGAAGGTGTAAACCCACGATCACCCGGGAGCGCCACGATCTCTCGCCGGATTACTCCGTCCAGGCGACGACGGCTTTCGGCACCCGTGCTACGAACCGGCTCCGCTGCTGTGTGCGATGCACGCGACGTCGATCCGGTCGGCCAGCTTCGCCAGCTCGATCGTCAGCGTCGCCACGGTGTCCTCGTCGAGTCCCTCCTGGCCGGCCTCGACCAGACGCAGCCACCGGCCGCCCACCGTGCGGAGCAGCTTGCTCACGTCGGACGCGGCCACCTGCAAGGTACCGCGGTCGTCGACGATCAGAGGCAGAGTCACTTCGCGGTTCACAAAGGGGATCGTAGCCCTGGAACCCTCACGCTCCGTGCCATACGGTCGTGATGTTGCAGAACTCGCGGATTCCGTGCCCGGACAGCTCACGGCCGTACCCGGAGCGCTTCACCCCGCCGAACGGGAACGCCGGATGGGAGGCGGTCATCCCGTTGACGAAGACCCCGCCCGCCTCCAGGTCCCGCACGAACCGGTCGACGTCCGCCTCCTCGCGCGTCCAGACGTTGGAACTCAGGCCGAACGGCGAGTCGTTGGCGATGAGCACCGCCTCGTCCAGGTCACCCGCCCGGTACAGCGTGGCCACCGGCCCGAACGCCTCCTCGCGGTGGATGCGCATCTCGCGGGTGATGTCCGCGAGCACTGTCGGCGGGTAGTACCAGCCATCGCCCGCGGGCCGCTCACCGCCGCACAGGACCGTGGCACCGCTGCGCCGGGCGTCGTCCACCAGCTCCTCCACGTCGGCCCGGCCCTGCTCGCTGGCCAGCGGCCCGACCTCCGTCTCCTCCGTCATCGGGTCGCCGACCTTGAGCGCCTTCATGGCCTCCGTGAAGCGCTCCGCGAACGCGTCGTAGACGTCCGTGTGCACGATGAACCGCTTTGCCGCGATGCACGACTGCCCGTTGTTCTGCACCCGGGCCGTCACCGCGACCTGGGCCGCCCGGTCGACGTCCGCCGACGGCATGACGACGAAGGGGTCGCTGCCGCCCAGCTCCAGCACCGTCTTCTTGACCATCTCCCCGGCCGTGGAGGCCACCGCGCGCCCGGCCGGCTCGCTGCCGGTCAGGGTCGCCGCCTTGACCCGCTCGTCGCGCAGGATCTCGTCGACCGCGGCGGACCCGATCAGCAGGGTCTGGAAGCAGCCCTCGGTGAAGCCCGCCCGGTGGAACAGGTCCTCCAGGTAGAGGGCGGTCTGGGGCACGTTCGAGGCGTGCTTGAGCAGGCCGACGTTGCCCGCCATCAGCGCGGGCGCCGCGAAGCGGATCACCTGCCACAGCGGGAAGTTCCACGGCATCACCGCGAGCACCGGCCCGAGCGGCCGGTAGCGGACGTGGACCCGGGAGGCACCGGAGTCCCGGACGTCGGACTCGGCGGGCTCCTCGTCGGCGAGCAGGCTCTCGGCGTTGGCGGCGTACCAGCGCATCGCCTTGGCGCACTTCGCGGCCTCGGCGCGGGCCTGCTTGACCGGCTTGCCCATCTCCGTGGTCATGACACGGCCGATGTCCTGCTGGTCCTCGTCCAGAAGGTCCGCGGCCCGGTTCAGCAGCCGTGCGCGCTCGGCGAAGCCGCTCTCCCGGTAGGTGCGGAACGTGGCCTCGGCGAGCTGGATCCGGCGCTCGATCTCCTCGGCGCCCATGGCCTCGTACGTCTTGATCGTCTCGCCGTTCGCCGGGTTCACCGTCGCGATGGGCATGGCTGACCTCCAAAGGAGCTGCTGTGCTTCGACCTTCCCGCGCGGCGGTGGCCGCCGCAACGCGTGCGGGTCATCCTCGCGACGAGTGCTCCGCCAGCCGGTCGAGAAACGCGGACTGCGCCTTGACGATCACCTCACGGGCCCGGTCCAGGCCGAACCAGGCCACCCGGTCGAGCTCCGGGAACTCCGCGGTGCGCCCCGACCTCGGGGGCCACTCCATGGTGAACGTGCCCGGTGTGACGGAGCGGGGGTCGAGGTCGGCCTCCACCGCCCACGCCGTGACGATCTTGCCGCCGCTCTGCCGGACCTCACCGAGGGGCACCGCCTCGCCGTCCGGCGGCGGCAGCCCGAGTTCCTCCTGGAACTCCCGGCGGGCCGCCTCCCAGGCGGGCTCCTCCGGGTCGTGCTCGCCCTTCGGCACGGTCCACGCACCCGCGTCCCGGCGGGCCCAGAGCGGTCCGCCCATGTGGCCCAGCAACACCTCCGGGCCACCGTCGGTGTGCCGGAACAGCAGCAGGCCCGCGCTGCGCCGGGACCTCACGGCCGGACCTGCGGATGGGCGGCCAGCAGGGTCTCCACGGTGTCCGCGTCCTCGGGGCGCTTGTCCTCGCGGTAGCGCAGCACGCGCGCGAAGCGGAGGGTCACGCCGGCCGGGTAGCGGGTCGACCTCTGCAGGCCGTCGTAGGCGATCTCGACGACGAGTTCGGGGCGCACGGTCACCACGTGGCCCTCGGACGCGACGGCCAGCTCCTGCAACCGCTCGGTCTGCCAGGCCAGCATGGCGTCGGTCATTCCCTTGAACGTCTTGCCGAGCATCGCGAAGCCGCCGTCGGCCGTGCGGGCGCCGAGGTGCAGGTTGGACAGCCTGCCGGTGCGGCGGCCGTGTCCCCACTCGGCGGCCAGGACCACCAGGTCGAGGGTGTGCACCGGCTTGAGCTTCAGCCAGGAAGCCCCGCGCCGCCCCGCGCTGTACGGCGCGTCCAGCGCCTTGACGACGACGCCCTCGTGGCCGCGGCGCAGCGTCTCCGCCAGGAACTCCTCGGCGGCGGGTACGTCCTCGGGGCCCGACACCACCGTCCGCCGCACCCGCATCGGCTCGGGGACCAGCCGGGCGAGTTCCGCGTGCCGCTCGGCGAACGGCAGGTCCAGCAGGTCGCGGCCGCCGACGGAGAGCGCGTCGAAGAAGACGGGGGAGACCGGGACCGCCCGCGCGGCGGTGGCCACGTCCACCCGGGAGCCGACCCGGCCGGCCGTCTCCTGGAAGGAGCGCGGCCGGCCGTCCTCGTCGAAGGCGATCACCTCGCCGTCCAGCACGAACCGCTCCCCGCGCAGCTCCCGCGCGGCCGAGGTCAGCTCGGGCAGCCGGTCGGTGATGTCGTCGAGGGTGCGGGTGTAGAGGCGTACGTCGTCGCCGTCGCGGTGGACCTGGACGCGGATGCCGTCCAGCTTCTCCTCGACGGCGCAGGCGCCGAGCTTGCCGACCGCCTCGGTCACCGAGGACGCGGTGTGCGCGAGCATCGGCAGCACCGGGCGGCCCACGGTCAGGCGGAAACGGTCCAGGGCCTCGGGCCCGTCGGCGAGCAGCGCCCGGGCGACGTCCTGCAGCGACCCCGCCAGCATCACCGCCCGCCGCACGTCCGTGGCGGGCGCCCCGGTCGCCTGCGCCAGCCCCTCGACCGCGACCGCCTCCAGCGCGCCCTGCCGGACCTCGCCCGTGAGCAGGCCGGTCAGGAAGCGCTGCTCGTCCTCGGTGGCGGCGCCCATCAGCTCGCCGACCAGGCGGGCGCGCTCCGCCTGCGAGCCGGTGCCGGCGACCGCGCCGAGCGCGGTGAGGCGGGCGTCCACCTCGCGCACGGTCAGGCCGGGCGCGGCGGCCGGTTCGACCGGGCGGCCGAGCACCTTCCATCCGATGCCGAGCCGGCCCTGCGGCAGTCGGCCCGCGAGATACGGGATGACCACCGGCACGTCGTCCGGCTCCGCCTCCCGGAACAACCCGGCGAGCAGGGCGATCTTGCGGGACCGCGCCGAGGTGGCGGCGACCTCCCGGGACACGTCGGCGAGCCGGGTCAGCAGCATGCAGTCATGGTGCACCGGGGACGGGGGGCCTACACCTGGACGGCGGCGTCGAGATCGGACATCAGCAGCTCCCCGTTGATCGTGGCGCCCGCGCGGTACCCGCCGCTCGCCGCGTTCACGACCTGCTCGGCGAACCCGGTCGCGTTGCCGGCGGCCCACACGCCCGGCACGGTCGTCAGCCCGGTCGCGTCCACCACGGCGTACGCGCCGAACGGCGTTTCGTTCAGTTCGGCGCCCAGCCGCTCCAGCAGGCCCGTCCGCGGGACGGCCCGGGGTGCGGTGAACACCACCTCCCGGTCGTGGACCGTGCCGTCCGCCAGCCGGACTCCGGTGAGCCGGTCGTTCTCGACGACCACGTCCTCGACCTCACCGGGCACCACCTCGACCCCCGCCGCGGCGAGCCGGCGTAGGTCGTCGTCGGACAGATCCTCCTCGGCGACCCGGTGCAGGAAGAACGTCACGTCCTTCGACCACTGGGTGACGATCAGGGCCTGGTGCACGTTCTGCGGACCGGTGGCGAGCACGCCGAACGCCTGGTCGCGGACCTCCCAGCCGTGGCAGTACGGGCAGTGCAGCACGTCCCTGCCGAACCGCTCGGCGACACCGGGCACCTCCGGCAGCTCGTCGGCGAGGCCGGTGGTGACGACCAGGCGCCGGGCGCGCACCGTCCGGCCGCTCGCCAGCTCCACCGCGAAGTCGTCCTCGCCCCGGGTGAGGTCGACCGCCCGGTCCCGGACCAGCCGTACGCCGTACCGCGCGATCTCCTCCCTGCCGGTCGCGAGGAACTCGGCGGGCGACATGCCGTCCCGTGTCAGATAGCCCTGCATGTGCGCGGCGGGCGCGTTGCGCGGCTCGCCCGCGTCGACGACGAGGGTGCGGCGCCTGGCCCTGCCGAGGACGAGCGCGGCGGACAGCCCCGCCGCGCCGCCGCCGATGACGACCACTTCGTAGGACTCGGTTGTTCCGGTCATGGTGACCACCTCCACGCCAGACGGTCGCGCGCCCGCTGCGGGATTGACAAATACGTTTGCCGAATCTGCAATAGCGGCATGACGACCGACGATGTCCTCGCAGGGGTGGGGCCGCGGCTGCGGCGGATCCGGAAGGAGCGGGAGGTGACGCTGTCCGGGCTGTCGGAGGTGACCGGCATCTCGGTGAGCACGCTCTCCCGGCTGGAGTCCGGCCTGCGCAAGCCCAGCCTGGAGCTGCTGCTGCCGATCGCGCAGGCCCATCAGGTGCCGCTGGACGAACTGGTCGGCGCGCCCTCCGTGAGCGATCCGCGGGTGCGGTCCCAGCCGATCGAGCGGTACGGCCGGGTCCACTGGCCGCTCACCCGCCAGCCCGGCGGCCTCCAGGCGTTCAAGGTGCTGGAGCCGCAGCGCGCCCTGGAACCGGAGCCGCGGACCCACGAGGGGTACGAGTGGCTGTACGTGCTGTCCGGGCGGCTCCGGCTGGTGCTGGGGGAGCACGACGTGGTGCTCACGGCGGGCGAGGCGGCGGAGTTCGACACCCGGGTCCCGCACTGGTTCGGGTCGACGGGGGAGGGGCCGGTGGAGTTCCTGAGCCTGTTCGGGCCACAGGGGGAGCGGATGCATGTGCGGGCCCGCCCGAAGCAGGCGTGAGGGATTGGCTGCTTCCGGCGCGGCCGGAGCAGGCGTGGCCTCCCCGACTGTTCACAGGGGGCAAGCGACCGCTTAGTATGCGGTGGATCCGGTCAGACGACGCAGTCCCCCGTGGAGGCCCCGCATGCAGGCATGGCAGGTGCACGAGAACGGCGAGCCGAGCGAGGTGATGCGCCTCGGTGACGTGGCGACGCCCACGCCCGGCGACGGCCAGGTCCTGCTGAAGGTGCGGGCCGCCAACATCAACTTCCCGGACGCCCTGCTCTGCCGGGGGCAGTACCAGGTCCGGCCCCCGCTGCCCTTCACGCCCGGCGTGGAGATCTGCGGCGAGACCGAGGACGGCCGCCGCGTGATCGCCAACCCGGCGCTGCCCCACGGCGGCTTCGCCGAGTACACCGTCGCCGACGCGGCCGCCCTGCTGCCCGCGCCCGACGCGCTCGACGACGCCGAGGCCGCCGCGCTGCACATCGGCTACCAGACCGGCTGGTTCGGCCTGCACCGGCGGGCCCGGCTGGAGGCCGGCGAGACGCTGCTCGTGCACGCCGCCGCCGGCGGGGTCGGCAGCGCGGCCGTCCAGCTCGGCAAGGCCGCCGGCGCCACGGTCATCGGCGTGGTGGGCGGAGCCGAGAAGGCGGCCGTCGCCCGCGAGCTCGGCTGCGACACCGTGATCGACCGGCGTGCCGAGGACGTCGTCGCGGCGGTGAAGGCGGCCACCGGCGGCCGGGGCGCCGACGTGGTCTACGACCCGGTGGGCGGCGACGCGTACACCCAGTCCGCCAAGGCGGTCGCCTTCGAGGGCCGGATCGTGGTCGTCGGCTTCGCGAGCGGCGCCATCCCGAGCCCCGCGCTCAACCACGCCCTCGTCAAGAACTACGCGATCCTCGGACTGCACTGGGGCCTCTACAACACCAGGAACCCCAAGCTGGTCCAGCACTGCCACGAGCAGCTCACCGAACTGGCCGCCCGGGGCGCGATCAAGCCGCTGGTGAGCGAGCGCGTGCCGCTGAGCGGAGCCGCGGCCGCCGTGCAGCGGGTCGCCGACGGAGTGACCACCGGCCGCGTCGCCGTCGTCCCGGAGAACGGAGCCGCCGCATGACCGACGCCGCCGAACTGCGCCGAAGGACCGGGGAACTGCTGGCCGCGCACCCGCCCGGGACCACGGACCGCGTGGACTTCCTCGAAGCCCGCTTCGACGCCGGGCTCGCCTGGGTGCACTACCCCGAAGGGCTCGGCGGGCTCGGCGCCCCCCGCTCGCTCCAGGCCGTGGTGGACGCCGAGTTGGAGGCCGCGGGGGCTCCGGACAACGACCCCCGGCGGATCGGCATCGGCCTCGGCATGGCCGCGCCCACGATCCTGCGCTACGGCACCGAGGAGCAGAAGCGGCGCTACCTGCGGCCCCTATGGGTGGGGGAGGAGGTCTGGTGCCAGCTGTTCAGCGAGCCCGGCGCCGGCTCCGACCTCGCCGCGCTGGGCACCCGGGCCGTGCGTGACGGAGACGGCTGGGTGGTCGACGGGCAGAAGGTGTGGACGTCCAGCGCGCACGTCGCCCGCTGGGGCATCCTCATCGCCCGCACCGACCCGGACGTCCCCAAGCACCAGGGCATCACCTACTTCGTCTGCGACATGACCGACCCCGGCGTCGAGGTGCGGCCGCTGCGCCAGATCACCGGCGAGGCCGAGTTCAACGAGGTGTTCCTGACGGACGTCCGGATCCCGGACGCGCGCCGCCTCGGGGAGGTCGGCGACGGCTGGCGCGTCGCGCAGACCACGCTCATGAACGAGCGCGTGTCCATCGGCGGCATGCGGCTGCCCCGCGAGGGCGGCATGATCGGCCCCGTCTCGGCCACCTGGCGCGAGCGCCCGGAACTGCGCACCCACGACCTCCACCAGCGGCTGCTCACCCTGTGGGTGGAGGCCGAGGTCGCCCGGCTCACCGGCGAACGGCTGCGCCAGCAACTCGTCGCGGGGCATCCCGGGCCCGAGGGCTCCGGCATGAAGCTCGCCTTCGCCCGCCTCAACCAGGAGATCAGCGGCCTGGAGGTCGAACTCCTGGGCGAAGAGGGGCTCCTGTACGACGACTGGACCATGCGCCGGCCCGAGCTGGTGGACTTCACCGGCCGTGACGCCGGCTACCGCTACCTCCGCTCCAAGGGCAACAG
Organism: Streptomyces sp. NPDC107562; assembly: GCF_055657325.1. Lineage (NCBI taxonomy): Bacteria > Bacillati > Actinomycetota > Actinomycetes > Kitasatosporales > Streptomycetaceae > Streptomyces > Streptomyces sp. NPDC107562. The sequence goes on along the minus strand of NZ_JBVKBE010000006.1, from coordinate 331,095 downwards.
CATCGAGGGCGGGACCAGCGAGGTCCTGCTGAACATCGTCGCCGAGCGGGTCCTCGGACTGCCGTCCGAGCCGCGCACCGACAAGGACGTCGCCTGGAAGGACCTGGCCCGATGACCGATCTTCTCTACTCGGAGGAGGAAGAGGCCCTCCGCTCGGCGGTGCGGGACCTGCTCGCTGACCGCCTCGACCCGGCCGGGGTGATCGCGCGTACCGAGTCGGACACTCCGCACGACGTCTCGCTGTGGAAGACGCTCACCGACGGCATGGGTCTCGCGGGTCTGCTGATCCCGCTGGAGCTCGACGGCCAGGGCGCCTCGCACCGGGAGGCGGCCGTCGTCCTGGAGGAACTCGGGCGAGCGGTTGCGCCCGTGCCGTATCTGACGAGTGCGGTCGTCGCGACCGAGGCGCTGCTGGAGTGCGGGGCCGACGACCTGCTCACGCAGCTGGCATCCGCGACGCTGGTCGGCGCGCTCGCCGTCGCCCTGCACCTTGCTCCCGGTGTCGCCTTCGCCACCGTCCGGGTCGAAGACGGCACTCTGCACGGCGAGTTGACTGGCATCGCCGACGCCGCGGGTGCCGATCTGCTGCTGGTGCCCGCGGACGACGGTGGTCTGTACGCGGTCGACGCCTCGGCCGTCACCGTCACTCCGCAGATCTCTCTCGACCTCACCCGGCCCCTCGCGGCCGTCGCGCTGAACGGTGTCGCGGGCCGTCGCCTCGGAGACGCCGAACCGGCCGTCCGCCGCGCCCTGCGGACCGGCGCCGGACTGCTCGCATCCGAACAACTCGGACTCGCCGACTGGGCGCTGACCGAGACCGTCCGCTACCTCAAGGAGCGCAAGCAGTTCAACCGGCCCGTCGGCGGGTTCCAGGCGCTCAAGCACCGGCTCGCCCAGCGCTGGCTGGAGGTCGTCCATCTGCGGGCCGCGGCACGCGCCGCGGCGGACGCGCTCGCGACCGGCGAGGACGTCGACGTGTCGGTGGCGGTGGCCCAGGCCTACGCCGCGCCGGTGGCGGTGCGCGCCGCCGAGGAGGCGCTGCAACTGCACGGCGGCATCGGAATGACCTGGGAGCACCCGGCACACCTGTATCTCAAGCGGGCCAAGGCGGACTCCCTGGCCTACGGCACCGCGGGCGCCCACCGCGCTGCGCTCGCCGAACTGGTGGACCTTCAAGCCCCCTGACGTACAGCCGGGACGCGCCGCCGAAGCGCGCCCGAACCCCGAGGGAACCCCGAGGAAAGCCCGTCCCACCTGGGGCGGGCTTTTCGGTGCGGGTACGCCGGTGAAGTGAACTCATGACGGCGGTCCGGCCAACTCACCAGCCCCCGTCTGCCAGTTGAGCGGCCGTGAACCCCATACTCGCTGAGGTTCCGTTCCCCGCCCACACCAGGGAGGCAGAGCATGGCCCTCACCACCCGTCGCAGAGCCCTCACCACCTTCGGCGCCGCCCTCGCGGGCGCGGTGGCCCTGCCCGGCGCGAGCGCGCTGGCGGACGACCGCGGGCACCGTCCCCGTCCGCCGCGCCCGCTGTGGCGTGCCCACGCGCACAACGACTACGAGCACCCCCGTCCGCTCCTCGACGCCCTCGACCACCGCTTCGGCAGCGTCGAGGCCGACATCTACCTCGTGGGCGACCAGCTCCTCGTCGCCCACGACCCCGAGGACCTCGACCCGGCCCGCACCCTGGAGTCCCTCTACCTCGACACCCTCGCCGCGCGCGTCCGCGCCAACCGCGGCTCGGTGTACCGCGGGCACCGCGGCTCGCTCCAGCTGCTGATCGACATCAAGACCGAGGGCTCCTCGACGTACCGCGAACTCGACCGGCATCTGCGCCGCCACCGGCACCTGTTCACGACGTACGCCCACGGCAAGGTCCTGCCCGGTCCGGTCACCGCCGTCATCTCCGGCGACCGGGCGGCGCGTGCGCCGATGGAGGCGCAGAAGGTGCGCCACGCCTTCTACGACGGCCGGCTCGCGGACCTCGGCAGCCCGGCGCCCGCCTCCTTCGTCCCGCTGATCAGCGACAACTGGACGCTGAGCTTCAGCTGGCGGGGCGCGGGCGAGTTCCCGGCGGCCGAGCGGCAGAAGCTGCGCGACACCATGCGGGCGGCGCACTCGCGCGGGCAGAAGGTGCGGTTCTGGGCCACGCCGGACATCGCGGGACCCGAACGGGACGCGCTGTGGGGCGAGTTGCTCGCCGCGGACGTCGATTTCATCAACACCGACGACCTGCTCGGACTGGAGGCGTTCCTGGACGCTCACGGGCGGGTCTGACCGTCACCCGCCCGCCGGTCGCGGACACCACACTTTCGGGGGACAGGTCAGCCGCCCGGAGGAACCCTCCGCTACGCCACACTTGCGGCCGAACGCCGCGAAGCGGACGTGGCGGAGGAGGTTCACGATGGCCATTTCCATCTCTGTGGTGCTGTTGCTGTTCATCCTGGCGGTGATCTTCGTACGGAACGGGGGGCTCAAGCTCACGCACGCGATCGTCTGCCTGCTGCTCGGCTTCTACCTCGCGGGTTCGAGCATCGCCCCGACCATTCACAGCGGCCTCACGGCCACGGCCGACATCGTGAGCGGCCTCAGACCGTGAGGTCGCCGTGCCCCCTCACCTGACGGAGAACACCCCGATGCCGTTCGGCACCGGGCGCTCCACGCCGCCGCTCGGATGGTTGCGTACGGAGACGGTGTCCGCGCCCGGAGCGCGGGCGACCAGCGTCGAGGAGCCACCGCCGTCCAGGCTGAAGGCGTGCACCGCGCCCAGCCGGCGCATCGTGTCCGCCACCTCGGCGATCGTCAGGCCGGTGCGGTACTCGGCGGCGCCGTCCACCGCGAGCAGCAGCACCCGCCGCCCGCTCTCCGCGATGCCCACGGCGGTGCGCACCGCCGCCGTCCGGTCGTCCAGGCCGGGCAGCGGCCGCCCGCCCCTGAGGACCGGATATCCGCCCAGTGCGAAGCGGTACGGGAGCCGTGTCGCCGACGCCACCAGCCGCTGCCGTACCGCGACGCGCTCGCCCACCTTCACCTTCGTCAGCCACCGCGCGCCCGCCTCACGGCCGACGAGCACCGTCGTCCCCGCGGCGACCGGACCGCTGCCCGGAGCGTCGGCACTCGACACCACCTTGCCGTTCCTGACCGTCACCTCGTGGGTCTCCGTGCTGCACGGCGCCGCCCGGTCGGTGTCGGTGCCGCAGGTGGCGCGCATCCGGGAGACGCTGCCCCACGCCGACGTGAACGCGCCGACGGAGTCGACCGGCAGGGCGTACTGGTTGAGGCCACCGAGCGGCCGCTTCCCCTGCGGCGCGGTGACCGACCCCTCCAGGGCCAGGCTGTCCAGCCGGGCCCGCCGGTCGGCCCCGACGCCCACCACGTCCCGGGTGCTCGTGCCCGGCGGCAGCGCCGGGCCGAACCGCTGACCGTCCGGGACCGCCCCCTTCAGCGCCTCGCCCCGCGCGATCACGGGTCCGACGCTCGCGCCGGTCGCGGGGACGCCCGGGTGCTGGGTCTCGGTGATGTTGAAGAAGTCGCCGTTGACGCCGGCCACCGCTCCCTGGGCGTCGGCCAGTCGGGACACGGTCGCCCGTGCGGCCACCGCTCCCGGATGCAGCAGATCGAGCCGCACGCGCGGGTCGCGCAGATCGACGCCGAGCACATGGACGCGCGTCGGCCCCATGGCCGCCTGGATGTCGAGCTGCTGATAGAGGACGCCCGGTGCGATCCGGGTCTCCTCCGGCGCGGCACCCGCCGGTGCCGCCCCTGCCGGTGCCGCCCCGGTCAGGGCCGCACCTGTGAGTGTGCCGAGCGCGGCGAGCACCGCGACGAACGTTCTGCCTGATCCGAACCGCTTCTGACGACGCGTCACAGATCCCCCTGAGGTCTCGTCAACTTTCCCAGGACGCGTGGGAAGTGCACCAGACGGCAGTGTCCGAAGGGATGACGGGGAACCGACTGCGCGAGAACAGGCGAGGGAACGGGTGCCGGGCGGGCCGGAGCGGGTGCGAGGGATCAGCCGGTGGGCGGCCGGGCGAATGCCAGGGGACAGTCGGCCGGCGGGCTGAGGGCTGGTGTGAGGGGGCGGGCGGGGCGGGTGTGAGGGGGCTGCCGGCGGGTGGGCTGAGGGCCGGTGCGAGAGGGCTGCCGGCGGGTGGGCTGAGGGCCGGTGCGAGAGGGCAGTCGGCGGGCGGGCCGGGGCGCGTGTCAGGCGGCAGGTGATGCGGCCGAGGTGGGGTCCGCTGTCAAGCGCAGGCCCGTGTGGCAGGGGGGTGGTGGGCGGCCGAATATGGGAGCGGCTGTGAAAGCGGCCCGGTGGCGGCACCCGGGTCGCCGTCGCCGAGAGGCGTCGGCGGTCCGGGGCGCTTCGGCGAGAGGCCCCGTGCCTCTGCGGCGGAAGGAAGGTCGCGCTGATGACGACGATGACCGTTTCCGAGGCGCCGGCGACACGACCCGCCTGGCGACGGGCCCTGGTGACCGGCGGGGCCGGATTCCTGGGCTCGCATCTGTGTGAACGTCTGATCGAGGCCGGTGTCGGCGTCGACTGCGTCGACGATCTGTCGTCGGGGTCCGCGGACAACCTCCGGCACCTCGCCGGCCACCCCGGCTTCCGGTTCCTGGAACGCGACATGGCGGACCCCGGTGTCCCGGACGCGCTGCACGGGGCGTACGACCTGGTCCTGCACTGCGCGGGCCCCGCCCTGCCGGCCGACTGCCGGGATCGCCCCCTGGAGGCGCTGGACGCCGCCGCCCTCGGTACCCGCAACGCGCTGACCGTGGCCGCCCGGTCCGGCGCCCGCTTCCTGCTCGCCTCGGCGGGCCGACCGCGGGGGGAGGCGGGGCCGTCGCACCGGGAACCTGACGGGGGCTGGTGGGACGCCGGCCGGGGCCGCACGGGTGAGCCGGAGTCTGCCGCTCCGGACGACTCGGGGGGCGACGAGTCCGGGGGACCGCACGCGGCGTACGGCGCGTCCGCGCGCTTCGCGGAGGCCCTGACCGCCGCGTACGCCGCCGAGCACGCCACGGACGCCGGGATCGTGCGCCTCTTCGACACATACGGCCCGCGGATGCGGGCGGACGGCCCGCAGTCGATCCCGGCCCTCGCCGGGCAGGCACTGGCCGGCATGCCGGTCACCGTGGAGGACGACGGCACGGACTCGCGCTCCCTGTGCTACGTCGACGACGTGGCCGACGGTGTGCTGCGCGTCGCCGCGAGCCGGTCCCGGCGGCCCGTGGACATCGGCGGCGGCGACGAGACGACCGTCCAGGAGATCGCCCGCCGGGTGATCGACGTGACCGGCTCCCGCGCGGGCCTGTGGTTCGGTACCGCCCGCCCACCCGATCACGCCCGGCCGCGCCCCGACCTGTCCCGCGCCCGCGAACTGTGCGGCTGGACGCCCAGGGTGTCCTGGGAGGAAGGCTTCGAGCGGACGATCGCCCACTTCGCGACCCCGCGGCAGGGCACCCCCGGCTGAGAGGGCCGCCACCGCCCGGCAGGCGCGCGGGTGCCGCGATGGTGGCGTGCCCGATCCCGTGGGACGATGACGCTGCCTGTCGAGAAGTACCTGTCCGGGGGATTTCTCCCGGTACCGGGGTTTTCCCCGCGCACACAGGGCAACCCGAGGTCGGCCCCACGGCAGCGCACCCCGCAGTTGTCCCGGACCCCGCACCGCTCGCAGCTCCTCCGACAGGAGTTCCGGATGACCTTCACCACCCAGCCCTTCCGGCCCCCAGGGCCGGGCCCGCGCATCGGTCTGCTGGGCTCGTACGGCGGCTTCAACATCGGCGACGAGGCCATCCTGACCTGCGTGCTCGGCTGCCTGCGCGACCACCGCCCGCAGGCCCGGCTCGTCGTCTTCAGCCGGAACGCCGAGCACACCCGCGCCCACCAGCCCGCCGCCGACGAGGTGGTCGACTGGGAGGGCGTCCCGCAGAAACAGATCCTCGACGTCCTGTCGAACCTGGACCTGCTGGTGCTCGGTGGCGGCGGCATCCTCTACGACGGCGAGGCACGCCGCTATCTGCGCCTGGTGGGCGCCGCCCAGGCCAGTGGGGTGCGCACCTTCGCGTACGCCGTCGGCGCGGGCCCGCTGCGCGAGGCGGAGGACCGGGAGGCCGTGCGGACCGTGCTGTCGGCCATGGACGAGGTCGTCGTACGTGACGAGGAGTCCCGGCTCGTGCTGGAGGAAGCCGGGCTGGACCGCGACGTCACCGTGACCGCCGATCCGGCACTGCTGCTGCCGCCCGAGCCCTTCACCGACCAGATGATGCGCCAGGAGGGCATCCCCGCCGACACCCGGCTGGTCGGGATGTCCGTCCGCGAACCGGGCCGGGCCGCGGAGAAGCTCGACGAGAGCGACTACCACGCCCTGCTCGCCGACGTCGCGGACTTCCTGGTGCGGCGGCTGGACGCGCACGTGGTCTTCGTGCCCATGGAACGCCAGGACGTCCACCATGCCCACGGCGTGCTCTCCCGGATGACCGCCCCGGATCGCGGACGCATCCTCCACAGCGTCTACAGCCCCGGCCAGGTCCTCGGCTTCATGAACCATCTCGACCTCGCCGTCGGCATGCGCCTGCACTTCGTGATCTTCGCCGCGCTCTCCGGGCTGCCCGTGCTGCCGCTGCCGTACTCCGGCAAGGTCTTCGACTTCTCCCGCCGCATCGGCGCGCCCGCCCTGGTCGGCGTGGCGCGTGAGCAGGCCGGACTGCTGCTCGCGGAGGTCGACCGGCTGTGGGACGAGTTTCCGCAGCGCCGCGATGAACTGGACGCGCGGGTCCAGGCATTGCGGGGGGCCGCCCGGGAGACCTGTCTCCGGTGCTCCGTGGTTCTCGAAGCGCTGGAGGAGCGGACCGAGGCCGAGGAGATGCCGGACGCCGAACGCCCGGGTCTGCACCTGCTGCGGCCGGGCTCCGGATCGGTGACCTGACGCGCCGCGCGCCCACCGCCTTCGGAACACCTCCGACGGGAAGAACCGATGCCGATCCTGCAACGACCCCCGGAACCACGGACCGTCACCCTGCCGCCGCGCGAGGCCCGTCACGGCGGCCGCACGGAGGTCCTGGTCGTCGGCGGCGGGCCGGCCGGCACCGCCGCGGCGTACGCCGCGGCCGACGCCGGGGCCGACGTCGTGCTCGTCGAGCGGTACGGCTTCCTCGGCGGCAACGCGACCGTGGCCCTCGTGATGCCGCTGATGTCGTTCCACAACGAGCAGAAACAGGCCGTCTTCACCGAACCCGGCCAGGCGGGCGACCAACTGCTGCCGACCGACCACGGCGAGGGCGAGGCGGTGGTCGCGGGCTTCCTGTGGCGGCTGCTGGACCGGCTGAACGAGCGCGGCGGCTGCATCCCGCCCTCCCTGCGGACCGGGTACACCGTGCCGTTCGATCCCGAGATCTACAAACTGGTCCTGCTCGACCTGCTCGACGAGGCCGGCATCCACATGCTGTTCCACTCCTTCGCCTCCTGTGCCCTTCCTCTGGACGACGGCTGGCGGGTCGTCTTCGAGACCAAGTCCGGACCGGTGGTGATCGACGCCGACGTCGTCGTCGACGGCACGGGGGACGGCGACGTGGCCGCCGCGTGCGGGGCGCCCTGGGAGATCGGCCGGCCGGAGGACGGGCTGGTGCAGCCGATGACGCTGATGTTCCGCGTCGTGGACTTCCTGCGACCCCGCTTCGCCGAGTACGTCCGCGAGCACCCCGACCAGTGGCGGGGCGTGCACGGCCTGTGGGACCTCGTCCAGGAGGCCACCGAGGCCGGCGAACTGAGCCTGCCCCGCGAGGACATCCTCTTCTTCGGCACCCCGCACCCGCGCGAGGTCAGTGTCAACAGCACCCGCGTCACCCGGGCGCTCGGCATCGACGTGTGGGACCTGAGCCGCGCCGAGTACGTCTCCCGCCGCCAGATGGAGCAGATCGACCGCTTCCTCCGCGGGCACGTCCCCGGCTTCGAGGAGGCCTACGTCGGACAGAGCGGCACCCAGATCGGCGTCCGCGAGACCCGGCGCATCCTCGGTGACTACCAGCTCACCGGCCACGACATCCTGGCGGCACGCCCCTTCCCCGACGTGGTGGCGCACGGCGCCTATCCCATCGACATCCACAACCCCAGGGGCAGCGGCACGGTCCTCAAGCGCGTCCCGCGCGGCCGCTTCTACGACATACCGCTGCGCTGCCTGCTGCCCCGCGACACCGACCGTCTGCTCGTCGCGGGCCGCTGCATCTCCGGCTCCCATGTGGCGCACTCCTCCTATCGCGTCATGCCCATCGCCATGGCCACCGGCCAGGCCGCGGGCGTCTGCGCCGCGCTGGCCACCCGGATCGACCGCAGCCCCCGGGAGGTGCCGCCTGCCCTGGTCCAGCAGGAGCTGCTGCGCCAGGGGGCGCGGCTGCAACTGCCGGCCGGTGCGGCGGCGGAGCGCGGCTGAGGCGGGCGTCAGGCGGAGTTGACGAGCCCCATGTAGCGCGGCCAGTCCCAGTGCGGGCCGGGGTCGGTGTGGTCGGTGCCCGGTATCTCGTGATGCCCGACGATGTGCTCGCGGTCCCTGGGGATGCCGTATCTCGCGCAGATCGCCGCCGTGAGGACGGCCGATCGCGCGTACATGGCGTCGGTGAAGTAGCCGGGCTGGTCCACCCATCCCTCGTGTTCGATGCCGATGCTGCGCGTGTTGTGCTCCCAGTTCCCCGCGTGCCAGGCGATGTCGGACTCGCGGACGCACTGCGCCACATGTCCGTCGCGGGACCGGACGACATAGTGCGCGGACACCTTCTTGCGGGGGTGCTGGAAGACGGCCAGGGTTCCGGAGTAGTCGGTCTGCGTGACGTGGATGACCACCAGATCCACGGCGTGCGTCGCCGGTCGGTTCGCCTCGGTGTAGTTGGCGCGCGACGCCGGCTGCCACTCCGCGAGCGGGTGGTCGGGGGCCGGGGTCTGCGCGCCCGCCCTCGGTCCGGGCAGCAGCGCGTAGGGGACGACGGCAAGAGCGGCGCCCTTGAGGAATCGCCTCCGGCGGGGGAGCGGTCGTGCCCGATCCATGGGGAATCGCCTCTCAGCTGGACGAAGTTGAAGCGCGAAGGGAGCGGTCGGGTCGCGGCCGACCGTGCCTCGCTTGATTCAAGGTACGGCGCGTGAGGGCTGGGTGAAGCTCGCGCCGTCGATCCGTGGACGGCCGCCACCTTGTGGACAACTCGCTCACTCGAAAGGGATACGTGCAGGCCCTTGACGAGCCGGCGGAAGGCTTCAGGCCTCCGCTCGGACCCCCGCCGGATCGTCCAGGACCCCGCGGACCACCCAATGTCCGGCCCCGAGCAGCGGCCCCTCGGAACCCAGCCGTGACACGGACACCGGGCAGGCCGGCCCCGCCGTGCGACGGGCCAGTTCGGAGCGCAGGGACGGCAGCAGCCAGGGCGCGAGCCCGGCCAGCGCGCCGCCCAGCACCACGCTCTCGGGGTCCAGCAGATTCACGGCCCCGGTCAGCGCGACGCCGAGTGCCTCGCCCGCGTCGCGCAGCGCCCGCCGTACGTTCTCGTCGCCCTCCGCCGCCAGGCCGGCGAGCAGCCCCACCCGGTCCCCGTCCGGGCGCAGACCGGCCGCGCGCAACACGGCCTCCTCACCCGCGTACTGCTCCAGGCACCCCCGGCCGCCGCAGGCGCACTCCGGGCCGTCGGGCCGGACCGGCACGTGCCCCAACTCGCCCGCGAACCCCCGCGTTCCCCGCAGCAGTCCGCCGTCCACGACCACGCCGGCGCCGATACCGATCTCGGCGGACACATGCACGAAGTCACGAGGCGTGTCCTCGCCCAGCCAGAGCTCGGCCAGCGCGCCGAAGTTGGCCTCGTTGTCCACGGTGAGGGGCAGGTCGACGGGGAGCAGGGAGCCCAGGTCGATGTCGTGCCAGCCGAGGTTGGGGGCGCGTACGACGGTCCGGGCGTCGCGAGCCACCAACCCGGGCACCGCCACCGCGAGCCCCGCGGGCCACAGCCCTTCGCGGTCCGCCTCGGCGACGACCTGGCGTACCAACGCGGTCAGTTCCCCGATCACCGGCTCGGGCGAGCGGTCGCGGTTGGTGCCGTGCCGCACGGCTCGTGCACGCACCTCTCCGCGCAGGTCGACGGCGCAGACGGCGAGATGGTCGACGCCGACCTCCGCGCCGATCCCCGCGGGACCGTTCCCGCTGACCGCGAGCGCGGAACCGGGACGGCCCCGGCCCACGCGGCCGGGACGCTCGGGGCCCAGTTCCTCCAGCAGACCGGTACGGATGAGCTCGTCGACCAGGGTGGAGACCGCCGCACGGGTCAGGCCGATGCGCGAGGCCACCGCGGCGCGCGACAGCGGGCCCTCCGCGCCGACGGTGTGCATCACCCGGGCGAGGTTGCGGCGCCGCATGCCCTGCTGGGTGTCCGGCAGCGCGCGTCCGGGACCGGCGGGGTCGGCCTTGTGCAGCGGTGCGGTCATGCCCCCGTCCTTGTCGGTGGAGTCATCGGTGAGTCGTCGGTGAGCCTGTGAGCCTGTGAGCGGTGGGAGTCGGTTGTCGGCGGCCGCTCGGCCCGCGTGGTCTCAACGGCTCTCGGGGCTCCGCTCCAGCAGCGGGGCCGCGTCGGAGAGTACCCCGGAGATCCTCGCCAGCGTCTCCTCGTCCCGCTCGATCGCGTCCAGGACCGGCCCGCGCGCGGTGTTCCAGCGCCGGGCGACCGCGGCGGGATCCTCGCCGGTGAGCACTCCGGCCGCCTGCGCGGCGGCGCCGAGGGCGACCAGTTCCCGGGCCTCGGGCACCTGGACAGGCCGCCCGGACAGCCGTCGTACCGTCTGCTGCCAGGCCGCGCCCCGGGCGCCGCCCCCGATCAGAAGCAGGGGCGCCGACGGGTCCGCGTCCTCGTCGAGGACCAGGTCCAGCGCGCCCAGCAGCGCGTGCACGGCCCCGTCGTACGCCGCCTGGAGGAGCTGACCGCCGGTGGTGTCGTGTCGCAGGCCGTGCAGCAGGCCCGAGGCGTTCGGCAGGTCGGGGGTGCGTTCGCCGTCCAGGTAGGGCAGCAGGGTCACGCTCGTGCCGGGCTCGACGGCCTCGCGGTCCAGGCCGAGCAGGGCCGCGACGCGGTCCACGGCGAGCGTGCAGTTCAGGGTGCAGGCCAGCGGCAGCCAGTCCCCGCGCGCGTCGGCGAAGCCCGCCACGGTGCCGGTCGGGTCGGCAGGACGCCGCTGCGACACCGCGTACACGGTGCCGGACGTGCCCAGACTCATGACGGGGGTGCCGGGGCGCAGGCCGAGACCGAGCGCGGCGGCGGCGTTGTCGCCGGTGCCCGGGGCGACCAGGGTGCCCTTGGAGAACGGCAGGTCGTGACTGTCCCGCACGGTGCCCGCCACCTCACCGGGCCGGACCACGCGCGGCAGCATCGCCGGATCCAGACCCACGCGCGCGAGGATCTCCTCGTCGTACGCCTCGCTGCCGGACGCCCACCAACCGGTGCCGGAGGCGTCGCCGCGGTCGGTCGTGCCCTGCCCCGTGAGGTGTTCGGTGAGGTAGTCGTGGGGGAGCCGTACGGCCTTCGTCGCCCGCACCGCCTCGGGCTCGTGCTCCGCGAGCCAGGCCCATTTGGTGACGGTGAACGACGCGGCGGGCACGCTTCCCGTGCGCTCCGCCCAGAACTTCGCGCCGCCCAGTTCCTCGACCAGCCGGCGCGCCTGCGGCGCCGAGCGCACGTCGTTCCACAGCAGGGCGGGTCGCACCGGCTCGCCCCGGGCGTCCAGCGTGACCAGACCGTGCTGCTGGCCGCCGATGGACACCGCGGCGGCCTCATGGGCGGGCTCACCGCACTGGCGCAGCGCCTCGCACAGTGCCTGCCACCACTGCCGCGGATCGCTCTCCCGGCCCGCGCCGGAGGTGACCTTGTGCGGCGCCTGACCGCTCGCCACGATCTCACCTGTGGACACGTCGACGACCAGTGCCTTCGTGGACTGGGTGGATGTGTCCACGCCGACGACGAGCGGACCCTCGGCTGCTGACATCGGGCTCTCCCTGTTTTCTGCGGCTCTGTGGTTCTGGTCTCTGCTGTTGCTTCCGCTGTGTTCCGCTGCTGGTGCGGCGTTCCAGCGGCTCATGCCCCCTTCAGGAGACACCTGTGTCTCTTCCCACTGAGGCGGTGGTCTCTTCCCAGGGATGCGTTCGCATACTAATTTGTAAACCGCCATGACGAAATAGTCGTGTGCGACAGTCGCAAGCGAGCAAGGGAGCCGCGGCATGAACTACCAGCCCACCCCCGAGGACAGGTTCACCTTCGGCCTGTGGACCGTCGGCTGGCAGGGAAGGGACCCGTTCGGCGACGCCACGCGGCGTGCCCTCGACCCGGTCGAGACGGTGCAGCGCCTGGCTGAGCTCGGCGCCCACGGAGTGACCTTCCACGACGACGACCTGATCCCCTTCGGATCGTCGGACACCGAGCGCGAGTCGCACATCAAGCGCTTCCGTCAGGCCCTGGACGCGACCGGCATGACCGTCCCCATGGCCACCACCAACCTCTTCACGCACCCCGTCTTCAAGGACGGCGCGTTCACCGCGAACGACCGTGACGTCCGCCGGTACGCGCTGCGCAAGACCATCCGCAACATCGACCTGGCGGCGGAGCTGGGCGCGCGGACGTACGTCGCGTGGGGCGGGCGTGAGGGTGCCGAGTCCGGTGCCGCCAAGGACGTGCGCGCCGGGCTCGACCGCATGAAGGAGGCGTTCGACCTCCTCGGCGAGTACGTCACCTCTCAGGGCTACGACCTGCGCTTCGCGATCGAGCCCAAGCCGAACGAGCCCCGCGGTGACATCCTGCTGCCGACCGTCGGCCACGCCCTGGCGTTCATCGAGCGCCTGGAGCGGCCGGAGCTGTACGGCGTGAACCCGGAGGTCGGCCACGAGCAGATGGCCGGCCTGAACTTCCCGCACGGCATCGCGCAGGCCCTGTGGGCGGGCAAGCTCTTCCACATCGACCTCAACGGCCAGTCCGGCATCAAGTACGACCAGGACCTGCGTTTCGGCGCCGGTGACCTGCGGTCCGCGTTCTGGCTGGTCGACCTCCTGGAGAGCGCCGGTTACGAGGGGCCGCGCCACTTCGACTTCAAGCCGCCGCGGACCGAGGACCTCGACGGCGTGTGGGCCTCGGCGGCCGGCTGCATGCGCAACTACCTCATCCTCAAGGAGCGCGCCGCCGCCTTCCGCGCCGACCCCGAGGTCCAGGAGGCCCTGCGCGCCTCGCGCCTGGACGAACTCGCGCAGCCCACGGCCGCCGACGGCGTGCAGGCGCTGCTCGCCGACCGCACCGCGTTCGAGGAGTTCGACGTGGACGCGGCCGCCGCGCGCGGGATGGCGTTCGAGCGGCTCGACCAGCTGGCCATGGACCACCTGCTGGGCGCGCGCGGCTGAGGCCGTACGAGACCGGTACGGGCATCGCGAGGTCTGCCCCCGCGCGGAATGCCACGGAATCGTGTGCTCCATGGCATGAGCCCGTGTCAACCACCGCGCGGGGGTCGCGGCCCAGGTACCCGATTCGGGAACCTGGGCGCCATGGCCATGCCGCCCGTACCCCCTCAGCCGCCCGGACAACCGGGTGACACGCCGCCCCCGGGCGGCGGTTTCGGACCGTCCACCACGCAATTCGGACCGCTGCCCCCGCGACGGCGGCGCGGTCCCCTCCTGCTCGCCCTGGCCGTGCTCGTGGCCGTCGCGGTCCTCGTCGCCGTGGTGGTCCTGATGGACTCCGGGAGCGACGAGTCGCCGGACGGGAAACCGACTGCCGGCACCACCTCCGCGGAACCAAGCGTCGGCGTTCCCGGCGAGCTGCCCTCCGGGCTGCCCACCGAGTTCCCCTCCGTGTTCCCGAGCGGACTGCCGTCACTGCCGACCGGGCTCCCTTCAGGGCTGCCCAGCAACCTGCCGAGCGACCTGCCGAGCGAGCTGGAGTCCCTGATCTCGAACCTTCCGGTCGACGAACTGCCTTAGGGCCCGTCCGCACGCCCTCCGGCGGCGGCCAACGCCGTCGCCGGGTCAGTGTCTCCCGCGCCCGCCGGCACCCAGCGGCCCCCCTCGTCCCGGTACGGCCACCAGCGACCGTCCCGCCCGAGGCGCAGCTGGAGCGGCGCCCCGGTGACCGTCCACCGGTTGCCCCGCGCCCGCAGTGCCGGACGCGCGTCCTCGTCGTCCCAGGCCGCTTCCAGGGCGGCACGCGCGCGTGCGAGGGCTTCGCCCTCGACCTCCCACTCCTCCTCCAGCACGGAGAGCCCCGCCGTACCGCCGTACCGCCACGCCCGCACCGCCGCCGTCAGCTCTTCGGGGCTCCGCCCGGACCCCTCGGCGAGCCGCTCGGCCACGGTCCGCTCAGGAGCGCCCGCCGCCAGCCGTACGGCGTCCTGTGCCACCGTCAGCTCCTGCGCACCCGCGCCCGCCTCCAGCGCCTCGGACAGCAGACGGTGGGCCATCACCGCCGTGCGGGCGGCCAGGAACTCCAGGGCGGCCGGGTCGACGCCGGGCCCGGGCGGGGTCTCGGTGTCGAAGGACGGTGGCGGTCCCGGCTCCGTCGGGAGGGCGGGCGGTGACGGCAACGGGGGCAGGATGTCCGCGGCCGCGTACGCCTCCAGAGCGTCCAGCCCCTCGGGCTCGGCGTACTCGCCGGCCGCCTCCCGCGCGGGTGGCGCACCACGGGTCTGGAGGGCGTCCAGCAGGGCCTGTTCGCCACGCCCCCGCATCAGCAGCAGGACGAAGGGATCCTCGTCGAGCAGCCGGGCCACCTGGTGGCAGAGCGCCGCCGTGTGGCCGCAGTGGTCCCAGGCACCGCAATCGCAGGTGGGCTCCAGATCGCCCATGGCGGGCAGCAGTTCGACACCCGCTGTGGCCGCGTCCTCCACGAGGTGCGGAGGCATCTCGCGGTCGAGCAGCGCCGCGACGTGCCCGGCACGAGCGACCGCCATCTCCAGGAAGTGGTCCCACTGCGCGGCCGACAGCTCCTCCAGCAGCACGTCGGCTCGGTGCGCCGCTCCGTCCCGGTCCTGCACGACCGCGGTGATCCGCCCCGGTCGCACCGACACGGCCCCCACGGCACCCGCACGCGCGAGCCGTCGGCCCGCCTTCACCTGCGCCGCGTCCAACGCCGCGTCCTCCACCGCCTTCAGCCAGGCCCGGCCCCACCAGGTGAGCGCGAAGCCCCTCCCGCGCGCGGGAGGCAACGCGGCGAAGGTGCGTTCCGTCTCGTCGTGACCAGTCATCGCGTTGCCTCTCGCAGCTCCACCAGATCGGCCAGTTCCGCGTCCGTCAGCTCCGTGAGCGCGGCCTCACCGGATCCCAGCACCGCGTCGGCCAGCTGCCGTTTGCGGAGCAGCATCTCGGCGATGCGGTCCTCGATGGTTCCCTCCGCGATCAGCCGGTGCACCTGCACGGGCCGGTCCTGGCCGATGCGGTACGCGCGATCTGTCGCCTGTGCCTCGACGGCGGGGTTCCACCAGCGGTCGTAGTGCACGACGTGCTCGGCGCGCGTGAGGTTCAGGCCCGTGCCCGCCGCCTTCAACGACAGGAGGAACACCGGGACCTCGCCGTCCTGGAAGCGCCGCACCATCGCCTCGCGCGCGGGGACGGGGGTGCCGCCGTGCAGGAACTGCGTGGCCACGCCGCGGTCCGCCAGATGGCGCTCGATCAACCGGGCCATCCCCACGTACTGCGTGAAGACCAGGACGCCGGCCTCCTCGGACAGGATCGTGTCGAGCAACTCGTCCAGCAGTTCCAGCTTTCCCGAGCGCCCGGCGATCCTCGGGCGCTCCTCCTTGAGGTATTGCGCCGGGTGGTTGCAGATCTGCTTCAGGCCGGTCAGCAACTTCATGATCAGCCCCCGCCGCGCCATGTCGTCGGCGTCCGCGATGTCCGCGAGCGTCTCGCGCACCACGGCCTCGTACAACGCCGCCTGTTCCGCGGTGAGCGACACGCTGCGGTCGGTCTCGGTCTTCGGCGGCAGTTCGGGCGCGATGCCCGGATCCGACTTCCGGCGGCGCAGCAGGAACGGCCGCACCAGCCGGGACAGGCGCTCCGCGGCGGCCGGGTCCTGGCCGCCCTCGACGGCCTGTGCGTACCGACTGCGGAACGTGCCGAGGCGGCCGAGCAGCCCCGGGGTGGTCCAGTCGAGGATTGCCCACAGCTCCGAGAGGTTGTTCTCGACGGGCGTGCCACTGAGCGCCACGCGCGCGCGTGCGCCGATGGACCGCAGCTCCCGCGCGGTCGCCGAGTACGGGTTCTTCACGTGCTGTGCCTCGTCCGCGACCACCAGCCCCCACGGCACCTCGGCCAGCCGTCGCGCGTCGAGCCGCATCGTGCCGTACGTCGTCAGGACGAACTCCCCCTCGGCCACGCCCTCCAGGTCGCGTCGGGAGCCGTGGAAGCGGCGCACCGGCGTGCCGGGCGCGAACCTCTCGATCTCCCGCTGCCAGTTGCCCATCAGGGACGTCGGGCAGACCACGAGGGTGGGACCGGCCGTGGCCGGGTCGGACCGGCGGTGCAGATGCAGCGCGATCAGGGTGATCGTCTTGCCGAGTCCCATGTCGTCGGCGAGACAGCAGCCGAGGCCCAGCGACGTCGTCCGGGCCAGCCATGTCAGGCCCCGCCGCTGGTAGTCGCGCAGTTCGGCGGCGAGCGCCGCGGGCTGGCCGACCGGTTCCTGCGCCTCGGGGTCCGCCAGCCGCTCCCGCAGCGCCGCCAGCCAGCCGGTCGGCTCCACCTCGACCCGGCGGCCGTCGACCTCCGCCGAGCCTGTCAGCGCGGCGCCCAGCGCGTCGAGCGGGGTGATCTTGCGGTCCTGCCGCGCGTGGGCGCGGTGTGCCTCCTGCGGGTCGATCAGCACCCATTGGTCACGTAGCCGCACCACCGGGCGGTTCGCCTCGGCGAGCCGGTCCAGCTCGTCACGCGTGAGCTGTCGGCCGCCCAGCGTGAACCTCCAGTCGAACGCGAGCAACGCGTCCGCCGACAGGAAGGACGGCGTGTCCGAGGAGAGCCTGGCCGGGGTCTTCCCGTCGTCCGGCGGCCCGATGACCGCGCGGGCGGTCAGTCCGCGGGCGAGGTCCCTGGGCCAGTGCACGTCGACCCCGGCCCCGGCGAGGGCCGCCGCGCCTTCGCCGAGGAGCTCGGTGACCTCCTCGTCGGCGAGTTCGACGGCGTCCGGCACCGAGGCCGACAGGAGGGGTGTCAGCGCCGGCCAGGCGCGTGCCGCCCGCCGCAGCGCGAGCAGCGCGTCCATCCGCGCGCGGGGCCCGAAGCCCCGTTCGGAGATGCCCGTCCCGGTCCACACCTCCGTGGCGTCCGACACCAGCGAAGGGTCGCTCACGCTGTGGACCTGGAGCACGGCGCGGAAATCCGGTGGGGTGTCGTCGTCCGGCGCCGGACCACACGCCTCGATCCGCAGCGAGATCCGCACGCCCGCGTCGTGCCCTGCGGCGACGTCCGCGGCCCAGACACGGTGTCCGGGCAGGTGCTGCGGCTCCGCTACGGCATAGGCGGGTCCGCCCGTCACGAGCGACGCGGCGGGGGAGCGGGGCAGGGTGTCGGCGACCGCGTCCAGGAAGGCCCGCAGCAGGCGCTCGGGGTCGGGCAACCGCAAGGGCCCGGAGCCGTCCAGCGGTACGGCGTGCGCCTCGGGCGGCATCGCGGCGGCGAGCCGTCGGACGCTCTCCACGTCCTCGACGCGCAGCGGTCCCGCACGCCAGGCGTCGTGGTCACCGGCCGACAGGCCGGGCAGCAGCAGGCCCCGGGCCACGAACCGCAGCCCCAGCAGGGCGGCCGCGCCCCAGAAGACGGCCGACCGGTGTCCGGCCGGGGCGCTGCGCGCCCGCGTGAGGACGGGCAGCGCCGTGCGCACGGGCAGCAGTACGGCCGGCACCGCGGTCAGCTCGACGCCGGCGCCACCGGGCAGCACGACGGCCAGCTCCTCGAGGGTGCCGCCGTGCATGACCACAGCGGCGGTGCCGTCGGGGCGCCAGAAGGCGACGCGGCCGGTGCGTGCCGGGTCACCGGGTACGAACACGGCGCGGCATGCGGCCAGTTCGGTGATTTCGGAGGGGGTTGCCGTGGGAATCCTCTGCACGGAGATGGCTGCATTCCTCAAGTTTGACTAGCCGGGGCGAGGTCGCCGAGAGTACAGCACCTCCTCGCCCGGCCCGGCATGCTGGAGCTGTGACCCCACTCACTCGCTGGTTGTCAGGGGTGACTCGGGGTCGGGCGTCAGGGATGTCTCAGGGTGCGTCTCAGGGGTGCGGCCGGAACCGCAGGAAACGCGGGCCCGTTTTCAGAGCAGAGAGCGGCAGTGGCCGCGAAGGAGGCGACACACATGTCGAAGAACGCGAAGATCGCCGCAGGAGGTGTGGCGGTCGGGCTCATCCTTTGGATCTGGCTGCCTTGGTGGGCCGCGCTGCTCATCGTGCTGGGCGTCCCGACCGCCGCGTACCTCACGCTGGACCCGTCGCAGCGCCGCAGGCTGCGCCGGGTCACGCGCAAGGAGCTGGGCCGCTGAGGCCCTACCGACCCGCGACGGCCTCGCCGTCCAGCGCACACGAGTCGACCACATCACCGCTCGCGGGCCGGCCGACGGTCCGGTCCGCGGGCGGCCGGGTTCCTCGCTCCACCCATGCGACCAGCGCGTCGAAGGCCGATCGGTAGCAGGGCAGGATCGGCCGCAACCGGTCGGGGTGGGAGTCGTAGAGCCCGTCGACATGCGTGCCGCCCTGCACCGTGTAGTAGCGGTGCCACGGCCCACGCCCCCGCCTGTCGACCATGCGCGCGTACACGTCCGAGTCGGCGGCCCGGGGCAGCAGGGAGTCCATGTCCCCGTGCAGCGTGATCAGCGGTTTGCCGATGCGCCCGGTGAGCGCCACCCGGGCCACGGCGCGGTGGACGGAGGACGGACGCGCGGCGTAGTCGTAGTCCGCGTCGGACGCGCAGGGCGCCAGGATCTCCTCGGTCGTGGTCCCGGCCGAAGGCCCCGGGCACGCGGTGTCGTAGGCCGGGTCGAACTCCGCGCGGTAGGTCTTCTGCGTGACACCCCAGTAGGCCTTCTCGTGGTAGGGCCACAGGAACTCCGAGCCCCGCGCGAAACCCACCCCGTACATGTCCTCGTCCGAGGCCGAGCCGTAGGTCCGACCCACCGCGGTGGGCAGGGAGGTGAGCAGGTTCGGGCCGTCCGCCGTCCACAGGGCGCCTTCCCAGTCCACCCCGCCGTCGTACAGCTCCGGATGGTTCTCCAGCTGCCAGCGTGTCAGGTAGCCGCCGTTGGAGATGCCCGTCATGTAGGTGCGGCGCGGGGCGTGCCCGTAGCGCTGGGCCACGGCCTTGCGGGCCGCGCGCGTCAGCTGGGTGGTGCGCGTGTTCCACTCGGCGACCGCGTCGCCGGGCCGGTCGCCGTCGCGGTAGAAGTCGGTGCCGTTGTTGCCCTTGTCGGTCGCGGCGTACGCGTAGCCCTGTGCCAGCACGCGGTCGGAGATCGCCTTGTCCGTCGCGTACTGCCTGCGCGTGCCCGGGGCGCCGGTGACGACGAGCCCGCCGTTCCAGCGGTCCGGCAGCCGGATCACGAACTGGGCGTCATGGCGCCAGCCGTGCGTGGCGTTGAACCGGGAGGAGTCCGGGAAGTAGCCGTCGACCTGCACACCCGGCACCCCGGACGGCGTGCGGGTGGCCTGCGCCGTCAGCCCCGCTTGGTCGGCCAGGTCGGTGTACGGGGTGCCGGCGAGGCCGGTGGTGGTCAGGTCGTCCAGACAGGCCGTCCGCTGAAGCGCCGCGCCCGGCACCCGCACGCGGTCCTGACGCGCGCAGTGAGTGCCGTCCAGGCCCTGGGCGAGGGCCGGGGCCGGCGCCGTGAGGGCAGCCGCGAGCAGGGCGGCGGACAGCAGGGGGACGCCAGGGGATGGACGCATGCGGGCCTCCGGGACGGGACGACGGGGCGCGGCACACGGGCCGAGCCGGGGCTGCCCCATCGTGGGGCGAGTGCCGCGCGTCTTCCATGGAGTGGCACCACATGCTGCCGAGTTGGGGCATGGGGGGCTGACACAGGTGCTGAACTCCCTTGCCACTGAGGAAGGGGAGCGAGGCCGACGGCCTCCGAGACTCCGAAGGGCGCCGGCTCCCCATGACCCCGGCCCGCGTCAGCTCGGCCGTACCGCCATCTTGTCCAGCGCCTCCAGCAGGGCGGGCAGCCTGGGACCACGGCCCACCGGCAGCACCTCGCCCGGCTTCTCGTCGACCAGCAGGAACGCCATGTCGTCGGTCCTCGCCACCAGCGACCAGCCCGGACCGTCCGCGCGCAGGGTCCGTGCCTCGCCCGTGGCGAAGGACGACCGGACACGGCCGAGCGGGGGCGGGGTGTCCACGTACGCGTGCGCCTCCGCGAGGACGCGCCGGATCACGCTGCGTCCCGGACCGGCCGGCTCGTCCCCGGCGGCCTCCTCGTCGCCGACCGGGACGGCGAGCTCCTTGTCGTCGACCTGCTCCCGCCACGACGTCCACTGCACCGCGATCTCGTCGGCCCCCAGCCTGCGCTGGGCCGCCCCCCAGCCCGTGGTGTCCGGCGGCGACAGGGGGTCGCAGCCCGCTTCCTCGGGGTCGGGATCGTGCGGCGCGGGGACCCCGGGTGCGGCGACGGCGACCGCGAGCGGCCAGCCGGGCAGGGCGGCGACCACGGACCGCTCGTCGGGCGAGAGGTCGTACTCCATGCCGCAGTCCCAGGAGGCGATGGCCACCGCCACCAGCGACACGTCGTCCGTGACGACCGTCCACCGCGCGCCCTCGCCGTCCTGGCCGAACACGAGGCCGTACCCGTCTGCGAGCGGAGCGATGCCCAGCGCCGCACAGGCTTCCGGGTAGTCGTCGCCCAGCACGCTCGGGAAGCGCGCAGGCGTCAGCAGCACCGCCGTGAGCACATAGAGCGCGTCGTCCTCGGCGGCGACGGTGTCCGCGTCCGTCCCGGCCATCCCAGCCTCCCCAGGGGTTCGTCCATCGGCGCGCACCCTAGTGCGACCGCGAGCCGCTTGTCACGACTGCGCGGACCACCGGGACCTGCGGTTGTCCGGCCGGACCGGGCCGACAGCTCCCCTTCTGCCGTCCTCCCCTCACGCCGCCGGCAGCCCCAGCAACTCGCGTGCGACCGTCCGCGGCGACTGGTCGCGCTCCCGGGCCAGCGCGATGACGGCCCGGCACGCCAGTTCGTTCACCCCGAAGGACAACGCTTCCGGAGAGACCCACCCCGCCGCCTCGTCGATGCGGTCCTGGTCGTCCTCCGCGCACGCCGAGACGTACGCTGCGGCGGCCTCGAACAGGTTGTGCGCCCGCCGGTCCTGCCCGGCCCCCCGTTCCGCGCGCGCCGTCTCACGGAACCCGGCCCACGCCTTGCGAAGTCTGTCGAACACGGTGACCACCGTCCCCTTCAGGGCGTCCCTCGCCGATCGCTCACCCGCTGCCACTCAACGTAGAGTTGGAGCTGCGGCGGCAGAAGGGGGAAGGCGCGGTGAAGCGCCGATACGGTCAGGCCGCCCGGACCGCCAGCGCGAGGAAGCGGTCGTCCTCATCGACGTAGGACGTCAAGGTCCAGCCCGAACCGGCGAGCAGCGGACGCAGATTGGGCTCCGCGCGCAGGTCTTCCGGGGTGATCCGACGACCCTGCCGGGCGGCGAGCGCGGCCCGGCCGATCGGGTGGAAGAGGGCGAGCCTGCCGCCGGGGCGCACGACACGCGCCAACTCCCCGAGATTGCGGGCGGGGTGGGGCAGGTGGGCGATCAGACCGGCCGCGAACACTGCGTCGAGCGCCTCCGAGCGCAGCGGCAGCGCGGCCACGTCGGCGAGCAGCAGCCGCCCGTCACTGTCGCGTCCGGCCCGCGCGGCGGCCTGCAGCATGGCCGGGGTCAGATCGACGCCGAGGACCACTCCCGAGGCGCCCACGGCCGCTCGCAGCGGCGGCAGGGCGCGCCCGGTGCCGCAGCCCGCGTCGAGGACGCGGCCCCCCTCCGGCAGACCGAGCTCGCCGACCGCGGCCGCGTAGGCGGGGCCGTCGTCGGGGAACCGGCGGTCCCAGTCGGCCGCGCGGGCCGTGAAGAACTCCTGGACGTGCGTACGGTCGTCGCTCATGTTCGGCATGATCCCTCACTGTGTCGGAGGGACGCCCCTGCGCACATGTTCGAACGGGAGGCGATCGTTCAGGTGCATATCTGCGTCATATTCCAACACCTTTCGAAATGCGCCCCCTTTGTGCTCCCGTGCTCCCACTAGCGTCCCGTGGCCATGGGACACCTGGACCACGCCGCCCTCGGCTGGCTGACACCCGTACTGTCGTACGTCATGGCCTGCACAGGCGCCGCTCTCGGCCTGCGCTGCACGGTCCGCGCGCTCGGCGCCACCGGACGCTCGCGCCGCAACTGGCTGATCACGGCCGCCTCGGCCATCGGAACCGGCATCTGGACCATGCACTTCGTGGCCATGCTCGGCTTCAGCGTCAGCGGGACCGAGATCCGCTACGACGTGCCGCTCACCGTTCTCAGCCTGCTCGTGGCCATGATCGTCGTCAGTGCCGGCGTCTTCGCCGTCGGCTACGGCCGCGACCGGGCCCGCGCGCTGCTCATCGGCGGTCTGACCACCGGGCTGGGCGTCGCGAGCATGCACTACCTGGGCATGGCGGCGGTTCGCCTGCACGGTGACGTGACGTACGACCCGATGCGGGTCGCCCTCTCGGTCGTGATCGCCGTGGTCGCGGCGACCGCGGCCCTGTGGGCGGCGCTCAACATCAAGTCGCCCGTCGCGGTCACCGTCGCCTCCCTCGTCATGGGGGTGGCCGTGAGCAGCATGCATTACACCGGGATGTTCGCGGTGCGCGTGCAGGTCACGCCCTCCGGCGAGGTCCTGCCCGGGGCCACGGCGATGCAGTTCGTCTTCCCCCTCGCCGTCGGCCTCGGGTCCTACCTCTTCCTGACCTCCGCCTTCGTGGCGCTGTCTCCGACGGCCGGCGAGCGCGAGGCATCCGCGTCGGCCCAACGGCCCGTCGGGAGCGCCGCCCACTGAAGGCGCACCTCCACGGTCCGCACCCGAACACTCCCCGAACGAGGAGGCCATGCGTACCACCCGCAGGAAATCCGGCACAGGCGCCGAGACGCCGCCCACCACCCCCGCGCGCGGCCGCCGCGCCCACGCCGGACCGCCGGCCGACGAATCCCCCCAGGACACCGCGGACGTGGCGGCGACGGGTGGTCCCCCGCGCGCGCGGGAGCGCTGGCACATCCGTCCGCGCACCGTGCGCGCCAAGATCGTCTGCCTGCTGATGGTGCCCGCCGTGTCACTGCTGGCCCTGTGGGCGTACGCCACCGTGAGCACCTTCCAGGACGTCGCGCGGCTACGGCAGTTGCAGCGCGTGGACTCCGACGTCCGCGCCCCCGTCGCGGCCACCGTGGCCGCGCTCCAGGCCGAACGCGCCGCCGCCGTACGGCACGCCACCGACCCCTCGGCCGGCGCCGGCGGCGAGCTGCGGCGCCACGCCGAGCGCACGGACCTGGCGGTGGCGCGGTTGCGGCTCGGCGACCACAACACCGTCGCCGAGGGACAGGAACTGCCCCAGGGAGTCGCCATGCGGCTCGACACCTTCGTCACGGGCACCGAGGGGCTGCGGACGCTGCGGGCCGACGTACTGGACCGACGCGCCGGATGGCACGAGGCCTACGAGCAGTACACGAACACCATCGCCACGGCCTTCGGCGTGGGCGGCGCCCTCACCGGCATCCAGGACGCCGAGCTCGGCTCCGACGCGCGCGTGCTGCTGGAGTTCTCCCGCGCGGGCGAGGCCCTCGCCCGGGAGGACGTGCTGCTGTCCAGCGCCAGGCTCGCCGGCGGCCTGGACGGTGAGCGGCTGCGGCTGTTCACCGGAGCGGTCGACACCCGCCGCACCCTCACCGACGGCGCCGTCGCCGACCTGCGCGGCGACGAGCGCGCCGCCTGGCGCGACCTCGCCGGCGGCGTGGACTACGCCGCCATGGTCGCCGTCGAGGACAAGGTCCTGACCAGCAGGCCGGGGCCCGGGGCGATCAAGGCGGCGCCCGAGGCCGACTGGACCCCGGCACACGCGCGCGTGCAGGGCGGTATGCGCGGCATCGAGCAGGACGCGGCGCGGGGTGTGGCCGACCGGGCCGACCCGTTCGCCCGTGGCCTGCTCACGCCCGCGGGGGCCGCCGTACTCTTCGGCCTGGCCGCCGTCGCCGCGTCCCTCGTCATCTCCGTACGCATCGGGCGCGGCCTGGTCGTCGAACTGATCAGCCTGCGCAACGGCGCGCTGGAGATCGCCCGCCGCAAACTCCCCGAGGCCATGCGCAGACTGCGCGCCGGGGAGGAGATCGACATCCGGGCCGAGGCGCCGCCGGGGACGCCCGCCGAGGACGAGGTCGGCCAGGTCGCCGAGGCTCTCGGGACGGTCCACCGGGCCGCGCTGCGCGCCGCGGTGGAACGCGCCGAGCTCGCCAGCGGCATCTCCGGCGTCTTCGTCAACCTTGCCCGCCGCAGCCAGGTCCTCGTGCACCGCCAGCTGACCCTGCTGGACAGCATGGAACGCCGCTCCGACGACCCGAACGAACTGAGCGACCTGTTCCGGCTCGACCACCTCACCACCCGGATGCGACGGCACGCCGAGAGCCTGATCATCCTCTCCGGTGCGGCGCCCGGCCGGGCCTGGCGCATGCCGGTCTCCCTGACGAACGTGGTCCGCGCGGCCGTCTCCGAGATCGAGGACTACGCGCGCGTGGAGGTGCGTCAGCTGCCCGAAGCCCTCGTCGTCGGCGCCGCCGTGGCCGACCTCACCCATCTGCTGGCCGAGCTCGTCGAGAACGCCGCCCAGTTCTCACCCCCGCACACGCGCGTGCGGGTCACCGGAGAGCCCGTCGGCAACGGCTACGCCGTCGAGGTGGAGGACCGCGGCCTCGGCATGGGCAAGGAGACCCTCGCCGAGGCCAACCGCCGTATCGCCCAGTCCGAGGCGCTGGACCTCTTCGACAGCGACCGGCTCGGCCTCTTCGTCGTCAGCAGGCTCGCCGCGCGCCACGAGATCAAGGTGCACCTGCGCACCTCCCCCTACGGCGGTACCACCGCGGTCGTCCTGCTGCCCACCGCGCTGCTGCACAGTGGTGTGCCGGAACGTTCCGGCGCCAAGTCGGCGGACCCGGAGCACGCGTACGCGCGCGTGCCGGGCGGACCCGGCCCCCAGGAGGCCGTTCCCACCACCGGTGACCGGCCGGCCCTGGTGGCCCCCGTCCCGGCCACGGCGCGGACCGGCCCCGAAACCCCGCCCCCCGGAGTCACCACCTTGCGCCTGCACCGTCCCCCCGACCCCGACGAAGGATCCGAGAACCTCCCCCGCCGGGTACGGCAGGCCAGTCTCGCCCCCCAACTGCGCGAGCGTCGCCCCCCTGACCCGCCGCAGCCGTCCGCCCCCCACGACGACGACCGGCGCACCCCCGAACTCGTACGTGACCGCATGGCGGCCTACCGCGACGGATGGGCCCGCGGTGGCGGCCGCCCAGCCGGCCGCGGTAGCGCACCCGATCCCGCAGGCGGCAGTGACAGCAGCGAAGGAGACCCCGCATGATCCAGGACCCGGGCATGAGAGCCGCGCAGAGTTCCGGCGAACTCGACTGGCTGCTGGACGACTTGGTGTTGCGCGTGCACGAGGTACGGCACGCCGTGGTGCTCTCCAACGACGGACTCGCCGTGGGCTCCTCGACCGCACTAGGCCGCGAGGACGCCGAACACCTCGCCGCCGTCGCCTCCGGCTTCCACAGCCTGGCCAAGGGGGCCGGCCGGCACTTCGGTGCCGGCGGAGTGCGCCAGACCATGGTGGAGATGGACGACGCCTTCCTCTTCGTGGCCGCCGCCGGAGAAGGCTCCTGTCTGGCGGTCCTGACCGCCGTCACCGCCGACATAGGCCTCGTCGCCTACGAGATGGCGCGGCTGGTGAAACGCGTCGGCGAGCACCTCTACACGGCGCCGCGCATGAACGCGCGGCCCCCCGCCGCCGGTTGAGGCGAGAAGGAGAAGGCGGTCCGCACGGATGACCGAGGACATCATGGGCACCCCGCACGAGCAGGGCAGCCAGTGGTACGACGGCGAGGCGGGCCCGCTGGTGCGGCCGTACGCCATGACGGGCGGCCGCACCCAGCCCGGGCCCTCCGGGGTGCGCTTCGACCTCATCGCCCTGGTCAGCCTCGACCCGGGCGCCCCTCACCTCGACGACGACCCCGCACTCGGGCCCGAGCACCGGACTCTGGTCGACCTGTGCCGCGACGAGACCCAGTCCGTCGCCGAACTCGCGGCGGACGCCGACCTTCCCGTCGGCGTGGTCCGGGTACTCCTGGGAGACCTCCTGGAGCTGGGCCGCGTGACCGTCAGCCGCCCCGTACCCCCCGCCCAGCTCCCCGACGAGCGGATTCTGCGCGAGGTCATCGACGGACTGCGGGCCCTGTAGATGAACGCACACGACAACCCGCGCGTGTACCGGCGCACAGACCGCCGAGTTGCGCACCTTTGTGGGCGCGGAACGCATGCGAGTCGGTCACATCAGGCAAAGAGCGGTCCGAGCGCCCTGCGGCGACCCGCCGTTGCCATGATGCTGCCTTCGCGCACGAGCACCGAAACCGTGTGCGGACGCCGTGTCGCGGCGTGGCACGCGCGTACCGACGTCGACCCTTGCCGGCACTCCCGAGAGAAGTGATCGATGGTCTCCGAGACGTCCGACGCCACCGAGGGCGAGACCGCCGCCCTGGCGTTGAAGATACTGGTCGCCGGCGGATTCGGCGTGGGCAAGACCACCCTGGTCGGCGCGGTCAGCGAGATCAGGCCCCTGCGTACCGAGGAACTACTGAGCGAGGCGGGCCAGTTGGTGGACGA
The DNA here is from genome assembly GCF_055657325.1 of Streptomyces sp. NPDC107562. Lineage (NCBI taxonomy): Bacteria > Bacillati > Actinomycetota > Actinomycetes > Kitasatosporales > Streptomycetaceae > Streptomyces > Streptomyces sp. NPDC107562. The sequence goes on along the minus strand of NZ_JBVKBE010000006.1, from coordinate 304,192 downwards.
CACCGACGGCGTGGACCACAAGGTCACGACCACGGTCGCCATGGACTTCGGCCGCATCACCATCCGCTCCGGGCTCTCCCTGTACCTGTTCGGCACGCCGGGACAGGACCGCTTCTGGTTCCTCTGGGACGAACTCTCGCAGGGAGCGCTGGGGGCGGTCGTCCTGGCCGACACGCGGCGCCTGGAGGACTGCTTCCCCGCGGTGGACTACTTCGAGCACCGCCACATCCCTTTCGTGGTGGCGGTCAACTGCTTCACAGGAGCCCGGGCCTACGGCGCGCAGGACGTCTGCCGCGCGCTGGACCTCGACCGGGGCACTCCGGTGGTGCTCTGTGACGCGCGGGACCGTGACTCCGGCAAGGAGGTACTGATCCGGCTCGTCGAGTACGCCGGGCGGGTGCACACCGCCCGGCTGCTCGACTCCGTGGGCTGACCGGTCAGGGGCTTAGCCCGCGACGGCCTTCTGGGCCAGGACCTTGTCGATCGAGACCCGTACCAGGAGCTCTCCCGGCTGGCCATTGCGTTCCCCGTACGCCTCGGCGTTCTCCTCGCCCATGTACCGGGCGGCGATGCGGGTGGCCCACTCCCGGAGTTCGCCGAGGTCCTCCGAGAGCCGAGCGCGCCCCTGCACGACGACGAAGTCGAACGGCGGCCGGTCGTCGTCCACGCAGAGGGCGACCCGCCCGTCCCGGGCCAGATTGCGCCCCTTCACGCTTTCCTTGGAGGTGTTGAACACCAGGTCGTCCCCGTCCAGCAGGAACCAGATCGGTGCCACATGCGGGCTGCCGTCGGCCCGTACGGTGGACAGCTTCGCGGTGCGGGTGCCTTGCGACAGGAAGGCCCGCCATTCCGTGTCGGTCATCTTCTGTGCCATGCCCCCATCCTGCTTGCCCGTCAGCCGGACGTGGTGAAGGCTGGCGGAGAGATCCTCCGGCCAGGGGGAGTCGTCACACGGGGAGATCGACATCATGGTGCACAAGGGACTGGGCTGGTTGCTGGACGACTTGACCGAGCGCGTGGAGCATGTGCGGCACGCGCTCGTCCTGTCCAACGACGGACTGGTGACAGGGGCGAGCACGGGTCTGCGGCGCGAGGACGCCGAACACCTCGCCGCCGTCGCGTCGGGACTCCACAGCCTGGCCAAGGGATCGGGGCGGCACTTCGGGGCGGGCCAGGTGCGCCAGACGATGGTCGAGTTCGACGACGCGGTGCTGTTCGTCACGGCCGCCGGCAGCGGGAGCTGCCTGTGCGTACTGAGCGCGGCCGAGGCCGACATCGGTCAGATCGCCTACGAGATGACACTGCTCGTCAACCGGGTCGGTGAGCACCTCGGTGTGGACGCACGCCAACCTGAGCGGTTCCCGTCCACAGAGCTCTGACCTGCGGCTTCAGCCGTCCCCGCGGAGTTATCCACAGGCTCGCCAGGCGATCGGCCGGAGCGGCTACGGTGGTGTGACCGCGAGCGCACGGAGCGTGAGCGGAGTCATCGACCACGACGCCACGGGGGAGACAGGCCATGTCGGGCAACACCATCGCGAGTCCGGAAGTCCTCGGATACTCACCGAGCCGTGCCGCACGCGAACTGGGACTGAAGCGACGCGAATTCGATCTCGCGGTGAATCTCGGGCGGATCCGCACGCTGCCCGACGAGGGTGGCGGAGGGTGCCGCGTCGCACGCACCGAGATCGAGCGGTTGCGCGCGGAGGACGGCTTCCCGGAGGGGCTGCTCGCCCGGGTGCGGACCGTGAGCACGAACGAGGCCGCCCACCTCATGGGCGTGACGGGTGACCGGTTCTCGCGCCTGGCCCGGCTGGGGCTGGTCGCGCCGGTCGCGTTCTACCTGAACCGCTATCGCACGCTCGTGTGGCTCTATCTGGCCGACGAGGTCTGCCAATTCGCGGCCGACGAGCAGAACGCGGCGTTGGTGAAGGGCCGTGCGCTGCCCGAGGGGCTCCGGGCCCGGCTGCGGGACGGCGTCGATCTGCGCCCCCGTAACTGGCGGGGTCGCCACCTGGGGTTCCTGCTGCGCCGGGCCCAGGATCCCTGGGAGCGGGCCGGTGCGCTGGCCGCGCTGCTGGGTCCCGTGCAGGTCGCGGAGATCGTCAAGGACCCCTACGAACGCGCACAGGTGAACCGGTTCCGTCCGGGGCCGCCGACCCACGGCGCCCCCGGCTCACCGTCGGCGCAGCTCGTCGAGAGCCTCATGACGGCCGACGAACCGGACGAGATCGACTGGCTGCGGGCCGACCTCGCCCACGTCCTGGACGAGGCCCGCGCCCACCGGCCGGCGCCACGACCGACCCCTCGGGCCGAGCGCGGGGCCGACCACGGTGACGCGCGCACCGAGAAACGCGGGGCCGAGCAGGGCGACACGTGCCGAGCGGAGCGCCGCGGGGATCACGGTGACGCGCGGCATGGAGCGCGCGCGGCCGCATCCGCGCACACGGGCCGTGCGGTGCGACGGCCGGGAACCGCGCACGGACAGCGCCCGCCCGTGTCCCGACCCCGCACACGTCCTGCCCCAGCACAACCCGACGCGCCCGATCGGGAACGTGGGCGAGGACTGCTGAGCCGGCTCCTTCGCAGAAACCCGTGAAGGCCGCCCCGACGACCGGACGCCTCTGGTGCAGCGCGGCTACAGCGCCCTGAACAGCCCTTCCTGGACGACCGACACCAGCAGACGGCCTTCCAGGTCGTAGATCCGCCCGCGGGCGAGCCCTCGCCCGCCGGTCGCGATCGGCGACTCCTGGTCGTACAGGAACCACTCGTCCGCGCGGAACGGCCGATGGAACCACATCGCGTGGTCCAGCGACGCCATGTCGAAGCCGCGCGGCCCCCACAGGGGCTCGACGGGGATGCGCACCGCGTCCAGCAGGGTCATGTCGCTGGCGTACGTCAGGGCGCAGGTGTGCACCAGCGGGTCGTCACCGAGCGGCCCGACGGCGCGCATCCACACGGCGCTGCGCGGTTCCGCGCCCTTGACGTCCTCGGGCGTCCAGCGCAGCCGGTCGACGTACCTGATGTCGAACGGCTGGCGGCGCGCCATCCGCTCCAACTGCTCGGGCAGCGCGCCCAGATGCTTCCGGATCTCCTCGGTGACGGTCGGCAGGGACTCCGGGTCCGGCACCTCGCGGGCGGGCGGCAGCTGGTGCTCGAAGCTCCCTTCCTCAGGCTGGTGAAAGGAGGCGGTGAGGTTGAAGATCGTGCGGCCCTGCTGCACGGCCGTGACCCGGCGGGTCGTGAACGACCGCCCGTCACGGACCCGTTCGACCTGGTACACGATCGGCACGCCCGGTCGCCCGGGGCGCAGGAAGTACGCGTGCAACGAGTGCACCGGCCGGTCGCCCTCGGTGGTGCGCCCGGCAGCGACCAGCGCCTGTCCGGCCACCTGGCCGCCGAAGACCCGTTGCAGCGACTCCTCGGGGCTGCGCCCCCGGAAGATGTTGACCTCGATCTGCTCCAGGTCGAGCAGGTCGACGAGCTTCTCGGCCGGGTTTGTCATGACTGTCTGTCTCCTGTGCTCACAGCTGGCCGACGTCGGTGACGCGGACCACGGCACGGCCTTCGGCGTCGGAGGCCGCAAGATCGATCTCGGCGCTGATGCCCCAGTCGTGATCGTCGTTGGGGTCGTCGAAGATCTGCCGCACGCGCCACAGCCCGTGCTCCGGCTCCTCCTCGATCAGCAGCAGCTTGGGGCCGCGGGCGTCGGGGCCGGTGCCGAGGTCGTCGTACTCGTCCCAGTACTTGTCCATCGCCTCGCCCCAGGCGTCGGCGTCCCACCCGGCGTCGGCGTCCAGTTCGCCCAGCTCCGCCACCTGGTCGAGGGCGGCCAACTCGACGCGTCGGAACAGGGCGTTGCGGACCAGGACCCGGAAGGCGCGCGCGTTGGAGGTGACCGGCTTGACCTGGTCGGCCTTCTCCTGAGCCTCCTCGGCGGTCATCTCCGCCGGGTTGGCCAGCTGCTCCCACTCGTCCAGGAGGCTGGAGTCGACCTGACGCACCATCTCGCCGAGCCACTCGATCAGGTCCTGGAGATCCTCGGACTTGAGGTCGTCCGGGATGTTGTGCTCCAGGGCCTTGTACGCGCTGGCCAGGTAGCGCAGCACGATGCCCTCGGTGCGGGCCAGCTCGTAGAACGAGACCAACTCCGTGAAGGACATGGCACGTTCGTACATGTCCCGGATGACGGACTTCGGGGACAGCGGATGGTCGCCGACCCACGGGTGGCTCTTGCGGTACGTGTTGTACGCGTGGAAGAGGAGCTCCTCCAGCGGCTTCGGGTAGGAGACGTCCTGGAGCCGCTCCATGCGCTCCTCGTACTCGACGCCGTCCGCCTTCATCGCGGCCACGGCCTCGCCGCGCGCCTTGTTCTGCTGGGCGGCGAGGATCTGGCGCGGGTCGTCCAGCGTGGACTCCACCACGGACACCATGTCCAGCGCGTACGACGGCGAGTCGGGGTCCAGCAGCTCGAAGGCGGCGAGGGCGAAGGTGGACAGCGGCTGGTTCAGCGCGAAGTCCTGCTGAAGGTCCACGGTGAGGCGGACGATGCGGCCCTCGGCGTCCGGGTGGTCCAACTTCTCGACGATGCCGCCGTCCAGCAACGAGCGGTAGATGGCGATCGCCCGCCGGATGTGCCGCAGCTGCTGCTTGCGCGGCTCGTGGTTGTCCTCCAGGAGGTGGCGCATCGCCGCGAAGGCGTTGCCGGGCCTGGCGATCACGGACAGCAGCATGGTGTGCGTGACCCGGAAGCGGGACGTCAGCGGCTCCGGCTCGGAGGCGATCAGCCTCTCGAAGGTGTCGTCGCTCCAGGCGACGAAGCCCTCCGGCGCCTTCTTGCGGACGACCTTCCGGCGCTTCTTCGGGTCGTCGCCCGCCTTGGCGAGCGCCTTCTCGTTCTCGATCACGTGCTCGGGCGCCTGAGCGACCACGAAGCCCGCCGTGTCGAAGCCCGCACGCCCGGCGCGCCCGGCGATCTGGTGGAACTCACGTGCGCGCAGCGTGCGCACCCGGCTGCCGTCGTACTTGGTGAGGGCGGTGAACAGCACCGTGCGGATGGGTACGTTGACGCCCACGCCCAGCGTGTCCGTACCGCAGATGACCTTGAGCAGTCCGGCCTGGGCGAGCTTCTCCACCAGGCGGCGGTACTTGGGCAGCATGCCGGCGTGGTGCACGCCGATGCCGTGCCGAACGTAGCGGGAGAGGTTGCTGCCGAACTTGGTGGTGAAGCGGAAGTTGCCGATCAGCGCGGCGATCTGCTCCTTCTCCTCACGCGAGCACATGTTGATGCTCATCAGCGCCTGCGCCCGCTCCACCGCCTGGGCCTGGGTGAAGTGCACGATGTAGACGGGCGCCTGCTTGGTGTCCAGCAGCTCGGTCAGCGTCTCCGTGAGCGGGGAGCGGCGGTACTCGTAGGAGAGGGGGACCGGACGCGTCGCCGAGCGGACGACGGAGGTCGGACGGCCGGTGCGCCGGGTGAGGTCCTTCTCGAACATCGAGACGTCGCCGAGGGTGGCCGACATGAGGACGAACTGCGCCTGCGGCAGTTCGAGCAGGGGGATCTGCCAGGCCCAGCCGCGGTCCGGCTCCGCGTAGAAATGGAACTCGTCCATCACGACCTGGCCGATGTCCGCGTGCCGGCCGTCGCGCAGCGCGATCGAGGCGAGCACCTCGGCGGTGCAGCAGATGACCGGGGCATCGGCGTTCACGGAGGCGTCGCCGGTGAGCATGCCGACGTTCTCCGTGCCGAAGAGCTTGCACAGCTCGAAGAACTTCTCCGAGACCAGCGCCTTGATCGGAGCCGTGTAGAACGTGACCTCGTCCCGGGCCAGCGCGGCGAAGTGGGCGCCCGCGGCGATCATGCTCTTGCCGGAGCCGGTCGGCGTCGACACGATCACGTTCGCGCCGGAGACCGCCTCGATCAGCGCCTCCTCCTGATGGGGGTAGAGCGTGAGACCGCGCTCCTGTGCCCACGACTCGAAGGCTTCGTAGAGGGCGTCGGGGTCGGCGGTCTGCGGCAGCTGATCGATGAGGGTCACGCCCCCATCTTGCCTGGCCTTCGGACCGATGCGGGAATCGGATGCCCGCATGAAGATCGCGAACGCTACGCTGTGTCGCCGACACGACGTCAGCGCACCAAGTCAACTGGACAGCGGCGCACGAAGGATGGGGCGGGCAGCGGCAATGATGGGACCAGCACACTCTCTCTCGGGCGCCGCGGCCTGGCTCGGCGTCGGAGCCGCCGCCACCGCGGCAGGGCACGGAATGCCCTGGCCTGTCCTGCTGTGCGGCGCCCTGATCTGCGCCGGTGCCGCGCTCGCCCCCGACCTCGACCACAAGGCCGCCACCATCTCGCGGTCCTTCGGTCCGTTGTCGCGCTGGCTCTGCGAGATCGTCGACAAGCTCTCCTACGCCGTCTACAAGGCCACGAAGAAGCCGGCCGACCCCCGTCGCTCCGGGGGACACCGCACGCTCACCCACACCTGGCTGTGGGCGGTCCTGATCGGCGCGGGCGCCTCGGTGCTGGCGATAACGGGCGGGCGCTGGGCGGTGCTGGCGATCCTCTTCGTCCACATGGTGCTGGCCATCGAGGGCCTGCTGTGGCGGGCGACCCGCGGAGCCAGCGCCGACGTCCTGGTGTGGCTGCTGGCCGCGACGAGCGCCTGGATCATCGCCGGTGTCCTGGACCAGCCGGGCAACGGGGCGGACTGGCTGTTCACGGAGCCGGGCCAGGAGTACCTCTGGCTGGGCCTGCCGATCGTCCTCGGCGCGCTGGTGCACGACATCGGGGACGCGCTGACCGTCTCGGGCTGCCCGGTACTGTGGCCGATTCCGGTGGGCCGCAAGCGGTGGTACCCGATCGGTCCGCCGAAGGCCATGCGGTTCCGCGCGGGCAGCTGGGTGGAGCTGAAGGTGCTGATGCCGGCGTTCATGGTGCTCGGGGGAGTGGGCGGCGCGGCGGCGCTCAACGTGATCTGAGGCCCCGCACGGCACACGCAGACGACGCGGAGCGGTCAGTCGGTGCCCTGGCGCGTCCCTTCACCGTAGCGGCGTTCGAAGCGGGCGACCCGGCCCTCGGTGTCCACCGTGCGGGCCTTGCCGGTGTAGAAGGGATGGCTCTCCGAGGAGATCTCGACGTCCACGACGGGGTAGGTCTCGCCGTCGTCCCACTCGATGGTCTGCTCGCTGGTCGCGGTGGACCGGGTCAGGAAGGCGTACCCGGCGGAGCGGTCCCGGAAGACGACCTGGTGGTAGTCGGGGTGCTTGTCCTGCTGCATGGCTACTCCTCGTGGGGAGGGGGCATAAGCGGGCGCGACGGGCGGGCCGGGCCGGCGTCAGCCGGACACGGCGTCCTCGTCGACGATGTGGACGGCGGCTTCCTCGGCGGAGGCGGCTGCCCCGTCGATCCCGACGTCGGTGGCGACCAGCGCGGACTCGTCGTCCTCGTGCGCTCCCTCGTCGGGGGCGACGAGCCGCCCGGACCGCGCGGCGCCGACCTCGTTGTCCAGGAGCTCCCCGTCCGTGCCGTCGGCGTCGCCGAGGCCGTCCCCCTCCAGGCCGATCGCATCGGGCAGCTCCTCGGCCAGCCGCTGGTCCAGGGTCTCGCCCCGCGCACGCTCGGCCGCCGTCACGCCGGTGTGCTCCACCGCCCACGGCCGCTCCGGAGGGGACCAGCCACGGTCCAGCGGGTCACTGACACCGTCGTACTCCAGGGTGTCCTCCCCGTCGAGCAGCCCCGTGTCCTCGCGCTGCTCGGACCCGTCGGGCTGGTAGACGTCGTCTCCCCATCCGTCGGCGCTGTTCACGGGTACCTCCAGGTGGTGAGGACGGGGCCGGTCCCGCCACGGGCGGCGGCGCGCCGTCCGTACCGGGGACGCAGACCGCGCCCGGCGCTGTCCCGCGCACTTCGCGGACGCTCCCCGAGCCTGCGCCGCTTCCAGCCTTCCACCCCAGTTCGCCCCCGCGCAACGGCACGGCCACGGACCGGGGGCCGGCCGCCGGAGCGGCGGGGGCGGATCAGCGCCACGCCCCCTTGCCCTGCCCCGCCCCGCGAGAGCCGGCCGTCACCCTCACCCGTGCCACGACCTCCACAGCGCCGCGTACGCCCCGTCCGCCTCGACCAGCTCGGCATGGCTGCCCAGCTCGCTGATGCGTCCGTTCTCGACGACGGCGATGACGTCGGCGTCGTGGGCGGTGTGCAGACGGTGCGCGATGGCGACGACAGTACGGCCGTCGAGGACACGGGCGAGGGAGCGTTCCAGGTGACGGGCCGCGCGCGGGTCGAGGAGGGACGTCGCCTCGTCCAGGACCAGCGTGTGCGGGTCGGCCAGCACCAGCCGGGCCAGCGCGATCTGCTGGGCCTGTGCCGGGGTGAGCGCGAGCCCGCCCGAGCCGACCTCGGTGTCCAGGCCCTCCTCCAGGGCGCGCGCCCACCCGTCCGCGTCGACCGCCGCGAGCGCAGCCCACAGCTCGGCGTCGACGGCGTCCGTGCGGGCGAGCAGCAGGTTGTCGCGCAGGGCACCGACGAAGACGTGGTGCTCCTGGTTCACGAGGGCCACGTGCGAACGGACGCGCTCCGCGGGCATGCGGGACAGTTCGGCGCCGCCCAGGGTGATCCGGCCGTCGCGCGGTGCGTAGATCCCGGCGAGCAGCCGGCCGAGCGTCGACTTGCCCGCACCGGAGGGACCCACCAGCGCCAGCCGGGTGCCGGGGGCGACTTCCAGCGACACCTTGCGCAGGACGTCGACACCCTCGACATATCCGAAGTGGACCTGCTCGGCGTGCACGTCCCGGCCGTCGGGCGCGAGCGCCGGGTCTCCGGCGTCCGGCTCGATGTCGCGGACGCCGACGAGCCGGGCCAGCGACACCTGGGCCACCTGCAGCTCGTCGTACCAGCGCAGGATCAGTCCGACCGGGTCCACGAGCATCTGCGCGATCAGCGCGCCGGTGGTCAGCTGCCCGACCCCCAGCCAGCCCTGGAGCACGAACACCCCGCCGACCATCAGGACGGAGGCGAGCACGGTCACATGGGTGACGTTGATGACCGGGAAGAGGACCGACCGCAGCCAGAGCGTGTAGCGCTCCCAGGCGGTCCACTCCTTGATCCGGCGCTCCGACAGCGCCACCCGGCGCTCGCCGAGCCGATGCGCCTCCACGGTGCGCCCGGCGTCCACGGTCTCGGCGAGCGCGGCGGCCACGGCGGCGTATCCGGAGGACTCGGACCGGTAGGCCGACGGCGCCCGGCGAAAGTACCAGCGGCAGCCGATCACCAGCAGCGGCAGGGCGAGCAGTACGGCCGCCGCGAGCGGGGGCGCCGTGACGACCAGGCCGCCCAGCAGCAGGGCGACCCACACCACGCCGATCGCCAGCTGGGGCACGGCCTCGCGCATGGCGTTGGCGAGCCGGTCGATGTCGGTGGTGATCCGGGACAGGAGATCACCCGTCCCGGCCCGCTCCAGGACACCCGGCGGCAGTCCGACCGACCGCACGAGGAAGTCCTCCCGCAGATCGGCCAGCATCCGCTCGCCCAGGACCGCGCCGCGCAGCCGCACCTCCCGCACGAACACGGCTTGGACGACGAGGGCGAGGACGAAGAACGTCACCGTCGGTCCGAGGTGCAGCTCACGCGCCTGCTCCGAGACCCGCTCGACGAGGCCGCCCAGCAGATAGGGACCGACCATGGAGGCGATCACGGCGATGGTGTTGACGGCGACGAGGAGCAGGAACGCCCGGCGGTGCCGGCGGAACAGTTCGGCCACGTAGCCGCGTACGGTCGCGGGGGCGCCGACGGGCAGCGTGTGCGCCGTCGTCGGGGCCGCCGGGTCGTACGCCGGTGGCGCCACGCCGATCATGCTGTCTCCTCGATCTCGTCCAGCTCTTCCAGTTCGTCCAGCTCGTCAAGTTCACTGAGTTCGTCGAGGTCGTCGGCGTCGAACTCGGCGAGCACGCCGCTCAGCGCGGCGGACTCCTCCTCGGTCTCCCGGGTCACCACGGCCCGGTACCGGGGCTCCGTGTGCACCAGGTCCCGGTGCACGCCGACCGCCGCCACCTCGCCGTCGTGGACGAGCACCACGCGGTCCGCGCGGTCCAGCAGCAGCGGGGAGGACGTGAACACGACCGTCGTGCGCCCGGCCCGCAGCTTGCGCACGCCGTCCGCGATCCGCGCCTCGGTGTGCGAGTCGACGGCGGAGGTCGGTTCGTCCAGGACGAGCACCTCCGGGTCGGTGATCAGCGACCGGGCGAGGGCGAGCCGCTGGCGCTGGCCACCGGAGAGGGAACGCCCGCGTTCGGTGATGCGGGCGTCCATCGGGTCGTCGGCGTCGAGCGAGCCCTGTACGAGCGCGGCGAGCACGTCCTCGCACTGCGCGGCGGCCAGTGCCTCGTCCGCGCGGACGTTTCCGGAGGCGGGGACGTCGAGCAGTTCGCGCAGGGAGCCGGAGAGCAGCACGGGGTCCTTGTCCTGGACCAGGACGGCCGTCCGTGCCTGGTCCAGCGGCAGTGCGTCGAGCGCGACACCGCCGAGCAGCACGGGCGTACCCGCCTCGGAGGGATGGCCGCCGAGCCGCTCGGCCAGCCGGCCCGCCGCGTCGGGGTCGCCGCACACCACGGCCGTGAACCGGCCGGTCGGCGCGAGCAGACCGGTGTCCGGGTCGTACAGGTCCCCGCCGGGCAGGTCCGGGGAGGCGTCGGGAGAGCCTTTGCCGGCCCGCTCCGTGTCCGAAGCCCGCTCTCTGCCAGAGGCCCACTCGGCGTCCGTGACCCCCTCGGCCTCCGCAGCCCCCTTGGCGTCCGTGACGCCCTCGGCCTCAGAGGCCCCCTCGGCATCCGTGGCCCGCTCCAGGGACAGCACGCGCGCCGCCCGTTTGGCGGAGGGACGCGAGAACGAGTACGCCATCGCGATCTCTTCGAAGTGCCGCAGCGGATAGGTGAGGAGCATGACCGAGCTGTAGACGGTGACGAGTTCCCCGACGGTGATGCGGCCCTGCCGGGCCAGATGCACGCCGTACCAGACGACCGAGATCAGCAGCAGACCCGGCAGCAGCACCTGGATCGCGGAGATCAGCGACCACATACGCGCGTTGTGCACGGCCGCGTGGCGCACCTCCTGGGAGGCGCGGCGGTAGCGGTCGAGGAACAGTTCCTCACCGCCGATGCCGCGCAGGACGCGCAGCCCCGCGACGGTGTCCGAGGCGAGCTCGGTGGCGTAGCCGGCCTTCTCCCGCTGGACGTCGGCGCGCCGGGTCGCGCGGGGGAGCAGCGGCAGCACGGCCAGCGCCAGGACGGGCAGGCCCACGGCGACGACGACGCCGAGGGCCGGCTGGTAGACGACGAGGCCGATACAGACCAGCACGATTGTGACGGCTGCCGCGGTGAAGCGGGACACGGCCTCCACGAACCAGCCGATCTTCTCGACGTCACCCGTGGACACGGCGACCACCTCGCCGGCGGCGACCCGGCGGGTGAGGGCCGACCCCAGATGGGCGGCCTTGCGGGCCAGGAGTTGCTGGACCCGGGCGGCGGCGGTGATCCAGTTGGTGACGGCGGCCCTGTGCAGGAAGGTGTCGCCGAGGGCGTTGCCCGCGCACGCCAGCACCATCAGGCCGCCCGCGAGGGCGAGGCGCTCCCCGGAGCGGTCCACCACGGCCTGGACGGCGAAGCCGACGCAGAACGGCAGCGACGAGACGGAGACGAAGTGCAACAGGCCCCAGGCCAGCGCGACGAGCTGACCACGCAACTGGTTCCGGCCCAGCCACCACAGGAACCGCGGCCCCGAACGCGCGTCCGGCACCCCGGGGTCGGCGTACGGAAGGTCTTGAATCTGCATGACGTCCCAGTGGCTCTTGTCAGGGCGGAAAGGGTGCGAGCGCGAAGTGCGCAGGTGGGCACCGAGCCGTGAAAGGCTCGCGCCACAGGCCGGTTCGAAGCAAGCGGTTTTCCGAACCACCGCACAGAACCGGCTACCGCCCGTCACTCCCGAGGGGGCGCCCGCCCTGAGGCTTCATCGGCCTCATGGCGGATCGGGCGTCATCGCCTCATCGCCTCATTGCGGAACCGGGACGCCGGCCGGCGCACCCGCGCGGGCAAAAGGATTCAGCACTGCCCCTCGCCGCCGCTCCCGCCGTCCACCAAGGTGTCCAGGAGCGTCCCCAGCACCCGTCGCTCCACATCCGTCAGCGGCGCCAGAATCTCCTCCGCCGCAGACCTCCGTGCCCCGTGCAGCTCCCGCAGGGTCTCGCGTCCGTGGTCCGTCAGTTCGATCCGGATCACCCGGCGGTTGGTCGGATCGGGTACTCGGCACACCTGGCCGTTCGCCTCCAGACCGTCGACCAGTGTGGTGACCGCCCTAGGCACGACCTCCAGGCGCCCGGCGAGGTCGGCCATGCGGGGCGGTGCCTCGTACTCCGCGAGGGTGCGCAGCAGGCGGGACTGGGCTGGAGTGATGCCATGGATGCGCTGCTGGAGGTGGCGCTTCTGGATCCGGTGCACCCGGCGGGTGAGCCGCAGCAACTGCTCGGCGAGCAGTCCGTCGGGATCGGGCGTGGTCATGCGGGAACAATATCAGGACGCCATTCATTGTGAGCATAGGTAACAATGAGCTATGCTCCATTCAGTCGGCTGCGACTGGTCACGTCGCTCATGGCTGACCACGTCACGCACGGCCGACCCCCACGACCGACTCACTCACGTAGGAGCCCATGAAGCCCGACCATGAACCCGCCTGGACGCCGCCCGCCGACAGTGCGGAGCAGCCGCGTCAGGTGCGCCGCATCCTCAAGCTCTTCCGCCCCTACCGAGGACGGCTCGCCGTCGTCGGCCTGCTCGTCGCGGCCGCGTCGGTCGTCTCGGTCGCCACGCCCTTCCTGCTGAAGGCGATCCTCGACACCGCCATCCCCCAGGGCCGCACCGGCCTGCTCACGCTGCTGGCCCTCGGCATGATCCTCAGTGCCGTCCTGACCAGTGTCTTCGGCGTCCTGCAGACCCTCATCTCCACCACGGTCGGCCAGCGCGTCATGCACGACCTGCGCACAGCGGTCTACGGACGGCTGCAGCGCATGTCCCTCGCCTTCTTCACCCGCACCCGGACCGGCGAGGTCCAGTCCCGCATCGCCAACGACATCGGCGGCATGCAGGCGACCGTCACCTCCACCGCCACCTCCCTGGTCTCCAACTTCACCAGCGTCGTCGCCACGGTCGTGGCGATGCTCGCCCTGGACTGGAGGCTGACCGTCGTCTCGCTGCTCCTGCTGCCGGTGTTCGTGTGGATCAGCCGGCGGGTCGGTGACGAACGCAGGAAGATCACCACCCAGCGCCAGAAGCAGATGGCCACGATGGCGGCCACGGTCACCGAGTCGCTCTCGGTGAGCGGCATCCTGCTCGGTCGGACCATGGGCCGTGCCGAGTCGCTGACCCGGTCCTTCGCGGACGAGTCGGAGCGCCTGGTGGACCTCGAAGTGCGGTCGAACATGGCGGGCCGTTGGCGGATGGCGGTCATCACCATCGTCATGGCTGCCATGCCTGCCGTCATCTACTGGACCGCCGGACTCGTCCTCCACGTCGGCGGCCCCGGCGTCTCCATCGGCACGATCGTCGCCTTCGTCTCCCTCCAGCAGGGGCTGTTCCGTCCGACGGTCAGCCTGTTGAGCACCGGTGTGCAGATCCAGACGTCGCTGGCCCTGTTCCAGCGCATCTTCGAGTACCTCGACCTGCCCGTGGACATCACCGAGCGCGAGCGGCCCACCCGTCTCGACCGCATCAAGGGCGAGGTCCGTTTCGAGGGCGTCGAGTTCCGGTACGACGGCAAGGGCAGCCCGATCCTCGACGGCATCGACCTCACCGTCCCGGCGGGCGGCAGCCTCGCCGTCGTCGGCCCGACGGGCGCCGGCAAGTCCACGCTGGGCTACCTCGTGCCGCGGCTGTACGACGTCACGGGCGGTCGTGTCACCCTCGACGGGATCGACGTCCGCGACCTCGACTTCGACACCCTCGCGCGAGCGGTCGGCGTCGTGTCCCAGGAGACGTACCTCTTTCACGCCTCGGTGGCCGACAACCTCCGCTTCGCCAAACCCGACGCCACCGACGAGGAACTGCACGCGGCGGCGAGAGCGGCCCAGATCCACGACCACATCGCGGCCCTGCCCGACGGCTACGACACGATCGTCGGCGAACGCGGCCACCGCTTCTCCGGCGGCGAGAAGCAGCGCCTGGCCATCGCGCGCACCATCCTGCGCGATCCGCCCGTGCTGATCCTCGACGAGGCGACGAGTGCCCTCGACACCCGCACCGAGCACGCCGTCCAGGAGGCGATCGACGCCCTGTCGGCCAATCGGACGACACTCACGATCGCCCACCGGCTGTCCACCGTCCGGGGTGCCGACCAGATCCTCGTCCTGGATTCCGGCAGCGCGGTCGAGCGCGGGACGCACGAGGAACTGCTGGAGCTGGACGGGAGATACGCGGCGTTGGTCCGCCGGGACGCCCAACTGGAGCCGACAACATGAAGATATGCCGGGTTTGTGACGATATGCGGGTTACCGTGCCCGCATGCAGACGAACACTCCGCCACGGAGCACGACTCGCACGATTCGACTGACGCGCAGGGGCCGTGCCGCCCTCGTCGCGACCGGAGCCGTCGTGGCAGGCACAGCCGTGGCGGTGCCGCTGCTGATCCTGGGAGGCGAGGAGAAGCCGGCCAAGCCGGCCAGCCTCGTGATCCCCGAGGGTTGGCGCGCCGGCCAGGTCTACGCCGCCGTCGACAAGGTCCTCGCCCTGCCCACCGGCACCACGAAGAAGGCGGTTTCCCGAGCCCGCCTCAAACTGCCCAACGACGCTCAGGGCAACCCGGAGGGCTACCTCTTCCCGGCGACCTATCCGGTGCCGGAAGGGACGACGCCGGAGAAGGTGCTGGCGACGATGGTCGACACCGCCAACAAGAAGTTCCACGGGGCGCCGATCGCCGCCGGTGCGCAGCGCAACGCCATGAACGTCTATCAGGCGGTCACCATCGCCAGCATCGTTCAGGCCGAGGCCGCCACCAAGACCGACATGGGGAAGGTCGCCCGCGTCGTCTTCAACCGGCTGGAGCGCGGCATGCCGCTCCAGATGGACTCGACCATCAACTACGCGCTGAACCGCCACACGCTCAGGACCACGCTCGGCGACACCCGGATCGACAGCCCCTACAACTCGTACCAGCGCATGGGTCTGCCGCCCACGCCCATCGACAACCCCGGCGAGCAGGCGGTACGCGCGGCGATCAACCCGACACCGGGGGACTGGCTGTACTTCGTGACGGTCAAGCCGGGCGACACCCGCTTCACGTCCGACTACGCGCAGCACCAGCGCAACGTCGCCGAGTTCAACGCCCAGCAGAGAAGCCAGAGCAGCCCGGCACGCTGAGACGGCGGCGCGTCACGACCGGCTCCGCAAGGGCGTGGGCGGCCTGGTGTGCGGTCGGGGCGGACGTCGGGGCGGACGTGTCACGCCGCGATCGGATCCCCGTGCTCCCCGTGCTCCCCATGCACCCTGTGTTCCCCGTCCCCCTCATGCACCCCGTGCTCCCGATGCTCCCCGTGCGCTCCGAACTCCCCTGGTGCTCCCGACTCCCTCTGCTCCCTGCGCCCCGTCACCTCCGCAACCTCCGTCACCTCCGTAACCTCCGTCACCTCCGTCACCTCTCTCCTCTCCGTCTCCTCCGTGCCTCGCGTCGTGGCGAGGAGCCGCCTGATCTCCTGTACCGCCGCCCGGCCCGCCCGGTTGGCGCCGATGGTGCTGGCCGACGGGCCGTAGCCGACGAGATGGACGCGGGGATCGGCGACCGCACGGGTGCCGTCCACGCGGATGCCGCCGCCCGGCTCACGCAGCCGCAACGGAGTGAGGTGCTCGATGGCGGGCCGGAAGCCGGTCGCCCAGAGGATGACGTCCGCGTCGACATGCCGTCCGTCCTTCCACTCCACGCCGTCCGGAGTGATCCGGTCGAACATCGGCTGCCGGTCCAGCACCCCGTCGGCGAGCCCCTGCCGGACGGCGTCGTTCAGGGGCAGCCCGGTCACGGAGACGACGCTGCGCGGGGGGAGCCCCTGCCGTACGCGTTCCTCGACGAGCGCGACCGCCGCGCGTCCCGCGTTCTCGTCGAACGGTCCCTCACGGAAGACCGGCGGCCGGCGGGTCACCCAGGTGGTGGCCGCCGCGTAGGGCGCGATCTCCATCAGGTGCTGCGTGCCGGAGGCGCCACCACCCACCACGACCACCCTCTGCCCGGCGAACTCCTCGGGCCCGGGGTACTGCGCCGTGTGCAACTGGCGTCCACGAAACGTCTCCTGACCCGGATAGCGCGGCCAGAAGGGCCGGTCCCAGGTGCCGGTCGCGTTGATCAACGCCCGCGTGGCCCAGTCCCCGGCGGAGGTCTCGACGAGGAGCCGTCCCTCGGCGCCTTCCCGGACCGCCCGTACGTCGACCGGCCGCCGCACCCGAAGGTCGAACTCCCGCTCGTAGGCGGCGAAGTACTCCCGGATCACCTCGGACGACGGCCGCGCCGGATCGGCGCCCGTGAGCTCCCGGCCCGGCAGCGCGTGCATCCCGTGCACCTTGCCGTACGTCAGTGAGGGCCAGCGGAACTGCCAGGCACCCCCGGGCCCGGGGGAGTGGTCCAGCACCACGAAGTCGCGGTCCGGTTCGAAACCGGCCCGGCGCAGGTGATAGGCGCCGGCCAGACCCGCCTGACCAGCGCCTATGACGACCACCTCGACCTCGCGCGCATTAGTCACGTTTCTACGAACAGCGCCGTGGCCGTGGATCTTCCCGCCCGGTGTCCCGTGCGATCAAGGCCGTCACCGTCCGCTCGACACGAGCAGCGGCGCACCCGCCGCTTCGGGAGTGCCACCCAGCAGCCCCCGTGCCGCCAGTTCCGGAATCACCCCCTCCCCGAACCAGTACGCCTCCTCCAGATGCGGATAGCCGGAGAGCACGAAGTGCTCGACGCCCAGCGCGTGGTACTCCGCGATCCGTTCGGCGACCTCTGCGTGACTGCCGACCAGCGCGGTCCCGGCCCCGCCACGGACGAGGCCGACGCCCGCCCAGAGGTTCGGATAGATCTCCAGCCGCTCCCGCGAGCCCCCGTGCAGCGCGAGCATCCGCCGCTGCCCCACCGATTCGCTGCGCCCGAGCGCCGACTGTGCGGCGGCGATCGTCTCGGCGTCGAGGTCGTCCAGCAGCCGGTGGGCCACCGCCCAGGCCTCGGCGGAGGTGTCGCGCGAGATGCTGTGGAGCCGGATGCCGAAGCGGACGGTACGGCCCTTCTGGCGGGCCAGCGTGCGGATCCAGTCGATCTTCTCGGCGACCTGGGCGGGTGGCTCCCCCCAGGTCAGATAGACATCGGCATGGCGTGCGGCGACCGGCCCGGCCGCGGGTGACGACCCGCCGAAGAACAGTTCCGGCAGCGGGTCGGGCGGCAGCGCGGTCAGCCCGCCCTGGACGTCGTAGTGCGTGCCGTGGAAGTCGTACGGCCGGCCCTGCCACACTCCGCGCACGACCGACAGGAACTCGTCGGTGCGGGAGTAACGCTCGTCGTGGTCGAGGTGGTCGCCGAAGCGGCGCTGCTCCGAGGAGTCGCCGCCGGTGACGACGTTGAGCAGCAGCCGCCCGCGGGTGAGGCGCTGGTAGGTGGACGCCATCTGCGCGGCCAGGGTCGGTGAGATCACGCCGGGGCGGAAGGCGACGAGGAACTTCAGCCGCTCGGTGTGCTGGGCGAGGGCCACCGTGGTCAGCCAGGCGTCCTCGCACCAGGTGCCGGTCGGCGTCAGCACGGCCTCGAAGCCCAGCCGCTCCGCCGCCTTGGCGATCTGGACGAGGTAGTCGAGGTCCGGGGCGCGGACCCCGGCGGGCTTTCGGGCCGCGCCGACGTCGTTCGCGGCGTAGGCGTGCCGGTCCACCAGCGTGCGGCCGTCGCCGCCCGTCGGCAGGAACCAGTGGAGACGTAGGGGCATGTCACTTCTCCTTGTAGACGCGGGGAGCGGTGCTCGACGGCGGCAGGTCGCCGTTGTAGCGCGTGTCGACGAAGGCGCCGAAGTCGACCTTGCCGGGAATCAGCTTCAGGTCCGCGAAGGTGTCGACGATCTCCTGCTCGGACCGGACGAGCGGCTCGTCGACCGCGACCGGTATCCGGGTGCCGTTGGATCGCTTGACCGAGGCCAGCGCCACCTCGTAGGGCAGCCCGGTGTCCTTCGCCCACACCTTCGCCCAGTCCTCCGGGTGGTCGTGGACCCAGTCCTGCGCGCGCCGGAGGCGGTCCAGGTAGTCCTCGATCGCCGCCGCCTTGGCCTTGTCGCGCAGCGCGCTCGGGGCGGCCACCTGGAAGGACAGACCGTTGGTCACGCCCTGGCCGGTGGTGAGCAGGCGGCCCTGCTTGGCCTGGAGCACCTGCGAGGTGTACGGATCCCAGACCGCCCACGCGTCGACCTTGCCGCTGGTGAACGCCGCCAGCGCGTCCGCCGGCTGGAGGTACTTCACCTGGACGTCGCTCGGCGCGAGCCCGGCCTTCCGCAGGGAGGCGACCAGTTGGTAGTGCGCGGACGATCCCTGCGCGACGGCCACGGACCTGCCCTTGAGCTGGTCGGTGCGGCTCAGCCGTGAGTCGTTCGGTACGAGGAGGGCGTCGCCGTCGGACGTGCCGTGCCAGGCCGCCACGACCGTGATCTTCGAGCCCGCGCCGGCCGCGAACACCGGTGGGGTGTTGCCGACTCCGCCGATGTCGACGGCTTTCGCGTTGACGGCCTCCAGCAGCGGCGGGCCCGAGGTGAAGGTGGACCACTTGATCTTGTAGTCGAGGTCGTCGAGCTCACCGGCGGCCCGCAGCAACGCCTCGGAACCGCCCTTCTGGTCACCCACGTCGAGGGTCAAGGAGCCCTTGCCGTCGGTGTCCGAGCCGGAGTCGGCCGCGGAGCTGCCCCCGCAGGCGGTGAGCAGGAGGGCCAAGGGGAGGAGCAGGGCGGCGGGGACGAGGCGTGGTCGCATGGCGGATCCGTTCATGTCCGTTGGGGAAGTGACCGTGGAGGTGTGTGGCTGCGCTCGTGACGGGCCGGGGAGTTCAGGCGGCCTCGACACCGAGGCGGTGCAGCAGTCCGGCGCGCAACTCGGCGAACCGGGGGTCGGCGATGTCGCGCGGACGTTCCAGTGCGATCCGCTGCTCGTGGGCGATCACGCCCTCGTCCATCACCAGGACGCGGTCGGCGAGCAGTACGGCCTCCTCGACGTCGTGCGTGACGAGCAGCACCGCGCAGCCGCGCCGCTGCCACAACTCGCCCACCAGACGCTGCGCGTTGATGCGGGTGAGCGCGTCAAGGGCACCGAAGGGCTCGTCGAGCAGCAGCAGATCGGGCTCGCGCACCAAGGCGCGGGCCAGCGAGGCGCGTTGGGCCTCGCCGCCGGACAGGGTCTTGGGCCACGCGTCCGTACGGTGGCTCAGGCCGACCTCTTCGAGGGCGCGCTCGGCGACGGCGCGTGGGGGCCTGCCGGGCAGCCCGAGCAGGACGTTGCGCCACACCTTCTTCCATGGCATCAGTCGCGGCGCCTGGAAGGCGACGGCCTTGCGGCGCGGCACCAGGACGGTGCCCTCGATGTCACGGTCGAGCCCGGCGAGGATGCGCAGCAGGGTGGACTTGCCGCAGCCGCTGCGGCCGAGCAGGGCCACGAACTCGCCCTGCTCCACCTCCAGTTCGAGGTCGCCGATGACGGCGCGGCCGTCGAAGGACCGGGTGAGCCCCCTGACGTGCACGGCCGCGCGGGTGCTGGTGGTGCCGGTGGTGCTCAGGGAGCTCACCGGCCGGTGAACGTCGGTCGCCATTGCAGCAGCAGCCTTTCGAGAGAGCGGACGACGAAGTCGGCGAGCAGGCCGAGGAAGGCGTAGACGATGAGGCAGACCACGATCACGTCGGTCCGCAGGAAGTCCCGTGCCTGCACCATGAGGAAGCCGATCCCGGAGTCCGCGTTGATCTGCTCGGCGAAGACCAGCGCCAGCCAGGCGATGCCCAGTGAGTAGCGCAGGCCGGTCAGCGCGCCGGGCAGCGCTCCCGGCAGGACGACGTGCCGCACCAGCCCCCAGCGGGACAGCCCGAGCGACTCACCCGCCTCGATGAGCTGGGCGTCCACGCCGCGGATGCCGGCGTAGACGTTGAGGTACAGCGGGAAGGTCACGCCGAGCGTGATGACGGCGACCTTGGGGGCCTCGCCGATGCCGAACCAGATGATGAACAGCGGGATGAGCCCCACGAACGGCACGGTGCGCAGCATCTGCACCGAGGCGTCCACCAGGTCCTCGCCGATCCGGAACAGCCCGGAGACCAACGCCAGTCCGGTGCCGATGAGGGTGCCCAGCAGGAGTCCGCCCGCCACGCGCCGCAGCGAGGTCGCCATGGCGGAGGGCAGCGAGCCGTCGCCGATCAGATCGCCGGCGACCTGGGCGATACGGCCCGGCGAGGCCAGCACGTCGGCCGTCAGCACGCCGGTGGAGCTGAGGAGTTGCCACAGCGCCAGCAGAAGCAGGGGGCCCGTGGTGCGGCGGAGCCAGCGGGGGACGCGGGTGCGGCGGGACGAGGTGGGGCGCAGGGGTTCGAGCCGGAAGCCGGGCTGGGCGTCGGAGGGACCTGCGGCGTTGGCGAGGGAGGCCGCACGGTCGGATGACATAGGCGAAATATCGGGCTCAGGTGAGTTGGGTGGGGCATGGCTGATGCTCATGACTGCTCCAGGGCTACACAGCGGCGACATAGTGGCGACAAGGCGGTGAGCAAGGCGACGACAAGGCGATACGGCGACAAACCGACACGACGAGCAGCGACGTGGCGACGTGGCGGCGAGGCGACAAGGCGGAGTGGCGACGAGGCGAAGTGAGGGGCCGCCGACCCCGCCGCCGGCGCGACACGGAGAAGCGGCGGTCAGGCAAGGAGCGGCTAGCCCTGTGCGCTCCCGCTCAGAGCAGGACCGGCTGACCCACCCCAGGCAGGGGTGGACGCGAGGGCGCGAGAAGGAAGAAGGGCGTCAGCAGCCGCGGCGACACGCGGCGGAAGCCACCCGCAGCAGGTCGATGTGACCGCGCGTGGTGAGCAGAGCTGAACGCAACATGCGGCTGAACGTAGCCAGATGGCGTGTCCGCGGTCAATGGCCGTCTCGCCCAGTGGACCTGGCGTATCGGCGTCCGGGCGCGCGACGGGCCGCAGAAGTCGAGGCGGGCGTCGGGGATGGGTCAGGATGGGATACATGTCAGACGCGTTCACCACCCGAGTCCTCCAGGTCTCCTCCGGCTCCGAGGAGACGGTCGTCGATCTCACCCGTGCCTGCGAGTCCTTCCTGGCGGAGGTGGCCGCGGGCCGCGACGGCCTGCTCAACGTCTTCGTCCCCCACGCGACCGCCGGGATCGCGGTCATCGAGACGGGCGCCGGCAGCGACGACGACCTCCTCGCCGCCCTGCACACCCTGCTCCCCGCCGACGACCGATGGCAGCACCGCCACGGCAGCCCCGGCCACGGACGCGACCACGTCCTCCCGGCGATCGTCCCGCCCCACGCGACCCTGCCGGTCGTGGACGGGCGGCTGGAACTCGGGACGTGGCAGGCGGTGTGCCTGGTGGACACCAACAAGGACAACCCGGACCGGCAGGTGCGGTTGAGCTTCCTGGGCTGATCGCGGCCGCCGACCAGGTGCCCGCCCCCGGAAGGGCGGAAGGCGGGTCACCCGAGGTACAAGGGCAGTCGTCCCCCCAGTTCGGCAGCCTCGGTGTCGGTCGGACGGCGCCGTCCCGTCCCGAGCAGCAGGACGTCGCGGTCGGTGAGGGACGCGGGGTACGCGCCCCCGGCGATCTCCTCCAGCATGGCGCGGCTGCGGGCGAGTCCCTCCGGGGGCGGGTCCGCCAGGTGCGGGAGGTGTGCGACCAGGTCGAGGTGGTGCAGCGTCCACTCCAGGACGTACGCCGAGAGGTAGGCGTCCGTGGTGAGCACCTGGTCGCGTGTGCTGATTCGGAGGCCGGGGTCGGCGAGCGCGGCGGCTCGTCCGGCGGCGGAGCCGACGTCGTCGAGGTGGAACGTGAGCAGCGAGGGCTCCTGGTATGCCGCCGCGAGCCGGACGATCAGCGCGTCCAGCGGGTCCTCGCCGGTCGGTGCGGTGTCGGCCACCTCCCAGTAGGTCACGGCGTCGCGGGTCGGCGGGGCCTCCGTGGGCGTTGCGAGGGTGATCAGGACGTCCTGGGCGTCGATGACCAGATGGCACACCAGGTCCCGTACGAGCCAGCCGGCGCAGCCCGAGGGCTGGGCGAAGTCCTCGTCCGCGAGCCCGGCGACCGCCGCGCGCAACGCGGACCACGACTGCGAGAAGAGATCCACCTCGGGACCGTAATGCGGTGCCGCGCGGGCGTACAAGCGCATTCCCGTCGACGCCTGTCAGTACGCTGAGGTCCATCAGGGGTCCCAGGGGTCAAGTGGTACCCGCCAGAATGGTTTAATTGTCAACCGTTTACACTTCCCCGTGGTGGACGAGGCGCGGTCGCTGACCGCGGGAGCGGGCGGAAGGTGATCGCGATGAGCAACGTGGAAGCGGAGCCCTCGGAGGTACGGTGCGGAGCGCTGGTCGACGACCGGCAGCCGGCCGAGTCGCCGCGTGTCGACGTGCTCTCGGCGCGGGAGGTCCCCCTCGGCGGGCCGCGGGCGATGCCGGTACGGCGGACGCTGCCCCAGCGGGCCCGGACACTGATCGGCGCCTGGTGCTTCGCCGACCACTACGGCCCGGACGACGTCTCCCGCACCGGCGGCATGGACGTCGCCCCGCACCCCCACACCGGCCTCCAGACCGTGAGCTGGCTCTTCAGCGGCGAGATCGAGCACCGCGACACCCTCGGGAGCCACGCCCTCGTCCGGCCCGGCGAGATGAACCTCATGACCGGCGGGTACGGCATCGCCCACACGGAGGTCTCCACCCCCGAGACCACCGTGCTGCACGGCGTCCAGCTGTGGGTGGCGCTGCCCGAGGAGCACCGCAACACCGCACGCGACTTCCAGCACTACGTACCCGGAACCGTACGGCTCGACGGCGCCGAGATCAGGGTCTTCCTGGGGTCGCTCGCAGGCGACACCTCCCCGGTGCGGACCTTCTCGCCCCTGCTCGGTGCCGAGATCGGCCTCGCACCGCACGCGGAGATCACCCTCCCCGTGGACGCCGCCTTCGAGCACGGCCTCCTCGTCGACAGCGGCGAGATCCGCCTCGCCGGCACCCCGCTGGCCCGGGCGGAGCTGGGTTACGTCCATCCCGGCGCCGACTCCCTGACGCTGGTGAACGAGTCGGACGCGCCCGCGCGGGCGGTGCTGCTCGGCGGTACACCGTTCGACGAGGAGATCGTGATGTGGTGGAACTTCGTCGGCCGCAGCCACGAGGACATCGTGCGCGCCCGCGAGGACTGGGAAGCGGCCTCCGACCGCTTCGGCACCGTCGAAGGCTACCCGGGCGACCGCCTTCCCGCCCCGAGCCTGCCCAACGCCGTCATCACGCCGCGCCGCAACCCTCCGCGCCGCTGAGCTTCGCACGACGCCCGTACGGGGTCCGGCAGCCTCACACCGGACGGCGCGATGCACCGGTGGCAACGTGCGGGCCGCGGCCGGCCCGCGGACCCCGCTCGGGCGCACATCGGCCGATCTTCACCCTTGGGTGCGAGGTGGATCAGGGAGGTCGCCCCGCGACCGTGCCGCTTCCTGCCCTAACCTATGGCGGGTGAACGCACCGGGGGACATGGTCGACGGACGCTTCCAGCTGATCGAGCGGCTCGGCAGCGGGGGGATGGGCACGGTCTGGCGGGCCCGGGACACCGTGCTGCATCGCGACGTCGCGCTGAAGGCCGTACGCCCGGACGCCGAGGCGTCCGAGGCCGTACGGGAACGGGTCATGCGCGAGGCGAGGGCACTGGCCCGGCTCAGCAGCCCCTACGTGGTGACGATCCATCAGATAGTCGAGGCGGACCCCCATCCGTGGATCGTGATGGAGCTGGTGCCGGGCGTCTCGCTCCAACGGCGTCTCACGGACGGCCCGTTGGGACCGGCGGAGGCGGCACGCGTGGGCCGTCAGCTGCTCTCCGGGCTGCGTGCCGCCCACGCCGCCGGCATCCAGCACCGTGACGTGAAACCGGCCAACGTCCTGCTCCGCCCCGACGGCACCGCCGTCCTCACCGACTTCGGCATCGCCGCCCTCCAGGGCGCGAGCGCGCTGACGGTCACCGGCGAACTCGTCGGATCCCCCGAGTACATGGCGCCCGAACGGGTCCGTGGCCGCGGCGACGACCCGGCGGCCGACCTGTGGTCCCTGGGCCTCGTCCTGTACGTCTGCGTGGAGGGCGTCAGCCCGTTGCGCCGGGAGACGACCCTCGCGACGCTGGCCGCGGTCCTCGACGACCCTGTGCCCCCGCCGGTCCGCTCCGGTCCCCTCGCTCCCGTCCTGCAGTCCCTCCTCGTACGCGACCCGGCGGCGCGGCCCGGCGCCGGGCAGCTGGACACGATGCTGGCGCAGGCCGAGTCCGGCGCCACTCCGCAGTGGGCCCAGCCGACGCTGACGGTGGCACCGGGTCCGCCGCCTCCGCCGCTCCCGACGCCGACGCCGACGCGGCTGGACACGCCGCGTCCGAGCACTCGGTCGCGTGGCCGTGGGCCGCTCCTGATCGCCGCCGTCTCGGCCGCGCTGGCGGTGGGCGTGGTCACCGTCCTGGCCCTCACCCTGTTCACGCCCGACGACGGCAAGGGGGACGACAAGCAGACCGTCGGAGTGCGGGGAAGTTCGACGACCACCTCCTCGGAGCCGGCCGACCCGACTCCTTCGCCCTCGCCCTCGCCCTCGACACCGACGCCCAGCGAAAGCCCGACGCCGACCCGGCCCGAGCCGCCCGCGCCCTCGCCCTCACCGTCGGCCCCGGCCGAAGCGGGCCGCTGGATCGCCCAGCTCTACTCCGAGCCGGTCTCCACGGGCACCGCGGCGCGCGACCAGCGCCTCGCCCGGGTACGCGAGTCGGTGCCCGAGGCCGTCTTCGTCCGCAGCGACGACTACGCCTCACTGCGACCGGGCTACTGGGTGATCTACGCCCCCGGCCCCTTCGCGGACGGCCGCGCGGCGCTGACCTTCTGCGCCGAACGCGGGCGCACCACGCCGAACGACTGCATGGGCCGCTACCTGAGCACCAGCCCGGCCGACTACGCCCTCCAGTGCCGGCCACCGGCCACGAGCCCGACGGGGCGCTGCACGCGCGGGAGTTAGAGGCGCGGGGTCACGACCGCTGCCGGGGAAACGCCTCCAACGCCCGTGCCAGCCCGGCCGCGTCCGTCCCGACCTTGCGATACACCAGGGACAGCAACTGCCGAACCCCCTGCTCGGTGAGCCGCAGCTCCTTGGCCACGACCGCCACCGGCTTGCCCAGCGCGGTCAACTCGGCGGCACGGCGCTCCTGTGCCGAGAGGGTGTCCGTCTGGGCGTAGCGAAGGGGCAGGGGGCGCAGACCGGCGGCGGAGAGCTCGTCCCGCGCACGCGCGGCCAGGGCCTCCGCGCCGCAGTGCACGGCCCCTTCCAGCCCCTGGTACAGCCGGTCGGCGGCCTCCTGCACCCGGCCGTTGCGAGAGAGCGCGGCACCATGACCGACCAGTGCCCGCGCGAGTTCGTACGCCGCGGGCGATCGCTGCAGTGCCTCCACGGCCTCGGCGTACAGGTCCAGTGCGGCAGGCCCACCGGTCACCTCCGCCTCGGTGTGGAGCGCCTGCCCGATGGTCGAGGCCGCGCCGAAGTCCCGGGCCCGCTTGACCGCGTCACGGGCCAGGCCGACCGCCCGTTCCGGCGTGGACGGCGCGACGGCGTACGCCAGGTTCAGCTGCCACGGGCACCAGGCGGGGTTGCGCCACGCCCGGGTCTCCAGGCGTTCCCCGACGGCGGTCAGCAGACGTTCCGCTTCCGCCTGCCGGCCCTCCGCCAGAAGCAGCTCGGAGTAGACCGTGCGCGGATCCGGGTAGATGACGGCGTTCGGGACGACGTCACCGTAGTGGTACGCGTCGACGAGTGCGCGGGCGTCGGCGGTGCGGCCACGGGCCAGCAGCGTCTGGATGAGGATGCCGATGGCGAACCACTGAGCGGGGACGGCGCCCTCCACCCGCTCGGCGGTGCGCAGGCCCTCCTTCACCCAGTGCTCCGCCTCGGTGAGCAGGCCTCGCCGGTAGCGGATGTAGCCGAACAGGGTCTGGCCGACGGCCAGGTGGGAGCCGCGCCAGCCCTTGCGCGCACACTCGGCCATGCCCTTGGTGAAGAGCTCTTCGGCCCGCCCCGGCTGGTCCCCGTACATGAACACGAGGGCGACGGAGACGGGTACTTCGAAGCCGCGGTTCTCCTCGGTCCAGCTCATGCCGTCGCGCAGGGCTTCCTCGGCGCAGGTGAGAGCGGTGTGCCGGGGCTCGCCACGGACCAGCGCGTCCCAGCCCCGCAGCCCCAGGATGTAGCGCTCCTCCAGGCCCCGGCCGGTCAGATGGTCGGCGAGCCGTGCCAGCCTGCGGGAGCGGGCGGGGGAGTCGGGTTCGTCGGCGCGGAACATGCTCCACACGAAGTGATCCGCCTGCATGCGCCATTTGACCCGCGCGTTGGTGGCCTGACGCGCCTCCTGCTCGGCCACGGCGGCCGCCTCCGCCATCTGGTCCGTGTGGGCCAGCGCCTGGGTGAGGCGGTAGACGATGGAGGCACGCAGGTCGGGCGGGATCCCCGGCTCGGTGAGCGCCTCCCGGAGATGCCTGACCGTGGCCGTCGGCTCGATCAGGAAGGTGGAGCAGGCCAGGTCATGGAGGAGTGCGGCACGGTCCTCCGCCTCGGGCGGCTCCTGCAGTGCCCGGGCGAGCAGCCGCCGGGCGGCCTCGGGGGCACCGGCGCGAAGGTACTCGCGGGCCGCCTCCCAGAGACAGGTGACCGCTTCGGCGTTGCTCTCGCAGGGCACTTCGAGCAGGTGCCGGGCCGCGGCGGTGGGGCCGAGCCCGGCGGCACGGACCGCCACCGCGGCCGCGTTGTGCATGCCGGCCCGGAACCGAGGGCGGATCGACCGGTAGACGGTGGTGGCGATCAGCGGGTGCACGAACTCCAGGCCGCCTCCCGGCCCGTGGCCCTCGGCCAGGATGCGGGCCGCCCGCAACTGCTCGGTGGCCTCGGTGGCCTCCTCGCTGCCGATGCACGCGATCGTGGCGGCGATGTCCGGTGAGAACGGGGCGCCCAGCACGGCGCCGGCCTCGGCGAAGTGGACGGCGCTCGTGCTGAGCCCTCCGAGGCGTTCGATGAGGCCCGGCCCTTTGACCGCCGTCGCGAGATCCCGCATGGCCGACAGGTCGTCCGTCGTGCCTTTCAGCTGTCGTTCACCGAGCCTGATCGCGAGTTCCACCGCCTCGAAGGGACTTCCGCTCGTGACTTCCCAGCATTCGTCGCAGAAGCCGTCGTCGGCCCCTTCGCCCAGCTCGTCGCGCACGATCCGCGCCACGGCGGCGCGGGTGAGCGGTGCCAGCGAGTAGGGGCGAATCCCCTGGCTCGTCACGAGAGCGCGGAAGGGGGCGGCCTCGGGCGGCAGTTCGTGGGGCCGGTAGGCGACGACGACGAGCAGCGGGAGGCCCTCGGCACGGGCGGCGAAGGAGGTGAGCCAGCCGAGGGACTCGATGTCGGCCCAGTGCAGGTCGTCCAGGAGCACGACCACGGGTGCCATCGTCACCGTCAGCCGCGTCATGACCCAGTCGAGCCCGTCGCGCACGCCGGCCGGATCGGGCATCTGGTCGGTCTCCGTCGCCTCCAGCCCGAGGGCGACCGCGACGATGTCGTACCAGCTCCCGAGGAAGGTGCGGAGCTGCTGCCGCTCCATGGTCGCGAGGGCGGGCTGAACGAGCTGGCGCACCACGTGGAACGCCAGCTCGTGCTCGTTCTCGCCACCTCTGCACGAGAGCACGGTGAACCCGTGTGCGACGGCCCGGGCACGTGCCTCCGCGAGCAGCCTGGTCTTGCCCATTCCGGCGGGGCCGGTGAAGGCGAGCAGTCTTCCCGGCCCCTGGTGCGGGGTGCCGTCGGCGGCACCGCGAAGCTCCGACAACGCGGCTTCGAGCCCTTGCAGTTCCCGGTCGCGCTCGAACAATGACCGGGGCTCCGTGATCGGTTGTCGCGATGCTGGCGCCATGTGCGCTACCGCTTCCTGTCATTGATCCTCGGAGGACAGAGCCGAGAGTACGCGCCGGTCGACGCTCCGTGGCCGAATCCCGGTGTGAGGATGACAGGTACGGGTGAATCGGGCGGCGGCACGGTTTGATTGTCAGTTCTTCGGGTAAAGTCCTCCGGTCCTCGCCTGTCGCGCCGCTGGACCTCATGGACCCACACGCGCCACGGCCGCGTCCTCGTACCGCGGTACGGTCCGCGACCAGTGGTAGCAGCCACGGATCCAGCCGATCATGCCTTCCACGTAGCCGGCGCCCGCAGGGCTCAACTCCGGTGCGATCCTCGCGTGCAGTTCCTCGAACTCATGAATGGTGTCGTTGATCTGCCGTACGGCCAGTGCGACCGCCGTCGGCAAGGAGCACCGTTGCGCGCGCTGATGGGCCAGGGCCAGATTGATCAACCCGCCGGCCCGCTGCTCCTTCACCGTGGAGAACAGGTCGGCCGTCCACACGGCCGCGTCGACCGACAGCCGCGTCATGCGCTCCATCACCGGATGGTGCAGCTCCTCGTCGCTCAGCTCGCGGGACTGCGCCGCCTCGTAGAGCGGGTAGAAGGGTTCGACGCCCGCGGTGAGGGACCGTACGGTCGTGCAGACACCGGTCGAGACGGGTGCGGAGTCCGTCTGGGCCACGGATTCGTGGAGCAGACCGTGTGCGTACTCGCGACTCCGCCAGCTCCACCGGGCCGCCTGCGCGGGGGTGCACCGCTCCTGTACCTGGCGGCGGAGGTCGGTGAGCGCGGCGCCCAGGGGGGTACTGGGAGCCCGGCCGTCCCGCAGAATTCCGATGGTCTCGCTCAGCATGGGCAGCAGCCTGCCCGGACGTCGGCGTCCGACTTCTTCGGCTCGGTCGTCGAAGACGAATTGATAGGCGATCTGATGCGCCACGATCTGGAGAATGTCGCGGTCCACCGTCGGGCTGTTGTAGGACGCGAGCTGGGCGGGCCGGGTGCGGACGATCATGTCCGCCACGGCCGGATCGTCGGTCAATCCCCATGCGCTCAGCCAGGCGTCGACTCCGGCCGCGACATCGGCCTCATGAGGATTGCTGAGAAACGGGAAGGGCATGTAGAGGGACGCGTCTATCAGGTCCTTGAGCGTGCCTCGGGAAAGTTCGCCGTACGTCCTGGTCGGGATCTTCTGGCGTACTGCGGGCATCTTTGTCACCTGCCGTTCGGAAGTCCTGTCATGCCTGACGTGGCTCGCAGATCATCGCGAGGGACCGCGGACCCAATGTCACCGCCGGACGCGGCCGCCTCTCCCGCCCCGGTACCGGCCGCAGACGCCAGTGAGCGGCCACCGACGCGACCCCCACCATCGCCTCCGCGACAGCGAACCGGTCGCCGATGCATTTGCGGTTGCCCGCGGCGAAGGGCAGCATCGCGCCCTTCGGGACGGCCGACTGCCGCTGCGGCAGCCAGCGTTCGGGAAGGAACCGTTCGGGCTCGGGGAAGGACGCCGCGTCGTGGTGCAGCAGATAGGGGCTGTACAACACCATCGCTCCGCGCGGCAGCCGTCGCCCGCCGAGCTCCGTCTCGCGCGTGGTGATCCGGGTGAACAGCCAGCCGGGCGGCCGCGCGCGCAGGGTCTCGGTGACCACGCACCGGGTGTACTCCAGCCGCGTCAGCTCCTCGTGACCCGGCGCCCGCCCGTCGGGGAGCACCGCGTCGACCTCGCGGTGCAGCGCGCGCTCCGCCTGCGGGTTCACCGCCAGCAGACCGAACGCCGAGGCCAGGCACATCGCCGTGGTCTCCACGCCGGTGAGCAGGAGGGTGAGGACCTGGTCGTGGATCTCCTGGTCGGTGATGCGGGGGAGTGCCGTCCCGCTGCCGTCCGGGGCGCCGTGGCCCGTGCCCTCCCGCGCGGCGAGCAGCGTGCCCAGGAGGTCCTCACGCGGCGGAGCCACGCGTCGCTCCGCGATGATCGTGTCGATCAGTCCGTGCAGCCGGCGCAGCGCGTCCCGGTAGCGCCGGTTCGCGGGCGTGGGGACGCGGAAGACGGCGTCGACCGGCACGACCGTGCGGACGAACAGGCCCCGCACCACGGCGGCGAGACAGTCCCGCACGACCGCCGACCGCTCGGCGTCCAGCGACCCGGAGAACAGCACCCGGCTGGTCACCCGCGTGGTCAGGGTCATCATCGCCGCGGTCACGTCCACCACCTCGCCCGCCCGCCACCCACGACACAGCGCGCCGGCCTCCTCGGCCATCAGCGCGGTGTACGCGGCGATCCTGGACGGCTGGAAGCCGGGCTGCAGGAGCGTGCGCTGGCGGCGGTGCTCGGACTGGGGGCAGGTGACGATGCCGTTGCCCATGAGCGCGCCGAGCCGGTCGTACTGCGTGCCGCCCTTGTCGAAGGTGTGCGGGTCCATGAGCATCCGGTGGACCAGCCGCGGATCGCAGAGCATCCAGGCGCGCTGCGGACCGAGGCGTAACTCGACCAGATCGCCTTGCGCGGGAAGGGAATTCAGAAAGTCGAGCGGGCGCCGGAACAAGGCAATAGCATGACTGACGGGCGGGAATATGCCTGGTGCAGTACCCACCTTCGATAGTCGCGTCGGATCGGTCACGGCACCGCTCATCGAATACCCCCTGCCTCAGCCGACACACGGAATGCCGATGACTGCTCACCGGCCCCGCTCTTGAATCCTTGTTCTGCCCAGTGCAACCCGGGACCGGGCCCGCGAATGCCTTTTTCCGGGGGCGCACGGGAGCACAAAGAAGCGTCGGTGAACGGCAGTTGATATCGCTTGCACGAAACGACTATTGACTTCGGCGAAATGCGGTGGACCGTCGACGGGCCGCGGTGCTCGACCTCGGCACGGGGGCCTCAGCGCCCCGGAGCCCCCGCCCGCAGTCCGTCCATCACGAGGTCCAGCAGCCGGGTGGCACGCGTCTGCCAGTCGGTGTGGGGGTCGAGCTGCCAGAGGCCGGAGATGGCGAGGGTGAAGTCGTCCGCGGTCACGTCGGGGCGGACGGTGCCGGCCTTCTGGCCGGCGCGCAGCAGGAGGTCGGCGGCGGCGATCACGGGGGTGGGGCCCGGCTTCTGCGCTCCCGACGAGCCGATGGCCTGCCGGATCGCCTCCGCCAGACCCGCCTTGGTCATGGCGAAGCGGGCGAGGTGGTCCATCCACGCCCGCAGCGCCTCGTCCGGCTCCCGGCTCTCCAGCAGCTCGGTCGCGCTGTCGGCGACCTGCTGCATCTCGTGCCGGTAGATCTCCAGGACCAGCGCCTCGCGGTTCGGGAAGTTCCGGTAGAACGTGCCCTGCCCCACGCCCGCCTTCTTGGCGATCGCGCTCAGGGGGGCGTTCGCGCAACGGGTCAGTTCGGCCACCGCGACCTCCAGGATGCGTTCGCGGTTGCGCTGGGCGTCCGAGCGCTGGGGCCCTGCCTGCTTCTCCTGCACTCGTCCTCCCCACGGGCCGTGCGCCGAGCCCGGTCTTGCTAAGCGGACAACTGTCCGTTACGTTGGATGAGAATGGACAGTTGTCCGGTTGACACCACCATAGCGGCGAGCGAGCGGTTTTCGCCATGTACAGCGCCCTTTGCGGCCCCCTCCGCCCAGCTCCGACCCCCCACCTCCGACCCCCACCTTCGCCGGTCTCCCCGCCCTCGCCTCCGACGTTCCACCTCGTCCGTTCTTCCTCGTCCGCGTGCCTCGGATACGTGAAAGAAGGCTGATCATGGCCCCCTCGACGTCCAGCGCCATTACCTTGAACATCAATGGCGAGAAATATCCGCTGTCCGTCGACCACCGCACCACCCTGCTCGACGCACTGCGCGAGCGCCTCGATCTGACCGGTACGAAAAAAGGCTGTGACCAGGGTCAATGCGGTGCCTGCACCGTCCTGGTCGACGGTCGCCGGACCGTGTCCTGTCTGCAGCTGGCGGTCGCCGCCGACGGGCGGGAGATCACCACCATCGAGGGCGTGGCCGACGCTGACCGGCTGCACCCGGTGCAGCAGGCGTTCCTCGACCTCGACGGCTTCCAGTGCGGTTACTGCACACCCGGACAGATCTGCTCGGCGATCGCCGTCATCGAGGAGCACGCGGCCGGCTGGCCGAGCGCGGTCACCGACGACGTACGTCCCGAAGCGGGTCCCCCACCCCTGACGCCGGAGGAGATCCGCGAGCGGATGAGCGGCAACCTGTGCCGCTGCGCCGCCTATGTGTCGATCGTCCAGGCCGTCGGCCGCGCGGCCGACCAGCACCACGCGTCCGACGTGCGCGACGAGACCGAGGAGGCGGCGGCATGAGGGAGTTCGGCTACGAGCGCGCCTTCGACGTCTCCGGGGCCGTCGCGCTGCTCGGCGACGACCCGGACGCCCGCTTCCTCGGCGGCGGCACCAACCTCGTCGACCTGATGAAGACCGGCGTCGAGCGGCCAGCCCGGCTCGTCGACGTGCGTGAGCTGCCCCTCGACCGGATCGAGCCGGCCGAGGACGGCGGACTGCGCATCGGCGCCACCGTCACCAACAGCGACCTCGCCGCCCACCCCGAGATCCGCCGCCGCTACCCCCTGCTGACGCAGGCGGTGCTGGCCGGCGCCTCCGGGCAACTGCGCAACATGGCCACCGTCGGCGGCAACCTGCTCCAGCGCACCCGCTGCGGCTACTTCGCCGACGTGACCCAGCCCTGCAACAAGCGCGTTCCCGGCAGCGGCTGCCCCGCCATCACGGGGGAGCACCACAACCACGCCATCCTGGGCGCCTCCGACGCCTGCGTGGCCACCCACCCCTCCGACATGGCGGTGGCGCTGGCCGCCCTGGACGCGGTCGTCTCCTACGAAACGGCGGACGGGCCCGGGGAGTTGCCGCTCGCCGAGTTCTACCGGCCGGTCGGCGACACCCCGCACCTGGAGACCACTCTGCCGCAGGGCGCGCTGATCACCGCCGTCACCCTGCCGCCCGCCCCGGTCGCCGCCCGCTCCCGCTACCGCAAGGTGCGTGAGCGTGCCTCGTACGCCTTCGCGATCGGCTCCGTCGCCGCCGCGCTCGACGTCGAGGACGGGACCGTACGAGAGGTGCGCCTCGCGTTCGGCGCGGTCGCCTCCCGGCCGTGGCGGGCGCGCAAGGCCGAGGAACTGCTGACCGGAGCCCCCGCCGACGCCGCGACCTTCGCCGCCGCGGCGGACGCCGAACTGGCCGCTGCCCAGCCGCTCCCGCACAACCGATACAAGGTGACCCTCATGCGCAACCTCGTGGTGGCCGTGCTGACCGAACTCGCCGAGGAGGCCGACGCCCGATGACCACCGTCACCCGCCCGACGTCCTCCGTCGGAACCCCCCACACCCGAATCGAGGGCCGGGACAAGGTCACCGGCGCCGCCCGCTACGCGGGGGAGATCCCCTTCGCCGAACTCGCCCACGGCTGGCTGGCGTTGTCCACGATCGCCCGTGGCCGCGTCAGTGCCCTGGAGACCGACCGCGTCCTCGCCATGCCCGGCGTCCTCACGGTGCTCCACCACGGCAACGCGCCCCGCCTCGACACCGACCACATCGGCCTCCTGGGCGTCCCGCCCGACCCGTCGGCCGCGCTCTTCCAGAGCGACCGGGTGCCGCACGCCGGCTGGCCGGTGGCGCTGGTCGTCGCCGAGACCTCGGAGCAGGCCCGGGAGGCCGCCGAGGCGCTGGTCGTGCACTACGCGCAGGAGCCGCACGAGGTCGTCTTCGCCGCCGACCACCCCGGGGCCCGGCCGCTGGAGGGCCACATGCCGGCGGTGACCGAGAAGGGCGAACTGGAAGCCGAACTCGCCGCGTCCGCTTTCGTCGTCGACGCCGAGTACACCACGCCGGAAGAGCACCACAGCCCGATGGAGCCGCACGCGACGACCGCCCGCTGGGACGGCGGACGGCTCGACGTCTTCGACTCCAACCAGGGCGCCACCTGGGTCCAGGACAGCCTCGCGAAGATCTTCTCCCTCGACCCGGGCGCGGTGCGGGTCCGCTCCGAGCACGTCGGCGGCGGCTTCGGCAGCAAGGGCGTCCGAGCCCACCAGGTGGCCGCCGTGATGGCCGCCACCGCCCTCCAGCGCCCGGTCCGGGTCGTCCTGACCCGCCGTCAGATGTTCACGCTGGCAGGCCATCGCAGCCCCACCACGCAGCGTCTGCGGCTCGGCGCGGACGCCGACGGACGACTGCGGGCCCTGGAGCACCGCTCCCTCAACCACACGTCGACGGTGTTCGACTACGTCGAGCCCAGCGCCGGCGTGGCCCGCGTGATGTACGACGCCGACGCCCACCGCACGGCCAACGAGGTCGTACGGCTCGACGTGCCGACCCCGACCTGGATGCGTGCGCCGGGCGAGGCACCGGGTGCGTTCGCGCTGGAGTCGGCGCTGGACGAGCTCGCCGAGAAGTGCGGCATCGACCCCATCGCCCTGCGCGCCCGCAACGAGCCCACCGCCGGACCCGTCTCCGGACTGCCCTTCAGCAGCCGCAACCTGCTCGCCTGCTTCGAGGAGGGCGCACGCCGCTTCGGCTGGGCGGACCGCGACCCGCGTCCCGGTGTCCGCCGGGACGGACGCTGGCTGATCGGCACCGGCACGGCGGCGTCCTCCTTCTTCGCCGGGGCGGCGCCCTCGACGGCCGCGATCACGGCCGAGGCGGACGGCACCTTCACGGTGCGCACCGCCGCCGCGGACATCGGCACCGGAGCCCGTACGGCACTGACCCTGGTGGCCGCGGACGCGCTGGAGGTGGCGCCGGACCGGATCCGGGTGCGGATCGCGGACAGCGACTTCGGGCCGGCGATGATCGCCGGCGGTTCGATGGGCACCCGGTCCTGGGCCTGGTCGATCACCGTCGCCGCCGGGGAACTCCGCGAGCGGCTCGCCCTGGGCGCGGACATCCCCCCGGAGGGCATCACCGTCCGGTCCGACACCACCGCGGCCCTGGGCGCCCTGTCCGCCAAGGAACGGCACTCCTTCGGGGCGCAGTTCGCCGAGGTCGCCGTGGACGTCACCACCGGCGAGGTACGGGTCCGGCGGATGCTCGGCATCTTCGCCGCGGGCCGGATCGTCAACCCGCTGACCGCGCGCAACCAGCTCGTCGGCGGCATGATCTGGGGCATCTCCATGGCCCTGCACGAGGAGGCCGTCCGGGACCGGGCCTCCGGCGCCAACGTCGGCGCCGACCTCGCCGGTTACCACGTCGCCGCCCACGCCGACGTGCCCCCCGTCGAGGCGGACTGGGTGGACGACCCCGACCCCGACGACCCCGTCGGCATCAAGGGCATCGGCGAGATCGGCATCGTCGGCGCCGCGGCCGCGGTCGCCAACGCGGTCTGGCACGCGACCGGCGTACGCCACCGCGACCTGCCCATCCGGCCCGACCGTGTCCTGCGGGCGGCCACCGATGCTTGACATCGCGGGCGAACTCGCGGACTGGGTGGCGCAGGGCCGTGACTTCGCCGTGGCGACGGTCATCTCCGCCGGCGGCAGCGCCCCGCGTGCCCCCGGCGCGGCCCTGGCCGTCGACACGGAGGGCGCGGTCATCGGCTCGGTCTCCGGCGGCTGCGTCGAGGGAGCGGTGTACGACCTGTGCGTCCAGTCCCTCCAGGACGGCGAGACGGTCGTCGAACGCTTCGGCTACAGCGACGAGGACGCCTTCGCCGTGGGCCTGACGTGCGGTGGCGTGATCGAGGTCCTGGTCACGCCGGTCACCCGTGAGTCACGGCTCGTCCGGGACGCGCTGGCGGCCGCGTCCCGGGGCGGGACGGTGGCGCTGGCGCGGGTGACGAAGGGCCCCGAGGGGTTGCTCGGCAGCCCGCTGCTGGTCCACGCCGACGGTACGTACGAGACGGAGGCGCCCCGTGAGGGGCGCGGTGCACCGGACGCGGCACACCGCACCCGCGCCGTGACCGAGGCCCACGCCATGCTGACCGAGGGCCGCACGGGCACGCTCGAACTCGACGGGCTCACCCTGTTCGTGGAGTCCGAGGTGCCCGCACCCCGCATGATCGTCTTCGGCGCGATCGACTTCGCGGCCGCCCTCGTCCGCACCGGCAAGCTCCTCGGCTACCACGTCACCCTCTGCGACGCCCGCGCGGTCTTCGCGACCCGTGCCCGCTTCCCCGAGGCCGACGAGATCGTCGTGGACTGGCCGCACCGCTACCTCCGGCGGACCCGGACCGACGGGCGCACGGTCCTGTGCGTCCTCACGCACGACGCCAAGTTCGACGTACCGCTGCTCACCGAGGCTCTTCGGCTGCCGGTCGCGTACGTCGGCGCGATGGGGTCCCGTCGCACCCACGAGGACCGCGAGCGGCGGCTGCGCGAAGCGGGGCTCGGGGAGCGGGAGTTGGCCAGGCTGCGCTCACCGATCGGCCTGGACCTCGGCGCCCGTACGCCCGAGGAGACCGCCGTGTCGATCGCTGCCGAGATCATCGCGGCCCGGCAGGGCGGCACGGGCCTGCCGCTGACCGGCTCGGGCACCCCGATCCACCGGAAGGAGGCCGCCGTGGCCGCGTAGCGCGGCGACGGCAGATCAGCCAAGCGACGCCCGGCAGGGGGGCGGGAGGCTTCAGGAGTCTTCTGCCTGAGCCTTCCGCTCCTTCAGCCGGGCCGCTTCCTTGCGTACCTCGGCCTGCGTGGCCTGTTCCTTCTCCAGCCACTCGGGACGTTCCTGCTTCAGTGTCTCGATCTGCTCGGTGGTGAGCGGCTCGGTCATCCCGCCGCGCGCCAGCCCCGCGATGGAGACGCCCAGCTTGGCAGCGACCACCGGCCGCGGGTGCGGGCCGTCGCGCCGCAGCTCCCGCAGCCACTCGGGCGGGTCGGCCTGCAGCTCGTTCAGCTCGGCGCGCGAGACCACGCCCTCCTGGAACTCGGCGGGGGTGGCGGGGAGGTACACACCCAGCTTCTTCGCCGCGGTCGAGGGCTTCATCGTCTGGGTGGTCTGGTGCGACTTCATGCACTCCAGACTATCCGCCGGATACGAGACATCCGACCACAGCCGGTAACCTGGCGGCGTGACAGGCACGGAAGCACCCTCCACGTTCCGGCTCGCGTACGTCCCTGGGGCGACACCCGGCAAGTGGGTGCGGATCTGGAACGAGCGCCTGCCCGACGTCTCCCTCTCCCTCCTCCCCGTGACGGCCGCCGAGGCATCCGATGTGTTGCGCGACGGGGGCGCCGACGCCGGGATCGTCCGGCTGCCCGTGGACCGTACGGTCTTCAGCGCGATCCCCCTCTACACCGAGACGACGGTCGTCGTGGTCCCCAAGGACCACCTGATCACGGCGGCGGACGAGGTGACCGTCGAGGACCTCGCCGACGAGGTCGTCCTCCACCCCCTCGACGACGTGCTCGGCTGGGAGCGGCCGCCGGGGGAGCCTGCCTTCGAGCGCCCCGCCACCACCGCCGACGCCGTAGAACTCGTCGCGGCGGGCATCGGCGTCCTCGCCGTCCCCCAGTCCCTGGCCCGCCTCCACCACCGCAAGGACCTCACCTACCGGCCGCTGGTGGACGCGCCCCAGTCGGGCGTTGCCCTGTCCTGGCCGGAGGACGCGCACACCGACCTGGTCGAGGACTTCATCGGCATCGTGCGCGGCCGGACGGTGAACAGCACCCGCGGCCGCACCCAGCCGGAGACCCGTCCGAACGACAAGCGCGGCGCCGAGGCCGCCGCGAGCCGCAAGCCGGCGGCGAAGCAGGCCTCACGGTCCGGCACCGCCAAGGGCGGCGGCAAAGGCGGTGCCAAGGGCAGCGGCAAGGGCGCTTCTCAGGGCGCCCGCCGCGGCAAGCCCCGGCGCCGTTCCTAGCGGCGAGGTCAGCGGGTGCGGGCCGAGTGGGTGAGCCAGTCGAACGCCGCCTGTGCCGTGAACTCCGCCTGTCCGCCGCGCACCAGCAGCCCGGCCGTCGCGAACTCCGGGCCGTCCGCCTGGTCGGCGACATAAGGCAGGGCGATGCAGCGCATGCCGGCCGCGTGGGCGGCGGCCACGCCCGGGGCGGCGTCCTCGACGACCACGCAGTCGGCGGGATCGGCCCCGAGGCGGCGGGCGGCCTCCAGGAACACGTCGGGAGCGGGCTTGCCGTGGGCCACCTCGTCGGCGGAGACCAGGGTGCGCAGGGTGCCGTCCAGGCCCGTACCGGCCAGCACCGCCGCGATGGCCTCGGGTGAGGAACCCGAGGCCACGGCCATCGGGACGCCGTCCGCGGCCAGCAGTTCCACGAGCTTGTGCATCTGCGGGTAGGCCCGCGTGGAGGCGTGGGCGAGTGCGAGGTAGCGCCGGTTCTTGGCGGCGAGCAAGTCGGCCACCGGGGCGCGCAGTCCGTAGCGTTCGCGCCAGTCGACGATCGTGTCCAGCGTGCTGATGCCGATGTACCGCTCGTGCTCGGCCCAGGTGTAGTCCGGCACGCCGTGCTCGGCGAGGGTCAGCCGGCCGGCCTCGTAGTAGTTCGGCTCGCTGTCCACGAGCGTGCCGTCGAGATCGAAGATGACCGAGAGGCCCGCGAGATTGCTCATGGGGTCATGATGGCAAGGGTGGTCTGCGGGCCGTCCGCCCGATCGACTCCACCAGCGGCAGCAGCCGGTGCGGGACGCGTTCGCGCAGCGCCACCTCGGTGCGGGTGCGGACCACGCCCGGCATGCTGATCAGCTTCTGGATCACGTCCTCGAGGTGCGCGTTGTCGCGGGCCACCACCCGCGTGAGCAGATCACCCCCGCCCGTGATCGAGAAGGCCTCGACGATCTCCGGTACGGCGGCCAGCGCGTCACCCACCTCGTCGAGGTGGCCCTGCGTGACCTCGACGTGGACGAAGGCGAGCACCGGGTGGCCGAGCGCGGCGGCGGAGAGCGCCGGACCGGTACCGGTGATCACACCGTCGCGCTCCAGCCGGTCCAGGCGGGCCTGGAGGGTGCCGCGGGCGACACCGAGGATGCGGGCGTACTCGCGCACGCTGGTGCGCGGCTGCTCCAGCAGCAGGCGCAGGATGCGGGTGTCCAGCTCGTCCACGGCCATGGTGCCCGGCCTCCTCCGTCGATCATTGCCGACTGTACCAATGGCCCAACCGCCGACTTTCTAGGCCCGCCCTCCGACGTGGGCCGTTGGCCCTGAGGCGACCCGACAGCGGTGGCCGCCCCTGGGCCAATGGCCCAGGGGAGCGCGGCCGACTTGAGCCACTGGCGGGAGAGATGCTGTCATGGGGGAGTCGATGGCGCTGCGGATCTCCGCGGCGCCTTTTTCATGCCGATGCGGAGCAGGGGCGGGAAGCAGTGCTGAAGAGGGTGTTCATGGCGCCGGACCCGGGGCGGGCGCGACTGCGCTTCGCCGGGCGGGCCGTGCTCGGCATCGGCCTCGCGGTCGTGGTCTGCGGGCTCGCCGGTCACTCCCTCGTCGGCGCCGTCACCGGGGGGCTGGCCGCGCTCCTCGCCCTGTTCACCGTCACGGACGCCACCGTGCGCGGGCAGGCCGTCACCACCGCGCTGCTGCCGGCCGTCGGGCTGCCGGTCCTGGCCGCCGCCGCCGTACTGCACGACCGCCCCGTCGCCCGTGACCTCGCCTTCCTCGCCGTGGTCGGCCTCGGCGTGTACGCCCGCCGCTGGGGGCCGCGCGGACACAGCCTCGGCGTGTTCGCCTTCATGACCTTCTTCATCGCGCAGTTCCTGCGGGCCACGCCCGACCGCCTGCCCGAGCTGGCGGCCGCCGTCCTGCTGTCCGTGCTCAGCGCGTCCGCGGTGCGCTTCGGGCTGTGGTGCTACGAGCGCCGGACGCCCCCGGCGACGGCCGTCGCCCCGGCGGGCGGCTCAGGGCTCTCCCGGATCACCACCCGGCAGGCGGTCCAGGCGACCGCCGGCGCCGGCTTCGCGCTCGTCGTGGGCCAGGCCGTGTCGGCGGAGCGCTGGTACTGGGCGGTCGGGGCCACCTGGTGGATCTTCGTCAACACCACGTCGCGCGGCGAGACCCTGGTCCGCGGTTTCCGCCGCGTCCTCGGCACCGTGCTGGGGATCGGTCTCGGCCTGCTGATCGCCGTCCCGCTGGACGGCGCCCCGGTGCCCTCGGCCGTGCTCCTCGCGGCCTGCGTGTTCGGCATCTTCTACACGGCCGCCGTGTCCTACACCTGGATGATGCTCTGCGTCACCGTGCTCGCCGAGCTGCTCTACGGCCTGCTGAACCTGCTCCACCCCGCCCTGCTCGCCGTCCGCCTGGCCGAGACCGGCATCGGGGCGCTGGGTGCCGTGCTGGCCGTGCTGTTCGTGCTGCCGGTCACCACCCACACGGTGAACAACGCCTCGATCCAGCGGGCCCTGCGCTGCGTCCACGCCTGCACCGCCGAGGCCGCCGCCCGTCTCGCGGGCGATCACACCGCCGACCCGGCGCCGCGGGTGGCGGAACTGGAGCAACTCCTCGGCCGGGTCCGGCTGGCCCTGGCACCACTCGTCCACCCGCTCAACCCGATGCGCGGCCGCAAGCGGCGCGCCCGGCAGGTCATCGCCCTGCTGGACGACTGCGCCCGCGAGATCCGCGGCCTCGTCGCCGTCGCCGCCGACCCGGAGGCCTCCCACGACGCCCGCCTGACCGCCGCCTGCTGGCGCGCGCAGGCCGCGGTGGAGGCCCTCACGGACGGTACGGCGGGCAGCGCCGCCTCCCTCGCGCCCGCACCGCACGCGCACGAGGGGGCCCTCGCACACCTGCACGGACTGGAACGCGCCCTGTCCGAACTCGCCGCCCCCCTGCGCGCGCCGTCGGGCTCGCCGCTGGTCGGGGCCTGACGGCCGGACCGCGCGCCCTCTCCGTCCGCCCCGCTCGCGCACCTTGGTCTAGACCGATGGGGATCAGCTGCTAGCGTCGCCCGCGACACCCGGCAATCGAGAGGGGACAGCGGTGGCGAACGGCGGGCGGGCGTTCATCGGGTCGTTCACGGCGGCGGGCGGCCCCGGCGTGGTGACCGCGGCGGTGGACGCCGCGAGCGGTGCTCTGAAGGTGCTGGGCAGCCTGAACGGCGTGCCGGACCCCTCGTACCTCGTCCTTTCGTCCGGCGGGGACACCCTCTACGCGGTCAGTGAGACGACCGACGGCGCGGTCGCGGCCTACCGTGTCACCGGCGCCGTACCCGAACCGGCCGGCCGCCCCGTCCCGGTCGGCGACGGACCCACCCACCTCAGCGTCGTCGCCGGTCACGTGCTGACGGCCAACTACGGCTCCGGCAGCGTCACCGCCGTGCCGCTGCGGCCCGACGGCACCCTCGGCGCCGCCCCGTCCGCCGTGCTGCGGCACTCCGGCTCCGGCCCCCACACCCTGCGTCAGCGGCGCCCGCACGCCCACCAGGTGCAGGGCGACCCGAGCGGACGCTGGGTCGTCAGCGTCGACCTGGGCACGGACTCCGTGCGCGTGTGCACGCTGACGGACGACGGTCTCGCCCTGCACCGGGAGACCGCGCTGCGACCCGGCTCCGGCCCCCGCCACCTGGCCTTCCATCCCGACGGCGACCGCGTCTACGTGCTCAACGAACTGAGCCCGAGCGTCACCGTCTGCCGCTGGGACGCCGCGGACGGTTCGCTGGAGCCGCTGACCGAGACGCCGGTCCTGCGTGGCGCCCCGGCGGGGGACGCCTACCCGTCGGGCATCGTCGCCTCCGCCGACGGCCGCTTCGTGTGGACCGCGACGCGCGGGGAGGACGTGCTGTCGGTGTTCGCGGTCGAGGGGGAGGAGGTACGGCTGACCGGGACCGTTCCGTGCGGAGGCCACTGGCCGCGGGCGATCGCCGTCTCGGGCGGTCACCTGTACGTGGCGAACGAGCGCTCCGGCGACGTGACCTGGTTCGCCCTCGACGCGGACACGGGGCTGCCCGAGCGGGCCGGCTCGGTCGCCGTGCCCGCGGCGTCCTGCGTGGTGTTCGGCTGACCGTCGCCGCCGAAGCCGGGGGCCCGCTCCGACGTCCGGAGCGGGCCCACCATCGGTACGGCTGTCGTGCGCCGGGTCAGCGCACCGGCGCACCCTGCGGCTGCTGCGGGGCGATGCCCAGCGCCGTCGTGTACTTGGCCAGCGCCAGCTTGCCGATCGCCGGGTAGGGGCCGAGCGCCTCGGCGGCGGCGCAGCCCACCTCGGCCGCGGCCTCCTCGACCAGACCCGGGTCGATCTCGGGGCCGATCAGATACGGGGCGAGCGCCAGCTGCTGCGAGCCCGAGGAGCGCAGCTGCTCGGCGACGGACGAGATCGAGCCCTCCTGGTCGAGGGCCGCCGCCATCACCGGCACGGCGAGCCGCGCGGCGAGCAGCATGCCGGTGATACCGGCCGCCTGCACGGCCTCCTCGCCGCCCACGGAGGCCAGGATGATGCCGTCCGCGGCCGTCGCCACGGTGAACAGCCGGGCGCGGTCGGCGCGGGCCAGGCCGGCTTCCGACAGGCGCACGTGCAGCGCCTCGGCGAGCAGCGGGTGCGGGCCGAGGACGTCGGTCAGCTCCGCGGCGATCCGGCTGTCCATCACGGCCTGACGGATGTGGCGCAGCAGCGCGCCGTCCGGGCCGGCGAGCAGCGGCACCACGACGGCGACGGGACCGTCGGGCTCCTTGACGTCCATTCCCGCGGCCCGCGCCTGCTCGTAGCGGGCGGTGCGCTCCTCGGCGGCCTGCGTGAGCACGGCCTGCAGGGTGGGGAACTCCGAGCCGTCCCCGTCGACGTAGCCGATCCGGGCGTCCAGGCCGGGGAGCTCGGAGCGGGCGATGCTCACGACCTCCTCGGCGAGGCCGCGCGTGGCGGCGCTGGGCGTGCCGGGGACCGCGAGGACGAGCGCGGGCGCGCCCTCGGGAGCCGCCAGCGGCTCGGGTCGGCGGTGCCGCCCGGGCTGGCGGGGTCGCGGCATTCGTACTGGCAGGCCGGACGCGGGTCCAGTGGGGGAGCTCATGGCGCCGCATGTTACTGGCTTACTGGGCTCCTCTGTTCGGGGAGGGTGCAGGTGAGCGGTATCCGTCCTGTTTTGTCTGATGAGTTACGTCCGAATGGGGAGTGATCAGCGGGTTTCCCTGCGGCGGGCGGCGGCATGTGCAGGACGAAAGGGGGATGCACGGGGGCAACTCGGAGGATCAGTCCTCCTGCGCGGTCACCACGTACAGCATCTTCTCGTCACGCGGCAGACCGAGCGCTCCCGTCGCCAGGTCGGTCGCGATCCGCACCGCGCCGTGCAGCGGATCACCCTCGGCCGCCACCCGCCGTGCCCGCGGCAGCCGCGTGGACAATTCCTCGTCCAGCGGCGCGAGGAGCGGCGCACCGATCTTGAACAGGCCGCCGGTGAAGGCCACTTGGGGCTCGCCCTCCGCCGGGCAGACGGCGCGTGCGGAGTCGGCCATGTGACCCGCCGCCGCGCGCAGCACCTCCACGGCGACCGGGTCGCCCTCGCGGGCGCAGTCCGCGACCCGGGGGGCGAAGGAGGCCAGGACGGCGGGCCGGTCCGGGCGTGGGTACAGCTTGCCGGGCAGGGCCGGCATCGGGCCGAACAACTCCTCGGCGCACCGCAGCAGTCGGGCCGAGCCGCCCTCCCGTCCGTCGTGCGCCCGCAACGCGGCCTCCAGCCCGGCCCGCCCGATCCAGGCGCCACCGCCGCAGTCGCCCAGCAGATGCCCCCAGCCAT
Source organism: Streptomyces sp. NPDC107562 (assembly GCF_055657325.1). Classification (NCBI taxonomy): domain Bacteria; kingdom Bacillati; phylum Actinomycetota; class Actinomycetes; order Kitasatosporales; family Streptomycetaceae; genus Streptomyces; species Streptomyces sp. NPDC107562. The sequence goes on along the minus strand of NZ_JBVKBE010000006.1, from coordinate 260,410 downwards.
CCGCCCTCCGCCAGCGGGTGAGGTCGGTGCCCACGGCGATCAGTCCCGTACCGGCGGCGACGACGGCACCGGGCCGTGACCCCAGCGCGCCCGCGTACGCGGTGACCGCGTCGGCGGCGAGGGCCACCGCCCGGATCCCGCACTCGCGGCGCAGCGCACCGGGCAACTCGGCCCGCAGGGCGTCACCGAGCGTGCCGAATCCCGCGGCGCCGACAGCGGCGGTGCCGAGTGCCGGGAGCCCGGCCTCGGCAGCCGAGGACCGCACCAGGGGCACCAGTTGCTCCATCAGGTGCCCGGCGTCGATGCCCCGGTCACCCGTCCGCACCGGCACCGGGGACTCGCGCACGGCGAGCGGCCCCCGTGCGACGTCCCCGACGACCACACGGAGTCCGGAGCCGCCGGAGTCGACGGCGAGGAAGCCGCCTTCACCGACCGATGCGTCGGCGCGCCGCTCGCCCGTCACGGCAGACGCCAGTCCACCGGCTGACCCCCCTGGCGCATCAGCAGGTCGTTGGCGCGGCTGAACGGGCGTGAGCCGAAGAAGCCGCGGTCGGCCGACATGGGGGAGGGATGCGCGGACTCCACCGAGGGCAGATCGCCGAGCAGCGGGCGCAGATTGCGGGCGTCACGCCCCCAGAGGATCGACACCAGCGGCTTGCCGCGCGCGGCCAGGGCGCGGATGGCCTGTTCGGTGACCTCCTCCCAGCCCTTGCCCCGGTGCGCGGCCGGCCGTCTCGGGGCCGTGGTGAGCGCCCTGTTGAGCAGCAGCACGCCCTGCTCGGTCCACGGGGTCAGATCGCCGTTCGTGGGCTCGGGCAGCCCCAGGTCGGTGTTCAGCTCCCGGTAGATGTTGATCAGACTGCCGGGCAGCGGGCGCACCTCGGGCGCGACGGAGAAGGACAGGCCCACCGCATGGCCCGGAGTCGGATAAGGGTCCTGCCCGACGATCAGGACGCGTACCTCGTCGAAGGGCTGCTGGAAGGCTCGCAGCACATTCTGCCCGGCCGGGAGATAGGTGCGTCCCGCGGCGATCTCCGCGCGCAGGAAGTCACCCATCTCCGCGATCCGTCCGGCCACGGGTTCCAGGGCCTGCGCCCAGCCCGCCTCGACGATTTCATTCAAGGGTCGTGGTGCCACGGCGTCACCCTACTGCCGTACAGGCGGCGGCGATCAACCTATGGCCGACGCGGCACGATCCCGTTCCCCCCGGTCGCCTCATCAGATCGCCGCGGCCCGCACACAGAGCACGTCCGGCAGATGCGACGCCAACTGCCGCCAGCTGTCGCCGTCGTCGGCCGACGCGAAGACCTCGCCGTTGCGGTTGCCGAAGTAGACGCCCGCCGGGTCCGCGTCGTCGGTGCACAGGGCGTCGCGCAGCACGGTGCCGTAGTGGTCCTCCTGGGGGAGGCCCGCCGTCAGCGGTTCCCACGACTTGCCCGCGTCCGCCGTGCGGAAGACCCGGCAGCGCCGGTCCGCGGGCACCCGGTCGGAGTCGGCGGTGATCGGGAAGACGTACGCCGCCTCCGCACGGTGCGGATGGGCCGCGGCGGCGAAACCGAACGTCGACGGCAGGCCCTCACCGATGTCGGTCCAGTGCGCGCCCGCGTCGTCGCTGCGGTAGACGCCCCAGTGGTTCTGCAGATACAGCCGGTCCGGCGTCCCCGCGTCCTGCGTGACCTTGTGCACGCACTGGCCGAACTCGGGGTTCGGATCCGGCAGGAACACCGCCGCGACACCGGAGTTGGAGGGGGCCCAGGTCTCGCCGCCGTCCGTCGTGCGGAACACGCCCGCCGCCGACACCGCGACCGTGACCGCCCTCGGGTCGCGCGGGTCGGTGACCACGGTGTGCAGGCCCTCACCGCCGCCGCCCGGCTCCCACCGGGCCCGCGTGGGGTGCTCCCACAGGGGACGGATCAGTTCGAACGTCTCTCCTCTGTCCCGCGAGCGGTACAACGCGGCGGGTTCCGTGCCCGCGTAGACCACGTCCGGTTCCGCGGCGGCCGGGTGCAACTGCCACACGCGCTCCAGGGAGGCGCCGGTGTCCTTGGGGAACTTCACGGCCGGCTGCGCCGGTTCGGCCCACGTCCGGCCCAGGTCGTCGGAGTGGAACACCGACGGCCCCCAGTGGGCGCTGTCGCCCCCGGCCAGCAGTCGTGGGGTCGTACCGCGCGTGTCGATGGCCACCGAGTAGACGGCCTGGGCGTTGAAGTAGGGGCTTTCGTCGAACTCCCAGGCGCTACCGCGCCGGCGCCCGATGAAGAGGCCTTTTCGTGTACCTACGGCGAGCAGTACTTCGGTCATGCCGATCACCTCCGCGACGTCTTTGTCCCAGACATCGGCCAGTCTGCACCCCAGCACTGACAGTGACCCCCGAAACCCGCTGCGTCGCAGGTCGGCACGGTGTCGCCGGACGGACGCGGGACGTGCGCGGGGTCGGTCGGCCTCCTTGGCCCGGGCGTGGTGGCCCGGGCCGTGAGCAACGGCGGGCCGTGCGCCGTATGGGAGGGCGGCCGGGGGAGGTTCGCGCGCTCACGAGGAGGAAGCCTGCGATGGCGTTCGCTGGTCCGAGGGTGTGGCTGTGGCGCTGGCGGCGGAACCCGCTCAGGCGCCGCTCCGACAGGGTGGAGGCCTGGGTCCTGCTCCTTGGCTGGGCGCTCGGCGTGCCGGGCGGCGTGCTCGTCGGCCTGACGGTGAGCGGGACCGTCGAGGCGGAACTGGCCCGCGAGCGCGTCGAGTGGCGCCCGGTGCAGGCACGGCTGACCCAGCCGGTGCCCGGATCGTCCCTCGCGCGCTCGGGGGTGCCTGGCATCGAACGGGTGTGGGCCGAGGTCCACTGGTCCGCGTCGGACGGTTCCGACCGGCGCGGTCAGGCCAGGGTGCGGTCCGGCAGCCCCGCCGGCGCCCCGGTCACCGTGTGGACCGACCGGCAGGGCCGTCTGGTCGCCGAGCCGACCACCCCGTCCGAGGCCCGCGTCCGGGCCGTCCTGACCGGCGCCTTCGTGGGCGTCGCGGCCGCCGCCCTGCCGCTCGCCGGCGGCCGCCTGCTGCGCGTCCGGCTGGAACGCGAGCGCCTGGAACAGTGGGAGACCGACTGGGCCCGCTTCGACGCACGGTGGCGCCGCAGAGCGAGCTGACACCGGGCCCGCGGCCGGGCCCCGGGCGCGCACTGCGAGGCGGCTGCGGGCCGCGGCGGGCCCGAGCGCGCCCCCGGCCGGCGTGCACATGGACGCGCGGGTCGGGCCCCTGCGGGACCGGCGGGTCGCCGCACCCGACGTCCGGGTCCGGCCCTGGCGGTCCCGTCGTGCCGGAAGGCCGGGTTGCGCAGGCAGTTCCCGTCAGGCTCGACGACGGGACAGGACACCGCCTGCGCCGCTGCCGTGCCGGAAGGCCGGATGGGCACCGGCAGTCCCGTCACGCTCGCCGACCCGGCAGGACACCGCCTGCGCCGCTGCCGTGCCGGAAAGCCGGATGGGCACTGGCAGCCCCGTCACGCTCGCCGACCCGACAGGCCCTGGTCCCCTCACGCCGGAGGCAACCCCCTGTCCAGGATCGCGTCGAGATCCGCCCCCTCGGGCAGCGTGCCGAAGGCGTGCCCCCAGTCGCCGCCGAGCCGCGTCGCGCAGAACGCGTCGGCGACCGCGGGCGGCGCGTGCCGGACCAGCAGCGACCCCTGAAGGGTGAGCGCCATCAGCTCCACCAGCCGCCGGGCGCCCGACGGCGAGCCCTGCGCCAGCGTGTCCTTGAGCCGGGTCACCGCGGCGTCCAGCCGGGCGTCCGCCCCCTGTGCCAGGGCCAGTTCGGCGAACAGGGCCTGTGCCGTGCCCGGTTCGCGGCTCAACGCGCGCAGTACGTCGAGCGCGTTGACGTTCCCCGAGCCCTCCCAGATCGACAGCAGCGGCGCCTCGCGGTAGTGGCGGGGCATGCCCGAGTCCTCCACGTAGCCGTTGCCGCCGAGGCACTCCAGGGCCTCCGCGGTGAAGGCCGGGCCCCGCTTGGTGACCCAGTACTTGCCCACGGCGGTGGCGATCCGGCGGAACGCCGCCTCGTCCGTGTCCCCGCGCACCGCCCGGTCGGCCGCCCCCGCCAGCCGCAGGGTGAGCGTCGTGGCCGCCTCGGACTCCAGCGCCAGGTCGGCCAGCACGTTGCGCATCAGCGGCTGGTCCACCAGGCGCGCCCCGAACGCGCTGCGGTACCGTGCATGGTGCCCCGCCTCCACCAGCGTCTTGCGCATCAGCGTCGCCGAGGCCATCACGCAGTCCAGCCGGGTGCAGTTGACCATCTCGATGATCGTCTTGACGCCCTGTCCCTCGGGGCCGACCAGCCAGGCGACGGTCCCGTCGAACTCGGGCTCGGACGAGGCGTTCGAGCGGTTGCCGAGCTTGTCCTTCAGACGCTGGATGCGGAAGGTGTTGCGGCCGCCGTCGGGCAGCACACGCGGCACCAGGAAGCAGGACAGCCCGTCGGGAGCCTGCGCCAGCACCAGGAACACATCGCACATGGGTGCCGACGTGAACCACTTGTGCCCCCGCAGCGTGTACACGCCGGGCTCGGCGGTCGGCGTGGCGACGGTGGTGTTCGTGCGGACGTCCGAGCCGCCCTGCTTCTCGGTCATCCCCATGCCGGCCAGCAGTCCGCTCTTGTGCGTCGGCACGCCGAGCTCGGGGTCGTACTCACGGCTCGTCAGCAGCGGCTCGTAGACCTTTGCCAGGTCCGGCTGTCGGCGCAGGGCGGGGACGGCGGCGTACGTCATGGACGTCGGGCAGCCGTGTCCCGCCTCGGTGTGCCCCCACACCAACCCGCCCGCCGTACGGGCGACATGGGCTCCTATCCGGTCGTCCGCCCACGGGGCGCCCGCCAGGCCCTCGGCGACCGCGACGCGCATCAGGTGGTGCCAGCTCGGGTGGAAGTCGACCTCGTCGACCCGGTTGCCGTACCGGTCGTGGGTGCGCAGCACCGGCTCGTGCCGGTTGGCCAGCTCACCCCATTCCTGCGCCTCCTCGCTGCCGGCCTGCCGGCCGAGCCGCCGGATGCCGTCCTCGGCCCACCCGGCGCCCTCGCGCCGCAGCCCCTCCAGCAGGGCCCGGTCGTCGGACGCGTCGTACGGGGTCAGGGCGGGGGGCTGGTTGGTGACGACGTGCGTGGCGCCACCGGAGGGACCGTCATGAGTCGAGACCATACGGGCGAGTGTTGCACTCGTGCTGCGGTCGCAGCAATACTGCAACAGCAAAATCCGGCCCGTACAGTACGACCTCATGCGCATCGAGGAGACCGCTCCGCCCGGCGACGCCGCCCTGCGCCCGCTGTCGGCCCGGTCCGTCGTGCTGAGCCTGCTGCTCGGCGCCCATCCGCCGGAGCTCTCGGGGCGCGATCTCGCCCGCGCGGTGGAGCCCTTCGAGGTCGGCGGCTCCACGCTGCGGGCCGCGCTCAGCCGCATGACGGCCGCCGGCGACCTGGTGCGCACCGACACCGGGTACCGGCTGAGCGAGCGGCTCCTGGACCGTCAGCGCCGTCAGGACGACGCCCTGGACCCCCGCACGCGCGCGTGGGACGGCGACTGGGAGATGGCCGTGATCACCGTGACCGGCCGCGGCCCCGCCGAGCGCGCCGATCTGCGCACCCGCCTCGGGGCCCTGCGGCTCGCGGAACTCCGTGAGGGAGTCTGGCTCCGTCCGGCCAACCTGCGCCGTCCCCTGCCCGGCGACCTGGCCGCCGTGCTCCAGCCCTTCACGAGCCGCCCCGCAGGACCCGCGCGCGACCTCGCGGCGGCCCTGTGGCCGCTGGAGACGTGGGCCGCCACGGCGCGCGTACTGCTCGGCCACATCGCGCGCGTGGAGCGTCCCGCCGACCGTCTCACCGCCTACGCGGCCGTCGTGCGCCATCTGCTCACCGACCCCGTGCTGCCGCCCGCGCTCCTGCCCGCCGACTGGACGGGTGCCGCGCTGCGCACCGCCTACGCCGACTACCAGCGTGAGCTGACGGGGGCTGCGCGGCGGGCGTGACGTGACGGTGCGCGCCCCGCACGCGACCGCCTCGACACCTCCTCACATAGAACGACATAAAACGTGATTCATCCGCTTGTCGGACTTTTCGTCATTCGTACGGATGACACCCCGTATCACGGGAACCCGGCCGGGTGAGACATGGATCTGCCAGGGAGCGTGAGTGTCATGGCACCGCAGAAGACTTCGTCCGAGCTCCCGGCACCGCTGCGCGCACCCGTGACGGCGCTGCGCAAGGTGCCCGGGGCAGGGGTGGTGACCAAGGCGGCCGGTGGTGCGCTGGACGCGGTGGGCACCGTGTCGCCGCGCGGTCGCCGTGTCGCCGTGTACACCGGGGCAGGGCTGCTCGGCGTCGCGGGTGTCGTGGAGTGGCCCATCGCCCTCACGGTCGCCGGCGTGGCCTGGCTGACCCAGCCGAAGCCCGGCCACGAGGGCAACGGCGGGGCCACCACGGCGGGCGCCGCCACGAGGACGACCGCCACGAAGACGGCTGCGAAGAAGACGGCCGCCAAGAGGACGGCCGCCAGGACGACGTCCTCCGGGTCGTCCACGGCCAGGCGCTCGACGAGCGGCCGTGGGAGCGGGAAGACGACGACCGCCGGTCGGCGCTCGACGTCGGCGAGCAAGCGCACGACGTCCGGCGGCCGGCGCAAGGCGACCACCGGCGGGTAGGCAACGGCGGGCCGGGGCCCTGTTCCCCCGGCCCGTCTCGGGTACGAGCAGAGGGCGAGACATGGGGCTTTGGTTGCTGACCGGCTCATCGGCGGCCGTCTCCGACATCGTCATGGCCGGTCCGCGCCTTCTGGTGCGTGGCACCGCCCCCGCGGTCGGGGCCGCCGCCGGTGCCGTGGCCGGGACCGCGCGCGCCGGGGTGCGCGGCGCGGAGGCCATGGTGCGGGTCTCACGGGTGGCGCGTGCGGCGCTGCCCGGAGGCGGACGCCACTGGAAGGCCGGCAACCGGGTGCATCTGGCGCTGCGGGCGGCCCCCGACTTCGGACCGGAGGAGTGGGCGGACGGTGCCGCGCCGACGGACTGGGCCGAGGAGACGGACCTGTTCGACGAGGCGGACCGCACGGAACGCGCGCTCCGTGCGAACCAGGACCTGGCGGACCGGGGCCCGGAGCAGGACGAGGCCGGCGAGCAGGGCGCGGCGGGACGCGCCGGCCCTGCCGGGGCCACCACGCGGGCGGCCCGGCGCATGGCCGAGGAACTCGCCGAACACCCGGACGTGCTCTGCGCGTACTGGGACGGCGGGCTGGCCCGGCTGGTCGTGGTCGCGTGCGAGAGCGCCCTGACCGACGGGGTGCTGGACCACGCCAACGACATCGCCGACCGGTACGGACTGGTGCCCGCGGACGTCCCGGTCGAGGAGTTCGCGCACCCCGGCGACCCGGGCGAGGTGCGCACCGTGTCCGCGGCGATCGTGGCCGACGCCGCGGGCATCGTCGTCGCGATCACCGGGTCCATGCTGCGGCTGCCGCCCTCGCCCCGGTTCGTGACCGCCGCCGTCACCCTGCTGCGCGAGAACCCCCGCTTCCGTGGCTTCCTGCGATCCCGGTTCGGCGCCTCCTCCACGGACCTGATCCTGGCGGTGGCCAACGCGGCCGCGCACGGCGTCGGGCAGACCCCTGCCTCCCTCGTGCTGGACGGCGCCCTGCGCTCCCTCCAGCTCGCCGAGGCGCTGGCGCGGGGTGCCGCCTTCGACTCGGTGCACGACCAGGTGGTCGGACCCGGCAGGGACGACGTCGCCGCGCACCGCTTCCCGCGCCCTCCGCTGCGGACCGCTCCGGCGCAGGAGTACGCCATCCACGCCGAGACCGGCAGCCTGGTGGGCGCCGCCGTGACGCTGCTCGTCAAGCACAGCGGCGCCGAAGCGGCCGAGGCGATCCTCGCGGGCTCCCCGAAGGCGGCACGCTACGGCCCCGCCGCCTTCCACGCGGTCCTCGGCTGCGCGCTGGCCCGCACCGGAGTGCTGGTGCGCAACATGGACCGGCTGCGGCAACTGGAGACGGCCGGTACCGTCTTCCTGCATCCGAGCGCCCTGCACAGCGCGGACGGCAGCGCGGACCCGATGGCCGAGGCGGTCCTCGACGCGGCGCGCCGCGCCGGACTGCGCGTCGTGGTCGTCGCCGATCCCGAGCTCGGCGAGTTCGCCGCGCTCGCGGACCACATCGTCCCCGCCGACCGGCCCACCGGCGAGGTGGTGGCCCGGCTACGCGGCCGTGGCGGCGTCATCACCGTGGCCCGTCCGTCCTCCTCGGACGACACCGACGCGTTGGCCGGCCTGCTCGCCGGGGACGTGGCCGTCGCGCTCGCCGACGCGGACGCGGCCGTCGCCTGGGGCGCGGACCTCGTCGCGCCCGGCGGTCTGGGCGACGTGTGGCGGCTTCTCAGCGCGGTGCCCCCGGCCCGCGGGGTCGGCCGGCGCGCCCAGGTCCTGGCCCGCTCCGGCGCGGCCCTGTCCGGACTGCTGGTCGCCGTCGGCGAGTCGGGCAGCGGTACCGGCATCCCGCTGGTCGGTCTGCGGCACGCGCCCGTCGACATCGGTGCCGCGCTCGCGCTGGTGAGCGGCACCCGGGCGGCGATCGGCGTCGCGGTGGCCCGCGCGCCGCACCCGCGGCCCCGGGTGCCCTGGCACGCCCTGAAGGTGAGCGACGTCCGCGCGCGCCTGGAAGGCCGGGCGAACGAGCAGGGAACGGGCGTCGCGTCGGCCGGCGACGGGGTCCGCAAGGCGGCGCGCACCGTCGTACGCGCCCCCGGCATGGCACCGGTGCGCTGGACGCTCGATCTCGGCCGGGCCGTACGCGGCGAACTGGACGACCCGCTGACACCTGTGCTGGCCGTCGGCTCGGCGGCGTCCGCGATCCTCGGCTCCATGGTGGACGCCCTGCTCGTCGTCGGCGCCCTCGACCTGAACGCGCTCGTCGGCGGCGTGCAGCGGCTGCGCGCCGAACGGGCGCTGTCCGGGCTGATCGCCGAGCAGAAGCAGAAGGCCCGCGTCAGCAACGGCGACGCGGGCGGCTCGCACACCGTGGACGCGGGCCGGCTCCACCCCGGCGACGTCATCGAGCTCAAGGGCGACGACGTCGTACCGGCGGACGCGCGCCTGCTGTGGGAGGACGGTCTGGAGGTCGACGAGTCCGCGCTGACCGGCGAGTCCCTTCCCGTGGACAAGCAGACGGAGCCCACGCCGAGGGCCGCCGTCGCCGACCGCCGCTGCATGGTGTTCGAGGGCACGACCGTGGTCGCGGGACAGGCGCGGGCCGTGGTGGTGGAGACGGGCGAGCGTACCGAGGCGGCGCGGGCCGTCCACCTGGCCGCCCGTAAGCCCCCGGCTGCGGGTGTGCAGGCCCGGCTGCAGGAACTCACCGCCAAGGCACTGCCGTTGACGATGGCGGGCGGCGCCGCGGTGACCGGCCTGTCCTTGCTGCGCGGCGCTCCCGTCCGGGAGGCCGTCAGCGGTGGGGTGGCGGTCGCGGTGGCCGCCGTTCCCGAGGGTCTGCCGCTGGTGGCCACGGTGGCGCAGCTGGCGGCCGCCCGTCGGCTGAGCCACCGTGGCGTCCTCGTACGGGCGCCGCGCACCCTGGAGGCCCTCGGCCGGATGGACACGGTCTGCTTCGACAAGACCGGCACCCTCACCGAGAACAAGCTGCGCCTGGTGCGGGTGGCCGACGCCGACAGCGTGACCCGTACGGTCGACGAGGCGGAGGACACCGAGACAATGCGGGTCGCCGTACGGGCCTGTCCCCAGCCGGAGGAGGGCCCCGAGAAGCCGGTGCACGCCACCGACGAGGCCGTGCTGGCCGCTGCCCGGCCCGACCCCGAGTGGGTGCAGACCGAGGGCCGGCCGTTCGAGGCGGGCCGCGGCTACGCCGGAGCCGTGGGCCACGAGGGCGACGGCAGGCGGGTGTTCGTGGTCAAGGGCGCGCCCGAGGTGGTGCTGCCGGCCTGCCGTGACGTCCCCGACGAGGCGTACGACCTGGCCCACGACCTCGCCCGGGACGGACTGCGCGTCCTCGCGGTGGCCCAACGCCCGCTGGCCGACGGGGAGAAGGACGAACAGGTCGGTGAAGAGCCCCTGAAGGGGCTGGAGTTCACCGGGCTGCTCGCGCTGGCGGACGTGCCGCGCGAGTCGTCCACGGCGCTGGTGCACGGACTGCGCGAGGCGGGCGTGCGCCCCGTCATGCTGACCGGCGACCACCCGCAGACCGCGCGGGCGATCGCCGTCGAGCTGGGTTGGCCCGAGGACACCGACGTGGTCACCGGCGACGAACTGGCCGCCGCGGACCGCTCCGAGCGGGCCCGGATGCTGCACGACGTGGGTGTGGTCGCCCGGGTGGCGCCCGAGCAGAAGCTCCAGGTCATCGAGGCGCTCATGGACTCCGGCCGGGTGGTCGGTATGGTCGGCGACGGCGCCAACGACGCCGCCGCCATCCGCGCCGCCGACATCGGCGTCGGCATCAGCGCCCGGGGTTCGGCGGCCGCCCGCAACGCCGCCGACCTGGTCCTCACCAACGGCGACATGACGGTGCTCGTCGAGGCGGTCTCCGAGGGCCGCGCGCTGTGGCACAGCGTCGCCGACGCCGTCGCCATCCTGATCGGCGGGAACGCGGGCGAGGTCGGCTTCGGGATCGTCGGCAGCCTCCTCGGCGGGGCGGCGCCGCTGTCGACCCGTCAGATGCTGCTGGTGAACCTGTTCACGGACCTGTTCCCGGCGATGGCGGTGGCGGTCACACCGCAGAAGGACGTGCGTGAGGAGGCGAGCGCGGGCAGCGGCCCGATGGGCACGTCGCTGCTCGGCACGCCCCTGATGCGGCAGATCCGGCACCGGGCGCTGACCACGTGCCTGGGCGCGGTCACCGCCTGGCTGATCGGCCGCTTCACCCCCGGCACGATCCGCCGCAGCACGACCATGGCCCTGTGCGCCGTGGTCGGTACGCAGCTGGCGCAGACCCTCGCCGACCGCCGCGACAGCCCCCTCGTACGCCTGACCGTCATCGGTTCGGCCGTGGCCCTGGTCGCCGTGGTGCAGACCCCCGGCGTGAGCCAGGCCCTCGGCTGCACGCCTCTCGGCCCGGTCGCCTGGGCGGGCGTCCTGGCGGCCATCGCCCTGGCCGTCGCGGGTCAGCGCGCGCTGCCCCACATCGAGCGGGCGGTCGTGCACCTGAGTGAGGGAGCGCCCGACGGCCTCAAGCAGGCGCTGGCCCGCCTGGGCGCGTGAGGCGAGGCACGGGCCAGGTGCGCGGGGCGTGTTCCTCGGTCTGCTCGGCCCTCGCCGGCGCCTCGTTCACACGGACCGGTGGTACTGCTCCGGCACCCGCACCTCGCCCCCCAGCGCCCGCGCGGCGAGCCTCGCCCACGAGGGGTTGCGCAGCAGCTCACGGCCCAGCAGGACGGCGTCGGCCTCGCCGTTGGCGATGATCTTCTCCGCCTGTCCGGTCTCCGTGATGAGCCCGACCGCCGCGACGGGGAGGGGCGCCTCGGCCCTGACCCGGGCCGCGAAGGGCACCTGGTAGCTCGGGGCGGCCGGGATGGGGACGCCGGAGGCGTTGCCGCCGGTGGAGACGTCGAGGAGGTCCACGCCGTGGGCCCGCAGATCGCGGGCGAGGCGGACCGTGTCGTCCCCGGTCCAGCCGCCGTCCGCCAGCCACTCCGTCGCCGAGACACGGAAGAACAGCGGCTTGCCGTCGGGCCACACCTCCCGTACCGCGTCGACGACTTCGAGGGCGAACCGGGTCCGGTTCTCGTAGGGGCCGCCGTACGCGTCGGTGCGGTGGTTGGAGTGCGGTGAGAGGAACTCGTTGATCAGGTAGCCGTGGGCACCGTGGATCTCCACGACCTCGAACCCGGCCGCCAGCGCCCTGCGCGCCGCGTCCGCGAACTGGCCGACGATCTCCTGGATCCGGGGCACCGTCAGCTCGGTCGGCACCGGGTGCCGCTCGTCGAAGGGCAAAGCGCTGGGCGCCAGCGGCTGCCACCCGTGGGCCCCCGGCCCGACCGGCGCGCCGCCCTTCCACGGACGGTCGGTGGAGGCCTTGCGCCCGGCATGGGCGAGCTGGACGGCCGGCACGGTCCCCTGCGCGCGCAGGAACCCCGTGATCCGGCGGAACGCCTCGACCTGGGTGTCGTTCCAGAGCCCGAGGTCCCACGGCGAGATCCGCCCCTCGGGGCTCACCGCGGTCGCCTCCACGACGATCAGCCCGGTACCGCCGGTTGCGCGGGCGGCGTAGTGCGCGAAGTGCCAGTCGTGCGGCACCCCGGCCTCCGGACCCTCCGGCACCGCCGAGTACTGGCACATGGGCGGCATCCACACCCGGTTGGGGATCGTCACATCGCGCAGGGTGAAGGGCTCGAAGAGCACACTCACGGCGGACTCCATTCGTCACGGGACCGGTGGACCAGTCGTACGATAACCACCGTAGTACGGTAGGCGTCAAACTATGATGGTTCTCGTACGATGGGGACTCCCGGACGAACTGGAGCCGCCGTGACACCCGCCGCCCCCCTTGCCGGCAGCCGTCTCCTGCCGCACCCGGCACGTGAGGACATCCGGCTGGAAGGCGTGCTGCACGCGCTGTCCGACCCGATGCGCCTGCGCATCGTGCGCGAGCTCGCCGCCCACGCCACGGACGAGCTCTCCTGTTCGCACTTCGACCTGCCGGTCACCAAGTCCACGACCACGCACCACTTCCGGGTGCTGCGCGAGAGCGGGGTGATCCGGCAGGTCTACCGGGGCACGGCCAAGATGAACGGCCTGCGCCAGGACGACCTAGACGCCCTCTTCCCCGGGCTTCTGGACAGCCTGCTCGCCGCCGCCGGCCGGCAGGCCGCCCGGCTCGCCGGCCCCGTCTGAACCACCCTTCGCGGGCAGGTGGTTGAAGAGCAGGTTGAGCAGGATCGCGGTGAGGCAGCCCGCGCTGATCCCGCTGTGCATGACGGTCTGGAACCAGTCCGGGAACCGGTCGTAGATCGCCGGTACCCCGACCGGCAGCAGACCCACCGCCACCGAGACGGCCACCACGGTCAGGTTGTGGTTGCCGCGGAAGTCGACCTGGGCCAGCGTCCGCACACCGCTCGCCGCGACCGTCCCGAACATCACCAGTCCCGCGCCGCCGAGCACCGGCTCGGGAATCGCGGCCACCACCGCGCCGAGCTTGGGCAGCAGCCCGAGCAGCACCAGCATGCCGCCCGCCGCCGCGACCACCCAGCGGCTGCGCACCCGGGTCATGCCGACCAGGCCCACGTTCTGCGCGTAGGCCGTGTACGGGAAGGTGTTGAAGACACCGCCGAGCACGGTCGACAGTCCGTCGGCGCGCAGCCCGTCCGCCAGCGGGCGCGGCTCGATGCGCCGCCCGGTCATCTCGCCGACCGCGATGAAGTCACCGGTCGTCTCGGTCATGGTGACCAGGGCGACCACCAGCATCGACACGATCGCCGACACCTCGAACACCGGCGCGCCGAAGTGGAACGGCGTGCTGATCCCCAACCAGTCGGCGTCCTGGACGCCACCGAAGTCCGTGAACCCGAACGGCACCGCCACCGCCAGCCCCACCGCGATACCGATCAGCACCGCGATCCGGCTCAGGAACGCCGGCGCGAACCGCTGCACGCCCAGCACCACCGCCAGCACGAAGGCGGCCAGCGCGAGGTTCTCCGGTGCCCCGAAGTCCTCGGAACCCGCGCCGCCGGCCACCCAGTTGCCGGCCACCGGCAGCAGCGAGACGCCGATGATCAGGATCACCGTGCCGGTGACCAGCGGCGGGAAGAAGCGCAGCAGCCTCCCGAACACGGGCGCCAGCAGCAGTATGGCCAGGCCCGCGACGATCACCGAGCCGTAGATGGCGGGCAGTCCGCCGCCCGTCGTCCCGATCAGCACCATCGGCGACACCGCGGCGAACGTGCACCCCTGCATGATCGGCAGCCGCACGCCGAACCGCCAGAAGCCGACGCACTGGATGAGCGTGGCGACGCCGCACACCAGCAGGTCCGCGGTGATCAGGTACGCCAGATCCGCGGGCGACAGCTTGAGGGCACCCCCCACGATCAGTGGAACGGCCACCGCGCCCGCGTACATCGCGAGCACGTGCTGCAACCCGAAAGCGGCCAACTGCCGTACGGGCGGGACCTCGTCGACGGGGTGGACGGGGGCGGTCGTTGCCATGGGGACTCCAGAGCGGCGAGCGGGAACGTCCGAACAGCCTGAGACCGTAGGGGGCTTCCACCATGTGTCGATGTCCGGTGCGTTGCCACGGTGTGTCAGGGGCGGCCGGGTGCCGGGACTCCGCCGCCCCGTGGGGCGCGGGCGGTCACGGTGCGCCGCGCGCCGCCTCCCGCAGGGCCGCCCAGCCGGGCAGCTTGACCGTACCGCGCCCGAGCGAGGCGCCGAGCTCCGCCTCGGCCCGCTCGATGGCCCGCCACCCCGACCACTCGACCGGCTCGAGGCCCAGCTTCCGCAGCGCCCCCAGCGGGTCGTCCGGGACGTCCTTGCGTACGAGTACGGCGGCGTCCTCGACCAGCGACAGCACCGTCTCCTTGGCGCACGGCCGATTGGTGCCGATGACACCCGTGGGGCCGCGCTTGATCCAGCCCGCCACGTACTCACCCGGCGCGACGACACCGCCGCGCACCACCCGCCCGGCCAGATGCGGCACGGTGCCGGTCAACGGGTCGAACGGCAGCCCGTCCAGCGGCACCCCGCGGTATCCCACCGACCGCAGCACCAGCTGGGCCTCGACGTCCTCGTACCGGCCCGTTCCCCTCACCCCGCCCCGCCCGTCCGGCAGCGTCCGCTCGAACCGCACCGCGCCCACCCGCCCGCCGTCCTCCAGCAGCTCCACCGGGCGCAGGAAGAACCGCAGCCGGATCCGGCGCGGCAGCGCCTTCGCCGGCTCGGCGGCCCAGCCGCGCAGCACCTCCACGTTGCGGCGCTGTGCGGCGGGCAGCGCGGACGGGTCGGCGTACGCCGGATCCAGCGCCAACTCGTCGGGGTCCACGTCCACTTCGGCGTCCGGCAGCGCACCCAGCTCGCGCAGCTCCTTGGTGGTGAACCGGGCCTGCGAGGGGCCCCGGCGCCCCACCATGTGGACGATGCCCACCCGGCTCGCCGCCAGTGCGGTCAGCGCCGCCTGCGGCATGTCGGTGGGGCTCAGCTCGGCCGCCGCGCGCGCCAGGATCCGGGTGACGTCCACGGCGACGTTCCCCACGCCGATCACCACGGCCGAACGGGCGCCGAGCACGAAACCGTCGGTCAGGGCGTCCGGATGGGCGCTGTACCAGGACACGAACTCGGTCGCCGAGAAGCTGCCCGGCAGGTCCTCGCCCGGGATGCCGAGGTGGCGGTCGGTGGCGGCGCCCACGCAGTACACCACCGCGTGGTACATCTCCCGCAGCCGGACGGCCGCCACCCCGCCCGCGCCGATCTGCACACCGCCGAGGAAGCGCACCCGCTCGTGCTCCAGGACCGCCCGCAGGTTGTTCTGCAGCGACTTGATCTTCTCGTGGTCGGGTGCCACGCCGTACCGCACCAGTCCGTACGGGCAGGGCAGCCGGTCCAGCACGTCGACGAGCACGGTGGGATCCTGCTGGACGAGCGTCTGGGCGCAGTAGACCCCGCTCGGTCCGGAGCCGACGACGGCGACACGCAGCACGGCGGAACTCCTTCGTCCGGTGGGTCACCGGTGGATCGCCGGTGCAGCACAGGAGATCGCTGATGGCTCCAGCATCGCACCGGCCAGGCCCCACTGACAGGGTCCGGTACGCAATGGGCCGCGTGTCCGTCCGAATGGAGGGCGACCGGGACCGGCCCGGTCGCCGGCCCCTCACAACATCGTGCGCATCCGTGTGATCTCGCTGGTCTGCTGGGCGATCACGTCGTCGGCGAGTTCCTCGATCCGGACGTTGTTGCCCTGGGCCTTGACGTCGGCGGCCATCGTCACCGCACCCTCGTGGTGAGTGATCATCAGCGTGAGGAAGAGCCGGTCGAACGCCTCGCCGCGTGCCGCCCGGAGCTCGGCCAGTTGCGCCTCGGTCGCCATGCCGGGCATCGCCGCATGGTCGTGACCGCCGCCCTGCTCGCTCTTGCCGTGCTCCTTGAGCCAGCTGCGCATGACGTCGATCTCCGGGCGCTGTCCCGCGTCGATGCGCTCCGCCACCTTGCGCACCTGCGAGGACCGGGCGCGGTCCGCCGCGAGGCCGGTCATCTCCAGTGCCTGCGTGTGATGCTCGATCATCATCCGCGCGTAGTCGGCGTCGGCGGAGTTCGGGGAGTCGTCGTCGGCACGCTGTTGCGCCGCGTCCTCGGCCGACAGGGTCCGGTTCGCCTCGCCGGGCTTGCCGGGCACGATCACCGACGCCCCGCCGGCCCCCTTGGGTTCGGTGTCCGCATCGGAGTCACAGGCCGTCAGGGCGAGCACGGCCAGCGCGGTCAGCGGCACGACGGAACGGAGCGCCCGGACGAAAACCTGCGGCACATCTCGCTTTCCCTCTTTTGATCTGTGCATGGTGAAGACGATACTGCGGAGATCCGTAACCCGTTCCTCGCGAACGGAAACTGGGAGGACGCAGTGATCCTGTCGAACGATCCCCGAACGCGGCGCAGACGCCTGGGCGTTGCCGCTGCCGCCGCCGGACTGCTGGCCGCGCTGCTGACGGCGCAGCCGGCGGGCGCGACCCCCGACCCCGGGGACGGCCCCCCGGCCGCCAAGGAGGTCCCCAGCAGCACCCGGGCCGAGGTGCGCGACGCGCTGGAGTCCGGCGACATCCCCGGCGTGGACGAGATCGTCCACTCCCGCAACATCGAGCACCTCACCAACATCCCGAAGGACGTGCTGCCCAACACCAACTCGGACCTGGCCTTCCAGGGTCGCTACGCCTTCGCCGGCAACTACGACGGATTCCGCATCTTCGACATCAGCAACCCGAGGGCGCCCCGCACCGTCGCCCAGGTGCTGTGCCCCGGCTCGCAGAACGACATCTCCGTCTCCGGCGACCTGCTGTTCCTGTCCACCGACTCCTCGCGCAGCGACAGCAGTTGCAACAGCACCACCCAGCCGGTGACCGAGAAGTCCTCCTGGGAGGGCATGAAGGTCTTCGACATCAGCGACAAGCGCAACCCGCGTTACGTCGCCGCCGTCGAGACCGCCTGCGGCTCGCACACCCACACGCTGGTCCCCGAGCGGCGTGACGTCTACGTCTACGTCTCCTCGTACTCCCCGAACGCCGCCTACCCGGACTGCCAGCCGCCGCACGACGGCATATCGGTCATCAAGGTGCCGCGTCACGCCCCCCAGAAGGCGGCGGTCGTGGGCTTCCCGGTGCTCTTCCCGGGTGAGGGTCCCGACGGCGGTGGCAACCCCGGCGGACCCGTCAACCCGGGCGTGTCCAAGACCACCGGCTGCCACGACATCACCGTGCTGCCCTCCAAGGACCTGGCGGCCGGCGCCTGCATGGGTGACGGCATCCTGTTCTCCATCAAGGACCCGGAGCGCCCGAAGGTCATCGACCGCGTCCAGGACAACGTCAACTTCGCGTTCTGGCACTCGGCGACCTTCAACCAGGGCGCCAACAAGGTCATCTTCACCGACGAGCTGGGCGGCGGCGGCGCCGCCACCTGCAACGCGGAGATCGGCCCCAACCGGGGCGCCGACGGCATCTACGACGTGGTGGGCAAGGGCGACCGGCGCAAGCTCGTCTTCCGCAGCTACTACAAGATCCCCCGGCACCAGGCGGACACCGAGAACTGCGTCGCCCACAACGGTTCGCTGATCCCCGTCAGGGGCCGGGACATCATGGTCCAGGCCTGGTACCAGGGTGGCGTCTCGGTCTGGGACTTCACCGACTCGTCCCGCCCCAGGGAGATCGCCTACTTCGAGCGCGGCCCGCTCAGCACCGAGCAGCTCACGGGCGGCGGTTCCTGGTCGGCGTACTACTACAACGGCTACATCTACTCGAACGACATGGCGAAGGGCTTCGACGTCCTGAAGCTCGACGACCGGCGCACCGATCCGGCGCGATGGGTCAGGCTGAGTGAGCTCAACGTGCAGACCCAGCCGGACTACTTCGACTGACCGTCGGCGGGCGGCACGGCACCCGCCGGGTCGCCCGCTCCGATCGCGAAGAAGCGCGACACATCCACGTCGCAGCTCCCGCCGGGCCCCTCGGTGTCCGGCGGGAGCCCCTGCTCGCGGTCGAGGCCGTAGCGCCGGAACAACTCGGCGCGCAGGGGTGCGAGCGGCATGCCGACGTTCGGCAGCACCATCGCGTAGACCGCGCCCATCAGCAGCGCGCGCAGCATCGGATAGTCGGTCGCGGTGTCGCAGGAACCGTGCCGGGCGACGGTGTCCCGAAGCAGTTCGGCGAGGCGCTGCTGCTCGGGGCACTGCACGAAGCCCTCGGTGTCCAGCAGCCCCGCCATGTGCTGGCGCATCAGCACGGTCCGGTCCCGGGCCAGCCCCAGGATCGCGTCGATGGCCCGCGCCATCCGCTCCCGGCCGTCCTCCGTGCGGGGCTCGCGCTCCAGCGCCTCCTCCAGGGTGCGGTGCATCAGCCGGTGCACGGCGGACTGCACCAGCTGGCGCTTGCCGGGGAAGTAGTACGACACCAGCCCGCGCGCCGATCCGGCCCGGTCCGCGATGTCGGCGAGGGTCGTCGCGTCGTACCCGCGCTCGCTCACCAGCTCGACCGCCGCCTGCAGAAGCCGCTCCCGGGAACGCCGCCGCAACTCTTCATTGACCGAGGCGCTACGGGGGGTCATGCTGTAACTCCTGCGTTGACTGGCTGCCAGCCAACTATACTCAGAGCGTCCGGACCGGGCCCTTTCGTGCACGGTTCGGCGGTGCCGTCCTGCCCCGGGCGACGCGGGGGATCGTCCGGGGTGGGCGGCGTTTCTTCAGCGGGCGCGTCCTCACCGGTCCTCCGCGGGGCGCCGTCGCTCGTGGACGGTCACGGCCACCGCCACCACCATCACCCCGAGCACCCAGCCGGCCACCACGTCCGTCAGCCAGTGCACGCCGAGCCAGACGCGCGTCAGCCCGACGCCGACCACGGAGACGGCGGTCACGGCGAGGGCCGCGCGGACCAGGGTGTGGCCGGCGCCGTGGTGGTGCAGGAGCCACAGCAGCAGGCCCAGGACCACGGTGGCCGTCATGGCGTGGCCGGACGGATAGGCCGCGTAGTGCGCCGAGTCGACGGGGTCGGGCCACTCGGGACGGTCGCGGCCGACCGCGGCCTTCATGGCCTGCTGCACCCCCGTGGTGACCGCGACGGTGACCACCAGCCACAGCGCCGTCCACCACGCCGAGCGGCGCAGCACCAGCCACAGCACGACCGCCGCACACAGGAGGCGCATCGTCAACGGGTCCCAGACCCAGTCCGTGAGGATCCGGAAGGCCTGCGTGAGCCCGGACTCCTCGACGGCCCAGTCGTGGGTGGTCCGGGCGACCACGCGGTCCAAGGTCATCAGAGGGCCCCAGTCGGTGACGACCAGGACGAGGAGCAGCAGCGAACTCAGCGCCGACGCGATCGCGGCACGGACGGCCGTGGAGGGCTCGGACGTACGGGGCGGGGTGTCGACCGACTGGTTGTGCATGCTGAGATCTTTACCAACTCTTGGGGCGGGAGGCCACCGTCCGAAGGTTCCGGGACACAAGAAGGCCTGATGTCGGCCCAGGTTCGCCGCGTGCCCCGCGGGCGTCGCGCCAACCGCGTGCCACCCGTCGCTACCCCAGTGCCCGCAGACCCGGCACGAACGCCACCAGCACCGGCACCACCGGCACCAGGGCGGCCGTCGCCGTCAGGCGCAGTCTGCGGGCCGCGGTGAGACGGGCCGGGGGAGTGAGCAGGCGGTGCACCCGCTGCGGCACGTGCCCGTGCGGGGCCGGGCCGGGACCGAACACGCCTCGGTCCTCGTTCAGTTCGACGAGCGCGAGCGCGGTGGTCAGCCGGCCGAAGCGGCGCGAGGCCACGTCGTCCGCGGCGAGCTCGACCAGCCGGTGCATCTCGTCACGGAACGCGGCGAACACCGGCACCCGCGGGAATCCGCCCGCCAGCGCCGCGGAGCAGTGCAGCAGCCAGTCGTGCCGGGCCCGCGCGTGGCCCTGCTCGTGCGCGAGGACGGCATCCAGCTGCCGCCCCTTCAGCCGGCGCAGCGCCGAGGTGGTGACGACGAGCCGCGGCGGCGTACCGGGCAGCCACCAGGCGTCCGGCCGCTCACCCTCCAGGACGACGAGCCGCCCGTCGGCCGGTTCCTCGCCGGGCAGCAGCGGGGCCCGGACCAGCAGCTCCGCCCGCCGCAGCCGGCGCAGCGCCCGCGCCCGTACGACCTCCCTCACCAGCATCGCCGCGCTCCACACCGCCCCGCAGGCGAGCGCCGTCGCGGTCGCCGCCGCCCAGGGGACCGCCACGCCCAGCGCGTACGCCTCGACGACCGCGCGCGGCGCCGGCGCGAACACATGTCCCCGCACCGCGTGCCAGGCCGCCGCCGCGCTGAGCGTCATCGACAGGGCGCAGCACAGCAGGACGCCCGCCACCACGCACTGCCACACCCACAGGGCCACCACGGGTTCGCGGTCCGGCCAGTCGGCCCGGGCGAGCAGCCGTGGAGCCAGGACGGCGGTCAGGGCGCCGAGCAGCAACAGTGCGGCGGGGACCATCATGGGAACACCCTATGAGCGGCGGGCTTCCCAGAGGCATGACTGATCGCCCAAGTGACGCAGGACACGTTTCGGTCACAGGGCGATGAGCATCGCGACCATCGCGATCCCCATGGACAGGCGGCAGGCCTGCGCCAGTTCGGGCCGGTCCCCCCATCCGGTGGGGCCGGTGCCGCCCGCCACGGCCGGCACCGGGATCAGCCGGGCTCCGGTCAGCAGGACGTACCCGGCGAAGTACAGCAGGAGCACACCGGTGACCAGGGGAAGGCCGGAGCCGTGGGCATGGCCGGGTGCGGCGACGGGCGAGACGGCCATGGCCCACGCCATGTAGACCATCGCCGCGGCGCCCACCAGGTGGTGCAGATGGTGCCGGCCGGTGCGCGCCACCCACAGGGCGCGCAGCGCCGCCGCCCCGAAGACGGCCGCGAACACGGGCCACGCCCACTGCGGTGGGCTGTACACCGCGGCCGGTACGGCCATCGCCGCCATCCCGAATCCCATCAGCGCCTCGTCGCCCGCGGTGCGGCGCTGCTCCTCGACACCGCTGCGCAGACGCAGCAGACAGTAGGCCCCGGTCGCCGCGCACAGCGCGACCAGCAGCCAGCCCGACGCGGCCGGTCCGTGCACACGCACCTCCCCGCTCGACGGTCGGTCAAGGGTCGCTCGCTGGATAGGTGTGCCCGTTTCGTGCGGCGCGCACGCGAGCGCAAGGGGGTATGCGGGGGCGTTCGGCGGAGCGCATTCACTCTGGCGTGGGGCTTCGCCGGGATGTCCTTGCCAATGCTTTACGAGTAAAACACCTGTTAACCTTCTGGGATGAGCAGTGCGCCCCCCACCTCTCCGCCCCCACCCACGCGTCGGCCCCCACGCCCGTGCCGGCTCCCGCTCACCGGCGTGCTCCGCGTCGGCCGGCCGTCCGACATCTGGTTCAAACCGGCGCTGAGCGTGGTGGCCGCGCTCGCCCCGCCGAACCTGACCCTGCTCGCCCTGGACCGCCTCGACCTGGCCATGTACACGATGGCCGGATCGCTGTGCGCCCTGTACGCCCACCACCGTCCCTACGCCGTCCGGGCCCGCGTACTTGCCTGGGTCGTGCTCGGCATGCTCGGCGGCCTCGCCGTCGCGCTGGTCACGGCGTCGCTCACCACTGACGCCGTCGTCCTGGTCACCGTCGGCGCCGTCCTGGCCGCCGTGCAGAAGGCACTGTGCGACGCCACCCGGATCGGCCCGCCCGGGAACGTCGTGCTCACCTTCGTCAGCTCGGCCGCGCTCTTCGCCCCGCAGTCCCTCCACCAGGTGCCCGGGCATCTGGCGCTGGGCCTCGGCGCCGGGGTGTGGGCCTGGCTCGTCGCCATGGCGCCCGGAAGGGCTCGCCCGCACGGCCCCGAGCGTCGCGCCACCGCGCAGGCACTGAACGCCGCCGCCGCGTACGCCGCGACGCGCGGCAAGGGGGACGGGCACGCCCGGGCCCGGGCCGCCGCGGCCGCCGCGGTGCAGGCCGCCTGGCAGACACTGCTGTCCACCGGCGCCTGCCCGGCCGACCGCTCGCGGACCCGGCGTGCGCTGCGTGCTCTCGTGATCCGCGCCGAGGTCGCCCTCGCCGTGCCCGCCGACACCGACCCCGCCCGCCTGCGTGCCTGGGCCCGCGACCTGCGCGGCACCCGGCCGGTGCCGTACGTGGGTGACGTGGATGGTAGGGCGCGGCGTGGAACTGGAGCTCGCGGCACCGCCCCGGCCGTGGCGGAGCGTCGTGGCCTCCCTCGGGCCGATCGCCGCGCGCACCGCCCTGGGGTGCGCTCTGGCCGGGTACGCCTCCCTGGCCCTCGGGATCGGCCGCCCGTACTGGGCGCTCGTCACCGCGGCAGCTCTGTACCAGGCCAACCTCACCCTCACCTGGAGCCGGTGCGTCCAGCGCGTCGTCGGCAACCTCGCCGGGGTGCTGGTCTTCGCCGCCCTGACGCCGCTCGCCCACCTCGGGCCGGCGGCGCCGGTGGTGTGCTGCCTCGCGTGCAGTTTCGGCGCGGAGGCGCTGATCAGCCGCAACTACTGGCTCGGCAGTGTCTGCGTGACCCCGATGGCGCTGCTCATCACCGAGTTCACCGGCGTGAAGGACCCGGGTGCGCTGATCACCGAGCGGGTCGTGGACACCCTGGTCGGCGCGCTGGTCGGCCTCGCCGCCGCGATCGCCGTCACCGACCGGGGCGCGGGCGCCCGTCTGGAGCACGCCCTCGCCGCCGCCGAACAGGTCCGCGGGGACACCACCCGGCTGCTGGCCACCGTGCCGCGGCCGTCGCGGGCCTCGCTGGACGCCGCCCGCCGGGGGCTCGTCGCCGCCCTCGTCGACCTGCGCGCCACCGCGGACGCCGCGTCAGGCGAGTGGTGGCAGCCGGCCCTGCCCCAGGAGCGGGTCGTCCACGCCGAGCAGGCAGGACACCGTACGCTCGCGGCGACGGTACGACGCCAGGGGCTGCTCCTGGACGCGGACGCGCGCAGGACGACGGAGGACGCACAGCCATGACGGGGACCAACGGGCCGGGGGCCGACGGGGCAGACGCGGCCACCGAGGAGCCGCGCGACACCGCGGGCCCACCCCGCGCCGACGCCCCCGGTGGCCTGGCCGGTGGGACCGGGCGTCGTGACACCGTCGCGGCCGTCGTGCGCCAGTGGCGGACCGTGCACCCCGAGCTCGACACCGGCCCCATGGAGATCATCGGCCGGGTGAACCGCTGTGCCGCCCTGCTCCAGCAGGCCGAGGACGCCCCGCTGCGGCGGGCCGGGCTCAGCCGGCCGGAGTTCGATCTGCTGGCCGCGCTGCGCCGCACCGGGCATGAACTGACCCCCAGCGAACTGGCCCGCGAGACCTTCTCCTCCGGCGCCGCCGTCACCAAACGCCTCAAGCAGCTCACCGAACGCGCCCTCGTCGAGCGACGGGGCGACGACCGTGACCGCCGGGTCGCCCACGTCCGCCTCACCGGGGCCGGGCGTGACCTCGTGGACGCGGTCCTGCCCGAGCAGCTCGCCTACGAGGGCGCCGTGCTGTCCGGCCTCGACGAGCCGCGGCAGGGCGAACTCGCCGCCCTGCTGGGTGAGTTGCTCGGTCAGCTGGAGGGGCGACTGGGCGCCTTGCGAGGCTGATCCCGCCGTCCGCTCAGCCCACGTCCCCTGCGCGGTAGACGCCGAAGACCGCTCCCTGCGGGTCGCGCAGCACCGCGATCCGGGGGCCGTCCGGCACGGAGGTGGGCTCCATCAGCGCCGTGCCGCCCGCCCCGGTCGCCGTCGCGGTGGCGGCGTCGACGTCGGCCACCGCGAAGTACGGCAGCCAGTGCGGCGGCACCTCGTGCGGGAACGTGTCGTCCATGGTCATCATGCCGCCGAAGTCCTGACCGGCGAGGCCCCACTGGGTGTAGCGCTCGGAGGCGTTCACGGTCCACCCGAAGACGGTCGTGTAGAAGTCGCGCGCGCGTGCCGGTTCCCGGGTGAGCAGCTCCACCCAGCCGAGCGCGCCGGGCGCGTTGAAGACCCCGGCGCCCTCGAAGGCCCGGGGCTGCCACAGCGTGAAGACCGCGCCGGACGAGTCGGCGGCCACCGCGAAGCGGCCCATGTCGAACACGTCCATCGGACTCATCAGCACCGACCCGCCGGCCGCCGTCACCTCCCGCGCGGTCTCGTCGGCGTCCCGGACCGCGAACGACACGGACCACGCCACCGCCTGCCCCTCCTGGTACAGCGGCGTGAGCGCGGCCACCGGCGCGTCCCCCAGGTGCGCCACGGTGTAGCCGCCGGCCTCCGGACGCGAGTCCGTCTCGGACCGCCAGCCGAACAGCTCGGCGTAGAACCGCTCGGCGTCCGCCGTGTCGTTCGTGCCCAGCTCGACCCAGCAGGGGCCGCCGACCACCGGCTTGTGGAGCTTCATCCGACGTCCTTCCGCAGCGGGAATCTCGATCAGCACGCTAGCCCCGGCCACCGGCGGTGGCCATCCGGCCGGTACGAGGAGGTGTCAGATGCCCGGCCGACAGCGGATCGGATGATCGGCCGGCACCTCCACGAGCACGATCGGCACGTCGTCCGGATCCGCGATCCACATCTCGATCAGGCCCCACGGCTCGCGCACCGGCGGTCGTACGATCGCCACGCCCTTCTCGCGCAGCTCGTCGTGGGCCGCGGACACGTCCTCGACCTGGAGCCAGAGCCGGACGGCCGGGGACGGCGGGGCCTCGGAGCGCCCGGAGAGCTCCAGATGGCCACCGCCGAGGAAGTAGACGGTCCCGCGATCCGGTCCGGTGCCGAACTCGCGGTAGACGGCGAGACCCAGCTGCTCGCCGTAGAAGGCACGGGACCGCTCGGGGTCGGTGGGCCGCAGCAGGACGCGTCCGCTCAGTACATGCACCATGCGCCCGGAGCTTAGGGCCTGTCGTCCGGATCAGCCGCGGAGGATCGACGGTGGTTCGTCAGCGCCGGTGAGCGGGGTCCGGTGCGTGCAGCTGCGAGGCGGAGGAGGGCGTCGGCTCAGTACGCACCATGCGCCCGGATCCCGGGGGCTGATGGCGGCGTTACCCTCGTGCGTGCCAGAGCCGCGCCGGAGAATTCGGAGAGACACCTCATGGAGAGCGCCGCCCACGGACTGACCTTCCGCGATGCCACGGACGCCGACGTGGACGTGCTGGTCGCGCTCATCGAGTCGGCCTACCGGGGCGACTCCAGCCGGGTCGGCTGGACCACCGAGGCGGACATCCTCCAGGGGCAGCGGACCGACCCGCAGGGCGTGCTGACCGTGATCAAGGCGCCGGACAGCAGGCTGCTGACCGTGGAGCGGGACGGCATCGTCGTCGCCTGCTGCCAGCTCGAACGCCGTGACGACCACGCCTACTTCGGCATGTTCGCCGTCAGCCCCACCCTCCAGGGCGCCGGCCTCGGCAAGGTGATCATCGCCGAGGCGGAGCGGCAGGTCCGCGTGGGCTGGGGCGCGACGCGGATGCACATGACCGTGATCTCCGTCCGCGAGGACCTCATCGCCTGGTACGAGCGTCGCGGCTACCGCCGTACGGGCCGGATGACCCCCTTCCCGTACGGCGACGAGCGCTACGGCATCCCGCAACGCGACGACCTGCGGTTCGAGCTGCTGGTCAAGGAGCTCGCGTAGCCCCTACGCCGTGAACCGGCCGGTCCGTTTGATCTCCGGGTGGTCGGTCGTCGCACCGTCCAGTTCCAGTGCCCGTACGAGACGCAGGTGCTCCTGAGTGTTCACCACCCAGCCGATGATCCGCAGGCCGGCCTCGCGCGCGTGCTCGACGACCTCCAGGGTGAGGCGGCGGATGTTCAGGCAGACGGTCGCCGCACCGGCCGCGACGGCCCGTTCCACGACGTCCGTGCCGTACCTGCTCGCGATCAGCGCCGTGCGTACCCCCGGCACGAGCCGGGCCGCCTCGGTGATCGCCTCGTCGTGGAACGAGGACACCTCGACGCGCCCGGTCAGATCTCGCCGCCGTATGACGTCGGCGAGGGCCCGCGCCGCCCGCACGTCCTTGATCTCGGCCTGCAGCGGCGCCCGCACCGCGTCGAGGACCTCCTCGAACACCGGGATCCGCTCGCCCCGGCCCGCGTCCAGGGCGCGCAGCTCGGCGAGGGTCTTCTCGGCGACGGGGCCCGAGCCGTCCGTCGTGCGGTCCACGTCGGTGTCGTGCATCACCACGAGGGTGCCGTCCTTGCTCAGGTGCAGGTCGAGTTCGATCGCGTCGAGACCGGCCTCCTGGGCCGCCAGGAACGACCTGAGGGTGTTCTCGGGTTCGACGCCCATGACTCCGCGGTGACCGATGGTGAGGAAGTTCAAGGTGTGACTCGCTTCCGTCGACGGCGGCGGTGGAAGCCTCGCGGCTCCCTTGGAAGGTATCGCCTGGGCCGTTCCGGGCAGAGGGTGACGACGGGGCCATGTGTCTTCGCCGTCGCCGTGTCCGACAGGAAAAAATGCGGTGACGGCGGGGGTACCACAGAATATTCTCCCGAGGTTCCCCTTGCTGGGTGAAACTCGGTGTGTATACGGTCTCCTTACGCGAGGTTCTCCCGTGGAGGATGGGACATGACGGAAATTCTTGTGCAGGTGGGTACGGAGGAGCAGCTTCCTCCCGTGGTCAGGGTGGTGGAGCACCCGGCATGGCCCGTGCTCAAGGATGCCGTGGAGGAGATCCGGCCATGGCAGTCCAAGGACGGATCGATCGACTTCGAGGCCGAGGGCGCCCCCGACATGGCCCGGGCAGAGGACGCCGTACGACGGGTCGTCGAGGCCGTCGAGACCCTCTCCCCGCTCCTGCCGCACGACACGGCCTACCACGCGGCCCTCGTGCGGGACCTGCGCCGCTGGGCCGACGAGGGCTTCGACGTGCCCGACTTCCTGGACTCGCTGCTCGCCTTCCAGCCGGCCGCGAACCGCCAGGACGGCCTGCAGCACCTGGTCGTCTTCCCCATGTACACGCAGAACGGCAACCCCGACCGCAACCTCGAGGCGGTCGTGCTGCGCATGGTCTGGCCGCAGTGGCTGGCCGAGCTGGAGCGCACCCGCTACGACAACCCGCTGTTCTGCGGCATCACCTTCGAGGACTTCACGGCCGGGTACGACACCAACTCCGCCGTCCTCTTCCCCGAGACCATCGCCGTGCGCCAGGCGCCCGAGCGCTTCTCCTGGGGCGGCATCTTCTGCGACCGCGAGGCCGCCCGCTTCCGCCGGGTCACCGACGCGGCCGTCGGCCTGCTGGGCCTGGAGCTGCCCGAGGACATCGCCGCCATGGTCCACGACCAGAAGCGCTGCGAAGAGGCGTTCGTGCTCTGGGACATGGTCCACGACCGCACCCACAGCCACGGCGACCTGCCGTTCGACCCGTTCATGATCAAGCAGCGCCAGCCGTTCTGGATGTACGGACTGGAGGAGCTGCGCTGCGACCTCACCGCCTTCAAGGAGGCCGTGAAGCTGTCCGGCGAGGGCGTCCCGCAGGCTCGTGACGTGCAGTACGCGGTGCTGTTCGACCGCATGTTCCGCTTCCCGGTCACCGGCGAGCGGGTGCGCAACTACGACGGCCTCGGCGGTCAGCTGCTCTTCGCCTACCTGCACAAGCACGACGTCGTCCGCTGGATCGACAACAAACTGTCGATCGACTGGGAGCGCGCGCCTCAGGTCACCAACCAGCTCTGCGCCGAGATCGAGACGCTCTACCGGGACGGCATCGACCGCCCCAAGCTCGTGCACTGGTTCGCCGGGTACGAACTCGTCTCCACCTACCTCGCCCCGCACCCCGGCTCCAAGTGGGCCAAGGGCCCCGATGCCCTGGACCTGACCCTGCCGCCGCGCAAGCTGGTCGATGACGTGCTTCCGGACGAGTTTCCGCTGAGCATGTTCTATGAGGCGCTGTCCAAGAAGCTCAAGAACGTGATTGCCTCGACCAAGGGCATCACGGCGGACCCCGCCGAGCGGGTCGCCGCGTGAGCGTCCGCACCAAGAACGCTGCTCAGGAGGCGAGGATCATGGGGAACGGTGCTCTCAGCGGTGCGGTGATCGCGGTGGCCGGCGCGGGTGGCCCCGCCGGCCGGGCGACCCTGCAGCGGCTGGCCGACGCGGGCGCGATCGTCGTCGGCTCCGACAACGATCCGGAGCGGCTCGCCGAGGCCGTGGACGCGGCCAGCTACGCGCACGGCGGCGCCACCGTCGTCGGCGACACGGTCGACCTGCTCGACCGGCAGGCGGCCCAGGACTGGGCCGACCGCATCGAGAAGGACTTCGGACGGGTCGACGGCCTCGTCCATCTCGTCGGCGGCTGGCGCGGCAGCGAGACCTTCACCAAGACCCGGCTCGACGACTGGGACCTGCTGGAGCTGCTGCTCATCCGTACCGTGCAGCACACCTCCCTCGCCTTCCACGAGGGGCTGCAGCGCAGCGACCGCGGCCGCTACGTCCTGATCAGCGCGGCCGGGGCCAGCAAACCCACCGCGGGCAACGCCGCGTACTCCGCGGCCAAGGCCGCCGCCGAGGCGTGGACCCTGGCCATGGCCGACTTCTTCGCCAAGGCGGGGGGTGAGCAGGGGCCGAACGCCGCGGCTGCGATCCTGGTGGTGAAGGCACTGGTGCACGAGGCCATGCGCGCCGACCGCCCCAACGCGAAGTTCGCGGGCTTCACGGACGTCGACGACCTGGCGGAGGCCATCGCCGGAGTCTGGGACAAGCCCGCCGCCGAAGTGAACGGACAACGTCTGTGGCTGACCGAGAAGCCGTGAACCCTCCGAAGACCGACGCGCGTCGCCATCACGACCCGCAGGTCCGCGGTTTCGCCAGTGACAACTACGCCGGGGTCCACCCCGAGGTGCTCGCCGCCCTGGCCGTGGCCAACGGCGGGCACCAGGTGGCCTACGGCGAGGACGCGTACACCGAGAACCTGCAGCGCGTCGTCCGCGGCCACTTCGGCGCCACGGCGGAGGCGTTCCCGGTGTTCAACGGCACCGGTGCCAACGTCGTGGCCCTCCAGGCGGTCACCGACCGCTGGGGTGCGGTGATCTGCGCGGAGAGCGCGCACATCAACGTCGACGAGGGCGGCGCCCCGGAGCGGATGGGCGGCCTCAAGCTGCTCACCGTGCCCACGCCGGACGGCAAGCTCACCCCCGAGCTGATCGACCGGCAGGCCTACGGCTGGGAGGACGAGCACCGCGCGATGCCGCAGGTCGTCTCCATAGCCCAGGCCACCGAACTGGGCACGGTCTACACGCCCGACGAGATCCGTGCGATCTGCGACCACGCCCACGCGCACGGGATGAAGGTCCACCTGGACGGCTCGCGCATCGCCAACGCGGCCGCCTCCCTCGACGTCCCGATGCGGACCTTCACCAACGCGGCCGGCGTCGACATCCTCTCCCTGGGCGGCACCAAGAACGGCGCCCTGTTCGGCGAGGCGGTCGTGGTGATCGACCAGGACGCCGTCAGCCACATGAAGCACCTGCGCAAGCTGTCCATGCAGCTGGCCTCCAAGATGCGTTTCGTGTCGGTGCAGTTGGAGGCCCTGCTCGCCAGGGACCTGTGGCTGCGCAACGCCCGGCACTCCAACGAGATGGCCCAGCGCCTCGCCGAGGGTGTCCGGGCGGTGCACGGCGTCGAGCTGCTCTACCCGGTGCAGGCGAACGCGGTCTTCGCGCGGCTGCCCCATGACGTCAGCGAGCGCCTCCAGAAGCGGTTCCGCTTCTACTTCTGGGACGAGGCGGCGGGCGACGTGCGCTGGATGTGCGCGTTCGACACCACGGAGGACGACGTGGACGCGTTCGTCGCGGCCCTCAAGGAGGAGATGGCGCGGTAGTGCCGTCAGGTGGGAGCGGCACACGCCGCGGCCCCATGGAACGTATAGGTATACGGTCACCCGGAAATTCATTGACGCTCGGGTGGCCGCGTTCCTATGCTCTGCGGGCATGGAGCTCATCCAGGAAACCTCCGACCTGTCCGCCTACTTGGCCGCGGACGAGGCCGTCGACCACGACCACCCGCGAGTCCGGCACACGGCCGCCCGCCTCGCGGCGACGGCGACGGACTCGTATGACTATGCGCGGGCGGCGTTCGAGTTCGTGCGGGACGACGTCACGCACTCCCAGGACGTCGGTGATCCCCGTGTCACCTGGCGCGCGTCCGACGTCCTGGAGCAGGGCACCGGCATCTGCCACGCCAAGGCCCACGCGCTGACCGCGCTGCTGCGGGCGGAGGACATCCCGACGGCCCTGTGCTACCAGAGGTTCGACGTGCTGCACGGGCTGGTCGCCGTGCGCTTCGACGGCGCCTGGCACCGGCAGGACCCCCGCGGCAACAAGCCGGGCGTGGACGCGCGGTTCTCCCTGGACGGCGAACGCCTGGCCTTCACGCCCGACCCGGAGTCCAATGAGCTGGACCATCCGGTCTTGTATGCTGCACCGCATCCAGGGGTCCTCGCGGCACTGAGAAGCGCGCCCGACCGGGCGTACCTCTGGCGGCACCTCCCCACCGCACTCTGAGGCAAGGCGCACCATGACGTTCCCGCTGACCGTGTCCGACGAGGTGCGCGCACTCGCACCCGGCTTCACCCATGTCGCCGTCGAGGCGCACGGACTCGTGAACGGACCCAGCACCGACGCCGGCGCGGCACTCCTCGACGACGCGGCCCGCCGTCTCACCGCCCGCCTGGACGGGCGCGCGCCGCACGAGGACCCGCACATGGGGGCCTGGCGCGAGGTCTACACGGCGTTCGGTTCGAAGCCGTCGCGCACCCGCAACTCGGCGGAGGCGCTGGCCCGCAGGGCCCTCACGGACGCCGGGCTGCCCCGGATCAACCTCCTGGTCGACCTCTACAACGCCGTCAGCGTCGCCCACCTGATCCCGGTCGGCGGTGAGGACATCGACCACGTCCAGGGCGGCATGCGACTCGTGCGGGCCACCGGCGACGAGGACTTCGTGACCGTCGCCGGCGGCGAGGAGGTCGTCGAGCGTCCCGACGCCGGCGAGGTGGTGTGGCGCGACGACGTGGGCGTCACCTGCCGTCGCTGGAACTGGCGCCAGGGCCCGCGGACCCGGCTCACCGAGGCGACCGTCTCGGGCATCTCCCTGCTGGAGACCCTGGCCCCGATGCCGGTCGCCGAGGCCGAGCGGGCCGCCGCCGAACTGGCCGGGCTGCTGGAGAAGTTCAGCCCCGGCGCCCGCGTCACCGTGCACGCCCCCGAGCCGGCGCGCTGAGCCCCGCCGGCCCGGCGGGGCTCAGCGCGCCTCGGACTCGCGGACCTGCTCCGGGGTCGGGGCCGTGCCGCCGAGGTGGGCGGGGAGCCACCAGTGGTCGTCCGCGCCGCGAGGGCGGCCCGGGTAGGCGCGCTGGGCGACCTCCAGCAGATCCTGCACCCGCTCGCGCAGGCGGCGGGTGATCGCCCCCGCGTACTGGTCACGGGGGGCCTCGACGGCCTCGCCCACCCGGATGGTGACCGGGAGGTGGCTGCGCTTGAAGTTGCGCGGATGCCCCTTGGTCCACAGCCGTTGCGTGCCCCACAGGGCCATCGGGATGAGCGGGACCCCCGCCTCCTGGGCCATCCGCGCCGCACCCGACTTGAAGCTCTTCAGGGTGAACGACTGCGAGATGGTGGCCTCCGGGAACACCCCGACGATCTCACCGGATCGCAGCGAGTCGAGGGCGTGCTGGTAGGCCGCCTCACCCTGCTTGCGGTCCACGGGGATGTGCCGCATGCCGCGCATCAGCGGACCGGAGATCCGGTGCCGGAACACGGACTCCTTCGCCATGAAACGCACCAGGCGCTTCTGCGGGAGCGCGGCCAGGCCGTCGAAGACGAAGTCCAGATAGCTGATGTGATTGCTCACCAGCACGGCGCCGCCCGAGCGCGGGATGTTCTCCGACCCCTTGCAGTCGATCTTCAGGTCCCAGACCTTGAACAGGGTCTGTGCGAGACCGACGACGGGGCGGTAGACGAGTTCTGCCATGGGCGGGGTGGACCCTTCCTGCTCTGCCCGGGGAGGTGCTCCCCGCCAGAAAGTTACGTAGCCGTAGGTTTACGGCATCTCGCAGATCGTGCCCCAAGAACGGTCGGGGAGCCAGCCCCCGTGCCCTGTCGACGCGAGATCCTCGTCACGTCGGCGTACATTTTCACCTCGGGCTTTTACGACGGCTTTACTCCACGCGTACGGTGACCCGTTGGGCGAGCAGGTACATCTCGCATGCCACGCAGAACCCCGACACCGCGTGCAGAAAGGCGGCGAGGAGCGCGGCCCCGGTCGTGGCCAGGCCCAGCCAGAGCGGTCCCAGGGTGTACCCGACCAGGCCGGTCCCGGCCAGCACGAGCCCCACCGCCTGGGCGAACCGCGACGGTTCGAGCTCCTCCCGCTCCACCGCCGGCCCGACCCGGGGCCGTACGAACCGGTGGAACGCCCAGCCGTAGGGCGAGGGGCCCACGCCGCCCGCCGCGCCGAGCGCGAACACCAGGGTCTGCCACGCCATCAGCCACGCGTTCCCGGTGATCAGAACGACCGCCAGGACGAGGGTCGTCACGGCCGCGCCGAAGCGCGGTCCCCTCACGTCGATGTCCATGAATCCAGGATTCCGCGCCGAGAAGGACCGCGGGAGGCGGGAATCTTTGCGGTCTCGTGAACGGTTGTGCCGGTCATGATGGGAGTACTGACGGGCTGGAGGGTGTGCGCGCGTGCGTGAGGAGTACGACGAGGGTGGTCGCGGGCGGCTCGGCGCGGCCGAGTTGGGCGCCGAACTCGGTGAGCGCGCCACGCTGGTGCAGTTCTCCAGCGCCTTCTGCGCGCCCTGCCGGGCGACCCGGCGCGTCCTCGGCGACGTAGCCGGCCTGGTGCCCGGCGTGCGCCATGTGGAGATCGACGCCGAGGCCCGACTGCAACTCGTCCGCGCGCTCGGCATCGTCCGGACCCCGACCGTGCTGGTGCTGGACGCGGACGGGCGGGTCGTGCGCCGGGCCGCGGGGCAGCCACGCAAGGCCGATGTCATCGCCGCGCTCGGCCGCGCCGTCCGTGCCGGCGACGGCGAGACCTGAGGACGGGGCGGACCAGGAGCGGAACTTGACTGCGCGCACCATCCAACGTCAGCTTGACCCCATGCCTTCGGAAGTCCTCCTTTTCGGCCGGGTCCACGTCGACCTCGTGCGCACCGCGAGCGCGCGCTGTCCGGGATGCTGAACAGCCCCGGATCCGCTCGTCGTCACCGCTCGCAGAAGGTCACCTCCATGACGGCCACCCCGGCAACCCCCGGCCGCACCGCATCCGCCTCCCCGGACACCGCCGCTCCCGACCTGTTCCGTGCCGTCTTCCGACGGCACGCGGCCGGCGTGGCGGTGATCACAGCGCGGGGCGCCACGGGTCCGGTCGGCTTCACCGCCACCTCGCTCACCTCCGTCTCCGCCGAACCGCCCCTGCTCTCCTTCGGGGCAGGCACCGGATCGTCCAGTTGGGCGGCGATATCGACCGCCCGCCACGTCGGGGTGCACATACTCGGTGAGCACCAGCGGGAGCTCGCGGCCACCTTCGCCCGAAGCGGCGCCGACCGCTTCGCCGCCCCCACCGCCTGGCGCGAGGGTCCGGAGGGGGTTCCCGTTCTGGAGGGCGTGCCGGCCTGGACCGTGTGCCGGGTGCACGCGCGCGTGCCCGCGGGCGATCACTGTCTCGTGGTCGCCGAGGTCGTCGGCGGTGACCCCACCGGTGAGGGCCGGCCGCTCCTCTACCACCAGGGACGCTTCACCGCTCTGCGCGACTGAGCGGATCTGCGGCACCGTCCGGTTCCGGTTACGCTGCGTTGCGAAGGTCACAGTTCAAAGCGCTTGCTTAGCGGGCAGGAACTGGATGTACTGGCGAGTAATATTTCGGTCGGAGCGCGAGTCGCCCCGACCGGGATCCGCCGCCAGGGGCGCCTATGCTGCCTGCAAGAAGGCAGCCAGAAATTGACCGATTGCAGTAGGAGAGCCGGCGTGAGCTTGAGGATCGTTGTCACTGTGAAGTACGTGCCCGACGCCACTGGCGACCGGCACTTCGCCGATGACCTGACCGTCGACCGTGACGACGTGGACGGTCTGCTCTCCGAACTGGACGAGTACGCGGTCGAGCAGGCGCTGCAGATCGCGGAGGCCGCCGACGACGCCGAGGTGACGGTGCTGACGGTGGGTCCGGAGGACGCCAAGGACGCGCTGCGCAAGGCGCTTTCGATGGGTGCCGACAAGGCGATCCACGTCGAGGACGACGACCTGCACGGCACCGACGCCATCGGCACCTCGCTCGTGCTGGCCAAGGCGGTCGAGAAGGCGGGCTACGACCTGGTCGTCTCCGGTATGGCCTCCACCGACGGCACCATGGGCGTCGTGCCCGCGCTGCTCGCCGAGCGCCTCGGTGTCCCGCAGGTCACCCTGCTGTCCGAGGTGTCCGTCGAGGACGGCACGGTCAAGGGCCGCCGCGACGGCGACGCCGCCTCGGAGCAGCTGGAAGCCCAGCTCCCGGCGGTCGTCTCCGTGACCGACCAGTCGGGCGAGGCGCGGTACCCCTCCTTCAAGGGGATCATGGCCGCGAAGAAGAAGCCGGTGGAGTCCTGGGACCTCTCGGACCTGGACCTGGAGGCCGAGGAGGTCGGCCTGGAGGGTGCCTGGACCGCCGTGGACGCCGCGACCGAGCGTCCGGCCCGCACGGCCGGCACGATCGTCAAGGACGAGGGCGAGGGCGGCAAGCAGCTCGCCGAGTTCCTCGCGAGCCAGAAGTTCATCTGAGCCCTGAGCTCGACTTCGCTGACCGCCCCTCACACTTCGCAAGCAGGAGAGAAGAAGTCCCATGGCTGAAGTTCTCGTCTACGTCGACCACGTGGACGGCGCCGTCCGCAAGCCCACCCTGGAGCTGCTGACGCTGGCCCGCCGCGTCGGCGAGCCCGTCGCCGTCGCCCTCGGCAACGGCGCCGCCGACACCGCCGCCACGCTCGCCGAGCACGGCGCGGTGAAGGTCCTCACCCACGACGCGTCCGAGTACGCCGACTACCTGGTCGTCCCGAAGGTCGACGCGCTCCAGGCCGCGGTCGAGGCCGTCTCCCCGGCCGCCGTGCTGGTCCCGTCCTCCGCGGAGGGCAAGGAGATCGCCGCCCGTCTGGCGCTGCGCATCGGCTCGGGCATCATCACCGACGCCGTCGACCTGGAGGCCGGTGACGAGGGTCCGGTGGCCACCCAGTCGGTGTTCGCCGCGTCCTACTCGACCAAGTCCCGGGTCAGCAAGGGCACCCCGGTCATCACGGTCAAGCCGAACTCGGCCGCCGTGGAGGCCGCGCCGGCCGCCGGTGCGGTCGAGGCGCTGTCGGTGTCCTTCTCCGCGCAGGCCACCGGTACCAAGGTCACCGGGCGGACGCCGCGTGAGTCGACGGGCCGTCCGGAGCTGACCGAGGCCGCGATCGTGGTCTCCGGCGGCCGTGGTGTGGGCGGTTCGGACAACTTCGCGCTGATCGAGGCGCTGGCGGACTCGCTCGGCGCCGCGGTGGGCGCCTCGCGTGCCGCGGTGGACGCGGGCTGGTACCCGCACACCAACCAGGTGGGCCAGACCGGCAAGTCGGTCTCGCCGCAGCTCTACATCGCCTCCGGCATCTCGGGTGCGATCCAGCACCGCGCCGGTATGCAGACCTCGAAGACGATCGTCGCCGTCAACAAGGACGCCGAGGCCCCGATCTTCGAGCTGGTCGACTACGGCGTCGTCGGCGACCTGTTCGACGTCGTCCCGCAGCTCACGGAGGAGATCAAGACCCGCAAGGGCTGATCGTCGTCCGCACGCCGTACGAGGCCCCCGTGACCGTCGCCGGTCACGGGGGCCTCGGCTCATCCCAGGGTCAGCGTGGCCTGTACGGGCAGATGGTCGCTCGGGAACTGGCCGTCCCTCGAGAACGTGTTGATGTCGGCCCGGTGCACGGTGACGCCGGGCGTGGCGAGGATCCAGTCGATCCGGTCGCCGTTCGGCGTCAGCGGTCGGTAGCCGTGGAAGGTCGCGTACAGGTCGCCGCGTTCGGCCGCCGTGTCCCAGGTGTCGGTGAGGCCCGCGCCCAGCATCGTGTCGTAGACCGGGTTCCCGTGCGCCGCGACGTTGAAGTCGCCGGTCACCAGCAGCGGCAGCGCCCGGTCCAGGCCGGCGATGCGCTGGGCGATCAGGGCGGCGGCACGCGCGCGTGCGTCCTGGCTGCGGTTGTCGAGGTGGGTGTCGAGGAAGTAGAACTCCCGGCCGCCGTCCCGCAGATCGCTGAAGCGGACCCAGGTGACCATCCGGATGGAGCCGCCGCCCCAGGTGTTCGAACCGATCACGTCGGGGGTGTCGGAGAGCCAGAAGTGGTCGTACTCCAGCGGGGCGAGGCGGCGGGTGTCGTAGAGGACGGCCATGAACTCGTCGCGGCTGCCGCCCGCGCGGCCGGTGCCGATCCAGTCGTGGTGCGGGCCGAGGTCGGACGCGATGTCCCGCACCTGCTGGTAGAGGCCCTCCTGGGTGCCGACGAGGTGCGGGCGCTCGCGGCGCAGCAGTTCGCGCGTCACGGGTCTGCGCACGGCCCAGCTGTGGGGTTCGGTGGTGCTCGCGAAGCGGAGGTTGAAGGACATGGTCCTCAGCCGGCGGTCGGCGCGGTCCACCGACGGTTCGGCGTCGGTCTCCTGGAGTACCGCGGGTTCCTCCGCCGAGGCCGCGGACGACGACAGTGCTGTACTGGAGAGGGGCAGGGCGACCGCTGCGGCCAGCGCGCTCTTCAGGCCCAGGCGGCGGGTGACACGGCTCCGGTGCGGCACAGGGGCTCCTTGGGTCGGTGCGGCCGGGGGAGTGGGCGTACCGAAGTGTTCTACCGCCTCATGAGTTGAGCGTGAACATGCCGAAAGGTCCGGGTGGCCCGAGAAGGAAGTGGTGTTGACCAGGCGGAAGGTCCCCCGATAACTTCATTCTACGGATTGTTGATTCCGCAGAGCGGAAAATAGGAGGGTGTGGGATGGGTCAGGGCCAGCAGGAGCAGGTCGCGACGAGCCTCGCGGGCACGGTGAGCGAGGAGATCAGCGCCTCCCTCGCCCCGGTCGACGCCGAACTGGAGCGCCGCTACCCCGGAGACCCCGGTACCCGTCAGCCCGTCCACACCGTCTACGTACCCGGTGACGCCTTCACCGCCGACACCGTCCGCTCCTGGGGCGACCAGGCCCTCGCCCTCCTCGACGAACACGCCCCGGACGCCGCGTCCTTCGCGGCGGTCCTGGGCCTGTCCGACGAACTCGCCGAGCCCGTGTACGCGCGCGTGCGCGCCAAGCTGGAGCGCGAACCCGTCGAGGACCTGCGCGTCGACTTCGAGGACGGCTACCAGGGTGCCGACGAGGACCAGGACGCCGCCCGCGCCGCCCGCCTGATCGCGGAGGCCTACGGGAACGGCACGGCGGCCCCGTACATGGGCGTCCGCATGAAGTGCCTGGAGGCGCCCGTACGCGACCGCGGCATCCGCACCCTCGACATCTTCCTCACCGGTCTGACGGAGGCCGGCGGCCTGCCCGACGGCCTGGTGCTCACGCTGCCCAAGGTGACGTATCCCGAGCAGGTCACCGCGATGGTGCGGCTGCTGGAGGAGTTCGAGAAGGCCCGCGGGCTGGAGCCCGGCCGGCTCGGCTTCGAGATCCAGATCGAGACCAGCCAGTCCATCCTCGCCACCGACGGCACCGCCGCCGTGGCCCGGATGATCCAGGCCGCCGAGGGCCGCGCCACCGGACTGCACTACGGCACCTTCGACTACAGCGCCTGCCTCGGCGTCTCCGCCGCCTACCAGGCCGGCGACCACCCCGCCGCCGACCACGCCAAGGCGGTCATGCAGGTCGCCGCCGCGGGCACCGGCGTCCGCGTCTCGGACGGCTCCACCAACGTCCTGCCGGTCGGCCCCACCGCGAAGGTCCACGACGCCTGGCGCCTGCACTACGGCCTCACCCGCCGCGCCCTGGCCCGCGCCTACTACCAGGGCTGGGACATGCACCCCGGCCACATCCCGACCCGGTACGCGGCCGTCTTCGCCTTCTACCGCGAGGGCTTCGAGCAGGCCGCCGCCCGTCTCGCCCGCTACGCCAACCGGGCCGGCGGCGACGTCATGGACGAGCCCGCCACCGCGAAGGCCCTCAGCGGCTACCTCCTGCGCGGCCTCGACTGCGGCGCCCTCGACATCGGCGAGGTGGCACGCCTGACCGGACTGACCCGTACCGACCTCGAAGGCTTTGCGGCGCCCCGCCGTGGCGACCTGACGGTGTCCGCGAAGTAGCCGAGGGGCGGGGCGCGAGGGCCTCGGCGTCCGTGGCCCGGCGTGTCGGTGGTATGCGCTGGTAGGTGGCGGGGGTGATCGGAGGGACGCGGGCCGGGCTGGAGGGCTTCGCGGCGCCGCGCCGTGGCGACCTGACGGTGTCCGCGAAGTAGCCGAGGGGGGACTGGCGCCTCGGCGTCCGCGCGTCTGGTGTGGCGGTGGCATGCGCTGGTGAGGTGGTGGGGGTGATCGGGCTGGCGCGGGCCGGGCTGGAGGGCTTTGTGGCGCCGCGGCGTGGCGCTCTGGCGGTGTCTGCGGAGTAGCCGAGGGGTGGGGCGCTGGCGCTTCGGCGTATGTGCGTCTGGTGTGGCGGTGGCATGCGCTGGTGAGGTGGTGGGGGTGATCGGGCCGGCGTGGGCCGGGCTGGAGGGCTTTGCGGCGCCGCGCCGGGGCGGCCTGGCGGTGTCTGCGAGGTAGCCGAGGGGCCGGGTGCGGGCGCCTCGGCGTCCGTGTGCCCGGCGTGGCGGCGGTGCCGATCGAGGGGCACGTGCTCGCGTGTGCGCCGAGGCCGGACGCCGGGCGCTCGCTCAGACCGCGGGCGGCAGCTCTCCCGACCCGCGGGTGATCAGGCGGGTCGGGAGTTCGATCTTCTCCGGGACGATCAGGGAACCGTCCAGCTGGCGGAAGAGCCGCTCGGCCGCCGTGCGGCCCAGTGCCGCCGCGTCCTGGGCGACGACCGTGACGCCCGGCTGGAGCAGGTCGGCCAGTTCGATGTCGTCGAAGCCGACCAGCGCGACCGGACGCGGGTGCTCGGCCAGGACCCGGATCACCGTGACCGTGACCCGGTTGTTGCCGGAGAAGATCGCGGTGACGGGGGAGGGGCCGGACAGCATCTCCTCGGCCGCCTGCCGCACCCGCAGCGGGTCCGTCGCCCCCAGGGACATCCACGGGTCCTCGACCGGTATGCCGGCGTCCTCCATGGCCGCCCGGTAACCGCGCAGACGCTCGGCCGCCGTGTGGATGCGGGGCATGTCACCGATGAACCCGATCCGCCGGTGCCCGTGCGCGATCAGATGGGCGACGCCGTCCCGGGCACCGCCGTAGCTGTCCGAGAGGACCACGTCGGCCTCGATCTTCCCGGCCGGACGGTCCACGAACACCGTGGCGACGCCCGCCTTCAGCTCGGGCTCCAGATAGCGGTGGTCGTCACCGGCCGGGATGACCACCAGCCCGTCCACCCGGCGCGCGCACAACGCCAGCACCAGTTCCTGTTCACGGTCCGGATCCTCGGCGCTGGACCCGTTGATCAACAGGGCCCCGTGCGCGCGGGCCACCTCCTCCACGGCGCGGCTCAGCGGGCCGTAGAAGGGGTCGGCGAGGTCCTCCAGGACCAGCCCGATGCTCGCCGTACGGCCCTTGCGCAGCACGCGCGCACTGTCGTTGCGGCGGAAGCCGAGCGCCTCGATGGCCTCCTGGACGCGGCGTTCGGTCTCCGGGGTGACGCCCGGTTCGCCGTTCACGACCCGGGACACCGTCTTCAGTCCGACGCCGGCGCGGGCCGCTACGTCCTTCATGGTCGGCCGGTTTCCGTAGCGGTTTCCGGCGAGGCGGTGGGTCTCGGGCACGGTGAGCTGTCCTGTCCTGTGGTCCGTGGGGATGCGTGGGTCCGTGGTTTGTATGAGGATGTGGCGTCGAGCATAGAGCCTGGACAACGTTGTCAGCAGCGGGAGACACTGTCCCCCACACTTCCCGGCCCTCGCCCCACCGCAGGGCCGACCAGTCCTTTTCCCAAGGTTGACGGGGGATCCCACACTGATGCACACCGACCTCGTGGCCGCGCTCGACATCGGCGGCACCAAGATCGCAGGCGCGCTGGTGGACGGCGGCGGCCGGATCGTGGTGCGCGCCCAGCGCCCGACGCCCGCCCAGAAGGACGGCGACACCGTGATGCGCGCCGTCGAGGAGGTGATCGGCGAGCTCACCCTCTCTCCGCTGTGGAGCGGCGTCGACGCGGTCGGCATCGGCAGCGCGGGCCCGGTCGACGCCTCCGCGGGCACGGTCAGTCCGGTGAACGTGCCCGGCTGGCGCGACTACCCGCTGGTCTCCCGGGTGCGGGCGGCCACCGGAGGGCTCCCCGTCGAGCTGATCGGCGACGGCGTGGCCATCACCGCCGCCGAGCACTGGCAGGGCGCGGCACGCGGCCACGACAACGCGCTGTGCATGGTGGTCTCCACCGGCGTCGGCGGTGGCCTGGTCCTCGACGGACGGCTCCACCCCGGCCCCACGGGCAACGCAGGTCACATCGGCCACATCAGTGTCGACCTCGACGGCGACCTCTGCCCGTGCGGAGCGCGCGGCTGCGTGGAACGGATTGCCAGCGGGCCCAACATCGCCCGCCGCGCCCTGGACGGCGGCTGGCTGCCGGGCCCGGACGGCGACACCTCCGCCGCGGCCGTGGCCGCCGCCGCGCGCGCGGGCCACCCGGTCGCCGTCGCCTCCTTCGAACGCGCCGCCCAGGCCCTGGCCGCCGGTATCGCGGCCACCGCGACCCTGGTCGAGATCGACATCGCCGTGATCGGCGGAGGTGTGGGCAACGCGGGAGACGTGCTCTTCGTGCCGCTGCGCAGGAGCCTCGCCGACTACGCGACCCTCTCGTTCGTCCAGCGCCTGACCGTCGTACCCGCCCAGATGGGCACCGACGCGGGGCTGGTGGGCGCCGCCGCGGCGGTGCTGAGCCGGCGGGCGGAGACCACCGCGGCCGGTGTGTGAAGCCCAGGCAGGAACGTTCAGCCGGTGGCCGGGATACATGGAACGGGTGTGAGTGCGTGACCCCGGACGGGGTCCGTCAGTTGGTCGGGCATGAAGAAGCGCAGCATGCTCGCCATCGCCTCCCTCGCCACCGGCTTCGTCGTCGCGGCGGTCACCCCCTCCCACGCGGTGGGTGACGGGCTGAGCAACATCAACGTCGGGGACACCCTCCAGACGATCGACAACACCATCGCCAGCGAGAGCCTCCAGCTGGACAAGAACGCCCTCGTGGGCGACCAGGGCGAGAAGGCCGACGGCAAGCAGGGCCAGAAGGGCAAGCCGAGCGGCAAGGCGACGGGCGGCAAGCAGAACCAGAA
This sequence comes from Streptomyces sp. NPDC107562, assembly GCF_055657325.1. Lineage (NCBI taxonomy): Bacteria > Bacillati > Actinomycetota > Actinomycetes > Kitasatosporales > Streptomycetaceae > Streptomyces > Streptomyces sp. NPDC107562. Next base: position 218,882 of record NZ_JBVKBE010000006.1, on the reverse strand, counting down.
GGGCAAGCCGAGCGGCAAGGGCGGCGGCAAGCAGGGCAACAAGGGCCACTGAGGCGGCGGACCGTCGCACGGCTGGCGCCGGCACCCGGGAAACGGGTGCCGGCGCCTCCGTTTGTGCACCCTCAACTGGGTCTGGTTTCCGTGGCAGGGTGGAGCGGGCAAGGCACAGGGGGCCAACAGAAGAGGGGGAACCGTGATCGTCTGGATCAACGGCGCGTTCGGTGCGGGGAAGACCACCACCGCACGGGAACTGATCGACCTGATCCCGAACAGCACGCTCTTCGACCCCGAGGTCATCGGCGGCACACTCACGCATCTGCTGCCGGCCAAGCGCCTCGCCGAGGTCGGCGACTTCCAGGACCTGCCGATCTGGCGGCGCCTCCTCATCGACACGGCGGCCGCGATGCTCGCCGAACTCGGTGGCACCCTCGTCGTGCCCATGACCTTGCTGCGCCAGGAGTACCGCGACGAGATCTTCGGCGGCCTGGCCGCCCGCCGGATCACGGTCCGGCACGTCCTGCTCACCCCGGCCGAAACGATCCTGCGCGCCCGTATAGCCGCCCGTGAGACACCGGACCCCACCGACGGCGAGATACGCGTCCGGCAGTGGTCCTCCGACCACATCGAGCCCTACAAGGCCGCCCTCGCCTCCTGGCTCACCGTTGACGCCCACCCGGTGGACAACGGGGCACTCACGCCCTACGAGACCGCCGTCCGGATCGCCGAGGCCGTCAGCTCGGGCGCCGTGCCCGTGTGCGACATCGTGCAGACGCCCGAACCCACCGCCGAGACCCTCGCCGCCGGCGTCCTGCTCTTCGACGAGCAGGACCGCGTGCTGCTCGTCGACCCGACCTACAAGGCCGGCTGGGAGTTTCCCGGCGGCGTCGTGGAACCCGGCGAGGCGCCCGCCCGCGCCGGCATCCGCGAGGTCGCCGAGGAGACCGGGCTCCACCTGGACGACGTACCGCGCCTGCTCGTCGTCGACTGGGAGCCGCCCGCCCCTCCGGGGTACGGCGGACTGCGCCTCCTCTTCGACGGCGGAAGCCTCGACTCCACGGCGGCACGCGAGCTGCTGCTGCCGGGCCCCGAACTGCGCGGGTGGCGTTTCGTGACCGAGGCGGAGGCCGCCGGTCTGCTGCCGCCGGTCCGCTACGAGCGGCTGCGGTGGGCCCTGCGGGCGCGAGAACGGGGGAAAGCCCTGTACCTGGAGGCGGGAGCCCCCGTCGGGGGGTAGGTGTCCGCGGGACGCGGGCTCGTGCGCGGGGCTCGGCTCGGCGGTGGAGGCCGGTCGGCCGGGTCGGCTGGGTCTGCTGTCGGAGGCAGGCGGCCTGGGCGGCAGGCTTGGGGCGAGGAGCCGTTCGGTCGGGGCGGCTGGGCCCGTGGCCTCACGCGGGGTCGGGTGGCCGGCGCGTGAGGCCAGGGGCCGGGGCTCAGCTCGCCGCGTAGTTGCGCAGGAACTGCGCCTCCGCTACCGACAGCCGCTCCAGCTCCTCGGGCGAGACGCTCTCGTTCACCGCGTGGATCTGCGCCTCCGGCTCGCTCAGGCCGATGAGCAGGATCTCCGCGTGCGGGTAGAGGGCGGCGAGGGTGTTGCACAGCGGAATCGAGCCGCCCTGGCCCGCGTACTGCATCTCCTCACCCGGGTACGCCACCGCCATCGCGTCGGCCATCGCCTGGTACGCCGGGCTGGACGTGTCCGCACGGAACGCCTGCCCCTGTCCGATCTGCTCGGTGCTCACCCGGGCGCCCCACGGGGTGTGCGCCTCGATGTGCGCCTGGAGCAGCTTGGTCGCCTCGGCCGCGTCCACGCCCGGCGGCACCCGCAGGCTGACCAGCGCACGGGCACTCGCCTGCACGGACGGGGTGGCGCCGACGACCGGCGGGCAGTCGATGCCGAGCACGGTCACGGCCGGACGCGCCCAGATCCGGTCGGCGACCGTGCCGTCACCGATCAGCCCGACGCCGTCCAGCACCTTGGCGTCCTTGCGGAACTGCTCCTCCTCGTACTGCAGGCCCTCCCAGCGTTCGTCGGAGGTCAGCCCGTCGACGGTCGTCGACCCGTCCTGCGCGCGCAGCGAGTCCAGTACGCGGATCAGCGCGGCCAGCGCGTCGGGCGCGGCACCGCCGAACTGGCCCGAGTGCAGGTTGCCCTCCAGCGCGTCGACGCGGACCCGCACGAGGGTCATGCCGCGCAGGGTCGTGGTCACCGTCGGCAGCCCGACGCGGAAGTTGCCCGCGTCGCCGATCACGACGGTGTCCGCGTCCAGCAGCTCCGGGTGCTCCTCGGCGTAGCGCTCCAGGCCGCCCGTGCCCATCTCCTCCGAGCCCTCGGCTATCACCTTGACGTGCACCGGCACGCCGCCGTCGGCCTTGAGGGCGCGCAGCGCCAGCAGGTGCATGATCACGCCGCCCTTGCAGTCGGCGGCCCCGCGGCCGTACCAGCGGCCGTCGCGCTCGGTCAGCTCGAAGGGCGGGCTCGTCCAGGCGGCCTCGTCCAGCGGCGGCTGCACGTCGTAGTGGGCGTACAGCAGCACGGTCTTCGCGCCCTCGGGCCCGGGCAGGTAGCCGTACACGGACTGCGTGCCGTCCGGGGTGTCGAGCAGGGCCACGTCCTCGAAGCCCTCGGCCCGCAGCGCGTCCGCGACCCAGCGCGCCGCTCCCTCGCTCTCGCTGCGCGGGAACTGGTCGAAGTCCGCCACCGACTTGAAGGCCACCAGTTCGGCGAGCTCCTCCTTCGCCCTGGGCATCAGTGAGGCGACGGTCTCGGCAACCGGATTCGACGACATGGGCACGCTCCTCGTAGGTGCGACGTTGTGCTTGTGTGTACGGGTTCTGTACGGGTGCTGTACGGGGTGGTCTGTGCCGGATCCGTACGTTCCGAGTGGTCGGCGGCTGCCGTTCGTGCCGCCCGACCGCGTGAGTGTAGGCGCGTCCTGGAGTGCGGGGCGCATACGGGTGCCGATCCTCCCACAGCGGCCCGCGGCGATCACCGCCGTAGGATGCGGGGGACAGATCGGCAGGCGGCGGATCGGGAGCAGCAGACCATCGTGAGCAGCGAGAACTCTTCGGCGGACGACGGGCAGCAGGTGTGGGACGTCGTCGTGGTGGGCGCGGGACCCGCGGGGGCCTCGGCGGCCTACGCGGCGGCGGTCGCGGGACGACGTGTACTGCTGTTGGAGAAGGCCGAACTGCCCCGTTACAAGACGTGCGGCGGCGGGATCATCGGCCCGTCGCGCGACGCCCTGCCACCCGGGTTCGAACTGCCCTTCAAGGACCGGGTGCACGCGGTCACGTTCTCCCACAACGGCCGCTTCAGCCGGACGCGGCGCTCCAAGCAGATGCTCTTCGGCCTGATCAACCGGCCCGAGTTCGACCAGCAGCTCGTCGAGCACGCCCAGAAGGCGGGCGCCGAGCTCCGTACGGGCGTCACGGTGTCGCGGGTCGAGCAGCACGGGTCGGCGGTGCCCGACCGGCGCAGCGTCGCCGTCGTGCTCCAGGGCGGCGAGACGCTGCTGGCCCGGGCCGTGGTCGGCGCGGACGGCAGCGCCAGCAGGATAGGCGCGCACGTCGGGGTCAAGCTCGGCCAGGTGGATCTCGGCCTGGAGCTGGAGATCCCGGTGCCAAAGACCGTCGCGGAGGACTGGAAGGGGCGGGTCCTCATCGACTGGGGGCCGATCCCGGGCAGTTACGGCTGGGTCTTCCCCAAGGGCGACACGCTCACGGTGGGCGTGATCTCCGCGCGCGGTGAAGGCGCGGCGACCAAGCGGTACTTGGAGGACTTCGTCGGACGGCTGGGACTCGCCGGCTTCGAGCCGAGCATCTCCTCCGGGCACCTGACCCGCTGCCGCGCCGACGACTCCCCGCTGTCGCGGGGACGCGTGCTGGTGTGCGGGGACGCGGCCGGGCTGCTGGAGCCGTGGACGCGGGAGGGCATCTCGTTCGCCCTGCGGTCGGGACGGCTCGCGGGGGAGTGGGCGGTACGCATCGCGGAGGCGCACGACGCGGTGGACACCCGCCGGCAGGCCCTGAACTACGCGTTCGCCATCAAGGCCGGGCTGGGCGTGGAGATGGCGGTCGGCAAGCGGATGCTGACCGCGTTCGAACGGCGGCCCGGCCTCTTCCACGCGGTGCTCACCGGCTTCCGGCCGGCGTGGCGGGCCTTCCGCGACATCACGCGGGGTGCCACGTCGCTGGGCGAACTCGTCCGCACCCATCCGATGGCCCAGCGCGCTCTGACCGCGCTGGACCGCCGGAGTGGGGGTGGGACGACGGGGGATGCCGACGTGTCGGGCGCCGGTGCGGTTGCGGGTGGTGGGCCCGCGGGTGATGGGGATGCCGGTGACGGGGCTGCGGGGCGTGGGCCCGAGGCCGACGAGGCCGGATCCTGAACTGCGGCGGGCGGCGGGCGGCGGGCGGCCGGCGGTCGTCGGGGCGAGGTCCGAAGCGGTGGGCGGAGTCAGCCTCCGAGGCCCGTGGGGCTCGTCGCGGGCGTGTAGGTGATCGCGAAGACCGGGTGGTCGGGGGCGATGCGGCGCAGTTCCTCGTCGGAGGAGTCGGGTCCGACGCCGTTGAAGAACACGCCCACTTCGGCCTTCCAGCGCTTGAGGTAGGCGCGCAGGAGTGCGGGCTTGTCGTCGTCGCCGACCTCGGTCGCGGCGAAGGAGTCCACGTGCTTGCCGAGCCGCAGCTCCCCGCCGCCGGCGGCACGCATGTTGTGTGTCCACTGGACGTGGCCGCGCGGCGCGACGAGGTAGTGCCGGCCGTCGACGGTCAGCAGGTTGACGGGGGTGGTGCGCCATGCGCCGCTCTTGCGGCCGCGGACGGCGAGGACGCGGGAGCCCCAGATGCTGATGCCGCGGCGGGTCAACCAGGCGACCGCCCGGTTGAAGACGTTGACGGTGAACCAGCCGGGCTTCTGGACATGCGTGGACATGCGGGGGCTCCTGGGTGGAAAGGGAGAGCGGTGCTCTCGCTTGTGGTCCAGTCTGGTGGAGAGTGGTGCTCTAAAGCAAGAGCAGTGCTCTGAATTGTGAGCGGGTGTCGCCCCTGGGGTTGTCGGCGGGCGAGGGGGAGCGGGAGTGGGAGTGGGAGTGGGAGTGGAGGCGGGGAGGGTGTGATGACGGTGTTACCCGGCGCCGCGCCCGGATCGCGCCCCGAGAGCATTGCTCCAGTCCCAGCGCACCGATCCACCATCAGAGCATCGCTCACTTCCGTGTGCACTGCTCCAGAACATGGAAAACTCAACCCATGACCAACAGCAGCACCCCCCTCGGCGCCCGAGCCCGAGCCCGGATCGAAGTCACCGCGGCCATCAAGGACGAGGCCCGCAGACAGCTCGCGGCCGAGGGCGCCGCGAAGCTCTCCCTGCGTGCCGTGGCCCGCGAACTCGGCATGGTCTCCTCCGCCGTCTACCGGTACTTCCCCAGCCGCGACGACCTCCTGACCGCGCTCATCATCGACGCCTACGACTCCCTCGGGGCAGCCGCCGAGGCAGCGCACGCCGAGGTCGCGGAGGCCGGACCGGTGGAGCGCTGGGTGCGGGTGTGCGAGGCCGTACGGGCCTGGGCCCTGACCGAGCCGCACGAGTACGCGCTGATCTACGGTTCCCCGGTGCCCGGATACTCCGCGCCCCAGGCCACCGTCCCGCCCGCCGCGAGGGTCGGACACCTGCTCATCGGCATCGCGCGGGACGCGCACGCGGGGCTGGGGGTGGCGAAGCCGCTGCTGGCGGAGGAACTGCGGCCGGAGGCGGTGCGGATGGCCGCCGATCTGGCGCCCGACCTGCCGCCCGAGGTGGTGGTGACGCTGGTGGCGGCGTGGGCCCAGTTGTACGGACTGGTGGGCTTCGAGGTGTTCGGGCAGTTCACGAGGGTCGTGGAGGACCGCGAACCGTTCTTCCGCCAGGCCGTCCGCCAACTCGCCCACACCGTCGGCCTCGTGCACCCGCGGTAGGGCGGGACGGCCCGACGCGACGATCGTCGGGACGGGGCTCGGAGCGGACCGCCGCACGCTGTACGTGGACTGCCTGGTCGCGCTGCGCCGCGCACACGAGGCGATGCGGCTTGCCGCCGATGAGGAGCATGGGGACCCGCAGAGGAGGGCGGCCAGAATCCGCCAGGCCTTCCAGGCCTCGGGCTGCGACGAGGCGCGGGAACGGCTCATCCTGACCACGGCGGCGGACGTGGCCGATGCCGTGGACGCGTCGTACCACTCCCTGCGCCGTGTCCGCGAAACCCTCGCCTCCGGGTGCACGGTCACCCGCACGGTGCTCCGCCAGGAACTGTCTCACCTTGAACCCTGACCCGCGGTCGGGCCTGACCGGCAGGTGCCGAAAGGAAGCGGAGGAAGCGGAGGAAGCGCAGGAAGCGCAGGAAGCGAAGGGAACGGACCGGGCGAAGCGGGCGCGGGGCGTACTTCCGTGGGAGTACGGGGGATCACGCCGCACGGTTGACGCCGTGGTTCGTGGGCGCGGTCTAGCGTGGCGGCATGGACGAGCGGTGGGAGCCTCGCGGTAGGTGGTGGCGGCACGGGCCGTCCCTGCGGGGTCGCGGGGGCGACGAGGGGTCGCACGGCCGCCGGGGCGGGATGTGGCCGTGGGGTTCCACCGTGGTGCTCGGCGTCTTCGTGCTCGTCGGGTCGAACTTCGCCGCCCATGCCCAGGAGGGGCAACGGGCGGTGCTCGATCCCTTCGCGCGGGTGCTGCTGGTGGTGGCCGCGGGGGTGCTGCTGTGGCGGCAGCGGTTCCCGGTGGCCGTGGTGTTCGTGAACGCCGTGACGGTCGCGGTGTACCTGGGCGCCGGATATCCGTACGGGCCCGTGCTGTTCACCGTGGCCGTCGCCTGTTTCAGCGCGATCGTCACCGGACACCGCAAGGCAGCCTGGGCGGCGCTGGGCATGCTGTGGGCGGCGCACGTGCTGGTCGCGCACTGGCTCTACCGGTGGCTGCCGCCCCCCGGGGACCCGCCCGCCGCCTGGACGCAGGAGGTCGTGATCGCCACCTGGGTGGTGGCGGTCGTGGCGTTGTCGGAGCTGGTCAGGACCCGGCGTGAGCAGTGGGCGCGGGAACGGGCGGAGCGGGCGCAGGCGGCGCGGCGGCGGGCCGACGAGGAGCGGTTGCGGATCGCCCGCGAACTGCACGACGTCCTCGCGCACAGCATCTCGGTGATCAACGTGCAGGCGGGCGTGGGCCTCGCCCTCCTCGACAGCGACCCGGAGCAGGCGCGCACCGCGCTCACCACCATCAAGGACGCCAGCAAGGAGGCGCTCGGCGAGGTCCGTCAGGTGCTCGACACGCTGCGCACCCCGGGGGACGCGCCGCGCGCCCCCGCACCCGGCCTGGACCGGCTCCCCGAGCTGGTCGAACAGGCGGCGAGCGCCGGACTGACGGTCACGGTCGAGGGCCGGGCGCCGCGCCTGCCGCCCGGCGCGGACCTCGCCGCGTTCCGGATCGTCCAGGAGGCCCTCACCAACGTCGTACGGCACTCCGGGTCCCGGCACGCACGCGTGCACCTCGAACACGGGGGTGGCGCACTGCGGCTGTGGGTCGACGACGACGGGCCCGCGACCGAGGCCGACGCGGGCGGCAGCGGGAACGGACTGGCCGGGATGCGGGAACGGGCCGCCGCGCTCGGTGGCACGATCGAGGCGGGGCCCCGCGTCGACGGCGGCTTCCGCGTCCTCGCCACGCTGCCGCTCACGAGGAGGGAGGAAGACCTGTGATCCGTGTGACGCTCGCCGACGACCAGGCACTGGTCCGGGCCGGCTTCAAGGCGTTGCTCGACGCGCAGCCGGACATCGCGGTCGCGGGCGAGGCCTCGGACGGTGCGGAGGCGCTGCGCGTGGTGCGCGAACTGCGGCCCCACGTCGTGCTGATGGACATCCGCATGCCCGTCCTGGACGGGCTCGCCGCGACCCGGCGTATCACCGAGGACGCGGCTCTCGCGGACGTGAAGGTGGTCATGCTGACCACGTTCGAGCTGGACGAGTACGTCTTCGAGGCGATCCGCTCCGGCGCCTCCGGCTTTCTGGTCAAGGACACCGAGCCGGAGGAACTCCTGCGCGCGGTACGGGCGGTGGTCGCGGGCGACGCGCTGCTGTCACCGGGCGTCACGCGGCGGCTGATCGCGGAGTTCGCGGCGCGGTCCAAGGAGCCCGCGGCCGCGGGCGCCCTCGCGGGGCTCACCGAGCGGGAACGGGAGGTGATGGCGCTGGTCGGCATCGGCCTGTCCAACGAGGAGATCGCCCGCCGTCTGGTCGTCAGCCCGCTCACCGCCAAGACGCACGTCAGCCGCACGATGGTGAAGCTGGGTGCGCGGGACCGGGCCCAACTGGTCGTGCTCGCCTACGAGTCGGGACTGGTGCGGCCGGGCTGGCTCGGCTGACCCGCGCGCCGGAAACGGACGAGCACCGCGACCACCCGTACGACGAACAGCACCGGCCCCAGGACCAGTCCCGCCCGCACCAGTGACGTCTCCACCGCGCGGGGCAGTTCGAAGAGCCACGCCGGACCGGCGACCGCGCCGAGGACCACCACCGCCGCGAACGCCGCGCTGCACAACGCGTATCCGATCTCCACGGTGATCGCGTCGCGCTCGGCCTGTGTCCGCCGTCCCCCGTAGCTCTCCATGAACGCATCAAACATGCGTGCGCCCGGCGGAGCAAGCAGGCCCCGCCGGGCGCACACCGGAGGCGTCCCCCGGGTCGCGGACCGGTACCGCCCTCCGCTAGTCGCGGATGGGCACCCGCTCCGTCTCCGCCTCCGTCTCGGTCGCCGTCTCCTTCACCGTGGGCCGGGTGTCGGACCGGGCGACCACCACCGTGTGCCGTGCGCCCGTCGTGCGACGCAGCCCGGACAGGGCGATCAGCAGTCCGGCGACGGCGATGCCCGTCACCACGATCAGGCCGGGCCGGTAGCTGTCGAGGACGGCCTGGGGCGTGGGGTCGGCCGGTGCTCCCGCGGTCACCACCGCCGTCACCACGGCGAGGAAGATCGCGCCACCGACCTGCACGGACGTGTTGAGCAGACCGGAGACCATGCCCTGTTCGTGGTCGTCGACGCCGTTGGTGGCCTGGATGTTGAGTGAGGGGAAGACCAGCGCGCAGGCCGCGCCGATCAGCAGCATGCTCGGCAGGATGGCGGCGGCGTAGGCCGGGTCGAGGTCGATGCCGAGGAAGAGGGCGTAGCCGACGACCATGAGCGCGAAGCCCGCCGCGAGCAGCCGTTGGGTGCCGAACCGGTCCACGATCGAGCCGACGCTCGTCGAGGACAGCGCCACCAGCGCGCCCGCCGGCAGGAACGCGAGCGCCGTGTGCAGCGCGGACCAGCCGAGCAGGGACTGCATGTACAGCGTGACGAGGAACTGGAAGCCGACGTAGGAGCCGAAGAAGGTCATGGCGGCGAGTTGGGCGCGGATCTGGGTGCCCGAGCGGAGCACGCCGAGCCGGATCAGCGGTCCGGGCGAGCGCCGCTCGACCATGACGAACACGGTCAGCAGGACGGCGATCGCGAGGAAGGACAGCAGCGTCCGGGCGGAGGTCCAGCCGGCCTCGGGTGCCTGGACCACGGTGAAGACCAGCAGCAGCATCGAGGCGGTGCCGAGGACGGCGCCGGGGATGTCGTAGCCGTTGTGGTCGCGTTCGCGGGGGGTGCGCGGCAGCAGCCTCAGGCCGGCGATCAGGGCGACGAGGGCGACGGGCGCGGGCAGCAGCATGGTCAGGCGCCAACTGGCCTCGGTGAGCAGGCCGGAGAGCACCAGGCCCATCGAGAAGCCGGTGGCGGCGCAGGTGGTGTAGATGGACAGGGCGCGGTTGCGCAGCGGGCCCTGGGGAAACGTCGTGGTGATGATCGACAGGCCGGCCGGGGCCGTGAAGGCCGCGCTCAGGCCCTTGATGAAGCGGCTGGCGATCAGCAGCGGGCCGGAGTCGACGAGGCCGCCGAGCAGGGAGGCGAGGGCGAAGACACCGAGGGCCACCAGGAAGACCTGGCGCCGGCCGAGCAGGTCGGCGGCCCGGCCGCCGAGGAGCAGCAGACCGCCGTAGCCCAGGATGTAGCCGCTGACGACCCACTGCAGGGACGAGGTGGACAGGCCGAGGTCGGCACCTATGGACGGCAGGGCGACGCCGACCATCGACACGTCCAGCGCATCGAGGAACATCGCGGCGCAGAGCACCAGGAGGGTGCCCCACAGGCGCGGGGTCCAGCGTCCCTCGGACGCCGAAGGGGTGAGCGGAGAGGTCATGCCGGAGACACTACATGCGCATGCATTCAATGCAAATGCATTTAATGTCGATGCAACAAATTCATCTCTCTGCTACGGTGCGGTCATGGCGGCGGAGAAGGCCGAGCAGGCGCTCGTGGACCAGTGGCGGGACATCCTGGGGCTGCACGCGCGCACGCAGTGCGAGATAGACCGCGCCCTGCATCAACACGGCCTGTGCGCCAGCGACTTCGAGGTGCTCGACGTGCTGGCCGTCGGCTCGACGGCCGACACTGGCTCGTGCGCGCTGCGGGTCCAGGAGATCTCCGAGCGGGTCCACCTCAGCCAGAGCGCGTTGTCCCGGCTGGTCGCCCGGCTGGAGAAGGACGGACTCCTGGAGCGCGCCATGTGCCCTGAGGACCGGCGCGGCGTCCGCGTCGCGCTCACCGCGAAGGGGCGCGACCTGCACGGCGAGGTGCTGCCGGTGCAGCGGGCGGTGCTGAGCCGGATGCTGACGGGCTGATCCGCGCCCGAAGGCTGGTCCGGGTGTGCGGGCGTTCAGGACTCCAGGTGCCCGGGTGCTGGAGCGTCGGCCGCGCCCGGGCGAGGGGTGGCGTCAGCTCCAGACGATCGCGGACTTCTCCCGCCACAGCTCCGCCGGCGCGCTGTCCCCGACGACCGCGGGGAACGGCAGCCGGTTCCACAGCGACAGATAGAGCCGCGCGGCCGGCCCGCTGATCTCGCAGTCGGCGGCACCGGCGTCGCCCGGCTCCGTCACGGGCGGCTCGGCGGAAAGTCGTACGGTCCACACCGCGTCGTCCCTGTCGGTCGCCCGCACCCGCAGCACCCGTGGCTCGTCGGTGCGCACGGCGCTCCTGCGGCGCCCGTGGAAGCCGCGCAGCAACTCGTCGATGCCGTCCACCGCGAACTCGGCGGCGATCTCCGCGCCCGTGCCGCCCCGTGCCGCCTCCGCGTCGACGCGGTGCACGGCCGTCTCGTGTGCCTGCCGTCGGGCCCAGCACGCCAGCGGCGACGGCGCCGGCAGCACCTGCCAGCACTCCACGTCGGCCGGGGCGGCGGCGAGCGTGTCGACGAGCCGGCGGTGCCCCTCCTCGTACCAGTGCAGCAGGTCCTCGCCGTCCAGGGCGGGCAGTTCACCGCCGGGCCGGTACGAGGTCCGCGCCTCGGCGACGAAGTCGCTCGCCCAGCGATGCACCATGCCCGTGTGCCGCAGCAGGTCCCTGACCTGCCACTCCGGGCAGGTCGGCACCTTGGCGCCGGTCCCGGCCTCGGCGGCGGCCGTGGCGAGCAGCCGGCCCTCGCGGTCGAGGATGTGGATGAAGTCCGCGGTCTCCATGCGGGTGAGTCTGCCGTACGGAGCGAGGGCGTGGGGGAGTTGGGGCCTGCCGGACGGCACGTTGCCGGGGTCGCGGTGGTTTCTGCGGGACGGCACGTTGCCGGGGTCGCGGTGGCATCTGCCGGCGCCGTGCGGGGCGCCCCGCGCCCGCGTCCTCACCCTTCGCCCACCTTGCGGGTGGCCACCCCGATCAGCGTGGCGATCCCGGCCAGCACCGCCACGCTGGTCAGCGCGGTCGGGAGGGAGAACCAGTCGGCCATGAACCCGATCGCGGGCGGGCCGAGCAGCATGCCGCCGTACCCGAGTGTCGAGGCGGTGGCGACGCCGCTCGGGCCGGCGAACGCGCCCGCGCGTTCCACGGCCACGGGGAAGAGGTTGGCGAGTCCGAGTCCGGCGATCGCGAAACCGAGGAGCGCCGCCCACAGGGTGTCCGACAGCGCGCCGACCAGCATCCCGGCCGCGGCGGTCGCGCCGCCGGCGACGACGGTACGGGTGCGGCCGAGGCGTTCGAGCAGCGCGGTGCCGCTGAGCCGGCCCACCGTCATGGCCAGCGCGAAGCAGGAGTAGCCCACCGCCGCCACTCCGGCCGAGGCGTGCAGGTCCTGTTCGAGGTGCAGGGCACCCCAGTCCGCCAGCGCGCCCTCGCCGTAGGCCGTGCACAGGGCGATGAGGCCGAAGACGAGCACGAGTCCCCTGGTCCTCCGGGCCATCCGGGGGCGGGTGCCGGCGTCGTGCGCGATCCGCTCCGGTGGCACGGGCGGTGCGATGCGCAGCAGCGTGGGTCCCGCAAGGGCCGTGACCAGCAGACCGACACACGTGAGTCCGAGCAGGTGCCGGGTGGGGCTGAGGGACCCCGCGACCAGCGCGCCGAGGCCGGCGCCGACCATGCCGCCGAGGCTGAACGCGGCGTGGAAGCTCGGCATCACCGGGCGTCGCAGGGCGGCGACGAGGTCGACGGCGGCGCTGTTGAAGGCGACGTTGATCCCGCCGTAGGCCGCGCCGAAGAGCAGCAGGACGGCGCCGAGGGCCGGTGCGGAGTGGGTGAGCGGCGGCAGGGCGACGCTGAGGGAGAGCAGGACCGCGCAGACGACGGTCACCGGGTGGCTGCCGAAGCGCCGGCACAGGCGCCCCGTGAGCGTCATCGTGATCACCGCGCCGGCGGAGACGCCCAGCAGAGCGAGCCCCAGGGTGCTCGCGGTGGCGTTCGTCTGCTCCTTGATCGCGGGGATACGGACGACCCAGCCTGCGAAGATGAAGCCGTCGAGGGCGAAGAAGCTGGTCAGGACGGTGCGTAGGCGGGTGAGGTCGTTGCCCCTGCCCGGCACGGCGCTGTGCGAACGGGGTTTGTTTATTAGCGGCACAAAATGAGGTTAGGTCGATGACGGGGAGGGAGGCAAGGGCCGAGGAGGGGCGGGGAGGCAAGGGGAGGGGCGGTGGCGCGGACGGCGGGTCGAGGGGCCCGGTGCTCGGCGTGGCCGGGCGGGTGCCTGGCCGATGACCATCGGTGCCTAGCCGATGACCACCACGCGGGCCCACTCCGGTGGCGAGTCCGGGACGTAGTCGGGGTCGTCCTCGCCGTCCCTCGGCCGTCGGCTCGAGTCCGGCCGGGGGAACAGGCCCACCACGGTCCGGCACGGTGGTCGCGAACTCGGCCAGGGCGTCTGGCCGTCGGTCAGCACCACGACGACGTCCGGTCGGGGCCGGGTGCGCAGCGCCCCCGCGAAGCCCGTGCGCAGATCCGTGCCGCCACCGCCCACCAGCGGGATGCCCTCGGCGCGGCAGAGCGGGTGCACGACCTGGGCGGCGGCGTCGCACGACAGCACGGTGACCAGGTCCCGCCGCCCGCCCACCGCACGCGTGATCGCGGTGACCTCACGCAGCGCGCTGCCCAACTCGGCGTCACTGACAGAGCTGGAGGTGTCGACGACCACGCACACGCGGGGTGGCCGGCGGCGCAGGCTCGGCAGGACGGCGCCGGGCACCGCGGTCGAACGCCGCGAGGGGCGGCCGTATGTGTAGTCCTCGCCGACGCCGGGTCCCGAGGTCGCCGAGCGGACCGCCGCGCCGAGCAACTCCCGCCAGGGCTGCGGTGGTTGAAAGGCCTCTTCGGCCCATCTCCGCCAGCCCCGCGGGGTGTCGCCGGGGCGCCCGGTGATGCCCTGGGCCACCCGGAACCGCACCGCGTCCCGCTCCTGCGCGCTGAGGCCGTGGGCGCCGTCCGGCCCCAGGTCCCAGGCCCGTTCCCGGCCGTCGGCGCCGCTGCCGCAGTCCAGCCAGGCGAAGCTCTGGGTGCGCGGCCCGAGTCGGAACTGGCGCAGATAGTCCTCCATCAGCTGCCCCTCGGGCAGCAGCAGGGTCGCGGGTTCCACGGCTCCCTCGGGCCGTACCAGCCCGTCGCCGAACACGTCGTCGTTGATCTCCAGGTCCGCGGCGATGTTCATGCGCAGCCGCTCGCCAGCCCCGGTCAGCCCGTGCCGGCGCGCGACCCGGTCACTGCGCCCGTGGTGGTCACGCAGCAGATGCGACACCTCGTGCACCCATACGCCGGCCAGTTCCTCGACCGGGGTACGGTCCACGAACGCCGGTGACACGTAGCAGCGCCAGTGCGTGTCGACCGCCATGGTCGGCACCTGCCGGGACTCCAAGGGGTGCAGGGCGAACAGGGCGGTCGCCAGATACGGCCGCGCCCGGGCGGCCTGCAGCCGGGCGGCGAGCAGTTTGTCGAGGTCGAGGCCGCCCGGCGGGGGCGCGCTCACCGGCCCGCCTTCGCGGTGAGCTCGGCCGCTCGGGCGGCGGCCCGGTCCGCGCGCCGGGACAGCGTCACCACCCCGGCGAGCCGCTCGATCGACGCCGGGACGTCCCAGTCCTCCTGGCGCAGCGAGGCGAGCGTCGTCGCGGGCACCACGACCAGGTCGGGTGCTCCGGTCTCCACCGCCTGGACGAGCAGCGACCAGGCCGCGTCCCAGCGGGCCCGGTCCGCGCGCTTGCGGACGGCCGCCACCACCCCGTCCAGCACGGCCTGGCGCAGATCGCCCCGCTCGGGCAGCACGGCACCCGCCGGGTCGGCGAGCAGCACCTCGGGATCCGGGAGGTCCATCCGGTCCAGGCTCGCGAGCAACTCCAGCCCCGGACCGTCCCCGACGGCTCCCCTGACCAGCAGGGACAGTACGTCCCGGGAGGATCCGGCGGCGGTCGCGAAGGCGATCAGGCGCAGGGTCGCCTCCCAGCTGCGGGGCGACGGCCAGGGCCCGCCCCGGCGCGTCTCGTTGCCGGGCAGCCGGTGCACGAGTCCCGGGCGGGCGGCGAGGAGCCCGCACACCGCCCGGCGTGCGAAGTCCACGGCGTACGGCAGCTTCTCCGGGGCGAGCCGGGGCAGTGTCGCCCTCGGCCACGTCCCGCCGAGACCGCGTACGACGACGTCCTGGTCGTGGGTCCACCACAGGTGCACGAACCGGTTGGCCAGCGGTGCGCTCAGTTCCCAGCCGTCGGCGGCGGAGGAGCGGGGATTGGCCGCGGCCACGATGCGAACCTCGGGCGGCAACCGCAGGGCGCCGACCCGTCGTTCGAGGACCAGGCGGAGCAGAGCCGCCTGCACGGCGGGCGCGGCGGTGGACAACTCGTCGAGGAACAGCAGGCCCCGGCCCGCGCGTACGAGGCGCACCGCCCAGTCCGGCGGTGCCATCGGGACGCCCTGCGTGGCGGGATCGTCACCGACGACGGGCAGTCCGGAGAAGTCGGACGGCTCGTGCACGCTGGCGATGACCGTGGTCAGCGGCAGGTCCAGGGAGTCGGCCAGCTGGGTCAGGGCCGCGGTCTTGCCGATCCCCGGCTCGCCCCACAGCAGTACGGGCAGGTCGGCCGACACGGCCAGGGCCAGGGCCTCCAGCTGGGTGTCGGGGCGGGGTTCGGTGGTGGTGTCGCGGAGGAGCGCCACCAGGGCGTCGGCTACGGCCAGTGGGGAGTCGGGGGCCGAGGCGGAGTGCATGCGTGTGGACATGTGTGATCACCTTGGGGGCAGGTCGGACGGGGTCGGGTCACCGGGAGCCGTCGGGCGGCCGAGGGCCCGGTGTCAGTGACGGCTCACGGACGGGTCGCGTGGCGCGGGTGCGTGCGGTGGTCGCGGGGGCGTCGGCGGTGCCAGGGCGGGGTGACGGGCTCGGATCCGTACAGGCCGGCCTCGTACGGACCTGACCCGTACGGCCTGGAACCGTACGGACCTGACCCGTACGGGCCGGAACCGTACGGACCTGACCCGTGCAGGCCGGACCTGTACATGCTGTAGACGATCCGCTGCCGGGCGGCGGCCTCCAGTTCCTGGCGTGCCGTGTCGACGGCCCGGAGGCAGGGCAGGGGAGTGCCGGTCAGCTCGGCGAGCAGTTCCTCCCGGCGGATCTCGGTCGGGTCGTGGTCCAGGGGGGTCAGTACTCCGTCGACCAGGCCGATACGGTGCCGGGCTCCCCGGCAGTCCACGAGGTGCGGTTGCTCCGCCAGGCCTGGAGCCCGTGCCGACGGGGGCGTCGGTGAGTGGTCCGGCAGCAGTGCCGAGGCGACCAGCGGGTGCAGCCGGTCGGCCTCGATCAGGCCGGCGCGGAGCAGTGCCAGGTCGGGGAGCACCCAGGTCGCGGCGTCGGGCAGCACCGGCAGCGCGGAGGTGTCACGGGCCGTCGACGCGGTCCAGGTCCGCGGCGCAGGCAGTTCCGGTCCGCAGTCCAGGACCAGGCGCCGCCGTGCGCCGATCCGCACGGCGACGGAGCCGGTGGAGCGGCCCTCCGCCCGGAGCAGGATCGCTGCCTCGTCGGCCCACCGGTCGACGGCCCAGCCGCGCTCCCCCTCGTCGGAACGCGCGCCGGGCGGCAGATCGGCCCCGGACCGGGTCCGTAGTTCGTCCGTCCGGCGCGCGTCCCACAGGTGCCGGTGCAGGTCGAGCCGGAAGCGACGGCTGGGGTGCGGGTGCGGGTGACTGCGGGCACTCGCGTCGACGGGATGCCCGCGGGCCGCGCCGGAATCCCACCCCTCTGCGCGCATGTCCGTGCGGTCACCGCCACCGGGCGTCGAGGAGGCACCGGCATTCGTGCGGTCACGCGCATCGGCCCCCGGGCGGGCGCCGGCGTCCGTGGGATCGCCTCCACCGGGCGTCGGGCGGGCACCGTCACCCGCCTCGGCCGTCGGGAGGTGCCCCGCGCCCACGCGGTCGCCCGGATCCGTACGGAGACCTGAACCCGTATCCGCACGGGCATCCGACCCCCTCCCGGGGCCCGCCCCCGCCCCGCCCCACACCGCAAGGCTGATCCGTTGTCCCGCGTCCGCCCAGGCCGGGGCGGTGCGGGCCACCAGGTGAACCGGGTCGGCGCCTTCGTCTCCGGTGTCGTACCGGGCAAGGGCCACGGTCAGGCCGGGTCGCAGCAGACCGTCGGGTGCGGTCCTCGGCATGTGCCAGCGCAGCAGGTCCGGGGCCAGATGGCGAAGGTCGGCGCGGAGCAGACGCGCCGGCTCGCGGCCGTAAGCACGCGCCACGGCGCGCAGGTTGAGGTCGACGTCGATGCCCGCGGCGGCGCATGCCCCGGCCCAGTCCCCGGCACGGCGGCGGGCGGTCGCGGTCTCGATCATGGACGGCGGCACGGCGAACTCGCGCACGCGCAGCCAGAGGGAAAGGCGGGAATCGCCGTTCGCGGCGGTGGGAGTGCTCATCAGCACTCACCTTGCGCGGACGGGACCCCCAATCTGCCAAGGGAGTGAGTCGTCATCGCGGGCGAGCGTAGCGCCGCCCCGATCCGGCCGCCACGCATTTTTGAACCGGGCGGGCCGGAGAACGAACCGGGCGGGCCGGAGAACGCCGCGCAACCACCCGGTGAATGAGCGAAACGACGGTGTGGTTAGCATATGAGCGCCACCTAGCTCGAAAGATAGGCCCGTGACGATCAACGACGACTCGTTCACCAACTGGAAGAACCGCGAGGAGATCGCGGAGTCGATGATTCCGATCATCGGGAAGCTGCACCGCGAGCGGGACGTCACCGTCCTGCTGCACAGCCGCTCCTTGGTGAACAAGTCGGTCATCAGCATCCTCAAAGTCCACCGGTTCGCCCGCCAGATCGCAGGCGCCGAGCTCTCGGTCACCGAGACGATGCCCTTCCTCCAGGCGCTGACCACCCTCGACCTCGGCCCGTCCCAGATCGACATCGGCATGCTCGCGGCCACGTACATGGCCGACGACCGGGGCCTGAGCGTCGCGGAGTTCACCGCGGAGGCCGTCGCCGGCGCCACCGGTGCCGACCGGGCCGAGCGGCGTGAGCCGCGCGACGTCGTCCTCTACGGCTTCGGCCGCATCGGCCGCCTCGTCGCCCGCCTGCTGATCGAGAAGGCCGGCTCGGGCAACGGACTGCGGCTGCGCGCGGTCGTCGTCCGGGGCGGCGGTGGCCGGGCCGACGAGGACCTCGTCAAGCGGGCCTCGCTGCTGCGCCGGGACTCCATCCACGGCCAGTTCCAGGGCACGATCACCGTCGACGAGGCGAGCAGCACGATCGTCGCCAACGGCAACGAGATCAAGGTGATCTACTCCGACGACCCGACGTCGGTGGACTACACGGCGTACGGCATCAAGAACGCCATCCTCATCGACAACACCGGCAAGTGGCGCGACCGCGAGGGCCTGTCCAAGCACCTGCGGCCGGGCATCGACAAGGTCGTGCTGACCGCCCCCGGCAAGGGCGACGTGCCCAACATCGTGCACGGCGTCAACCACGACATGCTCAAGCCGGACGAGAACATCCTGTCCTGCGCGTCCTGCACCACCAACGCGATCGTCCCGCCGCTGAAGGCGATGGAGGACGAGTTCGGCGTGCTGCGCGGCCACGTGGAGACCGTCCACTCGTTCACCAACGACCAGAACCTGCTGGACAACCACCACAAGGCCGACCGCCGCGGCCGTTCCGCGCCGCTGAACATGGTGATCACCGAGACCGGCGCCGCCTCCGCCGTCGCCAAGGCGTTGCCCGAGCTGAAGGCCAAGATCACCGGCAGCTCGATCCGCGTCCCCGTGCCGGACGTCTCGATCGCGATCCTCAACCTGCAACTCGCGCGCGAGACCACCCGCGAGGAGGTCCTCGACCACCTCCGCGAGGTGTCCCTGACCTCGCCGCTCAAGCGCCAGATCGACTTCACCAGCGCCCCCGACGCGGTCTCCAGCGACTTCATCGGCTCGCGCCACGCCTCGATCGTCGACGCCGGCGCCACCAAGGTCGAGGGCGACAACGCGATCCTCTACCTCTGGTACGACAACGAGTTCGGCTACTCCTGCCAGGTCGTCCGGGTCGTCCAGTACGTCTCCGGCGTCGAGTACCCGACCTACCCGGCACCGGTCGCCTGACCCGCCGCACGCCGCACGCCGCACGCCGCGCGACGCCCGGACCGAGTTTCGCCACGGTCCGGGCGTCGGCGTGCTCACCGGGGCGACGGCTCCGGTGAGCACGGTCGTGTGGACGACACGGTGACGGCGTACCTGGTCGGCGGGCGGGTCCCGGCGGCGGATGTGCGGTACGCAGGAGGCAGCAGCCGCCGTAGCTCCCGCGCGCCCGCGACGGGCATGACAGATTCGTGCGCCGAGGCCACCAGGAGCACAGGCGGCACGCCCGCGCCACCGAGGGGCGTGCGGCGGGCCGGGCGATGATGCCAGTGGGCGCAGGTGGACGTTTCCATGCCGGTCAGTACCGGCCGGGGGTCGACACGGCGGGTGCGACGGATGTCCGTCAGGACGCGGGCAGGCGTCGGCGCCGGCCCGGCGGCGCACTTGACGATCCGGTTCGCCGCCTCGTAGTTGCGTGAGGCGGCGCCGTCGAAGGGTGACGCCGGGCGCAGGCCCGTCACCGTGCCGTCCCGCAGGTGGGCGCGCAGTGCGTCGGCGAGCCCCGACCGGCGTTCGGTGCGGCCCAGGGCGCGGTACACCGCCCGGTCGAACCCGGCCGCCCAGAACTCCCTCCACCGGCCTTCGAGCCAGCTCCCGCCGCACCCGCAGGTTGACCTCCCGGACCGCCGCCGCATTTTCGCCCAGCCCGAAGCGGCCCGCGTGCGCGGCCGTCAAGGCGAAGAAGGTGTCGCGCGAGCACCATCCGGTCCACCCGCCGGGGGAACAGGGCCGCGTAGGCCGCGCCGAGACGGCTGCCGTACGAGACGCCCAGGAAGCTCGCCGACCGCTCGCCGAGCGCGGCGCGGATCGCGTCCACGTCGCGAGCGGTCTGCTCGGTGGACAGGTGCGCCGTCATGCCGGCCGAGCCCGCCGCGCGGTCGTCGGCGGTCTTGCGCAGCGAGGCCAGGTACGCGCGTTCCGCCGCCCGGCCCACCGGCACCGGGTCCGCGCCGGGGCTGTCGAGGAGCGCCGCGTCGCCGTCCTGGAAGCGGGCGAACTGGTCGACATCGGCTTGGCCGATCAGGTACTGGACGCGCCTCGGCACATCCCTACCCTGTCCCTCATGACGAACACAGAGCGCCTGGCGGCACGGAGTTGACGGCCCGTCGCCTGATGCCCGACCGGGCCGAGGCTCTTCACCGGCAGGCAACGCGTCGTTACCCGTGGCCGTCACCTCCCGGCCAACTTGCCCCGCTGTGGCAGTGGTTGTTAACCCACGCGGTGGTATGGGGCCAACTGGCGAAGCGGTGGCTGTTGCCTGTGGCTCGGACCCTCGCGAGCATGACAACGACCAGAGCCGGACTGTCCCGTGTCGCCGCGGCCACCGCCGCGGCCCTCGCCCTCCTGGCCGCCCCCTCCGCCCAGGCCGCTTCTCCTGCTCAGGCCGCAACCGCCGCCCAGGCCGCCCCCGTGGCCCGGACCCTGCCTCTCGGCGACGCCGACCTGGTGGAGACCCGCACGAGCCAGACCCTGGCCCGCGGCGTCACCCTCACCCGTATCGTCCGGGGCACCGAGCCCGCGCCGGCCGACGAGATCAACACCACGACCCGCGGTCCCTGGGTGGTCAACGTCCTGACCATCGACCCCCGCAAGGCGCGCGGCCACCTGGAGGCCACCTACGGCCCCGACCTCGCCCGCACCGAGAAGACCACCGACCTCGTCCGCGCCTCCGGGGCGCTGGTGGGCGTCAACGCCTCCTTCTTCACCTTCACCGCCAACCCGCAGTACCCGGGTGACCCGGTCGGGCTCGGTCTGTACGGCGGCAAGCTGCTCAGCGAGCCGTCCAGCGACCCCGCCGAGGTCAACCTCGTCGTCGACTCCCGCACCGACCGGGTCGTCATGGGCAAGCTGAGCTGGTCGGGCAGCGTGCACAACCGGGCCACCGGGGCGAGCCTGCCGCTGGAGTTCCTCAACCATCCGCCGGTCGTCCCCGCCGGGTGCACCACGCTGCCGGACCAGACCCAGTGCACGCAGCCCGGTGACGTCGTGCGCTTCACGCCCGAGTTCGCCGCGGCCACCCCGCCCGGCGCCGGTGCCGAGGTCGTCCTCGACCGGCGTGGCTGTGTCGTCCGTACCTCCACCACCCGGGGCACGCAGCTGACCACCGGTCAGACGTCCCTCCAGGCGACCGGTCGTGAGACGGCCTCGCTGCTGCAGGTGGCGGGCGAGGACTGCCTGCGGACCCGTTCCGACCTGGTCGACGAGCAGGGCCGGCGGGTCGCGCTGCACAGCGGCCTGACCGGCGTCAACGGCCGCTACCGGCTGACCGCCGAGGGCGAGATCGTCGTCCCGGACGGCACGGGCAGCTTCTTCGACCGCAACCCCCGCACCGTCGGCGGCACCACGAAGGACGGCCGGATCGTCCTCGCGACCATCGACGGCCGGATGACCAGCAGCGTCGGCACCACCATGGACGAGACCGCCGCCGTCGCCCACGCGCTCGGCATGCACGACGCGATCAACCTCGACGGCGGCGGCTCCACCGCCATGTCCGTCCGCGGCGAACTGGTGAACCGGCCGAGCGGCACCACCGAGCGGCTCGTCGGCGACGCCCTGATCCTGCGCGACTGACCCCGCCGTCGCTCCCGCTGACCGGCCGGCGCCCGTGCGCCCGGCCGGTCAGCCGAGGGCCTTGTCCAGGTTGAACGCCGCGCTGATCAGCGCGAGATGGGTGAACGCCTGCGGGAAGTTGCCCTGCTGCTGGCCGGTGTGGCTGATCTCCTCGGCGTACAGGCCGAGATGGTTGGCGTAGGTGAGCATCTTCTCGAACGCCAACCGTGCCTCTTCCACCCGCCCGGCGTGGACCATCGCCTCGACGTACCAGAACGAGCAGATCGAGAACGTGCCCTCGTCGCCGCGCAGCCCGTCGGGGCTGGCCCGCGGGTCGTAGCGGTAGACCAGCGAGTCGGACACCAGGTCCTCGGTGAGGACGTCCAGCGTGGACAGCCACTTGGGGTCGGTGGGCGCGATGAACTTCGACAGCGGCATCATCAGGACCGCCGCGTCCAGCACCTCGTCGTCCTCGTGCTGGACGAAGGCCTGACGCCGCTCGGACCAGCCATGGCTCATGATCCGCCGGTAGATGGTGTCCCGTACGCCCCGCCACCGCACGATGTCCGCGGGCAGCCCGCGCCGGGTGGCCATCCGGATGGCCCGCTCGATGGCCACCCAGCACATCAGGCGCGAGTAGAGGAAGTTCTTGCGGCCGCCGCGGGTCTCCCAGACCCCCTCGTCGGGCTGGTCCCAGTTCTCGCACACCCAGTCGACCAGGGCGCACACGTCGTCCCACTGGGCGCTGGAGATCGGCTGCGCCCACTTGTCGTACAGGTAGATGGAGTCGATCAGCGCACCGTAGATGTCGAGCTGGAGCTGGTCGGCGGCGGCGTTGCCGATCCGTACCGGGGTCGCGCCCTCGTGCCCCTCCAGATGGCCGAGTTCCCGCTCGGGCAGGTCGGTGCGGCCGTCGATGCCGTACATGATCTGCAGCGGGCCCGACGGCTTGCCGTCTCCCGGGGTGATGTGCCGCGTCACGAACTTCATGAACGCGTCGGCCTCGCCGGTGAAGCCCAGCCGCAGCAGCGCGTACACACAGAAGGCGGCGTCACGTACCCACACGTACCGGTAGTCCCAGTTGCGTTCGCCGCCCAGCTGCTCGGGCAGGCTGGTCGTCGGCGCGGCCACGATCGCGCCGGTGGGCGCGTAGGTGAGCAGCTTCAGGGTGAGCGCCGAGCGGTGCACCATCTCCCGCCACCGGCCGCGGTACTTGGACGCGGACAGCCAGCGCCGCCAGTACGCCACCGTCGCCGAGAACTGCTCCTCCGCCTCCCGGCTGGGACAGCAGCGCGGAGCCACGTCCTCGCCGACCTGGTCCAGCGCGAACACCGCCGACTCGCCCTCGGAGAGCTTGAAGTCGGCGCGGGCGTCGATACCGGCGGCGTCCAGGGGCACCGTGGAGGTGAGGCCGAGGGACAGGTCGCCCGACTCGAAGACCGCCACGTCTTTCACCATGCGCAGGGTGTGCGGCTTGGTGCCGTAGTCGAAGCGCGGTGCCACCCGGGCGCGGAACGGGATCGCGCCGCGCACGCACACCACCCGCCGGATCAGCCGGTGCCGCTCCGCCTCGGCGGCCCCGGTGATCGGCATGAAGTCCTGCACCTCGCCGACGCCGTCCTCGGTGAAGAAGCGGGTGATCAGGACGTTGGTGTCGGGGAAGTAGAACTGCTTGGTCCGCGCGGGCACGGAGGCCGCCAGCTCGAAGCAGCCGCCCCGCTCCGCGTCCAGGATCGACGCGAAGACGCTCGGCGCGTCGAACGCGGAACAGCAGTACCAGTCGATCGTGCCGTTGGAGCCGACCAGGGCGACGCTGCGCAGATCGCCGATCAGCCCGTGCTCGGAGATCGGCAGATACCCGGAGTGCCCGGGCGCCGTCCCACGCGGTGTCCCGTCCATCGCAGCCTCCCGCAACCGGCCCGCCTGCGTCTCTCCAGCTTAGGCGCGATCGGACGAGGTGGCGGGACGACAAGGGCCTGCTGGGGGGTCAGACCGCCACCACCGTCACTCCCGCCTCCTCGAAGCGCCGCACCGTCTCCTCGTCCGCCGCCGAGTCCGTGACCAACGTGTCCACCAGTTCGGTGCCGCAGATCCGGGCGAAGGCGCGTCGTCCCAGCTTGCTGGAGTCGGCCGCGACGACCACCCGCTCGGCGCGCTCGCACAGCAGCCGGTTGATCGCGGCCTCCGCCTCGTCGTGCGCCGCCGCCCCGTCCGTGACGTGCAGTCCGACGACCCCGAGCACCGCCACGTCCAGCGTGATCTGGCTCAGCACCCCGTCCGCGAGCGGACCGATCAGCTCGTACGACTGCGCCCGCGCGACCCCGCCCGTCACCACGATCTTGAACTGCGGGCGCACCGCCAGTTCGTTGGCGATGTTCAGCGCGTTGGTGACGACGGTCAGCGCGGGCGCCCCGCTGGCGAGGTCGCCGCGCACGGCCAGGGCCCGCGCCACCTCGGTGGTGGTCGTGCCACCGGTCAGCCCCACCGCCTCCCCGGGCGCGACCAGATCGGCGACCGCCTGGGCGATGCGCTGCTTCTCGGAGGCGCGGCGGGCGGTCTTGTAGCGCAGCGGCAGTTCGTACGAGACTCCGTGCACGACCGCGCCACCCCGGGTGCGGACCAGCATCTGCTGCTCGGCGAGCCGGTCGAAGTCCCGGCGGATCGTCGCGGCCGACACCTCCAGTTCCGCCGCCGCCTCCTCCACGTCCAGCCGGCCGCGCTCGACGAGCAGTTCCAGCAGCGCCTTCCAGCGGGCGTCCCGCGACATCCGCACCTCCCTGCACGTTCCTCGATACCGGTGACCCTAGCGCAGCCAGTGATCGGCAGAATGCTTGATTCTGCTCGAAAAGGCGCTGTATCTTGCAGGAACAATCAAACGCAGGGAGGGGTACGGCATGACGCATGTCGAGGACGAGCTGCGCAGCCAGCCCGAGTGCTGGACCCGGGCCGCCGCGCTCGCGCCGGAGCACCGCAAGGCACTGCCGGCCCCGGGGGAGAGGGTCGCGATCGTCGGATGCGGCACCTCGTACTTCATGGCGCAGTCCGTCGCGGCGCTGCGCGAGGAGGCGGGCCAGGGCGAGACGGACGCCTTCGCCGCCTCGGAGTTCCCCCGCGGCCGCGGCTACGACCGGATCCTCGCCCTGAGCCGCTCGGGCACCACCACCGAGGTGCTCGACCTGCTCCGTACGGTGCACGGACGCACCCGCACCTCCGCGATCACCGCCGACCCGCACACGCCCGTCATGGCCGCCGCCGACGACGTCGTCGTCCTCGACTTCGCCGACGAGCGCTCGGTCGTGCAGACCCGCTTCGCCACCACCGCCCTCACCCTGCTCCGCGCCCACCTCGGCCGGCACACCGACGCCGTCGTCACCGACGCCCGCACCGCACTCGACGCCGAGCTGCCCGAAGGGCTGGTGGAGCGCGGCCAGTTCACCTTCCTCGGCACCGGCTGGAGTGTGGGACTCGCCCACGAGGCCGCCTTGAAGATGCGCGAGGCGGCCCAGGCGTGGACGGAGTCCTACCCGGCGATGGAGTACCGGCACGGCCCCCTCAGCATCACCACCGAGGGCACCGCGACCTGGATGCTCGGACCCGCCCCCGACGGGCTCGCGGAGCAGGTGAGGGCCACCGGCGGGCAGTGGGTGGCGGGGGGCCTCGACCCGCTCGCCGAACTCGTCCTCGCCCAGCGCCTCGCCGTGGCCGTGGCGACGGCCCGCGGCCTCGACCCCGACCGGCCCCGCCACCTCACCCGCTCGGTGATCCTCTGAGAGCCGCCCGCGAGGACGGGCCGACGCGCCCCTGCCCGCGTGATCCTCCGCGCACCACCAGCAAGGAGAAGCCGTGCCCCTGGTGACCACCGGCGAGCTCGTGACGCGCGCCGCCGAGGCCCGCTCCGCCGTCGCCGCCTTCAACATCATCACGCTGGAACACATCGAGGCCGTCGTCGCCGGCGCCGAGAGCACCGGGGACCCGGTCGTGCTCCAGGTCAGCGAGAACGCCGTCACCTTTCGCTACGGCCGGCTCCTCCCGCTGGCCCGCGCCGCCGTCACCGCCGCCGAACGCGCCGCGGTCCCCGTCGCGTTGCACCTCGACCACGTCCAGAGCGACAGCCTGCTGCGCCAGGCGCCGGACGCGGGCTTCAGTTCCGTCATGTACGACGCCGCGCGCCTGCCCTACGCCGAGAACCTCGCCGCGACCCGCGCCGCCGCCGACTGGGCGCACGCCCAGGGACTGTGGATCGAGGCCGAACTGGGCCAGGTCGGCGGCAAGGACGGCCGGCCGCCGCTGGACGCCCACGCGCCCGGCGCCCGCACCGACCCCACCCAGGCCCGCGCCTTCGTCGCCGACACGGGCGTGGACGCGCTGGCCGTCGCCATCGGCAGCAGCCACGCCATGACCACCCGCACCGCGACCCTCGACCACGCCCTCCTCAAGCGACTCTCCGCCACCCTGCACGTCCCCCTCGTCCTGCACGGCTCCTCCGGAGTGCCGGACGGCGAACTGACGGCGGCCGTCGCGGGCGGTGTCACCAAGGTCAACGTCGGCACCGCCCTCAACATCGCCATGACCGGCGCCATCAGGGAGTTCCTCGCCGCGCATCCGGAGGCCGTCGACTCGCGCAAGTACCTCAGCGTGGGGCGGGAGGCGATGGTGCGGACGGTCGCGGCGCTCCTGCGGACGCTTGGCCAGCCCCCGCCCTGACGCTCGGTGCCCCGCGGCCGCGCCCGGGCCTTGGCGCTCGGTGCCCCGCGGCCGCGCCCGGGCCTTGGCGCTCGGTGCCCCGCGGCCGCGCCCGGGCCTTGGCGCTCGGTGCCCCGCGGCCGCGCCCAGGCCCTGACGCTCGAACCCGGGGCCCCGCGAAGGGACCTACCGCTTCACGGCCCTCAGCACCACGAACTTCGGGTCGCTCGCCACCAGAGCGCTGTTCCCGAACAGCCGCCGCAGCTTCAGGTGGTATCCGAGATGCCGGTTGCCGATCACCCACAGCTCACCACCCGGCCGCAACGCCCGCCGGGCGTCCGTGAACATCCGCCAGGCCGTCGCGTCGGTGGTCGCCTGGTGCGAGTGGAACGGCGGGTTGTTCAGCACCAGGTCGACGCTGCCGGACGCCACCCCGGCCAGCCCGTCGCCGACCCGGAACTCGGCGTGCCCGGGCGCCCCGTTCGCCTCATACGTCGCCTCCGCCGACGCCACGGCCTGGAAGGACTCGTCCACGAACAGCACCTCGGCGCCCGGGTCGGCCACCGCCACGGCCGTACCGACCACGCCGTTCCCGCACCCCAGGTCCACGACCCGGCCCGCGCCGCCGGTCCGCGGCAGATGGGCGAGGAAGAAGCGCGTGCCGATGTCGAGCCGGTCCGCGCAGAAGACCCCCGCGTGATTGACGACCGTGCGCCCGGAGACCGCTCCGACGTCCGCGGGCAGCGGGTAGCGGTACGGCCAGGGGTTCACGGGGCGCCGCCGCGACGGATCCGGCGTGCACAGGATCAGCCGCGCCTTCTTCTCCGCGAGCGAGGTGCGGGTGGGGCCGAGGATCCGCTCGAACAGGTCCAGCGTCGAGGTGTGGATCTCCTTCACCATGCCGGTGCCGACGACGACCGTGCCCTCGTGCACGGCGGGCGCCAGCCGCAGCAACTGGTCCTCCAGCAGCGCCAGGCTCTTCGGGACGCGGACGAGGAGCACGTCGATCCGCTCGGGCGGCGGGTCCTGGGTGGTGCGCAGCGACACCGTGCCCGGTGCGACGCCGGAGCGCGCGAGGTTGGCCCGGGTCGCCTCCTGGGTGAGGTACGAGTCGGTGATCTGCACCGGCGCGTGCCGCGCGAGCGCCGTCACCAGCGCGCCCCAGCGGTCCCCTACGACCACGACCGTCCCCGACAGCGGGACCTCCTCGGCCGCGAGATGCCTGAGCAGATACTCGTCGGAGGCGTCCCAGGCGCGCAGGCGGTCGCGCGGGTCCTCGGGGAAACGGGCCAGCGCGAGCTCGCCCCAGGGCGTCGTCATACGGTCGTTCATCGTGCGTCCAGGCTAGCCGCCGCAGCTCACGGCCGGTGCGCGAGGATGGAGGACATGGACGCCGAACTCTTCCCCAGAGAGCGCGCCGAGGTCGCGCCCGGCGCGGTGCACGTGCCGGACTGGCTGGACGGGGAGGCCCAGCGCGCGCTGCTGCGTGCCTGCCGGGACTGGGCGCGAGAGCCCGCCGGGCTGCGCACGGTCCGCACCCCGGGCGGCGGCACCATGACCGCCCGGCAGGTCTGTCTGGGCTGGCACTGGTACCCGTACGCCTACGCCCGCACGGTCGTCGACGGCGACGGCACCCCGGTGAAGCCCTTCCCGGCCTGGCTCGGGGACCTGGGCCGGCGTGCGGTGTCCGAGACGCTCGGCGCGCGGGCGGCGAGCGGAGCCGCCTACGACATCGCGCTGATCAACTTCTACGACGCCGAGGCCCGCATGGGCATGCACCGCGACGGCGACGAGGCGTCCGACGCGCCGGTGGTGTCCCTGAGCCTCGGCGACGCCTGCGTCTTCCGGTTCGGCAACACCGAGGGCCGCTCCCGCCCGTACACCGACGTCGAGCTGCGCAGCGGCGACCTGTTCGTGTTCGGAGGACCGTCCCGGCTCGCCTACCACGGCGTCCCCCGGGTGCGTCCCGGCACGGCCCCCGACGGGCTCGGGCTGACCGGCCGGCTGAACGTCACCCTGCGGGTGAGCGGCTTTTCGGCAGAGCCGGCCAAGTGACGTACGGCGCCCCGAAAGGGCGGCGCGCAACCGCCCGGCCGGTCACGACGGCAGGGCGGCCGGCCGGCCGTGCGCCGCGGCACCCGCCGCGGAGCGTCCGGCGGCCGCCGCCCCACCAACGGATCATGGGAGACTCGCCCTCATGAGCGGCAAGGCGGACCCCCGGACAGCGGGGGAAGGGACCTCGAGGACGCGGCTGGACCGAGGGCGTGGCGCGCTCGGACCCGCGCTGGAGCTCGTGCACACCGGGCGCGCCCCGACCCGCGCTGTCCTCACCGCCGAACTCGGCGTCACCCGCGCCACCGCCGGTGCGGTCGCCGCGGAGTTGGAGGCGCTCGGACTGATCCGCGTCGACGCCCGGCCCGGCGCCGCCGCCGGATCCCAGGGCCGCCCCTCGCACCGCCTGCAACTCGCCGAGGACGGCCCCGTGGCACTCGCCGCGCAGGTGCACGCCGACGGCTTCCGGGCAGCGCTGGTCGGTCTCGGCGGGCGGATCGTCGCCACCGCGCCCGGCTGCGAGACGGTCGACGCCGACCCGGCCAAGGTGCTGGGGTCGGTGGTGGAGGCGGGCGCCGAACTGCTGCGCGAGACCGGACGGCGGTGCGTGGGGGCCGGGCTCGCCGTGCCGTCGGCGGTCGCCGAACCGGCGGGGCTGGCACTGAACCCGCTGCACCTGGCATGGCCGGCGGGGGCGCCGGTGCGGCAGATCTTCGCCGAGTGCGTGCGCGCGGCCGGGATCACCGGCCCCGCGTTCGCGGCCAACGACGTCAACCTCGCCGCGCTCGCCGAGCACCGGCACGGCGCCGGGCGGGGCTCGCGCGACCTGCTGTGCGTGGCCACGGGGCACCGTGGCGTGGGCGGCGCGCTGGTCCTCGACGGGCGGCTGCACACCGGCAGTTCGGGCCTGGCGCTGGAGGTCGGCCACCTCACCGTCAATCCCGAGGGCCGCCCCTGTCACTGCGGCAGCCGCGGGTGCCTCGACGTCGAGGCCGACCCGCTCGCCTTCCTCACCACGGCCGGCCTCGAACCGGGCCCCGAGGTGTCCCTGCTGAAGCAGGCCGACGACCTCATCCGGCACGAGTACGCCGACCCTGCCGTCCGCATGGCCACCGAGGCCCTCATCGACCGGCTGGGACTGGGCCTCGCGGGTCTGGTCAACATCCTCAACCCCGACCGGATCATCCTGGGCGGCCTGCACCGCAGCCTGCTCGACGCCGACCCCGAGCGGCTGCGGGCGGTGGTCGCCGACCGCAGCCTGTGGGGCCAGAGCGGGGGAGTGCCGATCCTCGCCTGCTCCCTGGACCACAACAGCCTGGTGGGAGCGGCGGAGCTGGCGTGGCAGCCGGTGCTGGACGATCCCCTGGGAGCGCTTGCCGAGCTCTGAGACCCTTCGGCCGTGGCGCGGGGGCGTCGCCTCTCAGGCCCACTCCGCGGAAAAGGCGCGCCACGCGTTCTCCGTCAGTATTCGCTCCACCACCTTCGCGCCCACCTCCGGTTCGAGCCTCGGCCGCACCCGGCGCAGCAGATACGGCATCCCCGGGCCGCCGCTCACCGAGCGCGCCCCCGCCGTGGTGGTGTCGCCGCCGAGGAGCAGCCGGTCCCCGAATCCGGCCTCCGCGAGCTCCCGTACGGCGTCGGGCATGCGCCAGTCGGTGGCGTGGTGGGCCCGCGACGGGCCGTCGAAGGCGAGATAGGCGCCCGCCTCGGCGACCTGGCGGTGCACCACGAGGTCGGGAAAGCGGTTGAGGTGTCCGAGGATCACCCGGTGCGGCGGCACGCCCAACTCCCCGCACAGCAGGTCCAGTACGTCCAGTGCGCCCGTGCCCAGCTCCAGGTGGACGGCGACGGGCGCGCCGGTCGCGTGCTGGGCCTCGGCCGCGGCGGCCATGGTCCAGCGGGCGTGCGCGTCCAGCGCGTGGAAACCGCCCGCGACCTTGACGAACCCCGCCCGGACGCCCGACGTGCCGATGCCCGCCGTCAGTTCGGCGACGAAGACCTCCGCGAGCCGCCCGCGCAGCCGCTCCAGCGTCCCCTCGCCGTAGTGACCGGCCTGGTGCAGCCCCGTGGCGGCCACCACGTGAACCCCGCTGTCCCGGGCGAGCGAGGGCAGATCGGCGGCCCGCCGCCCCAGCCCGTACGGCGTCCACTGCATGACGCAGCCCCCGCCCTGTGCGCGGAACGCGGCCAGCTCGGCCCGCGCCGCCGTGGCGTCCCGCAGCTCGTGGCCGGGCAGCAGGGGAGTGGAGAGAAACAGGTGATCATGGGCGTCGCACACGCCCAGCCACTCGGGAGGGACGTCCCCCAGCACGGTACGGACCGTGCTCACCACTGACGCCCCCGAGGCAGCGACCGCCGCTGCGGCGCGGACAGGTGCAGCACCTCGAACACGTCGCCCACCGCCCCGTCCCCGGCGGCCGGCCGCCCCGCCTCGCGCACCGCGTCCCCGACCGCCTCCGACAGCACCGTGCCCTGCGGCACGGGCACGCCGCTGCGCACCGCCACGCGCGCGGGCGCGGCGGCGTCCGCGCCCTCCTCGTACGCGAGCCCCGTCCACTGCCGCACGGCGGGCCGCCCGAAGTCTCCCCACAGGAAGGAGTTCATGCCCTCCATGGTGCGCCAGAGGGAGAACGGCGCGTACTGGTGCACGGGAGATCCGCGCACCCCGCGCTCGCGGAGCAGGTGGCCTCGTACCGCATGGCGTGCACCGGCTCAGTCCTCCCGGCCCGCCGGGGCGAGCAGGGCCAGCAGCCCCCGCACCCCCGCGTCGAAGGCGGCCGGGGAACCGGACGCGCGCGCCAGGACGTACCCGCCCTGTACGGTCGAGACGATCGTCGCGGCGATCTCCGCACCGTCCAGGTGCGGGGGGAGCTGGCCCTGCGCCCGGCCCTCCTCGACCAGTTCGGCCAGCCGTGTCCGGAGCCTGCCCAGCGTCTCGTCGACAGGTGCGCGCAGCGCCTCGCTGGCGATCACGTCCGGGTCCATCGTCAGCCGGCCGACCGGGCAGCCGCGCAGCACGTCGCGCTCGCGCCGCAGATACGCCGCGATGCGCTCGTACGGCGTGCCCGGCCCGCCGAGCACCGCCTCGGCGGTGGCCCACATCTCGTCCGCGGTCCGCCGGATCGCGGCCAGGGCGAGGTCGGGCTTGCCCTGGAAGTGGTGGTACATGCTGCCCTGGCCGGCGCCCGCGCGCTCCAGGATCGCCTTGGGGCTGGTGCCCACGTAACCGCGCTCCCACAACAGCTCACGGGTGGACTCGATCAGTCGCTCCGAGGTGCTCATGAGGTCACTGTACATACTGGTAGTTACAGAGATCCAGGCCGTGCTGCCCCGGTCCTGGAGCAGCCGCCGGATGCTCATCTACTCCCCGCGCGGTACCCCCACTGCCCTCGGGGGGACGACGACCCGCGTCGCCCGCGGCGGGAGGCTCGAAGGCATCGACGCACCGACCGAGACGACTGGAGACGACCCGCCATGCAGACCCTCGCACACGGAGACGGCGGTCCCGGCCCGTGGATCCTGTTCTTCCCGCTGATCTGGGCCGCCGTGATCCTCGGGGCCGTGACCCTGGCACGCCGCACCGTGTGGCGCGGCCGCCGCGCGCCCTGGCACCCGGCCCACGTCGCCCGCCCGGCAGGCGACTCGCCCCTCGCCGTCCTCGGCCGGCGCTTCGCCGCCGGTGAGATCGACGAGGACGAGTACTGGCGCCGACTGTCCGTCCTCGACGAGCAGTTCGGCCGCGGCGGCGGGCGCGAGGCGGTCTGACCGCCCCGCCGGGCCCGACCCGACGCCCGCCGGTGCCGCGCGGTGCCGCAGCTCAGCGCGCGGCGCGTGGTGCGCTCACCGCCCGGTCAGCCGGCAACGGCCGACCGGGCGGGAGTGTGTTCGGGCGCCCGGCCGACCGGCTCGACCTCCGCGAAGCGGCGCACCGGTTCCGTGAGCGTGCGACGGGCGGGGTGCGGGGGTGCCTTCACGGCGGGCGTCGTCGTGGGCAGCGTGAACCACACGATCTTCCCGTTGTCGCCGTCCGGCCGCACGCCCCAGCTCTCGCTCATCGCCGCCACCATGGCGAGTCCGCGACCGCAGGTGGCCAGCGGATCCGCGTCGGCCACGACGGGCAGGCGGGGGTCACGGTCGTGCACGGAGACGGTGAGGCGGTCGAGCAGGAGCTCGATCTCGACGGTGCAGGTCTTGTCGGGCTGGGCGTGCCGGTGGACGTTCGAGAGCAACTCGGTCACACCGAGCGCCGCTCGGTCTATGAGGGGATCCAGATGCCAGTAGCGCAACTGCGCAGATACGATTCTGCGGACCTGGCCGATCCGCGACGGCAGGGCTTGGAGCTCCACCGTGCAGTGCCTGCTTGGGTGACTGATCACGGCTGCGACTCCCCGACGTGAGGTCCGGAAGAACACGGAGTTCGGATCCAGCAGCGCCTGCGTGAAAACGGCCGCCTGCTGTCGTGTCCGGCGGGCTGGTTCGCAGCGTTATCGCCGGTAAACCCAGAGTGACGTGAGACCAGAGTGGCGCAAGGGGTGTAAGGCCGCAACTCGCGGTGTTCCGTACGGGGGGTGGGGCCGTCGCGTCTCGGCCACATCACCGGACGCCCCCTGCCGGCGCGGGTGCACAGCGGCCGACGCCGCCGACGCCGTCCACCGGAACCGCCCGGCAGCGGCTCACGCCGTCGGTCGGGGCCGTGCCACTTCGGTTCGCGCCGTCCGGCGGAGGCGGGCCGTCGCGGCTGGTGCCGTCCGTCGGGGACGGCGCGCATCGGCTCGCGCCGTCCGGCGACGGCGGCGTGCGTCGGCTCCTGCCGCCGGATCTCGCCTGCCCGTGCGGGCATGTGCCGTCTGTCGGGACCGGCTCCCCGCGGGTCGCGCCACGGCTCGCGCCCGCGCACCGGCTCGCGCCGCTGGTACTTGGCCGTCCTTGCGCGTACGTGCCTCGTGTCCGCCCTTGCGCGTACGTGCCTCGTGTCGGCGCCGATGTGCCTCGGGTCGCCCCGCCCGCCGGAGGCGGCACGCTCCGGCGGACGCCCGCTGTCCGGGCCTGTCCGCACGCGTGCGGGTCGGATGGCGGTGTCCGTGGGCACCGGTCCGAGCCCGGCCCCTCTCGACCTGCGGTGTCGGCTCCCGCTCAGGTGCTGTGCCCCGCCGCCCTGCGGACGGCCTCGATGAACCGGCGTGCCGCGGGCGGCCCCGGCTCGCCTGGGGCGGGATCCCGTTCGCCCAGGGTCAGCACGTACCGCTTGCCGTTGAGGTCGGCCAGCGCCCGGTCCCCGGCCGCGAACCACGGCCGCGACGCCCGCACGGCCTGCACCGGGGCGCTGTCGATCTCGCTGCCGTAGCTCGTGAGCAGCTCGACCCGGCCGCCGCTGATCCGGACCTGCCCGGCCCGGGTGAGTGAGCGCAGTCCCTGTCCGATCCGCACGCCCAAGGCCGTGAACTCCGGCTCCGCCATGCCCTCCCGCCCCCTCGTCGCCTGCGGGTCCTCTTCCGGGTGTCCGTCGCACCCGGTGCAGTCTGCACGGCCCCGCAGTCGCGCACCAGTGCGCACGTCACCGAGGCATAGGCCACCCGGTGCACTCACGTGAATGCGCCCCCGAGGAGCGCGCCGCCCCGCGGTGGGGTGCCCGGCCCCGGGGTCCGCGGCGCACCGGTGCCCCACCCCGCCCCCCTCACCCCCTTTGAGCGCCTCAAAGATGCGTTTATGCAGGTGAGAAGCGTGCGCGAGCTGCTTATGATCGGTGTGTCGGCCGCGTGCACCGCCGTCGGCGTGCAGCCCTTAAGGAGCCCCGCCGTGACCACCCCCCAGCAGACCCGGACCGGCGCCACCCTCGACGTCGACCGCACCGACTCCGCCTATCGCGTCTGGCTCAAGGACGCCGTCCGCAAGGTCCAGGCCGACGCCAACCGCTCGGCCGACACCCACCTCCTGCGCTTCCCGCTGCCGGAGCACTGGGGCATCGACCTCTACCTCAAGGACGAGTCGACCCACCCGACCGGCAGCCTCAAGCACCGCCTCGCCCGCTCGCTGTTCCTCTACGGCCTGTGCAACGGCTGGATCCGCCCGGACCGTCCGGTGATCGAGGCGTCCAGCGGTTCGACGGCCGTCTCCGAGGCGTACTTCGCGAAGCTGATCGGCGTCCCCTTCATCGCGGTGATGCCGCGCACGACGAGTGCCGAGAAGTGCCGCCTGATCGAATTCCACGGCGGCCGCTGCCACTTCGTGGACGACTCCCGCAAGATGTACGAGGAGTCGGCCCGCCTCGCGGCCGAGACCGGCGGCCACTACATGGACCAGTTCACCTACGCGGAACGGGCCACGGACTGGCGCGGCAACAACAACATCGCCGAATCCATCTTCCGCCAGCTGGAGTTGGAGCGGTTCCCGGAGCCCGCGTGGATCGTCGCCACGGCCGGCACCGGCGGCACCTCCGCGACGATCGCGCGCTACGTCCACTACATGCAGTTCGACACGCGCGTCTGCGTCGCCGACCCGGACAACTCCTGCTTCTTCGAGGGCTGGACGACCGGCGACCCGGACGTCACCTGCGACTGCGGCTCCCGCATCGAGGGCATCGGCCGCCCCCGGATGGAACCGAGCTTCGTGCCCGGCGCGATCGACCGGATGATGAAGGTGCCGGACGCGGCGAGCGTCGCCGCCGTGCGCGCCCTGGAGCAGGGCATCGGCCGCAAGGCGGGCGGCTCGACGGGCACCGGGCTGTGGAGCGCCCTGAAGATCGTCGCCGAGATGGTCGCCGAGGGCCGTACGGGCAGCGTGGTCACCCTGCTGTGCGACCCGGGCGACCGTTATCTCGACAAGTACTACTCGGACGCCTGGCTCGCCGAACAAGGCCTGGACATCGCCCCGTACAGTGCCGCCATCGACTCGCTGCTGGCCACGGGCGTCTGGCCGGACTGAGCCGCACCGCCCCGGGCGGACTTCCGGCTTCCTACCCGGCCAGCCGCCGGTCCAGCGCCGTCACCGCGCCGCGGAACGCCCGCGCGAGGCCCGGCCGCGCCAGCCTCAGCACCCCGCGGAACGCCACAGGCCCGTCGGCCGCGAACGTCCACTGCACCCGCGTGCCGGTCCCCGCGGGAGCCAGCCGCCACTCCTCGACGAGCGCGCGGACGCCCGGCGCGTTGGTCTCGTCGACGCGATACGCGTACACCTCGGGCGCCTTGGCCACGAGGACGGTCTCGGTGAACCGCGTACCGCCCCGCAGTGCGACCTGCCGCCCGGCGCCGTCCTCGGTCGGCCGGGCCAGCGTCACCGCCGAGAACCACCGCGGCCAGTCGGTCACGTCCTCGGCCAGCGCCCGGAAGACGGACTCGGGGGAAGCGGCGATCCGCCGTGCGAAGACCAGCCGTACCGGAGCGGACCGGGTGAAGTCGACCTCCACCGGACGCAGTCGGCGCGCCATACGAAACCCCCTGTGCGACGGGCGGTGACCGGGCCGCTCACCCTAGTGGGCACCGCGCCGCGTGTCTGCGCCGCGTGTGCGCCGCGCACGGGCTCAGAGGTCGTCGACGCCCTCATCCTCGCCCGCCACGATCAGCTGCCGCAGATGTTCCGCGATCTCCTCGCGTGCCTCGTCGGCCAGCCCGGAGTCGGTCACCAGCGTGTCCACCTGGTCCAGCGTCGCGAACGAACTGAGCCCCACGGTGCCCCACTTGGTGTGGTCGGCGACCACCACGACCCGCCGGGCCGACTGCACCAGCCGCCGGTTGGTCTCGGCCTCGGCGAGGTTCGGCGTCGACAGACCCGCCTCCGCCGATATCCCGTGCACGCCGAGGAACAGCATGTCGAAGTGGAGCGTGGCGACGGCCTGGTCGGCGACCGGCCCCACCAGGGAGTCGGAGGGCGTGCGCACCCCGCCGGTCAGCACGACGGTGGCGGCGCCCTGCCGCTGTCCCGAGGAGCGCTGCGCCGAGTGGAAGACGTCGGCCACGCGCACCGAGTTCGTGACCACGGTGAGGTCGGCGACCTCCTGCAGATGATGCGCCAGCGCGTACGTCGTCGTACCGCCCGACAGCGCGATCGCGGAGCCCGGCGCGACCAGTTGGGCGGCGGCCTTCGCGATGTCCTCCTTGGCGCTGAGCTCCAGGCCCGACTTGGCCTCGAAGCCCGGCTCGTGCGTGCTCGCCTCCAGCACCGGCACGGCACCGCCGTGCACCTTCTCCAGGACGCCCTGGCGGGCCAGCGAGTCCAGATCGCGGCGGACGGTCATGTCGGACACACCGAGCTTGCGGGTCAGCTCGTTGACGCGTACGCCGCCGCGCCGCCGCACCTCGTCCAGGATCAGGGCGCGCCGCTGCTCCGCGAGGAGGTTCTGATTCTC
This sequence comes from Streptomyces sp. NPDC107562, assembly GCF_055657325.1. Taxonomy (NCBI): domain Bacteria; kingdom Bacillati; phylum Actinomycetota; class Actinomycetes; order Kitasatosporales; family Streptomycetaceae; genus Streptomyces; species Streptomyces sp. NPDC107562. The sequence continues at coordinate 182,301 of NZ_JBVKBE010000006.1, read as the reverse complement.
ACTCACGTACGCTCCGGTCCTTTCCTCAAGCCGTCCTGCACACCCTCGCACCTGCTCCCACTAGGCCATTCTCGCGCGCCCGGCACGTGGGCGTCCCATATTCGCACGGCTCGGCCGGAGTCGCGCCACCGGTTGCGCGACGCGCACATGTCACCTGCGTCTCATCCGGCGCTCGCCCCTCACACGGATCGGGGAGATTCCGTGACGAGGGGTGTGCAAGGCCTCCGGACGGGAGATCCTGGTGCCGCATGGACATGCCGACGGCGCGTCCCGGGGGAAGTGCGAAGGACACGGGGGAAGTGCGGACAGTGGAAAGCGCGCAGGAACGCGGCCTGAACGGCCTGACCGGGCCGGACGGGCTGAACGACGGGGCGGCCGGTCCCGCGGCACGGGCGGCGGGAACCGGGGCCACCCTGGAACTGCTGGTCCACGGCGTGGGCGGCGCCACGCCCGAGCACATGCTGGACGACCCCCGCACCGTACGGGTCTCCGGCGACGACACGGCGGCCGTCTTCCGCCGCGCCGACGACGTGGACGCGGAGGACCGCCCCGCCGGCCGCGGGAGCGGCGACGGCCGCCCGGTGCCGGAGGCCTACGTCTGGTGCAACCTGACCTCCGGGAACGGGGCGCGAGCCCTGTGGCTGCTGTTACTCCCGTTCATGGTGGCCAACCTCGCCCACTGGATGCGCCCCTCGGCCCGCGACCGGGCGGCGACGATCCGCCTGTACGGACTGCTGGTGCGGCTCGTCGGTCTCAGCCTCACCGTGCTGCTGGTCGCGGCCGCCTGCGAGGTCGCCCTGGACCTCACGGCCTGGCAGTGCGCCGGCACGCGCGCGTGCGCCGAACGGCACACCTGGCTGGGTTTCCTGTCGCCCACCGCGTCCGGCGACGGCTGGTGGAGCCCGCCGGGCCGCCGCCTCGCCCTCGCGTCCCTGGTGCCGGCCGCCCTGGTCGGCCTGCTCTGGTACCTCTCCCGGCGCACCTGGAGCGCGTACGAGTCGGAACAGCCGCTCGTCCGTGAATCCGACGAGAACCCCGCCCGCAGCGCGCTCGGCCGCCCCGGCTTCTGGTACGGCAGGCGCCTGGTCGCCCGACTGCGCGGCGCCCACACCGCCGCCGGTCTGCTCACGGTGGCCGCCGCCGTCGTCCAGGCCGCCGCCCGCCACGACCGCGAGGCGGGCGGCCCGGCCGTCCTGGAGACGCTGGGCCGGACGCTGGAGGTGGCGCTGGTCCTCGCCGCGGTCGCGGTGGTCGTGGTGGTCTGCCGGCGCGGCCGCAGCGAGAAGCACCTCGACCGCGAGATCGACGCCTCCTTCGTACGGCACCTGCCGCTCGCCTCCCTCGTCCTGCTCGCCCTGACCCTCGTGTACGCCTGCTGGGACCGCCCGGCGTGGGAATCGGCCGGCCGGCTGCCGGGCGACGCGGCCTTCGGCGGCCTCGCACTGGCCCAGGGCCTGCTGGTGATCGTCCTCGCGGTCGTCGCCCACCTGCTGTACCGCAGCGACCCCGACCCCCGCACCGCGATGCGCGGCCTGGCCGGACCCGCTGTCGCGATGCTGGCCTGCGCGCTGGGCGGCGTGATGTCCGGCGGCGTGTCCCAGCGGGTCGCCGACTGGCTGGACGGCACCCGGGCCTCCCTGTCAGGACCGCCGGTCGTGCTGACCTGGCAGGCGTCGGTGATCCCCGCGCTGCTCGTGGTCCTGGTGCTGCTGGCCGGCTGGCAGGCCTCGCGCACCCTGCGGCTGGCCCGCGCCGAACGCGCCGTCGTCGAGAGGGACTACGCGGGAGAGGCCAAGGACCCGGACCGCACCCGGCGCATCGCCCGCACGCGCGCGATGTCCACGCTCACCGACCGCGGACCCTTCTTCATCGCGGCCGTCTCCGCCGTCTCCCTGATCCTCGGCACCGGCGCGCTGGTCGGCGCGATGGCGACGGACAAGGCCCCCGGCGCGGCCGCGCGGCACACCCACCCGTTCGTCCACGGCGCCGCCGACACCTCCCAGGCGCTCGGCTCCTGGCTCGTCGGCTTCGGCTTCATACTGTTCGTCACCCTGGGCCGGCGCGCGTACAAGGACATGTCCGCGCGGCGCACCGTCGGTGTCCTGTGGGACGTCGGCACCTTCTGGCCGCGCGCCGCGCACCCCTTCTCCCCGCCCTGCTACGCGGAGCGCGCGGTGCCCGACCTGACCTGGCGCATCACCACCTGGACCCGCACCACGGGCGGCCGGCTGGTGATCTCCGGCCACTCGCAGGGCAGCGTTCTCGCCGCCGCGGCGGCCTGGCAGTTGACCCCGGCCGTGCGCAGCCGGGTCGCGCTGCTGACGTACGGCTCACCGCTGGAGCGGCTGTACGGCCGCTGGTTTCCCGCCCACTTCGGCCCGGCCTCGCTCGCCGCGCTGCACGAGGAGGTCGACTGCTGGCGCAACCTGTACCGGCCGACCGACCCGATCGGTGGCCCCGTGCGGGTGTCCGACGGCGACGGTCCGCAGGTCGACTGCGAGCCGATGCGGGATCCCATGGCCCACGCCCGCAGCGACCTCCACCCGCTGCCCGCCCCGATCCTCGGCCACTCCGACTACCAGGCCGACCCGACCTTCGACCGCGAGCGCGGCCACCTGCTCGACCGGCTCGGCCCGGGGCTGCCGGGCCAGCGCCCCGGGGACACGCCCGGACCGCCCGGGCTCAGGTGAGGTCGGGCAGATCCTGCGCGTACAGCAGGGTCAGCTCGTCCGTGCTCGGCTCGTCGACCTGGGCGACACGGCTCGCGTGGCGTTCCACCATTGCCTCGAAGGTCTGCCGCGCGGTACGGCCGTTGCCGAACGCGGGGCCCTTCGGGACGGCCGCGAAGTACTGCAACAGCGCCTCCGCGGCACCGGGCGCCAGCCGGTACTCGTGCTCCTCCGCCTGCTGCTCGACGATCCGCAGCAGCTCCTCGGGGCCGTAGTCGCTGAAGGTGATGGTGCGTGAGAAGCGGGACGCCACACCGGGGTTGACGGACAGGAAGCGCTCCATCTCCGCCGTGTAGCCCGCGACGATGACCACCACCGCGTCCCGCTGGTCCTCCATCAGCTTCACGAGCGTGTCGATGGCCTCCTTGCCGAAGTCCCGGCCCGCGTCCTCCGGGGACAGCGCGTACGCCTCGTCGATGAACAGCACGCCGCCACGCGCCCGTTCGAAGGCCTCCTGGGTGCGGATGGCCGTCGAGCCGATGTGCTCGCCGACCAGATCGACACGGGACACCTCCACCAGATGGCCCTTGTCCAGCACCCCGAGCGAGGCGAGGATCTCGCCGTACAGCCGGGCGACCGTGGTCTTCCCGGTGCCGGGGGAGCCCGTGAAGACCAGGTGCCGCTTGACCGACGCGGCCTTCAGGCCGGCCTGCTGACGGCGCCGGCCCACCTCGATCATGTCGGTGAGCGCCCGCACCTCGCGCTTGACGCTGTCCAGGCCCACCAGCGCGTCCAGTTCACCGAGGACGGCCTTGGAGGTCCGGGCAGGTGGCTGCGGCTCGGCGGCACCGACCAGCGGCTCCTGCTCGGTCGTGCGCTGCCCGGGGATCGCGCTCAGCAGCCCCGGCGTGCGGCCGGCGGTCTGGACGGCCGGCTCGGGGGGCGCCGTCGGGGTGCGCAGCCCCGCGCTCTCGTCACTGGTGCAGTCCTCCACGACGGGTCCGGTGCCCGACTCGGCGTCGGGAGCACCCTCCGCGAACTCGTAACCGCCGCGCGCGCACCGCTCCGTGCGGCACTTGCGGAGCGTCGAGCGGCAGCCGTCGAGGACATGGAAGCCGTACCCGCCGCTGCCGCGCACCTGACAGTTCAGGAAGCTGCCGCGCCCGCCCGCCGACACGTAGAAGCCGGCCTCGGCGGGGGAGTCCACGGTGCACCGCTCGATGGTGGGGTCGGCGCCCTTGGTGACGATCACCCCGGTCTGGGTGCCGTCCAGCGTGCAGTTGGCGAGCGTGCCGCCGCTGCCGTGGTCGCGGAACCACGCGCCGGTCGCGGCGTCCCTGATGCGGCAGTCGTCGAGCTGCGCGGTCGCGCCGTCGCTCACCGACACGGCCGTGTTGCGCACCTGGAAGAGGTCGCTGTCGACGACGTCCGCGCGCGAGCCGCGGTCGAGGACGAACAGCGCGTCGGGCACGTCGTGCACCCGGCAGGAGTCCAGCACCGCCGTGGCGCCGTCGCTGACCCACACCGCCGGGTAGTCGCCGGTGCTGTCGAAGATCTCGCACTGGTTGGCGTCCACGCGGGTGCCCGGGTCCCAGACCGACAGGCCGTTGCGCCCGAACTGGCGCACGCTGGTGCGGGTCAGTGTCAGGACGGAGCGGGAGCGCAGGTCGACCGCGTTCTCCGGGATGTCGTGGATACGGCAGTCGGCGAGGGTGAGCACGGCGTCCGTGTCGAGGGTGACCCCGTCGGCCGTGGTGCGGTGGACGTCGCAGTCGGTGAGGTGGGCCGTGGCCCGGCCGGTGATCTGCACACCGCTGCCGCGGACTTCGTACACCTCGCACCCCACGGCCTCCAGCGCGGAGTTCTCCCCGGTCGCGGTGAGGCCCGAACCGGCGGCGTGGTGCACCCGGCAGCGCTCCAGGCGCGGATGCGCGCCGCCGCGCACCGCCACGCCCGCCTGCCCGGCGGCCACGACCTCGCAGTCCTCGAACACCCCTGAGCCGCCGTCGACCACGGCGATCCCGATGCCCGCCGGGTTGTCGACGGTGCACCGCCGCACCGTCGGCCGGGCGCTGCCGCGGACCTCGATCCCGGCGGCGGACCGTGTGACGACCCGGACGTCGGTCAGCTCCGGCGTGCCCTCCTCGACCAGCAGCGCCGGCGCCGCCGCGTCCTGGCCCTCCACGAGCAGGTCCTGGATCACCGCGGAGGCGCGCACGGTGAGCGGCACCCCGTCGACGGGCGCGATCCGCACCGAGCCGGGGGAGCCCTCGGGTCCGCGCAGGGTCACCGCCCGCTGCACGACGAGGTTCTCCCGGTAGGTCCCCGGGGCGACGGTGAGGACGTCACCGTCCGCCGCGGCCTCCAGGGCGGCGGCGAGCGAGGCGTACTCACCTGTGCGGCGCCGCCACCGCGACGTACCGGCGTGCGTCACCTGGACCGTGCCCTGTGCCATGGCGTTGCTGTGCCCCCACCTCGGTCGTACTGATGGCTCGTTCGCCCTCGGGACACCACTGCCCCGGAAGCTAGCTCGCGCGCAGGTCGATGCCGAAACGCGCTGCGGCCGGTCCACCGTAGCGTGCGCGCGGACGCCGCATTGACCGGAGCCGGAAGGCCGTCAGCTGCCGGTGCCGGTCCTGCCCCAGTCCGGGCCCGCCCGGTCCCATGCCTGGTCCCAACGCGCGTACCGGCGAAGGACCATGCGCCACACCACGAGCCGTCTGCCGCCCTCGACCAGGCACACGGTCAGCAGCGCGGCGCCGAACCCGGCGAGCACGGCGTGCGTCGTCGCGGAGGCGGAATCCAGCGGACGCGCCGCCGTGCGCCCCTGCGCGTCCGTCCAGAGCGTGAACCGGTCGCCCGGCTGCGGGTCGCTGAGCCGGGCGACGACCGGACCGCTGCGCCCCGTGCCGTCCGGGGCGGTCCAGCGGGCCTGCACACGTGACCTGTCGTCCCGCACGGCCGTCTCGGGATCGGCGGCGAGCGCGGACCGCTCCAGCTTCCGCACCACCGTGGCCGTCACCAGCCGCCGGGACTCCTCCTGCTCCCGGACCGCCCGCCGCAGGCCGTCCTGGGCGGCGGAGCCCGCGAGAGCGCCGATCACGGGCGCGACGAGGAGTATCAGCAGCAGGGCGGCCAGTGCCACCCAGGCCTCCATGAGATCGGTCGTGCGGCACAACGGATTGTGCCGCCAGTGCCACAGACCGCGAACAGCGCGCATCCTGCCGCCCCCCTTCCCGCTCCATGACAACCCCCGGCGGAGCCGTTCGCCCGCGCCACCGCCCGAAGAGAGAGCGATGTCACGCGCGTCCCCCTACCTCTCACGCACGCCTCACGAGAAATCCAACGCCCGGGTCCCGCCGCCGGGTTCCCGCCCGGCGGGACCCGCGGCGGCGTCTCAGTCGAGGACGCGCACCGGGTCGCCGACGCGGATCGTTCCCGGGGACCGGGGCACGAGATGCTGCCCGAAGATCAGGCTGCCGCCGATCCGGCGGTGCCGTCCGAGGGTGCGCAGGGGCTCCCGGCCGCGTTCGGCGGTGTCCTGGTCGGTCGTGGTCACGACGCAGCGGCCGCACATCTTGGCGACGCGGAACTCGACCTCGCCGACGGCGATGCGCCGCCAGCCGTCCTCGGCCCAGGGCGCGGCGCCCCCGACGACGACGTTGGGCCGGAACCGGTTCATCGGCAGGGGGCCCTCCTCGGCCAGACCGTCCTCGGCGATCAGCGAGTTGAGGGCGTCGAGCGAGGCGGCCGAGGTGAGCAGCAGGGGGCAGGCGTCGGCGAACGAGACCGTCTCGCCGGGCAGCGCGTAGCCCGGGTCGACCGGCCGGCGCGTGGCCGGGTCGTCCATGTGGACCAGGAGCGCGGGCACCCCGAGGTATGCGCTGCACCAGGCGTGCGCGAAGTCGCCGGCGAGGACCCCCTCCACCTTGGACCCGAAGATGTCCAGCGTGACCGTGCCCGCCGCCTCCGGGACGGGCACGGTCAACGGCTCCAGGCCGGGGCCGGACAGCCGGACGCCGCCGGGCACGAGCTCGGCGGCGGCAAGCGCGAGGCGCGGCTGCTGGCGTTGGGTGACGACCTTTCCCCCGTCGTCGATCAGCACCCAGCGTCTGTCCCCGGCCAGCCCCCAGGGCTCCACGACGGCCTCACGGGGCGCCTGGCCCCGGAACGCCTTGACCGGATGGACGTGAATCGACAGCAGCTCCGCGTTCCCCATGAGGCCATCGTGCCAGCCGGCGCAGACGACCTCACCGAGGGATCAGTAACCCCGGTACTGCTGGTTGTTGTACGGGTCCTGGTACGGCGCCGGGTTGGGCCGGGGCGCCGCCGGGCGCATCGCCTCGTACCCCGTGCCGCCGGGCGCCGCGGGGCGCGGCTGCTGCGGGCCGGGGTAACCGCGCGGCGGGCCGGCCTGCTGCGGGATGTACGCCGTCGGCGCCTGCTGCAGCGGTGCGGGCTGCTGCGCCTGGGGGTAGCCGTACGAGGGCTGCGAGGGGGCCGCCGGGAGGGCGGGCAGCGCGGACGGGAGGGCGGGCAAGTGGCTGTTCGGCGCCAGGTGGCTGCCCGGGGTGTCGTACGCGGCGGGGACCCGGATGGGGGCGATCTGCGGGGTGCCCCGTTCGGCCACGAGGGAGTCGTAGATCGGGGTGTCCGGGAAGGAGGCGGAGTAGTAGCCGCCGCCATAGGTGGAGCGGGGGGAGGTCATGGCACATAAGTTAAGCCCACGATGTGCTGGTTGGGGAGACCGATAAGAGGGTTCTTTTCCGTGTCGGCGGTGACGTGGGATCCCCAATGCGAGCGAACTTGGGAAAAAAGGGCACCATGCGACGTTCGGATCGTGTAAAGGCTCAGTTCCCAGGGGGTTACCGGCGGTTGACCACTCGTCTTTTCGCACTCCTCATGGGCGTCCGCCGTCGTGGGCAATACGTTGGGAGGCGCGACGAACGCGACGCGATGCCGGGGCGTGAGACCTGGCGGGGTGACTGCTGATGGGGGCGGACATGTCAATGCCGAAGGGATCCAACGTCCCGGTGCCGACGACGGCGCTGCGGGTGGAACTGGGGTGGGGCTCCGGGCCGGGTGTGCCCGACACCGACGCCTCGGCGCTGCTGCTGGTGGGCGGCAAGGTCCGCTCGGACGCGGACTTCGTCTTCTACAACCAGCCGCAGCACTCCTCCGGGGCGATCCGGCACGAGGGCAAGCGGGACGACGGCGGCCGGGTCACCGACACCCTGGTCGTCGACCTCACGCGCGTGGAGCCGGCCATCGAGACGGTGGTGCTCGTCGCCTCCGCCGACGGCGGGACGTTCGCCCAGGTGCCGGGGCTGTACATCGAGGTGAAGGACGCCGGCCGGGGAACCGTGGCGGCACGGTTCGACAGCGTGGGCGCGACCGTCGAAACGGCGTACGTACTGGGTGAGTTCTACCGGCGCCAGGGCGCCTGGAAGTTCCGCGCCGTCGGCCAGGGGTACAGCAGCGGCCTGGAGGGCCTGGCCACGGACTACGGCATCACGGTGGACGAGCCGCAGCGCACCGCGCCCGTCGCGCCCCCGGTCGCCCCGCTCCGGCCGGCGAGCGTCACCCCGCCCGTCCCGGCCCCGCCGCCGGTCGCCCCTCCTGCCCCGCCCGCCCCCGTGCAGCTCACCAAGGTCACGCTCACCAAGGCGTCCCCGTCGGTGTCGCTCACCAAGCAGGGCGGAACGTCGGGTGCCATGCGCGTGAACCTCAACTGGCAGGTGCGCAAACAGTTCTCCGGATGGGGCAGCAAGCGCGGCCGGGCGGTCGCCCTGCACGCGGACCTCGACCTCGACCTGTGCGCCCTGTTCGAACTCAACGACGGCAGCAAGGGCGTCGTCCAGGCCCTCGGCAACACCTTCGGGTCGCTGCACCAGCCGCCCTACATCCACCTCGACGGCGACGACCGCACCGGTGCCGTGGCGAGCGGCGAGAACCTCACCATCAACCTCGACCACAAGCACGCGTTCCGGCGCATCCTCGTCTTCGTCACCATCTACGAGGGCGCCCGCTCCTTCGCCGACCTGCACGCCACGGTCACCCTGCACCCGCAGTTCGGCGCGCCGATCGAGTTCTCCCTCGACGAGTGCACGGTCCCCTCCCCGGTGTGCGCGCTCGCGCTCATCACCAACACCGGCCAGGACCTGGTCGTCCAGCGCGAGGCCCGCTACCTGGTCCCCGACCGCGGCGTCAGCATGCAGCGCGCCGTCGACCACGCCTACGGGTGGGGCATGAACTGGACGCCCGGCCGCAAGTGAGTCCGGGGCCGGCTCAGCCCTCGTCGGGGACGGCGTCCGGACGCGTGTAGGTGCGGCCCTTCCAGGCCGCGCCCCGTCCCCGGTAGTGCCGCACCGCCGAGTCGACCGTCATGAGGAGGTACAGGGACGCGGTGAAGGGGAGCAGCGGAGCGAGCCACGGCGGCTGCGCGTAGTAGCGGAGCATGGGCAGGTACGTCCCCGTCATCACGAGCCAGGCCAGCGCGCCCAGCACCGCGGTCGCGCCGCTCCCGAGGGTCAGGCCCGCGACGAGCGCGACGGGCGGCACCAGGTACACCACGGCGAGCCCGGCGACCGTACCGGCCAGCAGGAGGGGGTTGTGCCGCAACTGGGCGTAGGCGCTGCGCGCGACCATGCGCCACAGGTCGTGCAGCCGGGGGTAGGGGCGCACGCTGTCCACGCCGTCGGCGAGCCCCAGCCAGATGCGCCCGCCGCTCCGGCGGACCGCCCGTGCGAGCGCCACGTCGTCGATGACGGCGTGCCGGATGGCGTCGGGGATCCTCGCGCGGGCCGCGGCATCGGCGCGCAGCAGTACGCAGCCGCCCGCCGCGGCCGAGGTCCGCGCGTTCGGCCGCCCGATCCGGCGGAACGGATACAACTGCGCGAAGAAGTAGACGAAGGCCGGTACGACGAGCCGCTCCCACAGGCTCTCGACGCGCAGCCGGGCCATCTGGGAGACGACGTCGAAGCCGCCCGTGTGCGCCGCCGCGACCAGCCGGCGCAGACTGTCCGGCGCGTGCGCGATGTCGGCGTCCGTGAGCAGCAGGTACTCGGGACCCCGCGCGCGGGCGAGGCCGATGCCGTGGCGAACCGCCCAGAGCTTGCCCGTCCAGCCCGCGGGCGGCTCGCCCGGAGAGGACACGGTGAGCGGCAGCCCTCCGTGACGGCGCGACAGCTCTCGCGCCAGTTCGCCGGTGCCGTCCGTGCTGCCGTCGTCCACCAGGAAGACCTCGGCCCGCCCGGGATAGTCCTGCGCGAGCACCGAGGGCAGGGCGGCCGGGAGCAGACCGGCCTCGTCACGCGCCGGCACGACGACGCACACGGACGGCCAGACGGCGGGTGGCGTACGAGGGGGAAGGCGAACGTCCGTTCGCCAGAAGAAGCCCTGACAGAGCAGCAGCCACAGCCAGGCGGCGAGAGATCCGGCGACGGTCCACAGGAGGGCGCTCACCCGCGCAGTCTGCCCCACGGGACCGGCCGCGAGAGGCCCATCGTCTATCGTGACCGGGTGAAGATCGCGCTCATGGACTCCGGAATCGGTCTGCTGGCGGCCACCGCAGCGGTACGGCGCCTGCGGCCCGACGCCGATCTCGTGCTCTCCCTCGACCCCGACGGCATGCCCTGGGGCCCCCGCACGCCGGAGGACCTCACCGGGCGCGCCCTGGCCGTCGCCGAGGCGGCCGCCGCGCACCGTCCCGACGCACTCATCGTCGGCTGCAACACCGCCACCGTGCACGCCCTGACCGCCCTGCGCGCCCGCCTGGAGCCCGCGCTGCCGGTCGTCGGCACGGTACCGGCGATCAAGCCGGCGGCGGCGGGCGGCGGACCGGTCGCGATCTGGGCGACACCCGCCACCACCGGCAGCCCATACCAGCGCGGGCTCATCGAGAACTTCGCCGACGGCGTGGACGTCGCCGAGGTGCCCTGCTGGGGTCTCGCGGAGGCGGTCGAACGCGCCGACGAGAGTGCCGTCGACGCCGCGGTCACCGCCGCCGCCGCACTGACCCCGGACGACGTCAGGACCGTCGTCCTTGGCTGCACCCACTACGAACTGGTCGCCGAGCGGATCCGCGCCGCGGTGCAGCGCCCCGGCCTGCCCCCGCTCGTCCTGCACGGCTCCGCCGGAGCGGTGGCGGCACAGGCGTTGCGGCGCGTCGGCGCGCGTCCCGCCCCTTCCGCGACGCCGCTCGGCACGGTGACCGTGCTGCTGAGCGGGCGCGAGGGCGCGCTGCCCGCGGCCGCCCTGACCTACGAGGAAGGCCGCCTGCTCACCGCCGTCAGCCCCGTGCGGTGACCCCCGGTCACTGACCGGAATCCTTCGGTCCGCACCGGGCCCGGTGCGGGTTCGTCACTGTGCGCGACCCCCTACCCGCACAGCGAAACCTGAGTAGTCTCAATGGCATGAGGCACCACCCCCACGGCAAGCGCACCTCGCATCCCGACATCTGGACCGGCCGCGCGACCAACCGGGTCCAGTGGTTGCTGGCGCTCGTCGGCGCCGCCTGCCTGGCGCTCGGCATCCAGCTGGCCGTCGCCTCCGCGTGGACGGACGAGGGCCTGGCCCCGCTGGTGATGTCCGTGGTCGGCTGCATCGCCGCCGGACTGCTGGTGCTGTTCGGCACGCTCGCCTTCGTGCACGTCGCGCTGCGGGTGGACAAGGAGTGCCTCGAAGTGCGCTGCGGCCACATCGGAGTGCCGCGTCGCCGCATCCCGTTGTCGCAGGTCGCGGGCGCGAAGTTCGTGCCCCACGTCACCCCGCGCCACTGGGGCGGCTGGGGCTACCGCTGGCGGCCCGAGAAGGGCACCGCGGTCGTCGTGCGCCGCGGTGAGGGTCTGGAGCTGCGCCTGTGGGACGGCCACACCTTCACGATCACCGTGGACGACGCGGAGGCGGCGGTGCGGGTCATCAAGGAGCGGCTGCGGCCGACCACGCCGGGGGCCGTGCGCTGAGACCGAGGCGGCCCGGAGCGGCCGCCCTGGTCGTGCCGCTACGGCGCACCGGCCTGCCCGGCAGGGTGCCGAGGATCACGTCGCCAGGCGATCGGTGGGGGCGATGCCCTCCCGGTCCGCCGGTTCCGGCGTCAGCGGACGGGCCGTTGCCAGCCCCGCCAGCAGGCCGGCGCCCACCGACACCGCCGTGAAGCTGAGCGCGTTGCCCACCGCGGCGATGGCCGCGAGCGCCGTCAGCGCCGCGCCCGCGCTCAGCGCGACCGGCGTCGGCCGTGCCGTTCGCCACAGCGCGTAGAGCACCCAGCAGAAGGCGGCGGCCAGCAGCGTCACTCCAATGGCCCCCTGTTCGGCCGCCTGCTGAAGCACCGCGGAGTGCGGCTTGCCGTCGGACAGCGCGGACGCCGCCGAGGTCGCGCTGAGCTCGCCGAAACGCCCCGGTCCTGCCCCGAGGGCGGGGTCCTGGCGGGCGAGTGCCAGCGCGTCGCGCCACAGCTCCACCCGGTGCCGGGTCAGCGGGCCCTCCAGGGCGGAGGCCGGTCCCGCGGGCAGCACGCCGGCGGCGACCGCCCAGGTCAGGCCGGTCACGGACGCCGCCACCACGGCCAGACCGGCGAGGCCGACCCCCCGGTGCCCCATCCGCCCGGCCGCCAGCGAGCAGAGCAGCACCCCCGCACAGGCGACGAACCCGGTGATCGTGCCGAGCACGGCCGCGGTCGCCACGATCCCGGCCGCCACCGCCCACAGTGCCGTGCGCAGCACCGGGACGGCCGTGGACCAGGCGGCGCAGCACGCGGCGCCCGTCGCCAACGTGAGCAGGGCGGCCGTGGCACCCGCGTGCCCCAGCGGCACACCGGGTGGCGGCCCCGGGGAGAGGTGCGGAACGGCGACCGTCAGCACGGCTCCCGCCAGCGCGCCGGTCAAGGGTGCGGCGACCGGCGCGATCGCCCCGCTGATGCGCCCCGCCGCGTAGCCGGCCGTGACGGCCAGCACCGCCAGCAGCACGCCTTCGGGCCGCCCGCCCTGCACGGCCGCCGTGATCAGCGACCACAGGGCGCAGGCGCCGAGCGCGACGACCCCCGCCGCGTCGGAGGCGCTGCGTCTCTCGCCGTCGGCCTGCGCATCGGCCACAGACGTCACTCCCGTGGACCCCACCCGTCCCCCCGCGACCGGCCGTTCTCCCGACCTGTACGGGCCCCGGCCGTCCCGCCGCGCGACCTGGGCTCGGCCACACCGTAACGGCTTGTGGGCGGTTTGTGGATGTGTGGCACCGACTGGTGCAGAAACGATGTGGCTGACGAGGTGGGGGGAGTCCCGGCCACGCTGTCGGCTTCGCAGCGGGCCCCCGTAGACTCCCGGAGTGACCGTCACCGCAACCTCCGTGGGCGAGTCGGACGCCGCGACCCCGCGCACCGCGACCGAGTCGCGCGCCGCGCGATCGCTGCGCGCCCTTGTCCCGGCCGCCGCAGCGGCGCTCTCCGGAGTGCTCCTCTATGTCAGCTTCCCGCCCCGCACGCTGTGGTGGCTTGCCCTGCCCGCCTTCGCCGTCCTCGGCTGGGTGCTGCGCGGCCGGAGCTGGAAGGCGGCCTTCGGTCTCGGCTATCTCTTCGGCCTCGGCTTCCTGCTGCCCCTTCTGGTGTGGACCGGCGTGGAGGTCGGCCCCGGTCCCTGGCTCGCCCTGGTGGTCATCGAGGCGATCTTCGTCGGCCTGGTGGGCGTGGGTGTCGCGGCGGTCTCCGGACTCCCCGGTCGGCCTCTGTGGGCCGCCGCCGTGTGGACCGCCGGTGAGGCGCTCCGCGCGCGCGTGCCGTTCGAAGGCTTCCCCTGGGGCAAGATCGCCTTCGGGCAGGCGGACGGTCTCTTCCTGCCGCTGGCCGCGATCGGCGGTACCCCGGTGCTCGGCTTCGCCGTGGTCCTGTGCGGCTTCGGCCTGTACGACGTCGTACGCCTGGGTCTGGAGGCACGCCGCACGCGCGCGCCGCGGCGAGGTGCGGCGGCCGTCGCGCTGCTCGCCGTGGCCGTACCGCTGCTCGGTGCCCTCGCCGCGCGGCCGCTGGTGAGCGACCGGGCCGAGAACGGCACCGCGACCGTCGCCGTCGTCCAGGGCAACGTGCCGCGCGCGGGACTCGACTTCAACTCGCAGCGGCGGGCCGTGCTCGACTACCACGCGCGCGAGACCGAGCGCCTGGCCGCCGAGGTCGAGGCGGGCAAGGTCGCCCGGCCGGACTTCGTGCTCTGGCCGGAGAACTCCTCCGACATCGACCCCTTCGCCAACCCCGACGCCTACGCGGTGATCGACGGGGCGGCCAAGGCGATCGGGGTGCCCCTCTCGGTCGGCGCCGTCGTCGAGCGGGACGGCAGGCTCCTCAACGAGCAGATCCTGTGGGACCCGCAGAAGGGGCCCGTCGACACCTACGACAAGCGGCAGATCCAGCCCTTCGGCGAGTACCTGCCGCTGCGCTCGATGCTCGACATGATCAACAAAAGCTGGACGTCGATGGTCCGCCAGGACTTCAGCCGTGGCAGCGAGCCGGGCGTGTTCGCCATGGACGGCGCCACGGTCGGCCTCGTCACCTGCTACGAGGCGGCGTTCGACTGGGCCGTGCGCTCCGAGGTCGTCGACGGCGCGCAGCTGATCTCGGTGCCGAGCAACAACGCGACCTTCGACCGCAGCGAGATGACCTACCAGCAGCTCGCCATGTCCCGCGTCCGCGCCGTCGAGCACAGCCGGACCGTCGCGGTGCCGGTCACCAGCGGGGTCAGCGCGATCATCATGCCGGACGGGACGATCACGCAGCGGACCGGCATGTTCGTCGCCGACTCGCTGGTCCAGGAGGTGCCGCTGCGCTCCTCCCGAACGCCGGCGACCCGCCTCGGCGTCCTGCCGGAGATCGCCCTGGTGCTGGTCGCGGCGGGCGGCCTCGGCTGGGCGGTCGCCGCGGCCGCGCGCGGGCGGCGCGCGAGTGACGGATAGCGGTACGCCCGCCGTCCGCTCCTGGAACGCGTCCGGGACCGCTTCCGGGACCGCCCGAACCCCCGGTTAGGGTCGCCCCATGGCTACTCCTGACTTCATCCGCACCCTGCGGGCGTCCGCCGGGCACCAGCTGCTGTGGCTCCCCGGGGTCACCGCGGTCGTCTTCGACGCCGACGGCAGGGTGCTGCTGAACCGCCGCTCCGACACCGGACGGTGGGCGCTGATCGGCGGTATCCCGGACCCGGGGGAGCAGCCCGCCGCCTGCGCCGTGCGGGAGGTCCACGAGGAGACCGCGGTGCACTGCCGGCCGGAGCGGGTGGTGATGGTCCAGGCGCTGAAGCCGGTGACCTACGACAACGACGACGTCTGCCAGTTCATGGACATCACGTTCCGCTGCCGGGCCATGGGCGGCGAGGCACGCGTCAACGACGACGAGTCGCTGGACGTCGCGTGGTTCGACGTCGACGCCCTGCCGGATCTCCACGAGTTCGCGCGGCTGCGGATCAAGCAGGCCCTGTCGGACTCACCCACATGGTTCGACCCCACCGCTTTCTAACGAAGTATGGGGGCTGACCACATGGGTCGGAGGGCGAGGGCTGCCTAGGGTCGATCGCATGACCGCGTCCCGCGCCCTCCCGGGCCCCCACGCCCCTGTGCTCGACCTCGGTGGCCGCACGGCCCTCGTCACCGGCGCCGCCGGTGGCATCGGCCGCGCCTGTGTCCTGCGGCTCGCGGCCGCCGGTGCCAAGGTCAGAGCGGTCGACCGGGACGACGCCGGCCTGGAGGCGCTCACCGAGCAGGCGGCGGGCCTGCCGGGCAGCGTCGAACCGAGCGTCCTCGACCTGACCGACCTGGCGGCCGCCGAGGCCGCGGCGGCCGGCACCGACGTGCTGGTGAACAACGCCGGACTGCAGCTGGTCCGGCCCATCGAGGAGTTCCCGCCCGACGTCTTCCACACCGTCCTCACCGTGATGCTGGAGGCGCCCTTCCGGCTCATCCGGGGGGCGCTGCCGCACATGTACGGTCAGGGCTGGGGCCGCATCGTGAACATCTCCTCGGTGCACGGCCTGCGCGCCTCGGCGTTCAAGTCGGCGTATGTGGCCGCCAAGCACGGGCTGGAGGGCCTGTCCAAGACCGCCGCCCTGGAAGGCGCACCGCACGGGGTGACCTCCAACTGCGTGAACCCCGGCTATGTGCGCACGCCCCTGGTCGAGAAGCAGATCGCCGACCAGGCCCGGGCACACGGCATCCCCGACGAGCGCGTGCTGTCCGAGGTCATGCTCCAGGACAGCGCGGTCAAGCGGCTCATCGAGCCCGAGGAGGTCGCGGAGGCCGTGGCCTACCTGTGCGGCCCCCAGGCGTCCTTCATGACCGGTACGTCGCTCGTGCTCGACGGCGGCTGGACCGCGCACTGACCCGTCCCCGGCCCGGGGGCGCCCGGAGTTTTCCACAGGGCTGACGGGGCGGCCCGGCGATGAGGAATCCTGTGACCATGTCCCGCGATCACGTGCAGTCCGCCGAGCGCCCCACCGGCGCCCCCGAGGCATCCGGTGCGGGCGCGGAGGCACCGTTCCTGGAGCTGCTGGCCCGTGGCGCGCCCGCCGAGGCCTACGAGCAGCCGGTGCTGCTGGCCCGCGCCCAGGGACGGCCGGCGCAGTGGATCGCGGCGCTCGAGCACGCCAAGCTGCTCGCGCTGCGCGTCCGGTCCGAGCTGGAGGGGCGGCGGCGCCGGGAGGCCGAGCTGTCGGCGCTCTTCGAGACCGCCCACGACCTGGCAGGACTGCGCGACCTGGACGCCGTCCTCCAGGCGATCGTGCAGCGCGCCCGGTCGCTGCTCGGCACCGACGTCGCCTACCTCAGCCTGAACGACCCGGACCGCGGCGACACCTACATGCGGGTCACGGAGGGCTCCGTCGCGGCCCGCTTCCAGCAGCTGCGGCTGGGCATGGGCGAGGGCCTGGGCGGCCTGGTCGCGCAGACGGCCCGGCCGTACGTCACCGACGACTACTTCAAGGACGACCGCTTCCAGCACACCGACACCATCGACACGGGTGTGCGCGACGAGGGCCTCGTCGCCATCCTCGGCGTGCCACTGATGCTCGGGCACCACGTCATCGGCGTGCTCTTCGCGGCGGACCGCCGCGCCCGGGTCTTCGAGCGCGAGCAGATCGCGCTCCTCGGCTCCTTCGCCGCCCTGGCGGCCGCCGCCATCGACACCGCCAACCTGCTCACCGAGACGCGCTCGGCGCTCGCCGGCCTGGAGCGCGCCAACGAGATCATCCGGGACCGCAGCGCCGTCATCGAACGCGCCTCCGACGTGCACGACCGGCTCGCCGAACTGGTGCTGCGCGGCGGCGGGGTGCACGACGTGGCCGCCGCCGTCTCCGAGGTCCTCGACGGCACGGTCGAGTTCAGCGACGCCACCGCGGCACCCGCGCAGGCACTGGAGGCCTTCCGCACGGAGGGGCACGCGGTACGGCACGCCGACGACTGGATCGCCGCCGTCGCCGCCGGCGGCGAGCTGTTCGGCGCGCTGGTGCTGCGCGGCCATCCCGGCCTCGACCCCGTCGACCAGCGCACCCTGGAGCGCGCCGCGATGGTCACCTCCCTGCTGCTGCTCGCCCGGCGCTCCGCGGCCGAGGCCGAGCAGCGCGTCCGGGGCGAACTGCTCGACGACCTGCTCGACGCCCGTGACCGTGACCCGCGTCTGCTGCGCGAACGCGCCACCCGGCTGCACGCCGACCTCGACGCCACCCATGTCGTCCTCGCCGCCCGCCTCGACGGCCCCGCGGCCGACGCCGACCAGGAGGCGGACGCCCGGCGGCGCCTGTGGTCCGCCGCTTCCCACCTCGCCGCCACCCGGCACGGCCTGGCCGCGGCCCGCGACGGCGGCACGGTCCTGCTGCTGCCGCTGGACGCCGGTGACACCGCGACGGCCCTGGCCCGCCGCGCCGCCCGGCACCTGGGCACGGCCGTCCACGAGGCGGTCACGGTCGGCGCGTCCGCGCCGGTCGAGGACCTCACCGCCCGTCCGGACGCGGTCGCCGCCGCCTACGACGAGGGGCGGCGCTGCCTGGACGCCCTGCGCCTGCTCGGACGCGGCGGGGACGGGGCGGCCGCCGAGGACTTCGGCTTCCTCGGTCTGCTGCTGGCCGGCGACCGGGACATCGCCGCCTTCGTCGACCGCACCATCGGCCAGGTGGTGGCGTACGACGAACGCCGCGGCACGGACCTGCTGCGCACGCTCGACGCCTACTTCGCCTGCGGGATGAGTCCGGCCCGCACCAAGGACGAACTCCACGTCCACGTCAACACCGTCGCCCAGCGACTTGAGCGCGTCGGCCGCCTCCTGGGCGAGGACTGGCAGAGCCCGGCGCGGGCCCTGGAGATCCAACTCGCCCTGCGGCTGCACCGGCTGGCGGCCTCGCCGACACGCGGCTGACCCCCGCACGCGCACGGCGTACGGGGGCCGGTGGGCGGGTCAGACGGTGTGCGCGTCGGCCGCCTCGACCTTCGAGGGGGCCGTGCCGGAGCCGGGTTCGACGTCGGACAGATCCCGGTGGCGGGTCTCCTTGGCCACCGCGACGGCGACGACCGTAAGGAGCGCGGCGGCGATCACGTACAGGGCGATCGGTGTCGAGCTGTCGTACTCGGACAGCAGGGCGGTGGCGATCAGCGGGGCGGGGGCGCCCGCGGCGACGGAGGCGAACTGGGCGCCGATGGAGGCGCCGGAGTAGCGCATCCGGGTCGCGAACATCTCGGAGAAGAAGGCGGCCTGGGGCGCGTACATCGCCCCGTGCAGTACCAGGCCGACGGTCACGGCGAGAAGGAGGTTGCCGAAGCCGCCGGTGTCGATGAGCGCGAAGAACGGGAACATCCACAGGCCGACGCCGACCGCGCCGATCAGATAGACGGGACGGCGCCCGATCCGGTCGGAGAGCGCGCCCCACAGCGGGATGACCGCGAAGTGCACGGCCGACGCGATGAGCACGGCGTTCAGAGCGGTCTGCTTGGAGATGTCGACGGCGGTGACGGCGTAGACGAGGATGAAGGCCGTGATGATGTAGTAGCTGATGTTCTCGGCCATGCGGGCGCCCATCGCCACCAGGACGTCACGCCAGTGGTGGCGCAGCACCGCGACGAGCGGCATCTTCTCGGTCTGTGCCGCGCTGTCGGCCTTGCGTGCCTCGGCCTGGGCGAGCGCCTGCTGGAACACCGGCGACTCGTCGACGGACAGCCGGATCCACAGGCCCACCATCACCAGCACGCCGGAGAGCAGGAAGGGTATCCGCCAGCCCCAGTTGTTGAAGGCGCTCTCGGACAGGACGGCGGTGAGGAAGGACAGCACACCGGTCGCGAGCAACTGCCCGGCGGGCGCGCCGGTCTGCGGCCACGACGCCCAGAAGCCGCGGCGCTCGGCGTCCCCGTGCTCCGAGACCAGCAGGACCGCGCCGCCCCACTCACCACCGAGCGCGAAGCCCTGTACGAGGCGCAGCACCGTCAGCAGCACGGGAGCCGCGCTGCCGATCGTGGCGTGCGTGGGCAGCAGGCCGATCGCGAAGGTCGCCCCGCCCATCAGCAGCAGACTCAGCACCAGCAGCTTCTTGCGCCCGAGCCGGTCGCCGTAGTGCCCGAAGACCAGCGCGCCGAGCGGCCGGGCCGCGAAGCCGACGGCGTAGGTCAGGAACGAGAGCAGGGTGCCGACGAGCGGGTCGGAGTCCGGGAAGAACAGCTGGTTGAACACCAGCGCGGCGGCGGAGCCGTAGAGGAAGAAGTCGTACCACTCGATGGTGGTGCCGATGAGGGACGCGGCGACGATGCGCTTCAGGTTGTTCGGCGTCGGTGGAGCGGATGCTGCGGAGGCCATGTGCGCCACTTCCTCGTGTGCGGTGGGGACGGTACGTGTCGGCACACCGTAGAAAGACGCAGGTCAAGCGCACATGTGGTGGGACAACATAGTTCGGGGCCGGACTATGCGTCCGGCCCCTATGCATGTTCGCCGGGAGTGCGGCGACCGGCCTCAGGTCGACACCGCGCACTGGCCGCGGTCGGCGGACTTCGGTCCCTCCGAGGTGGGACGGACGTCGAAGTCGAAGATCCCGGTCGGGAGGTACAGGGAGCAGCAGGCGTTCGGGATGTCGACGATCCCGCTGATGCGTCCCTCGATCGGGGCCGCACCCAGGAGCAGGTAGGCCTGCTCCCCGGTGTAGCCGAACCTCTTCAGGTACTCGACGGCGTTGAGGCAGGCGCGGCGGTAGGCGACCGTCGCGTCCAGGTAGTAGTTGGTGTCGGTGTCGTGGTCCACGGAGATCCCGATGAAGGAGAGGAACTCCGAGTACCGGGGCTCGACGTTGCCCGGCATGAAGACGGGGTTGGTGGTGACACCGTACTTCTCCATGCCGCCCTTGATCAGGTCGACGTGGAAGTCGATGTAGCCGCCCATCTCGATGGCACCGCAGAAGGTGATCTCGCCGTCGCCCTGGCTGAAGTGCAGATCACCGCCCGACAGCTTCGCGTCCTTGACGTGCACGGGGTAGAAGACGCGCGATCCACGAGTGAAGTTCTTGATGTCGTGGTTGCCGCCGTTCTCCCGCGCGGGCACGGTGCGCGCCCCTTCCCGGGCGATCCGCTCGGCGTCCGATCCGCTCGCCTGGCCGGCGAGGGACTCGTCGGGGTCGGGTGCCAGTCCCAGCGGCGGTACCCGGTCGGGGTCGGTGTCGATCAACGCCTGCTCACGCCTGTTCCACCGTTCCAGCAGTTCCGCGGACGGCGCGGTGCCGAAGAGGCCGGGGTGGGTGATGCCGGTGAAGTGGACACCGGGTAGGTGCCTGGACGTCGCCACCTGCCCGTGGAAGTCCCAGATCGCCTTGTAGGCGTCGGGGAAGTAGTCCGTCAGGAAGCCTCCGCCGTTCGCCTTGGCGAAGACGCCGGTGTATCCCCAGCCCTCACCGGGCGCGTTCCCGACCTGCTGGGGGACCGGTCCGAGGTCCAGGATGTCCACGACGAGCAGGTCTCCCGGCTCCGCGCCCTCCACGCCTATCGGACCGCTGAGCATGTGGCACGCCTTGAGGTCGACGTCGCGGACGTCGTTGGCGGAGTCGTTGTTGCCGATCTGCGCGTCCGTCCATTCACGGCATTCGACGCGGAACTCGTCTCCCGGGCGGACCATCGCCGCATTGGGAACGTCGGGATGCCATCTGTTGTGTCCCGGAACGTTCTGGTCACGCATCGAACGGGACTGGTCGACGCTGAAGATTACTTCCGGCATGTGAATTCCCCATCTGTTTCCGTGAGGTGAGCGGCGAGACGTCCCGCCGCGCCTAGCCGTGGCTCCCGGCGGGATGGCCGGGGGTGCCGTACTCCTCCGTGGGGCGCGCGGGCCGCCTGTGGCGCAGTGCGAACCACAGCCCGCCGAAGGTCAGCACGCCGAACGCGCCCAGCGCGATCGCGATATCGGGGTAGTTCTCCTTGACCCAGTAACCGGACAGCAGCAGGAATGCCGGAATGACACCGGTCACCCAGCCTTCGATCGCGGTCACCCAGCCGACGTAGGGCGTCAACGTCTCCCGCTTCAGTCCGAGGAGCAGGAAGAAGAGGAACCAGAGGAACGCCCAGTAGAGCCAGATGACTCCGAAGGGCTGGTCGTCGAACTGGCGGAAGCTGACGAACGAATAGCCCAGCGCCACGATCGACACGAACAGCGAGTAATACCCCACACCTGTGCTGTCGAGCCCCATCAGCAGCCCGATCCCCACGTAGAGGTAGGTGAAGCCGAAGAGGAAGATGCCGGAGGCCAGCAGGATCGGCCGGGGGTCCTGGTTCGCGGCGATGATGAGGTACGTGGGTGTCAGAACCTGAAGTCCGCCCACGAACAGATTGAAGACCGCGGCTGCCCGGCTGTCCACTTTTCCCAGCAGCATCAGGCCGTTCAGGAACAGCACCGCGCCCACGAAGAGAAGTCCGACATTGGCCAAGGGAACGCACCTCCCGATCCTTGGGGAGGCAGTGGTGCCGAAGCCGGGGTCACACCCTTGCGGGAAGGGCCGAACGGCCCACGCCCGGCTTCCCCGTCAGGGCCGGGGAAGCCGGGCGTGGGCCGGATGAACGGGCCTCGAAGCTGCCTCCTTGGCAGGCCCCCGCGATACCACCACGGGGTTTTCCCGAGACTTTTCCTCTCGCTCGTGCAGTGCCGTGACAGCGGGCGGCGTGAGGGCAGTTGCGGGAGCGGAGAACACACGGCGGGACGCACCCGAGCACCGCGGGCAGATCTCCTCGGCCGACGCCGTGCCGATGGGTCGCTTCACGTCGAACGAACCGCAGCGAATGCAGGAATACTCGTACGTCGCCATGAATCGTCTCCGCTGGAGAAGTCATCTCTCCTTCAAGGCAACGCCCGTGACGACGGCGTGTCAAGGCGGGACGGGACGCCCCGGCACGCACGCCGTCCTCGCCGTCCGTCAGGGCGCGCCCGCGATGGCGCACGCGCGGCACGGGGGCCGGCCGCAGGTGCACTGCATGATCGCGTCCAGCACGTCGCGGTCGTGGTAGAGGCACTCGTCCCGGCAGGTGTGACGCGGGACGAAGCCCGCCTGCAGCTCGTCCGGCCAGGGCTCCTCGCCCTCCCGGCAGCGCACGAACCGCTCCGGATCCGTGGAGTGCAGCCGCTGCATGCCCTCGCGGGCCCGCCCCTCCAGGTCCCGCGTCTCGGCGACCACCGTCTTGAGCTGGTCGGCGAGGCCGGAGAACCTGGTGTCGCCGGTCCGCACATGGGCGGCCTTCAGCGCCATCACGGCGTTGCCCAGGAATCGTCGCGCGTCCTGGAGGTCGGTGACGTGGTGCAGCTGGATGCCGGTCACACCCCTGACCCACACGGCGTCTTCGCTCACTTTTCCACCTTCCCGGCCGACGTCGGCTTTTTCGAACGCAAAGCTGCTCTTTCCAGCGAAGCTAAATCCGCGATGCGCGACCGTCCAGGAATTTCCTGGTGAAAAGCCTCACAAGGTGCTTTTCGGTGATCTCAGCCGAACAGCTCGTAGGACTGCCGATAGATGCCGTCCGTGTGGCTCCGGGCCTCGGCGTGGATCTTCTGGAGCCTGGTGTAGAGGGCGTGGGCGGCGGGGTCGGGAGTGAAGAGCTCGCCGGGGCGGACCATGGCGGCGGTGGCGGTGTCGAAGTCCGGGTAGGCGCCGGTGGCGACGGCCGCGGTCACGGCCGCGCCGAGGCCGGCGGCGCCGACGACGGCGGAACGGCGGGCGGGGACGCCGAAGACGTCGGCGAAGATCTGCATCAGGACGTCGGAGGCGGAGCCGCCGCCGGAGACGACGAGTTCCTTGAATTCCGTGCCTAGTTCTGCCCCCATCCGGCCGGCGGTGTCGCCGATCGTCAGCGCGAGCGCTTCGAGGATGGAGCGGTAGATGTGGAAGCGGCCCTGGCGGCCGTCGAACCCGAGGATGGAGCCCTTGCGGAACGGGGCCTCGGTCGGGGCCAGCCAGTCGAGGACCGTGATCAGACCGTCGGAGCCGGGCGGGACGTGGGCCGCCTGCCGGTTGATGTACTCCTCCGCGCTGATGCCCGCCTCGCGCGCCGGACCGGCGGCTTCCTCGCCGAGCAGGTCGCGGTACCAGCTGACCGTCCACATGCCGCGCCGCACGCCGTTGCTCTCGTAGAGGTAGGCCCGCGGGGTGGCGGCGTAGTTGGTCCAGAAGTCGGCGCCGTCCTTGACGTTGCGGCTGCCGACGGTCATGCCGGCGACGTAGGTGCCGAGGGAGACGAGGAGGGTGTCGGTGGAGCGCAGGCCGGAGCCCAGGGCCTCGACGGCCTTGTCGTTGGCGGTGGCGACGACGGGCAGGCCGGCCGGGATGCCGGTGTGCGCGGCGGCGGCCTCGGTGACGGTGCCGAGCACGTCGCCGGGCTGGACGAGGGTGAAGAGCATCGAGCGGTCGAGACCCAGCCCGGCGATCACCTCGTCGTCGTCCGTCCAGTCGAAGGTGTCGGAGTCGAGCGGCCACATCCCGGCGTAGTTGGCGGCGGTGTCGCGGAACCGGCCCGTCATGCGGTGGGTGAGGTAGCCGGAGGAGGTGGTGACGTAGGCGGCGTCGGGCGTCTCGCGCTCGTAGGGGCGGGAGACACGGGCGTCCATCCAGCTCATGACGGGCTGGGCGAGGGTGCTGTCGGCCCTCAGGACGGCGCGGCAGAACCGGATGGTGCACAGGCCGACGCCGGCGATGTCGGCGGGGTCGCCGGGGAAGGCGGCCAGCGCCGCCCGGGCGGCGGTGCCGATCGAGGTCCACAGGTCGTCGCCGGGATGCTCGACGACACCCGGGCGCGGGGTGTCGTAGGGGCGCAGGGCGCAGCGGCCCTCGCTGACGACATGGCCGTGCTCGTCGAAGACGCTGACCTTGGAGGACTGCGAGCCGTTGTCGATGCCGATGAAGTACCGGGTCATGCCCACTCCGGGTGTGCGGGGCCCGGGCGCCGTCGTCCAGGCGGGAAGTGAGGGGTCAAGATGTGATGAGGCCCGGTGCCGGACCGCCGTGCGGGCGGTCCGGCACGGGGTACGGCTCAGCCCTCGACGGGGAAGATCGTGCCCTTGTTCATGATGCCGTTCGGGTCGAAGGCGGCCTTGAGCTTGGCGAGCATGTGGTAGGCGGAGCCGTGCTCCTCCTTGGTCCACGGGGTGCGGTACTTGCCGACGCCGTGGTGGTGGACCATGGAGCCGCCCACCTTCAGGGCCTCCTCGACGATGATCGCGTTGAGCGGGATGTGGTACTTCTCGATCTCCTCCCGCGGCTCGCAGTTGATCTTGTAGTCGTAGACGAAGTAGAGGTTCGTGCCGGTCTGGTAGGAGTGCGAGGAGTGGGCGCCGAGCATGGTCAGGTCGCCCGCGTCCGGGTACTCGCGACGGATCCGGTCGATGACGTTGTCGTACAGCTCCACCGTGTGCGACCAGTCGACGGAGACCTCCGTGGTGTAGCCCAGCTGGTTGTCGCGGAGCATGGTCTCCTTCTCCGCGTCGATCTTGTCCTGGCCCCAGTTGAGGTTCGCGAACCAAGTGGAGATCAGCTCGGCGTCGACCTTGGTGTGCGGGTGTTGGTCGGCGACCCGCCGGATCTCCTCGCTGGTCGCCTTGACCAGCCCCTTCGGGCCCTCGGCGACGAAGACGACCACGCACTTGCCCTCGTAGAAGTGGGAGAAGTGCTGGCGGGCGTCCTCGGGCGAGTAGACGCGCACGACGGAGGGGCGGAAGCCGCCCGTGACCACCTCGCGGATGATCGCGACACCGGTGGCCATGTCGTCGACGAGGAGGCCGTGGTACTCGTTGTTCTCCGGGTGGTGCCGGAAGACCTTGAGGGTGACCTCGGTGATGTAGCACAGGGCGCCCTCGTTGCCGATGACGATGTGCCGGATGTCCGGGCCGGCGGCGCGGCGCGGGACGTTCTTGATCCGCGAGACGGTGCCGTCGGGGAAGACCGCCTCCAGGCCGACGACCATGTCCTCGATGGCGCCGTAGAGGGTGGAGAGCTGCCCGATGGAGCGGGTGGCGACCAGACCGCCGTACTGGGCCAGCGGCTTGGACTGCGGGGAGTGGCCGGTGGTCAGGCCCTGCGCGCGCAGGACGTCCTCCAGCTTCTGCAGCGGAACGCCGCAGCCGACCGTCACCTGCATGTTCTCGGCGTCGATCTTGATGATCTCGTCGATGCCGGAGCCGTCGAGGACGATGGTGTCCTGGACGGCCGTCTCCAGGCCGCCCTCGGTGCCGGTGCGACCGGTCCTGGCCACCACGTTGATCAGGTTCTCGTTGGCGAACCGCAGCACCGCGGCGACGTCGGCGGTGCTCCGCGCCTTCACGATCGCGCTCGGGAAGGGGCCGTCGTAGATGCCGTGGACGGAGGTGAACTTCTTGAAGCGGTCCACGCTCGCCTCGCGCAGTTGCTGCTCGTCGGTGACGACCTGCTCGGGGCCGACCAGGTCGGCGAGAGCGGCGACGATGTTCCCGCGGTCCAGCTTGGAGACGGACGGTGCCATGGTGAATCTTCCTCTTGCTTCTTTGTGGGAGGTGGGAGGTCGGTGGGGGGTGGTGGTGAGGGGCCCCGCGTCAGCGGACCAGGTAGCCGCCGTCGACGGCCAGGACGTGCCCGTTGACGTAGTCGGAGGCGCGTGAGGCGAGGAACACGGTCGCTCCCATGAGGTCGGCGACCTCGCCCCAGCGGCCGGCCGGGATGTGGTCGAGCACGCGCTGGTTGGTCTCAGGGTCGGCGCGGGTCTCCTCGGTGATCTTCGTGGCGAAGTAGCCCGGGGCGATGGCGTTGACCTGGATGTTGTACTGCGCGAGCTCGTCGCAGTAGGCCTTGGTGAAACCGGCGATGCCGTGCTTGGTGGCGGCGTAGGCCGGGGACCAGCGGCCGCCGAGGAAGGAGAACATCGAGGCGATGTTGATGATCTTGCCGGAGCGCTGCGGGATCATGAACTTGATCGCCTCGTGGCTCAGCTCGAACGGCGCGGTGAGGTTGACGTCGATCATCGGGTCCCACTGTGCGCGCCCGAACTCCTCGACGGAGGCCAGCTTGGAGATGCCGGCGGAGTTCACGACGATGTCCAGGGAGCCGAAAGCGTCGACACAGCCCTGGGCGATCCGGGCCGGCACGCCGGGCTCGGTGAGATCGGCCTGGAGGAACTCCATCCGGCGGCCCTCGGCCTCGATCAGCCGGGCTGTCGTGCCGTCGTCCGGCATCACGCTGGGCACGAACACGTTGGCGCCCGCCTTGGCCAGGGCCAGCGAGAACGCCTGGCCGAGGCCGGTGTTGCCGCCGGTGACGACGGCGTTCTTGCCGTCGAGGGAGAAGAAGTCGCGGTGGAACTCGGTGATGTCCATGGGTGCGTCTCCGGGAGGTGTGTCGGGAGGAGGGAGGTCAGCCGGTGACGAGCTGTGCCTCGGGGGCGGCGGCGCGGGCCGCCAGTTCGCGGGCGCGGACCCGCTGCGTGACCGTCGTGACGACCAGGCCCAGGAGGGCGGTGGCGAGCAGGACGGCGAAGAGGGTGGTGTAGCCGCCGCCGTGCTCGGGAACGGCCGGTTCGGCGGTCGGGTCACCGATCCACCAGGCGACCAGCGCCGGGAGGAAGGCGTCGGGGAGGTAGGCGAGCCCGGAGGCCAGACCGATCACACCGCCGCGCTCGTTCTCGGGGATCTCCACCTCGCCGACCGTCGCCCAGTAGACGCCGCGGGCGGCGAACACGAACAGGCAGAGCACGAACATCAGGGCCAGCGCGACCCACATCAGCGCGCTGGTGCGCGGCATCAGCAGGAAGGCCGCGGCGATCACCGCACATCCGGCGAACATCCAGCGCAGGAACTTCGGCGAGGACCTGGTGACCTTGTCGACCAGGACACCGCCGGTCGGCCCGGCGACGAACTGGAACACGTAGGTGCGCACGACGCCGATCACCCCGATCACCCCGGCGGCCAGTCCGTACTGGTGCTCCAGCAGGGGCGAGAAGTAGCCGAGCGTGGTGTAGAAGCAGTACATCAGCATGACCGTGGAGCCGATCAGCCACGTGTACTTGTTCTTCGCCGCGCGCAGCAGCTGGCGCAAGGTGACGGCGGAGGAACCGAGGGCGGACAGCTTCTCCCTGTCCTCCTTCACGCAGAACCAGACGGCCGCGGCGAGGGCGAAGCAGAGAATGCCGTAGATGCGGATCAGCCACAGGACGCCATGGGCGGGGACGACGGCCATGGCGACGATCGCGGTGCCCACCAGGCCGACGAGTGTGGAGGTGATGCCGCGCACGCCCTCCAGGAAGCCGAAGAGCCGGCCCTGTTCGGAGGCGTCGCCCAGCATGCCGATCGCCTTCACCAGAGCGGGCCAGTAAAGGCCCATTCCGAGGATCGCGAAGGCGATGTGGACGAGCAGGGTGCCCGAATAACCCGGCGCCGTCGCCAGGTAGACATCGGCGACTCCGGTGCCCGCGAGGGCGAGGGTGATCAGCAGCCGCGGAGAGAATTTGTCGGCGAACCAGCCGCCGAAGAAGTACATCACCATCGCCACGACACCGAACACGGAGACGATGTTTCCGTAGTCCTGGGCCGACAGTTCCAGTGCCTTGGCCGTGGGCCCCAGGAAGACGAACCGGATGTACGCCACCTGGTAGATGATGCCGCCGGTCATCGACAGGATCAGAAAAGCGATCCACCGCCGCGACCGGCCGGTTCCCTCCGCCATGACCACTCCCTTGTGGTGATTTCGAGCACAACGAAAGATGGGGACAAAAAAAAGAGAACAGCAAACACCCTGTGGAAGGGAGTTACTGTTCTCTCGTCTCTAGTAACTACCGCGACACATGGTCGCGGCCGATATGAAGTTTTGTGTCGAGCGCCGCCAAAGCTACGTTCCGGGCGTCGCTCCGGTCAATGGCTCCCGGTGTGTCCGCGGTCACATCCGCCAGACGTCCTCGTTCGACGACGCGATGGCCGCCGCGCCCGCGCCCAGGGCGGCGATCACGTCGTCACGGTCGCAGACCAGGCCGCCGGCGATCAGCGGGACGTCGATGTCCGCGACCACCCATCCGATGACCCGCGGCATGCAGCCCGGCAGGATCTCCACACTGTCGGCCTTGGACATCGCGACCTGTTTCGCCAGGTTCCGGTACGAGATCGAGTCGATCAGGAAGAAGCGGTGCACGGCGTAGAGCCCCAGTTCCCGGGCCGCCCGCACCATGAACGCCTTGGAGCTGAGCACGCCGTCCGCCTCGGTGCGTTCCTTCACGTAACGCACCACGATGTCCTTTCCGCCGAATCCCTCCAGCAGGTCCACATTGACCAGCACGATCTTCCCCGCCGCCTTGAGTGTGGCGACCGTCTCGGTCAGGTCGAGAATCGACCCGTACAGAAGGAAGACCACCTGGCAGTCGGATTCCAGTACCGCCTTCAACTTGGCCTCGTCGGGCACGCTGGCGACGATCGGGTGGTCTTCGAGCAATGTGGCGAGGGAGGCGGGCACGGCGGGCTCCAAAGACGCAAGGGAAAGGTTGATCGCCAAACGAGAATAGCCCGTGGCGAATTGATCCGAGGCGGCCGCACCTCGCGGCCGGGCCCGCCGCAGGGTCCGGCGGATAGAATCGCAGGTATGGACGAGCGGCCTGCCGCGGCGGTACGGATCCCTCAGGGGGCCGGCCCGGGGAGCGGGCGTCGACGGACCCGGCGGCGAGGGACATGAGCCTGTACACGGGTCGGCCGTCCGGCCTGGTCGGGCAGCAGATCGCGGGATACCGGATCGAGGACGTGATCGGCCGCGGCGGCATGGCCGTCGTCTACCGCGCCAGGGACCTGCGGCTGGACCGCACGGTCGCGCTCAAGCTGATCGCCCCCGAGCGCGCCCGCGACGACACCTTCCGGCGCCGCTTCGCCCACGAGTCCCGGGTGGCCGCGGCGATCGACCACCCCCACATCGTGCCGATCTTCGAGGCCGGGGAGACCGACGGGGTCCTGTACATCGCGATGCGGTACGTCTCCGGCCAGGATCTGCGGGCCCTGCTGGACCGGGAGGGCGCGCTCCCCGTCGCGACCGCCCTGCGGATCGCGGTCCAGGTGGCGTCCGCCCTCGACGCGGCCCATGCGCACGACCTGGTGCACCGGGACGTCAAGCCCGGCAACATCCTGGTCGCCGCGGGCACCGACAGCGACCACCCCGAGTACATCTACCTCACGGACTTCGGGCTGACGAAGAAGTCGCTGTCGCTGAGCGGGTTCACCGCCGCGGGCGAGTTCGTCGGCACGCTCGACTACATGGCGCCGGAACAGATCTCCGGCCGGCCGGTCGACGGGCGGTGCGATCTCTACAGCCTGGCCTGCGTCGTGTACGAGACCCTCGCCGGTGGTCCGCCCTTCCAGCGGGAGGAGGACGTGGCGCTGCTCTGGGCCCACCAGTACGACCGGCCGCCCCGTCTGACCGAGCGGCGGCCGGGAATCGCGCCCGCTGCCGCCGATGTCCTGGCCAGGGCCCTGTCGAAGGTCCCGGAGGACCGCTACGGCTCCTGCCTGGAGTTCGTCGCGGCGTTGCGTGACGCCACCGGCGGCGGCGCCGTCCTGGGCGCTCACGCACCGTCCCTGCCGGGTGCCGGTCCGGCCGCCTCGGCGGGCGGCCTGGAGCCGCCCCCGGAGCCGCCGGAGTGGGCCCGGCCGGTCTTCCGGGGCCCGCCCGGGTGGGCGTAGGCCGAGTCGGTACCGGATCGCCGTGGTGCGGGTGGCGCCGCGTCGTCACAGTCCGAGCGAGATGGCGAGCCGGGTGAGTTCCGCCGTGCTGTTGATGCCGAGCTTGGCCCGGATGCGGCGCAGATAGGCGTCGACCGTGTGCTTGGAGAGTCCCATGTGGCGGGCCGTCTGCAGATAGGTGCGTCCGGCGGCGATGTGCCGCAACGTCTCCTGCTCGCGCGGGGCCAGCGTGGGGGCGGGGGCTTCGACGAGCGGCGTGGCGAGGGTGAGGCTCATGGGATTCACTCCGATGGGTCGGTTCGGCCATCCCTGCTCACGACCTCGGAAGCGGGTGACATATGCCGGTATGTCGTTTTTGTCCTCGTACCGAAAAGCCTGACCCCGCCACTTCATGACGGCGTCCGTGGACTGTCACAGGCGCGTCACAGGGACAGGAGTTCTGCGCAGGGGCACGCGTCACGAACCGGCGAGGGAATGCTCGGCCCAGATGGTCTTGCCCACGGGCGCGTGCCGGGTGCCCCAGCGGTCGGCGAGCTGGGCGACCAGCAGCAGCCCACGCCCTCCCTCGTCGAAGGTCCGGGCCCGCCGCAGATGCGGGGCGGTGCTGCTCGAGTCGGAGACCTCGCAGATCAGCGTGGTGTTCTCATGGATCAGCCGCAGCTGGATGGGCGGCCGGCCGTAGCGGATGGCGTTGGTGACCAGCTCGCTGACCATGAGCTCGCTGACGAAGCTCGCCTCCTCCAGCCCCCAGGCCGTCAGCTGGTCGGTGGTGCGCCGACGGGCCTCGGCGACGAACGACGGGTCGGGCGGCAGTTCCCACACGGCCACCCGGTCACCGTGGAGCACCCGGGTGCGGGCGACGAGCAGGGCGACGTCGTCCTCGGGCCGGTGCGTCAGGAGCCCCGTCAGCAGCCGGTCGCACACCGTCTCCAGCGTGGCGGCGGGACGGGCGAGGGCCGCGAACATCCGGTCCAGGGCGTCGTCGACGTCGTGGTCGCGGATCTGCAGCAGGCCGTCGGTGTACAGGGCGAGGACGCTCCCCTCGGCCAGCTCGGTCTCCACGCTCTCGAAGGGCAGACCGCCCAGCCCCAACGGCGGGCCTGCCGGGACGTCGAGGAGGTACACGGCACCGTCGGGGGAGACCGCGGCGGGCGGGGGATGGCCGGCCCGGGCGATGGTGCAGTGGCGGGAGACGGGGTCGTAGACCACGTACAGGCAGGTGGTGCCGATGCCCCCGGCGGCGTCCCCGGCACCCTCCGTGCCGGCCTCGTCGGCGGAGAGATGGATGATCAGGTCGTCGAGGTGGGTGAGCAGCTCGTCGGGCGGCAGGTCGACGTCGGCCAGGGTGCGCACCGCCGTGCGCAGCCGGCCCATGGTGGCGGCGGCGCGCATGCCGTGGCCGACGACGTCGCCGACGACCAGGGCCACGCGCGCGCCGGAGAGCGGGATCACGTCGAACCAGTCGCCGCCCACGCCCGACTCGGTACTGGCCGGCAGGTAGCGGGAGGCGATCTCCAGTGCCGACTGGGCCGGGAGGGACTGGGGCAGCAGACTGTGCTGCAGTGTCATGGTGTTGGTGCGTTCCCGGCTGTGGCGGCGCGCGTTGTGGATGCTCACGGCGGCCCTCGTCGCGAGCCGCTCGGCCAGGCGCAGATCCTCGGGGCCGAAGGGCTCCGGACGCCGGTGCCGGCCGAGGACGGCCAGACCGACGGTCGTTCCCCCGGCACGCAGCGGCACCGTCATGAGCGAGTGGATGCCGTGCTCGCGGATCCAGGCGGCCCCGGGGTCCTCGGCCACCCAGTCCGCGATGACGGGGGCGTTCGCGGCATGCACGGCGCCGCGGCCCGCGGCCAGGCACTCGACGGGCGGCGACAACGGCGGACAGACGGTCGTCCCGCCGATCCCGACGGGCGACTCCGGGCCGCCTTCGAGGACCGATCGCACGGCGGTACGGCACAGGGTGACCGGCTCCGCCACCGGGACGGAGTACGGCTCGTCGCCGCTCGGGGGCGGATCGAGCAGATCGACGGCCACGAAGTCGGCGAGCCGGGGGACCGCGGCCTCGGACAACTCCTGCGCGGTGCGGGCGCTGTTCAGGCTGGTCCCGACGAGGAGGTCCGGGTCGGCGGGCGGCGACGGCTGCTGCCGGACGCGCTCCGCTCCGGTCAGATCGTGCGCCGCCAGGCACACGGCTCGCACCCGGCCGTCGGGATCCCGCAGCGGGGTCAGCGAGGCCTCCCGGCCGTCGTCGCCGTCCTTTCCCGCGCGGCGGGCGAAGGCGCTGACGTGCTGGGGCTCACCGGTCTCCAGGACACGACGCATCCCGCGCTCGGTCTCGTCGCTCGCGGGATCCGGCGCGATGTCCGGGAGCCGCAGCCCGCGCATCGCGGCCTCCGGGAGGGAGAGCGCGCGCTCCATGCCGGCGTTCGCCCGCAGCAGGCGCAGATCCGTGCCGAAGATGGCAACGAGACAGGCGGACTGGGTGAACGCCCATTGCTCCACCGGTTCGCTCCAGGGCGCGCCGGGGCCGCCCGGCACGGGCGTCACCACGAGCCACTCGGCATCCTCGTCGGTGGGGGTCCAGCGGTGGGCGAGCAGTCCGACGTCCAGCCGGTGCCCGTCGCGGTGCCGCAGCGCCACGGTGCCGTTCCAGCGCTCCTGACCTGACGGGGTACGCCGCGTCGTGGGCGCACCGGTGACGGACTCGGCGAGCAGGCGGGCGGCGGGCTGCCCGATCACCTCCGAGGTCGCGTAGCCGAGCAGCCGGCGAGCGCTGTCGCTCCAGCCGATCACGATGCCCTGCGCGTCGATGGTGGCCGTCGCCGTTCCGGCCGGCTCACGGGAGCCGCCCGGGTCCTGCGGCCGCTCACCGGGAGGGACGGGAAATCGTTCCATCGCCGCTCATCTCGCCCTCGTCAGCTCCTCTTCCGTGGTCCCTCACGGGGACCCCGCACGGCAAAGGACTCCACTGACAAGCATGATTTAGCGGGGCCGCGAGCACCAACGCAGCGCCGTCGTGAGGGCAAGGGGGCGGTGGTCCGGGCGGGGCCCGGTGGTCCGGGCGGGTGGGACGGCCGGCGGGCGACGAGAAGGGTCGAAAGTTAAAATTCGGATATACCGGACGTCGTGGAGCGGTACGCGACACCTGATCTCTGATCCCGCCCGCGTTCCCCCTCCGGACCGAGCGGCCCCGCCGGGGCCTGCCGTCAGCACGTGCAGCAGCGGAAGTGGAAGACATGGCCACGCCCGACGCCGACTTCCTTCCGACCCACGTCATCCCCAGCGAGGGGCTGGCCGCCTGGGAGGCTCCCGACGTCTCCCGGCCGACCGTGCCGCTCGACGCGCTGCTGCCCGTCCAACTCGTCGAACGACGCGGCGACTGGGGGCGCATCGTGTGCTTCAACGGCTGGTCGGCCTGGGTCGACGGCCGGCTGCTGGTACCGGTGCCCCAGGCCCCGCCGGTGTCCGCGGCGCCGCCCGCCCGCTCGGCGGACCTGCGCCGGCTGCTCGCCCGGGTCATGGACGCGCTCGAATGCTACGGGCAGGCCACGGACGACCTTGCGGCAGGGAGGGCCGACGGCGAGAGCTTCCGGGAGCGGACCGAGGGGCTGCGGGCGGGAGTGGTCATCGCCGGGGAGGCGGCGTGGCTCTACGACGTCGAAGAGGAGCGGTGGATGTACTGCGACGGCTCGCGGACCGACATCTGGGCGGTCTCCTCCGCCCCGTCCGCGGACGAGACGCCGGCGCCGTCGCGGCCCTCCGGTGAGACGCCCGAGCGGACGCGGATCGTGGACTGGCCCGGGGACAACTGACGGGCGGCGCCGGAGGATTTCCGGCGGGCGAGCCGGGCTGTCGAGTTGGGGCCTGGTGGCGCCGGAGCGCACAATGAGATCACAGCACACATTCACAAGAAGCGTCCCGGGTCATCGACGGGAGCGTCGACGGGACCCTTCCAACTGCGCGATTCCCATGCCCGGCGGGAGGTGAAGCCGTGAGCACCGGATCGCAGCCGGAACGCCCCACGGGCCCGCCCTCCGGGCCCCTCACCGGCCGTCCCTCCGGCCAGTCGGCGGGACATCCGCCACCGCCACCACCGCCCCCGCCCGGCGGCCGGGGGCCGGGTGGCCCGCCGTCCGGTCCGAGTGGTCCCCCACGTGGCCCCGGCGGAGCGAGTGGTCCGGGCGGCTCCGGCGATGACGGTGACCGGCCCGAGCGGCGATCCGGTGGGGGAGGCGCGAGACCCTGGCGGCGGTCCGTGCCACGGATCATGGCGGTCACCGCCGTGGCGGCGGCGGTGGGCGTCGCCGTCGTCCTCACCCGCCCCGGCACGGAACCGGCGCAGGCCGGCGAGGTCATCCTCCAGCCCGCGAGTTCGACCGGTCCGGACCCGTACACCCCGTCGACCGCGAACACGACTTCCTCGCTGCCGTCCGCCGCGTCCAGCACGGCTCCGACCAAGGACAACGCCCTGCGCAGTGTGGCGGGATCGGAACCGGGCCTCTACGGGGGGACCCTCAACACCGCCAGTTGCGATGTCGAGAAGCAGATCCGTCATCTGGCCTCCGACCGCGGCAAGAACAAGGCGTTCGCGTCGGTTCTGGCCCTCCGGGAGCCCGGCGTCGCCGGCTATCTGCGCGCGCTGACGCCGGTGGTGCTGCGGTCCGACACCCGTGTCACCAACCACGGCTATCGCGACGGCGCGGCAACCCGCTTCCAGGCGGTGCTGCAGGCGGGGACGGCCGTCCTCGTCGACAGCCGCGGTGAGCCCAAGGTGCGGTGCGCCTGCGGCAATCCGCTGACGCGCGCGGTTCCGCACAAGACCGCGCCGCAGCAGAAGGGGACGCCGTGGGCAGGGTTCCGGCCGCAGAACGCCGTGGTCGTCAACCGCTCGGCCGCGGAGGTCAAGGAATTCGTCATCCTCGATACGCGGGACCGGAGTTGGATCCGCCGGGACTCGGGTGACGACGGCGACTCCGACCGGTGGACCACTGCGCCTGCGCGGCATTGGCCCCTGCCGCCGAAGGAGCCTCCGGCCAAGGAGACGCCGGGGCGGGAGACGCCGGACCAGCAGTCGCCGCAGGACGAGCCGGGCGGCGGGGAGTTCGAGCCGAAGCCGGAGGAGGAGTCCGAGCCCAAGCCCGATTACGACTCGCCCGAACACAAGCCCGACGATCCCGGAACGAAGCCCGACCAGCCCAACAAGCCCGACCAGCCCAACAAGCCCGACCAGCCCAACAAGCCTGAAGATAAGCCGGATCAGCAGAAGCCGGAGCAGGAGAAGCCGGAGCAGGAGAAGCCGGAGCAGGAGAAGCCGGATCAGCAGAAGCCGGAGCAGAAGCCGGAAAAGCCCAAGGAGGAGAAGCCCAAGGAGGAGAAGCCCAAGGAAGAGAAGCCTGAGCACAAGCCGCAGGAAGAGGAGAAGCCGCAGGAGGAGCAGAAGCCCAAGGAGGAGCAGAAGCCCCCGCAGGATCAGCAGCATGAGCAGAAGCCGCAGGAGGAGGAGCAGAAGCCTCCGGAGGAGGAACAGAAGCCCCAGGAAGAGCAGCAGCCCCAAGAGGAACAGCCGCCTCAGCAAGAGCAGCAGCCGCCCCAAGAAGAGCAGCAGCCCGAGGAAGAGCAGCAGCCCGAGCAGGAACAGCAGCCCGAACAGGACCAGGAACAGGAACAGCAGCCGGACCAGGAGCAGCAACCCGCCCCCAACCCCAACCCCGAATCGGGCAACCAGGGTTGAGCCGAACCCGCACTCCTCGAATGCCTCGCCCGCGACTTGGCTCGGGCGAGGCATTCGGTGTGCGGTGTTCGCTCACTTCACGACCACGTCGTCCTTCGGAACGGGCGGAGCCGGCGGTGCGGGCGGTGCGGGCGGAGCAGGCGGAGCCGGCGGCTCGTGCGGAGCCGGCGCGTCGGGGACCGACGGGCTGCTCGCGTCGTCCTTGCCGGGGTCGGTCGGCGGCTTGTCGTCCGGGCACGGGGGGCCGTCGTTGCCGTTCGTGCCGGTGCCTCCGCGGCCGTCCGTCCCCTTGCCGCCGCACCTGCCGTTGCCGCGACCGCCGGAGCCACCGGTACCGGTGCCGCCGGGTGCGGTGCAGACCGTGGCGTCGCCGCCCGTGCCGTTGCCGCCGTTGCCGCCGTTTCCGCTGCCGGGGCGGCAGTAGTCGTCGTCCTTGTGGTGATCGTCCTTGTGGCGGTCCTTCTTCTTGTTCCTGTCGTGCTTCTTCCGGTTCTTGTCGTGGTGATCGCTGTCTCTGTCTCCCTTGCTCCCGTGGCCACCGGCCGGTATCGAGGCGGTCACGCCCTGGGGCGCGGTCGCGGCGAAGGCGGCGCCTGCCGGGATCAGTACTCCGCCGAGGGGGAGCAGCACGGAGGCGACGGCGACGGCCAGGGAGCTCTTGCGGACGTTGGAGATCATGGGTTCGGTTCCTGTGTGTCGGGGGCCGGGAGGAGGAGGCCGGGTGGCGAAGCCTGCGGCTGCGCCACCCGACCCTTTCGGTGACTGATCAGTCGGCGGTGGCGTTGCCGCCGTTGCCTCCGGTGGCGTTGCCGTTGCCGGTGGCTTCGGCGTTGCCGCCGTTGCCGCCGGTGGCGTTGCCCTCGCCCTCGGCCGTGGCGTTGCCTCCGTTCCCGCCGGTCGCGTCGCCGTCGCCCTCGGTCGTCGCGGCGCCGCCGTTGCCGCCGGTCGCGTCGCCGTCGCCGGTCGTTTCGGCGTTGCCTCCGTTCCCTCCGGTCGCGTTGCCCTCGCCCTCGGCCGTGGCGTTGCCGCCGTTGCCCCCGGTGGCGTCGCCGGTACCGGTCGTTTCGGCATTGCCGCCGTTGCCGCCGGTGGCGTTGCCCTCGCCCTCGGTGGTGGCGTTGCCTCCGTTCCCGCCGGTCGCGTCGCCGTCGCCCTCGGTCGTCGCGTTGCCGCCGTTGCCGCCGGTGGCGTCGCCCTTGCCCTTGGAAGTGGCGTTGCCGCCGTTCCCGCCGGTGGCGTTGCCCTTGCCCTTCTTCTTGTTCTTGTGGTTGTCCTTGTGCTTGCCGTCCTTCTTGTCCTTGTGGTTGTCCTTGTGGTCGACCAGGCTCACCACCTGGGAATCCGGTACCGGAGCCGCGGAGGCGGTGGTGGCGGGCAGGATGATCCCGCCGACCACCACGACGGCGGAGCTGACAAGGGCGGCCATCCTGGCGCGACGACGACGCTCGGGACGCGGGGAATTCTCGGTCGTGGTGATGGCGTTCATGGCTTTTCTCCTCTTTAGCGAAATGGAATGTTCGAAATGCCCCACTGGTCGGGGATTCGATGCGGTATTCCTCGTTTCCGTCTTCCGGTGAGGCCCGCACTTCCAGTAGGCCCGAGGAGAACCTCCAGGTCATGGCGCGACAAGTCGGGACTTGACCCCATCCGCGCCGTCAGGTAAAAGCCGCGCGGACCGCGACTGTGACGGCTCCCATTGCGCCGCGGAGACGATCCCGTGAAGGCTCTGGGGAACACGCGTCCGAAGAACTGTTATCCCGGGGCCCCCGATCGATCTCCCATGTATCGGACAGGACCGTTCGGCGTCGAGGACAGGAAGACTTTTGATGAGTACAGAGCGCACGAGGGAGACGGCGGCACTGGTGACCGCCGCCGCCGAGGGCGACCCCCAGGCCCAGGACGCTCTGGTCAGCGCGTTCCTGCCGCTGGTCTACAACGTCGTCGGCCGGGCGCTGAACGGTTCGGTCGACGTCGACGACGTCGTGCAGGACACGATGCTCCGTGCCCTCGACTCGCTGGACTCCCTGCGCGCTCCCGAGAACTTCCGCTCCTGGCTCGTGGCCATCGCGATGAATCAGGTCCGGGCGCACTGGCACGACCGCCGCTCGGCGCCCGGCACCGTCGACGAGGCCCAGGACCTCGCCGACCCCGGGGCCGACTTCGTCGACCTGACCATGGTCCGGCTCCAGTTGTCGGGGCAACGCCAGGAGACCGCCCGCGCGACCCGCTGGCTGGAGCCCGACGACCGGGGACTGCTGTCGTTGTGGTGGCTGGAGTGCGCCGGTGAGCTGACGCGGTCCGAGGTCGCCGAGGCCCTGGAACTCTCGCCCCAGCACACGGCTGTCCGGGTGCAGCGGATGAAGGCGCAGCTGGAGGCGGCCCGGGTGGTCGTGCGGGCGCTCGACGCGCGTCCGCGATGCGAGGAACTGAGCGGGCTGCTGGCCTCGTGGGACGGCCGCCCCTCGGCGCTGTGGCGCAAGCGAACGGCCCGGCACGCCCGCGGCTGCGCACGCTGCTCGGGGCTGTGGAGCGGGCTGATGCCCGCCGAGGGGCTGCTGGCCGGACTGGCGCTGGTCGCCGCGACGCCCGCGCTGCTGGAGCGGGTGCTCGGCGCCTCCGGTGGCATGGCCATGGTGGGCTCGGCGTCCCGGCCGGGCCCGTCAGCGGGCCGGGACGGATCGGGCCCCGCAGCCGGGCGCCGGGTGCCGCAGGGCCGGGCGGCGTCCCGCAGCGAGGCCCGGCGGCGCCGGCGCGTCCGGCGCCGTGCCGCGGGAGTCGCCGTCGTCGCGGCCTGCGTCACGGGTGGCGGCCTGTGGTACTTCGACCCGGACCCCGACACCGCCACCGAGGAGGCCTCCGCCGCCCGGACCAGCGCGCTCCCCGCGGTCGACGTCTCGACCCCCGGCACCCCGACCGCCTCGCCGTCGGCCTCCAGGTCCGCGTCGCCGTCCGCCTCGCCGTCCAAGAAGGCGACCCCCTCCAGGACCCCGTCGCCCACCAGGAAGACGGTGCCCGCGCCCCGGCCGCCCGCCACGCCGACCCGCAGTGCGCCCAGCGCCCCGCCGCAGACCCAGCCGGCCCCGACGGGCGCCGTCGCGCAGGTGGTGGCGCTGGTCAACGAGGAGAGGTCGGCGGCCGGTTGCGGTCCACTCTCGGAGGACGGCCAGCTGAACCAGGCGGCCCAGGGACACTCGCAGGACATGGCCGCCCGTGACTTCTTCGACCACACCAACCCGGACGGCGCCGACCCCGGGCAGCGCACCACCGCCGCGGGCTACGACTGGTCCACGTACGGGGAGAACATAGCCCGGGGCCAGCAGACCCCCCAGGCCGTGATGGACTCCTGGATGAACAGCCCCGGCCACCGCGCCAACATCCTCAACTGCTCCTTCAAGGACATCGGCGTCGGCATCCACGAGGGCTCCGGCGGACCGTGGTGGACGCAGAACTTCGGCGCCAGACGGTGAAGGTGCCGCGTGCGCCGGCCCCCGCGACGCCGGTCCGCCGCGCGCGGGTCGCCCGCACGTGCCGGTCGGGGGCACGGGTCCCCGTCCCGTGACACGGGGCGGGGCGGCGGCTCCGCCATTCGGCGGCGGCCGGCTCGCGCGCCCCGCCGGACCACGGTGGTGTTGACGTGCACGCGTGCCGGCGCCCAGCGCATGGGCGGCGTCGGGCGCCCACCCGTGAATGGACAA
Organism: Streptomyces sp. NPDC107562; assembly: GCF_055657325.1. NCBI lineage: Bacteria > Bacillati > Actinomycetota > Actinomycetes > Kitasatosporales > Streptomycetaceae > Streptomyces > Streptomyces sp. NPDC107562. The sequence continues at coordinate 143,067 of NZ_JBVKBE010000006.1, read as the reverse complement.
CGCATGCACATATCCGCACCCACGGGCCGCCGCCGGGCCTGTGCCGCGGCCGCCGCGGTGGTCATCTGCGCGACGGCGCCGGCCGTTCCGGGCCTCGCCACCGCCGACGCCACCCGGGCCCCCTCGGCGTCCGCCCCGAAGATGGACTGGAGCCCCTGCGTCAAGGGCAGCCCGTACGACTGCGCGACCGCGAAGGTGCCGCTGGACCACGGCGACCCGAAGGGACGCTCCATCGACCTGGCGGTCGTCAAGCGGAAGGCGACCGGCCCGGGGCGGCGTATCGGCACCCTGTTCTTCAACCCGGGAGGCCCCGGCGGTCCCGGCACCGTGCAGATGCCCCAGAACTACGACTTCTTCCCGCGCGAGGTGCGGGAGCGGTTCGACATCGTCAGCTGGGACCCGAGGGGCATCGGCAGCAGCACCGCGGTCAACTGTTTCCCGAGCACCGCGGAGGCCGAGAAGTGGACGACGACCAAGACGACCGGCGTCCCGGTGGGCGCGAAGGAACGCGCCGCCTGGATCACCGCGTACCGGGACCTCGGCGAACGCTGCCGGCAACGTGACCCGGAGCTGCTGCGTCATGTGTCCACCACCGACACCGCCCGCGACCTCGAACTGCTCCGCAAGGCGGTGGGCGACCCGCAGCTCACCTACCTCGGCATCTCCTACGGCACCTATCTGGGCGCCACCTACGCCAACCTCTTCCCCGACACGGTCCGCGCCATGGTCCTGGACAGCAACTGGGACCCACGTGCCTGGACGAACGGCGCCTCCGAGGCCGCGGCCCGGCTCGCCACCATGCTGCGACTGGGATCGGACCGCGGTGCCGCGTCGGTCCTCGACGAGTTCCTCCGCCTGTGCGGGGCCGCCACGAGCGCCCGCTGCCCCTTCTCCGCCGGCAACCCGCAGGAGACACGGGAGAAGTTCGACGCGCTGCTGCGGCGGCTGAAGACGGATCCCGTCGGCGCGTACGGTTACGGCCGCACGGTCGGCGACGCGGTGAGCGGCCTCTACTCCGTCCTGCCGGGCTGGTCGGAACTCGCCGGCAGGCTGCAGGACCTCTGGCAGGGCCGTGTCCCGCGGCAGCCCGCGCTGCCGCCCGCGCCTGCCGTCCCGGACCCGAGTCCGTACCTGGGCGAGGAGCAGGCCGTCGCGGTCATGTGCGGCGACAGCCCCAACCCGCGCGATCCGGGGGCCTATCCGGCCATGGAGGAGGCCAGTGCCGCCAGGGCGGGTGACGCCGGGCGCTACTGGACGTGGGCAACGGTGGCCTGTGCCACCTGGCCGGGCGTCGCGCAGGACAGCTATCGCGGCCCGTGGGACAGACGGACGGCCCACCCCGTCCTGGTCGTCGGCACCACGAACGACCCCGCGACCCCCTTCTCGGGCGCGCAGGCCATGGCCAGGGAACTGGCCGACGCCCGCCTGCTCACCCACGAGGGATACGGGCACACGGCACTGGTCAACCCCAGCGGCTGCGTGCAGGCACACGAGAGCCGCTACCTCGTCGACGGCGCCCTGCCGCCGGAGGGAACGACGTGCCGGCAGGACAGGCCGCCGTTCTCCGCGAACGAACCGCGGGGCGCCGTCTCCGCCGGTGAGGGCGGCGCGGCCGGCATCCTCCTCAGCCGCCCCTGACCCGGCGGCCCGTCAGCGGGTGGCGCGCCGGCGCCGCCGGGGTACCCGTCGCCGGGCGGAGTGGGAGAGAGCACCCGCCCGAACCGTCCGCCTCCGCCCGAACGGGAAGGAACGTCCATGTCCGTCGACACGCGACGCTCGACCGCCGACCTCACCGACGAGGAACTCCAGGCACTGGACGCCCACTGGCGTGCCGCCAACTACCTCTCCGTCGGCCAGATCTACCTGATGGCCAACCCCCTGCTCACCGAGCCGCTGCGCCCGGAGCACATCAAGCCCCGGCTCCTCGGCCACTGGGGGACCTCACCGGGCCTGAACCTGGTGCACACCCACCTCAACCGGGTGATCAAGGCACGGGGGCTCGACGCCCTGTGCGTCTGGGGACCCGGGCACGGCGGGCCCGCCGTCCTCGCCAACAGCTGGCTGGAGGGCTCGTACACCGAGACGTACCCGGACATCACACGGGACGGCGCGGGGATGGCGAGGCTGTTCCGGCAGTTCTCGTTCCCGGGCGGCGTGCCCAGCCATGTCGCCCCGGAGACCCCGGGCTCCATCCACGAGGGCGGGGAACTGGGCTACTCCCTGTCCCACGCCTACGGCGCCGCCCTGGACAACCCCGGTCTCCTGGTGGCCTGTGTCATCGGCGACGGCGAGGCGGAGACCGGACCGCTCGCGGCGTCCTGGCACTCCAACAAGTTCCTCGACCCCGTCCACGACGGTGCCGTGCTGCCGATCCTCCACCTCAACGGATACAAGATCGCCAACCCGGCCGTCCTGGCCCGCCTGCCGGAGGGCGAACTGGACGAGCTGCTGAAGGGCTACGGCCACGACCCCCTCCACGTCACCGGCGACGACCCGCAGGACGTGCACCGGGCCATGGCGGGAGCCATGGACACCGCGCTGGACCGTATCGCCGCCCTCCAGCGCGCCGCCCGCGACGACGGGGCCGGCGAGCGTCCCCGCTGGCCCGTGATCGTGCTGCGCACACCGAAGGGGTGGACGGGACCGGCGGAGGTCGACGGCCTGCCGGTGGAGGGCACCTGGCGCTCCCACCAGGTCCCGCTGGCAGGCGTGCGCACCAACCCCGAGCATCTGGGCGCGCTGGAGGCGTGGCTGCGCTCGTACCGCCCGGAGGAACTCTTCGACGAGCGCGGCGCTCCCCGGCCGCGGGTCCTCGACTGCGTCCCGGCGGGCCCGCGCCGGCTCGGCGCCACCCCGCACGCCAACGGTGGCCTCCTGCTGCGCGAACTGCCCCTGCCGCCACTGGAGCGGTACGCCGTCCCGGTCGACAAGCCCGGCGCGACCGTGCACGAACCCACCCGCGTGCTGGGCGGGTTCCTCGAACACGTCATGCGGGAGAGCGCGGACCGACGCGACTTCCGCCTCGTGGGTCCCGACGAGACCGCCTCGAACCGCCTGGACGCCGTCTACGCCGCGAGCGGGAAGGCGTGGCAGGCGGCGACGCTGGACGTGGACGAAGACCTCGACCGCCACGGCCGGGTGATGGAGATCCTGTCCGAACACACCTGCCAGGGCTGGCTGGAGGGCTACCTGCTCACCGGCCGTCACGGGCTGTTCTCCTGCTACGAGGCCTTCGCGCACATCGTCGACTCGATGGTCAACCAGCACATCAAATGGCTGCGCGTGACCCGCCGTCTGCCCTGGCGCGCACCCATCGCCTCCCTCAACTACCTCCTCACCTCCCATGTGTGGCGGCAGGACCACAACGGCTTCTCCCACCAGGACCCCGGCTTCGTCGACCACATCCTCAACAAGAGCCCCGAGGCCGTACGGGTCTACCTGCCGCCGGACGCCAACACCCTGCTCTCCGTGGCGGACCACGCACTGCGCAGCCGTGACTACGTGAACGTGATCGTCGCGGGCAAGCAGCCCTGTTACGACTGGCTGTCCATGGACGAGGCCCGGGTGCACTGCGCCCGCGGCGCAGGCATCTGGGACTGGGCCGGCACCGAGGACGGCGACCGGGAGCCCGGCGTTGTGCTGGCCTGCGCGGGCGACGTCCCCACCCAGGAGGTGCTGGCCGCCGCCCAGCTGCTGCGCCGCCATCTGCCCCGGCTCGCCGTCCGCGTCGTGAACGTCGTCGACATCGCGCGCCTGCTGCCCCGCGACGAACACCCGCACGGCATGAACGACTTCGAGTACGACGGCCTGTTCACCCGGGACAAGCCGGTCGTCTTCGCCTACCACGGCTACCCGTGGCTGATCCACCGCCTGGCCTACCGGCGCAACGGACACGCGAACCTGCATGTGCGGGGCTACAAGGAGATCGGCACCACCACCACGCCGTTCGATATGGTCGTCCGCAACGACCTCGACCGGTACCGCCTGGTGATGGACGTCGTCGACCGCGTTCCCGGCCTCGGGGTGCGCGCGGCCGCCGTGCGCCAGCGCATGGAGGACGCCCGGCTGCGGCACCACGACTGGATCCGCCTCCACGGCACCGACCTGCCGGAGGTGGCGGACTGGTCCTGGGACGGCTGAGGGGACTTCAGTAGGGCAGCGTGCGCCCCGACGGCGTTCTCAGGTCGAGACCCGAGGGGCGGCGCGGCGGCCGTGGACGCTTCTCCTCCTGGATACGCTTCATGACCGTCGCCTCCTCGGGGGTTTTGCGGGTCGCCGTCCTGCGCTCCGCGTGCAGCTGAACCTTGTCCTCGGCCGGCGGCCGGCCCTGGACGAGCGACCCGATCACCGTTACGCCGGACCATTCCCCTCGCTCGGCGGCCCCAACCCCAACAACTCCCTCGGCACCGGCCGTTCCGCTCGTCAGCCGACCGGGTCGCCCGGCGCGACGGCGTGCGTCTCCAGTGCAGGGGCCGCCAGCAGGTCGGCGATCAGTTCGGTGGAGCCGCCGACGTAGGTGCTCACCAGATCCACGTCACCGCCGACGCACCAGGCGCGGTCCCGCGGCCACCACAGGTCGGGCAGTTCGGCGAACTCGTCCGCTTCGGCGGGGGACACGGCGTCGGCGAGCGCGCCGGTGAGCAGGACCTCGTCACGGCCGGGGGTCGCGAAGACGGGGAACCGGTCGAAGTCCAGGCGCCCGTAGCCGTGCCAGAGCCCGAACCGGCACTCCTCCGGTGTCCGGGTGTGCCGTTCCAGTACCGGGATCAGGGCCTCGGCGACGGGGAGCGGCGTCGGGCCCTCCGCCGGATGTTCGTCCCAGACGCCGGGCAGGCCGTACTCGGCGGCGTTCTGGTACAGGTCGTCCATCCCGACCAGTTCGTGCCAGCGGGCCGTCGGCGTGACCGTACGTCCGTGCGCGGCGGCCACCGTCTCCCAGCGCACCGGCCGCTCGTCCAGGCCCGCCGGGTGCAGCACCCGGACGTAGGCGGGGAACCCGGGCCCCGTCACGCCGGTCACGGTGCCGAGGCCGCCGGGCGCACCGAAGCCGGCCGAGCGTGCGGTGAGCCAGTCGGCCGGGGTGAGGTCGGCGGTCCGCACCCGCAGGCGCCCGTACTGCTCCGGAGCGGGATCCCGGGGGACCGGGCGGTGGTCGTTCACACCGCACAGTCTCACCGACCGAGCGCACGGGCGGCCGCCCGGCCCCCTCAGCGGGTGACCAGGAGGCCGCGGTCGCGCAGCACCCGCCGCTCCAGCGGGCTGAAGAGCAGCAGGTCGATGGCGACACCGACGATCAGGATGAGCAGGATGGCGAGGAAGACCATGGACATGGAGCTGGTGTTGCGGCCGTTCTCCAGCAACTGGCCGAGTCCCACGCCCAGGTCGGGGGAGGAGGCGATGATCTCGGCGGCCATCAGGGACCGCCAGGCGAACGCCCAGCCCTGCTTGAGGCCGGCGAGGTAGCCGGGCAGCGCGGCCGGCATCACGATGAGCCGGGCCTCGCGCAGCCCCGTCGCGCCCAGTGTCCGTCCGGCGCGCAGGAACAGCGGGGGAATCTGGTCGATCCCCGCGACCAGGCCGTTGGCGATGGAGGGGACCGCGCCGAGCAGGATCACGGCGTACATCATCGAGTCGTTCAGTCCGAGCCAGATCACCGCCGGCGGCACCCAGGCCACCGACGGCAGCGATTGCAGTCCGGACAGGATGGGGCCGACGGCCGCCCGCACGAACCGCACGCGGGCGACCAGCAGTCCGAGCGGGGTGCCGATGGCGAGCGCCATCAGGAAGCCGAGCAGACCGCGCGAGACGCTGGTCCAGATGTAGTCGAGCAGCGTGCCCTGGAGCCAGGCGTCGCGTACCTCGCCCCACACGTCGGAGGGCGAGGCCAGCTTGTAGTCGGGGGCGACCTCGGCCCACACCAGCAACTGCCAGACCACCAGCACCAGTACGACGGCGGTGACGGGAGGCAGCACCTTGCGTAGGAGGGTCTCCCGCAGCGGAGTGCGGCCGACCTGCACCGAGTCCAGCGCGTCGAGCCCGGCCTCCAGTCCCGCCAGGTCGTGCGGGTCCCGCGGCGCCCCGGCGGTCCGGGGGCCGTCCTCGCGGACGTCGGGCTCGGTGCCCACGACGTGGTCAGTGCCGGCCATGGCGGCGGATCTCCTCACGCAGTTCGTCGGTGATCTCGGCGGACAGTTCGGCGACCGCGGCGTCCTCGATGCGGCGGGGCTGCGGAACGCCGACCGTCCATTCCCGCGCGATCCGTCCCGGGCGGGAGGACAGGAGCACGACGCGCTGTGCCAGCCGCACCGCCTCACGCACGTTGTGCGTCACGAACAGCACGGAGACCCCCGTCTCGTGCCAGACGCGGGTCAGCTCGTCGTGCAGCACGTCCCGGGTGATCGCGTCCAGTGCGGCGAACGGTTCGTCCATCAGCAGCAGCCGCGAGTCCTGGGCCAGCGCGCGCGCCAGAGCGACGCGCTGGCGCATGCCGCCGGACAGTTCGTGCACCCGCTTGCGGAACGCGCCCGGCAGCCGGACGACCTCCAGCAGCCGCTCCGCCTCGGCGCGGCGCTGCGGGGCCGCGACCCCGCGCAGTTTCAGCGCGAGTTCGATGTTCTTCCCGGCCGTCAGCCACGGGAACAGCGCGTGTTCCTGGAACATGAGGGCGGGCCGGCCGTCCGTGCCGATCGAGCCGGCGGACGGCAGGTCGAGCCCCGCGACCAGGTTGAGCAGCGTCGACTTGCCGCAGCCGGAGGCCCCCAGGAGGGTGACGAACTCACCCGGGGCGACATCGAGGGTGATGTCGTCGAGGACGAGCTGCCGCCCGCCGGGCGTGCCCGGCGCGGGAAAGGACTTCGAGACGTGCTCGACACGCGCGGCGTACGTCGTGCGCGAGGCGTCCTCGGCGGCCTTGGCGAGCGTGGTGGCCATGGTCGTCACCTCCTGGGAACTCATCGGATCGGGTCGGTCGTCACCTGACGCCGAGACCGGCGTCGTCGACCTCGTCCTTGCCCTCGGCCTTGAGCACCTCGTTGAGCGGCGCGAGGTCGTATATGCCCTTCAGCTGGGGCTCCTCCAGCAGGCCCGCCTTGACGGCGTGCTCCGCCTGGGCGTCGAGGGTGGCGGCGAGCGGGTCGTCGAGGAAGGTGATGGACTTCCACGCCGGGTCGATGACCTCGGCGGGCAGTTCCTTGCCCGACAGCTCCTTGAGCGCCGCGTTGGCGGAGGCCTTCGCGTCCTCGGGATGGGCGTTGATCCACTCGTTGGTCTTCACGGAACCGCGCAGCACGGCCTCGACGACGTCGGGGTGCTCCTTCAGGAACTTCTGCGACACGATGATGTTCGTGATCACGAACTTCTTGTCGGGCCACAGGTCGGACTCGTCGAGCAGCACCTTCGCGCCCTCGGCGACCAGCTTGGACGCGGTCGGCTCGGGCACCCAGGCGCCGTCCACGGAGCCGGACTTGTAGGCGTCGGGGGTGATCTTGTTGTCCGTGCGGACCACGGAGACGTCGCCGCTGCCGCTCTGCGCGTCGACCTTCCAGCCCTTCTCCGCGATCCAGTTGAGGAACGCGACGTCCTGGGTGTTGCCGAGCTGCGGTGTGGCGATCTTCTTGCCCTTGAGGTCGTCGAGGGACTTGATCTTGTCCGGGTCGACGACGAGCTTCACGCCTCCGGAGGCGGAACCGCTGATGATGCGCAGGTTCTTGCCGCCCGACTTGGTGTAGCCGTTGATGGAGGGGGAGGGGCCGATCCAGCCGATGTCTATGGAGCCGGAGTTCAGCGCCTCGATCTCGGAGGGGCCGGCGTTGAAGGTCGAGGCCTTGATCCGGGTGCCGCCGAGTTCCTTCTGGATCAGGCCTTCCTCGACCCCCACCAGGGCGGTGGCGTGGGTGAGGTTGGGGAAGTAGCCGATCCGTACCTCGTCGGCGGACAGCTTCTCGGCGTCCGCCGCGACCTCCGTCCGCTTGCCGTCGTCGGTGGACTCGGCGCCGTAGCCGCAGGCGGTCAGCAGGAGGGGGAGCGCCGCCACGGCGGCGAGGGTGCGCAGGGTGGTGAACGGTCTTGCGGCAGACACGGAGGTGTCCTTTCGAGGAAAGGGCTGATCGAGGAGGTGCGGGGGGTGTGGGGTGAGCGCGGCGCGGGAGCGCGCGACGACCCGACGCATGGCGGCCGTTCGGGGCGAAAGCACCGGCGGGCGGAGGCGGGCGACGACGGGCGCGTGGGGCGCTGCCGGCCCGGGGACGTCCGTGCGGACGGCCTCAGACGGGCCGACAGATGGCGCTGGAGGTGCGGCCGAGATCGATGTGTCGGCGCGAGGTCAGCAGGGGGAGCAACCGGCCGGCACGGTCGCATCGGTCGTACGCGCGCATGGCCACCCCCCGGGATCCCTAGTTTTCCTACCTGACTGCTAGGGATCGTGGCAGAAAGTCGCGCCCTCCCCAAGAGTGCGATCGGATGTTGGACATGGCCATCTCGCATTCCGAGATGACCCGCGATCAGGCCGGCAGGGTGAAGTGCGGGTGGGTGCCGTCGAGGAAGTAGTCCCCGACCTCGCGCAGCCGGTGGGCGCCGGGTTCGTACAGGGTGTGGGTACGGACGTTGCGCCAGAACCGGTCGAGGCCCAGCCGTGCCGAGACCGCGCGGGCGCCGACGACGTCGAGGGCGCGGGTGGTGCACTCCCGCGCGGCCGTCACGGCGGCCGCCTCGGCCATCGCCGCCAGGACGGAGATCTCCGCGTACGCGTCGTAGGCGAGGTCCTCGCCGCGCGCCAGCCCGTCGTCCAGGGCCGCCACGGCCTGGTCGGTGAGCGCGGAGGCGGAGCGCGTGAGGACCGTGAGTTCGCCGAAGGTGGTGAGCGCCTGCGGGTCGTGGGGGGTGCCGGCGGGCCGGGCGTACTGCCAGGGGGGAGCGGTCCTGCTGTACTCACGGACTTCGGCGAGCACTCCCTGCGCCGTCCCGAGCAGCAACTGGACGGAGACGAGGCGCCCCGCCGGGGATGCCAGCGCGGCCGCGGGCGAGAGGTCGTCCTCGTCCGCCGAGAGCGAGCCGAGCACGTCCTCGGCCGCGACCGGTACGGAGTCGAACTCCACGCTGCCGCCGCCCGCGAGCCGCTGCCCGAAGGTGTCCGCGTCGGCGTCGATCCGCACCCCCCGGCGGCCGGGATCCACGACGACGGCGACCGGCTCGCCGGTGCCGGCCCGTACGGCCCGCACCACGAGCCGGTCGGCTATGGCGACGCCCGTGACGAAGCTCTGCCGACCGTCGAGCACCGATCCGTGGGCCGTCCTGGCCAGCGTGGGACAGGGGTCCCGGGGGGCCAGCCCGCCGCCCCAGCACCACTGCCGCGCCGCGGACCGCCGCTCGATCCGCGCGGCGAGGGCCGGGTCCGCGAAGAACCGGGCGCTCCACGACAGGAAGTAGTGACAGCCGAGCAGTTGGGCGATCGCGCCGTCCGCCGCGGCGATCTCCCGGACGACGGCGTAGGCCGTGGTCCAGTCCGCGCCGCCTCCCGCGGACCCGGCCGGAGCCAGGAGGGTCAGCAGGCCCGACTCCCGTAGCCGGGACACCTCGTCGAAGGGCGTCTTGCCCGCCTGCTCCCTCGCCACCGCGTCGGTGGCCAGGTCGTCGGCCGCCTCGCGGGCCACGCGCAGCCAGTGCGCGCGTCCGGGCCCGTTCGGTTCGGATGCGGACGCGGGTTCCGAGGGCAACGCGAATCCCGGCGGCGCGGTGGCAACGCCCATGGCGGTCGACTCCTCAGAACCGGTCGCAGGAGGGGGAGCGGAGGCCGTCCTGCCGGCCGGGCACGTACTTGTAGCCCACGCGCCGTACGGTGACGATCCGGTGGCGGTGCGCCTCACCGAGCTTGCGGCGCAGGCGGGCGATGTGGACGTCCACGGTGCGGCCGTCGCCGATGTGGTCGTAGCCCCACACGGCGGCCACCAGCCGGTCGCGCGCGTGCACCTGGTGGGGATGGCGGACGAGATGCGCGAGCAGGGCGAACTCCAGGTACGTCAGGTCGAGTTCGCGGCCGTCCAGCTCGGCGAGGTGGCGCTCCGGGTCGATCCGGACGACGTCGTCCCCGGTGCCCCGGGCGGGCGACGGGCCCGGAGCGGGGACCGGCAGGATCGCGGGCCGCGGCCTGTCCTTGACGAACAGCTCGGCGGGGTCGGTGCCTTCGGGCACGAGCACCAGGTAGCCGACGAGCGGCGGGGAAGGGGGTGCCCCGGCGCCACCGCGCGCCGTGGGGTCGCCCACCAGGCGCAGTCTCCGTGCGTCGGGGTGGGCGGGATCGTGCGGGCCGGCCTGGGCCGGGAGTGCCGTGGTCATGGCGGTCGTCCCTCGGTAAGTGTGCGGCGCCGTCAGGTGCGGCGGGTCGGAGCCCGGGCCGTCCGGCCGGCTGGGGGAAGGGGGCGGAGAGGCGCGGGCGAAGGTGGGGGCCGCGTGCCTTACGCGCGACAGCAGGCGGCGCTGACGACGTGACCGAAGTCGACATGCCGACGGCGAACGAGTCGCTGCTGTGTACGGGACATGTACCGCATCCTGCGCGCCCCCGCGGTGCCGCGTCAATACTTTCCTAGTAATTCGATAGGGAAAGTGGGGAACGGGTTCCGGCGCGCCGCGCGGCCGCCGGGCAGAGGCTTGACGAGGAGCGGGAGCTGCTGCTCAATTGGGGCGCATGCATCACGAGCCGTTTCTGGTCTCGCGCGCCCACATCGACTTCGGCCGCGTGTGGTCCGCGGCGTGTCGCGCCTGACCCGGCTTCGGCCCCCGGCCGGCCTTCCCCGCGGTGCCCCTCTCGCGGGCCGGGTTCTCCCTCACTCGCACTGACACGCTGTCACTTCGCGGTACGGCGACGGCGTCCCGGACGCCGTCCCCGCCCGCCACCCCCGAGTTCCGCACGACGACGAGGAGCCGCCATGACCGCATCCGCCACGCCGTCACCCCGCCCCGCCGGCCGCACCGGCGAAACCGCCTACGACCGGCACAGGCTGCGCCAGTGGCTCGCCGGTGACGCCCGGGCGGACGGGGTCAGCAGACGCCGTCTGCTCAGCCTGCTCGCCGCCACCGCCGCCGCGACGGCGCTCCCGGCGCCCGGCCCGGCCCGCGCCGCCACATCGATCGTCAAGCCGCTGCCGCCCGAGTGGTTCATCCCGCGCGGCACCAACGCCGAGACCCGCTGGGAGGCCCTGCGCGGCACCGGCCACCACACCCCCAACGAACTGTTCTTCGTGCGCAACCACACCGCCACCCCCGTCCTGGAGGTGCGCGACTGGCGGCTGCGGCTGTGGGGCAGCGGGCTGCGGGGCGCACCCGGCGAGGACGGAGCGGTGGAGTTCGGGTACGACGACCTGCGGGCCCTGCCCGCCGTCACCCGTACCGCGTTCGTCGAGTGCGCCGGGAACGGCCGTTCCCACTACGCGACCCAGCAGGGCGAGACGGTCACCGGTACCGCCTGGACACTGGGCGCGATCGGTGTCGCCCGCTGGCGTGGGGTGCCGCTGGGCCATGTGCTGCGCAGGGCCGGGCTCTCCTCCCGCGCCGTGGACGTCCAGCCCCGTGGCCTGGACGCCGAGTACGTCAGCGGGGGCGAGAACCTCGGCCGGGTGCGCCGTCCGCTGCCGCTGGCCAAGGCGCTCGACGACGTCCTGCTGGCGTACGAGATGAACGGCGAGCCGTTGCCGTACGACCACGGGTATCCGGTGCGGGTGCTGGTGCCCTCGTGGGTGGGGATCTCGTCGGTCAAATGGGTGGGCGACATCGAGGTGTCCGCGCAGCCGCTCCTCTCGCCCTGGAACACCACGTTCTACCGGCTGTTCGGACCCGCCCACCCCGCGCAGGGCAGCGCGCCGCTGACCCGGCAGACGGTCAAGAGCGCCTTCGAGCTGGCGAGCGGCGCCACCTTCGCGGTGGGGGAGGAGCAGGTGCTGCGCGGCCGCTCCTGGTCGGGCGCGGGCGCCGTCGCGCGGGTCGACGTCAGCACCGACGGCGGGACGAGCTGGCGGCGGGCCCGGCTGCACGACCGTTGCCGGGCCGACACCTGGACGCGCTGGTCGGTGGCCTGGACGCCCGAGCGGGCGGGCGCCACGCAGTTGCTGGCCCGCGCCACCGACACCCACGGCCGCCGCCAGCCCGACGTCGCCGTGCCCAACACGCAGGGCTATCTCTTCGACGCGGTGGTGCGTCATCCGGTCACGGTCGTCTGATCTGGCGGATCTTCGTCTTGCGCGACGGTCACCCCTGCTTCAAAGCGAGCTTAGGTTAGGCTAACCTTTGCAACGTGCGAGCTGCTGAAGAGACCTCCGGGACCGTGCGTCCACGCGGTCATGAGCTGTCGGCCACGGACGTCACCGTGGCCTACGACGGCGTCGACGTCGTCCACGGTGCCGCCCTGCGGCTGCGGCCGGGCGAGGTGACCGTGCTGGTCGGGCCCAACGGCAGCGGCAAGTCGACGCTGCTGCGCACCCTCGCGCGGCTGCAACGCCCGAGGACCGCCGCTCTCGTCATCGACGGCGAGACCGACGGGCTCGCGCTGACCCCCGTCGAGTTCTCGCGCCGCGTCGCCCTGCTGACACAGGGACGGCCCACGCCCAGCGGTCTGACCGTCCGTGACGTCGTCGAGTTCGGCCGCTACCCCTACCGGGGCCGCTGGGGCCGGGGCGACGCGGACGGCCGGGCGGCGGTGGACCGCGCGCTCGCCCTCACCGGCGTCGCGGAACTCGCCGACCGGGGCGCGGAGCACCTCTCCGGCGGCCAGCTCCAGCGCGTCTGGCTCGCCGGCTGCCTGGCCCAGGAGACCGGCGTCCTGCTCCTCGACGAGCCCACCACCTATCTGGACCTGCGCTACCAGATCGAACTCCTCGACCTCGTCCGCGACCTGGCGGACGAACACGGGATCGCGGTCGGCGCCGTCCTGCACGACCTCGACCAGGCCGCGGCCGTGGCCAACCGGATCGTGCTGCTCCACGAGGGCCGGATCATCGCCGACGGCCTGCCCGAGGACGTCCTGACGGCACAGCGACTCACCGACACGTACGGCATCCGTATCGAGGTCGACACCGACCCCCTCACCGGCCGGCTGCGCACCCGCGCCATCGGCCGACACCACACGCGAAGCGAAAGGCTCAGCACCACCTCATGAGACGCCTCCTGCTGACCGCGGCGGTCACCACCGCCGCGGCGCTCACCATGACCGCCTGCGGAACCACCGAGCCCGCCGCCGACGACGCCGCGAAGAAGAGCGGCGAGCGCATCACCCTCACCGACGCCAACGGCGCGAAGGTGGAACTCGACGGTCCGGCCAAGAAGGTCGTCGGCACCGAGTGGAACGTGGTCGAGAACCTGATATCGCTGGGCGTCGACCCCGTCGGCGTGGCCGACGTCAAGGGCTACAAGACCTGGGACACCGCGGTCGCGCTGAAGAACGAGCCCAAGGACATCGGCACGCGCGGCGAGCCGAGCATGGACACCATCGCCTCGCTCTCCCCGGACCTCATCGTCGCCACCACCGACCTGCCGCCGGCCGCCGTGAAGCAGCTGCGCGAGGTCGCCCCGGTCCTGGAGCTCCGCTCCGCCGACGGGTCCGACCCGATCGGGCAGATGACGGAGAACCTGGACCTCATCGCACAGGCCACCGGCACCACCGCGAAGGCGGACGAGCTCAAGGAGCAGTTCGACGCGAAGCTCGCCGAGGGCAGGAAGGCCCTCGCCGACGCCGGACTCGCGGGCGCCGACTACGCCTTCGCCGACGGGTACGTCGTCTCCAACCAGGTCTCGATCCGCCCGTACACCGGCGGTTCGCTCATCGGCGCGGTCAACGAGAAGATCGGTCTGAAGAACGCCTGGAAGGTCGAGGGCGACAAGGACTACGGGCTCGCCTCGACGGACGTCGAGGGCCTCACCGCACTCGGTGACGTGCAGTTCGCCTACATCGGCAGCGAGGGCGACAAGAACAGCACCCCGTTCGCCGGCGCGCTGGCCAAGGACAAGGTGTGGACCTCGCTGCCGTTCGTGAAGAAGGGCGACGTGCACCGGCTGCCCGACGGCATCTGGATGTTCGGCGGCCCCGAGTCGATGGGGCAGTACGTCGACGCGGTCGTCGAGGCCCTGGCGAAGTAACACCGTGGCCGTCACCGCAACCGCTCCCACCACCCGCCCGACGCCCGCCACGTCCCGGAGCGGCGCCGCCGCGGTGACGGCCACGCTGGTCCTGCTGGTCGTCGTGCTCGCGCTGGTGGACATCACGCAGGGCACGGCCGCGGTCGGCGCGCCCGAGGTGTGGAAGGCGCTCACCGGCCGGGCCGACCCGGGCGACTCGTCCGTCGTCATCGCCTCGCGGCTGCCCCGGATGACCGCCGGACTCGTCGTCGGGGTGCTGCTCGGGACGGCGGGCGCCGCCCTCCAGGCCGTCAGCCGCAACGTCCTCGCGTCCCCCGACACGCTCGCCGTCAACGCGGGCTCCTACCTGGCGCTCGGGGTGGCCGCCGTCACGGGCGTCTCGCTGCCGCTGTTCGCCTCCACCGGGGTCGCGTTCGCCGGTGGCCTCGCCGCCGCGGCCGTCGTCCTCGGGCTGTCCGGTCCAGGCACGGGAACCGTCCGGCTCGTGCTGGCCGGCAGCGCCCTCATGCTCGGCCTCACCGCCGTCACCGAGGGGCTGCTCCTGCTGTTCCCGCAGCAGACCGAGGGCCTCTACCGGTGGAACCAGGGCAGCATCGCCCAGAACGGCTTCGACGGCGTGCTCCAGACGGCGCCCGTCGGCGTCGCCGGTCTCGTCGGGTTGCTGCTCGTGGCCCGTCGGGTCGACGCCCTGGCGCTCGGCGACGACGCCGCGCGCGGTCTGGGCGTGCGGGTCCGCACCACCCGGGTCACCGTCGTCGTGTTCACGGCGCTGCTCTCCACCGCCGCCGTCACGCTCGCCGGGCCGATCGGCTTCGTGGGCCTGTGCGCCCCCGCGCTCGTCCGCCCCCTCGCCCGCAGGTTCCGTGGGTTCCACCGCTCCCGCGCGGCCCTGCCGCTCGCGGGGCTCGTCGGCGCGCTGCTGGTGCTCTGCTCGGACGTGCTGCTGCGCGCCGTCGTACCGGCGGACCTCGCGGTCGCCGTGCCGACCGGCGTCGTGACCAGCCTGGTCGGCGCCGTGTTCCTGGTGGTGATGGCCACCCGGGTCCGCGACGGGGCGGCCGCCGCCGCGCCCGACCGGCTGCGCATCAGGAGCCGGGCCGTCTTCGTCACCACCACGGCCGTGCTCGTGGCCGTTCTCGTCGGTGTGGCGATCGCCGCCGTGCTGCTCGGCGACAGCAAGCTGCTGCTGGGCGACGTCGTCAACTGGGCCCAGGGCAGGGCCGGCCGGACCGTGAGCTTCGTCCTCGACACCCGGGTGCCCCGGGTCGCCGCCGCGCTGCTCGCGGGCGCGGCGCTGGCCCTGGCGGGGACCCTCGTGCAGTCCGTGACCCGCAACCCGCTGGCCGAGCCGGGGGTCCTCGGAGTCTCCGGCGGCGCGGCGCTCGGTGCGGTGCTCCTCGTGACGACCGTGCCCGTGGCCGGGTCGTGGGCCGTGGCGGGCGCCGCGTTCGCGGGCGCGGCCGTCAGC
Source organism: Streptomyces sp. NPDC107562 (assembly GCF_055657325.1). Classification (NCBI taxonomy): domain Bacteria; kingdom Bacillati; phylum Actinomycetota; class Actinomycetes; order Kitasatosporales; family Streptomycetaceae; genus Streptomyces; species Streptomyces sp. NPDC107562. The sequence continues at coordinate 127,481 of NZ_JBVKBE010000006.1, read as the reverse complement.
TCGGTCCTCGTCTTCGGGCTCGCGGCCCGGGGCGGGTTCCAGCAGAACCGGCTCGTCCTCGTCGGGTTCGGCGTCGCGACCGGGGCGAGTGCCCTGATCAGCATGCTCATCATCCTCACCGACCCGTTCAACGCGACCAAGGCGCTCACCTGGCTGTCGGGCTCCACCTACGGCCGGACACTGCCCGACGTGGTGCCGCTCGCTCTGGTGCTGGCCGTCGGTACGGCGGTGGCGGTGACGCGGCGTACGGAACTCGACCTGGTGTCGCTCGACGAGGACACGCCGCGGCTCCTCGGACTCGACGTCGCTCGGGGGCGCCTGGGCTTCCTCGTGGTGAGCGTCCTGCTGAGCGCCACCGCGGTGGCCGCCGCGGGCACCATCGGCTTCGTGGGCCTCGTCGCGCCGCACGCGGCCCGCGCCCTGGTGGGCCGGCAGCACGTGCGGGTGGTGCCGGTCGCCATGCTCCTCGGCGCCGTCCTGGTCTGCACCGCCGATCTGATCGGCAGGACCGTGATCGCACCGGCCCAGCTCGGCGCCGGACTGATGACCGCGGTGATCGGGACGCCGTACTTCCTCCATCTCCTCGTGCGCAGCCGCCGGTAGCGTCACGGCCGCCCGGCGCCGACGGGCCGCGGGTGGGCGGGACGGCAGCCGTCCCGCCCACCCGCGGCCCCTGCGCGTGCGGACCTAGCCCGGCACGCGGTCCGCGCTCATGGTGTCCGCGCCGTGGCGGGCCAGCAGGGAGGTGAGGATCTCCCCGGCCCGGACGGCGGTGGTGGACAGCAGGGTGGAGGTGAGGCCGTGGGTGTGCTCGGTGCCGCCCTGGAGGTAGATGCCGGCGGTGACGTTCGGCGTGGTCACCACGCGGTGGTCGCGGCCGACCTCGAGGGTGTCCTCCTCGTCGCGCACGCACAGCTTGGCCAGTTCGCCGAGGTTGTCGCCGATGCCCCGCGGCTGGTAGCCCGTCGCGTACACGAGTACGTCCGAGGAGACGACCTCCCGTTCGCCGGTCGGCAGGAACTCCACCGTCACCCTGACGTCGTCCGCGCCGGCCTCCACCTCGCGGATGCGGGAGACGTTCATCATCCGCAGCCGCTGCCTGCCCTGGACCTTCTCCTGATACATCGTCCGGGACAGGGCCTCGATCAACTCCATGTCCACCACCGAGTAGTTGGTGCTGCGGTGGTACTCGAACAGCGACTGCTTCACCTCGCGCGGCGCGCCGTAGTACAGGTCGACGGCCTCGGGGTCGAAGATCCGGTTGGCGAACGGGCTGTCGTCGGCCGGGGTGTAGCCGTACTTGGCGAACACGGAGCAGATCTCGGCGTCGGGGAACGTGCGGTGGAGGTAGTCCACGGCCTCGGCGGCGCTCTGCCCGGCCCCGAGCACGACGGCACGGCGCACGGGCGTCGCGGAAGCCACGATCCGCTCCACCCGGGTCAGCAACTCGCTGTTGTGCCACACCCGTCCGGACCGCTCGGCGCCGGGCGGCAGATGCGGCTCCAGGCCGGTGGCCACGCAGACGTTGCGCGCCCGACGGACCGTCAGCCGCTCCGGGGCGGCCGGGTCACGGGTGGTGACGTCGAACCAGCGGACCTCGCCGTCCTCGGTGACGGGCTGTACGGAGACGACCTCCGCGCCGTACTCGACCAGCGACGCGACCCGGCTCGCCGCCCACTCGAAGTAGTCGTGGAACTCGATGCGCAGCGGGAAGAGCGTCTTCTGGTTGAGGAAGTCGACCAGCCTGCCGCGCTCCCGCAGGTAGCACAGGAAGCTGAAGTCACTGGTGGGATCGCGCATCGTGACCAGGTCCTTGAGGAAGGACACCTGCATGGTCGCGTCGTCGATGAGCATGCCGCGATGCCAGCCGAACCGAGGTTGCTTCTCGAGGAACAGCGCCCGGATCCCGCCCCCACGGTCCGACGTCGCGCCGTGCTCCTGCAGCGCGATCGCCAGTGCGAGGTTGGACGGTCCGAAGCCGATGCCCAGAAGGTCGTGGACGTCATCCGGCTCGCTCTGCAGTGTCGTCACCGCTTCATCGCCTCCCATGAAGGGGGGACGCGGCGTTCCCAAAGTTGGAACACTGCCTCCCCCAAGCAGGCACATGCTAGATAAGGTTAGCCTTACCTAGCAATGCCTGAGGAGGCCTATATGCGGGTCGTCATGTTCGGCTATCAGACGTGGGGGCACCGGACGCTGCGGGCTCTGCTCGCCTCCGACCACGAGGTGGTCCTCGTCGTCACCCACCCCAAGAGCGACCACGCGTACGAGAGGATCTGGAGCGACTCGGTCGCGGACCTCGCCGAACAGCACGGTGTGCCCGTGCTGTTGCGCAACCGGCCGGGCGACGACGAGCTCCTGCGCGCGCTCAAGGAGGCCGAGCCGGACATCATCGTGGCCAACAACTGGCGCACCTGGCTGCCCCCGGAGATCTTCGAGCTGCCGCCGCACGGCACGCTCAACGTCCATGACTCGCTGCTGCCTTCCTACGCCGGCTTCTCCCCGCTGATCTGGGCGCTCATCAACGGTGAGAAGCAGGTCGGCGTCACCGCGCACCGCATGGACGCCGAACTCGACATGGGCGACATCCTGCTCCAGCGCGCGGTGCCGGTCGGCGCCACCGACACCGCCACCGACCTGTTCCACCGCACGGTCGACCTGATCGGTCCGATCGTGACCGACGCCCTGGACCTCATCGCCGCCGGCAAGGCGGTGTGGACGCCGCAGGACCGCTCGCGCTCCAGCTTCTTCCACAAGCGGTCCCTGGAGGACAGCCGGATCGACTGGACCTGGCCGGCCGAGGACCTGGAGCGGTTCGTGCGGGCGCAGTCGGACCCGTACCCGAACGCCTTCACCCACCACCGCGGCGAACGGATCAGGATCGTCTCGGCCGCCGTCTCCGAGGGCCGCTACGGAGGCACGCCGGGCCGGATCTTCATCCGTGAGGGCGACGGGGTGGTCGTCGTCGCCGGCGCCGCGGCGCGGACCGGGCGGCTGCCCGGTCTGGTCGTCAGGCGGGTGCGCACCGCGGACGGCACCGAGCACGCGGCCACCGACTACTTCCGCACCATGGGCGGCTATCTGACGCCCCGTCCCTAGCGTGACCCTCGGCGCGGGCCGGTGAGCCGGCCGGTCCGCACCCAGGTCAGCCGGCCGCGACCGGAGCCGTGTCCGCGGCGCCCGCGGTGCCCCCGCCCGCGTCCGCGCCCTCGTGGTGGCGGCCCATCGGGATGACCATCGGCGTCCCGCTGACGGGGTCCTCGCCGACCACGCAGCGCAGCCCGAAGACCTCCTGCACCGTCGCGGCCGTGACGACGTCGGCGGGCGCCCCCTCGCGCACGACCCGGCCCGCCTTCATCGCGACGACGTGATCGGCGTACCGGCAGGCCTGGTTGAGGTCGTGCAGCACCATCACGACCGTGCGGCCCTGATGCCGGTTCAGGTCGGTGACGAGGTCGAGGACGTCGATCTGGTGCGCGAGGTCCAGATACGTCGTCGGCTCGTCCAGCAGCATCACCGGGGTGCCCTGCGCGACCGCCATGGCGATCCAGGCCCGCTGCCGCTGACCGCCCGACAGCGCGTCGACGGGCCGGTGCGCGAGGTCCGTCATCGCGGTGGCCCGCAGCGCGTCGTGCACGGCCTCCTCGTCGGCGGCCGACCACTGCCGCCACCACGTCTGGTGCGGTGAACGTCCGCGCCCCACCAGGTCGATGACCGTCAGCCCCTCCGGCGCCACCGGCGTCTGCGGCAGGATGCCGAGCCGCTGCGCCAGGGCGCGGGTGGGTATCGAGTGCACCGAGCGTCCGTCGAGGTGGACGGCGCCGGCCTTCGGGGTCAGCAGCCGGGCCAGCGCCCGCAGCAGGGTCGACTTGCCGCACGCGTTCGCGCCGACGATCGCCGTGATCCGGCCGGGCGGGATCACCACGTCGAGGTCGTCGACGACGACCCGGTCGTCGTACGCCAGGCGCAGGCCCTCGGCGCGCAGGTCGGGCCCCTCGGCGGGACCTTCGTACACCTCGTGCTTCGATGACACGTCTTCAGCCTCCTGAACCGGCGCGGTTGGCGCGGACGAGCAGCCACAGCAGTACGGGGGCGCCCAGGACACCCGTGACGATCCCGACCGGGAGCTCCGTGTCCGGGATCAGCTTCCGGGCGATCAGGTCGGACACGAGCACCATCACGGCGCCGGTCAGCCCGGCGGCCACGGGCGGCGGGACGGAGGTGCCGGCCAGGCGCTGGGCGACCTGGGGCGCGGCGAGCGCCACGAACGCGACCGGACCGGCGGTCGCCGTGCCGAAGGCCACCAGGCCGACGGAGATGAGCAGCACGGCCACCCGCACGGTCTGGACGCGGGTGCCCAGGCCCCGGGCGACGTCGTCGCCCAGTTGCAGGATCCGCATTTGCCGGCCGAGCAACAGGGCAGCCGGCACCAGGACGGCCATCGTCACGGCGAGCGGGCCGATCTGGTCCCAGGTGCGGCCGTTGAGGTTGCCGACCAGCCAGCCGAGCGACGCCTGCGCCTGGAACCGGCTGCCGTGCGCCATGAGGTAGTCGGTGGCGCTGGTGCAGATCCAGGCGATCCCGACGCCGACGAGGACGATCCGGTAGCCGGTGGTGCCGCGGCTCCAGGCCAGGACGTAGACCAGCAGCGCGGCCGTCAACGCGCCGATCAGGCCGAGGACCTGGGTACCCGCGCCGCCGTCCCAGCCGAGGACGATGCCGGCGACCACCGCCGCGCCGGCGCCCTGGGTGACGCCCATCATGTCGGGGCTGGCGAGCGGGTTGAGCGTCATGGTCTGCAGCAGGGCGCCCGAGATGCCGAACGCGATGCCGACCAGCAGGCCCGCCAGGGCGCGCGGCAGGCGCAGTTCATGGACGATCAAGTGGGTCCCCGGATCGCCCCCGCCGAACAGGGCCCGCATCACGTCGGGGAGCGGAAGGGCGATGTCGCCGACCGCGGTCTCCACGCAGAACGCGAGGAAGGCGCAGCCGGCGAGGACCAGGCAAACGGCCACCAGCCGGGGCCGCAGCACTCCGGAGACGGGCGGGACACCGAGCCGGAACGGGAGGCGGCCGGGAGAGCGGGGGACGGCGACCCGGTCCGCCACATCCCCTCGTCCGGCTCCGGGCACGAGTTCGGTCGTCATGCGCTCACACCTTCGTGCGGGGGTTCGGCGGGGGCCTGCCCGGCGTGCCGGAGCGGTGCGGCCCAGGGACTTGGCGGCGACGCCATGGCTCACAGCTCCGCGAGGCGCCGGCGGCGGACCAGGGCGATGAAGAACGGGCCGCCGATGAAGGCGACCAGGATGCCGGCCTGGATCTCGACCGGGCGGGCGATCAGCCGACCGGTGATGTCCGCCGCCAGCAGCAGACAGGGGGCGAGCACCGCCGAAAGGGGCAGCAGCCAGCGGTGGTCCGGGCCGATGCCGGCGTACTGGGTCAGGACGCGCGCGATGTGCGGCACGACCAGGCCGACGAAGACGACCGGGCCGATCACGGCGACCGCCCCGCCGGTGAGCAGCGTGACGGCCACCACCCCGCACACGCGGACCGTGCCCAGCTTGAGCCCCAGCGACTTGGCGACGTCGTCGCCGAGGGCGAGGCTGTTGAGCGCGGGGGCGCAGGCGAGGGCCAGGACGCCGCCGACCACGAGGAACGGCAGGACGCGCAGCAGGACTTCGTCGTTCTGGTCGGCGAGCGAGCCCGCGGACCAGAAGCGGTAGCGGTTGAGGGCGTCCGGATCGGTCAGCGCCACCGCGCTGGTCAGGGAGAACAGCAGGGACGTCACGGCCACGCCGGCCAGGGCCAGTTTGACCGGCGTGGATCCCGACCGCCCCAGTCCGCCCAGGAGGTAGACCAGCACGCTGGCCACCAGCGCGCCGGCGAAGGCGAACCAGATGTAGCCGTGGACCGTCCCGATCCCCAGGACGCCGACGGACACCACGACGGCGAAGGCGGCGCCCGCGCTGACGCCCAGGATCCCGGGGTCGGCCAGCGGGTTGCGGGTGAGGGCCTGCATCAGGGCTCCCGACAGGCCGAGCGCCGCGCCGGTGGCGAGGCCGAGGGCGGTGCGGGGGAGACGTACGGACCAGATCACGTTCTCGATGCGGGAGTTGGGCGCGTCGCCGGTGAGCGTGTCCCAGACCTGGTCGAGGGGTACGGCGAGCGCGCCGTACGCCATGGAGAGGGCGCACAGCGCGAGGAGCGCCACGCCACAGAGCGCGAGCAGTGCAACTGCGCGGGGGCCTTTCGCCGCCCGGACCGCTGAGGTCCCCACGTGAACTTCCTTTGATGAGGCTTGCCTTAGCCAAGCGTAGGACGAGACGGCCCGGCATCCCACCCCTGGGCGATCCAGGTGCTGACCCTGTGAATAAGGTAACCCTTACCTTAGTATGTCGCCGACCCCCGGCCCAGGGCCGGGACAGACCCGCTGGGGAGGCACGCTGCTGTGTGCGGTTCCGAAGAAGTGCTGGCGTACTGGCGGCGGATACTCACCCCGCTCCCGCTGGAGACATCCCTGCCCACCGACCGCCCTCATCCGGCGGAGCCGGTGGCGAAGCGGGAGACCCGCACTCTGGCCGGCGTCCCCGACGCCCCGGACGCCGTGCGGCTCGCGGCGTTCGTCGCCCTGCTGCACCGCTACACCGGCGCGCCCGACCTGACCGTCGGCCACGACGGTCTGCCGGTGCGGGTGTCCCTCGACCACGAGCCGACCTTCGGGGAACTCGTGCGCCGCGTGACGGAGGCCTGGGAGGGCGCGGAGGCCCACCGGGTGCCCGCCGAACTCCTCGTCGACGAACTGCGCCCCCGCCCGACGCGCGGCGGCGGCCTGTTCTTCAACACCGCCTTCGCCACCGCCGCCCGTCCCGCCGACGACCTGCCCGGCCCCGCCGACGTGGTGCTGGAGGTGCGCGAGGGCCTCGCGCGGGCGACGTACGACCCGCGTCTGTTCGACGGCACCACCGTCGAGCGGCTGCTCGGCCATTACCGGGTGCTGCTCCGCGACGCGCTCGCCCGGCCCGGTACCCCCGTCGCCCGGCTGGACCTGATGGAGCCGGACGAGGTGCGCCAGGTCGTCGCCGCATGGAACGCCACCGAGCACACGGTGCCGCCGCTGACCTGGCCCGCGATGTTCGCCGAGCAGGTACGGACGCGTCCCGACGCCGTCGCCCTGGTCTTCGAGGACGAGCACCTCACCTACGCCGAGCTGGACGCCAGGGCGAACCGTCTCGCCCACGCCCTGATCGCGCGCGGCGCCGGCCCCGAACGCATCGTCGCGCTGGCCCTGCCGCGCTCCACGGACCTGATCGTCGCCGAGGTCGCCGTCCTCAAGTCGGGCGCCGCCTACCTGCCGATCGACCACGACTACCCGGTGGACCGCGTCGCGTACATGCTCGGCGACGCCGCACCGGTCTGCCTCGTGACCACCGAGGAGACCGCGCGGGAACTGCCCGAGCGCGAGGGCATGACCCTGCTCGCCCTCGACATGCCCGCCACCGCGGCCGAGTTGGCCGGGCACGCCCCCCACGATCCCGCGGTGCCCCTCTCCCTGCTGAACGCCGCCTACGTGATCTACACCTCGGGCTCCACCGGCCGCCCCAAGGGCGTCGTGCTCGCCCACAGCGGCGTCGCGAAGCTCGTCGCCACCCAGACCGAGCGGTTTGGCATCGGACCGCACAGCCGGGTGCTCCAGTTCGCCTCGCCCAGCTTCGACGTCGCCTTCTGGGACCTGTGCCTCGGCCTGCTCTCCGGCGGCCGGCTGGTCGTCGTACCGGCCGAACGGCGGGTGCCCGGCGCACCGCTCGCCGACTACGCGAACGCCCACGGCATCACCTTCATGATCCTGCCGCCCGCGCTGCTCGCCGCCATGCCCGACGACGTGCGGCTCCCGGCCGCCGCGACGCTGCTGGCGGGCACCGAGCGGGTCTCGCCCGAGCTGGTGGGGCGCTACGCGCGCGGACGGATGATGTTCAACGCGTACGGGCCGACGGAGGCCACCACCAACTCCACCCTCGGACTGTGCGATCCGGACATCCCGGCCGGCTCCATCGTGCCGATCGGCGTCCCCGACCCCGGCACGCGCGCGTACGTCCTCGACGCCTTCCTGCGGCCGGTTCCCGTCGGGGTCACGGGCGAGCTGTACCTCGGCGGAGCCGGCCTCGCGCGCGGCTACCTCGGCCGGCCCGACCTGACCGCCGAGCGGTTCGTCGCCGACCCCTTCGGGGCGCCCGGCGAACGCCTCTACCGCACCGGTGACCTGGTCCGCTGGAAGGCGGACGGCCGACTGGAGTTCCTCGGCCGCGCCGACGCCCAGGTCAAGATCCGCGGCTTCCGTATCGAGCCCGGCGAGATCGAGTCCGTGCTGCGCGGCCACCCGGCCGTCGACCAGGTCACCGTGGTGGCCCGCGAGGACCGCCCCGGCGACCGGCGGCTCGCCGCGTACGTCGTACCCGCGCTGGACGGGCCGCGCGAGGCCGACCGGGACGCGCGGGTCGAGGACTGGAAGCAGCTGCACGAACTCCTGTACGGCGCCGCCGGGTCCGAGGGGTCACGCGAGGGCGCGGGCGGCTTCCGCGAGAACTTCGCGGGCTGGAACAGCATGTACGACGGCCGGCCGATCCCCGTCGAGGAGATGCGCGAGTGGCGGGACGCGACCGTCGAGCGCATCCGCGGACTCGGCGCCACCGGCCGCGTGCTGGAGATCGGCGTCGGCAGCGGCCTGATCCTGTCCCGTCTCGCCCCGGACTGCGAGTCCTACTGGGGCACCGACCTCTCCGAGCAGGCGATCGAGGCCCTGCGCGCCCAGGTGGCCGCCGCGCCCGAACTCGCCGTCAAGGTCGAACTGCGCGCCCTCGCCGCCCACGACACCGACGCCCTGCCCGCCGGGTACTTCGACACCGTCGTCCTCAACTCCGTCGCCCAGTACTTCCCGAGCGCCGAGTACCTGCGCGACGTGCTGACCCGGATCTCGGGGCTGCTCGCGCCGGGCGGACGCGTCTTCGTCGGCGACATACGCAATTTGCGCCTGCTGCGCACCCTGCGCGCCGCGGTCGAGACCCGGCGTGCGGCGGGTGCCGAGGAGACGGACAAGAGTGCCCTGCGCGCGGCCGTCGAACAGTCGGTGCGCTGGGAGCACGAACTCCTCCTCGACCCCGACTTCTTCGCCGCACTCGACGGCTTCGACGCCGACATCCGCATCAAGCGCGCCGCCCACCACAACGAGCTGAGCCGCTACCGGTACGACGTCGTCCTGCGCCCCGCGACGGCCGTGGCGCCCGTGCCGGACGCGCGCGAGGTGCACTGGGCCGCCGTCGGCGGCCTCACCGGCCTGGCCGCACTGCTGGCACGGCGGCCGCGCCGGCTGCGCGTCACCGGTGTGCCCAACGCACGGCTCGCCGACGACCTGGCGGACCTGCGAAGGCTGGAGGGCAGCGGCCAGGAGGCGGCACCCGGCGCCGACCCCGAGGACGTCGACCGCCTCGCCGCCGAGCACGGCTACGGGGTGGCCCTCACCTGGAACGGCGCGGCCGACGACGGCGCCTTCGACGTGCTCCTCGGCCTCGACGCCCCGCTGACCGGGCCGTACCGGACCGCGGCGGCCCACCCGCACGCCAACCGCCCCGCCCCCTTCCGCGACGTCGGCGCCCTGATGCGGGACCTGCGCGCGCACGCCGCCGAGTGGCTGCCCGACTACATGGTCCCGTCGGCCTTCGTCCCGCTGCACACCCTGCCGGTCACCCCCAGCGGCAAGATCGACGCCAAGGCGCTGCCCGTCCCGGACCGTTCCGCGATGAGTTCCGGCCGTCCCCCGCGCACGGCGCGCGAGAAACTGCTCTGCGGGCTGTACGCCGGGGTGCTGGGGCTGGACTCCGTGACGGCCGAGGACGACTTCCTCGCCCTCGGCGGCGACAGCATCTCCGCCATCCAGCTGCTGGTCCGGGCGCGGGAGGCGGGGCTGCGTCTCACCACCCGCGACGTGTTCCGGCACCGCACGGCCGAGGCCCTCGCGAAGGCCGCCGTCGCACGCACCCACGAGCACACCTCCGACCACCCGCTGGTCGAGGCCGACGCGGCCGAACTCGCCGAGATCCAGGGCACGCGGCCGCTGCCCGTCGCGGAGCTGCTCCCGCTCACCCCGCTCCAGCAGGGCTTCTTCTTCCACGCGCAGAGCGGCGGCCCGGCCGGCGACGCCTATGTGGTGCAGCAGGTGCTCGACCTGGCCGGGCCGGTCGACGGCGAGACCCTGCGCCGCGCCGCACAGCGCCTGCTGGACCGGCACGCGCCCTTGCGGGCCGCGTTCCGCCAGCGCCCGGACGGCACCCCCGTGCAGATCATCACCCGGGACGCCGTACTGCCGTGGCGGGAGATCGACCTGTCGGCACAGGACGGCGAGGTCCGCGAGGCGCTGGGCGACGCGGTGGCCGAGGACGAGCGCTCCCGGGGCTTCGACCTGGCCGCGCCGCCGCTGCTGCGCTGCGCGCTGATCCGGCTCGGCGCCCGGCGCAGCCGGCTGGTCCTGACGTTCCACCACATCGTGGCCGACGGCTGGTCCCTGCCGGTGCTGCACCGCGAGCTGATGGCCTGCTACGGCCAGGACGCGCCGTCCCTCGCCGACGTCAGCCCCTACCGCGCCTTCCTGCGGCGTCTCGCGGAGCAGGACCGCGACGCCGCGGGCGAGGCCTGGCGCACCGCCCTGGCCGGGCTCGACGAGCCCACCCGGCTCGTGGACGCACCCGGGACGGGAGCGCCGGTGCGCCCCGCGCACGTCCGGGTGGAGCTGCCCGAGTCGACCACCGCCCGCCTCGTCGAACGGGCCCGCGCCCACGGCGTCACCCTCGGCACCGTGGTCCAGGCCGCCTGGGGACTGCTGCTGGGCAGGCTCACCGGCCGGGACGACGTGGTGTTCGGCACCACGGTCTCCGGCCGGGACAGCGAGGTCGACGGCATCGCCGCCATGGTGGGCCTGTTCATCAACACCCTGCCCACCCGCTTCCGCTGGGCGCCGGGGCAGCCGCTCGGCGATCTGCTGGTCCGCCTCCAGGAGGAGCAGGCCCGCCTCCTCGACCACCAGCACCTGGGACTCGCCGAGATCCAGCGGCTGGCCGGGCACGCGGGCGGGAGCGAACTCTTCGACACCCTCGTGGTGTTCGAGAACTACCCCGCCGAGACGGACCTGCTAGACGCCACCGGCACCGTCCGGATCACCGGCGACGCGTTCCACGACGCCGTCCATTATCCGCTCGCCCTCGTCGTCAAGCCCGGCCGCAGGCTCGACCTGCGGCTCAAGCACCACACGGAACGGCTGGACGCCGACACCGTGCGCGCGCTCGGCGACCGGCTCGTGCGCATCCTGGAGGCGATCGCCGAGGACCCGGCGCGTGCCGCCGCCTCCGTCGAACTGCTCACGCCCGACGAGGCACTGCGCGCCCACCCGGCCGGCGAGGAGCGCCCCGTCCCGGACACCACGCTGGCCGAGGCGTTCGCCGCGCAGGCCGCCCGCACCCCCGAGGCGACCGCCGTCCTGTTCGAGGACGAACGGCTGACCTACGCCGCACTCGACGCCCGCGCCGAGGCGCTGGCGGCCCGGCTGCGGGCCCGCGGCGCGCGCCCCGGCACGTTCGTCGCGGTCGCGCTCCCGCGGTCGGCGGAGCTGATGGTCGCCCTGCTCGGCGTGCTCAAGTCGGGCGCCGCCTATCTGCCGGTGGACCTCGACTACCCGGCCGACCGGGTGGCCCACATGCTCGCCGACTCCGGCGCCACCACGGTGGTCACGCTGTCCGCGTCCGCCGGCCGGCTGCCCCGGCAGGCACCGCCGGCCCTGCTGCTCGACGCCCCGGCGACGGAGGACGGTCCCGTCACCGGGCGGGCCGCCCGCCCCGGCGACCCCGCCTACCTCATCTACACCTCCGGCTCGACCGGCCTGCCCAAGGGCGTGGTCGTCACCCACCGCGCCATCGTCAACCGGCTGGCGTGGATGCAGGGCGCCTACGGCCTGCGCGCCGACGACCGGGTGCTGCAGAAGACACCGTCCAGCTTCGACGTGTCCGTGTGGGAGTTCTTCTGGCCGCTCCTCGAAGGCGCGGCCGTCGTCCTCGCCCGGCCCGACGGCCACCGCGACCCGGCCTACCTCGCCGCGCTCGTGCGCGAGCGGTCCGTCACGACGATGCACTTCGTGCCGTCCATGCTGGAGGCGTTCCTCCAGTCGGACGACGTCACCGCCGACCCCGCCTGGGCCGCGTCCCTGCGCCGCGTGCTGAGCAGCGGCGAGGCCCTGCCCACGGCCGCCGCGCGCCGCTGGCACGCGCTCACCGGCGTACCGCTGCACAACCTGTACGGCCCGACCGAGGCCGCCGTCGACGTCACCCACCACCCGTACGACGGGGACACGGGCACGACCGTGCCCATCGGGCGGCCGGTGTGGAACACCGGGCTGCGCGTGCTCGACCGGTGCCTGCGGCCCGTCCCCGACGGCGTCCCGGGCGAGCTGTATCTGACGGGTGTGCAGCTGGCGCGCGGCTACCACGGCCGCCCGGCGCTGACCGCGGAGCGGTTCACCGCCGACCCCTACGGTCCGCCCGGCACCCGTATGTACCGCACCGGCGACCTCGTACGGCGCCGCGCGGACGGCGTGGTGGAGTACCTGGGCCGCACCGACCGGCAGGTCAAACTGCGCGGCAACCGCATCGAACTGGGCGAGATCGAGGCCGCGCTGACACGGCTGCCCGAGGTGGCGCAGACCGCCGTGACGGTACGGGACGACGCGCTCGTCGCCTACGTCGTGCCGTCGGCCGCCGCCGACGTCGACGCCACGGTGCTGCGTGCGGCCCTGTCCGCCGCCCTGCCCGCCCCGATGGTCCCCGGCGCCTACGTCCCGCTCGACGCGCTGCCGCTGACCCCGAGCGGCAAGCTGGACCGGGCCGCGCTGCCCGCCCCGCAGGCCGTACGGGCCGTCGCCCGCGCACCCCGCGATCCGCGCGAGCAGCTCCTCACGGAGATCTTCGCGGCCGTGCTGAAGCTCCCCGACGCCGGTGTGGACGACGACTTCTTCCTGCTCGGCGGCGACAGCATCACCTCCATCGCCGTCTCCAGCCGCGCCCGCCGTGCCGGTCTGGCGATCGGCCCGCGCGACGTCTTCGAGCACCGCACCCCGGCCGCCCTCGCCGCGGCCGCCACCGTGGACGAGCGGGCCGAACCCGCCGCGGCGGCACCGGCGTTCGTCCTCACCGAGGAGGAACGCGCCCGCGTGGAGCGACTCGCCCCCGGCCGCGTCGAGGACGTGTGGCCGCTCGCGCCGCTCCAGGAAGGCCTGTTCTTCCACTCCACCTACGACGACGGCGTCCTGGACGTCTACACCGTCCACGAGTCCTTCGACTTCGCCGAACGGGTCGACACGGCACGGCTGGTGGCCGCCACCCGCACCCTGCTCTCCCGCAACCCCAGCCTGCGGGCCGGCTTCACCAGCGAAGGCCTGCCCCAGCCGGTCCAGTTCATCGTCCGCGACGCGGAGATCCCGCTCACCGAGGTCGACCTGTCCGGGCTGGAGAGGGCCGAACAGGACGCCCGGATGCGGGAGTTGATGGACGAGGAGCGCTCGCGCCGCTTCGACCTGAGCAGCCCGCTGCTGTTCCGCATGCTCCTCGTGCGCCTCGGGGACGGCCGCGGCGACCGCCTGGTGATCGGACGCCACCTGATCCTGTGGGACGGCTGGTCGGCCTGGCTGTTCCTGGACCAGCTGTTCGCCCTCTACGAGAACGGGGGAGACCCGGCGGGCCTCGACCGGCCCGGCTCGTACCGCGACTACCTGACCTGGCTGGAGCACCAGGACGACGCCGAGGCCACCCGCGCCTGGCGGACCGCCCTCGCCGGGTTCGAGGAGCCCACGCTGCTGGTCCCCGCGGTCTCCGACCGAGGACCGGAGCCGGTGATCCCCGAGCAGCTCGACGCCGTCCTCGCCCCCGAGGTGACCGACCGGCTGCGCGACACCGCCCGCCGGCACGGCCTCACCCTGAACACGGTCCTCAACGCGGCCTGGGGCCTCGCCCTGGCGGCCGTCACGGGCCGCACCGACGTCGCGTTCGGCACCACCGTCGCCGGACGTCCCAGCGAGGTCCCGGACGTCGAGAACGTCATCGGCATGTTCCTCAACACCGTGCCCGCCCGCCTCGCCTTCGACCCGCGTGAGCCGGTCCTCGACCTGCTGCGCCGCGTCCAGGGCGAGCGCCTCGCGCTGATGCCGTTCGAGTACCTGGGCCTGGGCGTCCTCCAGGCCGAGACGGGCCACCGGCGCCTGTTCGACACCCTGTTCGTGCTGCGCAACGCCGACACCGACGAGCGCCTCGCCGAACTGCGCGACCGGCACGGGGCGAGCGCCGTCGCCAACGTGGACGCCACCCACTACCCGGCCAACCTGGTCGTCACCCCGGGCGAGCGGGTCCGGGTCACCCTCGCCTACCGTCCGGACCTGCTGGACGACGGGTACGCGCGCGGCCTGCTCGACCGGTTCGTGCTCCTGGTCGGCCGCCTGGTCGCCGATCCGTCGGCGCCGGTCGGCTCGCTCGACCCGCTGCTGCCCACCGAGGCCGAGGCGCTGGCCCGCGAGGAGGCCGGGAACCGGCAGCCGGTGCCGCACGAGACCGTCGCGGACATGCTCGCCGCCCAGGCCGCCCGCACCCCCGACGCGACCGCCCTCGTCTTCGGCGCCCGGACCGTCACGTACGCCGAACTCGACGCCCACTGCAACCGCATGGCCCGGCTGCTCCTCGCGCGCGGCGCGGGCCCCGAGAAGGTCGTCGCGCTGGGCCTGCCCCGGTCGATCGACATGGTGGTCGCGCTGTTCGCGGTGCTGCGCACCGGGGCCGCGTACCTGCCGCTGGAGCTGGACCACCCGGCCGAGCGGCTGTCGCTGATGCTGGCCGACGCCCGCCCGCTGCTCCTGCTGTCCACCGAGGCGGTGTCACGGACCCTCACCGGCGACACCCCGCGCGTCCTGCTCGACGACCCCGAGGTGGCGGCCGAGCTCAGGGGTCTGCCCGCCGACGCCGTGGACGTCACCTTCAGCCTCGACCACCCCGCGTACGTCATCTACACCTCCGGTTCCACCGGCCGCCCCAAGGGTGTGGTCACGCCGTACGTCGGCCTGACGAACATGCAGCTCAACCACCAGAAGGAGATCTTCGCCCCGGCGATCGCCTCGGCCGGCGGGCGCCGGCTGCGCATCGCGCACACCGTGTCGTTCGCGTTCGACATGTCCTGGGAGGAGCTGCTGTGGCTCGTCGAAGGACACGAGGTGCACGTCTGCGACGAGGAACTGCGCCGTGACGCCACCGCGCTGGTGGTGTACTGCGAGGAGCACCGCGTCGACGTCGTGAACGTGACGCCCACCTACGCCCATCTCCTCATCGAGGAGGGCCTGCTGGAAGGCCACCGGCCGCCGCTGGTGCTGCTCGGCGGCGAGGCCGTGACCGAGACGGTGTGGAACGCCCTGCGGGACACCGAGGGGACCTACGGCTACAACCTGTACGGGCCCACCGAGTACACGATCAACACGCTCGGTGGGGGCACCGACGACAGCGCCACCCCCACCGTGGGCCGCCCGATCCGCGCCACCCGGGCCCGCATCCTCGACGCCTGGCTGCGCCCGGTGCCGGACGGCGTGGCGGGTGAGCTGTACATCGCCGGCGTGGGCCTGGCCCGCGGCTACCTCGACCGGCCGGGCCTGACGGCCGAGCGCTTCGTGGCCGACCCGTACGGGCGGCCGGGCGAGCGCATGTACCGCACCGGCGACCTGGTGCGGCGCGGCCCGGACGGCAACCTCGACTTCCTCGGCCGCACCGACGACCAGGTCAAGATCCGCGGTCACCGCGTGGAACTCGGCGAGATCGAGACGGCGCTCGCCCAGCACCCCGAGGTGTCCCAGGCCGCGGTCGTGGCCCGCGACGACACCGCCGCCCCGGGCACCAAGCGGCTCGTGGGCTACGTCGTCCCGGCGGAACCCGACGCCGAGGCGCTCGACATGGCCGAGCGGGACCAGATCGGCGAGTGGCAGGAGATCTACTCCGCCGAGTACAGCGAGATCGGCACGGCCGTCTTCACCGAGGACTTCGCGGGCTGGGACAGCTCCTACGACGGCGCGCCCATCCCCGTGGAGCACATGCGCGAGTGGCGCGAGGCCACCGTGGAGCGCATCCGCGAGCTGCGGCCGCGACGCGTCCTGGAGATCGGCGTCGGCTCCGGACTGCTGCTGTCGCGGCTCGCCCCCGACGCGGAGGCCTACTG
Source organism: Streptomyces sp. NPDC107562 (assembly GCF_055657325.1). Lineage (NCBI taxonomy): Bacteria > Bacillati > Actinomycetota > Actinomycetes > Kitasatosporales > Streptomycetaceae > Streptomyces > Streptomyces sp. NPDC107562. The sequence continues at coordinate 111,206 of NZ_JBVKBE010000006.1, read as the reverse complement.
GGCCACCGACTTCGCGGCGCCCGTGATCCGCAAGATCGGCCAGGACCTGGAGGCCGACCCCGAGCTGGCGCGCAAGGTCGAACTGCGCTGCCAGGCCGCCGAGGTGACCGACGGCCTGCCGGCCGGGTACTTCGACACGGTCGTCGTCAACTCCGTCGTGCAGTACTTCCCGAGCCTGGACCACCTGCACAAGGTGATCCGCGGTGCCATGGAGCTGCTCGCGCCGGGCGGCGCCCTGTTCCTCGGTGACGTGCGCGACCTGCGGCAGGCGCGGGTCTTCCAGACCGGCATCCAGCTCGCCCGCGCGGGCACGGAGAGCGACCCGGACACCCTGCGCCGGGCCGTGGAGCGCGGCCTCGCCCTGGAGAAGGAACTCCTCGTCGACCCCGACTGGTTCAGCACCCTCGGCCTCGGCACCGAACTGCGCACCAAGGCCGGCCGGCACCACAACGAACTGGCCCGCTACCGCTACGACGTGGTGCTGTACGAGGGCGAGGACGCCCTGCGCCTCGACGACGCCCCGGTGCTGGACTGGGCCGGTACCGGCGACCTCACCGCCCGCCTGGACGGCGTGGACCTGCTCCGGGTCCGCCGCGTCCCCGACGCCCGTACGGCGGACGACCTCGCGGCGACGCGGGCGATGGACGCCGGACGCCCCGTCCCCGTTCCGAAGGGCGAGGAGCCCGAGCGGCTGCGGTGGCTGGGGGAGTCCCGCGGTTACCGGGTCCTGACGACCTGGTCGGACGAACCCGGCCACTTCGACGCCGTCTTCGTGCGCGGTACTGCGCCCCGGCGCACATCGGGACTGCACCGCCCCCGCCCCGAACGGGGCACCGCCCCCTACGCCAACACCCCCACCGCCGCCCGCGGCAACGGCGCGCTGGTCCGCCGGCTGCGCGAGGACCTGGGGCGGCGGCTGCCCGGCTACATGGTCCCCGCCGCCTTCGTGGTGCTGCCCCGGCTGCCGATGAACGACAACGGCAAGCTGGACGTGCGGGCGCTGCCGGACGCCGAGCCCGCCGTGGCCCTGTCGCAGGGCCGCGGGCCGCGCACGCCCGTCGAGGAGGTGCTGTGCCGTCTCTTCGCCGAGGTGCTGGGGCTGCCGCGCACCGGCGCGGAGGACAACTTCTTCGACCTGGGCGGCCATTCGCTGCTCGCCACCCGCCTGATCAGCCGGGCCCGCACCGAACTCGGCGCGGAGCTCGCGATCCGGGACCTGTTCGAGGCACCGACGCCCGAGGCGCTGGCGCTGCGCGCCGAGGCGGGACGGCCCGCCCGTCCGGTGCTGCGCCCCGTACCCGCGGCCGAGCGGCCCGCACGGGTACCGCTGTCGGCCGCCCAGCGGCGGCTGTGGCTGGTGGAGCGGATCACCGGCGGCGGCGTCGCCTACAACTTCCCGCTGGTCGTCCGGGTGCGCGGAGCACTCGACACCGACGCCCTGCGGGCCGCGCTGCGCGAGGTGACCGACCGTCATGAGACGCTGCGCACCCGGTTCGTGAGCGAGAACGGCGAGCCGTACCAGTGGATCGCGCCGCCCGGCGCGGTCGAGCCCGACGTCCGGGTGACCGACTGCGCCGAGGAGGAACTCGCCGCGCGGATCGAGGCGGCCCAGCGCCGCCCCTTCGACCTGGGCACCGAACTCCCCGTGCGGGCCGAGGTCCTGCGGCTGGGAGCCGAGGACCACGTGGTGGCGGTGGTGCTGCACCACATCACCACCGACGAATGGTCGGACCGGCCGTTCCTGGCCGACCTGAACCGCGCCTACGCGGCCCGCACCACCGGCGAGCGGCCAAACCCGGCGCCCCTGCCGGTCCAGTACGCCGACTACACGCTGTGGCAGGAGCGCCTGCTCGCCGAGGTCGGCGACGAACAACTCGCCTACTGGACACGGACCCTGCGCGAGCTGCCCGAGGAGATCCCGCTGCCGCTGGACCGCCCCGGCGCGGCCCGCACCACGGGCCGGGGCGCCACCGTGCGCCGCTCCCTGCCGGACGCGACGGGGGCCGCGCTGCGGGAACTGGCGGCCGGACACCAGGTCAGCATGTTCATGCTGTTCCAGGCGGCGACGGCGGCCCTGCTGCACCGGATGGGAGCCGGGGACGACATCCCGCTCGGCGCGCCGATCGCGGGGCGCACCGACAGCGCGGTGGACGACCTGGTCGGCTTCTTCGTCAACACCCTCGTCCTGCGCACGGACCTGTCCGGCGACCCGACGTTCACCGAACTCCTCGGCCGGGTACGGGAGGCCGCGCTCACCGCCTTCGAGCACCAGGACGTGCCGTTCGACCGGGTGGTCGAGGCCGTCAACCCGGCCCGCGTCGCCGACCGCAACCCGCTGTTCCAGGTGATGCTCGGCTACCACCACCGGCCCGACGGCGACCCCGACCTGTTCGGGCTGCCCACCGAGTGGTTTGCCATGGACACCGGCATGGCCAAGTTCGACCTGGACTTCACCTTCGTCGACCACGGCGCCGGATGCGACATGGCGCTGCTGCTGGAGTACGCCACCGACCTCACCGACGCGGACACCGCCGCCGGGCTCGTCCAGCGGCTGGTGAGCCTGCTGGAGCAGGTCGCGCGCGACCCGGCCCGGCCGGTGGGCTCGCTGACCGTGCTGACGGCCGAGGAGGAGTCGGCCACCACCACCGTGTGGAACGACACCGCGAGGCCGCTGGAGCCGCGCTCCGTGCCGGAGATCCTGGACGACATCGTCCGGGCCCGGCCCGACGCGCCGGCGCTCGTTGCCGGGAACGAACGGCTCAGCTTCCGGGAACTGGCGGCACGGGTGGACGCGGTGGCCCGGCTGCTGCGGCACCGCGGCGCGCGCCCCGAGACGGTCGTCGGGCTGGCCCTGCCCCGGCACCTGATGGTCCCGGCCCTCCTCGGCGTGCTCAAGGCGGGCGCCGCCTGCCTGCCGCTGGACCCCGAGTACCCGGCCGAGCGGCTGGAGTTCATGCTGCGGGACACCGCGTCCCTCTGCGTCCTGACCACGGCCGCCCTCGCGCCCCGGCTGCCGCGGGACTGCGTGCCCGTCCTGCTCGACGAGGCCGGCCCCGCCGCGGACGGCGAGACCCCCGCCCCCGTGGCACCCGACCCGTCGCACGCCGCCTACGTCATCTTCACCTCCGGCTCCACCGGCCGGCCCAAGGGCGTCGTCGGCACCCACCGCGGCCTGAGCAACCTCTACGCCGTGCAGCGCGAGGACGTCGTCGCCCCCGCCGAGCGGGCGGCCGGCCGTACGGGCCTGCGGGCCGCGCACGCCGCGTCGTTCAGCTTCGACGGCAGCTGGGAGCCGCTGCTCTGGCTGCTGGCGGGCCACGAACTGCACGTGACCGACGAGGCCACCATGGCCGACCCGGCCGCGCTGCTGGCCTACCTCGGCCGGGAGCGGATCGACTACCTCGACGTCACCCCGACCTATCTGCGCGAACTGGTCCACCACGGCTTCCTCGCCCCCGGCGGCCACGTCCCCGGCGTCATCACGGTGGGCGGCGAGGCGACCCCGGCGGCGCTGTGGGAGCGACTGCGCGCGCTGCCCGGCGTCCAGATCCACGACCTGTACGGGCCCACCGAGTGCGCCGTCGACGCCTACGGCTGGCACGACGGCACGTCCGGCCCCTGGGCGGCCCCGGTCGGCAACATCCGCGCCCACGTCCTCGACGACGCGCTGCGGCCCGTCCCCGTGGGCGTCACGGGCGAACTCCACCTGGCCGGCGAGGGGCTGGCCCGCGGCTACCTGAACCGGCCCGGTATGACCGCCGAGCGGTTCGTGGCCGACCCCTTCGGCGCGCCGGGCAGCCGCATGTACCGCACCGGCGACCTCGCCCGGCGCCGCCGGGACGGCACGCTGGAGTTCCTCGGGCGCGCCGACAGCCAGGTCAAGCTGCGCGGGTTCCGCATCGAACTCGGCGAGATCGAGGCACAGCTCGCCGAGCACCCCGACGTGGCCACCGCCGCCGTCATGGTCCGGGAGGACACGCCGGGCGTGCGCAGGCTGGTCGCCTACGTCCTCGCGGCCGGCGACCGCGAACCCGACCCGTCGCACCTGCGCGCCCACGTCGCCGCCACGCTTCCGGCGCACATGGTCCCGGCCGCCTTCGTCCGCGTCACCGCCCTGCCGCGCACCGTCTCCGGCAAGCTCGACGCGAAGGCGCTGCCCGCGCCGGACTTCGCCGCGCTCAGCTCGGGGCGCCGGCCCCGCACCCCCCGCGAGGACCTGCTCTGCGAGGCGTTCGCCGCGGTCCTCGGCGTCCCCGAGGTCGGCATCGACGACGACTTCTTCGCCCTGGGCGGCCACTCGCTGCTGGCCATGCGGCTCACCGCCCGGATCCGGGCGGTGCTCGGCACCGAGGTGTCGCTGCGCACGGTCTTCGACGCGCCCACCGTGGCCCGGCTCGCGGAACGCCTCACGGACGAACGGGACACCGGCCGCCCCGCCCTGACGGTCCGGCCGCGTCCCGAACGCCTGCCGCTCTCCTCCGCCCAGCGGCGCCTGTGGGTGCTGTACCAGGTGGAGGGCCCCTCCGCGACGTACAACATCCCCGCCGCGTGGCGGCTGTCCGGCGCCCTGGACGTGGAGGCGCTGCGCGCCGCGGTGCACGACCTGGTGGCACGGCACGAGACGCTGCGCACGGTCTTCCCCGACGAGGAGGGCCGGGCCTTCCAGCACGTGCTGGATCCGGCCGAGGTCCGGATCCCCTTCCAGGCGGAGGAGGCGACCGAGGAACTGCTGCCGGGGCTGCTGGAGCGGGCCGGCGCGTACGGCTTCCGGCTGGAGAGCGAACCGCCGCTGCGCGTCCAGGTGTTCCGCACCGGGGAGCAGGACTGGACCCTGCTCCTGCTGCTGCACCACATCGCCGGTGACGAGTGGTCCGAGGCCCCCCTCAACCGGGACCTGGCCCTCGCCTACGCGGCCCGTACGGCCGGACGGGCCCCCGAGTGGGAGCCGCTGCCCGTCCAGTACGCCGACTACACGCTGTGGCAGCGTGACGTCCTCGGGGACGAGAAGGACCCCCGAAGCCTCGCCGCGCGGCAGGTCGAACACTGGCGCCGGGCGCTGGCCGGGCTGCCCGAGGAACTCGCGCTGCCCGTCGACCGGCCCCGCCAGCTGGAGGCGAGCTACCGGGGCGGCTCCGCCGACCTGTCGCTGGACGCCGAAATGGCGGCGGACCTGCACCGGTTGGCGCGCGACAACGGCGTCAGCGTGTTCATGGTCCTCCAGGCCGCCGTGGCCACCCTGCTCACCCGACTGGGGGCGGGCCACGACATCCCCATCGGCAGCCCCATCTCCGGCCGCACCGACGCGGCCCTGGACGACCTGGTCGGGTTCTTCCTCAACACCCTGGTGCTGCGCACCGACACCTCCGGGGACCCCTCCTTCCGGGAGCTGCTCGCCCGGGTACGGGAGGCCGACCTCGCCGCCTTCGACCACCAGGACGTGCCCTTCGAGCGGCTGGTGGAGGTGCTCAACCCCACCCGGTCCCTGGCCCGGCACCCGCTGTTCCAGGTGATGGTGGTGTACCTCGCGTCCGGCGGCGACGACGCCGGGCTGCCCGGCCTGCGGGCCCACCGGGACGACGTGGCGCAGACGACGGCGAAGTTCGACCTGTCCTTCGACTTCGTGGAGCGCTCCGACGGCCACGGCGTGGACGGCGTGCTGGAGTACAGCGCCGAACTGTTCGACCACGCGACCGCGCAGTCCTTCGCGGACCGTCTGCGGCGCGTCCTGCGGGCCGTCACCGCGGACCCGGACGTCGCGCTCGGACGCGTCGGCATCCTCGACCCCGAGGAGGAGACGCGGCTGCGCGGCGGCTGGCACGGCCGTCCCCTCGGCGCCGCGCCGACCACCGTGCCCGCGCTCTTCGAGGAGGCGGTGCGCCGGTACCCGGACCTGCCCGCCGCCGCCTCCGACGGCGTCGAACTCGGTTTCGCCGAGCTCGACGCGCGGGCCAACCGGCTGGCCCGCCTCCTGGTCCGGCACGGCGCGGGCCCCGAGCGGTACGTCGCCCTCGCCCTGCCGCGCACCGCGCACTTCCTGACGGCCGTGCTCGCGGTGCACAAGGCGGGAGCGGCCTACCTGCCGCTCGACCCGGACGCGCCCAGGGACCGCACGGCCGACGTCCTCGGCGACGCCCGCCCGGTCCTGACGCTCACCACCCGCGCCCTCGCCGCCGCCCTGCCGCCCGGCACCGATCCCCTCGTCCTCGACGAGCCCGGCACGGCCGAGCGGATCGCGGCACAGGACGCGTCCGGCCTCACGGACGCCGACCGGACCGCCCCGCTGACGCCCCGCCACCCGGCGTACGTCATCTACACCTCAGGCTCCACCGGCCGGCCGAAGGGGGTCGTCGTCACCCACGAGACCCTCGGTCACCTCTTCCACAGCCACCGCGAGACGCTGTACCGGCCCGCCGTCGAGGCCACCGGGCGCCGGCACCTGCGGGCGGGTCACGCCTGGTCCTTCTTCTTCGACGCCTCCTGGCAGCCCCAGCTGTGGCTGCTCGACGGGCATTGCGTGCACGTGGTGTCCGAGGAGGTCCGGCGCGACCCCGAACTGCTCGCGGCGGCCGTCGCCGCGCACCGATTCGACTTCCTGGAGGTCACCCCGTCCTTCTTCGCGCAGATGGCCGACAGCGGTCTGCTGACCGGGGACGACTGTCCCCTCGCCGTCGTCGGCGTGGGCGGCGAGGCCGTACCGGGGGCGCTGTGGCAGCGGCTCGCCGCGCTGCGCGGCACCGAGGCCTTCAACCTGTACGGGCCGACGGAGTCCACCGTGGACGCCCTGGTCGCGCGGGTCCGTGACAGCGAACGCCCCCTCGTGGGACGGCCGGTGGCCGGAACCCGCGCCTATGTGCTGGACCGGCTGCTCCAGCCGGTGCCGCCCGGCGTCACGGGCGAGCTGTACCTGGCGGGCGGCGGCCTCGCCCGGGGCTACCTCGGCGCACCGGGACTCACGGCCGAGCGGTTCGTGGCCGACCCCTTCGGCGCGCCCGGCGGGCGGCTCTACCGCACCGGCGACCTTGCCCGCTGGACCGCCGACGGGCGCCTCGACTACCTCGGCCGCGCCGACGACCAGGTCAAGATCCGCGGCTTCCGCATCGAACCGGCCGAGATCGAGTCCACGCTCACCGCACACCCCGCCGTCGCGCAGGCGCTGGTGACGGTACGGCAGGAGGGACCGCGCAAGCTGCTGGTGGCCTATGTCGTCCCGGCCCCGGGCGCCGCCCCGGACCCGGGGTCACTGCGCGGCCATGTCGCCGCCCGGCTCCCGGACCACATGGTGCCGGCGGCCGTGGTCACGCTGGAGCGGTTCCCGCAACTGGCCAACGGCAAGCTCGACCGCGCCGCCCTGCCCGCCCCGGACTTCTCCGCCCTGTCCTCCGGCCGTGCGCCCGCGACCGAAGTGGAGGAGCTGCTCTGCACGGTCGTCGGCGAGGTGCTGGGGCTGGAACAGGTCGGCGTGGACGACGACTTCTTCGCCCTCGGCGGCGACAGCATCGTCGCGATGCAACTCGTCGGCCGCGCCCGCGCCGCAGGCCTGCGCATCACTCCCCGGCAGGTCTTCCGGCACCGCACGGTCGCCGCGCTGAGCACGGTCGCCGAGGCCGCCGGCGAGACCGGCTCCCGCCCGGTGGACGACGGCACCGGAACCGTGCCGCTCACCCCGGTGATGCACTGGCTGCGCGAACTGGGCGGCCCCTTCGCCACCTACCACCAGGCGGCGCTCGTGCGCACCCCCGCGGCCCTGGACCTGCCCGGCCTCACCGCCGTGCTCCAGGCGCTGGCCGACCGGCACGACCTGCTGAGGGCGAGACTGGTGCGGCCCGCGCCGGACGCCCTGGAGGACTGGTCGCTGCACGTGCCGCCGGCCGGCGCGGTCGACGCCGCCGGATGGATCGACCGCGTGGACGTGACGGGCCTGAACGCCGAGGCGCTCTCCGCGACCGTACGCGACCAGGCGCACGCGGCGCGGGCGCTGCTCGACCCGGACGCCGGCGCCATGGTCAGGGCGGTGTGGTTCGACGCGGGCGACGCCCCGGGACGGCTGCTGCTGCTGGCCCACCACCTGGTGGTGGACGGCGTCTCCTGGCGGGTGCTCCTGCCCGACCTGGCCACCGCCTGGCAGCACGTCGCCGCCGGCCGGCCGGCGCGGCTCGCCCCCGTCGAGACGTCCTTCGCCCGCTGGTCGCGGCTGCTGACCGAGCTGGCCCAGGACCCGGCCAGGGAGGCGGAACTGCCGGTGTGGACGGCCGTGTCGGACGGCGGCACGGAGCCCTTCCCGCTCCTGCGCGAGCTGGACCCGGACCGCGACACGACCGCCACCCGGGGGGAGGTCGTCCTGCGGATGCCCGCCGAGCACACCGGGCCGCTGCTGTCCACGGTGCCCGCCACCCTCGGGGCCGGGGTCAACGACGTGCTGCTGGCCGGACTTGCCCTGGCCTTCGCCGACCGGCGGCGGCGCGACGGCGGCGCGGACACCTCCGTCCTGGTCGACCTCGAAGGCCACGGCCGCGCCGAGGAACTGGGCGGTGACGACCTCGACCTCTCCCGTACGGTCGGCTGGTTCACCAGCGTCTTCCCGGTCCGCCTCGACCCCGGCCCGGTCGATCCGGCCGACGCCTTCGCGGGCGGCCCGGCGGCGGGGGAGGCCGTACGACGGGTGCGGGAGCACCTGGCCGCGCTGCCCGCGGGCGGCATCGGGCACGGCATGCTGCGGCACCTCAACCCCCGGACCCGCGAGGAGCTCGCCGGCCGCGAGGCGGCCCGGATCGAGTTCAACTACCTCGGGCGGTTCGGCATCCCCGAGGAGACGGACTGGTCGTACGCGCCGGAGGAGGACGCGGCCGACATCGGCCCCGAGGGCGCCATGCGCGAAGGCCACGCGCTGAGCATCAACGTGGTCACCGAGGACCGGGCGGACGGGCCGGTGCTGGCCGCCCACTGGTCCTACCTGGAAGGACTGCTGCCGCGCGAGACGGTCCAGGACCTGGCCGAGACCTGGTTCAGGGCACTGGAAGGGCTCGTCGCGTGGGCGGAGCGGAACACACGGTCGTGAACGATGAGGAGAGGAAGAACATGAGCAATCCGTTCGAGGACCCCGAGGGTGTCTTCCTGGTGCTGGTCAACGACGAGAACCAGCACAGCCTCTGGCCGGACTTCGTCGACGTGCCGGCCGGCTGGCGGGTGGTGCACGGTCCCGCCGACCGGCAGTCCTGCCTGGACCACGTCGAGACCCACTGGACGGACATGAGGCCGCGCAGCCTGGCCGAGGCCATGGACAGCTGAACACGACTGTGGGGCGGTCCCCGGGGACCGCCCCACAGTCATGCCCACAGCCGCGCCGGTTCAGGACGCGGGCTGTTCCACCTTCGTGGCGGTCTTGCCGTCGACGGCCGCCGCCAGCTGCGGGACCAGCCGCTCGACCACGTACCGCAGGCCCAGAACGGTGCCCATGGACAACGCGTTGCCGTAGTCGCTGGTCTCGCTCACGTAGACCTCGCGACCCTCCTTGACCACGTTCAGGTCCTTGTAGGACGCGTCCTTGTGCAGTTTGCCGGCGTCCTTGGTCACGTCCGTGACCTGCCACACGAGGGCGTCCTGGTCGAGCAGGTCGGTGCGCTCCTTGCTGATGTTCGCGCCGAACTGGTCACCGATCACCTTGTCCAGGTCCGGCGGCAGGGTGAAGCCGAGGTCGGTGAGGAGGTGCGAGCGCGGGTCCTGGCTGCCGAAGACGAACATGCCCTCGTACGGCGTGGCCATCACGGCCGTGCGGCCCTTGAACTCGGGGTGCTCCTCGACGGCCGCCGCGATCTGCGCCTCGGTCTCCTCGACCGCCTCGGCGGCCTCCTCCGGCTTGCCGAGCGCCTTGCCGATCGTCTCGGTCTGCTCCTGCCACGGCACGCCGTAGTCGTTGTACTTCTTCGGCTGGGCGACCACGGGCGCGAACTTGGACAGCGACTCGTACTGCTCCTTGGTGAGCCCGCCGTAGACCGCGAGGATCAGGTCCGGCTTGAGCGCGGCGATCTTCTCCACCTGCGGGCCGGTGCCGGTGTCCTTGAGGACGGTCGGCACCTCGGCGCCGCCGAGCCTGTCCTCGGCCCACGGGCCGACGGCGCCCTTGTAACCGCCGAGCCACTCGGTGGTGCCGACCGGCACCTTGCCGAGCGCCAGGACGGCGTCCTGGTCGGTGAGGCCGACGGTGACGATCCGCTGGGGCTCGGACTTGATCGTCGTACTGCCGTACTTGTGCGCGACGGAGACCGGGAAGGCGGACTCGCCGGAGGCGCCTTCCTGAGCCTTCGCACCCGTGTCGTCGGATCCCGAGTCGTCACCGCCACAGGCGGTGGCGGTCAGGAGCAGGAGGGCGGAGGTGAGCGCGGCGGCGAGCCGTGGTGCTCTGCGGGAGCGGAACATCGCTGGTCCTTCGTTGTTCGGGTTCCTGTGGAGCCGGGCGGTGCGGGGGGTTACGGGGTGTGCGTGGGGTCAGGTGCCGGTGTCGCGGGTGTCCGACCACGCCTTCCAGATGGCGGCGTAGCGCCCCTCGGCGGCGCGGAGTTCGTCGTGCGTGCCGGACTCGACGATCCGCCCCGCGTCCATGACGACGACACGGTCGGCGGCCGCCGCCTGGCTGAGACGGTGGGCCACGATCAGCGCGGTGCGGCCGTCGACCGCCTGCGCGACCGCCTTCTCCAGGGCACGCGCCCCGGCGCTGCCCGCCTCGGCGGTGGCCTCGTCGAGGATGACCAGGGGCGGATCGGCCAGGATCAGCCGGGCGAGCGCGAGGGCCTGCGTCTGCGCGCCGCTGAGCCGGTGGCCGCCGTCACCGACCACGGTCGCGAGACCGTCGGGCAGCGCCTCGGCCCAGCCGAGGGCGTCCACCCGGTCGAGCGCGGCGCGCAGTTCGCCGTCGGTGGCGTCGGGCTTCGCGAGGCGCAGGTCGTCGGTGAGGGGGCCCGCGAAGACATGGGTCTCCTGGGTGATCAGGGCGACCGTGCGGGTGGCCGCCGCGCCGAGCTCGGTCGGAGGCACACCGCCGATGAGGACGGTGCCCGCGGTGGGCGGCTGGATGCCCGCGACGAGCCGGGCCAGCGTGGTCTTGCCGGCGCCGCTCGCACCGACCAGCGCCACCCGCTCACCGTGCCGGACCGTCAGGTCGACGTCGTGCAGGACGGGATGCCCCGGCCGGTACGCGTGGCGCAGACCCCGCACGGTGACGTCGACGCCGCCCGCACGCACGGAAGCGGTGCCCTCCGGTGGCGTGGGCTGGTCGGTGACCCCGACGAGGCGCGACAGGCTCGCTGTCGCCGACTGGGCGTCGTCGAGCAGGACGAGCGCGGCGTTGACCGGGGTGAACAGGCTGTGGAAGTACAGTGCGGCGGCCGTCGCCGTGCCGATGGAGGCCGAACCGTCGCGGACCAGCCAGTAGCCGGTGAACAGCACGGCGGCGAGCCCGGCGTACTCCGCCACGTGCAGCCGGCTGTAGAAGCCCAGCACGAGCTGGACCCCGCGCATCGTCAGCGCCACCACCGACCAGGACCGCTCCGTGACCCGCTCCGTGTGCTCCCGCTCCAGCCGGAACGCGCGCACGGTGGAGCTGCCGGCGAGGGTGTCGAGCAGCTGCTGCTGCTGTGCGCTCGCGGCCCTGCGCTGTTCGGCGTAGAGCGGGACGGCGCGGGAGACGTACCAGCGGGCGGTGGCCGCCTGCACCGGCACCGCGATGAGGGCGGCCAGCAGGAAACGCCAGTCGAGCAGCGCCAGGGCGCCCAGGGTCAGGACGATGGTCAGCAGCGAACGGGCCAGTTCCGGCAGGGCGTTGCGGACGGCCTCGGCGATGAGGGAGACGTCGGCGGTGACCCGTGCGGTCAGGTCACCGGCGCCGGCCCGTTCGACCCGCTCCAGGGGAAGCCCGAGCGCCCGCTCCACGAACCGCTCGCGCAGCCGGGCCAGGGTCGTCTCACCCAGCCGGGAGATCAGCGACAGGCCGAACCCGGCGGTCACGCCCTGCGCGACGGCCACCGCGAGCAGAAGCGCCGCGGTGGTGGTGAGGGCGTCCACGGAGCCGCGGCCTGCGGCCAGGTCGACGATCCGGCCCAGCAGCGGCTGCACGAGCAGCCCGACGGCGGTGGAGGCGACCATCACGGTGAACGCGGTAGCCGCCAGCCGGCGTTGCGGGCGCAGCAGTTCGGCGACGGCGGCCCAGGTCCGGGCCGGTGTGGCGACGGGCAGCAGGGCGGCGTTCGCAGGAGCCCCGGTCCCGCGGCGCGGTTCGGTCATGCGAGCACCGCCGTCCGGTAGGCGGCGCGCTCGTGCACGAGCCGGTCGTGGGCGCCTCTCGCGGTGATCCTGCCGTCCTCGATCAGCACGACCCGGTCGGTCACGGCGAGCAGCGCGGGGCTGTTGGTCACCAGGACGGTGGTGCGCTCGCCGCGGACCTCCCTGATCCCGGCGGCGATGCCCGCCTCCGTGACCGCGTCGACGGCCGTCGTGGGCTCGTGGAGCACGAGGACCGGCGCGTCGGCGGCCAGCGCCCGGGCGAGGGCCACCCGCTGCCGCTGCCCTCCGGAGAGGGAGTGGCCGCGCGCGGTGACGGCCGCCCCGGTGCCTTCGGGCAGGGCGCGTACGACCTCGTCGGTGCCCGACGCGGCGAGCGCGGCGGCGACGGGTGCGGCCTCGGCGGTGGTGAGCGCGGCCGTGACGTTGTCGAGGAGCGTGCCCTCGAAGAGGTCGGCGTCGTGTTCGGCGACGAGGATCGTGGCCCGCACGTGCGCGAGGCTCAGCGCGGGCAGGGCGATGCCGTCCAGTTCCACGGCACCGTCCGCCGGATCGGCGCGGCGGCCCAGACAGCCCAGCAGCGCCGTGGCGTCGGCCGGGTCGGTGGTGACCACGCCCACCGTCTCGCCGGGGGCGATGTCCATGTCCACCTCGTGCAGGGAACCGTAGGACAGGCCGCTCAGTCGCAGCCGGCCCGCGGTCCGTCCCGGTGGGGCGCCGTCCGGCGGCGGACCGGGCGACACCGCGCGGTCGGCGTCGAGCACCTCGGCGATCCGGGCGGCGGACGCCCGGCCCTGCGCGAGTTCCGCGTTGACCCAGGAGAACTCGGAGAGCGGGCCGATGAGGAAGAGCGCGAGCGCCACGGAGGAGACGAGCTCACCGAGACCGATGTCGCCGCGGGCGGTCAGCCGCCCGCCGACGAGCGCCACCAGCGCGAGGAAGGCTCCGGTGAGCATGGTGACGACACCGTTCTGCCAGGCCTCGGCTCGGGCCGCGCGCAGGGTGGCGGCCAACGACTCCTGGCTGGTGAGCCGGTAGCGGGCCACGGCCGCCGGTTCGGCGCCGATGCCCTTGAGCACCCGCAGCCCCGCCACCAGGTCCGCGGCCACGCCCGAGGCCCGCGCGGCGCGTTCCTGCTCGGTCTCGCTGCGCCGTTCCAGCGGCTTGCTCAGCAGGTGCACCAGCCACAGCAGCAGCGGCGCGCCCAGCAGGACGAGCAGGCCGAGCGGGAGGGAGATGCGCAGCAGGACGACCGCGCCGACCACCAGGCCGGTGGCGGCACCGACACCGACGACGAGGGCCATCGTGACGGCACCGACCCGCTTGGCGTCCTCGGTGGCGGTGTTGGCCAGTTCGCCCGGCAACCGGCCTTCCTCCGCGCCGCCCTCGGGGGCGAGGACGCGGCCGACCAGTCGGGTCCTGAGGCGGTGCGCGGCGGTCACGGCGGCGCGTTCCCCGGCCCGGGCGCCGAAGCGGAAGCTGTAGGAGAGCCCGACGTAGACGACGGCCAGGACACCGAGCCACAGCAGCAGGCCGCCCATGTCACCGGCCACGACGCCTCGTTCGACGGCCAGTCCGATGAGCACCGGCACCAGGGCCTCGCCGGTCTGGTGGCCCATGCCCAGTACCGCGCCGAGCAGGACGTCCCGGCGCTGACCACCCACCGCACCCCACAGGACACGCCGTCCCGGCAGGTCCGCTCTTCTCACGCATCCCTCCGGAAGGGGGTCACCGCGCTTGCACCGAGTGCACAAAACTTAGGTAAGGCTAATCAGATCTGACGCTCGCGGCTACCCCCTTGGTGATGCGCGGGAGCGTCGTCGAGGCGGACGAGCCGGTACCGGTGTTCGTAGGCCGAACCGCCGCGCCGCTCGGTCCGCTTGGACCGGGCGCGGCGGGCCGCGAGCACGAGCGCGTCGACCTTCGGGCGTTCCTTGCGCAGCCGGTAGAGGGCCGCGCGGGGCAGGCCGGCGAGCGCCGCCGCGGAGGCGTGCTGGGCGCCCGCGCGGATCGCCTGGAGCAGCACGAGCAGCGCGGCGGGGGTCGGCGGCCGTGCCGCGCCGCCGCCCTCGGGCGCGTGGGAGCGGGCCAGGGCGCGTGCGCCCGACATCGCCGCGGCGAACGCCGGGTTCCCGTCCTGCCAGTTCCGCAGCAGCCGTTCCGGCACTCCGGCGGCCGTGGCGCAGCCTGCCGGTCCGAAGCCGAGGGCCGCCGCCCGCACGGCCTCGGCCATCCGGGCCAGCGTCTCCTCGCGCAGGCTCGGACCGCGTCCGAGGGCGGCGAGCAGTTCGTCGTCGATACCTTGTTGCGCGTCGATACGCGCGAGCACACCATCGGCCCAGGCCGCCAACTCGCGGTCGGGGCCCAGTGGTTCCTCCACCGGTAACCCCCTTAGGTTAGCCTTACCTAAACACATGTACGGGCTGTGTGCCAGCAGTTTCGCCTGGGAGAACCGAAAAGGAGTCGTCCTTGCTCTCGTCGAGGATCACCAACGCCCGCGTCATCACGATGGATCCGCACCGCCCGGTCGCCCGCGAACTGGGCATCTGGCGCGGTCGCGTCGTCGGCCTCGACGAGGACGTGGCGGGGCTGCCGGCGCGGCGCACCCACGACCTCGGGGGCGCCGTGGTGCTGCCGGGCTTCATCGACAGCCATGTCCATCTCGCCTGGACCGGGTTGAAGGCGGCGGTCCCCGGCGTGGCGCCGAGCACCCGGGCCGACGACGTGCTCCGGGTCGTCGCCGACGCGGTCGCCCAGGCGCCGGCCGGGGCCTGGCTGGACTTCGGCGGCTACGACCAGCGCACCCTCGACCGCCCGTTGACGGCCGCCGACCTCGATGCCGTCAGCGCCGGCCGCAAGGTGTACCTGGGCCATCTCTCCGGTCACGCGTGCCTCGTCAACACGGCGATCCTCGACGGACTGCCCGCCGAGGCGGTCAGCCCTGACGGCTTCCTCGTCGAGGGCGCCATGGGAGCCGCCCTGCGCACCCGGCCGCCGCACTCCCTGGACGAACTCGCCGAGGCGATCGAGCGCGCGGCCCGCGTATGCCGCTCCGAAGGCGTGACCGCCTGCGCGGAAGCGGGTGTCGGAGCCCGGCTGTTCCGCCACAGCCCGGTGGAGGCGGCCGCCTACCAGCTCGCCCACGAGAGGGGCCGCCTGCCCGTACGCGTACAGCTCATGGTGGCCGCCGACGCCCTCGACGCCGTACGCGCCGCCCCCGAGGACGCCACGACCCACGCCCTCACCCTCGGTCTGCGCACCGGCTTCGGCGACGGCGCGCTCTCCCTGGGAGCCCTGAAGATCTTCACCGACGGCGGGATGATGGCCCGTACGGCGGCCCTGACGAGCCCCTACCTGGGGACCGACACCTCCGGGCAACTCCAGGCCTCGCCACAGGAGTTGGAGGAGACCGTCGTCGCAGGGCACCGCGCCGGCTGGCAGTTGGCGATCCACGCCATCGGGGACCGCGCGGTCGACGTCGCCCTGGACGCCCTGGAGCGGGCGCAGCGCCTGCTGCCGCGCCCCGAGGCACGCCACCGCATCGAGCACGCGGGCCTGGTCCGCCCGGACCAGCTGCCCCGGCTCGCGGCGCTCGGGGTCACCGTCGTCGTCCAGCCGAACTTCCTGCGCTACTACGGGGACGACTACGCCACGGTCATGGGGGAGGACAGGGCCGGCTGGCTCTACCGCGGCCGGGGCTTCCTCGACCATGGCGTCCGGGTGGCGGGAAGCTCGGACCGGCCGGTCGCCGACGGCGCGCCGCTGCGGGCCGTCCAGTTCATGGTCGAACGGGCCTCGGAGTCGGGCCGCGCCATCGGCCCCGAGGAGTCGCTCACCGTGGACGAGGCACTGCGGGCCTACACCGTGGACGCCGCCCACGCCTGCCACTGGGAGTCCGACGCGGGGAGCATCGCCCCGGGCAAGCGTGCCGACCTCGTCGTCCTCGGCGACGACCCGTACCGGGTGGAGTCCTCCCGGATCGCGGACATCGAGGTACTGGGAACGTTCCTGGAGGGCGAGACCGAGAACGCCTTCTGAGCGACGGGGCCCACCGCAGCCGCCGCACCTGGCGACGCCGGCGTCCACCACGGCGGCCCCCTCCCGTGCCGGGATCCGGGGCCGGATGCGACGGCGGTGGCGCGGCGCGGCTGCGGGTGCCGGAGCGTCTGCGGCGGCTCGCCCTTGCTGAGGTGTCGGTTTCCGCCACGACGGCCCGGTCCCGTGCCGGGGTCCGCCACGGCGGCCCGGCCCCGTCGTGCGGGGTCCGCTGCGGCAGCCTGGCGGCCGTGCCGTGGGTGTCGGAGCGTACTGCGGCGGCGCGCCCTTGCTGGGGGTGCCGGAGTGCGCCGCGGCAGGCACTCGGTGCGGTGCGGTGCGGGGTTCGGTGCGGGTCTGTTGCGGCGGCGCTGTCCTGCCGTAGTGCCGGGGATCGGCGTGGCGGTGCGGCACTCGCTGCGGTGGCTCGGCCGAGCCGTGCCGGGTCGTTGTAGCGGCCTGGCCTCGGTGTGGGTGCCGGGTCTGCCGAGGTGGCGTGGTCCCGGCGTGCAGGTGGCGCGGACGCGCCGTAGGTGTGGGGGCCGGACCCGGTGGGGGCGACACCACGGGGGGTTGCCCTCCGAGGTCACGCGCGCTCGGCGCATTAGCCTGCGGTCATGGGACTCGGGCTGCTGTTCGCGCTGTGCGCCGCCCTCTTCATGGGAACGGCGACCGTGTTCCAGGCGCTCGGTGCGCGCAGGGTGGCCGGTGGGGGCGCCGGCGCGGCCGTGCGGGCCACCTGGCAGTGGCCGTTCATCGTCGGGGTCGCCCTCGACACCCTGGGCTTCGGCGCCGAACTGGTCTCCCTTCGCTCGGTCCCGCTCTTCCTCGTCGAGGCGGCGGTCGCCGGGGCGCTGGCCGTGACGGCGATCGTCTCGGCGTTCGTGCTGCGGATCCGCCTGCGACGGGTGGAGTGGGCCGCGGTCGTCGCGGTGTGCGGCGGGCTCGCGGTGATGGCGATCGCGGCAGGCCGGGAGACCGGCGGGGACGGCGACATGAGGATGCGGCTCGCGATCCTGGTGGGCTCGGTGGGGCTGGCCCTGGTGAGCTGGGCGCTGACCCCGCGTCTGCGGAACGTGCGCCACCGCGCGGCCGTCCTCGGGGGCCTCGCCGGGATCAGCTTTGGCGTGACGGCGGTCGGGGCCCGGCTGATGCCGGAACTGTCGCTGCCCGGCCTGCTCGCCGACCCGTCGGTGTACGCCGTGGTCCTCTCCGGCATCACCGGCTATCTGCTCCTGATCGAAGCCCTCCAGTCCGGCTCGGTCACCTCCGCCACGGCGGCGATGGTCATCGGGGAGACCGTCTGGCCCGCCCTGTTCGGCATCGTCTGGCTGGGCGACACCACCCGCCACGGCCTCGCACCGCTGGCCGTCGCCGGTTTCGCCGCCTCCATCGCGGGCGCCCTCGCCCTGGCCCGCTTCGGCGAGGCGGAGCAGCAGGCCTCGCCGCAGGCCTGATCGGCTCCACCCTCACCCCCGTGACCGCTGGATGCTCATTTCTGCTCGCAACAGCCTCTCTTCGAGCACCTATTGACACTCCGTCGTCCGCTCGCCAAAGTCGTTCGGCAACAAGAGCTGTCGGCCACCCACAAGGGAGCGTTCAGCGTCATGCATGAAATCCCTGCTGTCTCACGCCGTACTCTCATGGGCGGGGCCCTGGCCTCCGGCGCCGTCGTCGCGGGGCTCGGCACCACGGCCGCCGCCGCGCCGGGCGCCGCCCCCGCCACTTCTGCCACCGACGCCCCTCCGGTGCGGCGGCACGGCCAGAAGTCGATGGTCAACGTCCCCTTCGACCCGTACCGCACGGTCCGCGTCGCCCTGATCGGCCTCGGCAACCGGGGCAACGGCATGGCCTCGGGATGGGCCGCCGTCCCCGGGTGCACGGTGACCGCCGTGTGCGACATCCGCCCCGAGCGCGCCCGACGAACCGCCGACAAACTGGTCGCCGAGGGACGGCCCCGCCCCGCCGAGTACGGCGGCTCCGCCGACGCCTACGCCCGCATGCTGCGCCGTGAGGACATCGACCTCGTCTACGTCGCCACCCCGTGGGAGTTCCACTACGAGCAGGGCCGCGCCGCCCTGCTGTCCGGCAGGCACGCCATCGTCGAACTGCCCGTCGCCACCGAACTGCGCGAGCTGTGGGACCTCGTCGACACCAGCGAGCGGACCCGGCGGCACCTGTTCCTGTCCGAGAACTGCAGCTACGGCCGCAACGAGCTGGCGATGCTCAAGATGGCCCACGACGGCCTCTTCGGCGACGTCACCAACGGCCACGGCGGCTATCTGCACGACCTGCGCGAGCTGCTCTTCTCCGACACGTACTACACCGACTCCTGGCGGCGGCTGTGGCACACCCGCAGCACCGCGTCCTTCTACGCCATGCACGGACTCGCCCCGATCGCCGCCGCGATGGACATCAACCGCGGCGACCGCTTCACGACGTTGCGCGCCACCGCCACCGAGCCCAAGGGCCTCGCCGACTACCGCGCCCGCTTCGTGCCGCGTTCCCACCCGAGCTGGAAGGAGACCTACATCAACGGTGACCTGGTCACCTGCCTGATCGACACCGCGCAGGGCCGGGTCGTCCGCGCTGAGCACGAGGTCAGCTCGCCGCGCCCGTACAGCCGTATCAACTCGCTGGCCGGCAGCCGCGGCATCTTCGAGGACTACGCCGGAGTCACCTCCGCCGGCGGCGGCCGCATCTACGTGGAGCCCGATCACAGCGGCCACACCTGGCGGTCGTTCGACGCGTACCTCAAGGAGTTCGACCACTGGCTCTGGCAGAAGATCGGTGACGACGCCGCCAACAACGGCGGGCACGGCGGCATGGACTACGTCCTGCAGTGGCGCACCGTCCAGCAGATGCGCGCCGGACTCGTCCCCGACATGGACGTGTACGACGCCGCCGCCTGGTGCTCCCCGGTGCCGCTCAGCGTCAAGTCCCTCGCGGCGGGCGGCCGTCCGGTCGCCGTCCCCGACTTCACGCGCGGTTCCTGGGTCAACCGCCGCGCGGGCCTCGACTCACGACCCAGCGAGATGCCGCCGGTCAGCTGACCCCGGCTCCCCCCAACAGCGCGCAACGCGCCGCCCGGTCGATGCGACGGGGCGGCGCGTTGCGCATGCCGCCCGCCGGTCGTGTGCACCACCTCACCCTGCCCGGCGCCGCCGCCGGCGTATGAGATGACTGGCCCGTCTGACATGATGTCCCGCGAAAAGGCGACGGCGGAACGAGGAAGCCGGTGTGAATCCGGCGCGGTCCCGCCACTGTGATCGGCGAGCGGATCCCGAACGAACCACTGCCCGGATGCGGGTGGGAAGGCCGGGACGAGCACTGACCCGAGAGCCAGGAGACTCACGCGGTCGCCTCCTCGACGTGACCGGGGCGGATTTCCCCGGGGAGGAGGGTATGTCGTGATGCCTGTCGAGACGTCACCGGACGGGTCGGTGCCGTGCCGGGTCGTCGTGTGCCGTGACTGCTGCTGCGGCAGCCCCAAGGTGACCGGGGTGGACCACGCGGCGCAGACCGCGCGGCTCGCCGAGGACGCCCCCGTCCTCGTCACCGACTGCCTCGACGTGTGCGACCAGGCGAACGTGGTCGTCGTGCGGCCCTCGTCCGAGGGGCGCGCCGCCGGTGGCCGGCCGGTCTGGTTCGGCCTGGTCAACGACCCGGCCGCGACGGAGGACGTCGCCGCCTGGGTGCGCGCGGGGGGCCCCGGCCTCGTGGCACTGCCGGACATCCTGGAGCTCCACGTCTTCACGCCGCCCGGGCCCGCCCGGTCCGGGGCGACGCCGGCTCCCGGCCCGGCGGCCTGACCGCCCGCGCCCACCCCTCACTCCGGCTGCACCGTTCGCGGTCGTCCGTCCGCCGTTCCCGGCCCCTTTCCGGACCTGGTCCGCCGTCCTGCCTGTTCCGTGTTCCACGTTCCCCCTCCGGTGAGAGGACCCTCCATGATGGGCAAGCGCCCGCTGTCCCTGCTGTCGGCCACCGCCGCCGCGGCCCTGCTGATGTCCGGCTGCGGTGGCGGCGCCACCAAGGACGACGCCGCCCCGGCGAGCACCGTGGCCAAGGGCTTCCCGGTCACGCTGTCCAACTGCGGGGTGGAGACGACGTATCAACGGCCCCCGCGGCGGGCCGTGTCGCTGAACCAGCACGCCACCGAGGTCATGCTGGCGCTCGGTCTGGAGAAGTCGATGGTGGGCACGGCCTACCTCGACGACAGGATCCTCCCCGAGTACCAGGACGCCTACGACGGCATCGAGGTCGTCGCGGAGGAGTACCCCTCGTTCGAGACGCTGCTGGCCGCCGAACCCGACTTCGCCTACGGCGGGTTCGCCAGCACCTTCGACGAGAAGGAGGGCCGCAGCCGTGACGCCTTGTCCAAGGCGGGCATCAACTCCTACCTGAACGTGGAGGAATGCCCGTCCGGACCCGTCACCATGACCACGATGGACCAGGAGATCCGCAACGTGGCCAGGATCTTCGGGGTGCCGGACCGCGCGGAGGCGGAGCTGAAGAAGCTCCACACCACCCTGGACACGGTCGAGGACGAACTCGCCGGAGTCACCCCGGTCGAGCTCTTCGTCTACGACAGCGGCGACAAGACCGCCTTCACCGCGGGCGGCGCCGGCATCGGCAACGAGATGATCGAACGCGCGGGCGGGGTGAACGTCTTCGCCGACCTCGACAAGGCGTTCGGCGACGTGTCGTTCGAGCAGGTCGCCGAGCGGGCGCCCGAGGTCGTCGTGATCTACGACTACGGCGATCAGCCGGTCGCGGACAAGAAGGAGTTCCTGCTGGCCAACCCGGCGCTGAAGGACGTACCCGCCATCAGGAACAAGCGGTTCGCGGTACTGCCGCTGTCGTCCACCGTGCTCGGCGTGCGGGTGCCGGCCGGCGTGGACTCCCTGGCCCGCCAGCTCCACCCGGACCGCTTCGAGTGAGCGGCGCGACGACCGAGACCGACGCCACGGGCGGTAGCGCGCAGGCCGGCACGCGAAGGCCCCTCGGGGCGGACCCCGTCCGGCGCGGCGCCAGGCTTCCCTACCCCCTCGTCCTGGTGCTGCTGGCCGCGCTGGTGGTGCTCGCGGCCACCTTCGGGATCGCCGCCGGATCCGTCGGCGTCCCGGCCGACCAGGTCTGGGGCATCCTGCTCAACCGGGTGCATCCCGCCCTGGCCGACCCCACCTGGACCCCGGTCCGCGAGACGATCGTCGTCGACGTGCGGCTGCCCAGGGTCCTGCTCGCCGGCGTCGTGGGCGCGGGCCTCGCGGTGTGCGGCACGGCGCTCCAGGCGCTGGTGCGCAACCCGCTCGCCGACCCGATGCTGCTCGGTGTCTCGTCGGGCGCCTCCGTCGGCGCGGTGCTGGTCGTGGTCTTCCACCTCACCCTGTTCGGCGTGTTCTCGCTGCCGGTCGCCGCGTTCCTCGGCGCGCTGGCCGCACTCGTCGCCGTCTACTTCCTGGCCCGGTCCGGCGGGCGGATGACGACCGTGCGGCTGGTGCTGGCGGGCGTGGCGACAGCAGAGGTCCTCTCCGCGCTCGCCAGTTTCCTGGTGGTGACCTCCAGCGATCCGCACAAGACGCAGTCGGCGCTGCGCTGGATGCTCGGCGGTCTCGCCGGCACCACCTGGACGGTGGTGTGGATCCCCGTCGGCGCCGTCCTGCTCGGCACGGCCGTCCTGCTGGGCGTCTGCCGGTCCCTCAACCTGCTGCTCGCGGGGGAGGAGGCGGCCGTCGCGCTCGGCCTGGACGTCCACCGCTTCCGCGCGGCGCTGTTCACCCTGGTCGCCGTGATGATCGGCACGATCGTCGCGGTCAGCGGCCAGATCGGATTCGTCGGACTGATCATGCCCCATGTCGTACGGCTGCTCGTCGGCGCCGACCACCGCCGCGCGCTGCCCGCCGCGGCACTGCTCGGCGCGGCCTTCCTGATCGCCGCCGATCTGGTGGCACGCACCGTGATGAACCCGGAGGAGATCCCCGTGGGCATCCTCACCGCCCTGGTCGGCGGCCCCTTCTTCCTGTGGCTGATGCGTCGGAGGACGGCATGACGAGGACGCTCACGACCAAGCCCGCCACCCCGGCCGCGGCGTCGCCCGGCGCGCTGGCCGTGCGGGACGTCTCTGTCGTCGTCGACGGCCGGGCACTGGTGGACCGGGCGTCGCTGGACGTGGCGCCGCGCGAGGTGGTGGGTCTCGTGGGCCCCAACGGCGCCGGGAAGTCCACTTTGTTGCGCACGGTCTACCGGGCCCTGCGCCCCACCTCGGGGCAGGTGCTGCTGGACGGCGAGGACGTCCGGCGGATGCCCGGCAAGAGCCTCGCGCGACGACTCGCGGCCGTCCTGCAGGAGGCGGCCGGGGAGTTCGAGCTCTCGGTGTACGACGTGGTGGCCATGGGACGCACCCCGCACAAGCGGGCCTTCGAGGGCGACGACGCCGGTGACCGCGCCGTCGTGATGGCCGCGCTGACCGAACTCGACGCCGCGGGCCTGGCACAAGCCCCCTTCGCCCGGCTGTCGGGCGGTGAGAAGCAGCGGGTGCTGATCGCCCGCGCGCTCGCCCAGCGGGCGGGCACGATGGTGCTGGACGAGCCGACCAACCACCTGGACCTGCGCCACCAGTTGGACACGTTGCGCCTCGTGCGCCGGCTCGGCGTCACCGCCGTCGTCGCCCTGCACGACCTCAACCTCGCCGCCGCCTTCTGCGACCGCCTCTGCGTCATGGACGGCGGCCGCGTGGTGACCATGGGGCCGCCCGCGAAGGTCCTCACGCCCGAACTCCTCGCCGACGTCTACCGCGTCGACGCCGAGGTGACCGAGGATCCCCGCACCGGCGTACCGCACATCACGCTGCTGCCGTGAACGCCCGCACGAGCCCCCCGCCGCCGCGTGCCGGCTGACTAGAAAGTCAACTTGCCTATGCGCCAAGGCAGTTGAGTGACGCACGGCTCTGGTGGTCCGCGTACCCCCTGATCTACCGTCGGTAACCCCTGCTCTCGCAGCAGCATCCCGTACCTCTCCGGCCTCCTCCTCACCCCCATTGGAAGGCAGCCCATGGAGCACCCGTCATCACCGGCCGCGATCACCCGCCGCCATGCCCTGACCGTGGCGGGCGGCGTGCTCGCCGGCGCCGCCCTGGCCCAGGCCGCGACCCCGGCGTACGCCGCGTCGGACGCGGACGCCATCGTCGTCGGCCACGGCCTGGCCGGGCTGGTCGCCACGGCCGAACTGGCCGCGGCCGGACGCAAGGTGCTGCTGCTCGACCAGGAACCCGAAACCGGCCTCGGTGGCCAGGCGTTCTGGTCGTTCGGCGGCCTGTTCCTCGTCGACTCCCACGAGCAGCGGCTGATGGGCATCAAGGACTCCCACGAACTCGCCTGGCAGGACTGGCTGGGCACGGCCGGATTCGACCGCGGGACCGACGACCCGGCGGGCCAGGACCACTGGGCGTACCAGTGGGCCGAGGCGTACGTCGACTTCGCCGCCGGGGAGAAGCGGTCCTGGCTGTCGGGGCTCGGAGTGCAGTGGTTCCCGATCGTCGGCTGGGCCGAGCGGGGCGGCGGCCTCGCCGACGGCCACGGCAACTCGGTGCCGCGCTTCCACGTCACCTGGGGCACCGGACCCGCCGTCGTCGAACCCTTCGAGAAGAAGGTGCGGGCCGCCGCGCAGAGCGGCCGGGTCGCCTTCCGGTTCCGCCACCGGGTGGACGAACTGGTGGTCACGAACGGCGCGGTCACCGGGGTACGCGGCGCGGTCCTGGAGCCGAGCGACGCCGCCCGCGGCAAGCCCAGCTCCCGCGTGGTGGTCGGCGACTTCGAACTGCGCGCGCCGGTCGTGATCGTGACCTCCGGCGGCATCGGCGCCGACCACGACCTCGTCCGCCGGAACTGGCCCGCCCGCCTCGGCACCCCGCCCAAGTCCATGATCACCGGAGTGCCCGCGCACGTGGACGGGCGCATGCTCGCCATCACCGAGCGGGCCGGCGGACGGATCGTCAACCCCGACCGGATGTGGCACTACACCGAGGGCCTCAAGAACTACGACCCCATCTGGCCCGGTCATGGCATCCGCATCCTGCCCGGCCCGTCCTCCCTGTGGTTCGACGCCACCGGCAAGCGGTTCTCCAGCCCCGACATCCCGGGCTACGACACCCTGCACACCCTCAAGTCGATCACCGACAGCGGATACGACTACTCCTGGTTCGTCACCACACAGAAGATCATCGCGAAGGAGTTCGCCCTCTCCGGCTCCGAACAGAACCCGGACCTCACCGAGAAGAACGTCTGGCAACTGCTGTCACGCATCTGGCAGACCCCGGAGCCCATCGAGCGGTTCAAGGAGAGGGGCGAGGACTTCGTCGTCGCCGAGACCCTGCCACAACTGGTCGCGGGCATGAACGAGCTGACGGGCCAGAACCTGATCCGACCGGCCGACCTCCAGCGGCAGATCGAGGCCCGCGACCGCGAGATCGCCAACCCCTACACCAAGGACGTCCAGGTCATGGGCATCCGCAACGCGCTCGCCTATCCCGGGGACACGCTCAGCCGCACCGCGTCAGCGCACCGGATCCTGGACCCGGCCGCCGGGCCGCTGATCGCCGTGCGGCTCAACATCCTGACCCGCAAGACCCTGGGTGGTCTCCAGACCGACCTGTCCGGCCGCGTCCTGAACGCCTCCGGCACCCCGGTCCCCGGCCTGTACGCGGCCGGTGAG
This sequence comes from Streptomyces sp. NPDC107562, assembly GCF_055657325.1. NCBI lineage: Bacteria > Bacillati > Actinomycetota > Actinomycetes > Kitasatosporales > Streptomycetaceae > Streptomyces > Streptomyces sp. NPDC107562. The sequence goes on along the minus strand of NZ_JBVKBE010000006.1, from coordinate 86,192 downwards.
GTCGCCGGCTTCGGCGGGGGAGGCGTCCACGGATACCGCTCGCTGGAGGGCACCTTCCTCGGCGGCTGCCTGTTCTCCGGCCGCAAGGCGGGACGCGCGGCGGCCGAGGCGACCGCGAGCTGAACCCTCTCCCGCAGGCCGGGGCGCCGCCGACGCCCCGGCCTCTTCGGCACGGCGGGATCAGGAGGCCGACAGCTCCGCCCGGACCGTGCGGGCCGCGGCCACCAGGTTCTCCAGCGACGCGCGGGTCTCGGGCCAGCCGCGGGTCTTCAGACCGCAGTCGGGGTTGACCCACAACCGTTCGGCCGGAATGGCCTTCAGGCCGGTACGCAGCAGTTCCGCGGCCTCGTCGGCGCCCGGGACGCGCGGGGAGTGGATGTCGTAGACACCCGGCCCGGCCTCGCGCGGGTAGCCGTGCGACGCCAGCTCCCGTGCCACCTGCATGCGGGAGCGGGCGGCCTCCAGGCTGATGACGTCCGCGTCGAGGTCGTCGATGGCCTGGACGATGTCGCCGAACTCGGCGTAGCACATGTGGGTGTGGATCTGGGTGTCCGGGCGTACGCCTGCGGTGGTGAGCCGGAACGCCTCCGTCGCCCAGGACAGGTAGGCGGCGTGGTCGGCCGAGCGCAGCGGCAGGGTCTCGCGCAGCGCCGGTTCGTCGACCTGGATGACCGAGGTCCCGGCCGCCTCCAGGTCGTTCACCTCGTCGCGCAGCGCGAGGGCGACCTGGCGTGCGGTGTCGCCGAGAGGCTGGTCGTCGCGGACGAAGGACCAGGCGAGCATGGTGACCGGCCCGGTCAGCATGCCCTTGACCGGGCGGCCGGTGAGGGACTGGGCGTACGTCGTCCAGCGCACCGTCATCGGCCCGGGGCGGGAGATGTCCCCGGCCAGGATCGGCGGGCGGACGTAGCGGGTGCCGTAGGACTGGACCCAGCCGTGCTGGGTGGCGAGGTAGCCGGTGAGCCGCTCGGCGAAGTACTGGACCATGTCGTTGCGTTCGGGCTCGCCGTGCACGAGGACGTCGAGGCCGGTCTTCTCCTGGAAGGCGACGACCTCCTGGATCTCGGCCCGGATGCGCTCCTCGTACCCGGCGTCGTCGATCCGGCCGGCCCGCAGGTCGGCGCGGGCGGCCCGCAGTTCGCCGGTCTGCGGGAAGGAGCCGATGGTCGTGGTCGGCAGCAGGGGCAGGCCGAGGTGGGCGCGCTGGGCGGCGGCCCGCTCGGTGTACGGCTGGGAGCGCCGGGCGTCGGCCTCGGTGACGGCGGCGGCGCGGGCGCGGACCGCCGGGTCGTGGGTGATCGGCGAGCCCGCCCGGGAGGCCAGGACGGCCCGGTTGGCGGCCAGTTCGGCGGTGATCGCGCCGGTGCCCAGGGCGAGTCCCTTGGCGAGGGTGACGATCTCGGCGGTCTTCTGCTGCGCGAACGCGAGCCAGCGCAGGATCTGCGGCTCGACGTCCCGCTCCAGACCCGTGTCGAGCGGTACGTGCAGCAGCGAGCAGGAGGCGGCCACGTCGACCCGGTCGGCGAGGCCCAGCAGGGTGCCGAGGGTGGCGAGGGACTTCTCCAGGTCGGCGGCCCAGATGTTGCGCCCGTCGACCACACCGGCGACCAGGCGCTTGCCGGGCAGTCCGCCGACGGCCGCCAGGGCGTGGAGGTTGGCCGCGCCGGCCCCGGTGAAGTCCAGCGCGAGTCCCTCGACGGGGGACTTGGCCAGGACCGGCAGGGCGTCGCCGAGCCGGTCGAAGTACGAGGCCACGAGGAGCTGGGGCCGGTCGGTGAGGGCGCCGAGTTCGCGGTAGGCCCGCTCGGCGGCGTTCAGGTCGGCCGGGGTGCGGTCCTGGGCGAGGGCGGGCTCGTCGAGCTGCACCCACTCGGCGCCCGCCGCGCGCAGGTCGGCGAGGACCTCGGCGTACACCGGCAGCAGCCGGTCCAGCAGCGTGAGCGGGGCGAAGTCCGCGGGGGCGCCCGGCGCGGGCTTGGCGAGCAGCAGGTACGTCACGGGCCCGACGAGGACCGGACGGGCCGTCAGCCCCAGCGCGCGGGCCTCCTCGAACTCCGCGACCTGCTTGGCGGCGTCGGCGGCGAAGACGGTGTCCGGGCCCAGTTCGGGCACCAGGTAGTGGTAGTTGGTGTCGAACCACTTGGTCATCTCCAGCGGCGCGACGTCCTGCGTGCCCCGCGCCATGGCGAAGTACCCGTCGAGCGCGTCGGCCGCGACGGCCTCCCGGTGCCGGTCGGGGATCGCGCCGACCATGACGGTCGTGTCGAGCACGTGGTCGTAGTACGAGAAGTCGCCGCTCGGCACCTCGTGGACGCCGGCGTCGGCGAGGCGACGCCAGGTGGCGGCGCGCAGTTCGGCGGCGGTCGACCGGAGGGCGTCGGCGGTGACGCGGCCCTTCCAGTAGCCCTCGATCGCCTTCTTCAGCTCCCGGTTGCGGCCCTGGCGGGGGTAGCCGTACACGGTGGCCCGTGCTGCCGCGGCTGCGGGCTTGGTGGTCACGGAGATCTCCTTCGCGAGATGAATCCCTGAGATCCCGGGGACGGGACGAGAGCGCGAAGGGTGACGGAACCGGACGGACCCGACCTCGCGCGGCTTGCGAGCACCGCGCGGTCGTCCGCCTGGTAGTACGCCGACCCGCCCTCGAGGTCACCGGAATGTCCGCGCGCGAGGGGTCGCGCACGGGCAGTTGGCAGGTCTTCGGACTCGCGGGCCCGCCTCGTGTCGTACGAGGCACCTACTGGCCGTCGCTTCCCGGACCCGTCTCCTCGGGCCCAGTGCGTATGACGGCGGTCGTTCCCACTCACCGCTGCGGGGCAGTCCCGGATTTCCACCGGGTTCCCTCTTACGACGTCCCGCCTGGCGGACGGGGCGAACCAGCTGCGCCGACCACCCTACGCCGCGACGGGCGCGCGAGGCGGGCAGGTCCGGCATGCGGAAGGTGAAGTCGGACACGCGGGTGCGTGCCGCCGGTGTCGGCGCCACGCACCTGGGAACCAGCCGCCGTCTTCTTCCGACTGCTGTGGAGGAGCGAGGAGGTGGCATGGAAGGACTGGACGTCGTGATGCGCGAGGTCGCCTGCCGGCACGGCCGGGTGGAGGCCGTCCGGGGCGTCGACCTCGACGTCGCGGCCGGCCGGCGGGTGGCGTTGACGGGTACCAACGGCTCGGGCAAGACCACGTTGCTGCGGGCCGTGCTCGGTCTGCACCGCCGGGCGGGCGGCCGGATCCTGGTGGGCGGCCGGGACACCCGCAGCGCGGCCGAGTGGGCGTGGCGGCGCCGGGCCTGCGCCTGGATCCCGCAGAAGCCGGCCGTCGGCCGGTTCCCGCTGCTGGCGGGGGAGTTGCTGGACAGCGGCGGCGCGCGGGACGAGGCCGTCGAGGCGGCGGCGAAGCTGGGCGTCGGGCAGCTCGTCGGACGGCCGGTGCACACCCTGTCCGGCGGCCAGTTGCAGCGGATGTACCTGGCGCGGGCGGTCGGCTGTGTCGCCGCGGGCGCCGGGGTGCTGCTGGCCGACGAACCCACCGCCGCGCTGGACTTCGCCGGGCAGGAGGAGGCGGCCGATGTCCTGCTGTCCCTGCCCGTGACCGTCCTGGTCGTCACCCACGACCGGGCCCTGGCCGACCGCTGCGACCAGGTGCTGGAGATGGCCGCCGGCCGGCTGCGGGAGGTGCGGTGAACGCCCAGGCCGCCGCCGACGTCGGCCAGTTGCTGCAACTCGTCCCGGTCCAGCGTGCGGGGACCGCCCTGCTGCTGGCCGCCGTGGGCCTGCCCGTGATCGGCGTCGTGATCGTCGGTCTGGACATCATGCCGGTGCGGTTCGCGATGATGCACGTGGCGCTCCTCGGCATCGCGGTGGGCCTGCTGACCGGCCTCGACCCGATGCTGTGCGCGCTGCTCGCCTGCGCTCTCGCCGGCGCCGGGGTCGCCCCGCTGGCCCGCACCCCGGACGGGCTGTCGGGGGCGATGGGCCTGCTCATGAGCCTGGCGATCGCGGCGGCGCTGCTCGTGCTCGCGGTGTCCGGGGTCAACGCGGCCGGCGCGTTCGCCCTGTTGTGGGGTTCGATCCTGTCCGTGGGCACCGCCGACCTGTGGGTGCTCGGCGCCCTGGCGGTCGCCGTCCCGGCCCTGTTCTGGTGGCGGCGCCGCGACCTCGCCCTGCTGCTGTACGACCGCGAACTCGCCCTGTCCTCCGGCGTACGGATCGAGCGGCTCACCCTGGTGCTCCTCGTCCTGGTCGCGGTGGCCGTCGCGGGAGCCATCAAGCTCACCGGCGCGCTGCTCGTCGACGCCCTCACGCTGCTGCCGGCGCTCGCGGCCCGCCGCCTCGGCACGTCCCTGAAGTCCATCACCGCCTGGGCGGTCGGCATCGGAGTCGCCGTGAACCTGACCGGGTTCCTCCTCGCGCTCCGCTTCGACTGGCCGCCCGGGCCCGTCCTCGTCCTCACCGCCGGCGTGGTCGTCCTCGCCGTCCATCTCCTACCCGAACGGAGAACCAGCTCATGGCGCGCACCCGCGTCCCCAACACTTCCCTCCTCGCACTGACCCTCACCGCGGGGCTCGCCCTGACCACGACCGGGTGCGGGGGCGGGAACGAGCCGTCGTCGTCCTCGTCGTCCGGTGCCAAGAACTCCTCGCCGGTCGTCGTCGCCACCACCACCTGGGAGGGCGCACTCGCCAAGGCCGCCGGCGCCGAGGACGTCGAGGTCATCGTCCCGCAGTCGGTGCAGCACGCCCCGGACTACGACCCCAAGCCCTCCGACCTCGCGGCGGTGGCGGGCGCCGACTACGTGCTCTACGCGCCCTTCGAGCCGTACGCCGCGAAGATCAAGGAAGCGGCCGGCTCCGACGCCGAGCTGGTCGAGGTCGCCCTCGACAACGACGCGGACAAGGCGAAGGCCGAAGTCGCCAGGCTGGCGGAGCTGTTCGGCACCGAGGACGCCGCCGCGCGGTGGACCGCCTCCTTCGACTCCGAGTACGCGGCGCTGCACAAGGGCCTGAAGGCCAAGTGGCCGCGAGGGGAGCAGCCCACCGTCGTCGCCCAGGTGTTCACGACATGGGCGGCGAAGCTGGCGGGCGCCGAACTCGCCGGTACCTTCGGGCCCGAGGCCGTGACGGCGACGCAGCTGTCCGAGCTGTCGCGGACGAAGCCCCGACTCGTCCTGGACAACGCGCACATGACGACCGGCACGGTGCTGCCCGACGCGGGCGCCGAACAGGTCGAGATCGTCAACTACCCGGGGACGGATCTGGACCTGCTGGCGGTCTACCGGGAAGCCGCGAAGACGGTGGAGACGGCGATGGCCGCCTCGTAACGGTGTCGCGTCACGCACCGAGGGGGCCGCCCGCGCCGGATGGCCCTCTCAGCGCGTGGTGGACTCAGCCGGCCGGAGTCAGCGGGCGCTCCGGACCCGGTTGCGCGGCGGCGATGGCCGCCTCGTAACGGTGTCGCGTCACGCACCGAGGGGCCGCCCGCGCCGGACGGCCCTCTCAGCGCGTGGTGGACTCAGCCGGCCGGAGCCGGCGGCCGCTCCGGACCCGGCTGCGCGGCGAATCGTTCCCGCACTACGGCACGGTCCGGCTTGCCCGCGGGGGTGAGCGGCAACTCCGCCACGACCAGCAGCCGTTCGGGGTGCTTGCGCCGCTCCAGTCCGCGCCCGTCGAGGTGGGCGCACAGCTCGGCCAGCGTGGGCGTGCGGCCCTCGCGCGGCACCACGCACGCCGCGAGCCGCTCACCCATCAGCGGATCGGGCACCCCCACGCAGACCACGTCCCGCACCAGCGGATGGCCCGCCAGCTCGATCTCCACCTCCGCCGGGCTGATGTTGGCCCCGCCGCGGATCACGACGTCCTTGAGCCGGCCGACGACCCGCAGGGTGCCGTCCTCCTGGAGCAGTCCGAGATCCCCGGTGCGCACCCAGCCGTCGTCGGTGCGGTAGCGGGCGTCCAGGTCCGGGGCGGCGACGTAGCACAGCGGCGTCATCGGGCCGCGGGCCACGATCTCGCCGACCGTGCCGCTCGGCAGCTCGCGCAGTTCGCGGACGCCGGGGCTGGCGATGAGGATGTCGGCGACGCGTGGGTCGGGGTGGCCCGCGAGGACGCCGGGCCCCGCGCCCCTCGTGTCCTCGGCCGCGAGCCCCGTATGGCAGTTGACGCCGTCGGCCGAGCCGTAGAGGTGCACGACGGGGCAGCCGAAGACGCGCCGCGCCTCCTCGGCGGTGGCCTCGTCCAGCGGGGAGCCGCCGACCACCAGGGCGGTGGGCGGGGTGAACTCCGGCAGGCCGCCCTCGGCGACGCGGTCCAGCATCATCCGGATCATGGTCGGCACGCCGAGGACATGGGTGGGCCGGTGCTCGACGAGTGCCTCCAGCGCGGCCTCGGGCGTGAAGTGGTCGAGCAGGACGAGCGTGCCGCCGTGCCGGGCGAGCGCGACGGCGGTGCCGTTGCTGCCGAACGCGGAGGCCAGCGGCACCAGGAACAGGCAACGCGGCGGCTGCCCGCCGGTCATGAGCGAGGCGAGGAAGTTGCCGCGCCCGCCGGCCAGCGCGTTGTGCGAGTACGCCACCATCTTCGGCTCGGCCTCCGAGCCGGAGGAGACGAGGATGCGGGCGGCGGAGTCGGGGTGAGGGCGGGCCGGGGCGAACGCCCTGGGGTCGGTGCGCAGCAGCGCGGACAGCGCCACCGCCCCCTCGGGCACGGTACCGGGCCCGGCCGCCACCACGGCGCGCAGGGCGGGCAGTTCACCGGCCAGCGCCAGCAGGTCGGCCGCGTGGTGGTTGCCCCGGTGCTCGGCGGCCGCGACGACCGCGACCGCCTCCGATCTGGCCAGCAGCGACGCCGCTTCCCGCCCGCCTCGCCCCACGGGGAACGGCAGCGCGACGGCGCCCAGGGCGGCCAGCGCCAGATCGGCGACGACGGCGTTGCGGCCGTTGGGCAATTGTATGCCGACCACGTCGCCGGCGCGTATCCCGAGCCCCGACAGGCCGGCGGCCAGACATCGCGCCTTGCGGTCCAGCGCGGTGTAGCAGAGCTTGCCCTTGGCGTCGAGGATCGCCGTACGGTGCAGGTCGGCGATCTGATGGGCGCGGTAGAGGCTGTACAGGTCGAGATCGGGGCAGGTGCCGTCGACGGCCCAGGAGCGGCGCAGCTCGGCGGGCAGCAGGTCGTGCAGGGTGACGGTCATGCGAAGCTCCAGGGGTCGGGGACGGCGGGGGCGCCGTGCGCGTCGCGGCTGATCGAGCCGGTGGTCAGCAGGTCGGAGAGGTCGGTGACGACGGGGACGGCCGCGAGCCCGCGGCTTTGCAACTCTTCGAGCGCCTGCGCGGTGGACAGCGCGCGCGGGTCCACGGGGACGGCGGTGTGGTCGGGAGGGGCGATCCAGCCGTCGGCCGTCGGCAGCGGACGGCGGAAGCCGGCCGGCCGCCGGGGGTCAAGCCCCCGCGCCGCTCGGGCGCGGGCGGGCGCGGTGAGCACGTCGGCGGCACCGAGCAGGGACGAGTCCACCCGCACCCCGCATCCCGTGCGTTCCCGCAGCAGCAGGCCCGCCAGCACCGCCTCGGCGCCCAGCAGTCCGCCCAGCACGTCGAGCAGCGTCATCAGCGACGGTGCCGGCGCCTCGTCGGCGGGCCGGGCGGCCTCACCGACCCCGGTGCGGGCCTGCACCATGAAGTCGGTGCCCAGGGGCGCGCCGGGCAGCCGTCCGGCCCAGCCGCTCGTGTAGGCGTAGACCAGCGCCGGGTTGGCGGCCGCCAGGTGTGTGTGGTCCAGACCGAGGTCGGCCGCCTTGCCCGGCGCCCAGTTGTGCAGGAACACATCGGCGCCCGCCGCCATCTCGCGCAGCCGCTCGCGGTCCGCCGCCGACTTGATGTCGACCTCCACGGCCTTCTTGCCCCGGTTGAGCGCCAGCCAGCGTGCGGAGATCCCCGAGCAGGCCGGCGGCATGCCCCGCAGCGGATCACCGCCCGGCGGCTCGATCCGGACGACCTCGGCGCCCAGCAGGCCGAGCAGATGCGCGGTGAGCGGCGCCTGGATGCGCCGCCCCGCCTCCAGCACGGTCAGACCGGCGAGCGGGGCGTCCACCGGTGCCGTCGTCCCGGCGTACGACGCCTGGTGCGCAGCGAGCTCCCACGGTGGCGCTCCGTCGTACTCGGCGGCACGCCGCGCGAGCGACGACAGCGGGCACACGTCGACACCGGCGTCCCCGGCGGCCTCCCGGATCCGCTCCCAGGAACATGCCCGCACGATCTCGTGCAGTACGGGTGGGAAGGGCGCGCAGGCGGTCGCGTAGCGGAACTGGAAGGGCCGCCAGCCTCGCCGTACCGCCTCCTCGGGCGCGCCGAGCGCCCGCCAGAACGCGGCCCAGCCGCCCGGGTCGAGCGTCTCCAGCTCGAGGAGCGTGCCGTCCGCCGCCGTGAACGGGGGTCCGCCCGGGGCGAGTTCGGCGGCCTCGCCTTCCTCGGCGCCGGCGGCGGCCACGTACTGCGAGACGGCCAGCAGCCCGGCCCGCTCCGCGCTCACGTGCGCGCCGGGCAGGCTGCCGCCGCGGGCCCGCGCCAGCAGTCCGGCCAGCAGCGCCTGCACGGCGAGCACGCCGGTGGCGGTGGCCGCGTAGTCGACGGCGAGGCCGCGGGGGGCGCCGTCACGACGGCCGTGGACGGCCATGACGCCGGTGGCCGCCTGCACGGTCGCCTCGTCGACGAGCCCGTCACCCCACGTCGTACGGGCGGTGACCGGCTCCGGCGAGGACGGCCACCCGCAGAGGGCGAACCGGCCACCGGGACGGCCGTCGCCGTCGGCGCCCAGCAGCCGCAGATGCTCCGCGACGAGTCCGTCCGCGGGGCCGGGCGGCCCCGAGGCCTCCCCGCGCAGCCCCTCCAGCGGCCGGGCCGTGCGCAGGGTGATGGGTGTGGCTGGAGTTGCCATGCCGTTCCTTCCTGACGCTCGGGAACCCGGGGGCGGTCGCCCCCGACCTGTTCCACGACAAGAGCAGTCGGACCGGCGACGGCCGGAGTTCCCACCGGAGCGGAGGAAAGTGGTGCTGGTGACGCAGGGGGAGCCTCAATGCCCGCCCGACATCGTGGAGTTGCGGGACCGGGTGGCGGAGTTCGTCCAGGGGCGGGTGATGCCCCACGAGCCGGTGCTGGACGCGGGCGGCCCGCAGGCGGGCGCGGTGCTGGCCCGGCTCCGGCAGGAGGCGAAGGACGCCGGGCTGTGGGCCCTGCCCCATCCCGCCGAACTGGGCGGCCAGGGACTGCCGTTGCGGGCGTACGCGCATGTCGCCGAGGCCGAGGGCGCCAGCGACCACGGCCCGGCTGCCCTCGGGTCGGCGTCACTGCTGGACGTGTTGATGCTGTGGCGGCACGGCAGCCCGCGCGTCCGCGAGACGTACGTGCCCGCGCTCGTCGCCGGGGACCTGCGGGCCTGCTACGCCATGACCGAACCGGACGTCCCCGGAACCGACCCCTTCCGCACCGCCACCCGCGCCGAACGGACGACGGACGGGGCCTGGCGGCTCACCGGCCGCAAGTGGTTCACCAGCGGCGCCGCGGACGCCGGCCTCGTCACGGTGCTGGCGCGGACCGACGGCTCGGCGCCGGACCGGGACGGGCTGTCGCTGCTGCTGGTCCCCGCCGGTTCGGCAGGCTTCCAGGTGGTGCGCGACCTGCCGGTGTTCGGCGCGGCGGGCCAGTACGAGATCGCCCTGGACGGCGTCACGGTCGGCGCCGACCAACTGATCGGTGAGCGCGGCAAGGCCCTGGCCGTCGCGGGCGAGCGGCTCCAGCTCGGCCGCACGCTGCGCTGTCTGCGCTGGCTCGGACAGGCGCAACGGGCCTTCGCCCTGATGCGGGAACGCGCCCTGACCCGCACCCGCTCCCGCGGGCCGCTCGGCGACCTCCAGCTGGTCCAGCGCCACGTCTTCGAGTCCCTGCTCGCCCTGCGCACCACCCGGCCGCTCGTCCACGAGGCGGCGGCCCTCCTCGACGCCGGTCTCGACGCCCACGTGGAGGTGGGCCTGGCCAAGGTGGCGGCGGCCCGCACACTCCAACAGGTCGCGGACGCGGCGATCCAGGTGTACGGGGCGGAGGGCCTCGGCCCCGACACCCCGCTGCCCGCCCTCTTCCGCGTCGGTCGCGCCGCACGCATCCTGGACGGCCCGGACGAGCTGCACATCACCGCCGTGGCCCGCCGCGTCCTGCGGACGGGTACTTCCTAGAAGGGACTCGGGCTCGTCGTCATGCCGGTTCGACGAGGCCGGTGAGCAGGGCGAGCGCGTACGCGAGGAAGAAGTCGCCCCAGATCAGCTCATGCCGGACGGCCGTCGCGGAGGCGAGGTCGTAACAGCCGTCCAGCAGGCGGCCGTCGACGGTCAGATGGGAGCTGACCAGCTCTTCGAGGACGGCGACGGCCCGGCTCCGGTGTCCGAGAAGCAGCAACGCCGTGGCGATGACGGCCGCGGCCGAGGTGTCACGAGGGCCGTCGGGCCGCGCCGCGTCGGCGAGCGGCACGAGGTCCCCGAGCATCGACTCGGCCGTCACGTCGGCGAGTTCTCCGAAGCCCACATGACGTACGGCCTCGGCCACCGCCAGCAGCAGCCACGCCGGCCCCCGGCTCCAGCCCGGCGGCGGATCCTGCACGGCGGTCCAGCCCCGCGCCGGGTCGTGCCGCCACGCCCAGTGGCGCGGGGGCCGCCCGAGGCAGAGGTCGAGATGGCGCCGCAGGTGGGACAGGGCCGCCGCCGCGTCCACGGTGGCGAGCAGCGGCACCAGCCCCGGCACCGCGTCCACCCGCGCGAGCAGGCGGGGCCCGCCGAAGGCCGCACCCCAGGGCACCAGGCCCAGTTCCGCGTCGAAGGAGTCCCGGCAGGCCAGGGCGGCCCGCTCCTGCAGGCCGCCCTCGCTGCCGGCGGCGAGCAGGGTGCCGTACCAGAAGACGAGCCCGCGGGTCGCGGTGTCCGCCTCGGTCCAGGCGGCGAGCCGGGCGGTGCACAGCAGCGCGGCCTCCCGGTCCGCCGGTGCGCCGGTGTGCCGGGCGCGCAGCCACAGCAGCCCCGCCCAGAAGCCTCCGGTCCACGACCCGCGCCCGCTCGTCGTCCACGTCCCCTCGCCCGGTTCCGCGAACAGCGGGAAGCGGTCGCCGACCGCGGCACGGGTGACGGCGACCCGGTCGAGCACGGCGGCGAGAGCCGGTGCGGCCCACGCGGGCGGCACGGCCGGGAGGGACCCGCTCACGCCCCGCCGTCCTCGCGGCGTCCGCGCAGCGCCCCCAGCACGGCGACCACGCCCGCGGCCGCGAACTCGCCCGCCACGAGCCACCATCCGGCCCCGTACCGGCCCGCCTCCGCCAGCAGACCGAACAGCGGCGGCCCGATGGCGAACCCGGCGAAGAACCCGGCCGAGACCAGCGCGGAGTCCTGCCCCGCCCGGCCGGGCGCGGCACGCTGCATCACGAGGACCATGGACACCGCGTTGGCCGCCACCGCGAACACCCCGACCGCCACCGCGGCCACCCAGGCGAGCGCGGGGGCGTGCGCGGAGAGGGCGAGCAGTGCCGCCGCCGGCACGGCGCCCGCGGCCAGCGCAGCCGGCAACCACACCGCCCGGCCGGGGCGTCCGGCGAGCCGCGACCAGCCGACCCGCCCGGCGATCCCCGCCACGCCCAGCACCGCCACCAGCGTGCCCGCCGCCGTCGCGCCGAGGCCGAGCCGCTGGGCGCCGTACAGCGCCAGATAGGTGTTCACGGAGGCGATGCCGCAGCCCAGGAGCAGGGAGAACCCCATCAGCCAGGCGATCGTCCCACGCGGCACCCAGGCCGCCGCGGTGGACTTCGGGGGCGGATCGCCGGGCAGTACGCGTGCCGCCCAGCACGCCGCGACGACGGCGGCACCCGCCGCCGTCCACACCGCTCCCCGCCACCCCACGACGGCGGCGAGCGCCGCGAGCGGCAGCCCCGCCGCGAACGCCCCGAGCTGGACCCCCGACTGCTTCGTCCCCGTCACCGAGCCACGCCGGACGGGAGGTACGACGGCCAGGATCGCCTTGTTCGTCGCGGGGTTGGCCAGCGCCTGCGGGACCCCGCCGAGCGCCACCGCCGTCAGCAGGAGACCGGTGCCGGGCGCCGCCCCGATCAGGGCCAGCGCGAGCGCGGAGACCGCCAGCAGCGCGACGAGGCACCGGCGCGGTCCCACCCGGTCCACCACCCGGCCGCCGACCGGCGAGAGCACCGTCGCCGTCGCGAACCCGACGGTCGTGGTCAGCCCCAGCACGGTGGGGGAGACGCCGAGTTCCGTCACCAGCCGGGGGCCGAGGGCCCCCAGCAGGAACAACTGCATCATCGAGAAGGCCATGGCACAGGTGAGCAGCGCGGTCAGGGCGCCGCCCCCGCCGCCCGCCCCCGCCTTGCCCACCTCGGCCGCCGTACCCGTCCCGCTCCGACCCGTCGTCACAGACGCACCTCCCAGCAAGAGCAGTCGGGCGGGACCTTCTCCGGGTTCCGGCGCTCGCGGACCTCGGCGTGTGGCGTGTGCCACAGAGGGCGAGCCCGGTGGATCAGGCGCCGCCGGAACCCGGCTCGCCCACGGCGACCGGTTCCTTGCCGCACACCGTCTCCCAGGGGGCCGTGCGGTCGCACCAGCGGTGCAGGAGCACGCGGTCGTGGCCCACGGCGAGCAGTCCCGCGCCGGTGGTGGCGCGGTACTCCTCGACGGCCGCGACCAGGGCGGCGGTGGTGGAGGCGTCGAGCATCGCGGTCATCTCGTCGCACACCAGCCAGCGGGGGCGCAGGACCAGGGCACGGGCGAGGCAGGCCCGCTGCAGCTGGCCGTCGCTGACCTCATGGGGCTGCCTGCGCAGCAGGTCGGCGGTCAGGCCGACCGTGTCGGCGAGTTCGGCGACCCGCCGGGGGATCTCGTCACGTCGGCCGGTGGCGCGCAGGGGTTCGGCGATCAGGTCGGTCAGCCTGAGGCGGGGATCGGCGGAAAGCCGCGGCTGCTGGAAGACGACCCCGAAGGCGGTGCGCAGCGCGCGGGGCGCGCGGTGACGCCATTGCCGTACCGGCTCGCCGTCCAGGAGCACCGTGCCGGAGTCCGGGCGGTGCAGAAGGGCGGCGACCCGGGCGAGGGTGGACTTGCCGCAGCCGCTCGGGCCGAGCAGCCCGACGGCCTCGCCCGGCGCGACGGCCAGGGAGGCCTCGCGTACGACGGGTGCGTGGCGGTCGTATCCGGCGGTGACGGCGCGTAGTTCAAGCACGGATGTCCTCGGGAGCCGGAGCGGCGGGTCGCGGCGTCTCGGCGCCGTGACCCGTGAGCGGGTGATGGCAGGCGACTGAGTCGGCCAGGGGCGGCGGCGCGGCGCAGCTGTCGCTGACCCGGTCGCAGCGCGCGGCGAAGGCGCAGCCGGCCGGCAGGTCGCCGAGCTCCGGGGGCAGGCCGGGAATGGGGGTGAAGGCGCGGTCGGGAAGCGCCTGGAGCAGGCCGCGGCTGTAGGGATGACGGGGGCCGGGGGAGCCGAAGAACGCCGTGGCGTCGGCGATCTCGACGATGCGCCCGGCGTACATGACGGCGATCCGGTCGGCGATGCGCTCGGCCGCCGCCAGATCATGGGTGATCATCAGCAGCGCCCGCCCGGTGCCGTGCGCGTCCCGGGTGCCCTTGCCGTCCCGCGCGCCATCGGCACCGCCAGGCGTGCCCGGCCCGTCGGCGTCGACCGCGGCGCCCGTACTCTCCGGGTCGCCCGCGACGGTCGGCGTGCCCCAGTCCTTCGGGCCGCGTGAGACGGCCGGAGCGTCGGTGCCCTTCGGGGCGCCTGCGGTGACCGAAGTGCCCGTGTCGTCCCGGCCGTCGACGTGGCGGCGCAGTTCGTCGACCGTACGGTCCACCAGGTCGCGGTCGAGCCCCGTCGTCGGCTCGTCGGCGAGCAGCAGCGGGGCGTCGCCGACGAGGGCGAGCGCGGTGGCGGCGCGCTGGGCGAGGCCGCCGGAGAGCTGATGCGGGTGGCGGTCGAGGTGGTCCAGGGGGAACGCGGCACGGCCGGCGGCCGACTCCGCCGCCGCGCGCAGCGCGGCCCGGCCCCGGACCGGGGTCAGCTCCCGGATCGTCTCCTCCAGTTGGGAGCGGATGGTGCGCACCGGGGTGAGGTGCGCGGCCGGACTCTGCGGTATGAGCCCGATCCGGCGTCCTCGCACCCGTCGGGCGAGGGTCCGTTCGTCGGCGCGGAGCAGGTCGAGGTCGCCGAGCCGGGCCTCGCCGGCCGTCTCGGCGTTGGCCGGGAGCAGGCCGAGCAGCGCGGACGCGAGGACGGACTTGCCGCAGCCGCTCTCGCCGATGAGGGCGAGGCACTCGCCCGCCGCCACGTCGAAGTGCGCGCCGGTGACGGCGGCGACGTGGGCCCCGCCCGGCATCCGGAAGCGCACGGAGAGGCCCCGCACCGAGAGCACGGGGGACTGTCCGGGGGAGGGTGACGACGGGTGACGCGTCGGACGTTCGGCCGGTCCGGGGGGCGGTCGCTCGGTCACAGCATCAGCTCCGATCGGCGGCGGGGGTTGATCCGCTCCCGCCAGGCGCCGGCCAGCCCGGCGACGGCGAGGGTGGGCACGATGATGAACAGGCCGGGGAAGAGGGTCGGCCACCACTGCCCGGCGAGCAGCGAACCGCGCGCGCTCTGGATGAGGGTGCCCAGGCTCGCGGTGTGCGTGGGCAGCCCCAGCCCGAGGAAGGACAGCGCCGACTCGTGCCACATGGCGTGCGGCACCATCAGCACCGCGGCGAGCGCGGCCTGGGGCAGCACCCCGGGCAGCAGGTGCCGTACCGCCACGCGCCACCGCGAAGCGCCTCCGGAGACGGCGGCGTCGATGTACGGGCGGGCGCGCAGCGACAGCACCTCGGCGCGGACGATGCGCGCGGTCGACAGCCAGTGGGTGAGCGCCACCGAGACGACCACCGGCCAGACCCCCGGCCGGAACATGGCGACGATGAAGATGCCGAGCAGCAGATGAGGCACGGAGGAGAAGGTGTCGACCAGGCGCATGATGCCCCGGTCGAACCAGCCGCCCAGGGCGCCGGCGGCGGCGCCGACGGCCGTGCCGACCACGGTCGCCGTGAGCGCCGCCGCGACGCCGACGAGCAGCGAGACCCGCAGGCCGTACACGCAGCGCAGCAGCAGGTCCCGGCCCACGTCGTCGGTGCCGAAGGGGTGGTCCCAGGACGGCGGCAGCAGCTTGGCGGACAGGTCGACGGCCTGCTGGTCGAGTTGCGCCAGCGGCGGGACGAGCAGGACGGCGAGGACGGTCAGGGTCACCAGCGTGGCGGAGACGCGCACACGCAGCGCGCGGGTCGAGCGGCGGGCGGTGCCGGCCGCGCGCCACGCGGTCGGCGCCGGCCGCTCGGTCGGGAGCGCGGTGTCAGCCACGGGAATCACCACGGTCACATGTCACTGAGTTTCACCCTCGGGTCGAAGAGGCCGTAGAGCAGGTCGGCGACGAGGTTGCCGACCAGGACGGCGGCGGTCGCGAGGGTGGTCAGGGCGGCGAGCAGCGGGAAGTCGACGGCGGTGGCCGCCTCGACGGTGGCCGCGGCGATGCCCGGCCAGCTGAAGACGCTCTCCACCAGCAGCGCTCCGGTGATGAGTTCGGGAACGCGGGAGCCGATCAGGGTCAGCACCGGCAGCAGTCCCGAACGCAGGGCGTGCCCGAGCAGGACGGTGCGTTCGCCCAGTCCCCGGGCGCGTGCGCCCCGGACCGGGTCCTCCGCCAGGGCGTCGCCGACCCCTTGCCGTACGTAGAGGGCGAACCACGGGAGTTGGGAGACGGCGAGGACCCCTGCGGGCAGCACGAGGTGGCTCGCGACCTGACCGGGGGTGACCCGCTCGCTGGCCGTGTCGGTCAGGCCGCCCGCCGGGAGCACGTCGAGTTGCAGGGCGAACAGCCACACGGCGAGCAGGGCGATCCAGAAGACCGGCGCGGCCTCCAGGGTGTAGGCGAGCGAGGTGACGGCCCGGTCGAGCATCGATCCGGGTCGGCGGGCGGCGAGCACCCCGAGGATCGTCCCGGCGAGCACGGCCACGGTGAACGCGACCGCGCACAACAGCGTGGACCACACCAGGCGTTCGCCGATCACCTGCGCCACCGGCTGCCGCAGCACGCTGGAGTGGCCGAGGTCGCCGGTGAGCGCCGAGGTCAGCCACTCCCACCAGCGGGCCGGGAACGACTGGTCCACACCGAGGTTGTCGCGCAGCCGGTCCAGGGTCTCCTGGTCGGCGCCGAGCGCGGCCGTGCCGGCGTAGGCCTTGACGGGGTCGAAGGGGGAGGCCGCGGCGATGGCGAACACGCCGAACGTCACGACGAGCAGCACGGGGACGGCGAACAGGGCCCGCCGTCCCGCCAGTCGTGCCATCGCCCCCCAGGGCAGTGGCGTCATGTCCTGGGCTGCCAGTCCTCGATGTTCCACCAAGGGCCGCTGGCGAAGCCGTGCTCGTGCGGTTCGAGCTGGGTGGTCAGCCCGTTCCAGCGGTCCGCGAGCACGTAGAGGTGGTCGATGTGGGTGAGGAACGTGTAGCCGGGGTCCTTCACCAGCTCGCGCTGCACCGTCTCGTACGCGGCCCTGCGCTCGCCCGGGTCCTGGGTACGGCGGCCGGTGTCCAGCGCCTCGTCCACGACCGGGTTGTCGTAGCGCGCCATGTTGTTGAAGCCGTCGCCGGCGAGGGAGGAGTGCAGAAGGGTGTAGAGGCCGAAGTCGGGGTCACCCGTGCTGCCGAAGCCCGCGAGGACCGCGGTGTCCTTCATCCGCGGTTCGATGACCTCCCAGGTGGCGCTCTCCACCTTCACTTCGATGCCGGCCTTCTTGGCGTCGGAGGCGTAGGCGAGGGCGTGGTCCTGGCGGACCTTGTCGCCGGAGGGGTAGAGCAGCGTGAACGCGGCCTTCTGCCCGCTCTTGGCCCGGATGCCGTCCGCGCCGGGCTTCCACCCCGCCGCGTCCAGGATCCGCCGGGCCTTGGCCAGGTCCTGCGTGCGCTCGACGTCCTTGGCGAAGGCGGGATCGTCGACGGGCAGCGGCCCGTACGCCGGGGTGCCCGCGCCGTCGAGGATCTTGTCGACCATGGCCTCGCGGTCCACCGCGGCGTCCAGCGCCTGCCGGATCGCGCGGTCGCCGGTGACCTTGCCGGCGGTCGGGAGGGTGACGGTGCGGAAGTCGTAGGACCTCGCCTCGTACGACTTCGCGCCGTCGTCGTTCTTGAAGGTGGCGGCGAGGTTGGGCGGCAGGACGGCGCCGTCCAGGTCGCCGGAGCGCAGCCGGGTGGCGCGCACGTTGTCGTCGGTGATGACCGCCATGGTGAACGTCTTCACCTTCGGCGCGCCGCCCCAGTAGTGCGGATTCGCCTTGAACGTCATCTTCTCGCCCTTGCTCCAGGCGGAGAGGACGTACGGCCCGGTACCGACCGGCTTGGTGTTGAAGGAGCCGGTGTTGGGGTCCTGCTCGCCCGCTATGTGCTCGGGAGTGATGGGCAGTACCGTGCGCCCGGCGAAGGGCGCGTACGGGTACTTCAGGGTGAAGACGACCTTGTCGTCATCGCTCGCGCGGACGTCCTTGACGGCGTCCAGCTCGCTCCTGGCCGTGTTGTTGGTCTTCTCGTCCAGCACGGCCTTGTAGGTGAAGACCACGTCGGCGGGCGTGAGCGGCTCGCCGTCGCTGAACTTCACGCCGTCGCGCAGGGTGTACGTGTAGGTCAGGCCGTCGTCGCCGATCTCCGGGAGCGACTTCGCAAGCGCGGGCTTCAGCGCGAGGTCGGCGTCCCGGGTGAGCAGCCCGTCGAAGATCTTGGAATTGCCGTCCTTGCCGTAGCCGAGCAGCGGGCTGAAGGTGTCCGGCTCGTAGCCCACCCCGATCACGACCGAGTCGGCTGCGCTGCCGCCGGCGCCGCCCTCGCTGGGGGCGGAACAGGCGGCGACCCCTGCCGCCATCGCCGCCACGACGGCGGCTCCTCTTGTTCGACGGGTCGTCATGAGCCTCACACTCTTATTGCTGGCCGATCGTACTTGCACATTATGTGCGACGGGAGAGATACCCCTGCGCGCGGGCTGTCAGTCGCCGCGGATCGGAGCGAGTGCCGCCGCCTCGGCGGCCGATGGCGTCACGCCGGTCAGGGGCGTGGTCGCCGGTCCGGTCGGCTGTGAGGCGGGGGGCTCGACGGTTCGGCTGCCACGATGCGGGGGCTGGCCGGTTCGGGCGGCCGCGAGGCGGGAGCGGGTCGACGCGGGAGCGGCTAGCGAGGTCGTGCGGGGGACCGGGACGACGCGGGGACGTGTGCCGGTTCGTGCGGGGGATCGGGACGACGCGGGGACGTGTGCCGGGCCGTGCGGGGGACCGGGACGGGGAGGGGACGTGTGCCGGTTCGTGCGGGGGACCGGGACGGGGAGGGGAGGTGTGCCGGTTCGTGCGGGGGACCGGGACGGGGAGGGGAGGTGTGCCGGTTCGTGCGGGGGACCCGGGCGACGCGGGAAGGTGTGCCGAGTCGTGCCGGGGATCGGGTCGGCGCGGGAAGGTGTGCCAAGTCGTGTGCGGGAGCGGGGAAGCGGTTCGGTGGCGGCTCCGGCGCCTCACCTCGCCCGGCCGTGCCTCATCTCACCGCGCCCGCGGCTCGTAGGCGCTGATGACATAGGTGGCCTCGTCGTCGATGGCCCGCTCGTCCCGGTCGAGGACGATGCTGCGTGGATGCCCGTCCGCCGCGTACTCGATCTCGGCCCTGTCGGCGCCGTCCTGCCGGGCCCGGTCGAATTCCCTCAGCAACTCCCCGAGGGTGGGCACCGCGTCGGGATCGTGCCGGACCACGCGCCGTCCGCTGTCGTCCAGGCCGACCGCCGTCGCGACCTCGCCGTCCCGCACGGTCACGCGGAACGTCCCGATCAGCGATCGCTCGCCCTCGGTCGACAGGAGGGTGTACGCGTACGAGGAGGGTTCCTCCCAGTCCGTCGCGCGCTGTGCGCTGCCGCACGCGGCAGGCGCGCACAGCAATCCGGCGACCAGTGCGGCGAGCGGTCCGGCGATCGGCCGGGGAGCGAACACGGCACGGTCGCCGAGGCGTGCACTCGTCATGATGGCAGTCCCTTCGGCCCGAGGAGCGGCTACCGCT
This sequence comes from Streptomyces sp. NPDC107562, assembly GCF_055657325.1. NCBI lineage: Bacteria > Bacillati > Actinomycetota > Actinomycetes > Kitasatosporales > Streptomycetaceae > Streptomyces > Streptomyces sp. NPDC107562. The sequence continues at coordinate 67,077 of NZ_JBVKBE010000006.1, read as the reverse complement.
ACGACGGCGGCAGGCCCCGGAACGTTCGGGCGTGAAGTGCGCGAGGCGCCTCCGGTCGACGGGGATGTCCGGATCCAGCCCTGGCCGCCCGATCGGCGAGCCCCCTACGATGCGAGCGCTCCCGACCTTCACAGCGTCTTCACAGGTGCCTCCCGGGGTCGGGAGCGCGACAGGTCCGCCATGAACACGTACAAGCTTGTCATGTTCATGACTGAACCATCGTGGTTGCCACCCCCCCGTTCGGAGGCCGCGTCCGGCCTCGAAGAAAGCACAGATGGGAGAACCATGGCCGCTGGCCTGCTCATGAGCGGCGCGATCGGCGCGCTGCTCGCCACGGCGGTACCCGCGCAGGGTCCGTCGACCGGCATCGTCGACCCGCCCCCGGACCGCATCGTCATCAAGGTCGCCACCGTCAACGGCTCCGGCTGCCCGCAGGGCACCGCCGCCGTGGCCGTCTCGCCCGACAACACGGCCTTCACGGTGACCTACAGCGAGTACCTCGCCCAGGTCGGCGCCGGCTCCGACCCCACGGCGTTCCGCAAGAACTGCCAGCTCAACCTGATCGTCCATGTGCCGCAGGGCTTCACGTACGCCGTCGCCAGCGCCGACTACCGGGGCTTCGCCGCCCTCCAGCCGGGCGCGAGCAGCGTGCAGCGGGCCTCGTACTACTTCCAGGGCTCCTCGAACACGGAGTTCAGGAGCCACCCCTTCCGCGGTCCCTACAACGACAACTGGCAGGCCACCGACTCCACCGACTGGGCCCAGCTGGTGTGGGCGCCCTGCGGCGTCCAGCGCAACTTCAACATCAACACGGAGCTGCGGGTCAACGCGGGCAGCTCCGACCCGGCGAGCACCAGCTTCATGACGATGGACTCGACCGACGGGGACATCAGCACCATCTACCACCTGGCGTGGAAGGAGTGCCCCGACGACTGACCCGAGGGGCCCGGGCCCGTTCCCCGGTCCGCCGAGACGTCCGGCGGACCGGGGAACGGCCGTACCGGTACCGGTCAACAGACGCCCCACGCACGGCTCTTGACGTCATCGGCACCGCTGGCCATCCTCGACGCATATCTCTCGCCGTTCATGACAACCCGTCAGTAGCGGCCCCAGAAGGGCCAGGGCCCAAGGATCCGAGGGCCCCTGGCGCCCCTGCCATCCCGCCGACCGAGGGACGTGGGTAATGACCCTGGCTCCACGAAGCCCGAACCGCCGCCGCAGGCATGTCACCGTCGTGTCGCTGCTGCTCCTCGTGCTCGCCACCGTCCTCGGCCCCGCGCCGAGTTCGGCCGCCGGGACCGACTGGTGGAACCCCACCGCGCGGCCCGCCCCGGACTCCCAGATCAACGTCACCGGCCAGCCGTTCACCGGGACCGACGCCCAGGGCGAGGTGCGCGGCTTCGTCGACGCGCACAACCACCTGTTCTCCAACGAGGCGTTCGGCGGGCGGCTCATCTGCGGCAAGACCTTCTCCGAGGCCGGCGTCGCCGACGCCCTCAAGGACTGTCCCGAGCACTATCCCGACGGCTCCCTCGCCATCTTCGACTTCATCACCAACGGCGGCGACGGCAAGCACGACCCGGCGGGCTGGCCCACGTTCAAGGACTGGCCCGCGCACGACTCGCTGACCCACCAGCAGAACTACTACGCCTGGGTGGAGCGCGCCTGGCGCGGCGGCCAGCGCGTCATGGTCAACGACCTCGTGACCAACGGCGTGATCTGCTCGGTGTACTTCTTCAAGGACCGCAGCTGCGACGAGATGACGTCGATCCGGCTCCAGGCCAAGCTGACGTACGACCTCCAGGCCTACGTCGACAAGATGTACGGCGGGCCCGGCAAGGGCTGGTTCCGGATCGTGACCGACAGCGCGCAGGCCCGCCAGGTCGTCGAGCAGGGCAAGCTGGCCGTGATCCTGGGCGTGGAGACCTCCGAACCCTTCGGCTGCAAGCAGATCCTGGACATCGCGCAGTGCAGCAAGGAGGACATCGACAAGGGCCTCGACGAGCTGTACGCCCTCGGCGTGCGCAGCATGTTCCTCTGCCACAAGTTCGACAACGCGCTCTGCGGCGTCCGCTTCGACTCGGGCGGCCTCGGAACGGCGATCAACGTCGGCCAGTTCCTGTCGACCGGGACCTTCTGGAAGACGGAGAAGTGCACGGGCCCGCAGCACGACAACCCCATCGGCGGGGCGGCGGCACCGGCGGCCGAGAAGGAACTCCCGGCCGGGGTGGACGTGCCCTCCTACGCCGCGGACGCCCAGTGCAACGTCCGCGGCCTCACCGCACTCGGCGAGTACGCCGTGCGCGGCATGATGCAGCGCAAGATGATGCTCGAGATCGACCACATGAGCGTGAAGGCCACCGGCCGGGTCCTCGACATCTTCGAGGCCGAGTCGTACCCGGGCGTGCTGTCCTCGCACAGCTGGATGGACCTCGACTGGACGGAGCGGGTCTACTCCCTCGGCGGCTTCATCGCGCAGTACATGCACGGCTCCGAGGGCTTCGTCGCGGAGGCGGACCGGACCGTGGCGCTGCGCGAGAAGTACGGCGTGGGCTACGGGTACGGCACCGACATGAACGGCGTCGGCGGCTGGCCGGCACCGCGCGGCGCGAACGCCCCCAACCCGGTGCAGTACCCCTTCCGCAGCGTCGACGGCGGCTCGGTCCTCGACCGGCAGACCACCGGGCAGCGCACCTGGGACCTGAACACCGACGGAGCCGCGCACTACGGCCTCGTGCCGGACTGGATCGAGGACATCCGGCGGGTCGGCGGTCAGCGTGTGGTGGACGACCTCTTCCGGGGCGCCGAGTCCTACCTCGGCACTTGGGGAGCGTCCGAGCGGCACCGGTCCGGAGTGAACCTCGCCTCGGGCGCGTCGGCCACGGCCAGTTCGGCGGAGTGGAACCCCTTCACCAGCTACGCGCCGGGCCGGGCCGTGGACGGTCACCGCGACACCCGCTGGGCCAGCGACTGGAACGACGACCAGTGGCTGCGGATCGATCTGGGGTCCACGAACCTGGTCGGGCGCGTCACGCTCGACTGGGAGCGGGCGTACGGGAACGCGTACCGCGTCGAGCTCTCCACCGACGGCACCGACTGGAGGACCGTCTGGTCCACCACCGCCGGCGACGGGGGGCTGGACACCGCGCGCTTCACCGCGACGCCCGCCCGCTACGTCCGCGTCCAGGGTCTGGGCCGGGCCACCGACTGGGGCTACTCGCTCTATGAGGTGGGCGTCCACAGCAACTGACACAACGACATCTCGCGGGCCCCGCCGGACGGTTCCGGCGGGGCCCGCTCGTCGTGTGCCCTGGCGGCGGGCCCCCACCACACCGCGCACGTATGCACGACAAGCGCGCATCTTGTGCGAATTTCCGGCTGTCTGATTGGCTTCGCCGTGCCCGAACCGGTGGATATTTCTACGCGGTGGAAAGGGTGGCGGGGTATGGCGAATTACCCTGGCGCACGACGCCGCCGGGCGTTGGAGTCCCCGAAGTGCTGGAAAGGGGAAGACGGTTGACAGGGATCACGGCCGCACGATGGCTGGTCCGTCTCCGGGTGCGGAGAACCCTGGGTGTCCGGGTGGTGCCGCGCACTCCTTCGAGTGACCCGCTCGCCGCGCTGGTGAGGACAGCGCAGCAGCTGGACTACGGCGCCGGCCGCGCCGACGGGCCGACAGGAGGCCCCCCGAAGCACCCGGGGCCTGTCTGACAATTCCCGTCCGCCGGACGGCCCCATGCAAGGGAACCCCCAGAGCACGCACCTGACGTCGTCCGGCCGCCCTCTGGGCGACGACGCGAGTTGTCGGACAGCCCCTGGACGCCCTTCGGCCGCACCCGACTCGTCCCTTCCGCACCCCCGAGTCACACCCGGGTCGCTCGGCTGACCTCCGCCCACGCCCCCGCCGGGCCCCCGACGCCATGTGCCTCGTGTGACCTCCTCATCCCCTGTGACGGGCCTACGGCATGCTCCCGCGACGTCCCTCGCTCCGCGCGTTGGCCACCCCCGCGTATCGCGCCGCGCCGCCGCTCGGCGAGGGCGAGGTGCACGCTGTTGCGGTGCGGCCACGGCGGGTGGTTCGGCGCTGCCTCCCGGGCGGTCGGCAGGAAGCGCAGGGCTGCGGGAGGCGGGACGCGGACGTACGGGCCGCAGAAGGGGGACGGCAGGTCCGCTGGGCAGGATTCCTCGGGCCGGCGGGGTATGGTCCGCGCCCCGCCGGGGTACGCGTCGAGGGCCGCACCGGGGACCGATCTTGGCCCGGGCGGGCCCCCCGAACCCCCACGATCAGGGAATCCGCCATGGAGACACCCGCGAACGACCCCACCCCCACACCGGCCCAGCGCGCACTGGACGCGCTCGTCGTGAACACCGAGGACGAGGCGGCGCTGGACACGCTCGCGAGCAGCGACGTGCTGATCCCCGTGCCGGACGACGCCGTCGAGGAGGAGGCGGCCGACCCGGGCGCGGTGGCGCTGCCCGTCCTGGAGGAACCGGACGGGCGGCCGGTGGTGCCCGTGTTCACCTCCGAGCTGGAGATGGCGGAACTGCTGCCGTTCGTCTCCCGGTACCGCCTCGTGCCGCTCGGCGCCCTCGCCTCGCAGTGGCCGTCCGACGACCTGTCCCTCACCATCGACGGCAGCTCGTCGCACGGTCTGACGCTCACCTCGGACGGGGTGCGGGCCCTGCTGGCCCGGCCGCAGCACTGAGACCGGGCGTTCACCTCTGGTGAACGCCCACGTCACACGGTGTCCGCCAGGCCGAAGGACACCGAGGTCGGCCGGAAATCTGCCCCGCGGCGGGGTGGTCGCGCCCCGCGCGGTGGGAAGACCCCACCGGAAGGATCCACAGCGAAGGAACGTCGGGGGTCGTCTTGAGGGTCGTCCTGCTCGGCACCGCGGCCGAAGGCGGCTTCCCGCGGTGGAACTGCGGCTGCGCGCCGTGCGCCGCCGCGCGTGACGGCAAGCTGCCCTCCCGTACCCAGGAGGCGGCTGCCGTCACCGGCAACAACCGCGACTGGTGGTTGCTGAACGCCTCGCCGGACATCCGCGCCCAGCTCACCACCACCTCCGCGCTGTGGCCCGCGCCCGGCCCCCGGGCCACCCCGGTGCGCGGGGTGCTGCTGACCGACGCCGAACCCGAACACGTCGGCGGGCTGACCGAACTGCGCGGAGGTCCGGGACTCAAGGTGTATGCCGCGCCCCCGGTCCTCACGGCGCTCACCCCGGCCCGCGCCATGGTCGACCGGTACGAGCCCTGGGAGTGGTGCGACAGCCTCACCGCCGGGGGATTCGTCCTCTCCGGCGGCCTCGTGGTCACCGCCCACCCCGTCGGCACGTCGGCGCCGTCGTATCTGCCGCGGCGCACGGCGGACGAGAGCTGGGTGACGGCGTACCGCATCGAGGACCTGGCCACCGGCGGTGTCCTCGTCTACGCGCCCCGCCTGACCGCGCCGGGCGCCGCACCCGAGGAGCTGCTCGTGGGGGCCGACTGCGCGGTGCTGGACAGTGGCTGTCTCCTGTCGGCCGACGAAGCCGGGACGGCTCCGGTGGTTCCGCCCGGGCCGCGCCGTGTCCCCACCCGCCTCCACGACGCGAGCCCCCTGCTCGACCCCGCCTCGGCGGCCTGCGCGCAGGCGGGGCGGACGGGGGTCGAGGTCCTCGCGGACGGGGCCGAGTTCGTCCTGTGAACGGCCAGGCCGTCACTCGGTGGTGAGCTCCAGCAGCTGATCGGCGGCGGTGGTGTTGCCGGCGTCGGCCAGCCGCCGCAGCTCGTCCAGGTTCCCCTGCTCGGTGGCGACCTCGATCAGCTGGTCGGTGGCGGCGCTGCTGCCCCGGTCCGCGAGCCGGCGCAGCTCGTCCAGGTCACCGCGTTCGCCCGCGAGCTCGACCAGCTCGTCGATGGCGTCGGGGTCCCCGCTGTCGGCCCGCTCCCTCAGCAGCTGGAGCGCGGTCGCGTCGGAATCGGTCATGTTCGCTACCTCTCGTGTTCGCGGCCCCGTCTGGGCAGGCTTTCCCGAGGCTCGAAGCCCGTCACGACCAGGTACCCCAGCGGTGGCCCCCCATCAGGGGGACGCGCCCCGTCCGGCTCAGGCGGTCAGCATCCGCCGCAGCGCCGCCCGCTGCAACGGCAGCACCTCCGCGTGCAGGGCGCGGCCCTTTTCGGTCAGGGAGACCCACACCCCCCGCCGGTCCTCCACGCAGACGCTGCGCTCGACCAGGCCGTCCTTCTCCAGGCGGCCGATGAGACGGGAGAGGGCGCTCTGACTGAGGTGCACCCGGCCCACGAGGTTCTGCACCCGGCAGTGGTCACCCGCCTCGGGCGTCTCGGCGACGAGGATGTCCAGCACCTCGAAGTCGCTCGCACCGAGCCCGTGCGGATGCAGTACGCGGTCGATCTCCCCCATCGTGCGGGCGTGCACCCGCAGGACGTCCCGCCACCGCTGCTCCAGAGAGGTGTCGACCGTGTTCGCTGCCATGTCCGCACGGTAACACCGATCCGGTCATTTATTGAAGGTGCAACTAGTGCGCGTGCAACCCGTGCCGCAGGTCGTCGCCGACGACTCCATCCGGCGATTCCTCCCGGCGATTCCACCTGACGACTCCTCCCGAAGCCGCCTCCCGAAGCCGCCTCCCGCGACATTGCGTCGAAAGCCCCTTCGATCCCGGTCAACTCCGGCCGTGCGCGGGCTGCGGCCGCTTGCCCGGAGCCACAGTGGGGAAACGCCACGTAGAGGGTCCGGACCAAGGGGGAAGCGATGCTGAGGACTCCCGCCGGCGACGCCCGCCTGCGCATCCTGGAATGGCTCAAGGACCCGGCCGCCCACTTCCCACGCCGACGCCGCACCGACCTCGTCACCGACGGCGTCGACGTCGGCGCGGTCGCCGCGAAGCTCGGTGTGCGGCGCGCGGTGGCCCACACCCACCTCACCCTCCTCACCGACCTCGGCCTGCTGCGCGCCAAGCGCATCCGGCGCCGCCTCTACTACCGCCGTGACGAAATCCGGATCGCCGAGGTGGCCCGCATGTTCGAGAAGGGCTGGTAGGCGGTGCCCCGTCGGTCCACGACGCGGCATGCGGCGCCGGCGTGCGGGAGGCACCGGCGCCGAAGTGACGGTGGCGCGGCCGTGGAGTTAACCTGACTCCGCCGTGTGCGCGCGACGCGGCGGAGCGGCCCGCCGTACCCGAAGCACGGCGTCGGCGCCGTCGACGGTCCCTCTTCGCGAGAGCGGGCGCCGCGTGCCCGGGGCCCGGCGAGGAGGAGACGTCCGGCATGACAACCCCCGATGCCGAGAGCTTTCCCGGCCACGCGCGAGCGCCGCGCGGGACCGGTCTGCGCGGCCAGGCGCCCGTCGTCGCGGTCGTCGCCGTCGGCGGTGCGATCGGCGCGGTGGCCCGGTACGCGGCGGTCCTGTGGTGGCCCCCGCACCCGGGCGGATTCCCCTGGTCGACGTTCGGGGTCAACGCCGTCGGCTGCGCGGTGATCGGCGTGTTCATGGTGGTCGTCACCGAGTTCCGGTCGCCGCACCGTCTGCTCCGCCCCTTCTTCGGCACCGGGGTGCTCGGTGGCTTCACCACCTTCTCGACCTACGCGGTGGACATCGAGCGACTGGCGGACTCCGGCCACCCGGCGACCGCCGTGGCCTACCTGGCGGCGACGGTCGTCGTGGCGCTGGCCGCGGTCTGGGCCGCGACGGCCGCGACCCGCCGTCTCCTGGGGCGCGCGGTCCGGTACGGCCACCAGGGAGACCCGGGCGGGAAGGCCGGGCAGGGCTCGTGAACTGGCTGCTGGTCGTCGCGGGCGCGATGGTCGGCGCCCCGCTGCGCTACCTCACCGACCGGGCGGTGCAGTCCCGGCACGGCTCCGCCTTCCCCTGGGGCACCTTCGTGGTCAACGTCGTCGGCTGCGCGGTCCTCGGTCTGCTGACGGGCGCGGCCGTCGCCGGCGCCGCCGGCTCCCACCTTCAGCTGCTGCTCGGCACCGGTCTGTGCGGGGCGCTGACGACGTACTCGACCTTCTCCTACGAGACCCTGCGGCTGGCCGAGACGGGGGCGAGGCGCTCCGCCGCGCTCAACGTCGCGGGCAGCGTGGTGGTGGGCCTCGTCGCGGCGTTCGCGGGAGCCGCCTTGGGCGAGGCCCTGTGGTCGTGAGGGACCGGAGGCGGAGGGTGGACGAGGGACCTCCGCCCACCCGAGGTCTCAGCCGTCCGCCCTGCGCAGCGGTTCCCCGACGCCGCGGAGATGGCGCAGCGCCTCCCGGTGCGAGGCCAGCAGGCCCGTCCGGTAATAGGGGACGCCCAGCTCGGCGCAGTACCGCTCGGTGATGATCTGGGCCTTGGCGAGCGCCGGTGTCGGCATGCTGGGGAAGAGGTGGTGCTCGATCTGGTAGTTGAGCCCGCCCATGAAGGCGTCGACGAGCGCGCCGCCCCGGACGTTGCGCGAGGTGAGCACCTGACGGCGCAGGAAGTCCAGCCGCGTCCCCTCCTCGATCATCGGCATCCCCTTGTGGTTGGGGGCGAAGACCGAGCCCAGGTAGACACCGAACAGGCCCTGGTGGACGGCGAGGAACACGAGCGCCTTGGCGGGGGAGAGGACGGTGAACAGGGCGCCGAAATAGACCGCGAAATGGGCGACGAGCAGTGACCCTTCCAGGACGGGCCGTTTCACCGACGGATTCCGCAGTGCCTTGAAGCTGCTGAAACTCAGGTTCAGCCCTTCCAGGGTGAGCAGTGGGAAGAAGAGCGCCGCCTGATGCTTTCCTATGAAACGGGGCAGCCCTTTCGCTTTTCGCGCCTGGCGCCTGGACCACACCAGGATGTCGGGCGAGACGTCCGGGTCCTTTCCCTCGTGGTTCGGGTTCGCGTGGTGCCGGGTGTGCTTGTTCATCCACCAGCCGTAGCTCATGCCGAGCAGCAGGTTTGCGACCAGCAGTCCGCCCACCTCGCTGGGCCGGCGACGGGAGAAGACCTGCCGGTGGGCGAGGTCGTGGGCCGCGAGCCCGAGCTGTCCGAAGACCACGGCGAGAAACGCGGCCACGATCAATTGACCCCAGCTGTTCCCGACCAGCAGGAACGCCCCGACGCCGCCCGCGAGAGCGAGGCCCACCGCGGTGAAGCGCACGATGTAATAAAGCGGCCGGCGCCGCAGAAGTCCGGCCTCGTTCATACGGCGGGCGAGTTCGGAGAAGTCGCTTCCCTCGCGTCGGTCGTCCCTGTCCTCGCGTGGGGACGAGTTCCTCGGAAGCACCACTGGTTGCGTCATGCGCTTCAGTATGTGAAGGAATTCCGGGCAGCAGAATGGCGTCGGCCCCCCAGACGGGGTGTAGGTAGCACCACCGCCGCCGCGGGGGTTTGCGCACGTAGGGCCGCTCGGCCCCGCTTGACACGGGCCACGGGTGGCCCGGACCATCGCTCCCGTGAACCTGTCAGACAGCCAGACAGCCAGTAGGGGCCCGCGGCGTGTGAGCGCGATGGAAGCAGTGCTCACCCACCTCCGCGGTGCCATCGAGCGCGGTGAGTACGCGATCGGCGACAAGCTCCCCTCCGAGGCCGAGCTCTGCCGCACGCTGGAGGTCTCCCGGCCCGTGCTGCGCGAAGCGCTCCGCGCCCTGCAGGCGATGGGGCTGACGGTCGCCAAGACCGGCAAGGGCACCTTCGTCGTCGCCGACAGTGTCGAGGACCCCACCTTCGGCGACTACTCGGCCAGCGACCTGCTGGAGGTGCGGCGCCACGTGGAGATCCCGGTCGCCGGGTACGCGGCGCTGCGCCGCACCCCCGACGACCTCGACCGTCTCCACCACCTCCTGGACCGCATGGAGCGGGAGACGGACACCACCGCGTGGGTCGCGATGGACACGCTCTTCCACCTGACCGTGGCCGAGGCCGCGCAGAACCCGGTGTTCCGCCGGGTCATCGAGGAGATCCGGGACGCGCTGGCCCGCCAGTCGGCGTTCCTGAACGAGCTCGGCGGACGGCGTGAGCAGTCCGACCGCGAGCACCGGGCCATCGTCGAGGCGCTGGCCGACGGAATCGAGCAGGACGCGGTCGAGGCGATGTCTCACCACCTCGACCGGGTCGAGACCACCCTCACCGACATCGTGCGCCCCGCGCGCACGGACCTCCCCAAGGAAGGCGGGACCGACCGATGACCCCCGAGACTGTCGACCTCGACCCCGTGGTGCGGGCGGACGGATCGGTGACGCACAGCGACTCCGCCGCGGAGACACCCCCGGTGCGGGAGCCCCGTCACGCCCCCGTCGCCCACCTCGTACGCGGCGGGGTCGTGGAGGGCGTCCACTACGGCTCCGTCGTCGTCCTCGGCGCGGACGGCGAGGTCGCGTTCCGGCTCGGCGACATCGAGGCGGCGTTCTACCCGCGCTCGGCGCTCAAGCCCGTCCAGGCCGTGGCCATGGTGCGGGCGGGGCTTCCGCTCGACGGCGATTTGCTCTCCCTGGCCGCCGCCAGCCACTCCGGCGAGGACCGCCATCTCGCCGGCACGCTGCGCGTCCTGGAACTGGCCGGACTCACCGAGAGCGCTCTGCGCAACGTTCCCGACATGCCGCTCGACCCGGGGGTGCGGGACGCCTGGGTGCGCGAGGGGCGCACGCCGTCCCGGCTCGCGCAGAACTGCTCCGGCAAGCACGCCGCCATGCTCTGGACCGCCAAGCTCAACGGCTGGTCCCTCGACGACTACCTCGACCCCGCCCACCCCCTCCAGCAGGCCGTCGCCGAGACCGTGGAGGAACTCACCGGTCAGCGCGTCGCCCAGGTGACCGTCGACGGCTGCGGCGCGCCGCTGTTCTCCGTCTCCCTGCACGGCCTGGCCCGCGCCGCCTCCCGGATCCTCACCGCGCGGCCCGGCACCCCCGAGTCGCGGGTCGCGGACGCGATGCGCGAGCACGCCGAGATGGCCTCCGGCTCCGGTCGGGACGTCGCGGCCCTGATGCGGGCGGTGCCCGGGCTGCTCGCCAAGGACGGCTACGAGGGCGTGCAGGTCGCGGCGCTCCCCGACGGCCGTGCCGTCGCCGTGAAGATCTCCGACGGGGCGAGCAGGGCGCGGGTCCCGGTGGCCGCCGCCGCACTGGCCCGCGCCGGCGTGGACCCCGACCTGCTCACGGAGTTCGCGGGCGAGCCACTGCTCGGCGGAGGCAAGCCGGTGGGCGCGGTACGCCCGGTACGAGCCCTGACCCCGCCGCCGCTCGCGACTCCCGCCTGAGCGCCACCGGTTCGGCTCGCGGCCGCTGAGCCTCAGTAAGGCGCGAGCCGCCGCTGGGCGGAGGCAAGCCGGTGCGGGCGCCGCCCCCGTCGCCGCTCGCGGCTCGCGCCGCGGACGCTGAGCCTCAGCAAGGCGCGAGCCACTGCTCGGCGAGGGCAAGCCAGTGGGTGCGGTACGCCCGGTGCGGGCGCCGCCCCCGTCGCCGCTTACGGCTCGCGCCTGAGGGGCACGGGTTCGGTTCGCGGCCGATGAGCCTCAGTAAGGCGCGGGCCGCTGCTGTGCGGGGGAAGCCTGTCGGGGGCCGTGCGGGCGCTGGGCCGCTCTCGGCTCGTGGCCGCTGAGTTGCCGTCAGGTCGAGCACTTGAACGCGGGGATGTCGGCCCCCGGGACGTACGACGCGGGCGGCGACTTCGTCCGTCGCTTCGGTCTGCCCGTCAGGGGCGGGTGCGGCGGAGGAAGCGTCGCCGTGGTGCCGGGCCGCCGCACTTCGTGCGTGCGGAGCCCGGGGGTCGACGCGTGCGGTGACCCGGTGGCGGGGGGCGCTGCCCTGGACCGTTTCACCGCGCTCACCGGAGTGTCGGTCTCCTGATCACGCGGAGGTCATGCGCAGGTTAACCCCGCGAGGGCGGCGCGTTGTTTTCCGGCCACCCGGTGTTGACAGGCTGACCGAGTGTTGGCCATGGCTTCCTCCGTCGATCTCCGCCGCTGCCAGATGCTGGGTCTGGCCGGCACCGCCTTTCTTGCGTTGGGCGGTGAGACGGCCGGAGCCCTCCCGGTCCGCGATCTGCTGTCGCCGTCCTCCGCCGGCGCCGCGCTCGGACTGGTCGGCGTCTACTTCGGCGTCGTCCTGCTGATAGCGGCCTGGGCCCTGCTCGGCAGGCTGCTGCGCGGCCCCGAACCACCCACGCCCCGCTCCCTGTTGCTGGTCCTCGCGCTCTGGGCCGCCCCGCTGCTGCTGGCGCCGCCGTTGTTCAGCCGGGACGTCTACAGCTACCTCGCGCAGGGCGCCATGGTCGACGCGCAGATCGACGTCTACACCCACGGCCCCTCCCAGCTCGGCGGCCCGCTCGCCGACGAGGTCTCCCCGGTGTGGCGGCACACCGCCGCTCCCTACGGCCCGGTGTTCCTCGCCGCCGCCTCCGCCCTGTCCGGACTGACCCGCGGCGAGATCCCGGCCGGCCTCATGGGCATGCGGCTGCTGGCGCTGCTGGGCGTGGCCCTGATGGCCGCCGCCCTGCCCCGCCTCGCCCGGCACAGCGGCGCCGACCCGGCCGCCGCGCTGTGGCTCGGCGCCCTCAACCCGCTGGTCCTGCTGCACCTGGTGGCCGGCGCGCACAACGACGCCATGATGCTCGGCCTGCTCGGCGTCGGCCTGGTCGCCGCGCTGGGCCGCTGGCCCGTCCTCGGCGCCGTCCTCGTCACCCTCGCCGCGCTCGTCAAGGCGCCCGCCGCGCTCGGGCTCGCCGCGATCGTCGTCCTCCAGATGCGCGCGGGCCGCAGCGCCGTGCGAGCCGTGCTGACGACCGTCGCCGCGGCGGCCGCGACGACGGTCGCCGCGACCGCGGTCGCCGGTACGGGATACGGCTGGATCGCCGCCCTCAACACCCCCGTCTCCCCGCACAACTGGGCCCTGACCAGCCTGCTCGGCCGCGCCACCGGCGCCCTGCTGGAGCGGCTCGGCAGTGACCTCGCACCGCTCGCCGTGCCCGTCTGGCACATGATCGGCCTGCTGATCACGGCGACCCTGCTGCTCGTCATATGGGTGCGGCTGCGCCCGCGCCCGGTGTACGCGCTCGGCCTCAGCCTGGCGGCGGTCGCCGCCTTCGGCCCCGCGATCCGGCCCTGGTACGCGCTGTGGGGGTTGTTCCTCATCGCCGCCGCGGCGCCCGACACCTCGGTACGGCACCGGGTCGCGGCGGTCACCGGAGTGCTCGCGCTCGGCGTCCTGCCCAGCGGCGGCCCCGCCGACCTCGGGCAGTTGACGCTGGCCGTCTCCGGCGGCGTGCTCGCCGTGGTGGTGCTGTGGCAGGCCCATCAGACCGCGCAGGCCCCGGTCCTGGGGCGTACCGCATGAGAACTCCTCGCACCGACCGCGGGCGGCTGCTGCTCGTGGTGCTCCTCGCCGCCGCCCTGACGGTCTTCACCGCGACCGTGCCGCTGCTGCGCGACTGGTTCGACCTGCGCGTCTACCACGGGGCCATCCACCACTGGATCCACGACGGCGGCCGGCTCTACGACTACCGGGTGCCGGGCACGATGTACGGGTTCACCTACCCGCCGTTCGCCGCCGTCGCGATGCTGCCCATGGCCCTGGTCGGGACGGGGACCGCGATCGCGCTCGCGCTGTTGCTGAACCTGGCGGCCCTGGCCGTGACGATGCGCGTGCTGACCGGCCGCGCCTGGCGCCGGCACGGCTGGTACGGCTGCGCCCTGGCAGCCTGCGCCCTCGCACTGTACGAACCGCTGCGGGACACCTTCAGCTTCGGGCAGGTCAACGTACTGCTGCTGGCCCTGGTCCTGGTGGACGCCTGGCTGCTCGCCACCGGGCGAGGCCGCTGGGCCGGCATCGGCATCGGTCTCGCCGCGGCCATCAAGCTCACGCCCGCCCTCTTCATCGGCCTGCTGCTGCTCGCCGGCCGCCGGCGCGCCGCCGCCGTCGCGACGGGCGTGGCCGCCGGGGCGACCGGTCTGGCGGCCCTGGTGACCCCCGAGGGGTCGCGCTTCTACTGGACGCAGGCCATGTGGGACACCACCCGCGTGGGCCGGCTGGACTACGTCTCCAACCAGTCCCTGCAGGGCATCCTGGCCCGGCTGGACATCGAGAGCCGCGCGGTCTGGGCGGTCACCGTGCTGGTGGTGCTCGGCGTGTGGGTGTGGCGCGCCCGCAAGGCGGTGGCCGCCGGCGACTGGTACGCGGCGTTCGCCCTCACCGGCCTGACGGCGTGTCTGGTCAGCCCGATCACCTGGGTGCACCACCTCGTCTGGCTGCTGCCCGCCTTCGTGCTGCTGGTCCGCGCCGGCCGGCCACGGCTCGCGGCCGTGCTGTACGCGGTCATGTGCACCAGCCTGGTGTGGCTGTGGTACGACGACGCGTCCGGCGTCGACGGGTTCCTCGGGAGCAACGCCTACGCCTGGATCACCCTCGGGCTGCTGCTGGGGCTGCCGGTAGGTCAGTCCTCGACGTGGAACACCTTGAGCCGCAGGACCAGTGCGGCGGCCGCCGCACCCAGACAGGCGGCCACGGCGATCGCCGCCGTCTCCGGCCAGCCGGGCTCGGCATCCGGCGTGACCGCGGCGGCCACCGGGGCCGGACCGGCCTCGGCGCCGGGGCCGGGCTTGCCGCGCAGGGCGTCCAGCGAACCGACCGGGTCCACCCGGTCGGCGGCGCCGAAGCCCCAGTCGAGCAGCGACCGGGCCTCCTCGTAGACGTCGAAGGGGACACCCGACTGAGGGTTCATCACCGTCACGACGAGGGTGCGCCCGTCGCGCCGGGCCGCGGCGACGAGCGTGTTCCCCGCGTCGCTGGTGTAGCCGTTCTTGACACCGATCAGGCCCGGGTAGCGGCGCACGCCGTCGTCGCCGGTCAGCAGCCGGTTGGTGTTGCGGATGTCGTACGCCCAGCCGTCCTCCCCGGGGAACTTGGCCTCCACGGTGGCGCAGTACTGGGCGAACTCCGCGTTGCGCAGCCCCTCCCGGCCGAAGACGGCCAGGTCGAAGGCCGAGGACACCTGGCCGTGCGCGTCGTAGCCGTCGGGTGACAGGACCCGTGTGTCGCGGGCGCCGAGGACGCGCGCCTTGGCCTCCATCTGGCGTGCGGTGACGTGCCAGCCGCCGTTGAGCCCGGCCAGCACGTGCACGGCGTCGTTGCCCGAGCTGAGGAACACCCCACGCCACAGGTCGGAGATGCGGTACGAGTGCCCCTCGCTGACACCGACGAGGCTGCTGCCCTCACCGACGTCCGCCAGTTCGCCGTACGTGACCCGGTGCTGGATGCCGCCGGGCAGCACGGGCAGCACGGTGAGGGCGAACAGGGTCTTGAGGGTGCTGGCGGGCGGCAGCTTGCGGTGCGCGTCCCGCGCGGCCAGCACCTCGCCGGTCCCGGCGTCGGCCACCAGCCACGACAGCGCGGAGACGTCCGGGACCTCCGGCGCGCCCGGCCGGGGGCGCACCTGGGTGCCGTGGCGGTGGAGCACCGCCGGCGCCGGTGCCGTCCCGCGGGGCGAACCCGGCGCCGCGGGGTCGGCGCCGGCCGGAGCGGCCGCGGCGACAGGCGCGAGGGTCAGGGCACCGGCCAGGCAGAGACCGCAGGTCGAGACGGCCGCCCGAGTAGAGAATCCGATCGTCATACGATCAACCTAGGAACGGACCGGCCGCGATCGGTGCTGGCCGGGCCGAGCGGTGCCGGCGTGCACCCGGATGCCGCACGGGCGCCCGGCGTGGCGCGTCGCCCGGCAGGTGGCGGCCCTCCCCGGCCTGTCGCGACGCGGTTCCCACGGCGGCCGCCGCTCGCACCGCGGGGCGCTACGGCCTGGCCGGCAGCGTCGGCTGGATCCGGCGCAGGAAGGTCGCGTTGTCCGGGCTCTGGCGCATCCGCTCCAGCAGCGTCTCCGGACCGGCCTCGCCGTCACGGGTCCGCAGCGCCCGGCGCAGCCCGTGCACGGCGGCCAACTCGGCCGGGGACAGCAGCAGTTCCTCGCGGCGGGTGCCGGAGCCTGCGATGTCGACGGCGGGGAAGACACGGCGCGAGGCGAGTTCGCGGCTCAGCCGGATCTCCATGTTGCCGGTGCCCTTGAGCTCCTCGAAGAAGAAGTCGTCGGCCCGCGACCCGGTCTCGACCAGGGCGGTGGCCAGGACGGTCAGCGAACCGCCCTCCTCGGCCAGGCGTGCGGCACCGAAGAACCGCTTGGGCCCCTGCAGCGCCGCCGCGTCCACACCGCCGGAGAGGGTACGGCCGCCGGAGGCCGCCGCGTTGTTGTGCGCCCGGCACAGCCGGGTCAGCGAGTCGAGCAGGATCACCACGTCCTCACCGGCCTCCACGAGCCGCTTGGCCCGTTCGATCACGAGCTCGGCGAGCGCGATGTGCTGTTTGGGCGTCCGGTCGAAGGTCGAGGCGTACACCTCGCCCCGCACCGAACGCCGCATGTCGGTGACCTCCTCGGGGCGCTCGTCGAGCAGGACGACCATCAGCCGGCATTCGGGGTGGTTGCCCGCGACGGCGGCCGCGAGCTGCTGGAGCAGCACGGTCTTGCCGGTCTTGGGCGGGGCGACGATCAGCCCGCGCTGGCCCTTGCCGACCGGCGAGATCAGGTCGGCGACGCGCCCCGTGAGGCCGGACGCCGGGTGTTCGAGGCGGAGCCGGGTGCGCGGATGCAGGGGTGTGAGGTCGTGGAAGTGGCGGCGGTCCCGGAGCCGTCCGGGCGTCTTGCCGCCCACGAGTCCGACCTCGGTCACGGTACGCCGGGGGCCGCTGACGGCCTCGACGAGGTCGCCCTTGCGGAGCCCGCATGTGCGGATCAGGGCGGCCGGGACCTGGGGATCGGCGGGCGTGGGCAGGCAGTCGAAGCCCCGCAGGTGCCCCTTGCCGCCCGCGTCGACGTCCAGGACGCCGGTCACGGTCCGGGACGCCGGGGCCTGCTGCTGGAGGGGAGGGTGTTCGAGTGTGGTGGTCATGGGGTCGGTCCTCTCACGGACTCGGGGGCCTGCGACGCAGGCGGACATGAGGAAGGGAAGGGGGAGGGGCCGCGGACGAGGCGTACGGAAAGGCCTCCGGGCGGCGGGAACAGCACCTCGGGCCGCGGACGCGGGGGTCCGCCGATGAGGTGATGCGGAAAGCCGCTGCACCGGCCGGGAACGGCGATGCTGCGCGGGCTGAGGAAGGAACTGGCACCGGCGCCACGACGGGGCGTACACAAGTGCTCACGCCACCGTACCACTCGGCGGACGTGCGCGCTGTGACGTACGCCACTGCGGCCCGGGGGGGTTCGCGGTCCCCGACGGCCCGGTCGCCGCTGCCGCCGTCATCGCCGGGTGCGACCGGCCGGGTGGGACTAAGCTGAGGCCGATGTTCAGCCCCCAAGGCCCCAGCCTGCGTGAACTCGCCGTCCAGGCGCTGTCGTCGGTCGAGCGCGGCTACGACCTGCTCGCGCCGAAGTTCGACCACACGCCCTTCCGTACGCCGGACTCGGTGCTGGACGCCGTCGCCGCGGCGCTGCGGCGGATCGGGCCCTTCGAGGACGGGCTCGACGTGTGCTGCGGTACCGGCGCGGGCGCCGACGTGCTCCGGCAGGTGTGCGAGGGAAGCGTCACCGGGGTCGACTTCAGTGCGGGCATGCTCGCGGTCGCCAGGGACCACGTCCCGTCCGGCGTGCCCCGGGTGTCATGGGTGCGGGCGGACGCCCGCGCCCTGCCGTTCCGCCCCGCCTTCGACCTCGCGGTGAGCTTCGGGGCGTTCGGGCACTTCCTGCCGGAGGAACTGCCGGTGCTCTTCGGGCAGGTCCACTCGGTGCTGCGGCCGGGCGGCTGCTTCGCCTTCCCGGTCGTGGGCCCGCCCCGGACGGTCTCGGTCGTGAACGGCATGCTGCTGGGCTTCGACCTGGCGATGCGGGTCCGCAACGCGGTGTGGCGGCCCCCGTTCGTCATGTACTACCGGGCCGTGCGGTTCGGGCGTCTGCTGCGGGAGCTGGAAGGCGCCGGGTTCCGGGTGGACCTGCACCCGCTGCCCGACTTCGGGCTGCGGCGGGACGGAAGCCCGCGGGTGCGCATGGTCGTCGCCCGGCGCCTCGGGTGAGCACGCGCCCCGGGGCGGCGGGGCGCGTGGGCGGCTGCCGGGTCAGACCGCTGCCGGCAGGGTGAACTCGTAGACCAGAGCGTCCCGTTGGGCGTCCACGACGAGCTCGGTGAACTCCAGCGGCCGTTCGTGCTGGTCGTGCACCAGGCGGGTCACCCGGACCGAGGTGCTGTCGGGGAGTCGGGTGATGGCGTCGCGGTGGTGCAGGGTCAGCCCCGCGGTGCGCATCCAGTCGTAGGCGCGGCGCAGTTGGGCCGCCGAGGTGCCGTCGGCGCGGTCACGGTAGCGGCCCAGCTCCACCACCTCGGTCAGGGCCACGTCCGAGAACGAGGTGACGGCGCTGCGCAGGCCGCGTCCGTCGGCGCGGGCGGATTCGTAGCGGTGCATCAGGGTCGGGCGGTCCGGCGCGAGCCGCAGCGCCGCCGCGTGCGCCGCCGGGGGCGTCTCCCAGGTGACGGTCGCCCGGTCGACGGCCCGCTCGTCGGGGCCGGGCCGGACGCCGATCGGGAAGGCCGCCGAGGTCGGGTGCTCGACCGGCGGGCCGGGCAGGGTGGCGTGACTGCCGCGCCGGTCGGTGGTGATCAGGCCGTCCCGGCGCAGCACCTCCAGCGCCTGGCGTACGGTCTCTCTGCTGACCCCGAAGTGCTCGGCCAACTGCCGTTCGCCCGGCAGCCGTTCCCCGGGTGGGACGGTGCCGTCGCGTAGTTCGCCGAGCAACTCCGTCGCCACGCGCCAGTACCGGGGCTGTTCGTCGGTGTGCGGGCGGTCGTGCGGGGTGGTGGTGCGGGCCATGCCGCGCCCTCCTGTTGGTGACGTGCCGTAGCCGTGCGGGCTCATTGCGCCACCAGAATTAGCATTGGTCTAAACCACCAGGGAAGACCGGCCCGGCGGTTCGGCCGAAACAGGCTGGGCGGGAACCGGCCGCGGAAGGGTGCGCGAGCCGGTCAGAGGGCGTCGTACACCGCGTTCACCAGCGCCATCTTGCGGGGGTCGTCGGCGATGTGCGGTCCCATGCGGTTCATCACATAGCCGAGCGACACGCCCGCCTCGGGATCGGCGAGCCCGGCGGAGCCGCCGAATCCGTCGTGCCCCACGGCACGCGGATTGGGCCCGTACGAGCCGTTCGGTCCGCTCAGCCACAGCCCGAGGCCGATCTCGGTCTCTTCCGGGAAACCGGCGCCCAGCACCAGGTCACGGCAGCTGCCCTGCCCCTCCCGCACCCGCTCGGCGGCGTCGGGGGACAGGACGCGACGCCCCTCGTGCACCCCGCGGCCCGCGACAATCCCGTACAGGGCGGCCACCGCCCGCGCGGTGCCGTGGCCGCCCGCCGCGGGGATCTCGGCGGCCCGCCACGCGGGCGTGTTGGCCTCGGCCGCGCCCACCGCGGGGTTGGTCAGCGCGGCGAGCGCGGCGGGCGACAACTGGCTGAAGATCGCCGCCTGTTCGCTGCTCGGCGCGACCCGGCGATGCGTCAGCTCCGCCGCTCGGCCGGCCTCCGACTCCGGCAGCCCGATGCCGAAGTCGATGCCGAGCGGCCCGGTCACCTCCCGCGCCAGGAACGCGCCCGGCCGCAGCCCCGAGACCCGGCGGACGACCTCCCCGACCAGATGGCCGTAGGTCAGCGCGTGGTACCCCGAGCGCGTCCCCGGCTCCCACCACGGCTCCGTCGCCGCGAGCCGACGTGTCGTCACCTCCCAGTCGCACAGCTCGGCGAACGAGTGCGGCTCGCGCAGTCCTGACAGGCCGGCACGGTGGGAGAGGAGATGGCGTACGAGCACCTGCTCCTTGCCGGCCGCGGCGAACTCGGGCCAGTACGTGGCGACCGGCGCGTCGAGGTCCAGCAGCCCCCGGTCGGCGAGGATGTGCGCGCACAGCGCCACCGGGCCCTTGGACGTCGACCACACGTTGACGAGCGTGTCGCGCTCCCAGGGCCGGGTGCGGGCCGGGTCGGCCCAGCCGCCCCACAGATCGACCACGGTCACGCCGTCGGCGACCACGGTGACGGCGGCGCCCAGTTCCTCCCGCTCCCGGAAGTTCTCCTCGAACGCCGCGCGCACCGCCGCGAAGCGGGCGTCGCAGTGGCCGTGGATCTGTGGCTCGCGCTCGGACATGCAGCCTCCGTGGTCGGTGGGAAGCCCGTCCACGACCCTGCGGAGCGGGCCACCCGAACGTACCGACTGGTCGGACTGCGCGGAAGGGCAGGGCGCCCGACGAGCGGGTCGCACGCCGGGCGGGTGCCCGGCGGGACGCGGCTCAGGTGAAGAACAGCGGGCCGGTCGGTTCCTGGTGGCCGTCGGCGGTGTGCCAGTAGTCCCGTGTCTCGACCGCCAGCCCGTCGGCGCCGAACCGCACGAAGACGCAGCCGGCGAGAGTGGCGTGCCGGCCCCCCTCCTGCGACAGCACCCGGAACTCGGCCACCGCCACCCCGTCCGGGCCCACCACCGGCGAGGCGAACCGCACGTCGCTCACCCGCTCCTGCGCGAACGACCAGCGCAGGTACTCGCCCAGTTCGGCGCGCCCCCGGTGCGGCTCGCGAAACGGCATGGAGCGGTGGACGCAGTCCTCGGCGTACAGCGCGAGCAGCGCGTCCACGTCGTGCGCGGCCCAGCCCCGCTCCCATGCGCGGACGAACCGCTCGGCGGCCTGACGTGTCTCCGTAGTCCCCACCCCGGCCCCTCAGGCGTACGCGCGCAGCCAGCGCATCCGGGCGGCGGCCTGGAACGGGCCGCCGCCCTCGTGGTCGTTGAAGTCGTACACCTCGATCGCCTTGTCCGGGTGCGCCCAGGCGTTGAACGCCGCGAAGACCGTCGAGGGCGGGCACGTCTGGTCCTCCAGCGCCGCCGAGAACAGGGCGGGGGCCCGGCCGCGCGCGGCGAAGTGCACCCCGTCGAAGTAGGACAGCGTGCGCAGCGCGTCCTGTGCGCGGCCGCGGTGCGTCTTGAGGTAGAGGCCGATCTCGCGGTAGGGGTGACGGTCCGTCAGCGTCGTCGCGCGCGGGTAGTCGCACAGGAACGGCACGTCCGGGGCGACCGCCACCAGGTCCGGGACCAGACCGCCGACGGCGATGCTGATGCCGCCGCCCTGGCTGGCACCGAGCGCGACGGTCCTGGCCGGGTCGGTGAGCGGGTGCGAGCGGGCCGCCTCGACGGCCCGCACCGCGTCCGTGAAGACCCGGCGGTAGTAGTAGTTCTCGGGCGCGTCGATGCCCCGGGTCATGAAACCGGGATACGCCGGCGCGCCGCCGACCGGGTCCGGGGTGCCGCCACCGCCGCCCCAGGCGCTGCCCTGGCCCCGGGTGTCCATCACGAAGTGCGCGCGGCCCGTGGACGCCCACAGCAGATGCTCGTGCGGCAGCCCGCGTCCGCCGCCGTACCCGACGAACTCGACCACCAGCGGCAGGGGTGCCGTCGCGCCGGCGGGCAGCAGCAGCCAGCCCTTTACCGGGTGGCCGCCGAACCCGGCGAACGTCACGTCGAACACCTGCACGGTCTCCAGGCCCGCGTCGACGGGCTCGAACCGGGCGTCCAGGTCGTGCTCGCGTGCCTCCTGGAGGGTCTTGGACCAGAAGGCGTCGAAGTCCTCGGGTTCGGTGGCCGAACCGCGGTACTCACGGAGCTCGTCGAGGGGGAGGTCGAACAGGGCCATGCAGGACCACCTTGGGTGCGGACGGCGTCGATGATCACACCGTACGCGCGGGGTCCGGCCACTCGCCAGGGCGCGCGCCGGGCCCGGCCGTCCGCCCGGGCCGGCGCCGGAGCAACTCGCGCGCGGTGGGACCGCCGGCCAGGCACCACAGGGCGATGACGGGGTCGCAGATCGCGCAGCCGAGCGAGGAGTCGTGGGCGAACGGGATGATCGGGTTGCCCTTGAGGTGGTGCACGGCGTCCCAGACGGTGTGCAGCAGCCAGGCGACACCGATCCAGGTCCAGGACTCCAGCCCGCGGAAGGCGCAGTAGGTGACGAGAGCGGTGAAGGCGAACTCGAATCCGCCCAGGCCGCCCCCGCTGAGGTAGGCGGCCCCCGCGCCGGCGACCATGATCGCGTTGAGGCGGCGCCGGTGCGGTTCGCGGACGAGGGACATGAGGAGCGCGTAGCCGACGCCGATGACGACCGGCAGGACATAGGTCATGGGAAGTGCCTGTTCCTGGTGAGGTGACGAGGGCGTCCGCGCGCGTGGACCGGTCACACGCTAGAACCCGCCCGCGGCGACCCCACAGGGGCATTGACGACACGTTCCGACGGGTTGTCGCCAGAGGGGCCGGCCTCAGGCCCGGCGGCGCGTCCACTCCGGTTCCTTACGCGCCCAGGCGCGCTCCCACTCGGCCATCCGGTGCCGGTTCGCCGCCCGCCGGACGGCCATGTTGCCGAGCAGCACCACCCCGGCCGAGCCGGCGGTCGCGCAGATGCCCAGGGTCAGGGAGTGCTGCCAGACGGTCGTCGCACTCGGCGGCGGCGGCACGCTGCGGCCCCGCCCGTCGAACCACACGTCGACCGTCTCCCCGGGCCGCGTCCCCGCCGGGACCCGGGCCGTGCCCGTACGAGGCCCCTCGCCGGGCTCGGACCAGCGCACCGTCGCGCGGTACGTGTACTCCCGGCCCGCCTCCGCCGACGGCAGCGTGTCGGGTGTTCTGCCGACGACCTCCGCCCGGACGTGCCGCCGGTCCTCCGTCTGGGCGACCACGGTTCGCCGCGCCTGGCCGTACGCCCACCAGCCCGTCAGCACGCCGACCAGCGGCGCGCCCACCAGGACCAGGAGGGCGACGGCCACCACCGTCCATGCCTCTATGACGTCCGACCTGCGCCGCAGCGAATTGCGCCGCCAGCGCCAGCCACGCACCCGGGTTCGCATCTCCGCCTCCTCGCCGTCACCGGAGCCGGGGAGCGGCACCGCCGCCCTCGGGTCCACGCATGCGTGCGAGTGCCACATGAATGTCGTACCCCGTCACAGGCACTTCCTGCATCGAGAAGGGGCCGCGAGAAGGCGGGATCGTCAGCCGAAGCGTTCGATCCGGATCCGGTCCACCGGCTGGCCGGCGGCGGTGAGCAGGCGGGACGCGTGCTCGGCGAAGGCGTTGGACCCGCACACATAGGCCTCCCACCCGCCGGGCGGCGCGGCCTCCAGGAGCGGCGCCACATGTGCCTCGGCGAGCCGGCCCACCGGAGCGCCCGGTGGGGCCGTCCGGGTGAAGACGGGCGTGGTCTCGGCCCCGTACTCCCGGGCGTAGATGAGTTCGCCCGGCCCGCGCGCGGACACCAGCAGCCGCAGCGGCACGGACAGGCCCCGCGCCCGGTGGTGGCGGACCATCGACATCAGCGGTACGACACCGGACCCGGCGCCGATCAGCAGTGCGGCGCGGTCGCCCGGCCAGGCGAAGAAGCCGCTCAGCGGGCCCCGCACCTCGACGCGGTCGCCGGGCCGGGCCTCACCGTGGAACCAGCCGGACACCTCACCGTCCTCGACACGGTCCAAGGTCAGCTCGATGTGCCCGGAGTCGTCCGGCGCGGTCGCGATCGAGTAGTGGCGCTGCGCGACGTAGCCGTCGGCGGCGGTCAGCCGGAGCATCAGGTGCTGGCCGGGCAGATGCCCGGCCCAGTCGGGCACCGCGAACCGGAAGGTGGCCGCGCGCGGGGTCTCCCGGCGGACCTCGGTGAGCGTGGCGGTCTGCCAGCGACCGGCGGTGCCCTCGCCCACGGCGATCCGGCCGGGCACGGCGAACCGGGTCGGGGGAGTGAAGGTGTCAGTCACCGGAGTACCGCTGCTCCTCCCACGGGTTGCCCCGCGCGTGGTAGCCGTTCTGCTCCCAGAAGCCGGGCTCGTCGTGGTCGAGCAGACGGATGCCGGCGATCCACTTGGCGCTCTTCCAGAAGTACAGATGCGGCACGATCAGCCGCGCCGGGCCCCCGTGCTCCGGCGCGAGCGGCCGGCCGTCGTACTCCCATACGATCCAGGCCCGGCCGCCGGTGAGGTCGGTGAGCGGGAGGTTCGCGGTGTACCCGGTGTGCGCGTAGGCGACGGCGTGGGTGGCGTCCGGCAGCGGGCCCGCCTGTTCCAGGAAGGCGTCCAGCGAGACGCCCCCGAAACGCACCCCGAACTTCGACCAGCCGGTCACGCAGTGGATGTCGCCCTCGTAGGCCGACGCGGGCAGCGCGTGCGCCTGCGCCCAGTCCCAGGCGCGGGGCTCGGCCACCAGGCCGTCGACCCGGAAGGTCCAGTCGGCGGGCGCGAGGTCGGGGGTGACCTCGGCGGACAGGACGGGCCAGTCGTCGCGCGCGTCGTACTGCCCGGGCGGCAGCCCCGGATGGTCGACACGGGGACGCCCGGTGAAGCCTCGGGTGACGTTCATGCGGGTGGTGCCTCCAGACCGCCGCGCGGCGGCCCCGCGGACAGAGCCTGATCAGTGCGTACGCGTACCACCGTAAGGGGTCCGTGGGGCCGTCCCCTCAGCCGCCCGAGGCCGCCGCGTTGTAGCGCTCCAGATATCCGGCGAACCGCCGCAGATCCTCCTCCGGCCAGTCCGCCAGCCGCTCCCGGACGACCGCCCGGCGGCTCACCGTGACCTGCGCGAGGATCCGTCGGCCCGCGTCGGTCAGGTCCAGCACCTGCACGCGGTGGTCCTCCGGGTCCTGGCGGCGCCCGATCAGCCCGGCCTGCTCCAGCGCGGCCACCTGCCTGCTGACCGTCGACTTGTCCAGCGCGCAGTGCGCGGCGAGGTCGGTGGCCCTGAGGCCGTCCCGCTCCTCCAGATGCCCCAGCAGAGTGTACGAGACCAGCGACAGTTCGGGGTGCATCCGCCCGGCCGAGGCCCGGGCACGGCGAGCCAACGCCGTCAGCTCCCGCTGAATCGTCTGCACGGCGATCTCCGCGATCTCCGTGGTATCCGAGATCTCCGCGATCTCCGCGACCTGCGCGGGATCCGCGAGGCCCGCAGGCTCGTCCATGGGTGGCGCAGCGGCATTCTCGATGGCGAGGCCCTCCCTTCCCGCATCTCGTTGCACGGTGCAACTGTAGTGCGGGCGGGGTGCGGAGACCGGACGAGGGCCGCTCCTCCCGTGGGATAGCCCGTGGGATAGGGTGGCCGTCCGGCTGAGGGCGGTCCCAGCCGTGCGTGACCGAGGAGGTGAGACCCATCACCGCTGTGTCAGATCGGGTGCTCTCCTCCCATGTCGGCGCCGGCCACCGGCAGTAGTCGACCGCGAGAGCGCCCTTCGGCTTCCGAAAGGCTCTCGCCCCGCATGTCCCTGCCGCTTTCCCCCTCCCCGTCCTCCGTGGTGGCCGCCCTGCGCGCCGCCGGCTGCGTCTTCGCCGAGGACGAGGCGGAGTTGATCCTCGGCGCCGCCCGCGGCCCTGCCGAACTCGCCGCCATGGTGGCCCGCCGTACCGACGGCCTGCCGCTCGAACTCGTCGTCGGCTGGGCCGAGTTCAGCGGCCTGCGGATCGCCGTCGAACCCGGCGTCTTCGTACCGCGCCGCCGCACCGAGTTCCTCGTCGAACAGGCGCTCGACGCCGCACCGCACGCCTCGCTCGTCGTCGACCTGTGCTGCGGCTCGGGCGCGGTGGGCGCCGCCCTGGCCACGGCCCTCGGCCCGGTCGAACTGCACGCGGCGGACATAGACCCGGCCGCGGTGGACTGCGCCCGGCGCAACCTCGCCGGGCACGGCGGCCGGGTCCACCAGGGCGACCTGTACGCGGCCCTGCCCGGGCGACTGCGGGGCCGCGTCGACATCCTGGCCGCGAACGTCCCCTACGTCCCCACCGCAGAGGTCGGCCTCCTGCCCGCCGAGGCGCGGGACCACGAGCCGGCGGTCGCCCTCGACGGCGGCACCGACGGACTGGACGTGCTGCGCAGGGTCGCGGCCGGGGCCCGCGACTGGCTCGCCCCGGGCGGCTGCCTCCTGACGGAGACGAGCGGCCGCCAGGCCCCGGAAGCCGTGGCCGTCCTCACCCGCGCGGGCCTGACGGCCCGGCCGGCGGTGTCGGAGGAACTGCACGCCCATGTGGTGATCGGCACCCGTTGACCCGGCCGGTCACTCCCGTGGCTGGGCGCGCGCGATGAGGACCGCGACGTCGTCATGGTTGTCGGGGTGGTGCAGGGTGCGCACGAGGAGGTCGCAGACCTCCTCCAGGGGGCGGGCCGGATCGTCGAGCAGGCGCAGCAGGGTGTCCAGGCGCTCGTCGAGGGAGTGGGTGCGGGTCTCGACCAGGCCGTCGGTGTACAGGACGAGTTCGTCGCCGGGGTCGAGCGTGAAGGCGGTGGTGGTGAACTCGACGCCGCCTACGCCGAGGGGCGCGCCGGTCGGCAGGTCGAGCAGTGCCCGCGCCCCGTCCCGGCGCACGTGGACGGGCGGCAGATGGCCCGCGTTGGCGATCAGGCAGCGTCCCTCACGGGGCTCGTGCACGGCGTACACGCAGGTGGCGATGGAGTGGTCGAGGTCCGAGGTGATCCGGTCGAGGTGTTCGAGGAGCACCGCGGGGTCCAGGCCCAGCGACGCCAGCGTGTTCGTGGCGGTGCGCAGCCGCCCCATGGTCGCCGCGGCCGTGATGCCGCTGCCCATCACGTCGCCCACGACCAGCGCGGTGCTGCCGCCGTCCAGGGGGATGACGTCGAACCAGTCGCCGCCGACCTCGGTGGCGGCACCGGCCGGCTGGTAACGGGAGGCGACCTCCAGGCCGCCGGTGACGGGCGGATGGGTGGGCAGCAGGCTGCGCTGGAGGGTGATGGCGGTGTCGCGGGCGTTCTGGTACCAGCGGGCGTTGTCGATCTGCACCGCCGCCCGGGCGGCGAGTTCACGGGCGAGCAGCAGATCGTCCTCGCTGAACGGCAGCGGATTGTCGATGCGCTTGAGGTCGAGGGCGCCGAGCACCTCGCCGCGCGCGATGAGCGGGACGGCCAGATAGGAGTGGACACCGGCGCGGGCCAGCAGGGCGGCGGCCTCCGGGGAGCGGGCGATGCGGGGCAGGTCCTCGTCCTTGACCTGCGGGACCATCACCGGGCGCGCCGAGCGCACACATTCGGTGACCAGGCGGTCCGGACCGTAGCGGGCCACCTGTCCCGGGACGTCGGCCGCCTCCAGGGCCTCCGGCGCGTTCTCCGCCCGTACGGCCAGCGCCCGGATCACGGCCGGCTCGCAGGGGTCGGCACTGCTGCGGCGGCCGCCGATCACCGAGTCCAGCAGGTCCACGGCGGCCACGTCCGCCAGTTCCGGCACGGCGACGTCGGCCAGCTCGTTGGCGGTGCGTTCCAGCTCCAGCGTGGTGCCGATCCTGGCCGAGGCGTCGGCGATGAGCGCGAGCCGGCGCCGGGCGGTCTCGGCCTCGACGCCGGCCCGGCGCTGTTCCGTGACGTCGGTGACCGACTTGGCCACGCCCAGCACCGTGCCCAGGGCGTCCTCCAGCCGGTAGAGCGAGACCGACCAGGCGTGGTCCTCGTACGGGTCGGCCGGGGTGCGGCCCGACATGGGGTGGTCGACCAGCGGCTGCCCGGTCTCCAGCACGTGCAGCAACGCGGTCTCCAGCGGACCCATGTCCAGCATCGGCAGCACCTCGCCGACCCGTCGGCCGATGTGCTCCTCGGCCGGGACGCCGTTGATCCTCTCCAGCGCCGCGTTCACGGACACGTAGCGCAGCCCGGTGTCCAGGACGGCCAGCCCGATCGGGGACTGCGCGATCATCCGCGTGGACAGGGCGACGTCCTGCTCCAGTCGGCGCACGGTCGACTGGTCGGCGGCCAGACCGAGGGCGTAGACGTCGCCCTGGTCGTCCAGCAGCCGCATGTTGCGGAACTCCACCAGGCGCGTGCTGCCGTCCTTGCGCCGCACCGGGAAGGCGCCGGCCCAGCCCCGGCCGGTGGCCATGACGTCGGTGAACAGCTTCTTGACCAGGTCGAGGTGCTCCTCGTGCACCATCACCCGGGCGGCGTACGCGCCGAGCGCCTCGCCCGCCGGATAGCCGAACAGCTCCTCGGCCTGAGGGCTCCACAGGACGATGCGGCCCTCGGCGTCCAGCACCACGGAGGCCACGCCCAGCACGTCGAGCAGCCCGCTGGGCCGCCCCGGCCCGCTGCCCGGCTCGGCCCCGTCGTCCACCGGGGGCCCGGTCGGTCCCATCGCACGCACCGCCCTCGCCTTCCGCCACGGCACGCCGTCCCGTGCCGACTCCCCTCGCCGCCCGCGCTCAACCATCTCTTTACGCCACGACAGCCCTACTCCACCATCCCTCAACATGACTGGGGTGTCCGGCGATGAGGGCGGATCGGCGTGGCCCGTCCGAGGGTGCCCGCTCGCCCCGCGGCACCGCGCGGGTCCGAGGACGCTGAGCGGGCGCTTCGCTCGGGGCTGTACATCCCGGAATGTGGTGGTTTTCTGGGAGTGCGGCACGGCGCCGTGTGGGAACTCGCCTGCCGTGACACGGCGCGGCCACGAGAGGAGCCACCACGATGGACAGTGAGCGACTGCACCCGGAATCGGTCTCTCTGGAGATCAGTGGATGCAGCAAGGAGGACGCCCGGATCGTCTTCGACAGCCTGTGCGCGTACTTCGATTCCGACCGGTGCTCCGAGGACGTACCGCAGGACTGGCACGAGGTCCGGCCGACGGTGTGGCTCGGCACCTTCGAGGTGGCCTCGCCGCACGAAGGCGCCCACCCCGCCGCCCCCAGGCTGTCCGCCTCCGTCGAGGCCGACGCGCACGGCGGCTACTGGGCGATCGACCGCTTCCGCACCACGCTGCACGACCTGTTCAAGGTCCACGACCTCAGCACGGCCTCGGGCGACCAGGAGCGGGAGCTGCACGTACGGCTGGAGAGCCGCCCACCGATGTGACACGACGGACGGCCCCTCCGTTGTGCAACTAGTTGCATAAACCGTGCGCGGTCCTCTACAACAGAGGGACGTCACCGCGCACGGAGGGGCCATGAGCCGTTACCCGCACCTGCTGAGCCCGCTCGACCTGGGCTTCACCACCCTGCCCAACCGCGTCCTGATGGGCTCGATGCACATCGGCCTGGAGGAGGCCGAGGGCGGCTTCGCGCGCATGGCGGAGTTCTACGCCGCCCGGGCCCGCGGGGGAGTGGGCCTGATCGTCACCGGCGGCATCGCGCCCAACGACGAGGGCCGGCCCTACGAGGGCGGCGCCAAGCTCACCACCGAGGCCGAGGCTGCGGAACACCGGCGGATCACCGAGGCGGTGCACCGCGAGGGCGGCCGGATCGCGATGCAGCTGCTGCACTTCGGCCGCTACGCCTACCACAAGGACCTGGTCGCCCCGAGCCCCCTCCAGGCCCCGATCAGCCCCTTCCTGCCCCGTGAGCTGACCGACGCCGAGGTCGAGCGGACCATCGACGACTACGCCCGCGCCGCCCGCCTGGCCCGGTCGGCCGGGTACGACGGCGTCGAGATCATGGGATCCGAGGGCTACCTGATCAACGAGTTCATCGCCGCGCAGACCAACCACCGCACCGACCGCTGGGGCGGCGCCTACGAGAAGCGCATGCGCTTCCCGGTCGAGATCGTCCGGCGGGTGCGCGAGGCGGTCGGCGAGGACTTCGTCCTCATCTACCGGCTGTCCATGCTCGACCTCGTCCCCGGCGGCTCCACCCTCGACGAGGTCGTCACCCTCGCCAAGGCCGTCGAGGCCGCCGGCGCGACGATCATCAACACCGGGATCGGCTGGCACGAGGCCCGCATCCCGACCATCGCCACCTCCGTGCCGCGCGGCGCCTACACGTGGGTCACCAAGCGGCTCATGGGCGAGGTGTCGGTCCCGCTCGTCACCACCAACCGCATCAACACCCCGGAGGTGGCCGAGGAACTGCTGGCCGACGGCTGCGCCGACATGGTGTCCATGGCCCGCCCGATGCTGGCCGACCCCGACTTCGTCGCCAAGGCCGCGGCCGGCCGCCCCGAGGCCATCAACACCTGCATCGGCTGCAACCAGGCCTGCCTCGACCACACCTTCAGCGGGCAGATCACCTCCTGCCTGGTCAACCCGCGCGCCTGTCACGAGACCGAGCTGGTCCTGTCCCCGACCCGGCTGCGCAAGCGCGTCGCCGTCGTCGGCGCGGGCCCCGCGGGCCTCGCGTGTGCCGTGAGCGCCGCCGAACGCGGCCACGACGTCACGCTGTTCGACGCCGCGGGCGAGATCGGCGGGCAGCTCAACGTCGCCCGCAAGGTCCCCGGCAAGCAGGAGTTCGACGAGACGCTGCGCTACTTCCGCCATCAGCTCGACGCGCACGGCGTCGCGGTGCGCCTGAACACCCGTGTGTCGGCCGCCGACGTGGCCGGCTACGACGAGGTCGTGGTCGCCACCGGCGTCACCCCGCGCACCCCGGACATCCCCGGCGTCGACCACCCGAAGGTCGTCGGCTACCTCGACGTCCTGCGCGACGAGGTGCCGGTCGGCGACAGCGTCGCCGTCCTGGGCGCCGGCGGCATCGGCTTCGACGTGGCCGAGTACCTCACCGACGGCGGCGACAAGGCCCACGAGGACCCGGCCACGTACTTCCGCCAGTGGGGCGTCGACATGGGCTACGAGGGCCCCGGCGGCCTCGCCGCCCCCGAGCGGCCCGAACCGCCGCGCACCGTCCATCTGCTCCAGCGCAAGGCCACCAAGGTCGGCGCGGGCCTCGGGAAGACGACCGGCTGGATCCACCGCACCGAGCTGAAGCACCGCGGCGTCACCATGGTCCCCGGCGTGCGCTACGACCGGATCGACGACGCCGGGCTGCACGTCACCGTCGGCGACACCAGCACGGTCCTGGAGGTCGACACCGTCGTGCTGTGCACGGGTCAGGAGCCGCGCCGGGACCTGTACGAGGAGCTGATCGCCGCCGGGTGCCACGCCCACCTCATCGGGGGCGCCGACGTGGCGGCCGAGCTCGACGCCAAGCGCGCCATCAAGCAGGGCACCGAACTGGCGGCCGCGCTGTAGGCGCCGAGGGCGTCCCTAGGATGGCCCCCATGTCACTCCCGCACGCGATCCTCACCGCCCTGCTCGAAAGGCCGTCCTCGGGGCTGGAGCTGACCCGCCGCTTCGACAAGTCGATCGGCTACTTCTGGTCGGCGACGCATCAGCAGATCTATCGCGAGCTGGGAAGGCTGGAGGCCGACGGGCTGATCCGGGCCCTGCCGGCCGAGCAGCCGGCCCGCGGGCAGAAGAAGAGCTACGAAGTACTGCCCGCGGGGCGCGCCGAACTGTCCCGCTGGACCGCCGCCGCCCAGGACCCGAAGCCGCTGCGCGACACGCTGCTGCTGCGGCTGCGCGCGGCGGCCGTGGTCGGCACGGCCGGCCTGGAGGCGGACCTGCGCCGCCATCTCGACCTGCACCGGGTCCAGCTGACGGAGTACGAGGAGATCGAGCGGCGCGACTTCCCGCCCGGCAAGGACAGCCCCCAGGACCGGCTCCAGCACCTCGTCCTGCGGGCCGGCATCGACCTGGAGACCTTCTGGACGCGCTGGCTGGAGCACGCCCTGGCGGAGTTGGCCGAGCTGCCCCCGGGACAGGACGGCTGAGGAGCCACGAGCTGGAGGCGGTACGGCCGGGACGCCGCTTTCGCCGCAGGCCCTAGAGGCGGTACGGCTTCGAGCGGCGGCGCAGGAACCAGACCGTGGCGATCAGGGCGGTGGCCACCAGCGCACCGCCGCCCACCAGCGTCATTGCGCCGAAGTCCCGGCTGGCGCCACCGACACCGCCGACCACGCCGCGGGTGGGGGAGGCCGTGGGCGTGACGGTCGGCGAGACGGTGGGCGTCGAACCGGCGGAGACGACGACGGACTGCGTTCCGGCGGTGTTGCCGTTGGAGCACATGACGATGACCGTGTACGTGCCCGGGGTGACGTTCGTCCAGGCCGAGCCCTGCTGGGTGGTCGAACCCGTGAGCACCACCTGGCGGCCCTGGGCGAAGTTGGTCTGGTTGCTGTTGAGGATCGACGCGGTGCCCCATCTGCCGTTCAACTGGGTGCACGCGCTGGTCGTGACCGACACCGTGGAACCGTTGGTGCTCACCGAGATCCCGGAGTTCGCGGCGGCCGGCCCGGCGACCAGGGCCAGCGGCAGCGCGGCGGCTGCCACGGCCGCCCCGAGGAGAGGCTGAGAAGTACGCATGGGACTGCCCTCCGGCGGCACGGTGGCGGTACATCCCTTGCGCCGCCTAGGTCGGGGAACGCCCGTGCTGCCTCACAGAGGCAGCCAACGTGTCCCGGGCCCGCCCCGCATGGGGACCGCACCCGCTCAGGTGACGCGTACCGTCGTCCGGGGGACGTGAGGGCCCCTCAGCGGCCCTGGCCGGTCGTCACCGTCCGTTCCGCCGAGAAACCGCCCCAGGTGCCGTCCGGCAGCCGGGGACGGATCCGCACCCGATGGCGCTCCCCGGCCTCCTGCCCGATGTAGAAGCTGTACGTCGCCCGGTCCCGGGGCGGTGTTCCGCCGAAGACCAGGGAGGTGACCGGACGCCCGTCGAGCTGGACCTGGTACTCGGTGATCACCCCGTCCACCTCGGGCGGCACCCAGGACAGGTCGATGTGGTAGGCCCCGTCGGCGCGCCGGGTCGTGGCGCGGAAGTCGGCCGGGGCGGTGTCCCGCCCGTCGTCCGTGCCCGGCGCGGTGCTGAGCCGGACGGCGGCGCTGGCGGGGGAGACGTTGTCCGCGGCGTCCCGGGCCCGGACGGTGAACGTGTAGCGGGTGCCCGGCCGCAGTCCGGTCACCACGGTTGCGGTCTGTCCCCCGCCGACGCTGTGGATCTTCGCCGCGCCCTGGTAGACGTCGTACGACGCCACGCCCCGGTCGTCCTTCGACGCCGTCCAGGACAATTGCGCGGCCCGGCTCCCCGCGGCTCGCCCCTGTGCCTTGCCGGGCCGGGAGGGGGCGGAGGCGTCGGCCGCGGCCGCGGCGGGCGTGCGCGCCCGCACCTCACGGCTGCGCGGCCCGAGCCGCCCCTCGGTGTCCCGGGCCCGCACGGTGAAGACGTACGTCGTCGCCGGATCGAGCCGGACGACGTCGACCATGTGCGCGGAGCCCGCGACCTCCTGGACCTTGGTGGCGCCGCGGTAGACCTCGTAGCCGGCGACCTCGCGCGAGGGCACCGCGTTCCACATGACGTGGACGCTGGTCGCGCTCCCCGCCGCCGCGGTGACCCCCGTCGGCGCCGCGGGCAGCCGCCCCTCGTCGCCTTCCCCGGTGCCTTCCCAGCCGCAGGACGGGACGAACAGCAGCGCGCCGAGGACCAGGGCAACGGGCACGGGAACGCGTCGCACGACTCGGCCTCCAGGGACGTCGCGGCGGCAATGGTCCGGACCAATATGACGCGACTGACGCGCTCACATCAAGAGGGCGGTCCGTGTCGAGCACGCCACCCCGTTCCGTATGCTGAAGCAAGCACGGCCGAACTCCGCTCCAAAGAGGGGGAGTTCGTGCTCCCGGAGCGGATTCGCTGTCGTCGCCCATGCCGTGCCGGGACCGGAGCGGCCGGGTGGCCGGAGCCGACACGGGCTCGGCCACCCGGCCCCCGGGTGGGACGGGCGTGGCGTGCACCGTCCGGACCCCTCGGGTGGCCCCATGATCGGAAACAGCATCCGATGGTGCTGAGCGACCGTCAGTGTCCCCCAGCAGAGAGTCCCTTATCGTGCGTGTCCAGTCCCTCGCGCTGGCCGCGGCAAGTGCCGCCCTGCTCGCCCCGGCGACGTCCTCGACCGCCCACCCGCCCAAGGAACCCCGCACACGGCACGAGAGATCCGCGGACGGTCCCGTCCGCGCGGCCGACCTGCTGGCCGCGGTGCGCGACTGCACCCAGGTGTCCGAGGGCCGCTACCGCACCGACGCGGGCGGCCCGGCCTCCGTCCGTGTCTGCGGCACCCCCGACGCCGTCTTCTGGACGGCCGACCTGGACATCGACTGCGACGGCCGGCCCGGTCGCCTGTGCAACCGCCGCACCGACCCGTACTTCTCTCCCGGTACGGCCTTCCAGAGCTCCGACGGCCGTCATCTGGACGCCGAGCGCCTGCCCTTCGTCGTCGTGCCGGTGCCCAGCGACATCTGGGACTACCGCGAGCACGACGTACGTGAGGGCTCCGTGGTGGCCCTCGTCCACGACGGCCGGGTGCGGTATGCGGTCGTCGGTGACACCGGGCCGCACGAGGTGATCGGCGAGGCGTCGTACGCCGCCGCCGAGGCACTCGGCATCCCGCCCGACCCGCGCGGCGGGGGGACGGACTCGGGCGTCACCTACATCGTCTTCAAGGGTTCGCGGATCTCACCCATCGAGGACCATGCCGCCGCCGTGGCCGAAGGGCAGCGACTGGCACGGCGGTTCGTGGACGGCGGCTAGGTGTATTGGTCACGAGCGTTGACAACGCTCGTGACCAATACACTCACACCTTCCGGTAGCTGTACGCCTCGGAGGCCGCCGCCGCCACCGCGTCCAGGTCCGCCCCCGTGCTCGCCGTGACGACCGCCGCGACCGCGCCCTCGACGAACGGGCAGTCCACCAAACGCGTCCCGGCGGGGAGTTCGTCGCCCTCGGCGAGCAGCGCCTTCACGGTCAGCACGGCGCTGCCGAGGTCGGTGAGGACAGCCACCCCGGCCCCACGGTCCACGGCGGCGGCCGCGGCCGCGATCAGCTCCGCGCTGGTGCCCAGCCCGCCGCCCTCGGTGCCGCCCGCGGGGGCGACGGGCACCGCCGTGCCGCCGCCCGCGAGCCCTCGCGCCAGTTCGGCCACCGAGGCGGCCACTTCGGCGCTGTGCGACACCAGCACGATCCCGACCAGCTTCCCGTCACTCACCGGCCGCCTCCGCGAGTCCCGCGATCAGCAGCGCCGACGACGTGGCGCCCGGGTCCTGGTGGCCGATGCTCCGCTCGCCCAGATAACTGGCCCGGCCCTTGCGGGCCTGCAACGGGGTCGTCGCCAGCGCGCCCTGCTCGGCGGCGCCGCGCGCGGCCCCGAAGGAGTCGGCGAGCGCGTCCACGCCCGGCACCAGCGCGTCGATCATCGTCTTGTCACCGGGCGCCGCCCCGCCGAGCGTCATCACGGCGTCCACCCCCTCCCGCAGGGCGTCGGCGAGCGTGGCCCGGTCGACCTCGGCGGCGTCGCCGAGCGCCTTGCCCGTGCGGCGCAGCAGCGTGCCGTACAGCGGCCCCGAGGCCCCGCCGACCGTCGAGATCAGCTGCCGTCCCGCCAGGATCAGGACGGCGCCCGGCGTGGCCGGTGCCTCCTTCTCCAGCGCCGCCGCCACGGCGGTGAACCCGCGCTGCAGATTGCTGCCGTGGTCGGCGTCCCCGATGGGGGAGTCGAGAGCCGTGAGGCGCTCCGCCTCGCGGTCCACGGACGCGGCGGTCGCCGTCATCCAACGGCGGAAGAAGTCGGCGTCGAGCACTGGGTCTCCTTGCGTGGTAGGTGCCTTGATCGTCCCGTCTCACATGCCCCAGCGCAGCCCCGGCGTGCTCACCGGCGCGTCCCACAGGCGCAGCAGCTCCTCGTCGACCTGGCACAGGGTGACCGACGCGCCCGCCATGTCGAGGGAGGTCACGTAGTTGCCGACGAGGGTGCGGGCGACGGCCACACCGCGGTCGGCGAGCACCCGCTGCACCTCGGCGTTGAAGCCGTAGAGCTCCAGCAGCGGCGTCGCCCCCATGCCGTTGACCAGGACCAGCACCGGATTGCGGGGGTCGAGGTCCTCCAGCACGGCGTGCACCGCGAAGTCGGCGATCTCGCGCGAGGTCATCATCGCCCGTCGCTCCCGGCCCGGCTCTCCGTGGATGCCGATGCCCAACTCCAGCTCGCCCGGTGGCAGATCGAAGGTGGGGGAGCCCTTGGCGGGCGTGGTGACGGCGCTCAGCGCCACGCCGAAGCTGCGCGCGCTCTCGTTGACCTGCCGCGCGATCGTCTCGACCCGCTCCAGCGGCTGCCCCTCGTCGGCGGCGGCGCCGGCGATCTTCTCGACGAACAGGGTGGCCCCGGTGCCCCGCCGGCCGGCGGTGTAGAGGCTGTCGGTGACGGCCACGTCGTCGTTGACCAGCACCTTGGCGATCTGGATGCCCTCGTCCTCGGCGAGCTCGGCGGCCATGTCGAAGTTGAGCACGTCACCGGTGTAGTTCTTGACGACGAAGAGCACCCCGGCCCCGCTGTCCACGGCGGCCGCCGCCCGCACCATCTGGTCGGGCACGGGTGACGTGAAGACCTCGCCCGGACAGGCGGCCGACAGCATGCCGGGCCCCACGAATCCACCGTGCAGCGGCTCGTGCCCCGAGCCGCCGCCGGAGACGAGCCCGACCTTCCCCTGGACGGGTGCGTCCCGCCGCACGATCACCCGGTTCTCGACATCGACGGTCAGTTCCGGATGGGCCGCCGCCATACCCCGCAGCGCGTCCGCGACGACGGTCTCCGGGACGTTGATGAGCATCTTCATGGGTACCTCCTGGCTAGGCTAGCAGGCCAGTCGTTGACCAGTGTCTTTGCAGGTCGGACTGGGTGAGAGCGGATTGTGATCTTGGCGGTCCGTGACGGCCTGAAGCGGGTTCTGGCGGTACTGGTGCTGACTCATTGCTGACTTTGGTGACGACTCGTCAGGTCGGCGGACGGGCCGGCCGTGGCTTGGCCGGGATGCTGCTGTCGGCAGTATCGGCCTTGCGGCAGCGAAGGTCACGCGCGAGAACGTCATGGGCGCGCCTCGGTCCCTCCGCCGACGTGCTCACCACCCCCCCCGTGTGCGCCAACCTGTCGGCTCGGTTCTGCCGCCGCCACGACACCATCGAGGTCTTTCCTCCGCCTCTTCCCCGACGGCCAGGACCTCGACATCGCCGCCGCCAACGCAACATGCCCAGGGTGTTTCCATTGCATCCCTTGGTGACATGAGCACTGCGGTTCGGCCGCGCTCGGTCCACCTTCCCAGCGAAGCGTCTCGGGGGGTTGCGTCGGCCGGGTTCCGCGGTGATCCGTGACTAGGAAGCCGCCGCCTAGGGACCACGTCCCGAGATACCCCCGAACTCGGCAGGGTGCGCACCAGCGGCGACGACACCGTCTGCCAGCGCAAGGGCAGTCGCTGGGAAGCCGCCGGATACGCC
This sequence comes from Streptomyces sp. NPDC107562, assembly GCF_055657325.1. NCBI lineage: Bacteria > Bacillati > Actinomycetota > Actinomycetes > Kitasatosporales > Streptomycetaceae > Streptomyces > Streptomyces sp. NPDC107562. The sequence continues at coordinate 30,032 of NZ_JBVKBE010000006.1, read as the reverse complement.
CTCGCCCCTGGCAACAACCTCGCCGTATTCGCGTTTACGACCTCACCCGCAAAGGGGCCCTGGCTGAGCTCACCGAGAAGATCGCCGCCAGCAACCGCGGCCTCCCCGCAACGGAGACCTTGCCAACCCGAACCCGCTTGGTGACCCCGCGGGATCGACGAGGTGATGTGCCGACGGACATCGACTTGGCCCGGATCTTGGCGGGCATCAGTGCCCCCGGGCGCTGTATCAGCTTGCGGCCCACTTTATTCACTGGCCCCGACCTATATCAGGACGACCAGCCGTGTATGGCCGTACATCAGCATCCGTGGCCGAGGCTGCCCCGAATAGGTAAATCGTGCACCATGGTGGAATTGGGAACCTACGCGCAGAGCGAAAGGGGTAGGCCATGGCCACATGGTTCATCACCGGAGCGGCACGCGGTTTCGGCAGAGAGATCGCACGCCAGGCGCTCGAGCGGGGCGACAATGTGGTGGCGACGGCTCGTAGCCCGCAGGCTGTCGAGGAGGAGTTCTCCGCTTTCGGGAACCGCGCAATTGCGGTCGCCCTTGACGTGACCGATGAGGATCAGGCTCGGGGTGCAGTCGACGCGGCTGTGGCAGCGTTCGGCACGATCGACGTGCTGGTGAACAACGCTGGCCGTGGCGTCCTCGGGGCGGTGGAGGAGACATCTGACGCGACGTTCCGCTCCGTCTACGACACCAATGAGGCTTTTCAGCGGTGCCGCTCCAGGGTGAGGACAGCCGCGGTGATTGACGTCATGCGGTTCGGGCTGCATCGGGCTCTGCGGAAGATTCGCCAGGATTTGAGGCGGGCGATTCCTCGTTCGACGGGTACGCGAGCGGCGGACAAGGCCCGGTTGATCGTCTGCTCGGTCGGGCTGAGTTCGCCCTGGGGCGGCCGGCGTTTGGGGGTGGTGACCCACTCGCCTGCGCCGATGTAGGCCATGTCGGCGAGGACGGGGACGCCCTGGCGCTCGCAGATCCTGATGATCTTGTGGGTGCGGGCGGCGGTCAGGTCGTGAGTGCGGCCGGGCAGGGCGGGTGAGAGCCACAGCGTGCGACCGGCCGGGTCCGTGATGACCTGCACGTTCACACCGTGCCGCTTGTGCTTCGTCGAATAGTCCGCGCGCCCGTCGCCGACCCGGTCGCACTCGGCGAGCGTGCCGTCCACGAGAACGTAGTCGGGGTCTGTCTCGCGTAGGACCTTCAGCAGGCCCGGCGCCTTGTCGGCCAGGTGCTCGACGACGGTGGTGACGTACGCGTGGGCGGTGCCGACGGAAATACGGAAAACCGCGGCGAGTTGAGCCAGGGGGTCGTGCCGGCGCAGGTATGCCAGAGCGATCAGCGCACGCTCGGACGGCCGGAGTTTGCAGCGTCGGTCACCCTCACGGGTGACGATCAGCATCGTCACCCACTCCACGAGTGCGTGCGGCAGGTCGAGTGCGGCAGGATACGGGACCAACAGGGCTTCTGAGCTGGAGAGTTGAGACCTAGAAACCTCTCTCAACGGCACGGGAGCCCTGTCCGTTGCCTACGCTTCCGCCGTCACCCGTCCGGGGCCCAGCTTGAAGACTCTCAATGTCTTCGGGCTGGCCAACGTCACCCGCGCCGTTCTTCCCGTCATGCGGAAGCAGAGGGCGGGGCGCATCCTCAACCTCAGTTCCATCGGCGGCTTCAGCAGTGCTGCCGGCTTCGGCGTTTACTGTTCCACAAAGTTCGCGGTGGAGGGGCTGTCCGAAGCTATGCGCGACGAGCTTGCCCCCCTCGGGATCAAAGTCACCATCGTCGAACCGGGCTACTTCCGCACGGACTTTCTTGACGCCACCAGCCTCCATACCGAGGGAAGCGTCATCGAGGACTATGCCGCCACCGCTGGCGCGGTACGTGATGCAGTTCCCGGTCTGAATCAGAATCAACCTGGCGACCCTGTCAAGGGCGCCGCTGCGATGATCGTCCTGGCCGACGCCGCGGATCCGCCGCTGCGCGCCCAGTTGGGCAGCGACTGCGCCGCCGCGATGGACAGCAAGATTGCTCAGCTGCGCGAAGAGTCGGATGCATGGCGGGACCTCGCACTGTCCACCGACCACAACGACACGAAGTCCTCGGTGTGAACCTTTGTCAGTAGGCGGCTGCGGATGGACAGCATCTGTGCGTGGAGGAGCGCAGCAGCCCATGATCCGTGGGGTGGCCTCTTCGCAGCATCGCCGCAAGAACACGGACCTGGGGATTGCATCTGGTGGGGTCGGGCGCTCCTGGGGCTGTAGGAAGCTGATCGACGGGGTCAAGTGGCGAGTGCCCGCCGGCGCTGAGCTTCTGCGAGTTGGCCACCGATCTGGTGACGGTCCATGAAGCGCAACGAGCGAGGCCTCTGAGCTGTTGCGCGGCGCCGCCATTCGATGTTTGCCGCCATCTCTGCACTGAACGGACGCGGCCCTGGGGTACCTTGGCGAAGCCCCAGTTCGCGACACCCCGGGCGGACCGCTCGGTCGCACGGAGTCGCCGCGAACTGGCATCGTTCGTCAGTCAGGCCGCCTCGGCAAAAACCGCGTGCATGGCTGATACATCACAGCCAGCGACTTGTCGGCCTCGATGGCAGCTGGTGTTCACTTTCCGTGGTGAGAGATGAGCAGGCCGCAACTTCCCATCATGCTTTCGCATGCTGCGACGCCTGCAGCCATGACTGTGTTGGTCCCGGGCACAACGTTCATCTGCCCTATGGAGCTGGCGTAACTACTCGATGTCAGCTCGGCGGGGGGTGCCTCCTGCACCCACGAGGTTCCGTTCCACTGCGCGGGCATCGCGTGACCCGATGCCTGCCAGCCCGCCGCCCAGACTGTTCCGTCGGCACCTGCGACTAGATCGTTCGCAATAGCGAAGTCAGGCCCCGGCAGCTGCCGCCATGCCCTGCCGTCCCATTGCGCGGCCGCCTTCGTAGTGAATTCCTCGCCGTTGGTCTCCAGGAGTACGTACAGATGGCCCTTCGGGGTCGTGGCGGCGCCCTTGAGCAGCCACCCCGTCTCGTTGACGAAGGGCACGGGAACCGTGTTCAGGGTCCATCGACGGCCGTCGAAGTGGTAGAGCAGGGGCCTATAGACGCCGTTGGCGTCGTTGAGCACGCTGACCCAGACGTCATCAGGCCCTGTGCCGGTTACGGACTGGGGCTCCACAGTACCGCCGCCAGGTGGGGCTGGCAGCTTCTCCACAATCCAACTGGCTCCGTCCCAGCGTTCAAGCTGACCACTGAACTGCCCGTTGGTCGTGTCCCAGTCCATTGTGGACAGCCAAAGGGAGTCGCGCCCCAATGACGTCAGGTCCATGACGAAACGTATCCGGCCTTCGCCTGGGCCTGGACGTTCCACTTTTGTCCAGGTGGTGCCGTTCCAGTGCGCCAACAGCACTGGGTCGGAGACGCCAGCGCTGCCAACATGCTCCGACAGCCGCCCGGCCGTGCGCGACTTGACTGCTGCCGGGAGCGCGCTCCCGCTAGGGTCATCGATATAGTCGCCTGCCACCCAGACGTCACGAGGTCCATGTGCTTCCACACCAGTCAAACGAGCGGCTCGACCGGTTGCGACATTGAATGGCACATCGCTCCACCGACTGCCCACCTGATGCCGCACCAGCGGTTTGGACATGCCGGTCGATGCGTCGGCCTCCATCCCGACCGCCCAGACATCGCTACGACTGGAAGCATCGACAGCGTAGAGATCCGTGGACCTCTCAGGGTCCAAAGGCGCCGCGAGCTTCCATGCAGTTGTTTCCGGCGCAACCTGGCCGTGTGCCATCGACGGTGATGGCGCGAGCAGAGCCCCACCGGCTACGGCAGCGATGGCGGATGCGGCCAGAAAGCGGCGCGACAGAAAATTGGTCATTGTTTCCCTCAGGGGCATAAAAGGTCAGACCAGCCATTTCAATCGTTGGGAAACCAAGCTGCACACCCTTGCTTCTGTGGCACTAGACAACTCGACCCCACGCAGCCAGGCTTGACGGCTACGCGGGGTGTTTTCAACGGCACGTCCCGTCCACAGCGGGCAAATCGCCCGTCGCCAGGCCTTCCTGTGGCCTCCTGGTTGTACCCGCATCCTGAGGTAGAGATGTGAGGAACTTGTTAGATTGGTCTGGGTGTCAACGCTCACGCAGAACCAGACACGCGCCAGTCCCGCAGAGTTGACCGTGATGACCATGGAATTCGACTCTGTGCCGGTCACCCACCCTGCTCAGAAGCAGGCCCTGGCCGATCCGCTGTCACGGCTGGAGTGGGCCGCGGACTCCGATGTGACCGCCGATGACATTGCGGCGGCTCAGGGCGAAGTCGCCCGAGAGATGAAGGACCCACGGAGCCTGTTCGTAGCGTGACGCATGAACATCTGCGAGTCGGCCGCCGATCAGGTGACGGTTCGCGATGCGGGCGCCCTGCCGTCGAGTTCACCGCCAGGGTTTCCGTGGCAGGAAACCTGTGCCTGAGATTGCGCTCCCTGTAGAAGACCGTGACTTGCCCTAACCAATTCCTAACTTTGGTGCCGCACGCTTACGACGGACGGCCGGCTACCCGCAGTGCGCGAGCAGGCCAAAATATGGATGAGTCGAACGTTTGCCTCAGGGTTCGCGATGTGTCTCTGTGGCGGCGGAGTTGAGACAAGGAGGAGATTGCCCCCGTGGCGTCCCACCGTCGACCCAAGCAGCCGAGTCGCACGCGCGTGACCGTGCTGACCACCGCAGCCGCCGCTGCCGTCGCCCTCAGCTCCCAGGCCGCCAATGCCGCGCCGAGCGAGAAGCCGAGCAAGGACGAGGTCAAGGCCAAGGTCGACAAGCTCTACGAGGAGGCCGAGCAGGCCACAGAGAAGTACAACGGCGCCAAGGAGAAGCAGGAGAAGCTCCAGAAGGAGATCTCCACCATCCAGGACAACGTCGCCCGTGGCCAGGAAGAGGTCAACGAGCTGCGCGACGGCCTGGGTTCGATGGCCAGCGCCCAGTACCGCTCCGGCGGCATCGACCCCGCCCTGCAGCTCTTCCTCTCCGCCGACCCGGACGACTACCTCGACAAGGCCTCCACGCTCGACCAGTTGAGCGCCCAGCAGGTCGACTCGCTGAAGAAGATCCAGGAGAAGCAGCGCGAGCTCGCGCAGGACCGCGCCGAGGCCGCGGACAAGCTCAAGGACCTCGCCACCACCCGCAGCGAGCTCGGCAAGAAGAAGAGCCAGGTGCAGGGCAAGCTGGCCGAGGCGCAGAAGCTGCTCAACTCCCTGACCGCCGCCGAGAAGGCGGCCCTGGCGGCCGAGGAGGACCGGGCGAGCCGGGCCAGCGAGCGCACCGCCCTCGGTGGCTCGGGCGCCCCCGCCACCGGTCGCGCCTCCTCGGCGTACGGCGCCGCCCAGAGCGTGATCGGCTCGCCCTACGTCTACGGCGCCTCCGGCCCGTCCTCCTTCGACTGCTCGGGGCTCACCTCCTGGGCCTTCGCCCAGGCCGGCATCCAGATCCCGCGCACCTCGCAGGCGCAGGCCAACGCCGGCACCCGGATCTACTCCCAGAGCGACCTCCAGGTCGGCGACCTGGTCATCTTCTACGGCGACCTGCACCACGTCGGCTTCTACGCGGGCAACGGCCAGGTGCTGCACGCCCCGCGCAGCGGCACCGTCGTGCGCTACGAATCGATGGAAACGATCGGTGGACCGTTCATGTTCGGCGTCCGCATATAGCGACCTCGTACACGAAAGGCGGCGCGTCGAAATTTTCGATGAGCTTGATTGACGATCGCTCAGCTGCGGCCCGCAGCGGTAGGGCCGCACGGAGAGGCCAGCCAGTTCTTGGAAACCGCGTTCGAGGTCTGCGTCGGTGGCCTCTTGGAGGATGCTGTAGGTCGTCATCCTCGGAAAGTGCCTAATCGTCGGCCGCTTCAGGGACGATCTCGCACTGGGCGAAACCCAGGGCCTCCTGCGGGAGTTCGGCGCCAGTCCCACAGCCGCCGGCGCCTTGGCGCTCGCCGGGCTGCTTGCCCGCGCGGGCCGCCGTGGTCGCCGTGGCCGGCCACGGCGAGGCCGTCTTGCGGCTGTGGATACTTCCCCTCCTGCTTGCCGTGCCCCTGCACTTCCTCGTCGAACTACCCGAACACCTCCTCTATGACAACGAGACGACCGACGTTGCGCAACACCCGGTCTATCCGAAGAAGTCGCTTCAGCACCTGGTTCACCAACGGCAAGAACATGCACATCGAGCACCTCGCCGCGAGGACCACCCCGATCAACCGCCTGCCCGCCCGACACGAGGAGACCCGGCGCTACGCCACCCACGTCGAAACGACTTACCTCGACTTCTACGGACTGGTAAGGCGTGCGGCTCGGCACCCGAAAGCCTAGCCTCGGGCTTGCACGAGCGGGCTTGTGCGGGTCCTGATCAAATAGGCGCTGAGAGCTGCTGAGCTGCACCCATGGGATTTTCCAGGGGTTCTGTCCGCTGCGAGCAGGGAAGCACTCTCCGGGTGAACGAGCGCACTGGGCCACACCCGCCTGTCCGAGCCTTTGTCGGCGGTGCTGCGGGATCTCGTAGGCGCCCGCAAAATGTCTGGTCAAGGATGCGGTCTGTGCAGGACCCTGAGCAGCAACAACCCACCCCGACCAGCAGCCGTACCCCCTCGGAGCCGTGGAACCCGACGCCCACCCAACGCGACAGGCGGGCCACCACCATGCACATAGCCGCCCCTGCAAGCCGAAGCGGCCCGTCGGAGCTCCCACGGTCTGTCACGAAGCATCGACGCTGGAGAGACCGCGCTGAAGGGTTGCACACCGGACACGGGAACGGCATGAGATGCTGCGAGCCGACAGGCTAATCCGGTATGGGCTGACCAGCATCAGCGGGGAGACCTACTTTTGCTGGAGTTGGTGCGGCCCGTTGTTCCGATCTCGCCTTCGGCAATGGGCAGTGCTGTGCAGTGTGGTGATGACTGCTGCCGTTCACACAGGGGCAGCAGGATTGACACGGACGTTCATCGGGTACAGCCGCTCTTCGGCACGTCAGGGGCACATCCCGCCAGACAGCTTGCATCACCCGATCGAGGAGAACGAGCGAAGTGCCGGATGCGAGCGCCGAGATGGCGGCACCTGTGGCCAGGGCGACCTGCGAGACGGCAAGAACGCGATCCTTGCCGTAACGGTTGCCCGGACGATAGATGGGCGGCCCGCCGGCCACGGGTCCGCCTGGTTGTCAAGCGCCGCGTGAACTCCGAGTCAGTGGTTGGCTGGTTCCATGGCGAAGTCCCTATGCGGATCCCTTTTGGGAGATCCCCCTTCACGTGCCCCAGCAGCACGCTGGTGGGCCCGGACGATGGTGGAGTCGGCCTTGATGCGGTAGAAGGTGTCGTCCCATTGCCTGCGATGGGGTGTCCCGCCAGAACAAAGATCATCTCACGCGTGGGATCGCACCCCCCGATGTACGCCCCAGCTCGCCTGTCTGTGGGCAGCATGTGTCGGATGTAGGACATGACGCGGTTGCGCCACCGGAAGTGGTAGACGTCTTCGAACTGCTCCACGCATGCTCAGGCGGGTTGTGAGTTCCTGTGGGACGAAAGGCTCCCAGTGACGTCTTCAAGAGGCCGCCTCCGGGCGGCGTTACCGGCAGGGCTGGTACTTGCCGCCGGAGGCCTGCCGACCGTGGCCGTGGCGCAGTTGGCTCCTGGCGGCGTGCTTAGGGGTTCGCCCGCCACGAGGCGGCCGATCACCGGTGACCGGGTGACCTTGACAACGCTGCCCGAAGGGCGGCGCGTCGTGTCGGTCGAGCCTGGACCTGGCCGCGAACACATGCCGTTGAGACGGATCGAGGGCGACGACAAAACGCTGACGATCGGGCCGTCGAACGCCGTGTCACTGGTGTCGGCCGGCGCGCTGGACCGTCGGCTGTTCGATGTGAGGGGCCTGATCGAGGACGGCCTGGACGAAGCACACTGCTCCACACTGCCACTGATCGCCTCTTCTCTGCCGGAGCCGTCGTGTGTCACGCATCGGGCGACGAAGGCTGCGGCGGCGACCGCCGACCGCTTGGCGGCGTTGGAAGACGTTGAAGGCCGATTGCGCGGGCCAGGGTGTCAGGTCGCCGTGCTGGCCCCCGGCATCGATGCGAACCACGGGGACCTCGCCGACCGTATGTTCGGTAAGGCCTTCCACTACAACGGCCACGGCTCGGCGTCAGGGATCTTCGACGGCATGGTGTCCGGGTGGGGCGAAGTGTGTGGACTTTCACCTCGCGGGCCTCGGAGGCGTCCCTCGTGCAGCCCTACCACCACCACGGCGAACTGCCCGAGTGCTGCGCGTAGTTCAATCGCGACCGCGCCTCAGCGACCACGCCCGCGCCCGGCTCGAGAACTTTCGCCTCGCTCGGAGAGCGGCTGCTCCACGCGCGGCATCAGCCGTACCGTCGAGGCCATCCACTGACCTGCGACACCTGCTTTTGCCCGAGTTGGTCCCGTCTGCCGAGTGTGGTCGCGTTCAGTGGTCCGGATTCCTGATTGGGGCCGTTGTCCTGATCTCCGTTCTTTGACACTGAACAGCGGTAAGCAGTGGTGTGATGGTTCCTGTTGTTCACACCGAGGTCGGTTGACACTAGTGTGTTTCTGGAACAAGATCTCGAATGCGCTTGCTGATCGCGGGCGTTGCGCACGCGGGGAGCGAGTTCGAAGCACACGCGTCGTCGCCGCCTTCTTCGGGCGATGTCCGTGTACAAGTGATTCTTCAGATGCCAGGTGCGAGGTCTCGTTGCATAGCACAGTCACCCGTGCTGCCAGCGACGTCGATATAGCCCGATTCGGGGAACAAGATGTCGACGATGTCCGGCAGATAGTGGAACAGGCGTTATTGGCCTACCGTGCCCGTCGCCCGGATCTCCTTACGCCGGCGACACCACAATTAACTGCGAGTATCTTGAGCGACGCTCTCACAGCGGCTCGGAAAGTTAGTCGCACCGTTTCGGTCCAGATTGTCTCGGGGGACTGGTCCGCATTCGGTGAAGAAGGTTTCGAGAGATTCCTACGTACCGAAGTAGTGGCCGTCGGAGCCAACCTCAAGATTTTGTCCCACCTGTGTGCCGAGTGTCGCGTGGGCGAGGAGGAGCGGCTGTCGAGGCTTTCGGCCGAGGGTGCCGTCTTACGGGTCACTTCGCTGGGTCTTCCCGACGTGCTCGTCCTCGGCTCGGACCTCATGGTGCTGCGCGGACTGCGCGGCGTGTCGCAGGACCTTGTCGTTCGCGGCACGGAGATGCCCGGCGTGTTCGCCCAACTACTCGGTGGCCTATGGAAGCAGGCCACCGACCTTGGTCCGGCCACCCAGCGCATCTCCCTCGATCCGGCCGAGAGCAGGATTCTGGCCCATCTCTGCTCGGGCAGCAAGGATGAGACTGCCGCCCGCCTGCTCGGGGTGTCCCTGCGCACCTACCGACGCCGGGTTGCCGGGGTACTCAGGGCCCTCGGGGCGACGTCCCGCTTTCAGGCGGGGCTTCTCGCTGCTCAACTAGGGCTGACGGGAGGCGTACAGCCGTCGGCTTCCGGCACGGCCGCTACGTGCCGGGGCCCGAGGGGCGCGCAATGAGTGGCCCCGTGAATGACCTCGATGTCGGTTCGCCGACCGCCGCCGATGTGCCCCTGAGGCGCAACCGGAACTTCCAACTACTCTGGCTGGGTTCCGTTTTCTCCTTCCTCGGCGCGGAGATGGCCACCGTCGTCTACCCGCTGGTGATCCTGGTGACCACCGGATCACCCTCCTGGGCGGGCATCTTCGGCGGTGTGCAAATTCTCTCCACGCTCTGTCTGGGGCTCCCCGGGGGTGTCCTCGCCGACCGCTTCGAGCGCCACACACTGCTTCTCGTAGGGGACGGCATCCGGATCGTCACGACCGGATCCATCGCCCTGGCCGTTGGGCTGGACGCCCTCACGCTCGGCCATCTGATGGCCGTCGCCGTGGTCATGGGTGCAATCGCTCCAGTCGGTGGCGCCGCCCGTACGGCCCTGGTACGTACGCTGGTACCGTCCCACCAACTCACCACCGCGCTCACTCAGGACGAAGTCCGCTCGCACGGGGCCTCGTTGACCGGGCCTCCGGTGGGTACTTGGCTCTACTCCGTCAGCGCGGTCGTTCCGCTGATCGCCACCGCGTTCTCGTACGTGGCCTCGTTCTGCTGCGTCGCTTTCATACGAGTACCACCGACGGAGCGGCGAGGGCGGGCGTACGCGTCTGTCGGCGAAACATTCTTGAGCAGGATGGCCGCCGGCCTGACCATCCTCTGGAAGTCGCCGCTACTACGCAACAGCACCCTTCTCTCGGCTGCCATCAATCTGGCCGAGGCACCACTCGTCCTCGGTATCGTCGTCCAACTCCAAGGCCAGGGCCACTCCGAGGGCCTGGTTGGTCTGGTCATGGTCGGGCTGGCCGTCGGTGGCCTCGTCGGCACGCTTCTCGTCGAGCCGCTCCATCGGCTGCTGCCGCCCGGTCGGCTGATGCTGGCCACCGGTGCTGTCACCGCCGTCCTCGTCGGGATCCTTCCGTCCGGGAGGCAACTCTGGTGGGTGACCGGCTGTCTCTTCCTGTTGGGACTCGTCGGACCGCCCCTGCGGGTGCTCTCCGACATCGTGATTTTCCGCCAGGTGCTCGACGAACAACGAGGGCGCGTTGTCTCGGCATTCATGACGGTGTTGGGTGCCGGAACCGCGATCGGAGTATTTGGCGGCGGGCTCCTTCTCGCTCGATTCTCCGTGGGCACCACGATGCTGGTCTTCACCGGCGTGCTCATGGTCGCGGTCGCCCTGGGGCTCACCAGTCGTGTACTTCGCGATGCCGCCTGGCCGCAGGACATCGATGTCGAAGACAGTCCGTGAGCTGAACTGCCACATCCTCGATATCGCATTGAGCCCGATCGCATACCCCGATCCGGCCCTGGTACCTGTCTGCGGCAGAAGTCGCATGTCCAAGAACTGCGTGAAGACGACCGGGAAACCGGTCGGGAATTTCGATGGCTGTTGACGCGTCTTTTGGAGCGTTCCGGCTCTTTCACCCCACGCGAGTTTCACCACACGGGAAAGGTTAGGCGCCAGATGAAAAACGTCTCCGATCAAGGGGCCAGGAACCAGCTCGATCGTCGGCTCGACCTCCAGCTCGAGGCTGGAGCGCCGCCCATGGTTGTCACTCCTGAGCTGTCCACACTCGCCGACGCTCTGGACTGGCTGCGCTCGGTGGACGACGACCTTCGTGCCGCGACGCGCTCGTACGGGGCGCTGTACCTGCGCGGCCTCCCGGTACGCGGCGTGGAGGACTTCGGCGCCGTCCGGGACCAGCTCATTCCGCAGCGCACCCCGTACCGGGAGAAGGCCACGCCGAGGCACAGCTTCGGCGATGACGTGTTCTCCTCGACCGACCTGCCGCCGGCTCAGCCCATTCGGATGCACAACGAGAACAGCTACACCCTCGACTTCCCAGGAACGCTCCTGTTCTGCTGTCTCACCGCGCCCACGGAAGGCGGCGCGACCCCAGTCGCGGACTGCCGGGCGGTGCTGCGCGACATACCCGATCACCTGGTGCAGCGTATGCGTTCCTCGGGCTGGGCACTGCGCCGTAACTACTCCGACCTCGTGTCGCTGGACTGGCGCACCGCCTTCGCCGCTGACCGGAGCGAGCAGGTAGAGGCGTACTGCGCCGAGAACTTGATCGCCGCGCGCTGGTCCGGCGACGACCTGAGCACCAGCCAGGTGCGTGCGGGGGTGATCACCCATCCACGCACCGGAGAGGAGGTCTGGTTCAACCACATGGCATTCTGGAACACCTGGTCGCTCGACGAGGACATCCGAGAGTCACTCGTCGACGAGTTCGGCGCGAACGGCCTCCCGTTCGACACGTCTTTCGGCGACGGCGAACCGGTCACCAAGGAGGACCTCGCGGCCATCGACGCCGCGTACGCGGGAGCGACCATGCGGCGATCCTGGCAGCCGGGTGACGTCATGATGGTCGACAACATCCTCGCCGCTCACGGCAGAGAGTCGTTCCGGGGAGAACGTCGCATCGTCGTCGCCATGGGTGATCCGGTGTCGGTGCGGGACTGCCAGCCGACCGTCCCGGCCGAGGCGAGGTTTGTCTGAGATGACCACGAACCTTGTTGCACAGGATGACGATCTGCTGGCGCGCTTCCTGTGTTCCGCCGCGGCGGCTCCGGAGCGGGCCGCCGTGCAGTCCGCGGGCGTGACCGTCACGTTCGGGGGCCTTGCCGCACGGGTCGCGGACCTCGCTGGGGCTCTGCGCGCCCGCGGCGTGCGTCCTGGCGACCACGTCGGCGTGTGCCTGGAGCGAGGCGTGGACCTCGTCGCCGCACTGCTCGCCGTGTGGAGCGCGGGCGCGGCGTACGTACCGCTCGACCCGCGGTACCCCGGTGAGCGTCTCGCATTCATGATCCAGGACTCCGGTCTGCGTCTGGTGGTCGCGACGGACGACCTGACAGACAGGCTTGCAGGTGCCGAGGTGATCACGCCCTTCGCTTCGGGAATCACCGCCGAACCCGTGCCCGTGACACCGGCCGACGCCGCCTACGTCATCTACACCTCGGGCTCGACCGGTGTGCCCAAGGGCGTGGTCACGACCAGAGGCGCTGTGACGTCATTGGTGCACGGACTTGAGGCGATCGGCGCCTACCCGGACGGCCACCGCGTGGTCGGCTGGAATGCGAGCATGTCGTTCGACGCCTCGGTCCAGCAGTGGGTCAGGGTCTGCCGCGGAGACACGGTCGTCGTCCTCGACGAGGAACAGCGGCGCGATCCCGCCCGGTTCACCGCCGCCCTGACCGAGTACGCGATCACCGACATCGACGCCACCCCGTCGCACTGGGAGGCCATGGAGCAGGCGGCGCCACCCGCGGGACTGCGCCTGTTCCTGGGAGGCGAGGCCGTTCCCATCGCCCTGTGGCGGCGACTCGACGCGGCCAGGCAGGCGGGGCGTGTGGAAGCGTTCAACCTGTACGGACCGACCGAGTGCACGGTGGACTCCACTGCCGGACCGATCGAGGGCACCGAGCCGAACATCGGGCGGCCGCTGCCCGGTGTCGAGGTACATGTGCTCGACCACCGCCTGGCGGATGTGCCGGCCGGAGTGACCGGCGAGGTGTACGTCTCGGGTCCTGGGGTCGCGCGCGGATACGTGAACCGTCCCGGCCTGACCGCCGAACGGTTCGTCGCGGACCCGTTCGCCGGTGACGGACGGCGAATGTACCGCACGGGTGACGAGGCCAGGTGGCGTACGGACGGCACGCTGGAGTTCGTCGGGCGGGCCGATCGCCAGGTCAAGGTGCGCGGCTTCCGGGTGGAGCCAGGCGAGATCGAGGCCGCCATCGCCGGATACAGCGACGGGTGTGCCGCCGTCGTGGTCACGCGGGCGGACGACCTGGTGGCCTACTGCGTGGGCGACTCGGATCTCGACGAGCTGCGCGATCACGTGGCCGCAATTCTTCCGGCCCACATGGTCCCGGCGCGATTCGTGCGGCTCGCCGCGTTCCCCTTGACTGTCAACGGAAAGCTTGATCTCTCCCTCCTTCCCTATCCCGACGCCGGTGACGCGCGAGCGGACGGACGGCTCCCGACAGGCGAGTACGAGGAGCTCGTCGCAGGCGTATGGGCGACGATCCTGGGCCAGGACCGAGTGTTCGCCGACGACGACTTCTTCGCGCTGGGCGCCCACTCGTTGATGGCCATCCGGGTCGTGGCCCGCGTCAAGAAGGAGTTGGGCGTCGCACTGTCCATTCGGGATGTGTACCGGCAGCCACGGCTGCGGGACTTCGCAGAGCTCGTCCAGGCGGCGCACGCCGACCTGACAACGGCAGCCGGCCGGTAAGGAAGGACAGCAAGTGTCGAATCGACTGAGCCCGGCACGGCAGGACACCGCCGTGATACGCCCCAAGCAGCTCGACGGCGCGACCACCACGTTGGTCTGCCTGGGATTCTGCGGCGGTGGCACCGGGTCGTATCACCCGTGGGCCGATTCCGCGGCACCCGACGTTGACGTCGCGCTGGTCTGCTACCCAGGCCGCGACGGCCGCTTCCTGGAGAAGTTCGCCACGACCTGGGACGAGCTGGCGGAGGACACCACCCGCATGGTCGTCTCGGCGGTCGGCGACCAGCCGTACGTCCTGTTCGGTCACAGCATGGGTGGTTGGATGGCCTTCGACGTGGCGAGTCGGCTGGAGGCGCAGGGCACCTCTGTCCCGGACGCCCTGGTCGTGTCCTCGTGCAACGCACCAGCGCGTGGTCTCATGCCGCGGGACATGTTCCCGGCGTGCCAGGACACGGATGAGGAACTTCTCACCTGGATGCGCACGCACGGACTGCTCGCCGAGCACGTTCTGGGCGATCCCGACCTGCTGGAGATGGCGGTGGAGATAATGCGTGCGGACATCGCCGTGCGGGACACGTTCCATTACAACGGGGCCGTGGGGGTGAGCATGCCGCTGCAGTTCCTCTCCGGTGCCGACGACACGGTGATCGAAGCGGACGCAGCTGCCCAGTGGCGGGAGTTGGCGCTGGGGCCCTATCGGCACGATGCTCTGCCCGGTGGCCACTTCTACACCCCCGGGGTGTGGCGGGCCCTGCCAACCCACATGAAGGCGATCAACCGGTAAACGCGGATCGGACCAGGCGGATTTCGAACGCGCCCTTCGTCGTGACCGAATTGGTCACGACGAGGGATGCCGGCCACACCGTGGGCCTGCTGTGCTCTCCCTTGCGGGGGATCGGCGTCTTCGTTGATCGGGGAACGCCGTTTGCCCACGTGACCAGTTGCCTCGACGGGTGCGTGGTTCTCGTGGGAGCCACCTGGATACCCCAGATCCCCGGCCACGCCCAGCACTGGATACGGCACAGCTCCTGAGCTTGTTCTTGAACTTCCGGTGTTCTGCGACGGCTCTGCAGTGGGAACGCCCGAGATGTGGTCCAGGCCGTCCAAGATTCCACGCGCAGCCAGGTGTTGGCTGCGGGAAGCCAGAGGGAAAGGAGCGAGCGGCTAACTGGCCTTGCAGAGGGCGGCCTTACTGATCGTTTCAGAATGAGGTCCGAAGGCGGCGGAGGCATATGAGGCTGCAGGCCAGGTCGAGTAACCCCTGGTGGAGGTCGCGCGACGTTCGTAGCGGGTGCGGAGCCGTTTGAACTGGTGCAGCCAGGTGAACGCGCGCTCGACCACCCAGCGGACCTTGCCCAATCCGGAGCCGTGGGCGATGCCCCGTCGGGCGATCACGGGTTTGATGCCACGTTTCCACAGCAGGCGGCGGTACTTGTCGAAGTCGTAGCCCCGGTCGGCGTAGAGGCACCGGGGTTCGCGGCGAGGGCGTCCTCCGAGCTCCCCGAATCGGCGGGATCGCGTCGAGCAGGGGCAGGAGCTGGGTGACGTCGTGTCGGTTGCCGCCAGTGCGTCACGGCGAGTGGGGTTCCGTGGCGGTCGACGATCAGGTGGTGCTTGGAGCCGGGGTGGGCACGGTCGACGGGTGAGGGGCTGACAACGTCCCCCCATTGAGGGCCCGGACGTGTGATCCGTCCACGGAGCAGTCGTCCAGGTCCAGCAGGTCGGCGCGGTGCAGTTCGGTCAGCAGGGCGG
Source organism: Streptomyces sp. NPDC107562 (assembly GCF_055657325.1). Lineage (NCBI taxonomy): Bacteria > Bacillati > Actinomycetota > Actinomycetes > Kitasatosporales > Streptomycetaceae > Streptomyces > Streptomyces sp. NPDC107562. Next base: position 14,434 of record NZ_JBVKBE010000006.1, on the reverse strand, counting down.
CATGCAGGCGCGGCCAGACGCCGGCTCGGTCCAGTTCCGCAGCCGGCGCCAGGCCGTCACGCCGGAACAGGCCACTTCTGCAACTGCGGTGCTTCGGCTGCCGTTCGAAGCATCGCCGACACGACTTGCTTGGCCAGCACCCTCCGCGGCTGCCCCGACGAGTGGATCCGGCACGGCGCCTTCAGCCGGCTCAAGCAAATCTCCCTTGAGTCCTACGATCGCATCGTCGGCCTCGTGCTTGACCAGATCCGGCGTCGACGGCTCCATCACCGAGGCACCCGGCGGAGGCGAAGCCGCCGGACCATCCCCGGTCGACCGCGGCAAACAAGGCCTCAAGCGCTCCCGCATGACGGGTGGATACGGCATCACACGGCCCTGCGTGCAGCAACCGCTCACTGGAAGGACCCCTCAATCATTGAAGACAGGGAGCCCGGCCCAGAGTCAACGGCATCGCGTCAAGTTGCCGTTCCGGGCGAAGCGTCGGGCATTCGCCATGCCACGCTACGGCTTGAACACGTCCAGGCGCGCAGGATCTGCCAACGCCTTTGAGACCCCAGACCGGCACCGACCTCGAGGCCGCCCGCCGAGGGTCATAGACGGGCGGCTCTCTGGTTGGTTCAGTGGAGCTACACCACGCCAAGGGACACAACCGATTCCGCCGCGGCCTGTGGTGACGAGCTGGGTGGCTGCAGAGGTGGAACCGCAGTTGGCGTGGTTCCCAGAGCCACGCCTTACCGGTCAGGGCGAGCATGGGCGTCCAGGCCAAGCAGGTCGAGTGCGATCTGGACGATCTCCAGCCAAACCGGGCTCCGTACGGTGCAGTGCAAGGGCAGGTTTCCCAGGCCTGTCACCCACACGATCAGCAGCGCCGGATCCCGTTCGGGCATGTCCCGTGCACGGGCGGGAGTCGACGCCGCCCGGGACTGAGCCGCCTGAACGAGAAACGGCCGTCGACCGGCAGGCCCCCTACCCGTCGAGTACGACGCCCGGCAGCAACTCCATCTCAGCCAGCCCCAGTTCCATCCACGGCGGCGTGACGTTCCGGCCGGACCGGTCTTGTAGGCGTATTGCGTTGCCATATGCCACAGCACCCTCCGATCGCCATCCATCTTGACCTCGTACCACCACCGCGGCCGGTCGGCTGCATCGGCACCAGCTCCGCGAGCGCCACACCAACGGCAAACGTCACCTCACCAGGCCGCTGCAGGACCGACTCCCAGGTGCGACAAAGCAGGGCCAGCGAAGTGCCGGACGCTACCGCCAATAGCGAAGCGTCGAGCGAATCTTGCCCAGCACTCAATTGCATATGTACGCCTCCCTAGGGTGGGAGTCCATACGGTCAAATCCGCAGGAATAGGGGACAGAGATATCCGCCAGGGGAGGAGGTGCACGTCACAGCGGCAAGCCGTTTGCGATCAATAAAGACCGTGTAATCTGCACGCGTTCGAGGTTGCTTGGGTCGTTTGCGCGCCTCCGCGTCATCGGTCCAAGAAGCCCGACAGAAGGGCTCAGCGTGCGGATTCTTTCAACCCGACAAGAGCTCGACTCTAGGTCGATATCTGGCCTTCCCATTCACCAAGCAGACGGAAGCCGAAATACGCCCATGTCACGTAGGTTCATATCTCGACGGTTCGGAATGGCTGCGGCCGGCGTCGCTTCAGTAGCGATGCTCGCCGTTTCTGCAAATTCGTTTGCCGCAACCCCCGAGGCGGTGACTGCAACCCAGAAGGCAAAGGCAGAGACAGAAGAAGTTAAGCAGAGGGGCCTCAGCCCTGAGCAGATCGAGAAGTTCAGGGCGCTCCAGGCCAAGTTGATCGAAGCCAGCAAGAAGTCTGGAACCGCCGACGCCCGTAGAATGTACAGGGAAATTGAATACGAGTACGACAAGATCTTCGCTGTCAAGGGAAAGAAGAAGAGCACTGGGCAGTTGATGAAGAATTGGGCCTTTGAGAACAAGGCCCTGGGGGTCGACTTCGACTCGCGCACAAACACTCACACGGTCACCCTCCCCCGGTCATCTGCGGCACTGAAGAAGACCGCCACCCTCCCCTCGGAAGCGAAGGTGAAGGTCAAGGAAAGCGCCTGGACGCAGGCGGAGGTCGACGACTCCATCACCACCGTGGTTCAGCACGCGAAGAAGAACACCGATCAAGATTTCGGAATCTTCTACGACGCGAAGCGGGACGCGGTGATCGTGCAGACAAACGCACCTGAAGCGACCATCTCCGCCCTGAGGAAGGCGCACTCCTCGATCGTCACCGAAGCCATTTCTGCCTACAAGGAGGATCATGGTTACGACCGGAACAATGACTACAGCCCGCACTGGGGTGGGGCGTCGTTGACTGGGGGAGGCTCACTGTGCACCAGCGCATTCTCGCTGCGCACACTAGGTAATCCGAGCAGGACATTCAGCGCAACGGCCGGACACTGCTTCGCGCCTGGCACTCAAACTTATGGCTCCGCTAAGTTGAATCCGCGAGGCCAGGGAGTCATCAGCTGGCGTGCGCCCCAGCCGGACTTCGACATCGAGAAGCTGGAGTGCGGAAACTGCGGCGAACAGTACGAAATGTACATCTACACCGTTCCGAAATTCCGCGAACGGGTCACGGGAGCGGGTAGCGAGCCGACAGGATTCCCGGGCCAGACTGGCGTCTGCATCAGCGGCGCATCCACGCAGTACGAACAGTGTCAGGGTGAGGTTATCAGCTACTCGGCCACATTCTGCTCGAAGAACGGCTGCAACGACGATATGCTCGCACACGCTCGCAAGGACGGCACAAACATGGCTAACGGTGGCGACTCCGGCGGTCCTGTTTTTCTCCACAACAAGTCCGACGGACAAGCTCACATCCTGGGAATGCACGTCGGGAGGACACTCAACACGTCGGGTAATTTCACCAACTACGCTGAGAAATTCAAGACAGTTTCACTGATACTTGGGGGATTCATCAACAACTACTAGCATTTCGGGGACCTGCGCATCGTCCGCCGGGTTCGCACGCAGGTCTACTCGTCGGTCCCCGACAGCCCAATAATCGGGGACCCGCAAGGACCTGGCGTCGCAACGGCGCCTATCTGAGCAGCTCGACCATCACGACACCGTCCTGTCCGACGGCGCGGTGACGCAGTCGCCGTCACGCGCCAGAGCCCCGGCCCCGCCGCAGCCTCGACCGGCGCCCCACCGCCGGTCGAGGCGCGCTGGTACCCGCCGTGCCCCAGTGAGCGGTGTGCATCGTGAAGTCGCAGGTCACGGGTCTGGTGTGAATGGCGAGTTGGGTACTCGTGCCGGTCGGCGGCCGATGACCATGGCGTAGATCGTCGATCAGGTCCGGCTTCGGCGGGATGCCGGGTTCGGCTGCGCCCGCGACCGGCCCCCGCCTACGATCCGTCAGCAGGTCGGCACACCGTGAGAGCATGGGAGGGCGCGGGGATGCAGGAGCGGCAGTGGATCACCGCCCGCCGGAGCACACTGGACGCCCTAGTGACCTGAGTCAGAGATTCGTCGGCAGTAGGCGGCGACTTTGTCGAGGATCCCGTCGGCGGTCTTCGTCCAGACGAACGGACGTGGGTTGTCGTTCCAGTCGGCGAGCCAGCTGCGGATGTCGTGTTCGAGGGCCTGGACGGAGCGGTGGACGCCGCGCTTGAGCTTCTTCTGGGTCAGCTCGGCGAACCACCGCTCCACCAGGTTCAGCCAGGACGAACTCGTCGGGGTGAAGTGCAAGTGGAAGCGCGGGTGCGCCAGCAGCCACTGCTTGATGGCAGGCGTCTTGTGGGTGACGTAGTTGTCCAGGATCAGGTGCACCTCGAGGTCGGCAGGAACTTCCTTGTCGAGCTTGGTGAGGAACTTCTTGAACTCCACGGCCCGGTGCCGTCGGTGGAGGGAGCCGATCACCTTGCCGGTGGCGACTTCCAGTGCGGCGAACAGGGTGGTGGTGCCGGCGCGGACGTAGTCGTGGCTGCGGCGTTCGGGAACGCCGGGAACCATCGGCAGCACGGGCTGGGACCGGTCGAGTGCCTGGATCTGGGATTTCTCGTCCACACACAGGACCAGGGCCTTCTCCGGCGGATCGAGGTAGAGGCCGACGACGTCTCGGACCTTGTCGATGAACAAAGGGTCGGTGGACAGCTTGAACGTCTGCGAGCGGTGCGGGGCCAGTGCGAACGCCCGCCAGATCCGCGAGATCGCCGACTGCGACATGCCGGTGGCCGCCGCCATGGACCTGGTCGACCAGTGGGTGGCGTTCTTCGGCTTCTCCTCAAGTGTCTTGACGATGACACGCTCGACGTCGGCGTCGGTGATCTTCCGGGGGACGCCGGGCCGGGGCTCGTCACACAGGCCGTCCAGGCCGCGTTCGAGGAAGCGCCGCCGCCAGGTGCGGACTGTGTCCGCAGTGACCCGCAGTCGGCGTGACACCTCCATGATCGAGTGCCCGTCGGCGCACTCCAGCACGATCCGCGACCGTAAGGCCAACGCCTGGGCCGTCGAACGCCGCCGCACCCATCCCTCCAGCACGGCCCGCTGGGCATCGGTCAACGACAACGGCGGAATCTTCGGACCCGGACGACTCATACCGAACCAACGATAAATCTCCGACTCAGGTCACTAGCCGAGGAGTTGGCCAAGCAACTTCAGGGGTCCAGGTCGAGCGGGACGAACTGGTGATCGCGGAGCGGGTGTTGAATCGCCTGGCCGAGCAGGTCCAGTCCGATGCCGAGGCTGTCGCTCCGGTATCGGCGAAGGTGGCCGGGCGGGCCATCCTGCTCACCCCGCACCGCAGCGACGCGGCCGATGAGGGCGCGCTGCCCGGCGACTACCGCAAGATCCTGTCAATCGTGCGGGAGGCCGACGGCCCGGTGCAGGTCAGGGCAGTCGGCGAGCGGCTGGGCCTGCACGCCCCGGTGCGCGGCAAGCTGGAACCTCTGCGAGCGAAGATGACCAAGCTCGCCGACCGCGGCTGGCTGCACAAGCGGGGCGACGGTCGGTTCACGGCACGTCCGTAGTCACGAGCGGTGCGCCCGTAACTTACGGGCCCCCGGCGGAAGTTGAGTTTGGTTTGAAGAAAAACAACCATCCCGTCGGGGGCCCTGACGGCCTTGTCGACACCGCCCGCCTGCCGCTGTCGAGTGCCACCCTGAATCATCTCGCCGACCTGATACGCAGCCACCTGAAGAAGATCGGCTCGCGGTGGCGGGCCCCTCCCGCGGGGAGGATCGCCACCATCGTGCTCGCGGTGCTGCGCTGTGACCAGCGGCCGGGCGACCTGGCCGGCGGCAACGGAGTACACCGCACCACCGTGACCCGATGGGTGAGGGAGGTCGTCGGCCTGCTCGCCGCCCGCGCCCCACGCCTGGACCGGGCCCTGAAGAAGATCGCCCGAATGGGGCGGCGGCATCGTACTGCTGGACGGATCGGTGATCCGGACCCGGCGCAGGACCGGGAAGGAAAACCGGAAGAACTACTCCGGCAAGAACAAATGCCACGGCCTGCTCGTGATCGCCCTCACCGACGACCGGGGCCGACTGCTGTGGATCTCGGCGGCCCGCCCCGGGCGCACCTCGGAGATCACCGCCTGCCGGCACGACAAGCTCACCCAGAAACTGCGGGAAGCCGGGCTCGGCGCCATCGCCGACCTGGGATTCGTCGGCCTCGACGACGCCGGCCCCGACGCCGACCCGGCGGTGATCACGGGCTACAAGGCCGCCCGGAACCGGCCCCTGACACGAGGCCAGAAGCTGTCCAACACGGCACTGGCGGCCGTCCGGGCACCCGTCGAGCACGGCTTCGCCCCCCTCAAGAACTGGCGCGTCCTCGGCAAGGTACGCATCAACCCCGCCTGGGCGACCGCCCTGGTCCGGGCCTTGCTGGCCCTCACGAACCGCGAAGTCTCCCGATGGCCGACGATCTTCACCAAAGTCGCCTGCCAGCGACCAACAAGAGCATCCCGATGCCCACGCACACCAGCCCCGTGACCAGCAACTTCAGCTTGCGCACCTCTCAATGAGGCCCGGTCCTACGGTGCGCGGCCCCGGAACAACAACTGCCGTCGTCGCAGCACGCACCGCGCCAGAGCGTCGTCCCCTGGGGCACCGCTTCACCAAGTCCCACGCGCCGGCGTTGTAGCTGAGCAGGAGGGCGCTCAGCGCGGCCCCGAGGCGCCACGGCAAGCTCAGTCTCCGTCGCTCACGCCGGGTACGTCGTGGCCCACTGCCCGCCTGAGCAGGTGGTAGAGGGTCTCGCGCTGATCGGCGTCAAGGGCGGCGAACACCTCCTTCTCGACACCCTTGAGTACGGCCTCGGCCTCGGCAAGCCGCCGAGCTCCGGCGATCGTGAGCCGGACGACATGCCGGCGCCGGTCCTGAGGCGAGCGCACGCGCTTCACCAGCTTCTCGGCCTCCAGCTCGTTGAGCAGTCCGACGACGTTGGTGCCGTCGCGCTCCAGAGCCGCGGCGAGTGTCTGCTGGGGCGAGTCCCCCTGCTCACGCAGCAGCGTCAGCGCGATGAGATGGCGGACTCGCAGACCGAATGGAACGAGTTCAGCCTCCGAGCGCACCCGCATACGGCGCGCGAGGTGGTCGAGGAGGATCGCCGACTGGTGCACGTTCTGCTGCTCACTCCGCTGTCCCATGGGCCCACTATAGCCGTTTGACTTCATGCACGGCCAATGCTAAGCATTGAACAGATAGTTTGTACTACACAAGCTATCCGACCAACGCAAACATTGGAGTCCAGTCATGGGACACTTCGACAATCAGACCGCGATCATCACCGGCGCTTCCGGCGGCATGGGAGCCAGCCACGCTCGGGCCTTCCTGGAGCAGGGCGCGTCGGTGGTCATCGCGGACATCCTCGAGGAGCAGGGCAAGGCGCTTGCCCGTGAGCTGGGAGAGCGCGCCCTCTTCGTCCGCCTCGACATCACCCGCGCCGACGACTGGGCAGCCGCGGTCACCAAGGCCGAGGAGACCTTCGGACCGGTTTCCGTCCTGATCAACAACGCCGGCATCCTGCAGTACGGCACGATCGAGGACACCGAGCCGGAGGTATGGCGCCGGGTCGTCGAGATCAACCTGACCGGGCAGTACCTCGGGATTCGAGCCGTCACCCCGTCCATGCGGCGCGCCGGCGGAGGAACCATCGTCAACATCTCGTCCGTTGCCGGCCTGACCGGCGGGGTCGCGCCCGCCCTTGCCGCCTACACCGCGAGCAAGCACGCCGTGACCGGCCTCACCAAGGTGGCCGCGCTCGAACTCGGCCGGGACAACATCCGCGTCAACTCCGTCCACCCGGGCACGGTGGACACCAGCCTGGCCGCCTCGATGGCCACGGAGTTGGGCGGCGGGGAGGGCAACCTGGCGGGAGCAGTCGCCATCCCGAGGCTTGCCCAGCCCGAAGAGGTCAGCCGCGTCGTGCTGTTCCTCGCCTCGAGCCATTCCTCGTTCACGACTGGTGCGGAGTACGTCGTCGACGGCGGCATGCAGTTGGGCCCCGCCCTGCAGCCCGAGCAGGCCGTGTAAAACGCTCGCCCGAAATCGACAACAAGAGGACTGAAAGGACAAGCACGATGGATCGAGTATCAGGCAAGGTCGCCATCGTCACGGGGGCTGCCCAGGGCATGGGTGCCGCAAGCGCCGAGCTCCTCGTCAAAGAAGGCGCCAAGGTAGCCGTGGCCGACGTCAAGGAGGCCGATGGACAAGCCCTGGCAGACAGGCTGGGGCCGAACGCGATGTTCGTCAAGCTGGACGTCACGGACCCCGCGTCCTGGGCCGAGGCTGTGCGCGCCGTCGAAACCGCCTTCGGGACTGTCGACGTCCTCGTGAACAACGCGGGCATCGCAGACGTCGGCCCCCTGGCGGAGTGGGACCTGCCCCGGCTGCGCCGAGTCCTGGAGGTTAACCTCATAGGTGCCTTCAACGGCATACAGGCCGTCGAACCGGCGATGCGCCGAGCTGGTCGTGGGTCGATCATCAACTTCGGTTCCCTCGGCGGGATGAAGGCTCTCCCGCTGATGTCCGGCTACGTCGCCAGCAAGTGGGCGGTCCGCGGTCTGACGAGGGCGGCAGCGCTCGAACTCGGCCCCCACGGCATTCGCGTGAACGCCGTCCATCCGGGGCAGATCAACACACCGATGACCGAGGGCGCCCAGTTCGAGGTGAAGCACGTCGCTCTGCAGCGGACCGGAAAGCCGGAAGAAGTCGCCGAGCTCGTCCTCTTCCTCGCCAGTGACGCATCAGGTTTCGTCACCGGCGTCGATCTCCTCGGGGACGGCGGGGAGTTCGCCGGACCCGCCGACTGGGCCAGCATTCCCGACTGACCCGCGACGACAATGCGCTGCGGCCTGACCGCAGTGACACCAAGCGAAGCCCCGGAGCAGTCCGGGGCTTCGCTCCGTTGATTTCGAGCCCTTCTTGCCCCGGTCGACAGGCTTCGGACCTGTCAGGTCCCCGTTTCAGGGCCCGCATGTTCACCGAGTCGATCGCGCACCGCGACCAGTCCAGCTCCCCTTCCCGGCCGGCAGTCCGGTCTGGCCGTGTCCGCGGCGGTACGGGATGGCCAGGGTGGCAGACGCTCCAGTGTCCGCGCGACCTCGGCAAGGTCGGCCCCGATCGACGTCACGGCTCATCCGTGAGCTCGATGTCGCCCCTGCTCGTCTCGGCCGCACCCTCAGGGCGTCGGGGACGCCGCCACGGACGCGGTTGAAGGTGCCCCAGTGAGTAGTGTGCATCGTGAAAACTGCACGTCAGGTGAGCTGGTGTGCGTAGGCGTCGGGACGCTCGGCCAGGTCCGGGGCGGTAGTCCAGCGACACAATCGTCGGTCATCGGGCAACTTCCTTGTTCCTGAAGCCCAGCAGGGCCCGCGCCAGCGCGGTCGCCCACCTCGGATCCGTGCGGACCTTGCCCAGGACGCGCCAGTTCTTCAGGTGCGCGAAGCCGTGCTCGACCGGGGCGCGCACTGCGGCCAGTGCCTTGTTGGACCGCTTCTGGCCACGGGTGAGGGGCCGATTCCGGGCGGCCTTGTAACCGGTGATCACTGCCAGGTCGGCGTCCGGGCCGCTGTCGTCGACGCCGACAAATCCCAGGTCGGCGATGGCTCCGAGGCCGGCCGCGCGGAGATGAGCGGTGAGCTTGTCGTGACGGCAGGCGGTGATCTCCGAGGTCTGCCCGGGCCGGGCGGCGGAGACCCACAGCAGCCGGCCCCGGTCGTCGGTGAGCGCGATCACGAGCAGGCCATGGCATTTGTTCTTGCCCGAGTAGTTCTTGCGGTTCTCGGCCCCGGCGCGCCGCCTGGTGCGTATCACCGAGCCGTCCAGCAGCACCACCCCGCCACCCGTTCGGGCGATCTTCTTCAGCGCCCGGTCCAGGCGCGGGGCGTGGGCGGCCAGCAGGCCGACGACCTCGCGCACCCACCGGGTGACGGTGGTACGGTGCACCCCGTTGCCGTCGGCCAGATCGCCGGGCCGCTGGTCACAGCGCAGCACGCCGAATTGGGAGTCGGTGCCAGTCTCGATGATGGTGCCGTTGAAGGTGAGGCGGTCGACGATGGCCGCGACGAACCCAACCCCGGCCCGCTCCCGCACCGGACCTACGCCGAACTGGCCGGCGGGCCCTTGGGCGGCCTGCTCCTGGACATCCACGGATGGTAAGCCGAAGAAGTCGACGGCGGCATGTCCCTGGTCACCGGCCTCGGGCGGTGGCCGGGCGGACGCGCCGTGTACCACCCGCGCCCCGGCGAACCCAGCGCAGAAGGCGAGGTGCATCAGCGCCCTTGAGTAGTACGCGGCGCTGGGGATGAAGTTCATCGCCAAGGTTCTTTGCGAGCAGCTTGCAGATGAGGCCCCTATAGCGATCGGCTGTGGGGGCCTCGGTCAACGTGCCTCCCTGACCTGGCAGGGCACTTGACTCGAAGAACCGGCGGCCCGCCACCCGCCACGACGTGGGCAAGACCGTGAAACGACGCGAGAGCATCATCGAACGACACCTACTCGGACCATAGAGAACAAGCTGAACCGCAGCCGATCGGTGGTCCCGTGACCCTCGGTGAGACGCGGGGGCGAGGGAGATGGCCAGGACGTGTGTCCGTGGGCCGATCAGGAGAACAGTCCGAGGCTGTGTCGGTGCGGTCACCCGCGCCGACACAGCCTCGGACTGTAGTGCTCAGACGGAAGCGCCTGCAGGCGAAGCGGTACCGGTGGCGGTGAACCTGCCGACCTTGTCGATGACGTCTTCGCTGTACAGCCGACGGCTCTGCTGCAACGCGAACTCGGCCATGTACACCCGGAACGCCTCGGACGGCTCCTGCGCCAGACCCAGCATCCGACGGTTCGTCACCACCGCCGGATTGTCCAGCCGCACGACACTCTCCTCGATCGTTGCATCCATCCGCCCGGGATCGACCACGTCGTCGAAGAGCAGTCGCGCCTCCGGCTCGTGCGCCCAGATCCGCCGTCCCCACAGGACGACCTGCCGCGACAACCGCTCCCCGGCGAACCGGCCGAGCCGGAAATTGGCCGCGCCCGGGACGATGCCCTCCTGCGCGGCGGGCAGGCTGAAGTAGGAATCGGCCGCCGCGACCACCCGGTCGAAGGCGAGCAGCAGCTGGGCGCCCCCGCCGATCGCGAACGTGTCGACGGCCGCCACCCACGGCTTCTGCACCGTCGGCCCTTGCCACCACACGTCGTGGTCGACCAGCACCCCACGGATCAGCTTGCTGATGTAGCCGAGTTCGCGCCTCAGAAGGAAGTCGACGAGGGAGATCTGTCCTGCGTGCAGGCTCTTCAGGTTGATCCCGGCACTGAACACGCGCCGCCCCAGATACCGGGGATGTGTCATCGGGCCACCCCGCAGTACCCCGACCCGTACCCCTGGATCGAGCAGCGCCAGGTCGACCGCCGTCTCCATGTCGTCGACCTGGCGGTCGTCTTCGGCGTTCAGGCAGTCGTCGCGGCACATCGTCAGATGCGCGGCGCCGTCCCGCCGTTCGAGACGCACGGACGGTAGTTCCAGCAGGCCCGTGCGCAGGAACTCCGGCAGCAGGAGCTCAGCGCGTCTCGTCGGCCGGAGCATGCTCTCCATCAGGTGTGTGCCGGCCGTCGGCGAGCTGAGAAGACGTCCGAAGAAGATGCCCTGGTCCATCTCGTGGCCCTCCTTCGCCGCCTGGGCGCGTCGCCGTTCCTCGGCGAGTCGTTCCCAGTGCGGTACCAGGCCGGGAAACGCGCCGGCCGCGGAATCGGCCAGTTCGGCCAGCCGCAATGGCAGAGTCCGGCCCTCGGTCAGTGTGTCGTACACCGCGTCCGCGTGCTGTGACATGAAGCGGCTGCGCAGGGCGCGTACACGCTGCTTGGCCTGGGTGGCCGTCCGCTCCTGTTCGGGGGAGCGGTCGGGCCGTGCGGGCATACCCGCGAGGAGTTCCTCGACGTCGAAGGCCGCATTGCGCAGCGCCTCCCGTGCGACGGGTAGTTCCCCGCCGACGAGGCGTAGTAGGCGGAGCAGCGACTCCTCCGGGTCCTGGGCGACGGACACCGGTGTCATCTCATTCGCCCTTCCGGGTGCGGCGCAGCTCCCGGTCGCAGGCCGAGAGATGGCGCCCAAGGGCGTCCTCGAACGTCGACGTCGACGATTCGAGCATCAGCCGTCGCCGTATCGCGACATCGTGTCGTGCCGACGCGGCGACGGACTCCACCGCTTCGGCCGTACCCGTCGTCGCGTCGTCCACGACCTCGTCGAAGAGATGCAGGGCGAGAGCCTCGGCCGCCGTGATCGGCCGCCCGAAGAGGATTGCCTGCCGGACCGGCGCCAGTCCCGTCTGGGTGGCCAACCGGTACAGGCTCATCCCTGGCCACGGAACGTCCGCGCCCGCCGCGGGCAGTAGCCGCGCAGTGCTGGTCGCCAGCCGGTAGTCGGTGGTCAGCAGTACGTCGAATGCCGCTCCACCACAGTCCCCATCCGCGACCGCGATGGTCGGGACGGCGATCCGCTCCAGCCGGCGCAGCACCTGCTCCCACTTTCCGACCAGGTGGATGTCGCCGTCGCCCAGATGCGGCTCGGACGGCGTCCCGGACACCCACAGGACCGCGGGCGTGGTAGCGGACTCGTTCTCGGCATGCTCCTCGATGAGGTCGCAGAACTCGCCCAGCTCCTTGACCAAGGCGTACGACACGGGCCGCGTGCCGTCGACGGCGACGACGGTCCCGTCCTCGGGGCCCGTGATCATCTGACCAGCGCTCATTTCGTTCAGCCTTTCTCGTCGTTCAAGGTTCCAGCGGCATGATTTCCGCTCGTCACCAGCGCACAAGAGCCGTTTCCAGGGTGGATCCGGGGCCCATCGTCATCATCACGCCGTACTCACCCGCCAGGGCGACGCCTTCCTCGATCAGCCGCTCGTACGAGAAGGCGAAGGAGCCGCTGGAGAGGTTGCCGTAGTCCCGGAGCACTCCCGTCGTGTGGCGCACGTCGTGACGAGTGAGGCCTAGGTTGACCATCACCGAGTCGATGACCTTCTTGCCGCCCGAGTGCACCAGCCAGTGCCCGATGTCGCTGCGCCGCAGCCCGGTCCCGGCCAGTAGCCGGCCCACGGCGATCTCCGCGTGCGCGCCGACGACGTACGGCACATCACGATCCAGGAAGAAGCTGAACCGGGTCTGCTCGGAGTCCCAGTCGTAGCGCATCGCGTCCACCGCCTCCGGGACGATGCAACTGGCGAACTTGAGGACGCGCGGGCCCTGGCCCGGCGCCGTTACGGCGCCCTCGGGAGACTCCGGCGCGACGCCGGAACGCAGCGCCAGTGCGGCGGAGCCGTCGCCGAACAGACTGTTCACGACCGACGTCCGCATGGTGCCGTCAAACGCATATGCCGCCGAGCACGCCTCGATGCACGCCATCACCGCGAGTTCGCCAGGGTTGGCCCTCGCCCAGGCCGCGACGGCGTTGAGCGCGTTCAACCCGGCGTTGCAGCCCATGCCGACCACATCGACGCGGCTGCAGTGAGGGTCGATGCCGAGTTCCTTGATCAGCAGCGCGCTGAATCCTGGTGTCAGGAACCCGGTCGACGTCACGCAGCACAGGTAGCGGACGTCGGACAGGTCGGCGCCGGCGTCCTTGAGGCAGGTGGTGATCGACCGCGCCCCCATGTCGAGCCCCTGGGCCTTGTGTTTGGCGAGCAACTGGCCCTGGGACTCGATGATCGGCCGGCCGTCGCTGTCGACGGGCGGCAGTGTCAGGAAGCGCCTCTCGATCGTGCCGTTGAGGAACGCAGACCTGATCTTCCTGTCCTTGATCTCGAAGAGGTCGAGCAGATCGGTCTGCGAATACGCTTCCTCGGGCACCGAGGTGCCGACTCCTACGATCCGGGGTGCCCCGACGTCGCTGTCGGCAGCCCGCGGGCGCGTTCCCAAGATCCCCGGATGCTCCAGCGCCATTTCGAGCGTCATGCGTTCATCCCTTCCGTTCCGGGCGAGAGTGTCCTGCGGAGCATCGGTCCGATCACCTGCAGAGAATTGGTCTGTATGAGTTCCGCATGTCTGAACTGACTGTCGTGCGTCGTGAGATCACCGGTCAGCAGCGGCACCCATCCGGTGGACGCCGGGGTCGTCGGGTCACCTGTGGGGGTGGTGCCGACGACGGCGTTGAGGAAGAGCACTGGTCCGTCGAACGTGTCGGGCGTGTGTGCCGCCATGGCCCGGCCGTTCTCCCGGGCGACCACGACGATCCGGCTGATGGTCTGCTCGTCGAGTGCGCCGAGTGCGCTGCCGGCCTCCTGCAGCAGCTTCTTGGTCGCACCCGCGGGCAGCGGCTCGCCCTCCGGCTCGTCGAGCGGCGGGACACCGTCGAGGGCCGCGGTCAGCATGTCGCGCTCGGCTACCCGCGGATCTCCCTCGCCGGGGCCGTAGTACGAGTCGAACAGAACGAGCAATTCGACGTCCTGCCCGGTGGCGGCCAGATCGACCGCGACCTGCTGCGCCACCGTGCCGCCGAACGACCAGCCGAGCAGCACATATGGCCCGGACGGTCGCAGGGCACGAATCTGCTCCGTGTGGGCGGCCGCGAGTTCTCGTACGCTCATCGGCTTCACGCCGCCGGTCACCAGCCGCGGATCCTGCAGCGCGAACACCGGTCGGTCCTGGGGGAGATGGGCGGTCAGCGACGCGTAGTTCCAGCCGAGTCCGTTCACCGCCGGGATCATGAAAACTGGCGGCCGCTCGCCCGATGCTCGGAACGTCAGCACCAGGCCTGTGCCGGCCTCAGCCTCGCTGTCGGCGAGCGCCTCCGCCAGTTGGGCGACGGTCGGGGCGGCGAAGACCGTACGAACCTCGATCCGGACGCCGAGTACTTCGCGGATGCGATAGGCGAGGCGGGTGGCGAGGAGGGAGTGGCCTCCGTGGTCGAAGAAGTTGTCGTCGATGGTGGTGTGGGGGGTGCCGAGGATTTCGGTGTAGAGGTGGC
>NZ_JBVKBE010000005.1:394937-456014 GCF_055657325.1 Streptomyces sp. NPDC107562 | reverse complement strand
TCCCGCTCCACCAGCAGCGGCAACGGATCCGACGCCGTCACCAACTCCCGCAGCGGACACCGCCCGAGCACCCCGTCCACCTCCGGCGTCAGCGCCGCCGCGAGGCGGGTGGCGACCGGCAGGGAGTCGTCGCGCAGGGTCCGCGCCGCCGTCAGCAGGACCTCGCGCCCCGCGTGCTCGGGCACGCCGGCGGCGGCCCGCTCGTAGAGTTCGGCGCCCTCTTCCAGGACCAGCCCGGTGTCGATGCCCGCGGGCACCTTGATCCCGGCGGTGTGGCGCCAGGTGCTGACAGGATCGCTCCACGCCTCGACGGAGTACGTCCACAGACCCACGGCGTCCGGGGTGACCTCGGCGCCCCAGCGGTCGGTGCCGGGGGCCAGTTCGCGCATCGGTGTCCAGGGACCGGGGCGGCCCTCGGGATCCCGCAGGACGACATTGGCTGCGACCGCGTCATGCCCCTCGCGGAACACGGTGGCCGTGACCTGGAACGTCTCCTGGGGCACGGCCTTCGCCGGGCGCCTGCCGCACTCCACGGCGGGATGGACGTCCCGGACCGGAATGCGGCCGATGGCCTCAGTCGTACTCATGGGTCTCACCTCCGTCGTACTCAAAGCCGGGCCCCTCGGCCCGGCTCGGGATACTGCACCTGAAAGGGGGCTAGAGCCCCGCCCGGGAACGCCGTCCCGGGGGAGAACCCCTGCGGGGTATGCGGCTCGGACGCGGTCGGCAGGTCTCGTCCCGCAGGTAGACGGTCGGCGTGGTGCGCAGATAGCGCTCGGCCGCCTCGACGGCCTCACGCGCGCAGCGCTTTCCCATCAGCACGCAGAGGGTGTAGCCCGAGTCCTCGAAGCCGGTCCGCACCGCGCTGTCGGTGGGGGCCGCGAGCGTCGCACGCTCCCAGGCCCGGTACCGCCGCAGCTGCCGCGTGACTTCGGCTCTGGCGGGTAGCAGCATGGCGCCGTTCACCTTCCGGGCGCTCGATGGGCACGTTCCCGACGGTCGGGCCGGCGGCCGTTCCCGCGAGGGGGCACGGATCCGTTACGGCGATCGAGGCACCTTCACTCATGGTGCACGTACGGCGACCCAGCGTCTTGTTAGAGCTTCAACCATCACGGTGGTGCGCTCGTGTTGCACGAATGGGCTAGCAGCCGCACTGTTGTGGTGACTCGGAAGCGATCAGTGCTCACGCTTCGTGTTCGGGGATCGGCTTGCGAGGGCGAGGGTGCGAGAGCCTCGCCGGTGAGGAGCCACGATGAAGACCGCAGTGCCCTGCTACTACCACCTCGATGTGGAAGTCAGCCCGGAACGCGTAGGACAGGTGAGCCGCATCCTCGCGGCCCACCTGAAGTACTGGGACCTCGACCCGCTGGTCAAGCCCGTCTGCGGCAGCCTCGAACTGCTGCTGCAGGCCATCGACGAGCACGCGACGGACAAGCACACGTCGATCGAGATGTGGTGGAACGGCCAGCACCTGATCACCGCCGTCGGTGACAACGACCAGCAACTCCGCCCCGACCTCGACCTGCGGGCGTGTCTGGAGCACATCGCCGCGATGAGCGACGGCTGGGGCTGCTGCGCCACCGCGACCGGCAGCAAGGTCATCTGGTTCTCCCAGCGGGCCCGCGCCGGCGAGCGCGTCCCGCTGGTGCCGAAGGCGCCCGCCCCCGATCTGCGCGAGGGGCTGCAGGTGCCCCGCGCGATGCCGGTCGCCGCCCTCGCCACGCCGCTACTGCCGGCCGACGGCGCCCTGGAGGACGCGCGGTGACGAAGAAGAAGCCGAACGGCAAGGAAGGGGTGCCCGCGTGGAGCGGGCACCCCTATCCCTTGGGCGCGTCCCACGACGGCAAGGGCACGAACTTCGCGCTGTTCAGCGAGGTCGCCGAACGTGTCGACCTCGTCCTGGTGGACGAGCGCGGCACCCATCGCGACGTCCCCCTGACCGAGGTCGACGGCTTCGTCTGGCACGGCTACCTGCCCGACGTGAAGCCCGGCCAGCGCTACGGCTACCGGGTGCACGGTCCCTGGCACCCGTCCGCCGGGCAGCGCTGCAACCCGGCGAAGCTGCTGCTCGACCCCTACGCCAAGGCCGTGGACGGGCAGTTCGACAACCACGCCTCGCTGTACGAGCGCGCGGCCTCCGGTCCCGACCCGGCCGACAGTGCCGGGCACACCATGCTGGGCGTGGTGACCGACCCGGCGTTCGACTGGGGCGGCGACCGCCCCCTCGGACGGCCGTACGCCGACACGGTGATCTACGAGGCGCACGTGCGCGGGCTGACCCGCACCCACCCGGACGTGCCGCCGGAGCTGCGCGGCACCTACGCGGGGCTCGCCCACCCCGCCGTCGTCGACCACCTCACCTCGCTGGGGGTGACGGCCGTCGAGCTGATGCCGGTGCACCAGTTCGTGCAGGACGGCGTGCTCCAGGACCGTGGGCTGGCCAACTACTGGGGCTACAACACGATCGGCTTCTTCGCGCCGCACAACGCCTACGCGGCGCACGGCACCCGGGGCCAGCAGGTCACCGAGTTCAAGTCCATGGTCAAGGCGCTGCACGCGGCCGGGCTCGAAGTCATCCTCGACGTGGTCTACAACCACACCGCCGAGGGCAACGAGAAGGGCCCCACGCTCTCCTTCCGCGGCATCGACAACTCCTCGTACTACCGCCTCGTCGACGGCGACTGGCGGCACTACTACGACACCACGGGCACCGGCAACAGCCTGCTCATGCGCCACCCCTACGTGCTCCAGCTGATCATGGACTCGCTGCGGTACTGGGTCACCGAGATGCACGTCGACGGCTTCCGCTTCGACCTCGCGGCCACGCTGGCGCGGCAGTTCCACGAGGTGGACCGGCTGTCGGCGTTCTTCGACCTGATCCAGCAGGACCCCGTCATCAGCAGGGTCAAGCTGATCGCCGAACCCTGGGACGTGGGGGAGGGCGGCTACCAGGTGGGCAACTTCCCGCCGCTGTGGTCGGAGTGGAACGGCATGTACCGCGACGCCGTACGGGACTTCTGGCGCGGCGAGGAGCACACGCTCGGCGAGTTCGCGTCCCGGCTGACCGGCTCCTCCGACCTGTACCAGCACAGCAGGCGCCGTCCCCGTGCCAGCGTCAACTTCGTCACCGCGCACGACGGCTTCACCCTGCGCGACCTCGTGTCGTACAACGACAAGCACAACGAGGCCAACGGCGAGGGCAACCGGGACGGCGAGAGCGCCAACCGGTCCTGGAACTGCGGCGCCGAGGGCGACACCGACGACGTGGGGGTGCTCGCCCTGCGCGCCCGTCAGCAGCGCAACTTCCTCGCCACCCTGCTGCTGTCACAGGGCATCCCCATGCTCAGCCACGGCGACGAGATCGGACGCACCCAGCGCGGCAACAACAACGCCTACTGCCAGGACAACGAGGTCTCCTGGATCGACTGGCGGCTGACCGGGCAGCAGCGGGACCTGCGGGACTTCACGCGCTACGTGATCGCGCTGCGGGCCGCCCACCCGGTGCTGCGCCGGCGGCGCTTCTTCCGGGGCGAGACGGTCCGGCACGCCGGGCAGCCGCTGCCGGACCTGGTGTGGCTGCAACCGGACGCGACCGAGATGGCGGACGAGGACTGGCAGCGCTCCGACGCGCACACCGTCGGCGTGTTCCTCAACGGCGACGCCATCGCCGAACCCGACGCCCACGGGCGCCGCGTGGTCGACCACTCCTTCCTGCTGCTGCTCAACAGCTACTGGGAGCCGGTGGACTTCCGGCTGCCGGACCGCACGTACGGCGAACACTGGACCACCCTCATCGACACCGCCGATCCCCAGGGGCCACCGGACGAGACCGAGCACAAGGCGGCCACCGCCCTCACGGTGGAGGCGCGCAGCCTCGTCCTGCTGTCCCGGCCGTCACGGAGCACGCGACCCTCGGGTTCCTAGGAGGCGAGAACGCCGGGGGCCCTCATGGCTCCCGGCGCGACGTCACCGTGAACTGCGCCCCGTCGGGGTCGCGCAGCACGGCCTCCTCGGTGCGCAGACGCAGCACGCTGCCGCCGTTGTGTTCCGCCGCCCGGGCACAGGCCGCCACGTCGCCGACGGCGAAGTGGATCTGCCAGTGCGGCCGGATCGTCGGATCGGGAGCCGCCCCGAGGGCGCCGGACTCGATGCGGGCCACCACGTCGCCGCCGCTGCGCAGGACGACCTCCTCGCCCTCGTAGTTGATCTCGCAGCAGCCGCGGGTCGCCGAGGCCCACTCCAGGACCTCTCCGTAGAAGATCGCGGCGTCGAACGCGTCCCGGGTGTGCAGCCGGATGAAGGCCGGCGCGGCGCGGTGCCAGGTCTCCCAGTCGGTGACCAGCTCGCCCTCCCAGATGCCGAAGGTCGCCCCGTCGCGGTCGGCGAGCAGCGCCGCCCGGCCGGGCGGCAGCGAGATGGGCCCCACCGCCGCGGTCCCCCCGCGCTCCTGCGCCCTGGCCACCGCCAGGTCCGCGCTGGGGACGGCGAAGTAGGGCGTCCAGGCGACCGCCATCTGCCACATCGCGGCCACCGCGGCGATGCCGGCCACCGGCGCGCCGTCGACGACCGCGATCCGGAAGTGGTCGCCGAGCTTGGCCTTCCGCCACTCCCAGCCCAGTACGGCGGTGTAGAACTCCTCGGTGACGCGCACGTCGCGGCTGGTGAGGCTCACCCAGCAGGGCGCACCGAAGGCGTCACTCGTGGAGACCACGTCCGTCGCACGGGCCGTGGGTGTCGTGTCATGTTGCATGGCAGTCGTCCTGGTCTCGTCGACCGGCAGCCACCGGTTCGACACCAGTGTCCAACCGGAACCGGTCATGGCGCCTGCCGAGTACCCCGGTGGCAGTGGTCAGTCCCGGTGGGGAGGATGGGGGAATGGCAGGAATACCGCACGAGCCCGCCGGTGACACCGACCGGCTCCGGGCCTTGGAGGACGAGATCGTCCAGCTCAAGGAGGCCGTCTGCTCGCATGCCGTCGTCGACCAGGCGATCGGCATGATGGTGGCGCTCGGAAGGGTGACGCCGGACGAGGGATGGGCGGTGCTGAAAGACGTCTCGCAGCACACCAACACCAAGCTCCGCACGGTCGCGGAGCTGGTGCTGATCTGGGGCCGCGACGGCGAGATGCCTTCGGAGATCCGTGCCGAGCTGGAGGACGCCCTGGACCGCCACGGTCCGACGCAGATCCCCGGCGCGCCCGAGGAGTGACGCCGGCGGCTTCCCCCGGCCGCCTCAGCGAGGTGTCCCCGCGACGAGTTCCTCGCGCAGCCTGGCGAAACAGGCGCTGAGCAGCCGGGAGACGTGCATCTGCGAGATGCCCAGCTGCTGGGCGATGCAGCTCTGCGTCATTCCCTGGAAGAAGCGCAGATAGAGGATGGTCCGCTCGCGCTCGGGCAGGGCCTGGAGACAGGGCGCCACCGCGACCCGGTCCACCACGATGTCGTAGCTCGGGTCCAGCCCGCCGAGCGCGTCGGCGAGGGCGTAGCCGTCGGTCCCGGGCATCTCGGCCTCCAGGGACAGCGCGGTGAAGCACTCCAGGGCCTCCATGCCGGTGCGCACCTCGTCCTCGCTGAGGTCCGCGTACGCGGCGATCTCGGCGATGGTGGGGGGCCGCCCGGGGGTCGTCTGGGAGAGCTCCTTCGTGGCGCGCCGCACCCTGTTGCGCAGGTCCTGGACGCGACGTGGGACGTGCAGCGTCCACATGTGGTCACGGAAGTGGCGCTTGATCTCGCCCGTGACCGTCGGTACGGCGTACGCCTCGAAAGCGCGGCCGCGTTCGGGGTCGTAGTGGTCGACGGCCTTGACCAGACCGAGGGCGGCGACCTGGTAGAGATCCTCCAGGGCCTCGCCACGGCCCCGGAAACGCACGGCGATCCGCTCCGCCATGGGCAGCCAGACCCGGACCAGTTCGTCCCGCAGGGCCTTGCGTTCGGGACCGTCCGGCAGCGCACGCAGGCGTACGAAATCGGCGGCCGTGTCGGGAGCGTCGTCGTGGGGGTGTTGCTTCGTTCTGCTGGCGGTACGCATGTGCGCGCCTCCCTCAGCAGGTGCCGGTTGGACAGACACCGTGGGTGGCGCGCCCGGACCCTTGCACACAGGAAGCCGTGCGGGAACGACATCGCGATCCCACGGACGTGCCTCCTGTCCGAAGCACTCAAATAGGTCTTCCCGTGATGAATACACACGAAACGCACTTCAGGTCTCCGATGTGGTCGAAAGGTGTGCCCAAGGCTTGACTCCTCCTTGGAGCCTTTAGCTCTGGCACAGAGGTACCGTCGAACCGTGGACGTCGACGGCGGACCGCACCAGGGCGACGACGAGAGGGCGGAGACCTTCCCGGAGGAGCTCGCCGACGCGCTCGTCGGCATCCAGCGGCTGATCCGGCGCCGACTGCGTGCCGAGATGCCCCTCGCCCCCCTGCGCGGCGCCGAGGTCGAGCTGCTCCGCATGGTCGCCGCGCGCCCCGGTATCGGTGTCTCCGACGCGGCCAGGGAGCTGTGTCTGGCGGGCAACTCGGTCTCGACGCTGGTCAACCAACTGGTCCGGCAGGGATGGCTGGTCCGCGAGACCGACCCCGCCGACCGCCGGGCCGCCCGCCTGCTGCCCACCCACGCGGCGGAGGAACGCCTCGCCGCCTGGCGGCGCCGGCGCGCCGACCTCGTGCGCGGTCAGCTCGCCCTGCTCGACGAGGCGGACCGCGAGGCGCTGCGCGCCGCCGTACCGGCCCTGCGGAAGCTGGCCGTCACCCTGCGGGAGGAGGCCGATCAGCCATGACCGACGGTGCCACCGAGGCCCTCACCTGTACGGGGCTCGTGTACGCCTTCGGCGGCACGAGGGCCGTAGACGGACTCGACCTCACGGTGCACGCCGGCGAGGTCTTCGGACTGCTCGGCCCCAACGGCGCCGGCAAGACCACCGCGATCCGCTGCGTCACGACCTTGCTGCCGGTGCCCGCCGGGGCGGTCCGCGTCTTCGGCCACGACGCCGCCGGCGACCGGACGGCGGTACGGCGGCTGCTCGGCTACGTCCCCCAGCAGCTGTCCGCCGACGCGGCGCTGACCGGACGGCAGAACGTCGCCCTGTTCGCACGGGTCTTCGACGTGCCGCGCCGTGAACGCGCCGAACGCGTCCGCCAGGCACTGACGGCCGTCGGTCTCGCCGACGCCGCCGACCGGCTCGCCGGCACCTACTCCGGCGGCATGGTGCGCCGGCTGGAACTGGCCCAGGCGCTCGTCAGCGCTCCGCGACTGCTGATCCTCGACGAACCGACGATCGGTCTCGACCCGATCGCCCGAACGGGTGTCTGGGAACAGATCGACGCCGTCCGTGCCGCCACCGGCATGACGGTGCTGGTCACCACGCACTACATGGAGGAGGCCGACCAGTACTGCGACCGCGTCGGCCTGATGCACCGCGGGCGCGTCCGGGCCCTCGGTACGCCGGCCGAACTGCGCCAGGGGCTCCGCGAGCGGCTGCGCGCCGACACGCTGCCCACCCTCGAGGACGTCTTCCGCGCCGTCGCCGGCAGCGGACTCGACGAGAGGCCGGACGAGAGGTCAGGAGAGTTCCGCGATGTCCGAAGCACCCGCCGCACCGCCCGCCGCGTCGGCTGACCGCGATGTCGGCCTGCTGCTGCGACCGCCTCCGGCCAGGCCCGCCTGGCGGCTGCTGCCCGCCCGCATCGCCGCGATGTGCGTCGTCGAGCTGCAGAAGCTCAGCCACGACCGCACCGAGCTGTACACCCGCGCCGTCCAGCCGGCCCTCTGGCTGCTGATCTTCGGTCAGACCTTCACCCGGCTCCATGTGATCCCGACCGGCGGCGTCCCCTACCTCGACTATCTGGCCCCGGGAATCATCGCCCAGTCCGCGATGTTCATCGCGATCTTCTACGGCATCCAGATCATCTGGGAGCGGGACGCCGGCGTCCTCAGCAAACTGCTGGTCACCCCCACCCCGCGGCCGGCACTGATCACCGGCAAGGCCTTCGCGTCCGGTGTGAAGGCGCTGATCCAGGCCGTGGTCGTGATCGTCATCGCGGCCGCCCTCGGCGTGGCCCTGACCTGGAACCCGCTCCGGCTGCTGGGCGTCGCGGCGGCCGTCGTCCTCGGCTCCGCCTTCTTCTCCTGTCTGTCGATGACCATCGCGGGCGTCGTCCTCAGCCGCGACCGGCTGATGGGCTTCGGGCAGGCGATCACCATGCCGCTGTTCTTCGGTTCCAACGCGCTGTACCCGCTGTCGGTCATGCCCGGCTGGCTCCGGGCGGTCAGCGAGGTGAACCCGCTCAGCTACCAGGTGGACGCGCTGCGCGGACTGCTGCTGGGCACGCCCGCACATCTCGGGACGGACTTCGCGGTGCTGGCGGTCGCCGCCGCGCTCGGTATCGCCGCCGCCTCCTCACTGCTGGGGCGGCTGGCCCGCTGACCCGGGGCGCGGACGTGATGTGCGGCACGCCCGGGACGAGGCCCGTACGGATTCTCCCTGCGCACGGCTTGATCAGCGATCACACGCGGGAAATCCCTGGCCACAGCCCATTCCGCCCATTTGACACTGCGCTGAGCCCACGGATAGGAAGCAGCTTCGAGAGGTCGAGAGGTGGAGCGTGTACGAGCCGAACGTGGTCGGGGACTGGCAGGAGTACGACGAGCATGCCGGTCTGCGCGTTCGTGTCCACGGTCTTGAGCGGGCCGAGCCGCCCCGCGGACGCGACGACGCGGCCGAGGGACTCGCGTACTTCCGGCTGCGGGTGACCGTGGAGAACCGCGGCGAGCAACGCTTCGGCATCCACCTGGAGGACGGCCAGATCGACGTACGCATCGGCCCCGACGGCGAGAGCGCGTTCGTGGACTGGCGCAACTCGCAGTTCATCGAGGGCTACGACGTCTACCCGCTGCGCCGGGCCACCGCGGTGATGTACGGGGCGGGACCCGAGGCGGCGCTCGGACAGGTGGACGTCCAGATCCAGATGCGGGTGGACGACGACTGGGCCGACCGCCGGCTCTGGACGGGCGGCATCGGGCTGGACGAGTCCACCCCGTGCGCCCCGGCCGGGGCCGGCCGCGAGAGCCTCGCCCACCAGGTGAGCAACTTCCTGCGCGACCAGGCCGAGGAGGGCACCGCCTGACGGCGGTCGGTCAGAGCCGTCAGTGCGGGATGCCGTCGATGATCTCGCGGGCACCCTGACGCAGCAGCGCCACGGCGACCGACGTGCCGAGGGTGGCCGGGTCCATCCGCCCCGCCCACTCGTGCGCGTTCAGACGGATCTTGCCGTCGGGGGTGAACACGCAGGCGCGCAGGGAGAGTTCGCCGTGGTCGATGCGCGCGAACCCGGCGATCGGGCTGTTGCAGTGCCCTTGCAGCACATGCAGGAACATCCGCTCCGCCGTCGCCTCCCGGTGCGTGGCGGGGTCGCCGAGCAGGCTGACCGCGTCGATCAGGTCGCTGTCGCCCTCGCGGCACTGCAGGGCGAGGATGCCCGCACCGATGGGCGGCATCATCACCTCGGGGGAGAGGACCTCGCTGATCACGTCCTGGCGGCCGAGTCGCTCCAGACCGGAGACGGCCAGCAGCAGCGCGTCCGCGTCACCGGCGGCGAGCTTGTCCAGCCGCCGGCCCGCGTTGCCGCGGAAGGGCACGCACTCCAGGTGCGGATGCGTGGCGGCCAGCTGGGCGACACGGCGCACCGAGGAGGTGCCGATGCGGGTGCCGGCCGGCAGCTCGTCCAGGGTGAGCCCACCCGGATGCACCAGCGCGTCACGGATGTCGTCGCGCTTCAGGAACGCCGCGAACACCGTCCCGGCCGGCAGCGGACGGTCGGCGGGCACGTCCTTGACGCAGTGCACCGCGAGGTCGGCCTCGCCGGCCAGCAGCGCCGCGTCGACCTCCTTGGTGAACGCGCCCTTGCCCTCGACCAGGGAGAGATCGCCGAGCCACTTGTCGCCGGTGGTCTTCACCGGGAGCACCTCGGTTCTCACGCCGGGGTGACGGGCGGTCAACTCGGCCCGCACGCGGGCCACCTGGGCCAGCGCCATGGGGGAGTCGCGGGAGACGATGCGGATCAATGCGGGGACCGGCATGCGGACACGATAGACCGTCACCGGCCCCCGCCGGGCACGAGCGCGTCTGTCAGGCGTTGGGATCGAACGCGATGCCGGACGGCTTCGCCGAGGCCAGGTGGGAGTTGAAGCTGGCGTCCTTCAGGCCGAAGTTGGCGCTGCCGAAGTTGTACGACGACAGCTTGTCCCGCACGCCCGCCGGGTAGCCGTTCCAGCCGACCAGCGTCGGGTACTGCCAGGTGCCCTTGTGGTTCTCCGGCGGCTCGTCGTTGGAGTTGGCGGCACGGAAGCAGTGCGTGCTGATGCCGTCCTTGTGGTAGACGACCTTCGCGTGCGTGCCCTCGAAGCGGATCGCCGAGGCGTTGTGCACGGTGAAGGAGCCGTGGTTGGAGGTCGAGACGTACTTGACCTGGTTGTCCTGCACCCACACCACGACGTGCTCCCAGTCGTGGCGGTGTCCGCCGAGGCTGGTGCCGGGCAGGGCCTGGTCCTTCTCGAAGTACAGGCCGTACACGATGCCGCACCAGCCGTTGTTGCACTTGTAGCGGGAGTAGCTGTTCGTGTTGTCGAGGTCCGAGGCGTCCCGGCAGTTGCCGTTCAGCGCCCCGGTCGGGTTGAGACCGCTGTTGACCGTGCCGTCGGCGCTGATCGCGGGGGTCGCGTAGCAGCCGTCGGTGTCGTAATCGAAAGCCGGCTGGAAGGTGCGCTCCATGTTGTCGGCGTTGCCGGGCAGCGCCGGCGGCGGGGCGGCGAATGCGGTGGCGGGAAAGGCTATGACGACCGCGGCGGCACCACCGAGCACGGTGAGCCATCTCCTGCGGTGCACGACGGACTTCTGCGACGACACTGCGTCCTCCTCCTGGTTCGGGCCCAGCCCAAGGGCTGTGGGGGGAAAGGCAGTTCAGCTTCCCGGGAATGCCCGTCCGCGCCAAGAGGTCACAGGCGTCCCGCTGGTGAAGGACAGCCCAATAGTTGTCTGCTGAATCGACGTCAGCCGAGGTGTTCCGGCAGGTCGGCCGTGGACTCCTCGGGCGTCAGGTCGGGCCGCAGCCGCAGCCAGGACGGCTGGCGCAGCAGCCCGGCCCGGGTACGGGTGCTGTAGCGGACCTCGCCCACCAGCCGGGGCAGCACCCAGCGCGCGCCCGGCGCGGGCGGCGCCGGGTCGAAGGGGCAGACGTCGCTGGCGTGCTCGCGCAGCAGCGCCGCGAGCTCGATCCGTTCGGCCTCGCTCCAGCCGGTGCCGACGCCGCCGACGTAGCGCAGGCGTCCGGCCGCGTCGCGCTGGCCGACCAGCACGGCGCCGGGCAGACCGGTCAGCCGTCCCTTGCCCGGCTGCCAGCCGCCCACCACGACGTCCTCGCCGCGCATGTTGCGGATCTTGATCCAGGCACGGGAGCGCACCCCTGGCTCGTACACCGAGTCCAGCCGCTTGCAGACCAGGCCCTCCAGACCGTGGTCGACGGTGGCCTGGAGGGCCTGGGCGCCGTGGCCCACCAACGCGCCCGGCGTGGACCAGAAGGGTCCGGCCAGGCCCAGCTCCTCCAGCCGGGCGCGGCGGCGGGCGTAGGACAGCCCGGTCAGGGAGTGCCCGGCCAGGTGCATCACGTCGAACAGCACCAGGTGGACCGGCACCTGAGCCGCCCGGCGCGCCGCCCGGGCGGGGGAGTGGGCGAGGCCCATACGGGACTGGAGCAACTGGAAGTCGGCGCGCCCCCGTTCGTCCAGGGCCAGCACCTCGCCGTCCAGCACCGCGGCCGTGGGACCGAGGGCGCCGCCGAGCGGCAGCAGTTCGGGGTAGGCGCCGGTGATCTCCTCTCCCGACCTGGCGCGCAGGACGAGGCTTCCGTCGCCGGGGAGATACACCACCGCGCGCTGGCCGTCCTGCTTGGTCTCGTACGCCCACCGTGCGTCCTGGGTGGCGGGCGGCAGGGCGCCGGGGGTGGCGAGCATGGGGGCGATCAGTGGCAGGGTCACGGCTTGAGATGTCGACGGGGCGGGGCGGCGCCACGCACCCCGCCCGCGGGTTTCCCCTGAACGGAGGGCGGGGTCAGAGCGCCGCGGACGGCGGCGGCATGGCGCCCGCCAGCCCCGACTGGTAGGAGATGACGACCAGTTGGGCGCGGTCCCGGGCGCGCAGCTTCGTCATCGCCCGGTCCACGTGGGAGCGCACGTCGGGCGGGCTGAGCGCGAGCTTCTGCGCGATCTCCGCGTTGGTCCGGCCCTCGGCCACCCGGCCCAGCACCTCGCGCTCCGCCGCGGTCAGCGCGGCGAGGTCCTCGGGGGACGCGAGCCGGGCGCCCTCCTCGGGAGCGGACAGGAAACGGCTGATCAGGGCGCGGGTGGCGAGCGGGGAGAGCAGGGACTCGCCGGCCGCCACGGTCCGGACGCCGTCGAGCAGCGCGTCCGGTGTGGCCTCCTTGCCGAGGAATCCGCTGGCGCCGGCCGTCAGCGCCTCGGCGACGTCCTCGTCGATCTCGGACGTGGCGAGGACGAGCACCCGGGTCGCGGACAGCTCGGGGTCGGCGCAGATGGCGGAGGTGGCGGCCAGTCCGTCGCTGCCGGGCAGGCGGATGTCCATCAGGACGACGTCGGGCCGGTGGGCCCTGGCGAGCTCGATCGCCCGGGCGCCGTCGACGGCCTCGCCGACCACCTCCATGTCGTCGCAGGAGTCGATCAGGATCCGGAAGGCGGCCCGCAGCAGGGCCTGGTCGTCGGCGAGCAACACGCGGATGGTCATGAGGTGCGTTCTTCCCTTGCCTGGGGGGCGGGGGTGCCGCGGCGGCACGGTGGTGACCTCGTCGGTGACGTGATCCCTCGTCCCATGGTGGGCGATCTCCCCCGATAAGGCCGCTCGGCTTCGCCCGCCCACGGCACATGTCATCCGCGCGAGCTACCCCGCCCCGACACACCGCACGGCCCACCGCGGCCCCCGGCCCGGTTACCACCCCCGCGAGGGTCCCGAGCCACTGCCCCCGGCCGCTAACCAGGCCGGCCACCGCCCCCGGGTGCGCCCTGAGCCGGCCGCTGCCCGCCGGGGCGGGACCTGAGTCGGCCACTGCCTCCTGGGGAGGGACCCGAGCCACCGCCCTCGGGTGCGTGAACGCCGCCCGTCCCCGGCGGGGGGTGACAGGGCGCCGTCGTACCCGCTGGGTGAACGGCAGGCGCCCCCGGAGCCGCTCACCGCTCCCGGGTGTGAGCGGGTGACCGCCCCCAGGTGTGACCTGAGCGCGCCACCGCCCCCGGGCGGGACCCGAGCCGGGCATCGCCCCTGGGCGGAACCCGAGCGCGCCATCCCCCGGGGCGGAACCCGAGCGCGCCACCGCCCCCGCGCGGGTCCCGAGCTGGTCACCGCCCCGGGCGCAATCCAAGCCGGACACCGCCCGAGTGTGACCTGAGCAGGCCGCTGCCCGCCGGGGCGGGACCCGAGCCGCTGCCCCGGGCGCAAACCAAGCTGTCCACCGCCCCCCGGGTGCGCCCTGAGCTGTCCACCGCCCCCCGGGTGCGCCCTGAGCTGTCCACCGCCCCCCGGGTGCGCCCTGAGCTGTCCACCGCCCCCGGGTGCGCCCTGAGCCGGTCATCGCTCCCGGTGTGACCTGAGCGTGCCACCGCCGCCGGGCGGGACCCGAGCCGGGCCTCGCCCCTGGGCGGGACCCGAGCGCGCCATCGCCCTCCGGGTGTGACCTGAGCCGGTCACTCCCGGGGCGCGACCCCGAGTCGGCCACTGCCCTGCGGTCGCGACCCGAGCCGGTCCCCTCCGGTCGCGACCCGTGCCGGTTCCCCCGGGCTCGACCCGAGCCGGTCCCCCCGGGCTCGACCCGAGCCGGCCATCGCCCCCGGGCGGGATCCGAGCCGGTCACCGCCCTCCACCTGCTGTTGCGTAGGCTCCGACGGAGGAAAGGTGCGGTGGTGAGCATGGTCGGCAGGACGGCACGGGCACAGCAGGCCGACGCGACGCGGGAGCTGATCCTCACCGCCGCCGAGCGGCTCTTCGCCGAGCGCGGCGTGTACGCCGTGTCCAACCGGCAGGTGAGCGAGGCCGCGGGACAGGGCAACAACGCCGCCGTCGGCTACCACTTCGGCACCAAGGCCGACCTGGTCCGCGCCGTCGCCGCCCGGCACGACGCCCGGATCGAGGAGGGCCGCGCCCGCATGCTCGCCGAGGCGGGCGACTCGACGGACGTGCGCGACTGGGTGGCCTGTCTGGTGCGGCCGGTCACCGGGCATCTGGCCGAACTGGGCAGCCCCACGTGGTACGCGAGGTTCTGCGCGCAGGTGATGACCGACCCCGCCCTGTACCGGATCATGGTCGAGGAGTCGCTGACCTCGCCGTCGCTGCGGGAGATCCGCGACCGGCTGCTCCGGTGCCTGCCGGAGCTGCCCGCTGAGGTGGGCGCGGAGCGCGCCGCGATGGCACGTCACCTGATCCTGCACACCTGCGCCGAGCGCGAGCGCGCCCTCGCAGAGAACACCCCGACCCCGAGGCGGAGCTGGCACGACGCCGCGACGGGTCTGATCGACGCGATCGTCGCCATGTGGACGGCGCCCGTCACCCCGAGCCCCTGAGGCGGCGAACCGTGCCGCGGACCGCGAAACGGAACTTACTTGAGTTAGGCAATAAATGGTAAAGTGGGCGCATGCCCACTCCGCCGCTCCCCCCGGGCCCCGTGTCCCCCGAGATCGTCGAGATCGAGCGGGCCCTGAATCGCATCACCTACCTCAACACCCGCGCCCGGCAGCACGATCGCCTGATGGCGCTGGCCGGAGTGCCGCTGGACCGGGCGGCCGTGGCGTTGTTGCGGCAGGTGGCGGACTCGGAGCCGTTGCGCCCCGGGGAGCTCGCCAACCGGCTCGGCGTGGAGGCCTCACACGTCACGCGCACGGTGCAGCAGTTGCAGCGCGCCGGGTTCGTCTCCCGTGTCCCCGACCCCGACGACCGGCGTGCCCAGCGCATCGAGCTCACCGACACCGGGCGCGAGGCCATCGAGCGGATCCGCGACGTCGGGGCGCGCGGCATGCAACTGGCCCTCTCCGCGTGGTCGCCGGAGGAACTGCGCAGGCTCGCGACGCTGTTCCACCGGATGGTCGACGACTTCCTCGCCGTGACCGTCGACGACGACTCCGAGCAGCGGCCCACCCCGGAGGCGGCCACATCCTGATTCCGGGACACGCACCGGGTGCCGCCACCGCCTTACCGGCGAGTAGGATCTCGCGGCAGGCGACCCCAGGAGGAACCGTGGCCCCGTCCCAGCCGTCGGTCGGCGACAAGATCGAAGACTTCGAGCTGCCCGACGAGACGGGCACGCCCCGTCGGCTGAGCGAACTGCTCGCCGACGGCCCCGTCGTACTGTTCTTCTACCCCGCCGCCCTCACCGCCGGCTGCACCGCGGAGGCCTGCCACTTCCGGGACCTGGCCGCGGAGTTCGCCGCCGCCGGCGGGCGCCCCGTCGGCATCAGCGGGGACCCGGTCGAGCGGCAGGCGGAGTTCGTGGGGCGGCACACGCTGGGCATGCCGCTGCTGTCCGACGTGGACGGCGCGATCCGTGAACGGTTCGGTGTGAAGCGGGGTTTCCAGCTGGCTCCCACCAAGCGGGTCACCTTCGTCGTCGCGGAGGACCGCACGATCCTCGAGGTCGTCCGCAGCGAACTGCGCATGAACACCCACGCCGACCGGGCCCTCGCCGCCCTGCGCGCGCACCGGGGCGCCGGAGCCACTGACTGACGCGGCCACATCCGCGATACTGGGGCCATGCGGCTGCGAGGCAAGGCCTGCGTGACCGCCTGCCTGGTGCTGGCGGCCGCGACGGGCTGCACGAACGGCGAGGCCGGCGCTCCCGAGAGGTCCGAGCCGGCCGCCACCCGCACCGAGCGCCCCGCCACCTCCGCCTCCCCCACCTCCGCCTCTCCGGCGCCGGAGCCGCCCGACCCCGTGTCCCTCCCGGCCCTCATCGCCCGCGAACACACGGGCTCCGGCCTGCGCCTCGGTGCCGTACGGACCAGGAACGCCGCCTACACCCAGTACGCCGTCACCTACGAGGCGAACGGCCTCACCATCTCCGGTCTCATGAACGTGCCCGAGGGGAAGGGCCCCTTCCCGGCGCTGGTGCTCGCGCACGGCTACATCGACCCCGCCGTCTACACCACCGGCCGCGGACTCGCCCGCGAGCAGGACCTGCTCGCCCGCAACGGCTATGTCGTGCTGCACACCGACTACCGCAACCACGCCGGTTCCGACGACGACGCGGACAACGACGTCAACCTCCGCCTCGGCTACACCGAGGACGTCGTCGCCGCCGTCAAAGCCCTGCGCGGCGCCGGCCGCCCGGAGATCGCAGGGGACCGGATCGGCCTGCTGGGCCGCTCCATGGGCGGCGGCGGCGTGTACAACACGCTGGTGGTGGCGCCGGGCCTGGTGGACGCCGCCGTCGTCCACGCGCCGGTCAGCTCGCGTCCCGAGGAGAACATCGACCGGTTCCAGCGCCCCGACGGCGACCCGGTGGTCGCCGAGATCGAGGCCGCGCACGGCACTCCCGAGGAGAACCCCGCGTTCTGGCGTGCGGTCTCACCGGTCACCTACGCCGAACGGGTGACCGAGCCGCTCCTCATCCAGCACGGCACCGCCGACGACACCTGCCCCCTGAAGTGGTCCGAACAGACCGCGGCGGCCTTCGAGGCGGCGGGCAAGGACGTCCGGCTCGTCGAGCAGCCGGGGGAGGGGCACACGTTCTCCGCCCGCTGGCGGTCCTCCATGGACACCACCCTGGACTTCTTCGCACGACACCTGCGCTGACGCCGGGCAGGGCACCAGGGTGCCGGGCCGCGGAGGTCAGGCCTCCGCGTCGTCCTTGTGGTTCTTGAGGTCCTTGTCGTCCGCGGCGACCTGGGCGAGCGTGCGGCCGCTGCGCACCGAGCGGGCCCGCCGTGGATCCGGAGTGCCCCGGCCCGCCCCCGCGTGCCCGGCCTTCACCAGCAGCCAGGCCTCCGCGTCGCCCTGTTCGCCCCGGAAGCGCGTGAGGGCGTACTCCCCGTGCAGCTTCGCGCCGCCCAGCCGGAACGTGGCGTGCCCCCGCTCCAGCGACTCCCCGAAGTCGACCGGGCGTCCCTTGCGGTCGTGGCTCATCGGCTCGTACGTCCCGCTGTCCCAGACGATCACCGTGCCGCCGCCGTACTCGCCGGCGGGGATGACGCCTTCGAACTCCTCGTACTCCAGCGGATGGTCCTCCGTCGGCACCGCGAGCCGCTTGTCCTTCGGGTCGGTGGACGGCCCCTTCGGCACCGACCAGGACTTCAGCACGTCGTCGACCTGAAGGCGGAAGTCGAAGTGCAGGGTGCTCGCGTCATGGATCTGCACCACGAACCGCGGGGCGTCGCCGGAGGTGGCCGCCCGGCCCTCGGGCTCGGCGGTCCGCCCGAAATCCCGTTTGCCGCGGTAGGTCCGCAGCCGGTCGCCGTCACCCACCCGGGACTCCTTCCGTACGCGCCACCGGGTACCCCGCGGTGGGCCTCAGAACTCCTCGTGCACCTCGGGGTCGCCCCCGGTGCGCCTGGACTCGCGGTCGGCGATGGCCTGCATCTGGGCGGGTCCCAGCGTGAACCCGAAGACGTCCAGGTTCTGCCGCTGTCGCTCGGCGTCCGCCGACTTGGGGACGGGCAGCGCGCCCAGTTGGGTGTGCCAGCGCAGCACGACCTGACCGGGCGTCACGCCGTATCCCTCGGCGATGGTGACCACGACGGGGTCCTCGAGCAGATCCGTGCCCCGGCCGAGCGGGGTCCAGCTCTCGGTGACGACGCCCTTCTCGGCGTGGAACGCCCGGGCCTCCTCCTGCGGGAGGTAGGGATGCAGCTCGATCTGGTTGACGGCGGGCAGCACGCCCGTCTCCTTCTCCAGCCGCTCGATGTGCTCGGGAGTGAAGTTGGAGACCCCGATGGAGCGCACCAGGCCCTCCTCGCGCAGTCTGATCATGGCCCGCCAGGAGTCGACGTACTTGCCGACCCGGGGGAGCGGCCAGTGGATCAGATACAGGTCCACCTGCTCCACGCCCAGCCTGCGGCGGGACTCCTCGAAGGAGGCGAGAGTCTCCTCGTAGCCGTGGTGCCGGCCCGGGAGCTTCGTCGTCACCACGATCTCCTCGCGCGGGACCCGGCTGCGGGCGATCGCGCGGCCCACGCCGGTCTCGTTGCGGTAGTTCGTCGCCGAGTCGATCAGGCGATAACCCAGGTCCAGGGCGGTGAGCACCGCCCGCTCGGCGGCCGCGTCGTCCATCGGCCAGGTGCCCAGGCCGATGGCGGGGAGCGTCGTGCCGTCGTTGAGCGTGTGCGCCGGAATGCCGTCCACGGTCCACCCTTCCGCTCTGCTGTGCCGTACCGCCAGTATGGGCGGGCCCGGCCGGGCCCGCCGCCGCGAGGTCCGGCACGCGACCGGAAGCGCTCCGGACGGGCCGGGTGCGGCTCGCCACGGCGGAAGATCGCTGTCACGCTCTTTGACGGAGCCGGCCGGACGACCAACGGAGTGCGCATGACGACGGACAGGGCCATGGCGGACGAGCGGGCGGCGGAGGTCGGGGTGCACCCCGTCGCCGGGCACATCGGAGCCGAGATCACCGGTGTCGACCTCGCGGGTGAGCTGCCCGACGCCCAGGTGGTCGCCATCCGCGAGGCGGTGCTGCGCTGGAAGGTGGTGTTCTTCCGGGGGCAGCGCCTGGACCACGCCGCGCATGTGGCGTTCGCCCGGCGGTTCGGCGAACCGGTGGTGCCGGCCCGGCGGGGCAGCGCCTCACCGGCCGGCTTCCCGGAGATCGAGACGACCGCCGACCGACTGGAGCTCGGTGGCCGGTTCGGCATGGAGCACGACGAGTGGCTCCAGCGCCGCCGGCA
The DNA here is from genome assembly GCF_055657325.1 of Streptomyces sp. NPDC107562. Lineage (NCBI taxonomy): Bacteria > Bacillati > Actinomycetota > Actinomycetes > Kitasatosporales > Streptomycetaceae > Streptomyces > Streptomyces sp. NPDC107562. The sequence continues at coordinate 437,091 of NZ_JBVKBE010000005.1, read as the reverse complement.
CACCCTGTTGCGCGGCTGGCACTGCGACCACGGCGCCCGGATCGACCCGCCGGCCGCGACGATCCTGCGCGCGGAGACCGTACCGCCCTACGGCGGTGACACGACCTGGTCGAACCTCGCTGCGGCGTACGCCGGACTGTCCGCCCCGGTGCGGGAGTTCGTGGACGGGCTGCGCGCCGAGCACCGGCTCGGCGTCGGCTACCAGCCCCGGCCCGGCGACGACGCCTACCTGCGGCACCTGCTGGACCGCCAGGTCGCCTCGGTGCACCCACTGGTGCGGGTCCACCCCGAGACCGGCGAGCGGGTGCTCTACGTGAACGGCTACTACGTCGAGCAGATCAGCGACGTCTCCCGCCCCGAGAGCCGGCTGCTGCTGGAGATGCTCCTGGAACAGGCCGTCCGCCCCGAGTACACGGTCCGCTTCCGCTGGGAGCCGGGCAGCGTGGCCTTCTGGGACAACCGCGCCACCATCCACCTGGCGCCCGGCGACAACGCCCACCTGGACCACCCCCGGATCATGCACCGGGTGATGCTCGCCGGTGACGTCCCCGTGGGCGTGGACGGCAAGCCCTCGGAGCCGGTCACCGGCACCGAGCCGGGACGCTGGTGACTCAGGCGGCGGGCAGCCGGCCCAGCGCCGGGGCCAGTCGGGTCGCCATGTCGGTGAGGATCTGCTCGTAGTCCTCGTGGGCGAAGCTGAACGGCAGCGCGAACGCCACCTCGTCCACCTCCCGGAACGCGGCGTGCGCGGAGAGCCGTTCGGCGAGTTCCTCGGACGTGCCGACCAGGTCCGGCGCGAACAGCAACCGCGCCGGACCCTGCGGGGACGTCGTGCGGGCCAGGCGCGCGGCGGCGTACTCCTCGTACTTGGCGCGCTGCTTCGGAGACGCGGAGTCGGTGGGGACGACGACGAGGCCCTGGGAGACGCGGGCGGCCTCGCCGTCGGGGTGGGCGGCGCGGAAGGCACGGATGTGGGAGAGCTGGATCGCGGCGAAGTCCACCGGCTCGCCCTCGGCGCCCTCGGCCTTGACGACGCTGCTGGTCAGCAGGTTCATGCCGTGCTCGCCTGCCCACCGGGCGGACCGGGTGCTGCCGCCGCCGTACCACATGCGCCGACCCAGCCCCGGCGCGTGCGGCTGCACCCGGTCGCTGAACACCTCGATGCCCTCGACCCCCTTGAAGCGGGTCGCCGGTTCGCCCCGTACGAAGTCCAGCAGCCGCTCCACCCGCCCGTAGCCGAAGTCCTCGGCGTCCGCCGTGTCCGGGTACAGCGCGTCCTTGACCCGGTCGTAGTGCAGGGGCGGGCCGACGCTGATGCCCGGGTTGAGGCGGCCACCGGACAGGATGTCGACGGTGGCCAGGTCCTCGGCGAGCCGCAGCGGGTTCTCCCAGCCGAGCGGCGTGACCGCGGTGCCCAGTTCGATGCGGCGGGTGCGCTGCGTGGCGGCCGCGAGGACGGCGACCGGTGAGGAGATGCCGTACTGCAGATGGCGGTGGCGCAGCCACGCACTGTCGAAGCCGAGCCGTTCCCCCAGCTCGATCAACCGGAGCGTGGACTCGTGCCCCTGGCGCGGGTCCGCCTCGTCGAACAACCCGATCGTCAGGAAGCCCAGCTTGCGCAGTGGTCGTGATGTCGGCGCCACTCGGCCCCTCCGTGGTCCGTCGATTCTTTCCTCTGCCGAGGCAAACAGGCCGGCGGCCCGCGGTGTTCCCGTGGGCCCCGGCAGGCGTGGACGTGCGGGGCCCCGGTTCGGGTGCTGCAATGACGGGAGGTGCCACCTCCCGGCCGCGCAGGACATGGAGGAAAGGGGACCGGAGATCGGGGACGAAATGGACCTGACGGTGTGCGCGGGAGCCTCGTGCGGCCCGCTGGACCGGAGCGACCTCGACGACGCCAGAACGTGTGGGCCGCGCCCATGACCTGCGCGCCGCGGCGCGGCGGGGCCCGACCGGTGGCGAGCGGCCGCATTTCCCTGGGAGATGAGTGAGCATGCCAGGACTACTTCGTGGTGTCGCCCGCACCGCCGTGGTCGCGGGTACCGCCACCGCGGTGTCCCACCGGGTCTCACGGCGGCAGGCGGGCCGGCGGGCCGAGCCGGCCGCCCACCCGCAGCAGGCCGCCCACCCGCAGCCGGCCGCGCCGGCCACGTCGGCCGCACCCGCGTCGCTCGCGTCCGGGCCGGGCGCCGACGACATGACGGGCAAAATCGATCAACTCAAGCAGCTCGCCGACCTCAAGGCCCAGGGAGTCCTCACCGAGGAGGAGTTCGAAGCTCAGAAGCGCCGGGTCCTTGCCTGAGGCGGAGGGGCGCGGAGCCGCCCGGGAGCGTGCGCGGGAGTCCGGGACCGCCGCCTCCCCCGGTTCCGAGCCGGAGGAGGCCGACCGGCTACGGGACCTGCTGCGCTCCCCGGCGTACCAGAAGGCCCTCGTCCTCTCGGCGCTCATCGGCGTCCCGGTCTCCTTCGCCGCCTTCTGGTTCCTGGCCGGACTCCACGCGCTGGAGCGGCTGATGTGGACCGACGTCCCGGCGCGGCTGGGCCAGGGCATCCCTCCGTGGTGGTGGCCGCTGCCGCTGCTGGCGGTCGCGGGGCTCCTCGTCGGGCTGATCGTCAAGCATCTGCCGGGCGCCGGAGGGCACATCCCCGCCGCCGGCCTGAACGCCAAGGGAACGACGCCCGCAGCCCTGCCCGGGGTGATCCTCGCCGCGTCCATCGGTCTGCCCCTCGGCGCCACGCTGGGCCCGGAGGCCCCGCTGATCGCGCTGGGCAGCGGTCTCGCCATGCTGGTGGCCCAACAGGTCCGGACGTTGAACACCGCAGACGGCAAGGCACTCGTCGGCTCGGCCGGTGCCGCCGCGGCACTGGCGGCGATCTTCGGCAATCCGCTGGTCGCCGCGGTGATGCTGATCGAGATGGCCGGAGTGGGCGCCCCTCAGCTGTTCGTGGTCATGCTGCCGGCGCTCCTGTCCAGCGGCATCGGCGCCCTCGTCTTCACCGGGTTCGGCCGCTGGACCGGCCTGTCCACGGGCAACCTGTCGCTGAACCTGGGCGTTCCCGTTCCCCGCCTCGATGCCGGGGACGTGCTCTGGGCGATCGTGATGGCCGTCGGCATCGCCGTCGCCATGCACACGATCCTGGCGACGGGACGGCGGGTGGCGGGATTCGTCGCGGGGCGGCCCCTCACCGGCGCCGTGCTGTGCGCGATCGCCGCCGGGGTCTGCGCCGCCGTCTACACCCTGACGACCGACCGGACGCCGGCGGACGTGGCCTCGTCCGGCCAGGGCACGCTCGCCGTGCTGGCCCAGGATCCCCATGCCTGGGGCGCGGGCGCCCTGATCGCCGTACTGCTGTGCAAGGGAGTGGCGTACGCGCTGTGCCTGGGCAGTCTGCGCGGCGGTCCCATCTTCCCCGCGCTGTTCCTCGGGGCGGCGACCGGTGTGCTGCTCGCGCCGCTGCCCGGACTCGGAGTCGTGCCCGGCATGGCGGCGGGCATGGCGGCCGCGGCGGCGGCGACACTGCGGCTGCCGGTCAGCAGCGTGGTGCTGGTGACCCTGGTGCTGCGCAGCGAGTCGGTGATGCCCGTGGTGATCCTCGCGTCCGTGGTGTCCTTCGTGACGGTTCAGCTGTTGCCGGCCGGACGCCCTCTGCCGTCGGCCGCCGACCCGAAGGGGGCGACGTGACAACCGCGTCGGCCGCTTTCGCCGTACGGGGCCGCCGTGTGTCGCGCGCTCGGGGAGTCCGCCCGCCCGGCGTGAAGGGCGTTCGCGTGCCACCCGTGCGAGCCGGCGGTCCGGCGCGGAGTTCCGGCGCGGGCCGCGCCTGCGTGTCAGGCCGTCGGTCGCGATGAGCCCGCCTCCCGCGCCGCCCCCGGCCGAGGCGCGACAGCCCCTGTCCGAGGCCGCCTTCCGTGCCCTCTACCGTGAGGTGCGCGCGCTCGCGGCCGAGGGTCTGGACGACGCGGACCGCCGGCGCGGGGCGCTGAGCCGGATCACGCCCGCGTGTGTCGTGGCCGCCGCCCAGGGCGTCCGCCACGGGCGTGCCGTCTCGCTGGCCGCCCCCATCGAGACCCGCCCCGGCCCGGACGACACCCAGCCGGCCACCCACCGCATGGTCGCACCGGCCGCCGGTGAGCTGCCCCCTCCGTCCGGTCTCGCCTTCGCCCGCGACCGATTCGCCATGCACGTGCACGGGGACGCGGACAGCCACCTGGACGCGCTGTGCCACGTGATGTTCGACGGCACGCTGTACGGCGGTGTTCCCGCCGGGACCGTGACGCCGCAGGGCGCCGGCGCGCTGACGGTGGACCTGGCGGCCGACGGCATCACCGGCCGCGGAGTCCTGCTGGACGTCCCGCGGCTGCGCGGGGTGCCCTGGCTGGAGCCCGGCGACCAGGTGACCACCGACGACCTCGTGGCGTGCGAGGCGGCGCAGGGCGTCACGGTCGGCCCGGGCGACCTGCTGTTCGTGCGCGTCGGGCACCGTCTGCGGCGCCGCAGGCTCGGCGCCTGGGACGCCGCCGCGGCCCGGGCAGGTCTGCATCCCGATACGGCGCGCTTCCTGGCCGAGCGACGCGTGGCCGTCCTCGGCTCGGACGGCAACAACGACACTGCCCCCAGCGCGGTGGCCGCCGTCGGTTTCCCGATGCACGTCCTGGCGGTGCACGCCATGGGGATGCCTCTCCTCGACTACCTGGACCTCGACGAACTGGCGACGGAGTGCGAACGGCTGTCCCGGTGGCACTTCCTGGGCTTGGTGGCTCCGCTGCGGCTGCCGGCGGCAACGGGGTCCCCGGTGAACCCGATCGCCGTCCTGTGAGCGGCCCGCACCCGCCCGCCGCCTCGAAATGCCGCCCGGCCGCAGGGCGCGTACGTTCGAAAAGGGGCCAGAGCCCGCAGCGCCCCGGCGGTCGCCGCAGGGCGCGACAGCGAGGAAAGGGGGCCGCCATGGGCGACTTCCCCCACTACGACGTCATCGTCATCGGCAGCGGTGCCGGCGGCGGCACGCTCGCCCACCGGATCGCGCCCTCGGGAAAACGCGTCCTGATCCTCGAACGCGGCGACTACCTGCCGCGCGAACGCGACAACTGGGACTCGACCGCGGTGTTCGTCAAGGGGAAGTACCGCGCCCCGGAGTTCTGGCTCGACCGGCACGGCGACGAGTTCCCGCCCGAGGTCAACTACTACGTCGGCGGGAACACCAAGTTCTACGGCGCCGCCCTGTTCCGGTTGCGGCCCGAGGACTTCGCGGAACTGCGCCACCACGACGGCGTCTCTCCCGCCTGGCCGATCCGCTACGAGGACCTGGAGCCGTACTACACGCAGGCCGAGCACCTCTACCGCGTGCACGGCCGGCACGGCGAGGACCCCTGGGAAGGACAGTGCGGCGCCCAGTACGCCCATCCGCCCGTCGAACACGAGCCGCGTATCCAGCAGTTGAGCGACGACCTGGAGAAGCAGGGACTGCACCCCTTCCACCTGCCGATCGGCGTGGACCTGACCCAGGGCGAGGACGGCAGGGCCACGCACGCCAGCGCCTGCATCCGCTGCAACCGGGTCGACGGATTCCCCTGCCTGGTGCGGGCCAAGTCGGACGCCCAGGTGATCTGTGTGGAGCCGGCCCTGCTGCACCCCGACGTGGAGATGCTCACGAACGCCCGGGTGACGCGGCTGGAGACCGACCCGAAGGGACGCGACGTCACCGCGGTGGTCGTACGGTTCGAGGGCGAGGAGGAGGAGGCCCGCTTCTCGGCGGACGTCGTGGTCGTCGCCTGCGGCGCCGTCAACTCCGCGGCGCTGCTGCTCGCTTCGGCCAACGAGGCGCACCCGAACGGTCTGGCGAACAGCTCGGACGTGGTCGGCCGGCACTACATGCGGCACAACAACCTCGCCCTGATGGCCGTGTCGAAGGAGCCGAACGACACCCAGTTCCAGAAGACCCTCGCCCTGCACGACTGGTATCTGGGCGCGGACGACTGGGAGTACCCGCTCGGCGGCATCCAGATGCTCGGCAAGTCGGACGCCGAGCAGATCCACGGCGAGGCGCCGCGCTGGGCCGGCGCGGTGGCACCGGACATGCCCTTCGAGGTCCTGGCCCACCACGCCGTCGACTTCTGGCTGTGCGGCGAGGACCTGCCGCTGCCCGGGAACCGGGTCACGCTGGAGGGCGACGGCCGCATCCGGCTCACGCTCGACGAGGACAACAACGTCGCCGGGCTGGGGCGCCTGCGCCACAAACTCCAGCACATGCTCGGCCGTCTCGGCATGCACGAGCACCATCTGCTGTCGCACAGCATCTACCTGCACAAGGGCATGCCCATCGGCGCCACCGCCCACCAGGCGGGCACGGTGCGCTTCGGCACCGATCCGGCGAGTTCCGCGCTGGACGTCTACTGCAAGGCGCACGACGTGGACAACCTGTACGTCGTCGACACGAGCTTCTTCCCGAGCATCGGGGCGGTCAACCCGTCCCTCACGGCCATCGCCAACGCCCTGCGGGTGGGCGACCACCTCGTGGAGCGGCTGAGCTGAGCCGCCCCGCCCGCGGGCGGCCTGCCGGGGTGAAGATCCTGCGCCGGTCGGCGCAACGGGCACGCGCCCGGCGCAGCGCCGCCCGGCCCCGGTGGTTGTGTGCGGCTGAAGTCCGGGCCCGGCCCGGCCGGTCGGGTTACCAGTCGAGGAGACAGTCATCGTGAGTTCCCCCGAGGGCGCACCCCAGGGCGTGATCCCCGCACAGCTGCTCAAGGGCCAGAAGGCCCTGGTCACGGGCGCCAACTCCGGCATCGGCAAGGCCACCGCCGTGGCCCTCGGCCGGGCAGGCGCCGACGTGGTGGTGAACTACGTGGCCGGCCCCGAGGAGGCCGACAAGGTGGTCGAGGAGATCGCCTCCTTCGGCGTGCGGGCGGCCGCCTACCAGGCGGACGTCTCCGACGAGGGCCAGGTGGTCGCCATGACGGACCGGATGGTCGAGGAGTTCGGCACCGTCGACATCCTGGTCGCCAACGCCGGCATGCAGCGCGACGCCGCCTTCACGGAGATGACGCTCGCCCAGTGGCAGAAGGTCATCGACGTCAACCTCACCGGGCAGTTCCTGTGCGCGCGGGAGGCGGCCAAGGAGTTCATGCGGCGCGGGGTCGTCCCCGAGGTGTCGCGCGCCGCCGGCAAGATCATCTGCATGAGCTCCGTGCACCAGATCATCCCGTGGGCGGGGCACGTCAACTACGCCGCGTCCAAGGGCGGCGTCCAGATGATGATGGAGACGCTGGCCCAGGAGCTCGCGCCGAAGAAGATCCGGGTCAACGCGATCGCCCCGGGAGCCATCAAGACCCCCATCAACCGCAGCGCCTGGGAGACCCCCGACGCGCAGACGGACCTGTTGAAGCTGATCCCCTACGAGCGCATCGGCGAGCCCGACGACATCGCCCACGCGGCCGTCGGCCTCGCCTCCGACCTGATGGACTACGTGGTGGGCACCACCCTCTACGTGGACGGCGGCATGACTCTCTTCCCGGGGTTCGCCACCGGCGGCTGACGCACCTCACCCGCCTCGGCCGGTCCTACGAAGAGAGTCCTATGCACGACACGGTCCAGTTGCTCGCGGACGCCCCCGCGCAACTGCTCCCGGCCAGATCGCTGATGGCCTTCACCCTCGCCTCCCACATCATCCTGGTGCCCCTGGGCGTGGCGCTGCCGCTGATCACGCTCATCATGCACGGGTACGGACTGCGCCGGGGTGACGCGACCGCCCTGCTGCTGGCGCGGCGCTGGTCGGCGGTGATGGCCGTCCAGTTCGCGATCGGCGTCGTCACCGGCACGGTGCTGTCCTTCGAGTTCGGACTGTTGTGGCCGGGCCTGATGGGCAGGTGGGGCGACGTCTTCGGCATCGGGTTCGGGGTCGAGGCATGGGCCTTCTTCCTGGAGGCCGTCCTCATCGCCATCTACCTCTACGGCTGGCGGCGGCTGCCCGCCCGCACCCACTTCCTGCTCGGACTGCCGCTGCCCGCCGCTGCCCTGCTCGGCGCGTTCGGGATCCTGGCCGCCAACTCCTGGATGAACACCCCGCGCGGCTTCACCCTGGACGCGGCGGGCAACCCCACGGACGTGAGGATCTGGAAGGCGATCTTCACGCCGATGTTCGGGCCCCAGTACTGGCACTTCGTCGTGGCCATGCTGCTGACCGCCGGCTACGTCGTGGCCGGGGTCTACGCCACGGGCTGGCTGCGCGGACGCCGGGACCGCTACCACCGGCTCGGGTTCACGATCCCCTTCACGGTCGCCGCCGTGCTGACGCCGGTGCAGTTCGTGCTGGGCGACTCCATCGCGCGCCAGGTCTTCCAGAAGCAGCCGGTCAAGTTCGCCGCCATGGAGATCGTCTGGAAGACCGACACCCACGTCCCCGAGTACCTCTTCGGCAGGCTGCACCCGGACGGGACCGTCACCGGCGGCATCAAGATCCCGCAACTCGACTCCATCCTCGCCGGGTTCAGCCCGGACACCAAGGTGACCGGACTGACCTCCGTCCCGGCCGATCAGCGGCCGAACCCGACCCAGGCCACGATCGCCCACTGGGCCTTCGACATCATGGTCGGCATCGGCTCCGCCCTGGCGCTGCTCGCCCTCTGGTACGGCCTGGTGTGGCTGCGCCGCCGCCGGCTGCCCGCCTCGCCGTGGTTCTACCGCGCCGCCGCGGTGGCCGGGGTCGCCTGCGTCGTCGCCGTCGAATGCGGCTGGATCACCACGGAGGTGGGCCGCCAGCCCTGGATCGTCTACGAGAACATGCGGGTCGCCGAGGCGGTGACCGCGACCCGGTCCACCGGTCTGTGGATCATGTTCGGCCTCGTCGTCGTGGTGTACGTCTTCATCTTCGCGTCGTTCCTCGCCGTGCTGCTGAAGATGCGCACCCGCTGGCGGCTCGCGGACGAGGCGGGCGAGCCGGGAGCGGCGGCGCAGACACCGGAGACGGACACCCCGTACGGCCCGCGTTCCAGGGTCCCGGCCGGCAGCGCCGCCGGGCCCGGGGGCGAGGGAACCGCCTCGTCCCCGGGAGACCAGCCATGATCGCCGGAGTCATCGCCGTCGTCCTGCTGCTCGCGATCGCCGCCTACGCCTGCGCCGGCGGCACCGACTACGGCGCGGGGTTCTGGGACCTGACCGCCGGCGGAGCCGAGCGCGGCAAGCGCCCCCGCTGGCTGATCGACCACGCGATGGCCCCCGTGTGGGAGGTCAACAACGTCTGGCTGATCTTCGTGCTGGTCATCATGTGGACCGGCTTTCCCGTCCTCTTCCAGCAGGTGTTCACCGCGATGTGGCTGCCGCTGGCGCTGGCCGCCGTGGGCACGGTGCTGCGCGGCGCGGGTTTCGCCCTGCGCAAGCCCGCCCGGCGGCTGGCCGGCCGTCGTCTGTACGGGGCGATCTTCGCCGTCGCCTCCCTCCTGACGCCGTTCTTCCTCGGCGCCGCGGCCGGGGGAGTGGCCTCGGGCCGGGTGACGGCCGGGACGACGGCGTCGGCGGACGCCTGGTCCAACCCCACCTCCGTACTCTTCGGGCTGCTCGCCGTCGCGACCACGGCCCTGCTCGGAGCGGTCTTCCTGGCCGCGGACGCCCGGCGGTTCGAGGCGCCGGACCTGGACGGCTACTTCCGCCGCCGCGCCCTGGGCGCCCTGGCCGTCGTCGCCGTGCTCGCCGTGATCACCCTGGCGGTCACGCATCAGGACGCCCCCTACGTCTGGCGCGGGCTCACGCACGGCGTGGGGCTCCTCTTCGTCATCGTGGCGGCGCTGGCCACGCTCCTGACCGCCTGGCTGCTGATCCGTCCCTCCGGGGCCTGGTCACGGGTCGCGGCGGTCGGCGTGGTCGCGTCGGCCGTCATCGCCTGGGGGATGGCGCAGCGCCCGTACCTCGTCCCGACCTCCCTGACCGTCGCCGACGGCGCGGGCGCGCACACCTCGCTGCGCTGGCTGGGCCTCGTCACCCTCGTCGCGGTGGTGCTCGTCCTGCCGGCGGTCGCCCTGCTGTACTGGCTGGACACCCGTGGGGAACTGGAGGGCCTCACCGACGCCGACCTGCGGCGCGGTGGTGCCGTTGACGAGGGCTGACCTCGCGCCGGCACCGGGCGGCCCGCGGGAGGTGGCGCCACGGTGACGGAGGACGAGATCCTGCTGGGCCTCGGTCTGACCGTGGCCCTCGCGGTCGGCTCCCAGATCCTCGCGAGCCGGCTGCGGATCCCCGCCCTGATCGTGCTGCTGCCGGCCGGATTCGCCGCCGGGGCCCTCACCGACGTCGTCCACCCCGACCGGCTCGTCGGGGACGAGTTCTCCGCCCTCGTGTCGCTGTCGGTGGCGCTGATCCTCTACGACGCCGGGTTGGCGCTGGACCTGCGCCGCCTCAGGGGCGCGACCCGCGCCGTCGTCCTGCGGCTGCTGCTGTGCGGCTCGTTGCTCACATGGGCGGCCGTTCTCGGGCTCGGGCCGGTCCTGTTCGGCCTGCCGGTGGCGGCGGCCGGCATGATCGGCGTGATCCTCGTGGTGTCCGGGCCCACCGTGGTCGGCCCGCTGCTGGAGCACGTCCGCCCCTCGGACAAGGTCCGGCGCGTGCTGCTGTGGGAGGGGTCCCTCATCGACCCCGTCGGGGGCATCCTCGGCGCCGTGGTCTTCCACTCCCTCCTCGCCGGCGGGCTGCGGCCCGGGCACTTCCGTGTGGGCGCCTTCCTCGGGGGCATCGCCATCGGGCTCCTCGGGGGAGTGGTGGGTGCCGCGCTGCTGTGGCTCACCCTCCGGCTGCTCCGCCTCGGTGAGACGCTCGGCACGCTCGCCCAACTGGCCACCGTGGTCGTCGTGGCCGCGGCCTGCGACATGGCGTACGACGACACCGGCCTCATCGCCGCGATCGTGACGGGCCTGATCGCCGCGAACCTGCCCGGCTTCGACATGCCCGCCCGCAGGCCGTTCTTCGAGACGCTGGTACAGCTGATCATCGGCCTGCTGTTCGTCTCCATCTCGGCCACGGTGACGCCGCGCTCCCTCACTCCCGTGCTGCTGCCCGCCCTCGTCCTCGTCACGGTGCTCGTCCTGGTCGTGCGGCCCCTGGTCGCCCTGCTGTCCACCGCGAGGACGGACCTCACCACCGGGGAACGCGCCTTCGTGGGGTGGATGGCACCGCGCGGCATCGTCGCCGCCTCCACCGCGACGACCTTCTCCGCCTCGCTCAGCGCGGCCGGACTGCGCGGGGCCGAGCAGATCCTCCCCATCACGTTCCTGGTGATCGTCGGCACGGTCGTGCTCTACGCGCTGACCGCCGCCCCGATGGCCGCCCGGATGCGCGTCGTACAATCCCCGCGCGCCCGGCCGCTGCTGGTGGGCGGCGCTCCCTGGGCCGTCGATCTGGCCCGGTCGCTGCGCGCGGCCGGGGTCGACGTGCTGATGTGGGCGGGGTCCGCCGAGGAGCGGGGCCGGATCAGGGAGGCGGGGATCGAGCTGGCCGCCGGGGAGTTCATGGCCGTGGCCACCGAACCGGAGGCCCGGCTGGAGGGGGTGACGTCGGTGTACCTCCTCACGGACGACGACGACTTCAACGCGCTCGCCTCGGCCCTCCTGCGGGACGGTGTCGACGGACCGGTCCACCGGGTCGGCCCGCCCCCCGACAGCGAGGGGGTGGTCGCCCCGTACACGGCCGGGGACACCGTCTTCGGAGCGCGGCTCCCGCGCCATGTCCTGAGGACGCGTCACCAGCAGGGCGCGGCCTTCCGTGTGCGGTCCGCGGCGGAGCCGCCCCCGCCGGGTGACGAGCCCTTGTTCCTCGTCACCCGGGACGGCCGGCTGGAGCCCGTGGATGACGTCCTGCCGGCCGGCGCGGGGGAGGGCGACTCGGTGGTGTCGCTGGGGCCCACGCCGGCCCGGGCCGTCTGACGGCCGGCTACGTCCGGCACAGGATCGCGTTCAGGGTGATCGCCGCGTCGATCAGGGCGAGGTGGGTGAACGCCTGCGGGAAATTCCCCAGCTGACGGCCCGTCGGGTCGATCTCCTCCGAGTACAGGCCCAGGTGGTTGGCGTATCCGAGCATCTTCTCGAACACCAGGCGAGCCTGCTCGGTCCGCCCCGCGCGGGCCAGCGCGTCGACGTACATGAAGGTGCACAGCGAGAAGGTCCCCTCCGAGCCGCGCAGGCCGTCGGGCGAGGCCTCGGGGTTGTAGCGGTAGACCAGGCTGTCGCTCACCAGTTCGTTCTCCATGGCGTCGAGGGTCGACGTCCACAGCGGGTCCTCCGGGGTGATGAACCCGACCGTCGCCATACGCAGCAGCGAGGAGTCCAGCACCTCGCTGCCGTAGTGCTGGACGAAGGCCTGCCGCTCCTCGCTCCACCCCTTGGCCATGACCTGCCCGTAGATCTCGTCCCGGGTGCTGCTCCAGCGTGCGGCGGAAGAGGGACGGCCGGTCGCCTCCGCCAGCCGCAGGGCGCGGTCGAAGGCCACCCACGACATCACCCGGCCGTAGGTGAAGTCCTGCCGGCCGCCGCGGGTCTCCCACAGGCCCTCCTCGCCCCGGTCCCAGTTGTCGGCCAGCCAGTCGAGCTTGGTCAGCAGCTCGTTCCAGCCGCGGTGCCCGACCTGGAGCCCGTGCCGGTGCGCGAAGTAGATGCTGTCCAGCGCCTCGCCGTAGATGTCCAGCTGGAGCTGGGTGGCGGCGCCGTTGCCGATCCGTACCGGCGCGGAACCCGCGTACCCCTCCCAGTGGTCGAGGATCTCCTCGTCCAGGTCGGAGGAGCCGTCCACCTTGTACATGATGTTCATCGGACCGGTGTCGCCGCCCCGGTCGGCCCGTTCCGTGACGCGGTTGCCGATCCACTGGATGAACGCCCGTGCCTCCTCGGTGAAGCCGAGCCCCAGCAGGGCGTACACCGAGAACGAGGCGTCACGGATCCAGGTGAACCGGTAGTCCCAGTTGCGCTCGCCCCCCAGTTGCTCGGGGAGCGCCGCCGTGGGGGCGGCCACCAGCGCGCCGCTGGGGGCGTACGTCATCAGCTTGAGCGTGATCGCGGAACGCTCCACCGCCTCCCGCCAGCGCCCCGAGTACTGCGACTGCCGCAGCCAGGAGCGCCAGTAGTGGACGGTGTCGTCGTGCAGTCGCTGGTACTCGGCGAGGGTGATCTCGCGGGGCGGCCCGGCGGCGGCCGACTCCAGGACCAGCCCTCGCTGTTGGCCGGCCCGCAGGGTCAGGTTGAAGTGCAGGTCGTTCTCCCGGTCGACGAGGACGTCCAGCAGCCGCTGGTCCTCCGGCTCGCGGACCGGGTGCACGGTCAGCCGCGAGCCGTCCTCCGCGGCGAACACCGCCCCCTGCTCGGTGAGGTGCAGCCGGTGGGGCGTGCGCCCGTAGTCGAAGCGCGGGGCGATGCCGACCTCGAACGTCATGGTGCCGCGCACACAGCGCACCATGCGTACCAGGCGGTGGCTGTCCGTGGCCGTCGTGCCCGTCACGGGCATGAAGTCGATGACCTCGCCGGCGCCGGCCTCGGTCATGAACCGGGTGATGAGCATCGCGGTGTCGGGGAAGTACAACTGCCTCGTCGCGTACGTCGTGTGTCGGGGCCGTACGGTGCACTCGCCGCCCTTGTCCTTGTCCAGGAGGGCGCCGAAGACGCTGGGCGAGTCGAAGCGCGGGACGCAGAACCAGTCGACGGTGCCGTGCGTCGTCACGAGCGCCGCGGTCTGGAGGTCGCCGATCAGCCCGTGGTCCTCGATCAGTGGGTAGTGGTCCATCGGGGCGGCCCCTTCCGGTGTGCGATTCACCCGAACGCGCCCCCCGGATCAGAGTAAGCCGCAGGCCCTGGTCCGGCCTGTCGGACCGGGGCGCTACCGCGGTGGGGGACCCGCCGCCCGTCGCGTCGCACGGTGCCACAGCCGGCGTTGCACGCGCAGGGTGAGGATGCCGACCGCCACGAGGACGAGCACGTTGAGCAGCAACTGGATCAGCGAGCCCGCCGCCTGGCGCCAGGCCGTGAAGGCCAGCGACACGGCGATGTCCGAGGCGGCGGGGATCGTCGTCACCGAGATGAAGACACCGAGCAGCGCGCTGCCGCGGGCCTCGGTGAGGGAGACGATCCCCACGACGCCGGCCAGGAACGCCACGGCGACGGAGAAGAAGTTCGGCGTGCCGATGAGGTGGGAGACCGGCCGCAGACCCAGCTCGAACGCCTCGGACTGCAGTCCGGCGCCCCGGGACAGCGCGGCGAATCCCAGCGTGACCACGATGGCGAGCAGGAAGCCGACCGTGAGCGCGCGCGTGCCCTCCCGGATCCTGCCGCGGTCACGACGGTCGAGACCGAGGGCGACGCTGGTGATCGCGTTGTACTCGGGGCCGACCACCATGGCCGCCACGATGAGGATCTGCGAGTTCGTCATGATGCCGACCGCTCCGATGAGACCGGCGATGACCAGGAACAGGTAGAAGGACGGCGCGTACGTCGCCTCGGCCCGGATGCGCGCCTCGACGGCGGCCCACAACGGGGTGCGGACCAGGACCCGGGGCTGCGCGGCCTCGATGGCTTCCGCCTCCCGCGAGAACATGAGGTCGACGCCGTCGACGGCGATCGACCCGGCGCGGTCGACACCCAGTGCGCGCAGGTCGCCCAGCACGTCGTTCGCGGCCCCTTGCACCACGTCGCATTCCAGGGCGTCGCGGTCCGGCGGACGGACCGCGGCCACGACCACGAGGTTGAGCACCTGGCGGTGCGCGTCGAGCAGGTCGACGACCGGCCGGGTGAGCGTGCGCGGGATGACCACGCGGAAGTGGACCAGGTCCATCCGAACGCCTCCCGGGGGTCAGGGTGTGCCGCGGACGGCGGGCCCCTGGGGGTCGGGGCCGTCGGTACGGCGCGCCGCCCTCGGACCCGCGGCCCGGGGCAACGCGCGCAGCGCCGCCGCCAGGACGTGTCCCGGGCTGCCGGAGGCGTCCACGGTCGCGCCCGGCTCGTCCGCCTGGAGCGGGTCCAGCAGGGCGAACTGGGAGTCGAGCAGCCGCGGGGGCATGAAGTGGCCCCTGCGGTGCGCGATCCGCTCCGCGGCCACCGCGCGGTCCAGGGCCAGGTACAGGAACCACACGTCCGCCCCGGTACGCCGGAACTGGTCCCGGTACTCCCGCCTGAGCGCCGAACAGGTGACGACGCCCCCGCGCCCACCGGCCCCGGCCGACCGGACCCACTCGGTGAGCGCCGCCAGCCAGGGCCGGCGGTCGGCGTCGTCGAGGGGGCGTCCGGACGCCATCTTGGCCCGGTTCGCCGCGGGGTGGAGGTCGTCGCCCTCCAGGAACGGCACGCCGAGCCGCTGCGCGAGACGCGTGCCCACGGTCGACTTCCCGGAGGCCGACACCCCCATGACGATCACCACCCGCGCTCCCTGGGCCATGCCGGCCGACCAGCCTTCCGAGACGACACCGGAACGTCCTTCGGTCTCAGTCCACTGTCGCCCGGGACGCCCGCCCGCGCAGCGCGCGCCGGGCGTCCGCGTCCCCGCAACGGCCGTCCCCACCGGGCGCATCCGGCGGTGGCGGCGGATAGTGGTGCCGGGACGACGTTCCAGCCGGCTCCTCGCCACGCACAGGAGGTTCGATGGCCGCCAGACGGTCGCTGACCGCGCTCACCGGGGTCGTGGCGCTCGGCCTCGTGGTGAGCGCCTGCGAGGATCACGCGCTCGGC
The DNA here is from genome assembly GCF_055657325.1 of Streptomyces sp. NPDC107562. Classification (NCBI taxonomy): domain Bacteria; kingdom Bacillati; phylum Actinomycetota; class Actinomycetes; order Kitasatosporales; family Streptomycetaceae; genus Streptomyces; species Streptomyces sp. NPDC107562. The sequence goes on along the minus strand of NZ_JBVKBE010000005.1, from coordinate 421,412 downwards.
ACGATCGAGGTGCGCACGGAGCGCGAGACGGTCGAGATCCTCTCGGACCCCCCGGTCGAAGGGTGCAACCGCTTCCGTGAAGGGGTGGTGCACGTCAACAATCAAACGCTCAACGACATCATCCTGTACACCACGCCCGACTGCACCGAGCCGCGTGGCGGGCAGAGCGTCTACCTGCCCACGGAGACGTCGGACGAGGCGGTCCGCGCCACAGGCCTGTGGCGCAGCTTCACCGTCGTGCACTGACGGCCGCTTCGCACGGCGAAGGCCGGGACCCGAGGGCCCCGGCCCGGCATCGCGAGGTGCGTCGCGTCAGCTGAACGGATCCAGCGTCAGCTGCGCCTGCTGCGGGTTGCCGTCGTGGACCAGTGACTCATGGTGGCCGACGTCGTCGAAGGCGAAGGCGTACGCCTTTCCGTCGGCCATCCGCTCATGGATGGCCCGGGCGTAGTGATTGGTCACCGCGTCCTTGTAGAAGTTCGCCGACGAGGTGTCCGGCTGGTTCGGGTTGGTCAGCAGCGTCGAGCGGTTGAAGCCCGCGCACAGGGTGCGCGAGATGGGGCCGCGCACCTGGTCGTTGGGGGCGTCGAGCAGTCGGTGACAGCCGAAGACGCTGCTCGCGTCGGGCTTCTGGAAACCGGTGACGACCGCGCCGGAACCGTTGGTGAAGTTCATGACGCCGCCGGAGACCCGGCCGAAGTACTTCGTGTTCGGCTGGTCGGCGAACGGGGTGACGGTGAGCGTCGTCGTGGCGTACCTCTGCCAGACCCGGTCGATGTAGTCGTTCATGACGGACGCCGGCAGGGCTCCGGTCTCCACCCCGTACAGCGGTGACAGCGCCCGCAGGACCGTGCCGTCGGGACGGGTCTGGATCAGTCCGCCCCAGCCGCCTCCCTGGGCCCGCAGCGCGTTGAACACCCCGGTGTAGCCACCGGACTTGAGCTTGCCGGTGCTCGCCACGCTGCCGTCGGCGCGCTGCACCCCGACCGAGTACGGCGCCGAGAACATGTCCACCTGCGTGCTGTTGAGCCACAGGCCGGCGTCGTTGAGGGTGTACTCGGACCAGTTGAAGAGGATGTTGCGGTTCGGGTCGCTGGGGTTTTGCACCGCGGGCTGGACGAGACCGCCGGTGGTGAGCCGGAAGTCGAGTTTCTGGCCGTAGGAGAAGTAGATCCGGCCGGAGAGCTTGGGGATCCGGATCGTCTTGGACTGCCCGGCGGCCGGGCCGGGGATCGACGCGTCCGGTGCCGGGGTCGGCGGGTTGCCGCCGGCCGGCCAGGCGTGGAAGGTGCCGTTCGCGTCGGCCCAGCCCTGCTGACCGGTCGTCAGCGAGGTGCCGAGGGTGTAGACGTACACCGGGTCGCCCCGGCCGGAGCTGTTGGTGATCTTCAGGGGGATCGTGGCGGGCACCGCGGCGTCCGCGGGCGGTGAGGCGCCGAACGTGATCAGGGCGCCGAGCAGGGTGGACGCCGCGGCTGCCGTGAGGAGCCGGTGTGTGAGGCGTGCGAGCACTCTCCACCTCCGTGCGGGTGTGGGGGGAGTTGGTCCGTACCTGTTTCTGAGAGCGCTCTCAGATTTGCGCCAGGGCGCGAACATGTCAATGACTTCGGCAACAGAAAGGCGGCGCCCGTGGGTTGCGGGCGCCGCCGGGGGACGGTGCGGGTGCGGTTGTCAGAAGGTGCGCTCGAGAAGGTCCAGCAGTGCGGCCCAGTGCCGCTGGTCGGCCTGCGCGTGGTACGAGCCCGTGTCGGCCTGCGTGAAACCGTGCGGCGCGTCCGGGTAGACCTCGCAGCGGTGCCGTACGCCCGCCGCCGTCAGCGCCTCCTCCAGACGCCTGACCTGCTCCGGAGGCAGCGACGGGTCGTGGTCGGCGTGGCCGAAGTACAGCTCCGCGGTGATCCGGTCGGCCAGCAGGTGGGGGCTGTCCGGGTCGTCGGTCGCCAGCTGGGCGCCGTGGAAGCCGGCCGCCGCCGCGACCCGCTCCGGATAGGTGCCGGCGGTCAGCAGCGAGAGCCGCGCGCCGAAGCAGTAGCCGGTCACCGCGACCGGACCGTCCGCCGCCTCGGGGAGCTCCGCCAGCCGGCGCAGATACGCCCCGGCGTCACGCATCGCGACCTCGGGCGTCAGGGCCTGCACCATCGGCAGGATGTGCTGGAACAACCCGCCGCGCGACGCGTCGTCGATGAAGTCGGGCAACGCGACGACGGGGGCGCGACCGTGGCGGTGGAAGAGGTTCGGCACCAGGACCGTGTAGCCGGCCCCGGCCAGCCGGTCGGCCATCGACCTCAGCTGCGGTCGTAGGCCGAAGGCGTCCATGTAGAACAGGACCGCCGGGTACCGGCCGCCGTCAGCGGGACGGGCCAGATAGGCGTCGGCGATGCCGTCCTCGGTGGGGATGTCGATGTCCGTTCCCTGTACGGCTGTCATGGCGGTGCTGCCTCTCTGCGCGGTCCGACGGCGAGGGGCCCGCCGGTTCGGCGGGCCCGACGGCGGTCATGGTGGCACGCGCAGGTAAGAGCCCCGTCGGCCGACCCGCCGGGCTCCACCGTTCGCCCGGGCTACTCGAACCGGGTGGTGTCACCCGCCCCGCGCCGCACGATCTCGGCCTCGCCCTCCGAGAAGTCGATCACCGTCGTCGGCTCGGTCCCGCAGTCCCCGGAGTCGACGACCCCGTCGAGGACGTGGTCGAGCCGGTCCTTGATCTCCCAGCCCTGCGTCATCGGCTCCTCCTCGTCCGGCAGGAGCAGCGTGCTGGAGAGCAGGGGCTCGCCCAGCTCGGCGAGCAGCGCCTGGGTGACGACGTGGTCGGGGATGCGCACGCCCACCGTCTTCTTCTTGGGATGCTGGAGCATGCGCGGCACCTCCTTCGTCGCGGGCAGGATGAACGTGTAACTGCCCGGCGTGGTGGCCTTGACCGCGCGGAACACGTCCTTGTCGACCCGCACGAACTGGCCGAGCTGCGCGAAGTCCTGGCACATCAGGGTGAAGTGGTGCCGGTCGTCGAGCCGTCGGATGGACCGGATCCGGTCCGTGCCGTCCTTGCTGCCCAGCCGGCAGCCGAGCGCGTAGCAGGAGTCGGTGGGGTATGCGATGAGCGCCCCCGACCGGACACTGTCGGCGATCTGTGTGATGGTGCGCGGCTGGGGGTTGTCGGGGTGCACGTCGTAGTACTTCGCCATCTGCCGAGCTTATGCCGCGGGGGCGCGTGCGGCCGAACGGGCCGGGCGGTGAGGTGGTTGTCCGGTGCCGCCGGGGAGCCGCGCCGCGTCGGGCACCGGCTCCGTCCTCGGCGCACCGCGCGAAGCCCGTTCCCCGCCCGTTTCCCCACCGGTCCGCCCGCCCGTCACGCGAAGGTCGCGGCGCCGCCCGTTCCGCCTTGAGGTAAGGTCCCCGTCCGATGTGCCCGGTGCGGGCGCGAAGCGAGGTGAAGGGGCAGGGAGAGGACGTGGCCGGGCGAGAGGGCGAGGGCCGTCGCGCGGAACGGGCGGACGGCGCGGACGTGACGTGGGCGCAGGAGCTGCTCGACCATCTCCGGCCGTCCGGGCGCGACGTCGCCAAGGTGGTCGCCTGGCTCGCGGGGGCCGCGCGGGCGGACGTGGCGCTCCAGGACGACGCCGGCACCCTCCTCGCCGGCACCCGCGTCCCGCTCGACGAGGGCCTGGTCGCCGACATCACCACCGGCCGGATCGCCTCCGCCGCGCTCCAGGACCACGCACGTCACCTACGGCTGGTCAGGGTCGAACTCCCGTCCCCCGCCGCAGCGGGCGTCCTGGCCGTCGCCCGGGACGCCCCCTTCGACCGGCGCACCGCGGACATCGTCACCCACACCGCCGGAGTCCTCGAACTCCTGCTGCGGGCCCGGGAGACCGCGGCCGCCGGCCACCGCCTGCGGCGTGCCACCTCGGACCTGCGGCTGGCGATCCTGCAACTGCTGATGGTCGAGGACACCGTCTCCGCGCGCCGGGTCGCCGCCGGGCTCTGGCCCGGTCTCCTCGACACCGAGACGGCCTGCGTCTACGTCGCCGAGAGCCGCACCGAGGACCGTGACCGGCTCGCCGAGGAGTGTGTCAGCGCCACCGCGGAGCAGGCCCTCGTCGTGCGGTGCCCGGCCGTCGACGCGCACGTGATCGTCGTGACGCCGGGCGACGCGGCCGGCGCGGAGCTGCGGGAGCTGGTCACCGACCGCCCCGGCACCTTTCTCGGCGGCAGCGCCCGGCAGAGCCTCGCCCGGACCGCCACCGCGTACGGACAGGCCGTCAGCGCCCTCGCCGTCGCGCACTTCCGCCCGGACCGGGCTGCGGTGTACGCCGAACGCACGCACCCCGAGCGGCTCATGGACCCGGCGGCGCTGCGCGACTGGGCGGCCCGTGTGCTGCGCCCGCTCGACGCGCTGCCGCACCACACCCGCGCCGAACTCCTCGCCACCACCCGGCTGGGGCTGGAGTTCACGGCCGTCAATGCGGCCGCGGTGCTCGGCGTCAGCCGCAACACCGTCCGCGCCCGGATGGAGCGCGCCGAGGGACTGCTGGGCACCGATCTGTCGGACCTCACCGTCCGGGCCACCGTCCATCTGGCCCTCAACACCCAGGCCTGCCAGGCCCAACTGCCGGACGGCGACGGCGCCGCGGACACCCGGCTGGCCGATCTGCTGGCGGGCCGCGCCGTGCGCACCTGGGCCGGCGAGCTGCTGTGCCGGCTGGACTCCGACACCCGCAACCCGCGCCGTACGCTGCGCACCTGGATCGCGGCAGGCGGCAACGCCGAACGTGCGGCGCATCTCCTCGGCGTCCACGCGCAGACCGTGCGCGAGCACGTGCGCAGCGCCGAGCCCGTCCTCGAACGGCAACTTCTGGCCGGAGGCAGCGACCTCTACGAGGTGGTGCTGGCCCATCTCGCGCTCGGTGACCTGGACCAGCCCGTTCTGCACGGGGCGAATTCGGGCCATCCGGACGCACCTGTGCACGGTTGAGTCCTCGCCGTCCTGGAACGGGCATGGACGCGATTCACAAGGGGCCGACCGTGCACGTAGGTTCGAGGCGGGCCGCAGGGGCACGACCGGAACGGGGGACCGGTCGGGCCCCGGGCGGTGCCCCGCCTCGGTCCCGCAGCCGTACCGGCACTCCTGCCGGCCGAACGCGATGAACGAGGGCACCCGCTCAGAAGCGCGCGAACCTCACGTGCCGCACATCGGCGCCAGCACCGTGAGGCTGCTGTTCGCCTGACGCAGCGCCAGTTCCAGCGTGGTCGGCGAGTGCAGCGCGCCCTTGCCGTCGGGCGGGATCAGCCACTCCAGACACCGGGTGGCCCGGTAGGGCGGGGGGGCCGCGACCCACGCGCCACGGCCGGCGGTGCGCAGTCCGGCGCCGATCCACTTGCTGTCCGGGTCCGGGGGCAGGAAGAAGCCCACCCGGTGGGCGGCGATGTCCACCAGCGTCGGGCCCGGCATCGGCAGCGTCGGCCGCCACAGCAGATCGAGCGTGAGCAGGCCCAGCTGGTCGGGAACGCTCAGCACGTCCCAGAAGCGCCCTGCCTCCAGCAGGGCGACGCCCTCGCCCCGGTCCCAGTCCCGCTTGCACGCCCTGGGATCGGGCGCGGCGGCGGCGAGCCACTCCACCGCGCGCGTCCAGCCGAGCTCGCTCATGTTCCGCTCCGGGTGCAGTCCGTCCGGTCCCGACGGGGCCGATCTGGCATATGCATGCTGGTAGATATTTCTATCCGGCGGAAGGGGTGGCGCGGGCTGGCGTTTACGGCGGTTCCGTTCGACGCCCGGCCGTGTGTCCGACGCGCCGTCGGTCGGGCGCCGCCGGGTGTGCCCGGTGGCCGCGGGGGTACCCGGGCCGCGCCGAGGGGCCCGCCCCCGAAGGGCCCCACCGAAGGGCGAAGGAGGAGGCCCGGATGACCAGCGGTGCGGATGCCGGCGGCGTGACGGGCACGCCGGACAAGGACTACAACCTGATCTGGTACGTGGAAGCCTGCCTGAACAACGCGCTGCGTCTGGACACGTACATCCAGGACGCGGAGCGCGAGAAGGACACGGAGGTCGCGGATCTGTTCCGCAAGGCCCAGGCGGACAGCCGCAAGGGTGCCGAACTGGGCAAGGCCCTGCTGCGCTCCCGCCTCGGCGGCGGCTGACCCGTCCGCCGCACGGCAGGCCCGGCCACCGGCGCGTCGCGCCGTATGGCCGGGCCCTCGGGTGTGCGGGGCGCCGTCAGCCGATGTGGAAGCTGTCCCCGTACACCTTCCAGTCCAGCGGCGGGTTCAGGTCCAGGTTGCCGTTGCGCAGGAACACGCGCTGCGCGGTGTCGACCCGGCTGGTGTCGCTGTGGGCCTCCTCCTGCCGCATCGCCCACACCCGCGCGTCCAGGAAGGCGTCGAGATAGCGCACTTCGTCGCCGCCCTGCGCCGGCGGCAGCGCGCTGCGCAGGGCGCGCCCGCGGATGCTGCGGAAGCTGAGCGGGTCGGTGCCGTCGCCGTGCATCACGAGGGCGTCGTAGTAGGCGAACTGGCCGAGCGCCCGCAGCCCGTCCGTCTTGCCCTGCCGTACCGCCGGGTCGAAGTACACCCGGTCGCGCTCGTCGTTCTGCGCCTGCTGGAACGCCGTGTCCTGGGCCGCCCTGCGCCAGTCCCTCGGGTAGTCCGGGTCGAGCCCGGCGTGCGAGTCGGTGCCGTCGACCCGGCGCAGCGCCGGCAGGTAGGACGCCAGCACGTTGCCCGGCTTGCGGGCGGTGTAGAGCTCGACGAGGTCGAGCATGTCGCCCGTGCCGGAGCAGAAGCCGATGATGCCGGCGGTGTAGCCGCGGCCGTCGCCTATGTCCTCGATGTACTGGTACTGGGCCTTCCAGTCCAGCGAGGAGTTCTCCGCGCTGGAGACCAGTCGCATGGCGATCTCCTTCTTGGCCGGGTCGTCCAGTCCCGGCGCCCGTGTCGCGGGGGTGCCTGCGGCGGACGCGGGCGTGCCGCCCAGCAGCGGGACGGCGGCCAGGGAGGCGCCGAGCAGTCCGAGGACGGTACGGCGCGAGGGGCTCGCGTCGCGCGAGAGGTGGGTCACGTGGGGGCTCCCGGTGAGGTGGGGGGTGGGGGAAGGGTCGTGCGGGACGGGTGTGCTGTGGGGGGCGTGCCGTGACAGGCGCGCCGTGCGAACCAACAGGAAAGTTTCCTACCAGACGCGGTGCGTGCTGAGAACACCTCGGACGCCCTCAGATACGGACCGGGACGGGATTCAGCTCACGGCAGCGGCTGCTCGGCCCAGATCACCTTGCCGCCCGGCAGGTAGCGCGTCCCCCAGCGTTCGGCGAGCTGCGCGACCAGGAACAGGCCGCGCCCGCCCTCGTCGGTCATGGCCGCGTACCGCAGGTGCGGCGCGGTGCTGCTGCCGTCGAAGACCTCGCAGATCAGGCTCCGGTCCCGCAGCACCCGCACCCTGATGGGCGGGCCGCCGTAGCGGATCGCGTTGGTGACCAGCTCGCTCAGGATGAGTTCGGTGGTGAACGCCAGCTCCTCAAGACCCCACTCCGTCAGGCGCCGGGTGACCGTGGCACGCACCTCGGCCACGGCCGCCGGGTCGGACGGTACGTCGATGGCGGCCACCCGGTCCGGGCCGAGGGCCTGCGTGCGGGCGACCAGCAGGGCGATGTCGTCGTTGTGCCGGACCGGCAGCCGGGAGTCGAGGACCGCCCGGCAGGTGTCCTCCGGCGACGGCCCGGCCTGCTCCAGCGCGGCGCGCAGCAGTTCGAGGCCGACGTCGATGTCGCGGTCCCGGTCCTCCACCAGTCCGTCGGTGTACATCACCAGCCGGCTTCCCTCCGTGACCTCGATCTCCGCGGTCTCGAACGGCAGACCGCCGAGTCCCAGCGGCGGCCCCGCGGGCACATCGGGGAACTCCACGGTGCCGTCCGGCCGCACCAGCGCCGGCGGGGGGTGGCCGGCGCGGGCGATCGACCAGTGGCTCACCACCGGGTCGTAGATCGCGTACAGGCAGGTCGCGCCGGTGACCGGCGCGGTGCCGCCCTCGGCCTCCTCGTCCTGGTCGATCCGGCCGACCAGTTCGTCGAGCAGGCCGAGCAGTTCGTCGGGCGCGAGGTCCAACGAGGAGAAGTTGTGCACCGCGGTGCGCAGCCGGCCCATCGTGGCCGCCGCGTGCAGCCCGTGCCCCACCACGTCCCCGACGACCAGGGCGACCCGGGCGCCGGACAGCGGCAGTACGTCGAACCAGTCGCCGCCGACCCCGGCCTGGGCGGGCAGGTACCGGTAGGCGATCTCCAGGGCGCTCTGCTCGGGCAGGGTGCGGGGCAGCAGACTGCGCTGGAGCGTCACCGCCATCGTGTGCTCGCGCGTGTAGCGGCGGGAGTTGTCTATGGACACGGCGGCGCGGGCGACCAGCTCCTCGGCGAGCGTCAGGTCCTCCGAGTCGAAGGGCGCGGAGCCCGCCCCGCGCCAGAAGGTGACCATGCCGAGGATCAGGGAGCCCGCCCGCAGCGGCGCCGTGATCAGCGAGTGGATCCCGTAGTCCAGGGCCTGCGAGGTGAGTTCGAAGTCCTGCGCGTGCCAGCCCGGCGCGTCGCGCAGGCGCGGCTCCAGGGTCGCCTGCCCGGCGCGCAGGCTGCGGGCCTGCGGCGAGGTGTGCACGAACTGGATCCGCGCGCCCACCCGATACAGCGGCGGATCTTCGCGCACCCCCGCGAGGGCCGTGCGGCGCATCTCGGTCCCGGCCTCGGGCTGCTCACCGCTCAGCACGGCGTCGAACAGGTCCACGGTCGCGAAGTCCGAGAACCGGGGCACGGCCAGGTTCGCCAGCTCCTCGGCGGTCCGGGTGACGTCCAGGCTGGTGCCGATCCCCGCACCGGCCGCGTACAGCATGTCGAGGCGTTCGCGTGCCAGGTCCGCGCGGCCGGACAGGGCCCGCAGTTCGGTCGAGTCGCGCAGGGTGGCGACGCTGCCGTGGGGGCCACCGCGCAGATGGGTGGGGCGCTGGTTGATCGCCAGCAGCCGGTCCTTGACGAGCCGGACCTCGTCCGTGACGGCCTGCCCCGACGCCAGGAGCGCAGCGATGTCCGCCGGCAGCCCGAGGTCGTCGACCGCACGGCCCTCGGCGTCGTCGGGCAGACCGAGCAGCCGGCGGGCCTCGTCGTTGGCGAGCAGCAGATCGCCCTCGGCGCCGACGATGAGCACGCCCTCGCGGACGGCGTGCAGCACCGCGTCGTGGTGTTCGTACATCCGGGTCATCTCGCGCGGGCCGAGGCCCCGGGTCTGGCGCAGCAGCCGCCGGCTCACCAGGGCCGTGCCCGCCGTCGCCATGACGAGCCCGGCCGCCGCGGTGAACAGCAGCAGGGGCAGCTGCCGGTTCGCCGCGCCCCCCACGTGCTCGGTGGTGATGCCGGCCGAGACGAGACCGACCACCCTGCCGTCGCGGTCCTTGACCGGGACCACGGCCTGCACCAGCGACCCTATGGTCCCCTCGACCTCCTCGACCACGGTCCCCCCGGCCAGCGCGGGGCCGATCGTGCCGACGAACTGCTTGCCGATCCGGTCCGGGACCGGGTGCGTGTAGCGGATGCCGTCCGTGTTCATCACGACGATGAAGTCGATCTCGGTCGCCTTGCGCGCGGCTTCGGCGCTCGGCTGCAGAATGGCCGACGGGTCGGGGCTCTTCAGTGCCGCACGGGTGCCCGGCGCGTTGGCGAAGGTCTCGGCGACCGCCAGGGACCGGTTGCGGGCCTCCTCGGTGGTGTCGCTGCGGCTCTGCAGGACCAGCGCCACCACGGCCACCACCACCAGCAGCAGCACGATCAGGACCTGGAAGACGAACACCTGTCCGGCGACGCTGCGTCCGCTCAGCGCGGAGCGCACCGCCGCGGCGGGACTCCACCGTGAACGGCCGCCGTGCCCTGGCCCGTCGGGCCCGTCGCTCGTGGCAGACCGGGGCCGCCGCTCGCTCTGCCCGGAAACAGGCGTGCGTGCGGCGTGCTCTGCTGCGGGAGGACGGGTGGGCCGAGTCCGCGACCGGCCCAATGGGCGGACCATGAGCCCTGTCTACACTCCCGAGCCCGAGGAGGCGAGGGAAGTCACGCCGTGTGGTGAGCCGCTTGTGCCAGGTGACGGGGCCCGGGAACAGGGTTCTTGGGCGGCTTTCCCGGGGCGCCGGGGACGGTGCCGGGCCTGCCCTCGGGCCCGGCGGCACCGTCCGCTGTCCGGGGTCTCATAGCGGCTTGCCGGCCCGCCGGGCCGCGAGGAGCAGGGCGATGTCGTCGGGGCGGTTCGCGGAATGCCGGGCGGTGGCCGTGAGCCGGTCGGCGACGCTCACCAGGGAACGGCCGCCCCGACGGCCCGCCGAGGCGCCGGCCTTGGCCAGCGCCACCCGCAGCGCGCTGATCCCCACGTCGATGTCGTCGCCGGCCCGCTCGACGAGCCCGTCCGTGTACAGCGCGAGCACGGCGCCGGGGTCCATCACCAGCTCCGTCACCGGGTAGTGGGCGAGCGGATCCACGCCGAGCACCACACCACCGGGAATGTCGAGCACGAGCGTACGGCCGCCCGGGCGGCGCAGCAGCGGCGGCGGATGCCCCGCGCGCGCCACCATGGCCCGGCCGGTGAGCGGGTCCAGCCGGACGTAGCAGCACGTGGCGAACTGGCCCGGGTCGAGGTCGATGAGCAGATGGTTGGTGCCGCTGAGCACGTCGTCCGGCGGCCGGTCGTCGAGGGCGAACGCGCGCACCGCGCTGCGCAGCTGACCCATGGTCGCCGCCGCCTGCACCCCGTGCCCCTGCACGTCGCCGATCACCAGGGCGAGCCCGTCCCCGGCCTCGACGACGTCGTACCAGTCGCCGCCGACGTCCATGCCCTGGGTGCCGGGCAGATAGCGGCCCGCCGTCTCCACGCGGGGATGGACCGGCAGCCGCCGCGGCAGCAGGGCGCGCTGGAGTCCGCGGGCCAGCGCGGCCTCGGTCTCGTAGCGCTGCGCCTTCTCCATGGCGTGCGCGATCAGTCCGGCGAGCGCGGTGAGGACCGTGCGCTCCTCGGTGCTGAAGCTGCGGGACCGGTCGAAGCCGAGGATGCAGGAACCGACCGGCCGCCCCGACGCGATCAGCGGCAGAAAGGCGCGCGCCCCCTCGGTCGCGTCCAGGGGAATGCCCGGGTACGTGGCCGCCAGCTGCTGCATCGAGTCGAAGAACAGCGGCTGGCCGGTGGTCAGCGTCTCCACGCCGGGCAGCCGGGCGTCCAGGCCCACTCCCTCGAACGGCGCGAGGAACCCGGTCGGGAAGCCGGTCTCCCAGGCCAGGTACAGGTGCCGTTCCTGCAGCAGGTAGATGGCGAGCCGGCGGCCGCCGAACGCGGGCAGCAGCTCCTGCATCACCACCGCGGAGACCTGACGGGCGGTGGTCGCCTCGGTGAGCGCGATGGCGAGGACGATGGGCCGGTGCACCAGCGAGGTCGTGGCGACCTCGGAGCCGGGCACGTCGTTCGCCGCCGTCACCTCGGCCGGTGCCTCGGGAGGTGCCGGGGCCTGCGCGCCGCGATGGCCGGGGATCACGGTGCAGGTGAGGAAGTCCGGGCCGGGATGGACGGAGACGGACAGCCAGTCACCGTCGTACGCCTCGGAAGAGTCGGAGCAGGTCTCGCGTTCGCCCGGCGGCGGCCGCCGGACGTGGAAGTGCACGGGCTCGGGGGCCAGCAGCGCAGCCCGGAGATGGTCCTCGCACGCCGACCGGCCGAGCCACGGCACGCCCTCCCACAGCGCACGCCCGAGGAAGCGGGCCCGAGGTTCGGCCAGCAGCTCGGCGGCGCGCGGATTGGCGTAGACGATCAGCCCCAGCCGGTCCACGCAGAACACGCCCTGGGGCAGTTGGTCGGCGGCCGCGTCCGCCATCGAGTTCGCGTCGAGGACGATCCCGCCGACCGGCTGGTCCGGGCCGTGCGCGGCGGCGTCCGGCCGCCACAGTTCCACCAGCCGCGGCGCGCCCTCCAGGGTGCGCACCCGCAGCGGAGCGCACGGCTGCTTGCCGCCGGCCGCCTCGCGCAGCAGATCCGCGAACCGCCCCGCGTCCTCCGGGGCCACCGCGCGCACCAGCGCCTTCGACGCCCACGGCCGGTCCTCCTCGGCCAGCCGGAGCAGGGTGCGGGCGCCGTCGTCCACGGTGACCACATCGGTCGCCGGCTGCCAGGTGAAGCGCCCGATCCGCCCCGGCGCGTGGCGCGTTCCGGGCGGTCGCATGCACAGCGGCTCGTCCTCCCACAGCAGCGGCACCCCGGACGCCTGCAAGCGCCGCACGCCGGTCGCCAGCTCCTCGGCTATCTCGGCGAGCCGGTCCCGCCGCGCCAGCAGCTCGGTACCGTCGGCGACGGACGGCAGGAGGACGGTCAGTACGCCGAAGGGTGCCGCGGAGCCCATGACGGGCACGTTGATCGTTCCGACCGGGAACGGCAGCCCGGCGGCGAACTGCGGATAGCGGCGCATGCTCTCGGTGCTGTTGGGCAGTACCACCTTCACCCCGAGCCGGTAGGCGTCGGCGACCGGGAACCGGCGGTCCACGTGCAGCCGCCACCAGGGCCGGTACAGCCGGCCGGGCAGCCCGACGAGGACCGCGAGCCGCAGCACACCGGGGCTGCTCGACGGAAGGTAGATCCCCGCGGCGCGACCGTCCGTGGCGCGGACGGCCTCGCCGGCGGCGTCGGCCAGCAGCGTGGCCAGCCCACCGGGTGTCCCGCTGCGGCCTTCGGCGCTCGCGCTCCCAGTCATCGGCCCTACCTCGTCCATGCGCGCTGTCGCGCAGGCGACACAGCAAGAATGCGCCACGACGCCCCCTGCCCGCACCCGGGCGGGAGTGAGTCCGGAGCGTACGCCATGGGGCGCTCCACGGAACCCGCCCGGACGTCGCCGATCCGCCGAAGGACGCGCCCGGTGGCGCGGACCGGTGGCCGCGAGGGTCAGGATGCCCGCAAGGTCCGCTTCGCGAGCTCGTACGCCGGGAGCATCGCCTCGTGCTCGGCGGTGTCCAGCCCGCCGAGGTGCAGGACGACCGGGCCGGCCGACGTGACGACGGCGAGCGCGTGCTCGGTCTTGGTGTCCTCCGTCAGCTCGCTCGTGTAGCGGTACTCCACCTCGGCGCCGACGAGGCCCCCCGCCTCGAACGGCCGGTACTTCTCCTCCCCGGCGCCCGCGTCGGCGCCGACGAACCCCTCCAGCGCGGTGCGCGCGTCGGCGCTGCCCGGCTCACCGGTCCAGACCCGCAGGAAGCCGATGTGCCCGGCGGGCTTGGCGTCCACCTCGCAGGCGGCGGTGACCGGCCCCTGCCGCCACATCATGTCCGCGAGATCCTCGGGCGCGTCCTCGCCGGGGGTGCTGACGGACTCGGCCGTCCACTGCGCGGCGATGTCGAAGGTGACGGGCAGCTCGCACGGGGAGCCCGCGGCGCCGATCGTGCCGCCGCTCGCGACATCGTCGCCCGCGTCCCCCTCGTCGGCCCGCTGCCCGGCGCCGTCCGCCGACGTGCCCGAGGACTCCGCGGAGTCGTCCGCCGCCCCGCAGCCGGTCAACAGCCCCGCCACCAACGCCACGTGGACCAGCCCCCGCCACGTGCATCCCGCCCCGACCCGCACCGTCGTGTCTCCTCTCGGCCGAAGGCGGAACTGTATCCCGGGCGCCGACACGGGCGGCGGGCGGGCCCGGCGACCGCACGGGCGCCGTCGGCTCAGCCCGCCGGGATCGCCCGCGCCGCCGCCAGCGCCCGTACGGCGTAGGACCGCCCGAAGAGCACGGCGTGCACGAGCAGCGGGAAGAGCTGGTGCAGCGCGACCCGGTCGCGCCACCCCGCGGCGAGCGGGGCGGTCTCCTGATAGCCGTGCAGCACCTCGTCGAGATGGGCGCATCCGAAGAGCCGCAGCATCGCGAGGTCGGTCTCGCGGTGCCCGCCGTGCGCGGCCGGGTCGATGAGCCAGGCGTGTCCGTCGGCGCCCCACAGCACATTGCCGTTCCACAGGTCGCCGTGCAGTCGGGCCGGTGGTTCGGCGGGCCCCGCGAGGTGCGGGAGCCGCTCGCAGACCCGCTCCACGACGTCGGCCTCGGTGGCGTGCAGGGTGCCGTCGTCCACGGCACGCCGCAGGTACGGCAGGACGCGGTGCTCGGCGTACCACCGGGGCCAGTAGGTGCCGGGGACGTTGCGCAGGGGGGCGAGTCCGATCGAGGCGTGCGCGGGGCCGCCCGGCGGCGGAGCCCCGAACGCCGCCGCGCCGCAGGCGTGCAGTGCGGCCAGGTCCCGTCCGAACCGCCGAGCCGTGCGCGCGGTGGGCCGTCCGACGGGCACCCGGTCGGTCACCAGCCACCGCTCGTCGTGACCGTGCACGGCCGGTACGCGCACCGTGCCGGCGGCGCCGAGCCAGCGCAGGCCCGCCGCCTCGGCTCCCGCACCGCCGGGCGCGTCCTGGCGCTTCACCATCACCACCCGCCCGTCGTCGAGGGCGACCTCGGCGAGCGTGGCGGACACGTGCACCGCGCCGGTCACCGCCCGCCCGGTGAACCGGGTCGCCGCCGCCTCGGGGCCCTGGTCGCTGGTCTGCACGGCCACCACCGTACGACAGCGCCCAGGACAGGCAGTTGCGGTATCGGCAAAGACATTTGTGGCGTGCGTCCGGGCCGGGACAGGCTCGGTCACGGGCGCCCGCCGGCGCCGTCAGCGCCGTCGCCACCGAGGAGAGACCATGACCGAACTCCCCGCGCCCACCGAGCCCGCCGCCTTCTGGGAGAGCCGCTACCGCGACACCGACCGTGTCTGGAGCGGCCGCCCCAACGCCCTGCTCGTGCGCGAGGTGACCGGTCTGCGGCCCGGCACCGCCCTCGACCTGGGCTGCGGGGAGGGCGCCGACGCGGTGTGGCTGGCGTCGCAGGGCTGGCGGGTCACCGGCGTGGACATCTCGCCCACCGCCCTGGAACGCGCGGCCCGGCACGCCGCCGACGCCGGGGTCGGCGACCGCACCGCCTGGGAACGGCACGAACTCGGCCTGAGCTTCCCCGAGGGCCGCTTCGACCTGGTCAACGCGCAGTACCTCCAGTCGCCGGTCGGTCTGGACCAGCAGGTGGTGCTGCGGAGCGCCGCAGACGCCGTCGCCGAGCACGGCACGCTCCTGGTGGTGATGCACGCCGGCTGGCCCTCCTGGCAGACCGAGCCGCCCTTCGCCCACGTCTTCCCCA
This sequence comes from Streptomyces sp. NPDC107562, assembly GCF_055657325.1. NCBI lineage: Bacteria > Bacillati > Actinomycetota > Actinomycetes > Kitasatosporales > Streptomycetaceae > Streptomyces > Streptomyces sp. NPDC107562. The sequence continues at coordinate 406,231 of NZ_JBVKBE010000005.1, read as the reverse complement.
CGCGGCAGAGCGTGCCGGCCGAACTGGCGCTGCCGCAGGAGCACTGGACGGTCGAGACCTCGGAGACGGTACGACGGCCCAGCGTGTCGCCCGAGGGCGAGGAGGGCTTCCGCGAGGACAACGTGTGGCGCTTCCGTCGCCTTTGACCCGTGTCCTCGGCTGACCTGTTTCCTCGGCCCGGTGCGAACAGCCTCGTGTGATCGGCACCCGCCGAGGGCACTCGGCGGCCATGACCGAGCAGGCTGCATTCCACGCGTCGTACTGGCTCGACACCGCCCCGCCCGGCGAACCGGCGCCCCCGCCCGCCGGTGACGTCCAGGTGGACGTCGCCGTCATCGGCGCCGGCATCGCCGGGCTCAGCACGGCGTGGGAGCTGACCCGGCGCGGGCACGGGGTCGCGGTGCTGGAGGCCGACCGGATCGCCGCCGGCGTCACCGGGCACACCACCGCCAAGCTCAGCGCCCAGCACACCCTGATCTACGACCGGCTGCGCCGCACCCGCGGCGTCGAGGCCGCACGCCTCTACGCGCGCTCGCAGACGGAGGCCATCCGCCATGCCGCGGAGATCGTCCAGGAGCTGGGCATCGCGTGCGACTGGGAGGAGGCCGCCGCCTACACCTTCGCCCAGGGGCGGCGCCGCGTCCCGGAGCTGCGGGCCGAGGCGGAGGCGGCCAGGGAGGCGGGCCTGGCCGCCGAGTTCGTCACGGAGACGGACCTGCCGTTCCCGGTCGAGGGCGCCGTGCGGGTCGCGGACCAGGCGCAGTTCCACCCGCGCAAGTACCTCCTCGCCCTGGCCGACGCGCTGCGCGCCGAGGGCGGGCAGCTGTACGAGGGCACCCGCGTCACCGGACTCACCGAGGGGGAGCCGTGCGTGCTGACCACGGAGGAGGGCACCCGGGTGACCGCCCGGTCCGTCGTGGTCGCCACGCACTACCCGGTCTTCGACCGCGCCCTGCTCTTCACCCGTCTCTCGCCCCGCCGCGAGCTGGTGATCGCCGCGCCCGTCGACGAGGCCGAGGCGCCGGTGGGCATGTACATCACGCCCGAGCACCGCACCCGCTCGGTGCGCACGGCACCGTACGCCGACGGCAAGCGCCTGCTCATCGTGACCGGCGAGCACTTCACCCCCGGCAGCGGCGAGGACACCGAGGAACTGTTCGCGAAGCTCACCAGCTGGGCCGAGCGCCACTTCGGCACGCTGCACCTCAGCCACCGGTGGGCCACCCAGGACAACGACTCCACCGACCACGTCCCGCTCGTCGGCCCGCTGCATCACGCGAGCCGCCACGTCCACGTCGCCACCGGCTTCGGCGGCTGGGGCATGAGCGGCGGCATCATGGCCGGCCGGCTGCTCTGCGACCGCATCACCGGCGGCCAGGTGCCGCCGTGGAGCGAGCTGTACGACCCGCGCCGCATCACCCCGGTGCTGCGCGAGGGCGGCCAGTTCCTGCGCCACCAGGCCACCGTCGCCCGGCACTTCATCGGTGACCGGCTGCCCGGCCTGACCCGTCCGGGCGTGGACGACCTCGCCCCGGGTGACGGCGCCGTCGTGCATGTGGGCGGCCGGCGCTGCGCGGTCCACCGCGACGAGGACGGGCGCTTGCACGCCGTGTCGGCGCGCTGCACCCACCTGGGCTGCCTCGTGGCGTTCAACCGGGCCGAACAGGCCTGGGAGTGCCCGTGCCACGGCTCCCGGTTCGCCCCCGACGGCCGCGTCCTGCAGGGTCCGGCGGTACGGCCCCTGGAGCAGCGGGACATCTGAGCGGCGTTTGGGACTCGCCGATACGGGCCACTCGGGAAGGGCCAGCGAACGCCGTCGATGCTTGGAGTGAACGATCGTGGCGCGAGACCAGAAGGCCAAGGCCAAGATGGAGCAGGCCAAGGGCAAGGCCAAGGAGGCCGCCGGCCGCGCGGTCGGCAACGAGCGGATGACCGCCGAGGGCAGGGCTGAGCAGTCCAAGGGCGACGCTCGCCAGGCCAAGGAGAAGACCAAGGACACGTTCAAGCACTGAACGTGCCGCCGACGAGGAGCGGGTCCCCTGTGTGCCGGGACCCGCTCCTCGACTGTTGCTACGAACGTTTTCGGTCAAACTCACAGCGTGACTAGGCGGGCACGTCCCGTGCGGATAGCGTGAGCGCGCCGCGTCGCCACACCGGGGGCACAGGGCCCCGCAGGGACTTGCGCGCGGCGGAGGCCTACCCCTTTGACCACAGCATCCGTGCTGATGGCCGACGTCTTCCAGGTCCAGCCCTACACATCCCACTGCGAGGTGATCCACGCCGAGGGCGCGCATGCCGTCATCGGTGTCTCGCCGGGGAACAGCTATTTTTCCGCCCGGCGACTGCACGACCTCGCCCGCTGGGGGCTGGACCGGTTCGAGAAGATCGACTTCGTCTACACCGACCTGTACCTGGCCGAGATGTACGAGGCGTCCGGCTACACCCCCGACGACGCCCGCAGAAAAGCGGTCAAGAACCTCAGAGGCGTGCGCGCCAAGGTCCGTGACGCCGTCACGGCCGCCGACCCGGGCGGAGCGCGGCTGCGCTGGCAGCCCATGTCCGACCTCCGCGCCAACCCGTCCTACCAGGAGATCCACCGGCGGCTGAAGAACCGGCTGCTCACGGACGACGACTTCCGCGCGGTCTGCGAAGGCCTGGTGAGCCGCTTCCTGACCGCCCGCGGGGAGAGCGCGAGCGAGCAGCAGCGCGCGGTGTGCCTGGAGTACGTGTGCGCCGAGGCCCCGCTCTTCCTCGACACCCCGGCGATCCTCGGTGTGCCGTCCTCGCTCAACTGCTACCACCAGCTCCTGCCGATGGCGGAACTGCTCTACTCGCGCGGCGCCGGCCTGCGTGCCTCGCGCAACCAGGGCCACGCCGTGGTCACCCCCGCCACCGCCGAAGGAGCCACCGCATGACCACCGCCCTTGACGCCGCGCGCGCCACGGACGTCCTCGACTTCCCGTTCTCGTGGGACGGGACGCGGGTGCCCGCCGAGGTGGCGGCGCTGCGCGCCACGACCCCGGTACGGCGGGTCCGTACGATCGCGGGCGACGAGGCCTGGCTGGTGTCCTCCCACAGCCTGTGCCGCCAGGTCCTGGAGGACGACCGGTTCTCCCTGAAGGACACCTCCGCCCCGGGCGTCCCGCGCCAGTACGCCCTGACGATCCCGCCCGAGGTCGTGAACAACATGGGCAACATCACCGGCGCGGGACTGCGCCGGGCGGTGATGAAGGCGCTCAACCCCAAGTCGCCGGGACTGACCGCCTGGATGCGCGCGGAGGCCGAGCGGCTCGTCGACGCCCTGGTGGCGGCCGGGCCCACCGCGGACCTGCGGGGCGCGTTCTGCGATCCGTACTCGGCCGCGATGCACTGCCGGATTCTCGGCATCCCGCAGAGCGAGGCGCCGCGGTTCCTGCGCAGCCTCGACATCGCGTTCATGAACTCGCCGTGCCCCGTCACCGGGGCGAAGATCAACTGGGACCGGGACATCGGCCGCATGGCCGCGCTGCTGGACGACCCCGCGGCCGAGGGTCTGATGGGCGAGCTCGCGGCACTGCGGGTCGACCCCGAGTACGCGCACCTCACGGACGAGATGCTGGCCACCGTGGGCGTCACCCTGTTCGGCGCGGGTGTTGTCTCCACCGCCGGATTCCTCGCCATGGCGCTGGTCCACCTGCTCGTCCACCGCACCACCTGGGACCTGCTCCGGGACCACCCGGAAGTCCTCGACAAGGGCCTGGAGGAGCTGCTGCGGGTCAACCTCTCCATCGGCGACGCCCTGCCCCGGCTGGCCCTCGCCGACGTCCGGCTCGGCGACGTGCCCGTCAGACGGGGCGAACTCGTGCTGGTCCTCGTCGAGGGCGCCAACCTCGACCCGGAGAAGTTCCCCGACCCGCACCGCTTCGACGTGTACCGCGAGAACGCCGGGGACCACCTCTCCTTCGGCGGCGGCTCCCACTACTGCCCGGCGACCGCCCTGGGCCGCGCCCACGCCCGGATCGCCCTGGAGGTGCTCCAGCGGCGTCTGCCGGAGCTGCACCTCGCCGTTCCGGTGGAGCAGCTGGTGTGGCGCACCGGCTTCATGAAGCGGATCCCCGAGCGGCTGCCGGTCGCCTGGTAGCACGAGCGAGGCCCCGTCCCCCCCACCCGGGGACGGGGCCTCGCTCGTCGGCGGGGCCGCTCGCAGGCCCGGCGCGTCAGTCCTCGGCGACCAGCGCCGGCGTCGAGGCCGTCAGCACCTCGCCACGGAAGAAGGCCGGGCTGCGCCAGCGCATGACGGACATGATCACCAGGCCCAGGGCGAGCAGCCCCACGCCGATCACGAACACCGACCCGACCCCCAGCACCGACGAGCCGCTGCCGTACGCCGGGTCCCACATGTCGATCAGCGTCTTGGCGAACACCGCCGCCAGCAGCGCGCCGCCGACCACGGGGAACAGCCCCTTGAAGACCAGGTCGCGGCCGGAGCGCAGCAGCTCCCGACGGAAGTACCAGGCGCAGGCGAAGGCCGTCAGGGCGTAGTAGAAGCAGATCATCAGGCCGAGCGCGTAGATGGTGTCGACCAGCACGTGCTCGCTGACCAGCGTCATCACCGTGTAGAACACACCGGTCGCGACACCCGCGGTCACCGTCGCTCGTCCCGGCGTCCGGAATCGGGGGTGCACCCGGGCGTACGAGGCGGGCAGGGCCTCGTACGTGGACATCGCCAGCACCGTGCGGGCCACCGGGATGAACGTGGTCTGCAGGCTGGCCGCGGCCGAGGCCAGGACGGCGACGAAGAGCAGGATGCCGAGCGCCGGGCCCATCACCGGGCCGGCGAGCGCGGCGAAGACGTTGTCGGAGGTCTCGGGGTTGGCGAGACCGAGCCCCTGGTCGCCGGAGCCGACGACCATCTGCGCCGCCACGCCCGTGGCGAGGTACGAGCCGACCAGCACGACCATGGCGACCAGGGCCGCGCGACCGGGGGTGCGGCTGCTGCCGCTGGTCTCCTCGTTGGCGGTCAGACAGGCGTCCCAGCCCCAGTACATGAAGATCGACAGCGACAGTCCGGCGGTGAACGCGCCGAACGACTGCACGGCGAAAGGATTCAGCCACGACCACGAGAACGGCGCCGAGGTCGGGAAGTCGACACTGCCGGCCTTGCCGAAGGCCATGGCCACGAAGACGGCCAGCACCGCCAGCTGGAGCGCCACCAGCGCGTACTGCACCCCCTTGGTCGCGGTCATGCCGCGATAGCTGATCACGGTGGCGAGCGCGATCAGCGCGAGACAGGTGAGGATGTGGACGGCCTTGTTCTCGTCCAGCGCGGCGACGGACTCACTCCCTGTGACCTCACCGGCCAGCAGCCAGAAGTACGAGGTGGCCACGCCGGCCAGGTTCGACAGCACGATGATCGTGGCGATCACCAGGCCCCAGCCGCACATCCAGCCCACCCGCGGCCCGAACGCCTTGACCGTCCAGGTGAACGAGGTGCCGCAGTCCGGCATCACCTTGTTCAGCTCGCGGTAGGCGAAGGCGACCAGCAGCATCGGCAGGAACCCCGCGAGGAACACGGCGGGCATCTGCACGCCCACCTCGCCCGCGGTGGAGCCGAGCGTGGAGGTGAGGCAGTACACCGGGGCCACGGTGGACACACCGATGACCGCGCTGCCCAGCAGGCCGACGGAATTCCCGCTCAGGCCCTTGGCGCGCATCCCCCCGGTGGGGGATCCGCCCGTGTCTCCGGCCTGGGGCCGTGCATCCAGCTGAGTCATGAACAGGACGTTAATTCCTGCGGTATCCGTGCCGACTCGCCCTGAAGCGAACGGTGACCGGAGGGTAAGTTCCATTCATTCTGCGGCGTACCCCGCATAGTGCCTGCGATTGAAAGGTTTGTGGGCGGTGTCGCTCCGGGGTTCCATAGTCGTTTTCCTGCTGTCCGATATTCGGTAATCGCAGCGAGGCCCCGTGCGGCGCCTCGTGATCTTTCCGAGTGATCCGCACCACACCGCTCCCGCGCCCGTTCACCTTTCCGCAGGTTGGAGGCCCCGGAATACGTGGCACCTGGGGGGCATGGGATGGATGCGCACGACAGGACACCGAGGGCGGCGTGGCTATGACGCCGCCGTGGACGCGATACGACGGGCCTGCGCGGGCCCCGGCCGGGAGCGCGACCTGGCGGTACAGGCGGGCAAGGCCGCGCTCGCCGCGTGCGTCGCGTGGGCCGTGGTGGGGTGGTGGCTCCAGGCGCCCATGGCCTTCGTCGCGCCGTGGGTGGCGGTCGTCCTGGTGGAGGCGACCGTGTTCCGGTCGCTGGCGCACGGTCTGCAGCAACTGGCGGCCATCGCGTTCGGCACGGTGGTGGCCACCGCGGGCGTACTGGCCCTCGGCAACGCCATGGCCGCGATGGCGGTCGTCCTCCCCGTGGCGGTTCTGGTGGGCAGCTGGCGCCAGCTGGGCAGCCAGGGCATCTACGCCGCCACCGGCGCGCTCTTCGTCCTGACCGACTCCCCTGTCAGCGTCACCGGATCCGCGGCCCGGATCGCCGAGGCCGTCTTCGGCGCGCTGGTGGGCATCGCGGTCAACGCGCTGATCCGCCCGCCCGTCTACCTGCGCGACACCCGGGCCGCCCTGGAGGACGTGGCGGGGGAGGCCCGCGCCATCCTCACGTCCGTCGCCGACGGGATCCGCGACGACGAGTGGGACGCCCACCGCGCCGAGGACCGGCACGAACGGGCGCTGCGCCTGCGGCGGCTGGTCGACCAGGCCCGCTCCTCGCTCGGCTGGAGCCGCGAGAGCATGCGGGCCAATCCGCTCGGCCTGCGCCGCCGCCACTCGCCCGGCCCGGCGTACGACGACGCCGTCGCCGTCCTGGACTACGTGGCCGTGCACGCCGCCGGAGTGACCCGCACCTTCATGGAGGTCGCCGAGGAGAGGCGCGGAGCGCGCCGCCCCGACCCGGGGATCACCGGCCCCTACGCGGACTTCCTGTGCCGCGCCGCCGAGGCGATCCACCTCTACGCCCGGACCCGCTTCGGTGACGGGTCCGAGGACGAGCTGCGGGAGGCCGTCGGCAAGCTCGACGAGGCGCTCGACGCCCTGCGCGAGCGGCTGCCCAAATCGGTCCAGGGCGACCCCGACGCGCTGGCCGTCCACGGCGCGCTGCTGGCGCAGGCCGGCCGTCTCGCGGAGCAGTTGCCCCGCGAGGCGCGGCGGGAGGAGTGACGCGGCGTCACCCGAGGAGAAGTTGAACTGGGTAACTATGCGAATTTTGAAGGCGTTCGCATCATTCGCGTGGATGCGGTGACACCGGTAGCCGAAGGATCCGCAGTACACCCTGAGGGAGATGGTGACATGCCTTCCACCGAGAAGATCACCACGGAAATCACCGGCATCGAGAACGCCGACCTCGACGCGGTGCTCGACCCGGCCGAGGCCGACGGCGTCTACCGCGACAGCCGCGAGTGCGCGGCGCTCGCCCTGTCCGAGGGCGGCGGTTCGCTGCTGCTGTCGCCGCCGACCCCGCGGCCCAAGAAGGGCTGACCGGATCGACGGGAGCAGCGACATGGAGCAGTCTGGCACTTCCGCCCTCCTGGAGGGCGCGGTGCGGGAGCTCGCTTCCGGTGTGGTCTCCGCTCTTCGGAGCGGAGACCACATGCGAGAGGAGAGCACCGCGGTGACGGGCGAGACGGAACACGGCATCGCCTCGGCGGCGGTCCGGGTGGTGGGAGCCGACGTGCTCCTCCCGCACGTACTGCTGCACACCACGCCCACCCCCGGCGAACTCGGCCTGTTCCGCGAGGCCGTGGCCGCCTACCCGCCCCGTCCGGGCGCGGGCGGCACCGTCGCCTGGAGCCACTGGGCGATGACCCGGACGCTGCGCCTGTTCGACGCGGGCGCACCGGTCGCCGGGGAACCCGACACGGCCTGGCTCGACGAGGCAGGCTGGCAGCACCTGACCCACCAGCTGGCGGTGCTGGCACCGCTGGCCCGGCCCGGCGAGCACTGCGCGGTCACGCGCGTGGCCGAGCGCCGCCCGGTGGACGTCGCCCGGGGCTTCGTCCGGGCGGTGCGCCGCAGGGACTGGTACCAGGCCGCCGGCGCCGGACGCTGGCTGACCCTGCTGCCCGGGGTGCCCGACACCCTGGGCCTGGACGCTGGACTGGACTTCGTGGAACTCATGGGCGGTGCGGACGCGCGCGTGGCCCTGCACCTGCAGGCGGCACGACTGACGCGGCAGGGTGCGTTCGCGTGACCGCCGCCGACGTGCGGGAGGACCGGGGCGTCGCGGAGCTCGCCGCGGCCGCCCTCGCCTGGGCCGGCGCGCACCGCGAGGAGTTCGCCCTGGGCGAGGACGCGCTGGCCGCCGACGGGCGCGTCGACGCCAGCTGGAAACCGCTCGGCGAACTGGCCCAGGTCTGCGCGACCGTGACCCGCACCCGGCCGCCCTCCGACCCCCTGCACACGCCCGCCCGCGAGCTGCTGGCGTTCGCCTGGGACCAGACCGGGCAGGGCCAGCTCCTCCTCCGGCTCCAGTGCCTGGAACCCTTCGCCACCTACCCGCTGGAGGTGTACGCCGCCTTTGCCGCGGCGGGACTGCGGTACGAGCCCTACGAAGCGGCCGCCGCCGTCGTCGCCCGCACCCGGGGCTGGCGGCTCACCGAACAGGAGCCCACCCGACGCCTCGGCGTGCTCAACTCCGAGTCCCGCAGCGGCATCCCGGAACACGGCCCGTGGGCGGCGGCGCTGGACCGCACCTGGCTGGGCGGCCTGCCGGAACCCTGGACCTTCGAACGCGCCGCCGGATACGCCGTCACCCACGTCGTCTTCCACCTCACCGACTGGGGACGCGCCGAAGGGGGCCTGCCGCCGGAGCTGGAGTCCTACCTCGCCGACTGGCTCCCGGCCTGGCTCGACACCTGCGTGGAGGCCCGGATGTGGGACCTGAGCTGCGAACTCCTCGCCGTGGCCGGGAGTGTGCCCCGCCTCGCGGCCACGGCGTCGGCGGTCTGGCCGCACGTCGCGGCGGCGCAACTGCCCACCGGCGCCGTCCCGGAGGAGGGCGGCCACGACGGTGACGGCTTCGCCCTCTGCTACCACTCCACCCTGATGGCCGTCCTCGCCGCCGCGTCGACGCTCCGGCACACCGGCCGCGAGCAGCTGGAGGTGCTCCGATGACCGAGACCCGCCTGATGCACCACGTCGGCGTCGCCGCCATCGAGTGGCTGTGGACCCACCGCGACCACTTCCGGCTGGAGCCGGACGTCGACCCCGAAGTGGGCTTCCTGGACCGCTTCAAGCCGATCGGTGAACTCGCCCTGATCTGCAAGGTGCTGTTCCGCGAGGGTGTGGCAGGATCGCAACAGGCCCGGATGGCACGCGAGTTGCTGGACCACACCTGGCGCGACACCCTCGACGGCGGCCGCATGCTGGTACGCGGGCAGCGGATCGAGCCGATCTCGCCCATCCCGTTCGAGGTGTACCTGCCGTTCAAGGAACTCGGCTACAGCCAGCCCGAGGTGGAGCGGGCCGCCGTACTGAACCACCGCCTCGGCAGCTGGTCCGCGTTCGAGGCCAACCCCACCCGGCGGCTCGGCCTGTCCGCCTTCCAGCGCCGCTTCGGCCTCGTGCCGCGCCCGTCCGAGGCCGAGGCCCTCGGCGCCACCTGGCTCGCCCGCACCCCCGAGCCGTGGACGGTCGAGGGCCACATCGCCTACACCGTCACCCACACCGTGTTCCACCTCACCGACTGGGGTGAGCACCCCGACCGGCTGCCGCCCGCGCTCGCCGAGTACCTCGCCACCTGGCTGCCGGTGTGGCTCGACGACTGGCTGGACCTGCGACGCTGGGACCTGCTCGGCGAACTGCTCGTCGTCGACGCCTGCCTGCCCCGTCCCACCCTGGACCCGCGCGCGTGGGAGGGATTTGCCGCCGCCCAGCAGCCCGACGGGGCGATGCCGGCGCTGCGCACGATGCCCGAGGGCAGCCCCGACGAGGTCTTCGACCTCGTCTACCACCCCACGCTGGTCGCCGCGTTCGCCTCCGTGCTGGCCACCTCCCGGGCCCTGAGCGAACTGGCCCACGCGTCATGACCGGCGCCCGCACGCCGTGGCCGGGAGCACCGTTCGACCCGGAGCCACCGCCTGACGCCGCCCCCCTCGCCACCGTGGAGCCCCTGCCGGAGGCTCCGGCGGTCACCTGGGAGGAGGACGGACGGCTGGCACTGCTCCTGGAGGACGCGGTGGCCGCCTCCGACGCCCCCGACGTCGTCTTCGCCGTCACCCGCCACGGTCGCCGCACCCTGCGCTCCGGGGGCACCGCACCGCCCCCGGACCTGCCCCGCGAGGACCTGCGCTACGAGATCGGCTCCGCCACCAAGGCCTACACCGGCCTGCTCCTGACCCATCTCGTGGACAGCGGCCGGCTGACCGGCGGCGAGGACGCGCTCGGCCTCCTCGGACCGGGCCGGGACACCGGCGGCGCCCCCGTCACCCTCGCCCACCTCATGACCCACACGTCCGGACTCCCCGCCCTGCCCCGGGACTTCTACCTCCAGGCCATGCCCGCCTGGCACACCAACCCCTACGCCCGCTACCCCGCCGCACGGGTCGTCGACGCGTTCCTGCGGCACCGCCCCCGGCACCGGCCCGGAACCCGCTGGCACTACTCCAACTTCGGCGTCGCCGTCCTCGGCCACGCCCTGGCCCCGGCCCTGGGCGCCGGCTGGGAGGACCTGCTCACCGAGCACGTGCTGCGCCCCCTGCTTCTGCGCGGCACCGCCCTGCGGGCCCGCGGCCCGCACCTGGACGCCGTCGGTCACACCAAGGACGGCACCGGGACGCTGCCCGCCTTCGACGCCGGGGGCTTCACCGCGGCGGGCGCGGTCCGGGCCACCCCGCACGACCTGCTGACGTTCCTCGAAGCCCATCTCGACCCCGGCGGCTCACCTCTTGCGGGCGCGCTTCGCGCGGTGCGCACACCGGTGCTGCGGCGCGGGCTCGGTCACCGGCACGTCCACACCGTCGCGTGGTTCTGCCACCCCACCTCCGCGGGCGGACCGATGTACTTCCACAGCGGCGCCACCCTCGGGCAGCAGGCGTTCCTGGGTTTCCGGCCGGACACCGGCACGGCCGTCGCGGCGCTGTGCACCCGCCGCTTCCGCGCCGGGGACCCGTTCGCGGCCGCGGCGTACGCGCTGCTCGCGGAGGGGTGAAGGAGCCGGCCACGGGGGCTGGAGGGTGGGGGGGGGGGCGCGCACGCCGCCGGCCGCCCCGTCCCTCACCAAACGCCCGAGAACCTCCTATCCCCCCCTACGC
>NZ_JBVKBE010000005.1:267655-394927 GCF_055657325.1 Streptomyces sp. NPDC107562 | reverse complement strand
AGGAGAGCGTTGTGGTTGCGTGGTGGGGGTCGATTCCGGGGGGGGGGAGAGGGACGGTGCAGGGGGGGTGGCGCAAACCTACCACAAAAACACCCCCCCCCGCCGCCCGGTCCCGAGGGACCGTCAGACGCGCTGCCACAGTGCCGGCGTGGCGGCCGGCGTCCAGGCGCCCTGCGCCTGGTGGGCCTGCAGGCACTGGTAGCGGACGCCGTTGATGGTCACCGTGGCGCCGGCGTGGTAGATGCGCCCGGCCGCCCATGCGTCGGCCTGGCCGCCTTCCTGCTGTCCGGGTGCGGCACCCGTGGAGGCCGTCTTCAGCGTGAGCCCGAAGTCACCGAGGACCGGGTTGATCGGCTGGTAGAACGTCGTGCCACCGCGCGTGCAGTCACCCGTGCCGCCCGACGTGAGCCCCTGCGCCTGGGCGCCGGAGACGTACGGGCCGCCGGAGTCGCCCGGCTCGGCGCACACCGTGGTGCGGGTGAGGCCGTCGACGACGCCCTCGGCGTAGCTGACGCTGGTGCCGTGCTGCTGGATCGTTCCGCAGTGCCAGCCCGTGGTGGAACCGGAACGGCACACCGACGCTCCGACCAGCGCCTCGACCGAGCCGCCGATCTGCACGTTCTCGCCCTCCTCGCCCTTGACGCCGGCGGTGGCGGTCCAGTCGTCGTTGACCGCGACCCACGCCATGTCCTCGCCGGGGAAGGTGGAGGCCTGGAAGGTGCCCTGCTCGCTCTGGTCGTAGCCGGTGGTCCGGGCGCCCGGGTCGCCGCAGTGACCGGCGCTGGCGAAGCCCTGCTGGTCGCCCTTGGTGACCGAGAAGCCGACCGAGCAGCGTGCCGCGCCGTTGATGTAGTAGGCGTCGCCACCGGTGATGTCCGCCATCAGGTGCGGCCGCTTCGAGGAGATCTTGACGTCGACCTGCCCGGTGTCGAGGCCCGCGGCCCTCGCGAAGGCGGTCGCCGCCGCCCTCGTCGTGGCCTCGACCACGACCTTGTTCCGCGGCACGTCGACGAACCACTGCGGTGCGTTGCGCGTGCTGACCTGCGAGGCGGCCTTGTCCAGCTTGCCCTTGACCGCGGTGAGGTCGGCCAGGGACGCGTCCACGACGGCGGCCTTCGCACCCTGCCCCTGGATGGTGGTCACGTCCGCGTCGCTGGTCGTGGCGACGGTGAGCGTGCCCGAGGTGGCCCCGCTCAGCCAGGCGCCGGCGAACCGCTCGCCCAGTGCCAGGCGGAGGCGGCCCGCACGGGTGCCCGCCTCCGCCTCGTTCACCAGCCGCGTCGCCGCCTGCTGCCCGGTCAGACCGAGGTCGCGCTCCAGCGCGTGCAGCACCTCCGCCGACGGCCGGTCGGCCCCGAGCGTCTGCGTCGCCGAGGGCAGCGGGCCCGCCAGCGGCGGCGGCTCGGCCCCGGTCGCGGCGGTCGAACAGATCCCGCCCAGCATCAACGTGCCGACCGCGACCAGAGCCGTACGGCGCCCGGCCACGGCATGTCTGTGCACCATGCGAAAGGTCTCCTTCCAGTCAGGTACGGGGAAAAACCGTCCCGAAGCCCTAGGGCTTGCCTGGAAGGGACCGCGGGATGTCCATCCCGCGGGTGTTTCGCGCTTTGGTGACGCGAAGGGGCGCCAAGTGCAGTACGCAGCACGCGCGCGGCGACGCTACGGCGGGTCCTCGGCCGTGCCCGCCCGCCGTTACGGCAGTCGCGCGCCCACCGGCACGTGGTAGACGTGGAACGCCCGGCCGATCACGGGCTGCGCCACGTTGCGCACGCGAACGCCCCCGCTCGTCATGCCGTGCTCGGTTCCGGCGTGCGCGTGCCCGTGCACCGCGAGGTCCGCGCCCGCGGTGTCGATCGCCTCGGCCAGCAGATAGCTGCCGAGGAAGGGATAGATCTCCAGCGGCTCTCCGGCCAGCGTCTCCGGCACGGGGGAGAAGTGCGTCAGCGCGACCCGCACGTCGCAGTCCTCGTCGGCCAGCCGCTCCAGCGCCGTGCGCAGCCCGTCGGCGCACCGGCGCGAGTAGCGCACGAACTCCTTCATCAGCGGCTCGCCGAACTCACCGGCGCTACGCCCGACGAAGCCGCCCCCGAACCCCTTGGTCCCGGCCACCCCGATGCGGTTCCCGCCGGCGGTCACGACCGTCGAACGCCCCTCCAGCACATGGGCGCCGGCGTCCTCCAGGATGGCCGTGACCTCCTGCGGACGGTCGTCGTGGTGGTCGTGGTTGCCCAGCACCGCGACGACGGGCACGCCGAGACCGGTGATCTCCCGGGCCACCACCCGGGCCTCCTCCGGGGTGCCGTGCCGGGTGAGGTCCCCGGCCAGCAGCAGTACGTCGGCACGGTCCGGCAGCGTGTCGAACGCCGGGCGCAGCACGCCCTGGCTGTCGGGACCCATGTGGATGTCCCCGACGGCGGCGATCCGGATCATGTGAGGTCCTCCGCGTGATCGGGTGTGGAGGAGTCGGTGACGACGAGGTCGTAGTGCACCGGCAGCCCGGCCAGGTGCTCCTGGGCGAGACGGCGTATGTCGTCGCGGCAGCGGGCGGAGGGCACGGTGCCGCTGAGCAGGACGGCCTCGCCGCGCACCTCGATCCGCACCCCCAGCTCGCCGAGGTCCCCGGCCGCGAGGCGGTCACGGAGGTGGGCGACGCGGTACTCCAGGTGCTCGGGGGCCGCAGCGCCGGGCGCGTCCGGTGTGTCGGGGCCGGTCATGGCCGCTCCTCCCGTCCCGTGATGACGTTCAGACGTTCGAGCAGGAACAGGAAGGCGTCCGCCATCGGCTCGTCCCCGATGTCCTCGCGGATCCGTTGCCACTCGACCTTCTCGCGCAGGGCGCGGGCGATCGGCAGGACGGCGCCGAAGTCGCAGTGGTGCTCCGAGAAGGCGGCGAGCAGGCTGGCGAGCAGGTCCGTCGGCGCCAGTACGGGCATCCGCACGGAGTCCACGGGGATCTCGCGCGCCCGGTCCAGCATGCCCGTCGACACGGGGCGGTGCGCCAGCTCGAAGATGATGTCGATGTCCTGTCCGAAACAGGTCGACTTCAGCAGCCAGTCCTCGGGCGGGGTGATCACCGGCAGCCCGGCGCCGCGCAGCGTCGCCGCGACGGCCTCCGAGTCCTCGGGCCGGATGCAGAAGTCGGCGTCGTGCTGGAGGTTCTCGCTGGCCCCGTGGGCGTACGCGGCGACACTGCCCGCCAGGGCGAAGTCGTGCCCGCCGCGCTTGAGCAGGGTGCCGACCTGTTTGGCGGCTTCGAGGATCGCCTGGTTGCGGTCCCGGGGCAGGTCGCCGGCCCTTTCGTCCGGCCCCGACCGCTCCGGGGGCGGCTGCGCCGCCAGCCGCAGGCCGCTGCCCTCGGCACGTGGGGCGAGCGTCGCGTCGTCGCCGTCCTGCACCATCCAGATCACTCCCTCCGCGCTACGCCTGGGTACCCGCCCTGCACGTTTCGACACTGCCCGTACCGGCGTGTGCACTCCTGCGCTCCGGCCATGGACACAGCAGTGGCGTGCCGCGCGGCGCCCGCGGGCGACGGCGTACGAGCTGTTCCTGGGGCATCAGGGTCCGTTCCGGGTGCGGGCGGGATCCCTACCGCGGATTCGTCACGAGTTGGATGAGGTTGCCGCAGGTGTCGTCGAGGACGGCGGTGGTGACGGGGCCCATCTCCAGGGGCTCCTGGAGGAACCGGACGCCGAGGCCGCGCAGGCGTTCGTACTCCGCGTGCACGTCCTCGACGGCGAACTGGGCGAGCGGGATGCCGTCCTTGACGAGCGTGTCGCGGTAGGTCCTGGCGGCCGGGTGTCCGAGGGGCTCCAGGAGGAGTTCGGTGCCCTCGCGCTCCTCGGGCGAGACCACGGTCAGCCAGCGGTCCGTCTCCCCGACCGGGACGTCGTGCTTCTTCTCGAAGCCGAGGATCTCGGTGTAGAAGCGCAGGGCCTCGGCCTGGTCGTCGACGAAGACGCTCGTCAGGTGGATCTTCATGGGGTGCTCTCCGGTCCGGGGGTGTCGGCCACGAGCCAGCGCCGGGCGATCTGCCGCAGCGGGGCCGTGTCGAGGTCGTGGAACTTGTAGCGGCCTTCCCGTCTGGTCTCGACGAGCCCGGCGGCCTCCAGCACGGCGAGGTGCTGGGAGACCCCCTGACGGGAGATGCGCAGCTGATGCTTCATGCTCAGCCGCGAGCAGATCTCGAACAGCGTCTGTCCGGACTTCTCCGTGAGTTCGTCGAGGATCGTGCGACGGGTCGGGTCGGCCAGGGCTTTGAAGAGGTCGTCGGCCACGGCCACACCATAGGCAAGTCCACGCTTACCTATCAAGTCGGGGGCGGCACCCGACGGGATGCGGGACGCCCGCGGCGCGCGCAGCGTGGAAAGGGGACGACGCGAACGCACGCGAGCGAAGGAGTGCCCGATGGCGAAGGACAGGAAGCGGGACGAGAACCTGAAGCGCGGTGACGAGGTCACCTGGAGCAGCCATGGCGGCCAGGCGGAGGGGAAGGTCGAGAAGAAGATCACCGGACGGACCGAGGCCGCCGGCCGGACCGTGGACGCCTCGTCGGAGGAGCCCCAGTACGAGGTGCGCAGCGACAAGTCCGGAAGGACGGCGGTGCACAAGCCGTCGGCCCTGCGGAAGAAGAAGTGAGCCGGCGTGCGGGCCGACGAGAGACGTGAGACGTGGGAGGCGTTCGACGAGCTGGTCAACATGACGCCGTCCGCGCTCGGCGACTGGCTCGACACGGACGCCTCCCGTGCGGCGGGGCAGTCGGGGAACGGCGGTGAGTCCGTCGGGCACGCGTCCGGGCGCCGCATCCTCGCCATCCGGCGCAGCAAGAAGGGCGACCTGTCGGACGACGACTACCAGCACATGCGCAAGGTCGTCGGATACATCCGCCGTCATCTCGCCCAGCGCCCCTCGGGAGACGTACGGGACTCCCGCTGGCGCCACTCGCTCATGAACTGGGGCCACGACCCACTCGCCTGACGAGACGCCACCTCGACGGACGCCGAGGACCGGACCTCGCGTACGGTCAGGACCGGCCGCGGCAGGGAGGGACCGCCGCCGCCCTGTCGCAGGCCACCGCGAGGTCGGCGGCCACCTGCTGTGCCAGCGCCTCGGTCTGCTCGTTGGTGTACATGTGCGGGCCGCGGAACATCCGGGGCTCGGCCGGTTCGGTGAACAGGCTGTTCCAGGTGCTGAGCTGCTCCGCGTCGGTGGTCGGGTCCTGCGTGCCGCCGTACAGGCCGAGCGGCACGTCGAGCGGCGGTTCCGGACGGTGGCGGTGGTGCAACAGCAGCAGGCAGTCGGCGAGCAGCGGCGTGCCCAGCGCGGCCATCAGGGTCGCGTCGCCGAGCACCCACCGAGCCGGACCGTCGATCAACGACGCCAGCCCCTCCGTGCCGTTGGTCAGCAACGGCAGCAGGCCCTTGGCGTAGGCGCGGTCCTGCGGTCCGGGCAGCGCCGACAGCCCCGCCCAGACCGGCAGGCGTCCACCGTCCCGCCGGAGCCGGCGCATCGTCTCGAACGCCATCAGCGCGCCCACGCTGTGGCCGAACACGGCGAACGGCCGGGTGTCGTCGGGGTCGTCGACGACCCCCGCCAGGCGCGCGGCGAGATCGAAGGGGTCGGTCAGTGACGGCTGGTCGGCCCGGGGGCCCCGCCCGGGCAGGCGCACCGAGCACAACTCCACCCACCCCGGCAGGTACGCGAGCCATCGGTGGTAGAAGTCGGCCCCCGCGCCGGCCGGTGGCAGCCCGTACAGCCGCACCGCCGCCTCCGGGCGCTCGCCCAGGACGATCCGTTCAGGTCCGTCCGGTTCCTGGCTCCGCACCCTGCACACTCCCAGCTCGGTTCGGCACCCGACACGGCCCTCGGCCGAGGAACACCGTGCCGGGCACGGCCGAGCGCAGGGAACGAGCAGCGCCGACAGACCCGCGCCATTCACCGGAACGCCGCACCGGCGGCGTCTGTCGGCCGGTGCGACGCGACCGTCACCCCATGCTCCGGGAGCCGTCCAGCGACTCCCGGATGATGTCGGCGTGACCCGCGTGCTGGGCCGTCTCGCCGACGATGTGCAGCAGGACCCGGCGGACGGACCACCGGGTGCCGGGCTCGTGCCAGGGAGCCGGCGGCAGTTCCTGGGACAGGTCCAGGTCGGGCACAGAGCCGACCAGTTCGTCGGTGCGGCGGGCCACCTCGGCGTACGCCTCCAGCACCCCGGCAAGCGTCTCGCCGGGCAGCATCCGGAACTCGTCGGCCCGCCGGGCCCAGTCGTCCTCGGTCATCTCGTTCCAATTGCCCAGCGCCTCGGGCCCGCGCTCGATGAAGTCGCCCCAGGAGCGTTCGACCGAGGTGACGTGCTTGATGAGGCCGCCCAGGCACAGCTCGCTGTCGGTGGTCCGCAGCCCGACCTGCTCGTCGGTCAGGTCACGGGTGGTCAGGCGCAGGAACCGGCGATGGTGGCCCAGGGCCTCCAGCAGGTCGGCGCGCTCGCCGCCGGGGCGGGGCGCGTGAGCGGTCGGGGCGGTGGCGTCGTGCGTCGCTGTGGTCATCGTCTCCGGCTTCCGTCGGTGGTGTTCCGTGGACGAGCGCCACGTTAGGAGCCCTCTAGGACAGTTGCTGTCCTAAACGGCCGGGTTCCGGGCCCGATCCGTGACCGTCGCCGTCGAGGCGCCCCACGCGTCCGCGCACAACGCCCGTTCGACCACGCCGGTGTAGACGGAGGCGGCGAGCCAGGCGCGGGCGAAGCGTTCCGTGTCGGCCGGAAGCAGCCTGCCGAAGGCGTCACGGGAGCGGTCGGCGGCCGCCGCCTGGAGGGCGTCGAGGAGATCGGCCGCCGTGGCGAGACCCGCGCGGCGCAGCCGAGTGCTGTCACCCTGTCCGCTCCGGGAAAGGGACAGCACGGCCCGGCCCCCGGTCACCGCCTGGTGCAGACGACGGCGCAGCAGGTGCAGCGGGGCCTCGTCCCCGGTGGCGACGTCCGCACCGGCCCGCGCGGGCGTACCGGGGGGCAGGTCCGCGTGCTGGAGGCGGTCCAGTCCGAGGTCCACCCGGGCGGTGGGGTCGGTGGGATGCTCGCTGGCGAGCAGCTGGGCGCGGGGGAGCGGTCCCGGGACCAGCCGTGCGACGATCCGCAGCCGGCTGCGCCGGGCGACGGCGAGCAGGCGGAGGTTGTCGCGGCAGGGGAGCGACGGGGAGTCGTGGGCCGTCTCCAGTCGCACGGGGACACCGCCGCAGTCCGCCAGCAGACGGTCACCCGAGGTCTCCCGGACGGTACCCATGAGGGTCACTTCCAGGAACAGCAGGTCCTGTCCGCCGTCGAGCGCCCGGCCCACCTGCTCGGCGACGGGCAGGGCCCACAGCCGGTCCAGCGGCTCGTCACGCCACGCGGCCCCCGACGCGCGGACCGCCCGCACCCCCGCCCCCGCTCCCAGACGCCCCGTCGGGGAGACGGTGGCCCCGGACACCGCGAGGCCGGCGCGCGACAGTTCACGGTGTGTCAGGGAGGTGTCGCCGATCCGCACGGCCCGGTCGGCGGCACCGGTCGCTCGGGCCGGACCGCCCGGTGCCACGTCCGACACCGTGTACAGGCGGCCGTCGGCGTCGGCCGTCCAGGTGACCGCGCCGGCGTAGCCGGTCGCCGTCAGCACGGGCTCCGCGAAGAGGCCGTACAGCCGCAGGGAGCCGTCCGGGCGGTACGGCTGCCGTGCCGTGCCCCGCAGAGCCGTCAGCTCAGGACCGGTCGCGTCCGGGAGGCGGTGGGCGACGCCGAGGACCTCGGCCAGCGCGGCGGCGAGGTCCCCGAGGCGGTGGCCCGCGTCGGCGGAACGGGCCGCGCGGACCGCGGTCACCACGGAGACGGCCGCGGCCGCGGCCCGTGGCAGCCCGTTCAGTCGGGCGGTGTGCGCGGCGCGCAGGAGCTCCGCCTGGAGCACCGCGCCCGCGCCGTCCGTGCCGGCGTCGAGCACGGCGGCAGCCGCCTCGAACACGGTCCGGGCGGCGGCGCGCCGGGCCTCGCCGGCGCTGTCCGGCTCCGCCTCCCCGGCGGCGCCCGTCTCCTGCCTCGTGTCCGCCTCCGGCGGCCCGTCCGCCGTCGGCGCTTGCCGTGGCTCCGACTCCTGGGAGCCGTCAGGGGTTTCGCGTGTCTGTGACTCCTCGGCCCCGTCAGGGGCTTCGGGCGGGTCCGAGGTGTGCCCGGCGACGGGCGCGGCCGAGGCCGCCGCCGCCCGGTGCAGACAGTCGGGGGCCAGCAGGCACCCGCAGCGGATCGCGTCCACGCCGGAGACCGTCCCGCCGGGCGCGTACAGCACGACGTCGGTCTCGTCGTCGACGGCGATGCGTACGGTGTCGCCGTCACGGACGGCCGGACGTGCCACGAGTTTGGCGACGCCCGCGTCCAACCGCTTGCGGAGCCTCGGCGAGAGCGCCCCGACGAGTTCGGCGGTGACGGACGGGTCGACCGGAGGCAGGTCCGGGCTCATGCGATCTTCTCCCCTACCCAGCGGGCGAGTTCGAGCGGACTGAGGGCGGCGACGGGCATGCCCGCGGAGACGAGCTGACCGGCGACTCCCGTGGCATAGCGGGGCCGGCCCGTGTCGTCGAGGCTCGCGCACCCCAGCACGTGGCAACCGGCCCCGACCAGCGCGCGGACCTCGGCGAGCAGGCCCCCGAGCGGATACCCCTCCTCGAAGTCGCTGACGACCACGACGAGGGTGCGCGAGGGCACGGTGACGAGTTCGCGGGCGTGCCGCAGGCCGGCCGCGATGTGGGTGCCGCCGCCCACGCTGACCTCCAGCAGGAGCGACAGCGGGTCCTCCACGTGCCCGGTGAGGTCGACGACCTCGGTGGAGAACGCCAGGAAGTGCGTGGAGAGCGTCGGTACCCCGGCCAGCACCGAGGCGGTCAGCGCCGCCCACACCGTCGACGCCTCCATGGACCCGGACACGTCCGTGACCAGGATCAGCCGCCAGTCGGCGGCCTTGCGCGCCCGCGTACGGAAGACCGGCCGCTCGGGGATCACCCGTACCGTGCCGTCCGGGTCGCGGCGGGCGGTCGCCAGGTTGGCCCGCAGCGTACGGGGCAGGTCCAGGCCGCCGCCGGGGCGCCTGCTGGGGCGCGGCAGGGCCGTGCCGTGCAGGGCGGGACGCAGCCGGGTGGCCAGTTCCCGGGTCAGTGCCTCGACCAGCCGCCGCACGAGCGGGCGCAGCGCGGCCAGCCGGGCCTCGGGCAGCCCGCCCGCGTGCCGCAGCACGGAGCGCAGCAGGTCCACGGAGGGCCGCACGCTGTCCGCGTCCAGCTCGGCGAGGACGTCCGAACGGCCCGACGCGGCCGCGGCGGCCAGCACTTCCTCCCGGACGCCCGGACCGAAGAGCGCCGCCAGTTCCTCGGACCACTCCCGCACCCCGGGGTAGGGCGCCTCGCGTCCGCCGCCCGTTCCGGCACCCGTCAGATCGCCCCGGCTGCCCTCACCGCGTCCGCTGCCGTACAGCTCGTCCAGCGCGGTCGCCAGCGGTCCCGCGGACCGCGGCAGTCGGTCCGTGCGACGGCCGAGGAGCAGGCGCCAGCGATCGGCGGGCGCGAGGAGGCGGGGTGCGGCCGGCCCGACGGCGGGACTCTCCTTCGCGGGGCCCGGCCCCAGCTCGGGTTCCGCCGTGCCGCCGGGCGTCTCGGCCCCGCCCTCGGAAACGGGCAGCAGCCCCAGGGACCCGAGCGCCTCACGGGCCGCGAAGTCCGCCCGGGTCCAGGCGGCGAGCGCCGCCGGATCCGTACCGTCCGTCTCGGCGACCCGCGGGGTGCCGAGGCGCTCCTCGACGGCGGCCAGGAGCCGGTCACGGGCGGCGGGGCTGAGGGTGTCGAAGCCGCCGCGCAGCGCGGGGAGCCGGTCCAGGAACTCCCGGTCCGCCAGCTCGGACACCCGGGAGAGCAACGGCTCCAGCGCGGGTGCCGCCGCCTCCAGCAGCGGACCCGCGGCGGTCAGGAGGCCGCCGAGCCGGGCGGTGAGCGCCGCGCGGGAGTCGGGGTCGGTGGCTCCGTCGACCCAGGAGGCCACGCGGTCGCCGAAGACGCGCGGGTCCTCCTGCCCGAGCAGGACACGGACCGCCCCTGCGGCACCGCGCATGAGCGGGGAGCCTTCGGCGGCCAGCCGGCCGAGGGCGTCGGCGAGCCGGATGCCGCCCAGCAGGTCGGCGCGATGGGCGAGTTCGAGCAGCGCGTGGGCGTCGGCGACGTCCTCCGCGCCGGTCAGGCCGTCCACCTGCCGTACCGCCGCGGCCGTGAGCAGTTCCGCGACGGCCGCCGCCCGGGAGTCACGGCCGGACTCCGGTGCCAGACCCGGGACGTGACCGGCGCGCAGCCGGTCCAGCAGGGCCAGACCCGCGAGGAGTTCCGGCAGCGTAGCGGCCCCCGGCAGGACGTCCGCGATGTCGTCGAGCCGTTCGCCGCAGAGCGCGGACAGGCCGCACTCCGCCGCACGTTCGAGCCCGTCGAGGGCCTGGGCGGCGGTCGGCCCGCCCTCGTCCCGCTCCCCGCGCCGCCGTTCGCGCAGTACCCCCTCGGCGGCCTGGGCGGGCGTGACCCCGCGCACGCCCGCCGCGCTCAGCATGGCCGCCGTGGCGGGGGTCCAGCGCACCTCCCACCGTGAGGTGAGGGTCTCGGCGCCCCCCGCGCCCACGACCTGCTTCACCTCGCCGTAGGGGACCCCGCAGACCGTCAGCCGGCGCAGCAGCAGTTCCCGGCGCCGGTCGAGAGCGGACCGCAGCGGATCGAGCCGCAGATCCCGTGCGGGACCGGGGCCGCCGTCCGCCGGGCCGGGCAGGCCGAGTCCCGCCACCTCGGCCTCGACCGCGGGGACGAGCCCGCTGCGCGGCGCCTGGGGGGCGGGGCGGCCCTCGCGCGTGCCGACCAGCACCCGCTCCATCGCCCTGGCGACGGCCCGCCCCCGCCCATAGGGCTCGCCCTGCGTGAGGACCGTCTGGACGGCCTCGACGAGTTCACCGCGACCGGCCGAGGGCAGGCCGCGCAGCCGCGCGAGGTCCGAGGCGATCCGGCTGATCTCGCGCGCGTCGGCGGGCCCCGACGGGTGCCCGAGGCCCCGCAGTTCGGCGCAGACGCGGACGGCCGCGCGCGTCAGCGCGTCCTGGAGCGCCGCCGGATCCCCTGCCGCCCGCAGGACCATGTCCTGCCACTCCGGGTCCCGGATGCCCGCCGGGTACCCGGACCGCTCGTCCAGAAGGGCGTAGGTGTACGGGATCAACGACGTCGTCCAGCCGGGCTGTCCTCCGTGCGCCGGGGGCACGGCCTCGGCACCCGTGCCCCCGCGAGCCGTCGCCGTTTCCGTCGACGCGTCCGCCTCGGCGTCCGTCCCCGCCTCCTGCCGTACGAGCGCGGGGGCGTGGAACGCGCCGACCACCACGGCCGCCCGCCCACCGTGCGCGGTGGCCTCGGCGAGCCGGGCCCGCATCCACCGCTCGCGCCGCAGGTCCAGCTCCGGAACGCCGCCCGCGGCGATGGCGTCCTCGCGCAGTGCCCAGCCGGTGAGCAGGGCCGCCCGGCGCAGCGCCTCGGGCGGGGAGCCCGGGGCGCTCGCCTCGACGAGCCGGTCCCACAGGTCGTCCCCGGGGCGTCCGGTCAGCCGCGTGCGCAGCGCGGCGGCGAGACCGGGGCCGCCCGCCGGCCCGTCGGCGTGGTGCCGCCCCTCGCCCCACGCGCGGTCGGCGAGCGGCAGGTCGCAGGCGACCACCGGCACGCCCCGCCGGGTGGCCCAGCGCACGGCGGCCAGTTCGGGAGAGAAGTCGGCGAACGGGTAGAACGCGGGGCCGCCCGGGCCGCCGCCGTCCCGGGGAGCGGCGGCGAGCGCGACCGGGGCCCGCGTCTCCTCGTGTCCGAGCCAGGGCAGCCACTCCTGCATCTCGGCGGGCAGTTCGACCAGCAGCACGTCGGGCTCCGCCGCGTCGAGCAGCGTGGGCACGGCCGCGGCCAAGGACGGCGCGTGGTGCCGGACGCCCACGAGACAGGGCGCGGACGGGCCGGTGAGCCCGGCGAGCGCCTCCTGTGGCGAGGTGGCGGCCCGGGCCCCCGCCGCGGCGGGGGCGGCCCTGTGGGTGCGGGACACGGCCGTCAGCCCTCCAGGACCGTACGCAGGTCCCACAGGGTGCGCCAGGTGGCGGAACCCTGCTCGGCGCGGCGCCGGACGGGACCGTCCCAGTAGCCGCGCAGCCGGGCCGCGTCGGCCGGGTCGTCCTTGCGGACCACACCCAGCAGATGACCCGGCAGCAGCCCGAGGACGTCACGGTCGCCCGGGAAGTACGCCGCCGCGAGGGCGAGCGCGCCCGCGACGGACACGGCTTCCGCGGTGCTCATCACCGTGGACGGCCGCTCCACCTCCCAGCCCTCCGCCGACCTGCCCTCACGCAGGTCCCGGAAGGCGGTGACCAGCGCCTCCAGCACGGCGTCGTCGACCTGGAACGGCGCCCCGGCCCGCTCCACGGAGGCCCGGGCCTGGCTGCGCACCAGCGCGGTCTCCGCGTCGAGGTCGCCGATGGGTCCGACGGTCTCGAAGTTGAACCGGCGCTTGAGCGCGGCGGACATCTCGGAGACACCCTTGTCGCGCAGGTTCGCGGTGGCGATGAGGGTGAAGCCGGGTGCGGCGTGCGCCAACGCGTCCTCGGTGCCCGCCAGTTCCGGCACGGCGATCCGGCGCTCGGAGAGCAACGACACCAGGGAGTCCTGCACTTCGGGCAGGCAGCGGGTGACCTCCTCGACACGGGCGACGGCGCCACGGGACATGGCGGTCATGACGGGGGAGGGCACGAGGGCCTGCCGGGTGGGGCCCTGCGCCAGCAGCAGCGCGTAGTTCCAGCCGTACTTGAGCTGGTCCTCGGTGGTGCCGGCGGTGCCCTGCACGACCAGGCCGCTGGTGCCGCACACGGCGGCGGAGAGGAGCTCCGACAGCATCGACTTGGCGGTGCCGGGCTCGCCGACGAGCAGCAGTCCGCGCTCCCCGGCGAGCGTCACCACGCACCGCTCCACGAGGGCCCGGTCGCCGACGAACTTGCCCTCGACCACCAGGCGGCGCGGCACCCCCGTGGGTACCTCGGCGTCGTCGGGCAGCTTCAGCGACCGGCCCTCGCTGCCCATGACGAACGTGACGACCGCACGCGGGGTGAGCCGCCAGGCGGGCGGGCGCGGCCCGTCGTCGTACGTGGCCAGGAAGGCCAGTTCGGTCGCGTGCCGGTCCTCGGGCGGGACGATCTGGCGGGCCGGGGCGGGGGACAGGGTGGTGGTCATGGGCGCGGGGTCTTCCAGGTGCGGGTGGACGATGGTCATCGGCGGCGGCCCTTGCGGGTGGCGCGGGTGGTCAGTTCCTCGTACGCCGGGGCGTCACCGGCGCGCACGTGGTCCCACGCGCGCGTGAACAGCTCCGGCACCGGTACCAGCGGCATCGCGCGGACGTGGTCGCGGACCGGGTAGAGGGCCTGCTTCCAGATCTCCACCGGCAGTGCGGGGGACTTCAGGTCGAGCCAGCCGCACGGCAGGAAGAGGGTCCGTCCGGCGCGCGCCCGCTTGGCCTCGACGACCAGAGGGGTGGCTGCCAGCTCGGCGCGGGCCTTCTTCGCGCGGGTCGGCTTCCAGCCCGTCCAGCGGGCGCAGTTGCGGTCCGTCGGGTCGGGCAGGGCCAGCAACTGGAGGTAGAGCGCCGCCGCGTCCTCGCCCAGCCCGTGGGTGCTCGCGACCTCGGCGACCAGTTCGGGCACGCTGGAGCAAGGGTCCTGGGCGTGACCGGCGGGCACCGCGGCGTCCGTCCCGGCGGTGACGGCCCGGGTGAGCTCGTCGCCCAGGATCGTGCGCACCGCCCGCATGCCCTCCCCCTGCCCGGGCCCGACGATGCCCTCGACGAGTCCGAACACCGGGTCGTCGGCACCGTCGAGGGCACCGGTGCGGACCAGGACGGTCTCCTGGTCGCCGTACCAGGGGCGCAGCACCAGCGCCGGGCCCGCCGCGGTCAGACCGTGTGCGTCGGAACCGCCGGTGGCCAGCAGCCCGTAGGCCTTGCGCAGGTGCACGGCCGTCGACGAGCCCTTCTCCGTCCACACCAGGTCGAGGTCGAGGAGCAGGCCGGGGTCGGCGACGCGGCGGCGCAGCGCGGCCAGCCCGTCCGGGAGCGCCGCGCGCAGCGGGTGCCCGTAGGGCAGGGAGTAGGCGAGTCCGGCAAGGGTGGCCACCGCACGCGTCAGGTCGTGCCGTCCGGGCAGCGCCCGGGCGTCCTCCGGCACCAGATCGCCGTCCTTGCCGGGCCGCTGAACGGTGGTGCGGCTGATCCAGGGCGTACGGCCCGGGTTGAGCACCTCCTCGGCGGAACCCGAGGGCACCCCGGCCAGGGAGAGCTCCCCCGCGAGGTCCTCGGGCAGGCGGACCACCGCGCCGAGCCGCTCGGCCCAGATCCGGCCCGCCGCCGCCGTGTCCGGTCCGGCCGTCCACAGGTCGCCGACGTTCTCCGGCAGCAGGGCGCCGACGAGGGCCGTGCGGTCGCCGCTGTCCAGCGAGGCCAGCAGGGCGTCACCGAGCTCCTTCTGGCGGGGCTTCAGCCCGGTCGCCGCGATCACCTCGTCGGTGAGCTGGGACGGCTTCCCGGCGAGCAGCAGACTTGCCTGGAGGGGGCCCAGCCCGGCCCGCGTCGCGGTCGCGAGGGCGGCAGGCGCCTCCGGCTGCCACGGCGCCGGACCCTTGTCCCGGATCAGCGCGGTCACCGCGGCGAGCGCCTCCTTCGGGAACAGCGGCGGGTGCGCGGTCTCCCGGTGCAGCGTGAAGTGCGCGACCGCGCCGAACGTACCGGCCGGGTCGTGGTCCAGGGCCAGCCAGTACACCTGCCCGTGCTGACGGTCGACGTTCTGGCAGCCGAGGACGACGACCGTGCGGCCCTCGCGGCGCAGCACCTGTCCGACCCGGTCCTGATTGTCGTGCGGTTCGCCAAGGACGATCTCGCGCACGGTGGTCGTGGCCGCCGCCAGCGGACCCTCCGTGACGGCCTCGCACAGCAGCAGCAGCGCCTCGCGGTGCGCCGTCGTCACGGTCGGTGCGGCGGCCCGGTAGGCGAGCGGGCGCAACACGTCCAGCACGGACGGCCACACCATGCCGATGCCGGGGACGGTGAACTCGTCGCTGTGCCACCCGTCGGCGGACCCGGCGCGCCGGGACGCCTCGGGCAGCGGCTTGCCGTCGGCGGGCCGGCCGGACAGCACGTGGTTGACGGCACGGATCTGCCGCAGCGTGCTCCAGCGCGTCTCGCCGCCCCATGCTCCGTACAGGTTGGCCAGACCCGAGACGGCCTCACGCAGCGTCTGGTCGTCGCCGTCCGCGGGGCTGTAGTCGGCGAACATGCCTTCGACACGCTTGCGTTCCGTCCTGGGCCGCTCCACGGGAGGCGTCACGAACGTGGCGAGCGACTCCGCCAGGCGCAGCACCGCGCGCACCAGGACCGTGACACCGGTCAGGATCTCGGGCTGTGTCAGGTCCGGCAGGGCGCGGGAGACGACCTCCCGCAGCACCTCGTCGACACCGGGAACGACGGGAGCCGCCGTCTGGGTCCGGCCGGTCGCCGACGAAAGCGGCTGGGGTGCCGACATCGGGTGCATCGGGCTCATGGCCGTCGCGAAGCTCTGCGCCGTCGCCGCCGTGTGCGCGTGGCCGGACGCCGACACGTGCGCCGGTCCGCCCGCGGCCGCGATCATCGCCTGCCGCTCCGCCAGCGCCCGCGCCCCGGCGCGCAGCAACGCCCCCGCCCGTTCGTCGTCCAGGGACCGCAGGAGTGCCGACGCCTTCTCGTCGCGCGGCCGCAGGGCGTGCCAGAAGTCGACCGGCGGGACCAGCCGGGTGCCGGCGGCGTACTCGCCGCCCTGCTCCAGCGGCGTCAGCCGCCCCAGCTCCCGGGGGTCGCCGCCGCCGCCTCCCATGAAGAGGGCTATCTGACGGTACTGCGCGACGACGAGGGGCTCGGCGCCGCCGGGCAGCCGCAACGCGCCGAGCGGCACGTGGGGTGTCCGGCCGTCGTGCCGCGCCGGCAGCGTGGCGGTACGGCCGTCGGGCGTGCCGACGGTGACGCGCGCGTCGTCGCCCTGGCCCTCGCTGCGCACCCACCGGCCGAGGACCGTGCCGTCC
The DNA here is from genome assembly GCF_055657325.1 of Streptomyces sp. NPDC107562. Lineage (NCBI taxonomy): Bacteria > Bacillati > Actinomycetota > Actinomycetes > Kitasatosporales > Streptomycetaceae > Streptomyces > Streptomyces sp. NPDC107562. The sequence goes on along the minus strand of NZ_JBVKBE010000005.1, from coordinate 378,785 downwards.
GTACCGAACGGGCTTCCCTCCAGGCCGGGTTGCAGGGGCAGTACCGCACAGTGGTGTTGGAGCAGGCTCGCGCCCTCGCGGATGCCGGAGCGCAGGAACGCGGGCAGCGAGGCACGCCCGTGCGTGCCGGTGGCCGGGTCGTACTCCAGCCACACCTGCTGCCGTCCCTGCCGCCCCTGGCGCCAGTACGAGGTGCCGTCCCCCAGGATGCGGCGGGCCGGCGGCAGGACCGTGTCCCCGGCGTGCAGGACGCGCCCACCGGTGGCCCGTCCGCCGCCCGGCAGCGGGATCGAGGTCTCGCCCGCGTCGCCGGAGCCGCCGTACCAGCGCGGGACGCTCTCGCCGCCGAGGGTGAACACCTCAAGGGGGCGGGCCGACCAGTAGCCGTACTGCTTGCCGTCGTGGTGCCACGTCACCAGCAGCTCACCGTCGGTGTGCCGGAACGTCGGACGCTGCCAGCGGTCCAGCTCCACCGGGATCCGCAGGTCGTGCTCCAGCAGGATCTCCTGCGGGCCCACGACGATCGCCTTGTGCCGGCGCGAGAGGATCAGCGCCGGCCAGGCCTCCTGGACGGCGAGCGTGTCGTCCTCGCCGCGCCGGGTCTCCGCGTCCAGCCGCCGCAGCGCCTCTTCCAGGGCCGGCCACCCGAGTTCGTCCGGGATGCCGGCGCGCAGGGTCACCCCGAGCAGCGGTGCCACGTCGAGCGCGGCCACCCGGGCGACCGCCTGCGGGCCGACCTGGGCCGCCACCGCACGGAACGGGCGCATCCGCTCCAGCGCCGCGCGCGCGGCGGGCAGTCCGGCCGCCTCGACCAGTTCCGCGGCGGCGTCCTCCAGCCACTCCCGGAGCACGTCGGCGAGCACGGGGTGTCCGGCGACGCCCTGCTGCAGCCCGGCGTCGGGGCGATGACCGCTCAGATTGCCGATCGCCGAGCGCAGCAGGCGCCTCAGGCGCGGGTCCGCCGCGACGGCCGTCAGATCCCGTCGCCCGGGCCCGGTCTCCTGAAGCCACTGGCTGACGGGGAGGAAGACGTCGACGTCCGCCCCCGGCAGCGTCAGCGGCACGTCCTGTGCCGCGCACAGGTCCAGCAGGTCGAGGTCGGCACCGGCGTGCCAGCGGCCCGTGAACAGGTCCACCGGGCGGTCCTCGGCGCGCAGGCGCGCGGCCATGCGCCCGACGAGGGCGAGGGTGGCCTGCGAGCGGCCGCTGACCGAGCTGCCGTGCTTGCGGTGCAGCGCCCACCGGCTCAGCCACTCCGCCGCGTCGACGCCGTCCGCGTCCTCGGCCTCGCCCGTCAGCAGCCGGTCCGCACCGGTCTCGGCGAGCAGCGCCAGCCAGAAGTCGTCGTCCTGCGCGGACCGGCCCAGCCCGGCCGGCATGATCTCCAGCAGCCGGACCCGTACGGCGGGGCGCTCCTCGGCCAGGACGACGAGTGTGGCCCGGTAGGAGTTCCAGAAGGACGCGGGTGCACGGACCGCCGCGGGCGAGACGAGCAGATCCGCGACCAGGGCGCACTCCTCGGTCACCCGGGACAGCCCCGCCGCCTTGATCAGGGTGCGCGCGTCCTGGGGCAGCGAAGCGTACGGCGGCATGCCCGCCGCGCAGCGCTCCACCGTCAACTGCCGGAACTGCGCCCAGGCCTCGGCCGCGGTGAGGCGCGCCGCGAGGGCCTTCACGTGCTCCTTGAGCGCCTTGACCGTCAGTGCCCCGGCGAAGGCGAACTCCAGGAACACGGCCCGCTGCCGCTCCTCGTCCACCGCGAGGGCGTGCACCCGCTCCGCCTCGCGGGCCTTGCCGAAGAAGGCGGCGGCGTAGGTGGTGTTGTCGTGCTGGAGGAAGACGCGGGCCGCCTGCTCGTAGAAGGTGGGCAGGAAGTGCGGCACCGCCCGGCCGAGCCGCCCGCCGAGCGCCTCGAAGCCCTCCTTCGCCGTGCCGGGGCGGGACTTGGCCTGCCGCGCGAGCCGCTCGACGTCCTTGACCAGCGCGAGCGCGTGGTGTCCGTTCGCCGGGTCGTTGACCAGGGCCCACGCGGGGAAGCCGAGGGTCTCCCGGCGCACCTGCCCCACCTCGCGGACCTCCGGCTCCCGGGCCAGTCCGAGGAAGTCCAGGGCGAGGTCCTCCGCCTCCCCGAGCGTGCCCGGCACGAGCCGGACGACCTGGCGCTCGTCCAGCGCGGGATGCGTGTAGGTGCGGACGGTGAGGACGTCGGCGTCCTCCCGGCCGGTGGTGCCGGGGGGCAGGACGGCGCCGGCGTCCAGCAGCGTGGCGGCGGTGGTCTCGTCGTAGGTCGTCATGCCGCACGCTCCTCGTCCTCGATGTCGCGCCCGGCGTACAGCGCCGCCGCCATGCGCATGCCCTCCGACCAGGCCACCGGCCCGACCTGACCCAGCTTCAGCGTCCGCCCCGCGGGATCGGTGAAGACCAGGGGGCCGGTCTCGGTCTCCTCGTAGCCGTCGTAGTCGCCGATCCACACCCGGGCCTCGACGCCGCGGCCGTCCTCCAGCACGGAGCACACGGCGTGGCCGCCCCGCACCCGGTAGCCGAGCTGGGTCGTGCGGCCGTGCAGGAACCGCAGTTCCTTGAAGGCGCCGCCCGCGTACTCCTCGACCGAGGTGGCCTCGGCGTCCAGGACCGCGGGGCGGTGCCAGACCTCGCGGAAGAGCTGCTGGGCGCGCTGCTCGACGCCGAGTTCGACGGCGAACTCCCGCAGTTCCTCCAGGTCGTCGAGGAGCACGGGGTGCGGCAGCCGGACCAGGGCGGGGGTCAGCCGGACGGTGTCGCCGTCCAGGTCGACCAGGCCGAGGCCGCGCTCGGGGTCGGCGTCCCGCAGGAACCCGGCCACCACGCCGTCCGCGCCGGTGACCACCAGGTCGCGCAGGGCGGCCTGCCAGGCCGGGTCCGGCCACACGCGCGCCAGGACCGCGAACGGCACCGGCAGCGAACGCACCATCCACCGCTCCACGTCGGCCAGGCACTGCCGTTCGTGCCGCTCCAGCCACTCGACGAGCTGACGCAGTCCCACCACCGCCGGATCATCGGCGATCTTGGGCGGAACGGACTTCAGCCGCCGTCCGGCCGCGTTGCGGCACACCACCTTGCCGTCGTCGAGGGCGACTTCGTAGTCGCCGGCCGACACCCACCCCATGCGTGCCTCCCGCACCCGCAGTGATCAAGTGACGGGAACTGTAGAGCAGGCCTGTGACAACGCGGTGCGGGTGCGGCATGCAGGGGGTGGCCGCGGGCCGGCGTCACCCGCAGACCGTGCCGTGCCGCGCCCCTTGGCGGGACGGGACGTCCCCCGCGCAGGCCTCTCTCACGTGGGCGTGAGCACCATACGGAAGCGGGCGCGACCGGTGAGCATCTTCTGGTACGCCTCGCCGACCTCGCTCAGGGGCACGACCTCCACCACGGGACGGATGCCGTGCAACACGCTGAAGGCCATGGTCTCCTGCACGTCCTGCGCGGTTCCGGAGGGGTGACCGCGCATGGTCCTGGCGCGCATGATCAGTTGAGCCGGGCTGATCGGTACGGGAGCGGGATCGATCCCGATGACCACGAGCTCGCCGCGAGGGGAGAGCCCGTCGACCGTCGCCGCGATGGCGTCGGAGGCCCCGGCGGTCGCCAGCACCACCTTGGCGCCGCCCAGGGCTTGCAGGGCGTCCGCGACGCCTGTCGAGCCGGTGCTGTCGACGTAGTGGTGAGCGCCGAGCTGCTTGGCGAGATCGGCCTTGCCCGGGCCCCGCGCGATGGCCACCGTCTCAAAGCCCATCGCCACGGCGTACTGGACCGCGAGGTGACCGAGACCACCGATGCCCAGCACGGCGACCAGGTCACCCGGCAGTGCGGGGCTGCGCCGCAAACCGTGGTACGTGGTCACGCCCGCGCAGGCCAGCGGTCCCGCGTCGGCTGCCGTCAGCGAGTCGGGAATCCGGGCCAACGCGTCCACCGGCGCGACGAGGGACTCGGCGAACCCTCCCTCGTACGCCCAGCCGGGAACCTTGAGGGTCTCGCACACGATGAAGTCGCCCTGCCGGCACGGGGTGCAGTGACCGCAACTGCCGCCGAACCAGCCCACGGTCACGCGGTCGCCCACGTTCCACCCGTAGTCCTGGGCGCCTTCGCCGAGTTCCTCGATCCGCCCGGCGACCTCGTGCCCGGCGACCACCGGGAAGCGCACCCCGGGCACGCCACCGCTCACGAAGAAGTCGTCGCTGTGGCAGATGCCGCAGGCCTCCACGGCGATGCGCACATGACGGGGCCCCGGGTGCGGCACCTCACGCTCGACGATCTTGAAAGGTCCACTCGGGGTGGCGACCTGGGCGACTCGGTAGGTGCTCATCTCTGTCTCCTGATCACGCGCCTGACGCGAGCGAGCACCTCCATCGCACCACCGCCCCGGGAGCAGGGCAACCGGACCGCCCTTGCAGCGGGTAACGTCACCTGTCAACATGGTGACGTGAATCTGGAGCATGCCTTTCCGTGCGGAGATCCCGCCCTCGACTTCGCGGCGACGCTGCGCGCCCGGCGGTCGGTGCGCTTCGAGATGTTCGTCTCCGGGGACCGGCTGGACGCCTGGTACCTCGAATCCGGCATCGTCGACGCCGTGACACCGGCAGGCGCGTCCGACGTCGAGCGGGCGGTGACCGTGCGCGAGGCGATCTACGAGCTGGTCACGGCCCGTGTCGCCGGCGAGGAGTTCGACAGGGGGGCGCTCGCGGTGGTCAACAACGCGGCCCGCAGGCCACCGGCCGCGCCGCAGCTCACCGCGACCGGGCGATGGACGGACGCCACACAGGAAGAGGCACTGTCCGTCGTGGCACGCACCGCGGTGGAGCTCCTCAGCGGCCCGGACGTGCCGCTGATGAAGGAGTGCGGCAACCCGGAATGCACGCGTGTGTACATCGACCGGTCGCGCGGCATGCGCCGGCAGTGGTGCGGCATGGACTCCTGCGGGAACAAGCTGAAGGCGGCGGCCTACCGCGCGCGCAAGAAGCAGGCCCAGGCGGTCGGCTCCCGGTGATGCCTCGCCGGCCTTCGTCACCCCCTTGACGGGTGACAGGCAACGATGCGAATATCGTCACCACCTGAGCTGGTGACGTGAAGGCGTGAAGGCCGGGGTTCTGTCCGATCCGACGCGTGCGTGAGGGCGAGATGACACACGAAGAGACCGTTGACCCGACGGGCGCCGAGGCCGTGCGCCGTGAACGGTTCGGCAAGCTGCCGGAGCGGATCCGCCTGGAGGACACGGTGGAGGAACGGCCGGCCGTGCTGCCCGATCCCGCGAAGGACACGTACAACCCCGACGAGTGGCTCGTGCGCACCTGCCTGTGAGCCACCTGTCCGTCCCTCGAGGAAGGAGTGCCATGAATCTACCCAGGATCCTCGCGGTTCCGGCAGCGATCGTCGGTGCGGTCGCGATCGCGTTCGGCTGTTTCGCGCAGGTCTTCTGAATACAGCGAGAAGGCCGGTGGCACGGGGGTGAGGCCCGTGTGCGCCGGCCTTCTCCGTGCGCCCCCACGGCAAGCGCGACGAGCGCGGCCTTGGGGGCTTCGTCATGTGCTTCGCCATGTGCCGAAGCGGGGCCGCGGCATCTCTTTCGAGTGCCACGGCCCCGCGGTGGGCGGCGTGCCCGCCCGTGCTCCGTCGGCCGGTCGCCGCGCTACTCGGCGGTGGCGTTGATACGGACCTCGATGTTGCCCCGGGTGGCCTTGGAGTAGGGGCAGATCTGGTGCGCGGCCTCGGCGAGTTCCCGCGCCGTGCTCACGTCGACACCCCCGATGCGCGGGTTCAGGACGGCGGAGAGGCTGAACTCGCCGTCGTCGCCATGGGTGAGCGTGACGTCCGCGGTGATGGAGGTGCTGGTCAGCTTGATCTTGCGGAGGGTCGCGGCGCGACGCACGGCACCGAGGAAACAGGCCGCCCACGCGGCGGCGAAGAGCTGCTCCGGGTTGGTCGCGTCGCCGGCGCCGCCGAGTTCCTTGGGAATGGACAGGCTGTGCTCCAGCAGGCCGTCGGTGGAGCGGGCGGTGCCGCCGTTGCGGCCCTCGCCGATGACGTCGACCGTGCCGGTGTAGCTGACAGACATGCTGATCCCTCTTTCAGGTTTCCGGGTGCCTCACGGCGACGCCTCGTGCGTCACCGGTTGAAGCGGTGACGTAAGCATGACCCGCCTGTCGTCACCAGTCAAGCCGGTTACGGTGGGCGGATCCTGTCTGTCGGCTACGCCGGGCGCCGCGTGGCCTGGTACCTCGACCGCCCCCACACCAGCAGCGCCGAACAGGCGGCCCACGCCCCGAGGCAGAGCAGCGGGACCAAGGTGTGCGCGCCCCCGAAGTAGCTCAGGTTGGTGATCGCCCGCACCGCGGCCCCGGGCGGCAGGAGCGCCGAGACGAAGTGCGCGACGCCGGGCAGCAGGTCCTCGCCGATCGTCGCCCCGCTCGTGGCGTTGCCGATGGTCAGCAGGAGCAGCGTGGCCATCGGAATGCCCACCGGGCCGAAATACGTGCCGAGGAGCTTGGTCGTGAACGCCGCGGCGGCGGCCAGCAGGGCCAGGGTGAGGGCCAGGAGGGGGAAGGGCGCGGGCACCGCTCCCAGCACCGGGCCCGCCAGCGTCGCGGCGACGACACCCGCGACGACCGCGAAGCATGCCATCACGGTGAAGCGGTGTCGCAGGTGCAGGAGTTGCGACAGGCCCAGAATGCTCTGCGCGAGGGCGAAGCCGGAAAGGGTGACGCCGAAAGCGACGTAGAAGGCCGCGAAGCCCCGGCTGTCGTAGAGGGCCAGCGGTACGACGTCCTTCACCGTCACCGTCCTGCCCGCGCCATGGCCGTAGGCGGATATGAGGCTCTTCACGGCGCCCGTCGTCGACGGCCCGTTGGCCCCCGCGACCTCCAGGGACAGCCCGTCGGCTCCCCGTGGGAGCAGCACCCCGGCGACGTCGCGCTGTTTCAGCGCCTCGTCGGCCGCGGTGGCGCTCGGCTCGGGATGGACATCGACGCTGTCGCCGAGAGCCCGCTGGATCTGTGCCGACAGGTGGCTCCCGACCACCGCGACCGGGATCCGGTGCGGCTGCGGAGCGCGCGCCAGGCCGACGTAGCAGCTGATGAAGGCGGATACGACGACGAGCGCGATCAGGGTCGGCTGGAGCCAGGATCGGACCGGCGGCCGCTTGGGGGGAGCCGCATGGTGCGGACGGGAGGCGGCGGGGGCGGTGTCCATGGAAGGGCCTCGAAGGTCTCAGGTGGGTGGCGCCGGCAGGGCGACAGGGCCCTGGCGGGGGAACGTGCTCGACGGCTCGCCGTTGAGTCTCGAAGCGACACAGGTGAACGAGATTAGCTTATGTCGGTGCCGATTCCCGCAGGCGTGTCCCTGCGTGGGTGCGCGTCACCGGTTTGACAGGTGACGCGTGTGCTGTGAGGCTTCACCCGGCTCATCGGTTCCGTGCCAGGCGAGTGGCGTGGACCCCTGCCTACATTGAGAAGCGAAGAGAGAGGCCTCACATGATCAGCAGGCGGACTTTCGGCAAGGCATTGGGCACGAGCGTGGGGTCGGCGTCCTTGGCGGGTGCCTTCACCCCCACGACGGCGCACGCGTCGACCGCCCCGTCCCACGCGGGGAGGCAGGGCGCCGCGCGGACCGGGGCGGCACGCGGTGCGTCCAGGGCGGTCCTGACCGCCGACAGGAGTGTGCGCGCAGGCGTGCTCGACATCGGCTACGCCGAGGCCGGTCCGGCGCACGGCCCCGTGGTCGTCCTCCTGCACGGCTACCCGTACAGCATCCAGAGCTATGTCGACGTGGTGCCGCTGCTGGCGGCGGAGGGATACCGGGTCATCGTCCCCCACCTGCGTGGACACGGCACGACCCGGTTCGTGTCGGACAGGACGTTCCGCAACGCCCAGCAGTCCGTGATCGCCCTGGACATCATCGCGCTGATGGACGCCCTGAAGATCGAGAAGGCGCTCCTCGCCGGCTACGACTGGGGGTCGAGGACCGCGGACATCATCGCCGCCCTGTGGCCGCAGCGCTGCAAGGCGCTGGTGTCCGTGACCGGTTACCTCGTCACCAACCGTGAGGCCAACAAGCGGCCGCTGCCGCCGCAGGCCGAGTGGGCGTGGTGGTACCAGTACTACTTCGCCACGGAGAGGGGAGTGCTGGGACTGGAGGAGAACCGGGACGAACTCGCCCGGCTGATCTGGAAGTTCAACTCCCCGACCTGGGACTTCGACGACGCGACGTTCGAGCGCACCGCCGCCGCCTTCTCCCATCCCGACTACGTCGCCATCGTCGTGCACAACTACCGCTGGCGGCTGAGCCTGGCCGCGGGCGACCCGCGCTACGACGCCCTGGAGAAGAGGCTCGCCGCGGCGCCGGCCATCGGCGTCCCGACGATCACGCTCGACGGCGAGGTGGACCCGTTCACGCCTCCTGGTGACGGAGCGGCCTACCGCGACAAGTTCACGGGGAAGTACGCTCACCGGACCCTGAAGGGCATCGGCCACAACGTTCCGCAGGAGGCACCCGAGGCCTTCGCCCAGGCCGTCATCGACGTGAACGGCTTCTGATCCTCCCGCTCGCGGCGCGACGATGTCAGGGGGCGGTGCCGGCCGCCCGCCGACGGGCGCGGTAGGCGCGCAGGTTGGCGGCGTTGCCGCACACCTTGACGTCGTGCCAGACCCCGCTGTTGTTCCGGGAGCGGTCGAAGAAGGCCACGGCGCACCGGGGGTTGCGGCAGGTCTTGATCCGGTTCCAGGAGCCGTCGAGTTGTGCCTTGAACACCTCGACGGCGACCAGGGAGGCCACCGACTGCCAGCCGCTCCCGCGGGGGACCGGACACACTCGACCCCCGTCCCACCGCATGCCCATGGAGAGGGTCGGCAGCGCCGGGAAAGCCGGCCCGTCGGTCCCGGCCGGGTCGCCGCCGGGGGTGACGACGGTGCGCCGCAGGTCGTCGCGGAATGCGCGCAGACCCTCCAGTTCCACGGCGTCCAGTTCGAGCCCGGAGAGGCCCTGGGGCGGGTCGGGCAGGTGGGACAGCGCCTCGCGCAGCCAGTTCGCGGCGGATGCGGGGTCGGCGAGCAGGTCCTCCCGGAGCGGCTTGCCCGCGGCGATCGTGTTCATCAGTTCCTGCACGAAGGCCAGCCCTCCGGGCGCGGGCTCGACGCCGTAGCGGCGAAGCGCCGACCAGCTCACGTCGACCCCCTTGTCGTCCAGGCCGTGCCGACAGACGTCTTCGGCTTTCACATCTTACGGGGGAGGGACGCATCGGCGTATTCCGGGTGGCTGCGCCCCGCGGAGTGGCTTATGCATGGAACAACGCAAGCAGCCGAGGCACCGAGGAGTACGGCGTCATGACCCCAGGCGACGAAGCGATCACGTGTCCGTTCGACTTCAGCGAAGGCATGGACTTCGACCCCTCCCTGGCCGAGCTGATGGACCGCGAGACCATCGCCCGGATCCGGCTGCCCTACGGTGACGCCGACGCCTGGCTCGTCACCGGTTTCGAAGGGGTACGGCGGGTGACCACGGACCACCGGTTCAGCCGGGCGGCGATCGTGGAGTACGACTACCCGCGGCTGACCCCGGAGCCCATCGTCTCCACCGAGTCGATCAACGTGATGGACCCGCCGTACAGCAGCCGGCTGCGGCGCCTGGCGTCACAGGCGTTCACCCAGCGGCAGGTGGACGCGATGCGCGGGCGGATCACCCGGCTGGCGGACACCCTGCTCGACGAGATGGCCGCGCAGGGACCCGGGGCGGACCTGGTCCACCACCTGTCGGACCCGCTCCCTCAGCACACCATCTTCGACCTGTTCGGCATCCCCCGGCACGACTGGCCGCTCATGCGGCAGAACCTGCAGCACCTGCTCGCCACCGGCCCGGACAGCCGTACGACCGCCGCGACCGCCAAGGCCGATCTGCGGGCGTACTTCATCGACATGGTCCAGCAGCGGCGCAGAACGCCCCAGAAGGACCTGATCGGGGCGCTGGTCTCGGCGAAGGTCGGCGAGGACACGCTCGACGACCAGGAGATCGCGGTCATGGCCCTGACGCTGACGCTCAGCGGGCAGGACACGGCCACCTGCCAGATCAGCAACATCGTCTACCTGCTCCTGACGAACCCCGAGCTGATGAAGCGCCTGGACAGCCGGCCCGAGGACCTGACGAACGTCCTCAACGAGCTGCTCCGCGTCATCCCCTTCCGCAAGGGAGTCGGCATCCCCCGGGTGGCGTTGGAGGACGTGGAGATGGAGGGGGTGCAGATCCGCAAGGGCGACTTCGTCCACGTGTCGTACCTGACGGCGAACCGCGACCCCGAGCGCTACCCGGACCCCGACGTCATCGACCCGGACCGCCCCGCCCGGCCGCACATGACCTTCGGCTGGGGCGGACACCGCTGCATCGGCGTGCCGCTGGCCATGGCGGAGCTGGAAGTGGCCATCGGACGGCTGTTGCAGCGCTTCCCGGGGCTGCGACTGGCCGTGTCGCCCGAGGAGGTGCGCTGGGACAAGGGGACGATCCGGCGCTTCCCGATCGAACTGCCCGTCACCTGGTAGCGGCGGGCCCTCCCTCCTTCTCCCACGCCGTGTCGAGGACCAGCTCCGCCAGCCGGAACACCAGTTGGTGCCGGGGCTGGTCCGAACGGCCGTAGAGGCAGACGTGGTACGCGCCGTCGCCGTACCGGAAGATCTCGCGCCGCAGGGTCCGGCGCAGCGCGAACTCCGGTTCCCCGGTGATCGCCGCGTCGCGCAGGGCGGTCTCCGCCTCCTCCCGCGTGCCGTGGAACCTGGCGACCGTCCTGGTCGCGTAGTCGGTGTCGAGGGTCTCGACGGTGATCAGCCACAGAGCCATGAACTTCCCCCTTGGAGGCACGCGCCGTCGGCGTGCCGTTCGTCATGAGGGAATCATCGGACCGACGTCACCGCTGTGCGGCCTGTTCGATGAGGTTCTGCAGGTACAGCCCCCGGTGGGCGTCCAGTTCGGCCGGGGTGCCGGTGCGCACGGCGGTGGCGAAATCGCGCCGCAGGACGGGCCAGCACTCCTCATGGTCGATGCCCGCCGTGTCGTAGACCGCCTGTGTCCCCGAGCCGAACAGCTCGATGCGGGTCAGGGCGCGCGGTACCTCGACCGCCCCGGACAGCGAGGCCTGACTCACGGCGCCGTTCTCGTGTTCCATGGTCAGCTCGATCCAGCGGCGCGGGTCTCCGGTGCCGCGGATGTGCGTGATCGGGCCGATCGCGGCGTCCAGGAGGTCGATGAGGTGCGGCCCCAGGTCCAGCAGCGCTCCGTGCTCCAGCCGCCAGCCGGTCGCGAAGTCCCCGCTCAGGAAGGCGCCGTGCAGGTAGCAGGAGCGGGCGCCGGTCACGTCGAGCGCCCGGGCGGACTCCACGAAGGCCCGGGTGGTGGGGTGATAGCGCTTGGTCAGGACGAGCTGGGAGACGACCCCGGCCTCCGCCACGGCGTCGGCGACCCGGCGCGCGGACGCCAGGTCGGGGCCGAGGGGCTTCTCCAGCAGGACGGCCTTGCCCCGCTTCGCGGCCATCGGGGCGAGCTCGGCCTGGACGGCGGGCGGGACCGCGAAGGCGACGGCCTCGCAGCGGTCGAGCAGGTCCTCGAAGTCGACGGCCACGTGCGCCCCGTAGGGCTCCGCGGTCTGCTGGGCGGCCTCGGGACGGCGGGCCCAGACGGCGGCCAGCCGGGTCTCGGGCCCCGCGGCGAGCATCCGCGCGTGCATGGCGCGGGCCCAGGGGCCGGCACCCACGAGGCCGACCTCGACGGGCCGGTGGGTCCAGGAGGCGGGTGTGCTGGTCACGACGTTCCTGTCTGCGGGGGACAGCTCGCGTGCTCGGCGAGCGTCAGGCGGTTGAGGCGGGCGTCGGCGCGGGCCGGTGCGTAGAGCAGCTCGACGACCATGGCCGTCGCCCCGATCAGCCCGGCGTGGTCGCCGAGGCGTGAGGTGACGATCTGGAGGTTGGCGGTGGTGCGGGGCATGGCGCGCTGGTAGAGCAGCTCGCGGACACCGGTCATGAAGGGGACGCCCGAGAGGTCCCCGGCCAGCATCAGCACCCCGGGGTTGAGCAGGGTGACGACGGTGACGAGGACCTCGCCGACCCGTCGGCCGGCCTCGCGGGCGAGCCGGATGGCGTCCGGTTGCCCCTCGTCGAGGAGGCGTTTGACGTCGTGTCCGGAGGTGGTGTCCATGCCGAGGGCGGACAGTTCCTTGGCCAGTGCCCGACCGCTGGCGACGGCGGCCAGACAGCCGTAGGAGCCGCACATGCACAGGGCGTCGGGCCGGTCGTGCAGCCGGATGTGACCGATGTCGCCGGCGCCTCCGTCGACGCCGCGGTAGACGTCGTTGCCGACGACGACACCGGCGCCGATGCCGGTCGACACCTTCACCAGGACGAAGGCGGAGCAGTCGGCGTGGTTGGCCTGGTGCTCGGCCAGCGCCATGAGGTTGGCGTCGTTGTCGAGGAAGACCGGCACGGGGCCGTCCTCCATGCTGGGGCCGACATGGTCGGCGTACGCCTTCTGCATGCGCTCGCGAACGGCGTACCGGTCCCAGCCCGGCATGATCGGGGGTTCGATCACCTGGCCCGTCTCCCAGTCCACGGGGCCGGGGACCGACAGGCCGATGCCGGCGACATGGCCGGGTTCGACGCCGGCGGCGCCGATCAGTTCCGGGAGCCATTCGGCGAGTTGGTCCAGCACCCGGTCCGGGCCCGTGGTGATGTCCAGGGGCCCGGCGTGCTCCGCGAGGATCGTGCCGGCCAGGTCCAGCACGGCGACCCGGGCGTGCCGCGTCTCCAGGTCGACGGCGATGACCGACGCGTGCGACGGGTCGAAGACGATGCGGTGCGAGGGGCGGCCGCCGGTGGAGGTACCGGTGGTGTGCCGCAGCCACCCCGCGCGGTTGAGGACGTCCAGGCGCTGCCCGACGGTGGAGCGGGACAGTCCGGTGGCGCGTTGCAGGTCGGCGCGGGTGTGGGCACCGCCGCTGCGGATCAGTTGCAGCAGTTCGCCCGCGCTGACCTGGTTCGGCGTCATCGGATGTCCCCTCACGGTGTCAGCTCTTGTCGGCGCCGCTGGTCAGGCCCTCGGTGAGCAGGCGCTCCGCGGCGAAGAACAGAAGTACCACGGGGATCGTCAGGACCACCGAGCCGGCCATCAGGACGGTCTTGGAGACCTCGATGCCGTTGGAGAGCTGGGCCAGTCCGAGCGGGACGGTCCACTTGCCGGGCTCGGCGGCCAGGAAGAGCAGCGCGAACAGGAACTCGTTCCAGGCGATCATGAAGATGTACAGGCCGGTCGCCATGAGCGAGGGCAGGGCGAGCGGCAGGATCACCTTCCGGACGGTCTGCATCCGGCTGGCGCCGTCGAGGGCGGCCGCCTCCTCGATGGAACGGGGAATGGTGACCAGGTAGTTGCGGAGCATGTAGATCGACACCGGCACGGTCTGGGCGACGTAGACGATGGCGAGTCCGACCAGGCTGGAGGACAGCCCCAGTTTGGCGAAGACCACGAACAGGGGCACGGCCAGCAGCGTCGCCGGGAACATGTAGACGGCCAGGAATATCGCGCTGACCTGGCGGTGGCCGAAGAACTTCAGCCGGCTGACGGCGTAGGCGCCGGGCACGGCGGCCAGCATGGTCAGGGCGACCGTACCGAGCGAGACCAGCGCGGAGTTGAGCAGGAACTTCAAGAAGCCCTGGCCGCCGGCGTCGGTCGAGCGCAGCACGTCCTGGTAGGTGGACAGGGTGAAGTCCTTGGCCGAGATCCACAGGGATCCCGGGTCGAGCAGCAGCGCGTCGATGGGCTTCAGCGACAGCAGCAGCATGTAGTAGAAGGGCACCACGGTGATCACCGCGAGGAACGCGATGACGATCCACCGCAGGACTCCGAAGAATCCGTCCTCGAACCGTGCCCGGGTCATGGCGGCCTTGCGGGTCACGACTCCTCCTTGACCTTGTTGCCGAAGAACTTGAAGTAGAGGCCGAGCAGGATCATGAGCACCACGGCCAGCGCGAGAGCCTGGGCCGCTGCGGCCCCGACGTCGTAGCGGGCGGTGAGGAAGTCGTAGACCCGGACGGCGGCCACGTCGGTGCCCGCGCCACCACCGGTCAGGAGGTAGACGTCGTCGAACTTGTTGAAGGTGAGGATGAACCGCAGCACACACAACAGGGCGATGACGGGCATCAGCTGGGGCAGCAGGATGTGGCGGAAGCGCTGGCTGTGGGTGGCGCCGTCCACCAGGGCGGCCTCCTCCAGGCCGTCCGGCACCGCCTGGAGCCGGGCGAGGATGAACAGGAACGCGAACGGGAAGTAGCGCCAGCACTCGAAGGCGATGACGGTCAGCAGGGCCAGCGGGATGTCGAAGTGCAGGCCGAGCAGGTGCACTTCGTACTCGCGGGTCGAGAGGAAGGCGATGGGGTCGTCCCAGCCGAACAGTCGCCGGCCCCAGTCGTTCACCACGCCGTACTGAGGGCTGAGGGCGACCTCCCAGACGAAGGCCACGGCCACGACGGGGGCGACGTACGGCAGCAGCATCGCTGCGCGCAGCAGACCGCGGCCGCGGAAGGGCTTGCGCAGCGCGAGCGCGGCGACGAGTCCGAGGGAGACGGAGCCGAGCGTGGCACCCGCGGTGTAGAGGAGCGTGGTGCCCAGGCTGGACCAGAATCCGGCGGAGTCGAAGACCTGGGCGAAGTTGTCCAGGGACCAGTTGCCGAAGAGGCCCATGCCCTGGATGTCGACCAGTTTGGCGTCCTGGAACGCCAGGAGCACGGTCCACAGGATGGGCAGGATGACCACCACGAAGACCACGAGGAACGTGGGTGAGACGAACGCGAGTCCGGCGCGGTTCTCGCGACGGCTGGCGGTCATCGGGCGGCGGCCCCGCGGTGCGGGCCGCTCGGCGGGCCCGGGGCTGGTGTCCCGGCGCTCTGGCGCGCCGGCTGGAGCTGTAGTCATGAGGGGACCTTCGTGACGTGCAGGCGGGCGGCTACTGCAGGGACTTCTTGAGGGCGGCGACCTCGTCGCCGGCTTCGCGTGCCGCCTCCGCGGGGGAGGCCTGGCCGCTGGTCATGGCGCCGATGGCCTTGGGCACCGGCAGTTCACCGTTGGTGGCGCCGACGAGTGCGCCCTCGCCCTGGGTGATGCCCCAGCGGCGCATGTTGCTGACGCCGTCGGCGAGCTGGTTGAGCAGGCTCGCGGGGAAGACCTCGTCGAAGGGCTTCTTGGTGTCGACGCCGATCTCGCTGTGCCGCCACGCCTCGATGTAGCGCTCGGGCTCGGCGGCCGTGCCCTGCCGGACGGGGATCTTGCCCTCGGGCGCCATCCCGAACCAGGACTCGTAGCCGCTGCCCATCATGTACTGGATGAACTCGCGGGAGGCGGCGGTCTCGGCGGTCTTGGTGGTCACCCAGGAGGTGATCTCGCCGAACTGCGCGGCCTCGGTGGCGTCGGGGCCCTTCATCGCGGTGACGATGCCGCTGTGGGAGGAGAGGTACTCCGTGTCCTTGCGGCACTCGGGGCAGCTGGGCAGGGCGTCCTTGCGCAGGCCGGCGAGCTCGTCGAGCAGGAACGACGACCAGATGATCATCGAGGAGCGGCCCGCGAAGTAGGTGGCCCGGGTCGAGTCCACCGTCTGGGTGCCGGGGGCGCCGTAGGTGCGCGCCAGCTCGTCGTAGGTCTTGAACGCGGTCTCGCACTGCGGGGATTCGAGGGCGATCTCGTGGTCGTCGCCGACCAGCTGGCAGTCGTTGGCCAGGGCCACGCTCTCGAAGCTCTGCGAGGTGAAGACGTCACCGGGGTCGGTCGCGGCCGAGATGCCGTCGTTGCCCTTGCCGCTGAGCGCCTTGCCGGCCGCGAGCGCCCGCTCGTAGGTGTCGGGGGCCGCCA
The DNA here is from genome assembly GCF_055657325.1 of Streptomyces sp. NPDC107562. NCBI lineage: Bacteria > Bacillati > Actinomycetota > Actinomycetes > Kitasatosporales > Streptomycetaceae > Streptomyces > Streptomyces sp. NPDC107562. Next base: position 362,891 of record NZ_JBVKBE010000005.1, on the reverse strand, counting down.
GCTGCTTCCGGTCGAACTGGTCCTTGCGGTAGACCAGCAGCTGGAGCCAGGCGTCGGAGGGCACTCCGAGACTGGTGCTCCCGTCGGAGGTCAGGTCCAGGGCGTTGGCGTTGAAGGTGTCGCGCCCCAGCTCGCCGATGATCTCCTTCGGGATGCTCGTGTTCAGCAGTCCGTTGGTGTACATCTGCCAGACCTGGCCCATCGGGGCCGCGCCGATGACGTCCGGCAGCGTGCCGGAGGCCGCCGCCGACATGATCAGCTGGGGCATCTGCCCCTCGTCGACTCCGACGAGACGGACCTTGATGCCCGTCTTCTTCTCGAACCCGTCGATGATCTTCTCTTGCACGGCGATGCGGTCCGGGAGGTTCTCCTGGGACCAGACCGTGATCTCCCGGTCCGGCTTCCCCGGCCCGGTGCTGCTGGAGCAGCCCGACAGCAGCCCGATCCCCAGGGCTGCCGTGACGCCCACCGCGATCGTCGTCGATCGCCGGCTCTTGGTGCGCATTGCGTGTCCTCGTTCCGACTTACGTCTACTGAGAACGCATCACAGCATCAGTTTTGCTTGTTGACAAGACATAAGTTGGGGTTATTGTCGACGCAACCGAAAAACCTGCAACTCTTCCGGAGCCCTCCGTGGAACGCGTCGTTCAATTCACAGGCCCCCGCCAGGTGGAGGTTGCCGAGCACGACAGAGCCGATCTGCCGCCCGGACACCTCCGCGTCCGCACCCGCTACTCGGGCATCTCCGCCGGTACCGAGCTCACGGCCTACCGCGGCACCAATCCCTATCTGACGCGGACCTGGGACCCCGAGGCGCGGCTGTTCCGCGACGGCGCGGCCGGCATCGAGTACCCGGTGGCAGGCTGGGGCTACTCGGAGGTGGGCGAGGTCGTCGAGGTCTCCCCGGAGCTGGAGGGCACCCCCGGGCTGCCCCGGCCCGGCGACCTGGTGTGGGGCATCTGGGGTCACCGCAGCGAGGGCGTGGTCCCGGCCGAGCGCATGATCGGCCACACGCTGCCCGCGGGCCTGGAGCCGTTGGCCGGCGCCTTCGCCCGGGTCGGCGCCATCGCGTACAACGCCGTGCTCGCCGGGGACATCCACGTCGGTGAGGACGTCGCCGTGTTCGGGCAGGGCGTCATCGGACTGCTCACCACCCGCCTCGCGCAGCTCAACGGTGCCCGCGTCACCGCGGTCGACGCGCTCGACGGCCGCCTGGAGACCGCCAAGCGGTACGGCGCCCACACCACCCTCAACGCCCGCACCGACGCCGTCGCCGAACGCGTCCGCGAGGCCACCGGCGGACTCGGCGCCGACCTCGCCATCGAGATCAGCGGTGTCTACCCCGCCCTGCACGACGCCCTGCGCTCCGTGGCCGTCGGCGGCCGCGTGGTCGCCTCCGGCTTCTACCAGGGCGACGGCATCGGCCTGCGCCTGGGCGACGAGTTCCACCACAACCGCGTACAGCTCATCTGCTCCCAGATCGGCGGCGTGCCCCCGCAGCTGTCCGGCCGCTGGACGGTCGAGCGTCTGCAGCAGACCTTCCTGCGGCTGGTCGCCGAGGGACAGGTGGACGTCACCTCCCTGGTGAGCCACGTGGTCCCCGCCGCCGAGGCCGCCGACGCGTACGTGCTGCTGGACGAGCGCCCCGCGGAGGCGCTGCAGGTCGTCCTGGAATTCTGAGAGCTCTGAAAGGCCCCCCTCATGCTCAAGACCGCCGTCCAGGAGCAACTCCTGCCCGGAGACACCCTGCAGGCCAAGTGGGACTTCGCCCAGCAGGCCGGCTACGACGCCATCGAACTGCGCGGCAAGGGCGACCTGGACTTCGCCGCCCGCCTCGACGAACTCCGCCAGGCCCGCAAGGACGGTGTGGTCATGCCCACCGTCTGCGTCGACATGCTGCACTTCCTCGGCGCCTTCGACGACGCGCAGCGCCGCGACGCGATCGCCCAGATGAAGTCCCAGCTCACCGTGATCGCCGAGATCGGCGGTCTGGGCGCCCAGACCCCCGCCTCGTACGGGATGTTCTCGCGCCGCCTGCCGCCCTTCGTACCCCCGCGCACCGAGGAGGAGGACCGCGAGGTCCTGCTGGCCGGACTGACCGAGCTCGGCGAGCACGCCCGCAAGGAGGGCGTCGCCCTCTTCCTGGAGCCCCTCAACCGGTACGAGGACCACATGGTCAACCGGCTCGAACAGGCCGCCGACCTGATTCGCGCGACCGGCCTGGACTCCGTGCGGATCGGCATCGACAGCTACCACATGAACATCGAGGAGAGCGACCCCGCCGCCGCGATCCTCGCCCACGCCGACGTCATCGGCCACGCCCAGGTCTCCGACTCCAACCGCTTCCAGCCCGGTGCCGGACACCTCGACTGGCCCGCCTGGCTCGGCGCCCTGCACACCATCGGCTACGACGGCTACCTGGCCCTGGAGTGCCGCCTGACCGGCGACCCGGTCGACGCCGTCCGCTCCGTTCCCGCCTTCCTCAAGAGGTCCGGCGCGTGAGCTCCCTCCTGGACCGACCCGTGCCCACCGCCTCCGCGCACCTGACACTGCGGCGCGGTGCGGCGCGGGTCCTCATCGACAACTGGACCGGTGCCTCCACCGTTCCCTCCCGCACCCTCTACCCCCACCAGTGGAGCTGGGACTCCGCCTTCATCGCCATCGGCCTGCGGCACCTGTCGGTGCGCCGCGCCCAGCAGGAGCTGGAGTCCCTGCTCGCCGGGCAGTGGGCCGACGGGCGCATCCCCCACATCCTGTTCAACCCCGCCCTGCCGCACGACGCGTACTTCCCGAGCCCCGACTTCTGGCAGTCCTCGCACGCCGGCCGCGCGGCCGGCGCCCCGTCGGCACCCGAGACCTCCGGCATCGTCCAGCCACCGGTGCACGCCCTCGCCGCCTGGCTCGTGCACCGGGCGGACACCGGAGAATCGCGCCGCCGGGGCTTCCTCGCCCGTGTGTATCCCCGGCTCGCCGCGTGGCACGAGTACCTCCTGACCCGCCGCGACCTCGGCGGCGGGGGACTGGCGGCCGTCGTCCACCCGTGGGAACCCGGCATGGACAACAGCCCCTGCTGGGACCCGCCCCTGCAACGCGTCACGCCCACCCCGCCCGACAGCTTCCAGCGCGCGGACCTGGACCACGGGCACCCCGCCGACCGTCCCACCGACCTCGACTACGGCCGCTACGTCCGCCTCGCGACCGACTACCGGGAGGCGGGCTACGACGACCGCGTGGTGCGGCACGGCTTCGCCGTGGAGGACCCCAGCTTCAACGCCCTGCTGATCGTGAGCGAGTGGGCGCTGGCCGAGATGGCCCGGGACCTCGGTGTCACCGGCGAACCCCACACCGCGCGAGCCGAGGCACTGACCCGGCGCCTGGTGGACCGGCTCTGGGACGCCGAAGCAGGCCTGTTCCGCGTGCGTGACCTGGGCAGCGACACCCTGATCGACGAGCGGAGCGTCAGCGGGCTCGTCCCGCTGGTCGTCCCGCATCTGCCGCCCGGCGTCGTCGCCGGCCTGCGCGAGACGCTCGACGGCCCGCACTTCACGGCGCCGGCCACCTCGCTGGTGCCCAGCTACGACCTGACCGGCCACGCCTTCGCGCGCACCCGGTACTGGCGGGGCCCGGCCTGGTTCAACACGGCCTGGCTGATCGAGCGGGGGCTGCGCGTCCACGGCCACCATGCGCACGCCGAGCGCCTGCGCCAGGGCTTCCTCGCCGAGGCGGGCAAGTCGGAGTTCGCCGAGTACGTCGACCCGACCACCGGCGCCGCGCGCGGGACCCGGCACTTCTCCTGGACCGCCGCCCTCACCCTCGACCTGCTGTGCGCCGACCCCGAGGAGAGCACCTCATGACCGCGGCCGACACCCGCGTCCAGTTGGTCCGCGACGCCACCTTCGCCCGCCTCGACAGCGAGGGCGGCATCACCGGCACCCGCGGCAGGACGCCCGACGGCGTGTTCGTGCGTGACGGCCGTCACCTCAGCCGCTGGCAACTCACCGTCGACGGCACCACCCCGACGGCCCTGGTGCCGGCCACGGCGGAGACGGACGACACCGCCACCGGCGTCCTGACCCCCCAGGGCACCCGCGACAACCCGCCCGCCTTCACCGTCTTCCGGCGGCAGACCGTCGCCGCGGGAACGCTGACGGAGCACCTGCGCCTGGTGAGCAACCGTCCCGACCCGGTGACCGCCCGCGTCGACCTCACCGTCGACGCCGACTTCGCCGACCTGTTCGAGCTGCGCGCGGACGACCGCCACTACCCGAAGCCCGGCGCCCGGTACGAGACCCGGCCGACCGACGAGGGCCTGCGCTTCGACTACCGGCGCGGCGACTGGCACGCCCGCACCACCGTCACGGGCAGCCCGGCCCCCGACGCCACGGAGCCCGCCGGGACGGCCGCGGACTCCACCGCGCACACCCTGACCTGGCACCTGGAACTGGACGGCCACGGTCAGGCCGAACTCCACCTGACCGTGCGCGCCGAGCCGCACGGCCCGGCGGTCCGCGCCCCGGCCGCCTCGGACCCGCACCGGCGGACGGCCGCACCGGCGGACGACTTCACCCGCACCTGCGAACGCGGGCTGGCCGACGTCGACCTGCTGACCATCCCGGTCACGGGAGTCGACGGCGAGGAGGTGTACGTCCCCGCCGCCGGAATCCCGTGGTTCCTCACCCTGTTCGGCCGCGACTCCCTGCTGACGTCGTACTTCCTGCTGCCCTACCGACCGGAGACGGCCGCCGCCACCCTGAGCGCGCTCGCCGCGACCCAGGGGACGGACCACGACGCCTTCAGCGGTGAGCAGCCCGGACGGATCGTCCACGAGACCCGCCACGGCGAACTCGCCCACTTCCGCCAGATCCCCTACGGCCGGTACTACGGCGCCGTCGACGCGACCCCCCTGTTCCTGGTCCTCCTGCACGCCCACCACGAGGCGACCGGCGACCGCACCCTGGCCGTCCGTCTGGAGCAGCACGCCCGGCGGGCCGTCGACTGGATGCTCACCGACGGCGGCCTGGACAAGCACGGCTACCTCGTCTACACCCCCGACCCCGGCGGTCTCGTCAACCAGAACTGGAAGGACTCCGCGGGCGCGATCTGCTTCACCGACGGCACCCAGGCCGAGGGCCCGATCGCGGTCTCGGAGGCCCAGGGCTACGCCTACGACGCACTCGTGCGCACCGCGGCACTCGCCAGCGACGTCTGGGGGGACGAGGCATACGCGCTCCGCCTGCGGGAGGCCGCCGCCCGGCTGCGCGCCCGCTTCCTGACGGACTTCTGGATGCCGGGGGCCGACTTCCCGGCCCTCGCCCTGGACGGGGCGGGCCGCCAGGTCGACGCCCTCGCGTCCGACGCGGGGCACCTGCTGTGGTCCGGCATCCTCGACACCGACCGCGCCCACCGCGTGGGCCGGCGCCTGCTGGAGGCGGACTTCTTCTCGGGCTGGGCCATCCGCACCCTGGCCGCCGGACAGCAGCCGTACCACCCGCTGTCCTACCACCGCGGCAGCGCCTGGCCCCACGACAACGCGGTCATCGCCCTCGGGCTGGCCCGCTACGGGCTCACCGACGAGGTCGCCACGGTCGCCGAGGGACTCCTCGCGGCGGCGGCCCGGCACGACCACCGCCTGCCCGAGGTCATCGCCGGCTACGCCCGCTCCGGCACCGCGGGCCCGGTGCCCTACCCCCACTCCTGCTCACCCCAGGCATGGGCGGCCGCCACCCCGCTCGCCCTGCGGACGGCGTTGCGTCAGGCGTGACGCCACGGAAGTGGCTGCGGTGTGGTGTGGATCACTTGCCCTAGGCTCGCTGCGGAACCGGAACACGCAGCGTCGGAGGGCGGGGCGCCATGCTCGCCGTAGCGGTCATCGCGGGGATTCTGTTCGTCTGGTCGCTGCTCGCGCACCGGCTCTCCCGCTGGAGCATCACGGCGCCCCTCGCCATGATCGCGGCGGGCGTCGCGATGACCGCCGGACCGCATCCGCCGCTCCGCTTCGACCTCGACACGGAAGTGTTCGAGCACGCGGTGGAGGTGATCCTCGCCCTGCTGCTCTTCGTGGACGCGGTCGAGGTGCCCGGGTCGGTGATCAGGCGGGAGAGGGGGCTGTTCGTACGCCTGCTGTCCGTGGCGCTGCCCCTCACGCTGTGCGCCGCCTTCCTCACCGGGTACCTCCTCTTCCCGGACCAGCCGGCCTGGCTGCTCGCCGTCCTCGCGACCGTCGTGGTCCCGCTGGACCTCGCCCCGGTCGCCGCCGTCGTCCGTGACCGCAGGATCCCGTCCCGGCTGCGGGACCTCCTGAACGTCGAGGGAGGGCTCAACGACGGCGTCGTCTCGCCGGTGTTCCTCCTGTGCATCGCCATCGGCGTCGAGTCACGCGGAGCCGACGCCGACTACCTCGACGCCCTCCTGACGGCGGTGGTGGCATCCGCCTGGGCACTCGCCACGGGCGCGGCGGTGGGCTGGGCGAGCGGTCGACTGCTGCGCGGGTCCTGGGCCCACGGCTGGACCACGCCGACGGCCGTCAGGCTGGGCGTCCTGGCCGTGCCCCTGGTCGCCTACGCCTTCTCGGTGGCCGTGGGAGGGAACGGCTTCGTCGCCTCGTTCGTCGCGGGCGTCTGCTTCGCCCCGGCGATGCGCCATCTCCCCGGCACCGCGGTGGAGATGACAGAGGATCTGGTGACCCTCCTGACCCTCGCCCTGTGGTTCCTGTTCGGCCAGATCGTCAACAGCGTGTTCGCGCACGGCCTTCAGGTCTCCGTGTTCGGCTACGCGCTGCTCGCCGTGACCCTGGTACGCATCGTCCCCGTGCTGATCGCCCTGGCGGGGACGGGCATGAACCCCGCCGACAAGCTGTTCCTGGGCTGGATGGGCCCGCGGGGCGTGACGTCGATCGTGTTCGGATCGCTGGCGATCATCGACGTCCCGGAGCGCTACGACGACGTCATCGCCAAGGTGATGGTGATGACCGTCCTGGTCAGCATCGTGCTGCACGGTCTGAGCTCGGAACCGGTCGCCCGGCTCTACGCCCGGCCCGGCGGGGTCGGTGCCCTGTGGCGCGGCCGGCCGCCGGGGTCCTCCTGAAGCCCGGGGGCCGGCGGACCGACGGCCGCGACCTCCTCCCCTGCGGGAGGTCGCGACCGCCGGTCCACCAGGGCCGGTGCCGGGTCAGCACTCGCCGCGCCACGTCACCTTGGTGAAGACGGCGTTGGCGCCGAAGCTCTGGGAGAAGGCGCCCGGCCCGGGGTTGAAGTGGATGCAGTCCGAGAAGCGGCCGCCGTCCTCCCAGCCCCACTCGACCTGAATGTGGTCGTAGCCGGGGAACGGGTTGCCGTTGTTGAAGATGGACATGCCGACCGCCCTGCCCGACCAGTCGGCGTCCGACTTCAGCACCAGCCGGCCCTGCTGCATGATGTCGGAGTAGATGCAGAAGTAGCCCTTTGGGCATCCGGGCGGATTCGGCGCGGCCGAGGCCGCCGGCGCCGTGCCCAGCACACCCGCGACAGCCGCCACCGCGGCCAGGGCTCCGAGTACACGCTTGCCCATCGCTGTTCTCCCTCACGTGAAGGTCGTCCCACCAGGTCGTCTCACCCGGGGGACGGCGCGTCGGTACCCGCCGTATGAGCCGCGCGCCGTCCCGGTAGGCGGGTCAGCAGACGGGCACCCCGGGCACCTGGTTCTCCGGCACGCTGAGGTAGATGTTGGTCATGTAGCCGTTGTACTGCGGCAGATAGGCCCACCAGTCGTTGACGTAGGGCGGCACGCTGACCTGCTGGCCGCGCTTCTGGCAGCCGACCAGGACCTCGACGCCGGCCGGCAGCGTCGTGAGCGGGCCGGAGGTGGTCGTCGTCTGGGTGCGGACACGGACCCCAGAACCCCAGGTGCCGACCCAGGTACCGGCCGGGCGGGTGGCGCCGGGAACGTTCAGCGAGCGGGTGAGGCGCCCGACGTCCGAATACGCCTTGCCGTAGGACGTGCCGGTCGGGTGCAGGGTGTAGACGACCACGATGGAGCGGTCGCCCGCGCCCACCACGCCCGTCGTGTGCAGCGCGGGACGCGCGAGGTCGACGGCGTCGGCCCCCGCCGGGGTCCGGGCGCCCGGGTCGGCCGCCGGACCGGCGTGCGGCTCCTTCGCGGCCGTCCCGGCCGCCGCGGCCGGTGCCGTGCACCCACCGGAACTGAAGCCCGACCAGCCCTGCTTGACGGCCCAGGGCCGGTTGAAGGAGCCGGCGATGCCGAAGTGCTGGTCGTAGCCGTCGGTGGCGCAGCGGGTGGACTGCCGCAGGTTGCCGAGCAGATAGTCACCGACCGCCGCGGGAGCGGTGTCCAGCAGGTAGCGGTAGATCTTCACGGTGTCGCGGGCCGAGAGCGCCGTGTAGCCCCAGAAGCCGGGGTGCGTGGCCGGCGGCCGGGCGGTGTCCGTCAGGCCCAGACGCGGGATCATCCGGTCGATGATCGCGCCCCCGCCGTTGTTCGCCCAGAACGTGCTCGCGGCCGCGTCGTCGCTGCCGCGCAGCATCGAGTCGATCCTCGCCCGGTCGGCGGCGGGCAGGGAGTCGGGGGTGCGGTTCCACAGGACGTCGAGGGCGATCAGCAGTTTCACCACGGACGCCGACCGGAACTGCCCCGCGGTGTTCAGCTGCTCGGTGAACGCGCCGGTCTGCCGGTCGAAGACGGCGACGCCCGCCGTCACCCCGGCCGGCACCTCGACCTGGACCGCCGCGGGCGGCGCGGAGGCCTCGGCGGAGGCGGCGGTCGCGGTGGTGCCCACGAGCGCCGCCAGGGCGGCGGCACACACACCGGCGTGCACCACGCGACGACGGGCGGACCGGGCCAGGCGCCCGCCACGTGCGCTGTTCAGAGTCTTCATGGTCATCCTCAGGTCGGGTGGTGGTGCGTCGCTCGCACCATCGGCTGGACGGCGCCGCACGCCACGCCGTATGAGGACCGGGCGGCCCGGGAGCAGGACGGGGCCGAAAGGCCACGATCCGGCCCGGCGCTCATACGACGACCCGCCCCCCACCGTCCCCCGGGTACGGGCCGGGGGCCGCCACCACCCGCGGGGGACGGCGCACCTGGCCCGGCACGCACCCATCCGGCCCTGCCCGGGCCCGACCCCTCCGGGAGAGCACCCATGTCCCAGCGCAGCACCCGCCTCGCCGCGGCCGGCCTCGCCGCCGGCGCCGCGCTCACCCTGTTCGCCACCACCGGCACCGCCCACGCGGGCGCCGCCGGCTTCTACGTCTCCTTGCAGACGAACAGCAACGTCCGCTCGGCGCCCGGCACGCAGAACGTGCCGGTGCTCAACACCGGCTCCACCAGGAACCGTTATTACATGGACGGGGTCTGCTACGTGCACGGCCAACCGGTCACCGCGGGCGGCTACCACACGGACGTCTGGTACCGCGGCACCGTCCACGACGGCGTCGACCTGTCCAAGGGCCCCTACCGGAACGTCTGGGCCTGGGGCGGCAACGTCAACGTCGGCCAGGACCCGGCCGACTCCGTGGACGTGTGCCCGAGCTGACGCCGAGTGCCGAAGCGCATGCCGATGCCCCTGGGACCACCAAAGTGGTCCCAGGGGCATCCGGCTGAGTGCGGCGGGTACGAGGCTCAGCAGGTCGGCAGACCGGCGTCGCGCTCGTCGTTCCCGCCCCCGACGAGGAAGATCTCGCTCATGTAGGCCGACGGCGCCATGCCCACCGCTGGGGTCTTCACCCACCAGGTGTGCCAGTAGCCGCCGTACTCCGCACGGCCGCCCTTGACCTGGCACAGCACCCTCAGCCACCCGCTGTCGGGCGACGTCGCGATGACGTCGGCCTGCTGGTCGGGCCGGGCGCGCAGATTGACGTTCGAGCCCCAGATCGGGCACCGGTAGGTGCCCGGGTAGTCGGGGTCGCGGGTGCAGGGCGCCGCGTCGGCGGCCTGCGCGGACGTGGTGAGGCCGGGTGTGAGGAGGGCCGCGGCGGCCAGGACGACCGCCGCGACACCCTTCCCACCGGCACGGAGGCCGGTCAGCACGTACGCACCCCCGGCAGCCAGGCGTCGGGGTGGTCGATGTAGATGTTGCTCACGTAGCCACCGAGGCCGGGGATGTAGGACCAGGCGTCGTTGCTGTAGCCCTCCGCGTTGACCAGGTCACCGCGCTTCTGGCACTCGACGAAGACCGCCGTCGGCCCCGTCAGCGTGCGCACCACCGCCGCGTTCAGCCGGGCGTCGGCCCGCACCCGGACACTGGTGCCCCAGGTGGTGAAGTTGGTGCCGGGCGTGCCGCTGCCCGGTGTGCACGGCAGGCTCACCCCACGCGCCGCCAGGTACGCCACCGGGTCCGAGCCGCGGGTGCTGGACGTGGAGCTGTGCGCCTCGAAGTGCAGGTGAGGGCCCGTGGACTGGCCCTCGGAGCCCATGCGCGCGATCAACTGACCGCCGCCGACCCGCTGGTTCACGGAGACGAGGCGCTCGTACATGTGGCCGTACTCGGTGACCGTGCCGTCGTCGTGCCGGATGCGGATCCACTGGCCGTAGCCGCTGGCGGTGCCGGAGACGATGACGGTACCGGGACCGGCGGAGTAGATCGGCGTACCGCGGTTGTTGGCGATGTCGACGCCGTCGTGACCGGAGTGGTAGCCCTGGGTGACGGTTCCGGCGGTCGGGCAGGAGCCGGTGTAGGCGGCGGGCCCCGCGGCCGGCGCGGCGTCGGCCGCGCCGGCCGTGAGCGGGACCAGCCCGGCCGCGGCGACCGTGGCGACGAGCATGCCGAGGGACTGGGGACGCGTGAGTGCGCGCATGACGAGTTCTCCTCCGTGCGGAAAGGGTGGTGGGGTTCGGTTCACTGGTCCGGGCCGCGCCCGTGGATCAGCAGGTCGGGACTCCGGGCAACCAGGCCTCGGGAGCGTCGATGTAGATGTTGGAGATCCAGGCCCGGTACTTTGGCAGATACGACCAGGCGTCGTTGCTGTAGCCCTCGGCGTGGACCATCTCGCCATGCGCCTGGCACTGCACGTCGACCGCGGTCGGGCCGGGCAGACGGGTCACGGGAGGCTTTCCGGTGCCGGGCTCCGGGCGCAGGCCCACCTGGGTGCCCCAGGTCATGAAGCGCTTGGTGCCGGCCGGCGGCTGCTCGCCGCCCGCGATCCGCAGGGCGCCCGCGTACTGCGCGTTGAGCCGCACGTCGCTGACCATCACGAGCGTTCCCGACTCGCGGGCCTCGACCATCTTGCCGCCACCGAGGTAGATGGCGATGTGGTGGACGCTGCCCAGGTTCGCCGGGTTCGAGCCCCACAGCAGCAGGTCGCCCGGCTGCAACGGGCCGAGGCCCTGGTCGCGGCCGAACCGCGCGGTGGCGCCGCTCCACTGGGCCTGGTTCCAGGAACCCTCGGGCAGGGCGATGCCGGCTCCCTGCCAGGCCGCGTACTGCACCAGGTGCGAGCAGTCGAAGCCCTTCACCTGGCTGTCGTGGGCGCCGGGCCCGCCGCCGGGGTAGTCCTGGCCGTACGTCGGACCGTGGATGGAGCCGCCGCCCCACGAGTAGGGCACCCCGATCTGGGAGCACGCGGCGTCGACGATCGCCTGCGCCTGGGCGGAAGCGCTCGCCAGGGCGCGGCAGTCGGCGGCGGCCACGGTCTTCGACGGAGCCGGTGACGACGCGGCCAGCGCCGTCCCGGTACAGGTCAGCGTGGTGGCGAGCAGCAGTCCTCCTGCCACCGCCAATGTGCGGTTCGTGCGGCGCATGCGGGTCCCCCTGAGGTGGTTCGGCGCTGTGCGGATGAGTCGGGTACGGATGCGTGGTGTACGGGCGTGCGGTCCAGGGACGGGCCCTTCGTCCGTGGGCCCGCGGGCGGGTCGGTCAGGGCCCGGCGGTCGGTCGGTCCGCCTCGGGCCGCCGGTCACGCCGTGGGCGTGGGCCGCGCGGTCCCTCGGGCCTTCGTGGTGGAGACGGGCGCCGCGGCCGGTTCGTATGCGTCGAGCGCGGCACGGATCTTGGCGAGTCCGCGCATCCGGTTGCGCTGCACCGTGCCGCGGTGGGCGCCGAGTCGTTCGCCCGCCATGTCGTGGGTCAGACCCTCGATGTCGACCAGGATCACGGCGGCCGCCTCCTTCGGGGAGAGCCCGCGCAGCAGCGCCGTCGCCACCGCCTCGGCCTCCCGGCTCGCGAAGCCCCCGTCCCAGCTCCGCTCCGGCAGCCGGTCGGTGGAACGCTCCTGCCGGGAGGGGTGCCGCCACTGGTCGCGCAGCAGGTTCAGCGCCGCGGCACAGGTGTAGGCGTACGGCTGCTGCTGCCGCACCAGGGTGCGGGCGCGCGCCCGCCGCGAGAGCCTCAGATACGTCTCCTGCAGCAGGTCGTCGGCGTCGTGCGGGTTGCCGGTCAGGGCCAGCAGGCGGCGCCGCAGCCTCGGCATCACGGCGGTGAAGGCCTCGTCGAACTCGGCCGCGGTCATGTGCTGGTCGAGGATCGCCGTGCCCGTGTCCGTGGTCTGCGCGGTCAGGGACGACTTGTTCGTCATCGTCGGTGCGATGCAGCTGCTTTCCATGGTGTTCCCCCGGGGTCCGTCCGTCTCGTACTGCGGTGGGTGTGGCGGTGGGTGTGTGTCTGCCTCGGGGCCGGCGCGTCACGGCCCGGGCAGGGTGGCGGGCCCGTACTTGGCCGAGGGCGCCGCGGTCATCAGCGCCCAGTACCGGTCCCCGTGGGACCAGTGCCACCACTCCGTCGGGTAGTTGACGAAGCCCGCCGCCGTCATCGCGCGGCTCATCACCGCCCGGTTGGCGCGGGCCTCGGCGTCGATGCCCGCCGCGCCGGTGCGGCAGCGTCCCTCGCTCTCCTCGGGGGTGGCGTTGACCTCGGTGCCCAGCGGGAGTTCCGCGCCGTCCGCGGTGCACAGCGTCAGGTCCACCGCGCCGCCGCTGACGTGCGGGGCGACCTCAGGGGGCGAGATGTACGCGCTGGCCAGCTCCCGGATCCGGTCCGGCCGTGCGTCCGGGTGGGCGGCGCGCAGGGTGGTCGCGTACTCGTCGAAGTAGCGGCGCTGCAGGGCGGCCGGCCGGAATCCCTCCACCATCAGCAGGCGGATGCCCGGGGGCAGCGCGTCCTGGGCGATCAGGAGCCGGCGCAGGACGCCGGCCCTGACATGCGCGTACGAGCCGTCGCCGTCGGCCTGCCGGGTGTCGACCCGCAGCGCGTCGACCTCCCGGACGTCGGCCAAGGGCTCGCCGTTGTCGGCGACTTGGGTACCGGCCACTCGGTGGTCCGAAAGCAGGATGATGTCCGTCACGCTCACAGCGTGGCGGGGGGCTCTGCAGAAGCTCTGCAGATCCGCTGCATGGCCTGCTGCATGGCCTGCCGCAGAGCCTCGGGTAGAGCTCCGTCCGGTCGGCTGCGGGGCCGTGGGCGGGTTGCCGGGCAGGGCCGGCACCCCCGGGTGCGGCGCGTTTTCGTGCGAAACGGGCGGCACGCGGAGCGACATGGGCCGAATGGCCCGTCCGCGCTCCGCGCACCGCCCGCCCCGTGGACCTGGCGACCGCGCCTGTGCCCTCGGTCGATCAGAAGCAGTCCTCGAAGTTCTGGGAAACTCCGGGAATGGGCTCGTAATTGTCGCCCCCACGCACGTATACGGCGCTGATCCAGCCGCGGGGCCCGCCGGCGTCCACCGCGACCCAGTAATTGTTCTCGTAGGGACCGTCCTTGACGGTGTCACCCGTGCTCTGGCAGTACGCCGTGACGTTCATCCGGCTCACCTTGATCCCGCTGTAGGGCGGGCAGTCGAAGGAGGCGCACCCGCGCATGTTCACGTCGGTCCCCCAGACGTAGACCGTGGTGGTGGCCGCGGCCTGGGGGGCCGGCGCGGCCGCGATCAGGGACACCCCCGCGCCGCAGGCCACCGCCGCGGCGGCCGCCGTGCGGCGCAGTCGGCTGATGCGGTTGGTCGTCTTTCCGGTCATGGAGCCCTCCGTCTGGTCGGTGTGAGGTCGTCACTGCGCCCGGATGACGGCCCCCGGGTGCGGCCCGTATGCGTCACTTCGGGAACCGCTCATACGGAGGGGCGGCCCGTTCCGTCCCCAGGTGGAAAGTCGGACAGTCTCTTCCGCGAATTGGGAGGAATTCTCACCGGACACCCAGCGATTTTTGGCCACTTTCCGTTCCCACCGCTCTGCCGTGAGAAGAAGGGCAGTGCGGTATGAGGCATGCCTGTCCGCAGGTGCCGGTATGTTGTCCCTGACTCGCGGGAACGTGAATTCGGGGGACAAGGTGGACGTTCGCCTTCTGGGTCCGGTCGAAGTGTCGAGCGGGGGGCAGCGGATTTCGCTGAACGGTGCGAAACCGACAGCGATACTCGCGGCTCTCGTCGTGCACCTGGGGGAGGTCCTGTCCGCCGAACGCCTGGTCGACCTGGTCTGGGAGGAGGAGCCGCCCGCCACCGCGCGGGCGCTCGTCGCCTCGCACGTCTCCGGACTGCGCCGCGCCCTCGCCGGACGGGAGGGCGGCGACGCGATCCGCACCCGGTCACCGGGCTACGTCGCCGAGTTCCCGCCCTCCGCCGTGGACGCCCGGCGTTTCGAGGACACGTGCGCCGCCGGCCGGAACGCGGCTCTCGACGGGCGCCCCGAGGAAGCCGTCGACATCCTCCAGGGGGCGGTGCGTCTGTGGCGCGGCCAGGACGCGCTGGAAGGGCTCGGCCAGAGCTTCGCCCGCGTCGAGGCCATGCGTCTGACGGAACTCCGGCTGGAGGCGCAGGAGTTCCGTTTCGCCGCCGAGCTGGACCTGGACCGCCGGACGGATCTCGTCGCCGAACTGGTCGCGCACGTCGCCGCCCACCCCCTGCGGGAGCGCCCGCGCGGCCAGTTGATGGCCGCGTTGTTCCGTACCGGCCGGGTGGCCGACGCGCTGCGCTGCTACGACGAGGGCCGCCGGCTGCTCCGTACGGAACTGGGCCTCGACCCCGGACCCGAACTGCGGGCGCTGCACCAGGCCCTGCTCCAAGGGGACATCACGGTGCTCGGGCCCCCGGCGCGCGGCGCGACCGCCCCCGCCGGACACGGTCCTGCCGGACGCAGCCCCGCCGCCCACGGCCCCGCCGGGCCGGGATTCGCGTCCGCCGAGGAGAGCGCGATCCGCCCGGCCGCCGACACGGACGCGCCGCCTGTGCCCCGCCCCCAGCGGTCCCACGACGACACACGTCGTCCCGTTCCCTCACAACTGCCGCCGGACGTGGCCGATTTCATAGGGCGCACCGAACAGATCTCCTGGGCGACCGCCCTCCTGGAGCAGGTACGTGACCCACTGCGCACCGCGCCGCCCGTCGGGGTCATCTCCGGCCGGTCCGGCACCGGCAAGACCGCTCTCGCCGTCCACGTCGGCCACCGCACCGCCGCGCTCTTCCCCGACGGCCAGCTCTTCGTGGACCTGCGCGCCTCGGACTCCGAGCCTGTACGGACCGTCGACGCCCTGACCCGGTTGCTGCGCGCCCTCGGCGCCGACCCGGGCACGGAGGTCCGCGACGAGGAGGAACTCCTCGGCCTGTACCGCACGCACATCGCGCGCCGCCGGGTCCTGCTCATCCTCGACAACGCCGTCAGCGAGGCGCTGCTGAGGCCCCTGCTGCCGCCGGGCGGCGGTTCGGCGGTACTGATCACCGGCCGTCGCCGGCTGGTCGCCCTGGAAGGCGCCACCCACCTCGATCTGGGCGTGCCCTCCGAACCGGAGGCGCTGGACCTGCTGGCCCGCGTGGCAGGCCCGACCCGCCCCACCCTGGAGCCGGGCCAGGCCGCCGAGATCGTCGCCCTGTGCGGCCGGCTCCCGCTCGCCCTGCGCGTCGCCGGCGCCCGGCTCGCCGCCCGCCCGCACTGGACGCCCGCCCGGCTCGCCGCGCGCCTGAAGGACGAACGCCGCCGCCTGGACGAACTCCAGGCGGGCGACCTGGAAGTGCGCGCGAGCCTCGGACTCGGCTACGCCGACCTCGACGCCCAGGAGCAGCGCGCCCTGCGCCGCCTGGCCCTGATGGACCTGCCCGACTTCGCCGCCTGGGTGGCCGGACCGCTCCTCGACGTGTCCTCGCACGAGGCGGAGGACGCGGTCGAGCGACTCGTCGACTGCCACTTCGTGGAGGTCGTCCGCACCGACGAGACGGGCCGGACCCGCTACCGCATCCACGACCTGGCGCGCGAGCACGCCCGCGAGCGCTGTCTGGCCGACGAGGACCCGCACGAGCGCGAGACGGCGGTCCGACGACTCGTGGAGAGCTGGCTGGGCCTGGCGCGCAGCGCGGCCGCCCGCGGTCCCGGCGGCGCGTCCCGGCTCCTGCCGGGCACCGCCTCGCAGGAACCGGCCGACCTGGCGGGCGAGCCGACGGCCTGGTTCGCCGCCGAGCAGCGCTGCCTGCTGGCCGCCGTCACGCACTGCGCGGAGCACGGCATGTCCGACGCGGCCCGTGAACTCGCCGCCGCCCTCATGGCCGCCTCCGCGGCGCTGTACAACCAGTTCGACTCCTGGTCCCGCTCGCACGACGTGGCCCTGGAGGCGGTACGCCGGGGCGGTGACGTGGAGGGCGAGGCCTGGCTGCTGAGCGGACTCGGCCAACTGCGCCTGGAGCAGGACCGCTTCGACGAGGCCCACGCGTTCTTCGCCGCGGCACTGCGGCTGTTCGAGGAGCGGGCGGTGCGCCGAGGCCGCGCCGAGGCACTTTCCGGCATGGGCGCGGCCCGTCGTGAACAGGCCCGCTTCGCCGAGGCGTTGACGCTGCTGACCTCGGCGCTCGAACAGTACCGGGAGCCGGAGGACATCGCGTCCATGGCCCATGTGCTCTACGGCATCGGATGCGTGCACCGGGACCAGGGCCGGCACGAGGAGGCCTGGGAGGCCCTCTCCCAGTCGCACCGGCTGTACGTCACCGCATGGGACCGCCACGGCGAGGCACTGGCGCTGCGCGCCCTGGGTCTGTGCCACCGGGCGCGGGGAGACCTGCCCGCCGCGGAGTCGCTGCTGCGCCGGGCGCTGGGCATCTTCGAGGAGACGGACGACGCCTTCGGTGTCATGTACGCGAGTCAGTCGCTGGCCAAGGTCGAGTTCCGGCAGGGCCGGCTGGCCGAGGCCCGGGTCCGTCTCGACCGGTGCCTGGAGATCACCCGCGAGCGCCAGGACATGTTCGGCGAGGCCCTCGTCCTGCGCACCCTCGGCGAGTGGCACCTCGCCGCGTCCGAATGGGAGACCGCGACCGAGATCCTGCGGCAGGCGCTCGGCCTGTGGGAGAAGCTCGCGCTGCCGCTGTGGCGTGCCCGCACCCTGCGCGACCTCGCCCGCGCCGAACTGGCCAAGGGCGCGCCGGCGGCGGGACGCGAACTGGAGGAGGAGGCGCGGCACATATTCCGCGAACTCGGCAGCCGGGAGGCCGTGGAACCCCTGGAGCCCGACGACGGTGTTCCGGCCCGCTGAGGCGGCCTCGCGCGGGCGACGCGGCCCGGTGGTCATACGGCGGGCGGCCTCCCCCCGTCGCAGGGGTGGACGGCGCGGCACCCCGCCGCCCGCGACCACCGGCGGGAGAGGACCCCATCATGACGGAGACGTCACCACGCACGGACGTACGCACTCAGGAGAGCCACAAGAGCCACGAGAGCCACAAGAGCGGCGCGGGACGGCGCTCCGCGCTCGGAGCGCTGCGTTCCTTCGTCGGACTCTTCGTGGTCGCCGCCTCGATCCTGCTGTCGTTCGCGCAGCCGGCGGCCGCGCACCCGCCGTCCGGGTCCGTGTACGTGTGGGCCAGCGACGTGCGGGTGCGTACCTGTCAGAGCACGTCCTGCGACCTCGCCACCACCGAGCGGCTCACGCGCGTGCGGGTCTCGGCCTACTGCCAGGTGGACAACGGCGCGGAGGGGCGCGTGACCGACGGTCCCTACACCAACACCTACTGGGTCCAGGTCATCACGCCCGGCACCAGGACCCTGGGCTGGATCTCGGCGGTGTACGTCAGCGGCGGCTCCAACAACAGTCCGGTGCCCGGAGCGCCGGTCGACAGCCCCAGCGACCCGACCATCGACTGCGAGTACCCCTGACCGGCACGGAATCCGACGTAATCCGGAGGAAGCATGAATACTGGGCACCTCGTCAAGGCGATGACCGCCACGGCCCTGACGGCCGGGCTCCTGGCCCTGGCCCCGGCCGCCTCGGCGGCGCCGGAACGGCCCGCCGTCACGACCGTCAGGGCGGACGCGTCGGCGGCCCTGACGTCTGTCTACATCTGGGCGACGAACGTGAACGTCCGTCATGACGGGGCGGACGCGGACTGCGTCTTCTACCCGTCGCGCGCCTCCTGCCCCACCGTCGTCGCGACCGTGTCCCGTACGACGGCCAAGGGCCACTGCCAGCGCGAGGGGGAGACCATCCACGACAGCGGCTACAGCAACCGCTGGTGGACGCTGGTCGAACTGGCGGACGGAAAGATCGGCTGGGTCAACAACATCTACATCCAGGGCGGCGAGAAGATCGCCGGGGTGCCCGACTGCGCCTGGTGACCGGCATGCCCCGGAGGGACCGCCGACGCCCGTCCACCCGGACGGGCGTCGGTGTCGTTTCATGGATCCGCAATTCATGCATATGAACACAGTTCATGTTCCAAGTCATCGTTCCGTCCGCAGTCTTGACCGGAACAGAGGTCGCCGCCACCGTTGTAGCTCACCAACGGGGGAGCTTCCCGTCGGGACCCTGTACGCCACGATTCACGTACATGAATCATCGTGCGGGCCGTGGAGTTGACGGACACGAAGGGAGTCGGCCGTGACGGCAGACGAGCGCCGGGGGAGCGACGCGCACCCCGTCGGAGGGATCACCAGACGTGGCCTGATCGCCGGTGCCGCGCTCGTGGCGGCCGGCGGAACGGTCGGCGCCGCCCCCGCCGACCGGGGAACCGGCCGGGGAATCGACCGCGGACAAGTGCCCACCCTCTGGCGGGAGTTCGCCCGGAACCCCTATGCCCACCCGCAGATCCCGTACGTCGGCCGCGCGGGCTTTCGCGGGGGAGCCGAGCGCCTGCCGCGCCGCCCGGTCGTGGCCGACGTACGCGACCACGGAGCCGTGGCGGACGGCACCGCCGACTCCGCCCCCGCCATCAACCGTGCCATCGCCGCCGCCGGAGAGGCCGGCGGTGGCACGGTCACCATCCCGCCCGGCACCTTCCGCATCGACGACCTGATCCGCGTCGGACACTCCAACGTCGTGCTGCGGGGCGCCGGCAGCGGCCGTACCACGCTGTACGCGACGCGGAACCTCACCGAGCTGATCGGTGCCTACGGGTCCCGGTACGGCGGCGACAAGTCCTCCTGGTCCTGGGCGGGCGGCCTCATCTGGATGGCCCCGCAGGCCCGTTGGACCTCGCTGGTGACCGCGATCCGGGCGCGGCAGTGGCCCTTCGAGGGCTGGACCGGCAACCGTCGTGACGAGTTCCGTCCCCTCACCTCGGTCGAACCCGCCCGGCAGGGCTCCTGGACCGTGCGCGTCGCCGACCCCTCGCGGCTGCGTCCCGGCGCAATTGTCCTGCTCCGTCTCTCCGACGACGCGGGCCACACCCTGCTGGAGCACATGGCGGGCGGCGGCCCCGGCCCGGAGGCGTACTTCTGGGACGACAAGACGAAGCTGACCTCGTACGTGCCCTACGAGTGGCCGGTCCGCGTCACACGCGTCCGCGGCCGTGAGATCACCCTGGAGCGTCCCCTCCCGCTCGACGTGCGCCCCGAGTGGCAGCCGCTGTTCACCACCCTCGTCACCCCGCTCACGGGCGCCGGGGTCGAGGGCCTGACCCTGGAGGCGGTGGAGACCCCCCAGGCCCCCCATCTGCTGGACAAGGGCCACAACGGCGTCGTACTGCAGTGTGCCTACGACTGCTGGGTCGACGACGTGACGGTGCGCCACGTGGACAACGGCTTCGGCCTGGTCGCCGCCTCGGCGTGCACACTGCGCCGCACGCGAGTGGCGGGACGGGGCACCCATCACCCGTACTACTGCCGCGAGGGCTCGCACGACAACCTCGTCGAGGACTTCACCATCGAGGAGCGCACCACCCCCGCGCCCGCGAACACCCAACTGCACGGCATCAACGTCGAGGGCCTGTCCTCGTACAACGTGTGGTCGCGCGGCCGGATGGCGATGGGCACCTTCGACAGCCACCGGGGCATGCCCTTCGCCAACGTCCGCACCGACATCACCGTCCACAACAACGGCCGCCACGGCGGCGACGCGAGCGCCGGCCCGCTGTTCGGCGCGCGCTTCACCCACTGGAACATCCGCGTCACCAACGGCCGCGCGGGACTGATGAAGATCGACGGCCTGGCACCGCGCTCCGCGACCGTCGGCATCAACGAGGTCACCGAGTTCGACCAGATCGACGTCCCCGACTTCACCGGTGATCTGCGCTCCCGCCTGGAGCTGTACGGCACCACCGACGTGGTGCGCCCGCGCAACCTGTACGACGCGCAGCGCGACCTGCGCGGGGACCGAAGGAGCAGGCAGCCATGAGTCCTTCCCGGCGTACGGTCCTCGCCACCGCGGCGGGCACGGTGGACGGACTGCGTGCCGCGGCCGACCACGCGGTGGAGAGGATCGCGTCGGCGGCGAGGTGCACCCGTTCACCGAACGGCTCTCGACGGCGGCACGAGGTCGCCGGCTGGCGCGGAGCGTCGTAGGAGCGGCGGGCCGCCGCGGGTCAACACCGGTCCGTGCGCGGTACGTCCGGAGCGGCGGTGTCCGCGTCGTCGGGCACCGCGCAGCCGGCGGGCGCATCGCCGCGGCCGTAGTGGTGGGTGGTGAACATGTACAGCAGGCCCGTGACCACGACCACCGCACCGCACAGCAGGACGATCCAGTTCTCGAACCACGGATCCTGCGGGTTGCGCGGCCAGGCGATGTTGACGATGGCGAAGATGCCGTAGGCCAGCGCCACCGCGTTCACCGGGAGGCCCCAGCGGCCGAGGGTGAACTCGCCCAGCGGACGCCACCCCTTGAGCCGCGCGCGCAACGCCGCCAGGACGACCATCTGGAAGCAGCCGTAGATGCCGAGGATGGCGAACGAGACGATGTCGGTGAGCGCGTCCTGCGAGACCAGCGAACCGAAGGCGATGAGCAGGGGTACCGCCGCGGACACCAGCAGCGCGTACCCCGGGACCGCGCGGGCGTGGGAGAACCGCCGCAGCAGCCGGTGACCCACGATCATCTCGTCGCGGGCGTAGGAGTAGATGAGCCGCCCGGCCGCCGCCTGGAGACTGATCGTGCAGGACAGGAAGGAGATGAGCACCACGGCCATCACCGCCCGGGCCCCGAACTCGCCCATGGCGTCGAACAGCACGCCCACCACCGGGTCGGGGTCCGCACCCGAGATGACCGCCTCGTAGTCGGTCACCGACAGCAGCAGCGACAGGCAGGTGAACGTCGCCGCGGCGCCGCCGATGTAGAGGGTGCGGCGCATCGCGCGGGGGATGACGTTGCCGGGGCGGGCTACCTCCTCCGCGGTGTCCCCGCATGCCTCGAAGCCGTAGTACTGGTAGAAGCCGATGATCGCCGCCGCCAGGAACACCGGCAGGTAGGAGCCGTTCCCCTCGGTGCCGTAGGTGTCGAAGACGACGCCGAGCCCGTGGTGGCGGTGCGTGACCAGCAGGTACACGCCGACGACGAGGGCGCCGACGAGTTCGCCCACGAAGCCGATCAGGGCGGCCGCCGACAGCGCCTTGGTCCCCGCGTAGTTGATCAGCACCGCGACGACGATGAGGACCGCGGTGCACAGCACGGTGGTGTGCACGGTCGGGGCGAAGCCGAAGAGCAGGGCGATGTAGGGGCCGGCGCCGTAGGCGACGGAGGTGATCGTCACCAGCAGCGCCCACATGTACACCCAACCGGTCATCCACGCCCAGCGCTTGCCCCACAGCCGCCGGGCCCACGGGTAGACACCGCCCGCGACGGGGTACTGGGCGACGATCTCGCCGAAGACCAGGGCGACCAGGAACTGTCCGCAACCGGCGAGCAGGAACGCCCAGATCATCGGGGGCCCGCCGGTGGCGAGCGCGGTCCCGAAGAGGGTGTAGGTGCTCACCACCGGTGAGAGGTAGGTGAAGCCCAGGGCGAAGTTGGCCCAGGGGCCCATGTCCTTGCGGAACTCCGAGCCCGGCTCGCCCTCGGGGGTGCCGGACGCCGGTGCGGTGGGCTGCGGACCGGTCACCGTCCCACCTCCCGTCCCGCCGGACCGGGACGGCCCGTGACGAGGTCGGCGGCCCGTACGGCGGCGAGCGGGACGGTCACCACGCCCTCGACCACTCCGAGAGGTCGGCGTCGGAGACGACCTCCGGGTGGAAGCCCAGGGCCGGATGCGCGGCGGGACCGGCGCCGCGCAGCCACATGCGGCCGACGGAGCGGGCGCGCGGCACGTTCGGCGTCATGCGCACGCCGTGCCGCGGCACCTGGCAGAAGTGGAGGGCCGACTCGGCGCCGGGCGCGGTGCTGATGGCCATGCGGTGCCCTTCCAAGGTGGCCGTCGGCGGGCGGGCGGCGAGCACCGCGCGACCGGGCGCGGTGGAGGGCGGCTGTCCCGGCCGGGACCCGGCACGCGGCCGGGGCCCGAGATGGGGAGCCACCGAGAACTCATGTCCCGCGCACGGGACGTCGTCACTTGCGGTAGCCGAGGATCGTCATCATGCCGGATTCGGAGTGGTACTGGTTGTGGCAGTGCAGCATCCACAGGCCCGGGTTGTCGGCGTAGAAGTCGATGACGAGCTTGCGGTGCGGCAGCACATGGGCGGTGTCCTTGCGGGCGCCCACCGCGTCGATGCCGGTCATCGCGAAGGTGTGACCGTGCAGGTGCACCGGGTGCCACATGTCGGTGGCGTTGATGAGGCTGATGCGGATACGTTCACCCTCCTGGATCGGGATGCGCTTCTCGATGGAGTAGGGCTCGTGGTCGAAGCCCCAGTCGAATTTCTCCATGCCGCCGGTCAGCTTGATGCGCATCTCCCGGTCCGGCTCGTCGTCGCTGAGGGCGACGGACTCGTGCGGAACGAGGCGTCTGGCGGGCACCAGCATGCCGTCGAGCTCGTCCGGGTGCGCGGTGGGCGGGGGGAGCGCGCCGTTGCTGGTGCGCAGAACCGCCATCGCCCTCGCGCCCTTGCCCTCGGCGATCGCGACCAGCGGGAACACCCCGTCCCCGGCGGTGATCATCACGTCGTAGCGCTCGGCCATGCCGAGCAGGAGCGCTTCCGTCCTCGTGTGCTCGACCGGGTAGCCGTCCGTGTGGGTCACCGTCATCTCGTGACCGCCGAGCGCCACCCGGAAGGCGGTGTCGCCGCCGGCGTTGATGATGCGCAGCCGGATGCGGTCCCCGGGGCGGGCCTCGTAGACCGAGGGAGCCCCCGGGAGGCGGCCGTTGATGAGGTAGTGCGGATAGTCGACGTTGCCGCCCATGCTCTCCAGGACGCGGCTGTACGAGTCGTGCAGGACGCGGTCGGGTCCGGCGGCCCTGGCGGAGGCCGACTCGCGCGGGCTCGCGGACTTGGCGCTGTTGGGGCCGTGCGCGCCCTCACCCATGTCCATCGGCATGGCCTCGCCGCCCCGCAGCTGACCGAGCACGCGGTCCGGAGTGGACCCGGAGACCCCGTCGACCCAGTCGTCCAGGACGATGACCCACTCCTTGTCGTAGGAGAGCGGCTCCTTGGGGTCCTCGACGATCAGCGGCGCGTACAGGCCGCGGTCGAGCTGCATGCCGGAGTGCGAGTGCAGCCAGTAGGTGCCGGGGTGCGCCACCGCGAAGCGGTAGGTGAAGTCCTCGCCGGGGTTGATGGAACGTTGCGTCAGACCCGGTACGCCGTCCATGTCGCAGCGCATCCGGATGCCGTGCGAGTGCAGCGTCGTCGCCTCGCGCAGATGGTTGGCGAGGGTGAGGTCGAGTACGTCGCCGGCCGTGATCCGGACCTCCTTCCCGGGCAGGGCGTCGCCGTAGGCCCATGTCCTGACGGTCCGGCCGCCCAGGTCGATGGACGCCTCGGTGGCGGTGAGCTTGTACTTGCGGACGGGACCGGACCCGCGCTTCTTCTCGGCGGCCAGGACTTCGGGATCTGACGGGTTGACGTATCCCTTGGGTCCCTTGGGGATGAAGTTGCCTGCACTGTGCCTGGCGCCCCTCTGGCCGGTGGCCCCGCCTTCGGATGGTGCGCCGGACCCGGAGCAGGCGGCCAGAGTTCCCGATCCGGCGGCCACGATCGAGGCACCGAGCAAGGTGCGCCGCGTAAATTTCTGCATGAACGTATAAGACCTGTTTTGTGCGCTTATATGTGAGATTCGGAGCGGCGCGTCTCACGAATCACGGGCACGGCCCGAGGGAAGCCGCGCCGGTAGCAGGCATGCGGTGCGCACGGCGACAACGAGGAGCTCGGCGTCCCCCGGGCGATCCCCGGCGGCGGTCTCGATCCCGGTGAGACTCCGCTGCGGGCCGCGAAGCGCGAGCTGCGCGAGGGGACCGGTGCGCCGGCGATTGCGGTGGCCCTCGGATTCGTCCCCCGTCGCTGACGCGGGCCGCGGTGAACGACGCCGTACTTCTGTTCGGCCGTCAGATGGCCACTCCGTATACTCCGCCGGAACGCCCCCCGTCCGACACCTGGCCAGAGAGTCCGCATACCGCCATGAAGAGCGCCCTTCCTCCGCTGTCGCCCAACTACGCCACCCAAAGGAACCGCGCCTACCAGGAGAGTGTGGAGGTGCACGGGAAGTGGCCGGTCGAGTTCCAGTTCCGCCCGGCCCAGGGCGACCACCCGCACCTCCTCGTCGTGTTCTCGTCCGTGGGCAGCAAGTACGGGTTCGGCAACGCGCTGGAGAGCGTCAAGTGCAACATCCTCCGGATCCGTGACCACTTCGACGGCGCGGCCTCGTACTACGTGGCGAGGAACATGGACTTCACCGTCACGGATTCCATACAGGCCCTCATCGAGGACCACATGCGGCGGCTGCGGGTGACCCGGGACGAGGTGACTCTCCTCGGCGCCTCCAAGGGCGGGAGCGCCGCGCTCTACTACGGACTGAAGTACGACTACAAGAACATCGTGGCCTCGACGCCGCAGTACTTCCTGGGCAGCTACTCGAAGGGCCACGGGCAGCTCGGCGACGCCGTCCTGGGCGAGGGGCAGCCCGACGAGAACGTCGCGACGATGGATGCCGTCATGAAGGACGTCCTGGCGCGAAGGACCGACCTCAAGCGGAACATATACCTGGTCTCGTCCCCCGGTGACTATCAGTACGAGCAGGAGGTCAAGCACTACCTCCCCGCCCTGCGGGAGTACGAGAACTTCAACTTCCTCTTCGTGGAGTCGCCCACGGTGCGGCGGCACGACGAGGTGGTACGGCAGGCGCTGCCGTCGATCCTGAGCATCGTGTACTCCCTGACGGAGGGCGCCGCGCCGCGCTGGGGCGAGGTCCGGATCGGGTCCGACGCGCAGGACCCGGCGGCGGCCGCCGAGCACCTTGCCGGGCTCCGGGCACGTGACACCGTCCTGGCCACCCTCCAGCGTGCCGAGTTCGCGCAGGGGAGTCTGCGGCTGAAGGGACAGGCCTTCCTGCCGGGCGTGTCGCCGGACGGCCCGGTGACCGAGACCAAGCGGCTCGTCCTGGAGAAGGACGGCGAGACCTGGACGTACCCGTTGGAGTCGACCAAGGAGATCAGGCTCTACCGGGACTACTTCGACGAGTACTTCTGCGAGTACGCCATGGGCGGTTTCGCCTCGGAGGGCGAGCTGACCTTCAGCGGCCTCCCGCGGGGCACGTACGACGTCTCCGTCTGCGTCACGAGCGAGGACGAGGGGATCGAACGGCGGACGCGGCTGATCTCCCAGAACGCGGTCGACCGGCGCCAGGCCTGTGGCGACTCGGAGCTGCTCCTCCGGGGCGGCAAGGGCGGGCTCAAGCTGGTCAAGCGGAACATCGTGGGACACGACTCGGCCGGGGTCTGCTTCTCGCCCGGGAAGGTGGAGGAGCGCGACCGGACGATCCACGCGGAGGGAGTGCTCTTCCTGCCCGGACGGAACGCCGACCGTGACACGCACGCCTTCTACTACCTCGTGCTCCAGGGCAAGGGCGAATGCCACTCCTTCCCCCTCGGGGTGCGCAAGAACCCGGACGCCGTACGCCCCCACAAGCTGTCCGGAGACCTCGGCACCTACGACTTCGGCTACTTCACGTCGGGAAGCGGGGTCGACGTCTCGGGGGTGCCGGCCGGGAAGTACACCCTGCTGGTGTCGATGAGCGTCGGCGGTGCCCTGTTCACCAGGAAGGCCGGGAAGGTCACCCTGAAGAAGGACCGCTGAGGACGGGAACCTCGCCGGGGAGACCTCGTGCGAGCACGCGTGGCCGCCGCGTCTCATCATGAGACTGTTATGGTCGGGACCATGAGACGGACGTCTTTCGATGGCTGGCCCTGCTCGATCGCCCGGACGGTGGACATCCTGGGCGACGGCTGGACGTTGCTCGTCCTGCGGGAGGTCTTCTACGGCGAGTCCCGCTTCGACGGCTTCATCGGGTCGCTGGGCATCGCCCGCAACACCCTCGCCGACCGGTTGCGGCGTCTGGAGGACGCGGAACTGCTGGAGCGCCGCGTCTACCAGACCGAGCCCGTCCGTCACGAATACCTGCCGACGGAGAAGGGCCGCGACTTCTTCGGCGTGCTGGCCGCCCTCAACGCCTGGGGCGACCGCTGGCTCGCCGGCGAGGAGGGTGTCCCGGTCGTCATGCGCCACACCGGCTGCGGCCACGACACCGAGGCCCAGGTGGTGTGCTCCTCCTGCGGCGAGCCGCTGCGGCACGCCGAGGTGGCCGTGACCACGGGGCCCGGTTACCCGGACCGCCTGCTGAGGCGGCCCGATGTGCGGGCCCGCTTCGGCCTCGACCCGCAGGGGTGAGGGGGGCTCACGCCTCGGCGTCGAGTTCGCGGACCAGTTCGATCGCCCTGCCCAGGGTGTCCAGCCGGTCCTGGAGGGTCTCGCCCGCCGGGTACAGGCGGACCGTGTCCACGCCGACGTCGCGCCATACGCGCAGTCGCCCGCGGACCATCTCCTCGGTGCCGATGAGCGTGGTGGCCAGCACCATCTCGTCGGTCACGAGGGCGGCCGCGCCGTCGCGGTCACCGGCCTGCCAGCGCTTCCGTACCTCCGCCGCCACCTCGGCCCAGCCCTGGCGGCTGTAGGCCCGGTTGTAGAAGTTGGTCGACGCCGAGCCCATGCCGCCCAGGCTGAAGGCGAGTTCCTTCCTGCGGCCCGCGACCAGGGCGCCGAGCGCCTCCTCGTCCGCCGCGAAGGAGACCTCCGCGCCCTGGCACACGTCGATGTCCGCGCGGTCGCGCCCGGCGGCGTCCAGACCCTCACGGAGCGGTGTGAAGTAGGCGTCCGCCGCGCCCTCGGGGACGAAGCTGGTGCCGAGCCAGCCGTCCGCCACCTGCCCGGTGAGCCGGAGCATGGCCGGTGAGAGGGCGGCCAGGTACAGGGGAACCGGATACTCGGCCCGCACGGAGAGCCGCATGGGCACGGCGTCCCCGCCGGGGAGCGGGATCGCGAACTCCGAGCCCGCGTGGGAGATCTTGCCGCCCGCGATCGCCTGCCGCACGATCTCGACGGTCTCGCGCACGCGCGCCAGGGGGCGGGCGAACGGCACGCCGTGCAGCCCCTCCATCACCTGCGGTCCCGAGGGGCCGAGGCCCAGCAGGAAGCGTCCGCCGGAGAGGTTGGACAGGGTGATCGCCGTCTGTGCGAGGGCGACCGGGGAGCGGGTGCCGACCTGCATGATCCCGGAGCCGAGCAGCATGCGTTCGGTGCGGGCCGCGTAGAAGCCGAGGGCGGAGGGGGCGTCGGATCCCCATGCCTCGGCGACCCAGCAGATGTCCAGGCCGAGCTTCTCCGCCTCGACGACGAAGTCGGCCTGCCGGGACCAGGTGCCGAAGCCGGACGCCTCGACGGTCGTCGCGGTGCGCATCAGGCCTCCGCCCACTGCTTGATGTGCTCCAGCGTGGTGGTCATGTTGCGCTCGAACTCCCGCATCCGGACGAACACGATCTTCTGCTCCTTGTCCGGCATGGCCTCGATCGCCAGGGACAGCCCCGAGGGGGCCGGCCCCATCTGCACCCACTGCGACACCTCGGTCCCGCCGTCCCTCGGCGTCAGCCGGAACCGCCAGACGGCCGTGGGGTGCTCCGGATCGACCACCGCCCACGCGAACACCTTCGGCCGTTCGCACGCGATGACGGTCGAGACCGTCTCCCATTCCCCGAGCTCCGGATGTGCGCTCCGGCCGAGGAACCGGGCCCCCACGCCCGGCCCGTCGGATCCGTCGACCCACTCCACCGATTGCAGCTCCACGCTCGTGCCGGGCATGCGCCGCACGTCCGAGACCAGCTCCCAGACCCGCTCCGGCGGCGCGTCGACCCAGGTCGTCACCTCCACCGTCGGTGTGTCGGCATACCGCGCACCCGTCCACTCCATCGTGTCCGCCTCCTCCTCGACAAGGTCGCCGACAGAAGAGTTGCGTAATAAGACTGACGAGGTCAAGGGTTTGGGGTCGGGGTGAAAGCCAGGGCGGCGCGGTCGTCGTCGTCGGACCGGGCCGACCAGTGCTGGGAGTCGGTGCGCAGGAAGGACACGACCGTCTCGGGGAGCGGCGTGCGTTCGCCGCGGAAGCGTCGGTCGAGGCGTTCCAGCACCGGGTAGAAGGCGCCGTCGGCGTCGCGGGCCTCGCTGACCCCGTCGGTGTACACGACGAGCACGTCCGCGGGACCGAGCGCGTGCACCGTGGTGTCGACCCCCTGCCGGGTCAGTCCGCCCAGGCCCAGCGGCAGCGCGGGCGCGGTGTTCAGGCACCGGGCGCCCCGGGGCCCGAGCACCAGCGGCGCCGGGTGGCCGCGGTCCACCACGCGGACCTCGCCGCCCTCCGGCGGAAACTCCAGGAGCAGCGCGGTCACGAACAGCTCGGGGTCGCCGTCCGGGCCGTCACCGGCGGGGCTGTTGCGGGCGATGCTCAGCTCCAGCCGTTCCGCCAGGCTGCTCAGGCTCTGCCACTCGTGGGCCGACACCCGGAAACTGCCCAGCACGGCGGCGACCGTCTGGACCGCGTTCAGTCCCTTGCCGCGGACGTCGCCGATGACGGCCCGCACCCCGAAGGGCGTCTCGCACACGTCGTACAGATCTCCGCCCACGATCGTGCCGCCCTCGCCGGCCTCGTAGAACGCGGCGGCCCGCAGCTGGCCGAGCCGGCGCGGCACCGGGCGCAGCAGGGTGCGCTGCATGGCCTCGGCGACGGAGTTGGCGCGGATCAGGTGCTGCCGGGTCCGCTCCCGCTGCCAGGACAGCGCGACGCTGGCGACGCCGATGAGTAACGTCGCGACGTAGACGGCGATGTGGTGCTGCTCGTCGAAGTGGCCGGGGCGGCGCCAGGCCATCCACATCTCCAGTCCCAGGCACACCAGCGTCGACAGGGCGGTGCCCCGGGGCCCGCGCGTCGCCGCGGCCAGCGGGGGGACGGCGATGAGCATGAAGCTCACCGGTTCGCGCCCGTGGACGAGGAACTCGGCGACCACGTCGAGCACCACCGCGAGCAGCGGCAGCCACCACACCCACCCTTGGCGCGGCGACGGCGGCCGCAGCGCGGCGCGAAGACTCCGGCTGGTCACCGCGCCCGCCCTACCGTCCGTCCCCGCCGGAGCGGGACACGAACCCGGGGACGCCGGCGGTCGTCGTACGGCGTTCGGCCTGACGGACCGTCTCGGGCAGGCTGTTCTCGATGCGTCGGAGCTGAGCGGTGAGGCTGCGCAGCCACACGTCCAGGTCGACCAGCGCGGGCATCGGCGTCGGGTCGGGCGGGGCGGGTGTCGGTCGCGAGGAGGAGGGCCCGTTGTCGGCCGGCCCCTGGTGTGGTGGCCGCGCCGCACCTGGCGGCCGGGCGACATCGAGCGGTGAGGCCACCTGCCCCGGCTCCGCCAGGTACGGCCCGTCCCGTTCGCCCTGGGACAGGTCACCCGCGCACAGTGCGGCGAGCCGGTCGGTGGTGCTCGCCAGTGCGCACGCGCCGGCCCGCGCGTGGTCGGCGGCATCGCCCGGCATGGCCTTGACGGGCAGGTCGACGCGCGGCAGCCACTGGGCGCCTAGCAGGATGTGGTTGGCGGCGATGAGCACGGCGTGCCAGTCGGTGTGGGCGTGCCTGCTGCTCCCCGGCTCGCTCCGGTACTGGGCGTAGGCCGACTCGGCGAGGCGCAGCCGGTGCAGGGTGGGGAGCGTCGACGGAGCGGGGGCCGAGCCCGGTGGCGCGGCGGCCAGGGTCGCGACGGTGCCCTTGATCAGCGGGCCGCATTCCCGCAGCAGCCCGGCCATGGTCCGCAGCACTTCCCGGCGGGCGCCGGACGGCCAGGCGAGCATGGCGCACAGCAGTCCGATGGCGCTGCCGGTCACGACGTCCACGATCCGGTCCGCGGCGATGTGCCAGGACGCGGGGGCGATCTGGGCGAACGCGGTGGCCACCACGAGGGTGAACAGTCCCTGGGCCCAGGCGATGCCGAGCAGCGGCCCGAGCGCGAAGGCGATCAGCATGCCCGGCGCCAGCAGCGCGGCGTACGCCTCGGTGTGCTGGCCGAGGCCGAGGAGCAGCGCGCCCGCCGCCACGGCACCGACGAGGTTGCCCGCGACGGCCTTGCGGATGGCGACCCAGGTCTCCCCGACGGTGGTGCGGCTCAGCGTCAGCACCGCCAGCAGCACCCAGAACCCGTGCGCCAGGTCGAGCGAACCGGCGACGAGCCGTGCGGCGGCGAGGGCCACGGCGATCCGCAGGGCGTTCTGGAACTGCACCGAGTGCAGCGTCATGTTGCCGAGGATCCGGCGCGACCAGAGAGAGGGGGCGGAGGCCCGGGTGTACCAGAACAGCTCCCGTGGCTCGATGGGCGGCGTGCGCCGCCCGTCGAGCGCGACCCGGACGGAGATCTCCAGGACCCGGACGGACTCGGCGATCGCCAGCAGTGCCGCCTGCCGTCGCAGCACCGGCACCGGCGGAACCCGGGGGGCCGCCCCGGTCACCTGCCGGATCCGTAGCTGCTGGAATCCGTCGATCGCCGCGTCCATGCGCTGGGAGCCGGGGGCGGCCCGGCCCGTCCGCAGGGCCGCGGCCGTCTCGTGGCACAGGGTCGCCACCTGAGGCAGCAGCGACCCGGACGCCACGTCGCAACTGCCCGCGCCGTCGGTGTGCCCGTCCCCGTCCCTCTCCGGGTCCGCGCCGGTGCCGTCCCGGACCAGCGCGCGCAGTTCCCCGGACTCGGCCAGATGGGCGAGCTGTTCGAGCAGCCGGCGCGTGGCGGAGCCCGCCTGGGACAGACCACGCGCGGCGCGGTCCGGTCCGGCGGGGCGTTCCGCCGGCGGGGTGTCGGACAGCCGCAGCCGCGCCCCGGCGTCCCGCAGTTCGAGGGGCGACAGACGGCTGCGTCCCGAGATCGTGTCGCCGGCCGTCGAGAGCGCCTGCGCGACGGTCTCCCGGTAGGTCGGGCCGGCGGGCTGCGGCAGCAGGAACAGCTCGCACAGCGCCAGCACCACCACGCCGTAGGTGAGCCCGCCCAGCCGCAGCCACAGGGTCTCGGGTTCGTACGGCGGGAAGCAGGCCAGGATGTAGAAGAGCTGGAGGCCGGGCGCCGCTCCGGCCGGCCGGGGGCCCGCGATCGCGGCGAAGGCGAGCAGGAAGCCGACGACGAGCATGCCCACCACCGCCGACCAGGTCTGCACCGCAAGCCCGGTCCCGAGGGCCACCAGCACCAGGCCCACCGGCAGCGCCTTGAGCATGACCTCGGCCCGTTGCCGCCCGGACCCGGGGATCGAGGACAGCAGACCGAGGGAGATCGGTCCGAACAGCGCGTACAGCGCCACGACCGGTTCGTCGAGCCCGTACAGGAACGGGTAGAAGCCCGCGGAGGCGGACAGCGACACCCGCAGCGACCGGCGCAGGATCTCCGTCCGCTGCGCTCCGCCCTTCACGGCAGGCACCCGTCGACACACGTGACGCGGAACAAGGCGGTCGCGACCGCGGTGAATGCCTCACTGCGCGCGGCCGGGGAAGCCTCAGCGCGCATCAGCACGCTCCTCTCGGGCGGCGCCGCGGTGTCACGGGCGGGCGGACAGGCGACCCGCTCCCCATTGTCGGCCGCTCCCGAACGGACCGCAGCCCGGCGCAGGCGCGCCGATCGGGCCGTTCCCGCCCGTGTGCGGTTACCGTCGGTGACATGGACGGCGTTCGCCAAGGGTGGCGTGTGTGCGCGCTCGCGGGCGCGGTGTTCGCGGTGTGCATGGCCGGCACCACGCTGCCGACCCCGCTGTACCCCCTCTACCAGCAGAAGTTCGGGTTCTCCGAATTCACGGTGACCGTCGTCTACGCCGTGTACGCCTTCGGGGTCATCGGCGTGCTGCTGCTGGCGGGCAACGCGTCCGACGCCGTGGGACGGCGAGCGGTGACGCTGTGGGGTCTGGGATTCGCGGCGGCGAGCGCGGTGTGCTTCCTGTGCGCGACGGAACTGGGCTGGCTGTACGCGGGGCGGCTGCTGTCAGGGGTGTCCGCGGGCCTGTTCACCGGGGCCGCCACGGCGTACGTGATGGAGTTGGCACCGCCCGGCGGTGCCTCGCGGGCCACCTTCGTCGCGACGGCCGCGAACATGGGCGGGCTGGGCTGCGGCCCGCTGCTCGCCGGGGTACTGGCGGAGTACGCCGTCTGGCCCCTCCAGTTGCCCTTCGTCGTGCACCTCGCGCTGGTGGCCGTCTCGGTGGTGGTCCTGCTGCGCCTGCCGGAGACGGTGCGGGAACGGAAGCCGCTGAGGACCGTGCGGCCCCAGGGGGCCGCTCTGCCCGCGCAGGTGCGGGCGGTGTTCGGGCCCGCGGCGATCGCCTCGTTCGTGGGGTTCGCGCTGTTCGGGGTCTTCACAGCGGTCAGCCCCGCGTTCCTCGCCGAGTACCTGGACATGCGGAACCACGCCGTGAGCGGGCTCGTCGTCGCGCTGGCCTTCTTCGCCTCGACGGGCGGGCAACTGTGTGTGGGGCGGATCGGGGTGCGGCGCTCGCTGCCGCTGGGCTGCGCCGGGCTCCTCGTCGGCCTCGCGCTGCTCGCCGGCGCGCTGTACTGGGACCAGCTGGCGCTGGTGGTGCTGAGCGCGCTCGTCGGCGGAGGCGGCCAGGGGATGACGTTCCGCGCGGCGCTGGCCGCGGTCGCCCACGCGTCTCCGGCGGACCGGCGCGCGGCGGTGATCTCGACGCTGTTCGTGGTGGCCTACGCGGGCATCTCGGTGCCGGTGATCGGGGTGGGGGCGCTGACGGGACCGATCGACCTGGAGGGCGCGGGGCTGGTGTTCATCGGCTGCATGACCGTGCTCGTCGTGTCGGCCGCCGCCTATCTGCTGCGACGGCCGGTCCCCGAGGAGGCGTGAGCGCCCGACGCCCCCTTCCGCCTACTGCCCCACTCGCCCGTCGACGCACTCGCGCAGCAGATCGGCGTGTCCGCAGTGGCGGGCGTACTCCTCGATGCGGTGGACCCACAGCTCACGGACGGAGGTACCGTCCTTGCCCACCCGCGTGCCGAGGTCGGTGTGGTCGAGCAGCGCCTCGTCGGTGGCCGCCTGTTCGCGGGCGAGGTCGGCGAACGCGCCGTCCACCACCGCCTGTTCCGCGACGGCGCCCTCGAAGTCGCGGTCGCGGGCGCCGTACAGCTTCGGTTCGGGGTCCTCGGGGCGGATCCAGTTGCGCCAGTCCCGCTCCACCTCGGCGAGGTGACGGACCAGCCCCAGCAAGGACATGGTCGACGGCGGGACCGAGCGGCGCGCCAGGTCCCGCGGACCCAACCCGTCGCACTTCATCCGCAGGGTCATGCGATAGCCGGCCAGGAAATCCCGCAGCGTCGCCAACTCGCCGTCCGGGCTCGCTCCCTCGCTGTTGCGCGGGTCCTCGTCGGGATCCACCCACATGTCTGCGTAGACGGTGGCCTTGGTCCATCGCTCCGGCTTGTCGCTCATCGCGCCCACGATGCCGAGCCGCGGCCCGACGCGCAAACCATTAGTCGGGTGCGCCCAGTGCGTCCCGCGCCGCGGCGAACAGACGGGCACAGCGCCGCGTCATGGCATCCACGGACTCCTCGGGATGGTTGATCCACCAGCGGACGAGGGCCGTGGCCATGCCCTGCCAGGCGTGGCTCAGGGCATCCGCGTCCAGTGGGTCGAAGGAGTCGGCCGCCAGCAGGACGTCGGCGGTACCCCGTGCCGCGCACGCGTCGACGTCGGCCCGGTAGCGGCGCGCGCGGCGGGCGGCCTCGCTGTCGGCCGGGAGCGAGATGTCGTGGAGCAGGAACCAGGCCTCCCGCTGCCCCTCCAGCGCGGTGAACAGGCCGCGCAGGACGCGCAGCGGTGCGGGCGGCGCCCACCCGTCGCCACGGCTCTCGGCGGCCTCGGCCGAGTCCCGCACGGCGGCGCGGACGGCCGCCAGGATCCGGTCGCCGACCGGGACCAGGCACGCGAGGTACAGGTCGTGCTTCGCACCGAAGTACTGGTGCAGCAGCGTCTTGGTGACCCCGACGCGGGCCGCGACCGTCGCGAGCGAGGTGCCCTCGTAGCCACGGCGGCCGAACTCCTCCGTGGCCGCGGCGAGGATCTGCTGCTCGCGCCTGGCACGCGGGACGCCTTTGGTGCCCGCCCGGGGTGAGGGGGTTGCCATGGAGGGAATTTACCACTAGGTAATTTACCTACAGGTAAGTTCTTGGTGAGCTCGACGAAGGAGCCGGCACATGTCCGCCGAGACCGTGGCCCGCACGTCCCGCGACCGCTCGTGGTGGGGATGGGGGTGGGCCGACGCCCAACCGGACGACGCCGAATGCGTCGCGCTGGGCGCCCTCGTGCCCGGCACCCTGGCCCGGCCGCTGCCCCTGCCCGAGGTGGCCGACCTGCACATCGGCAGGCCCGCCGCCGAGGCACCGCGCAGTCTCGGGCACCTGGTGACGTACGACCCCGAGGAGCGTGCCTCGCACGCCATGGGAAAGGCCTACCGCGACGTCGCGCGCGCCCTGCGGGGCCGGCCGGGCCGCATTCCCGACCTGGTCGCCCGTCCGGCCCGTGACCAGGACGTGGCCGACCTGCTGGAGTGGGCAGGTGAGCGGCGCGTGGCGGTCGTCCCCTACGGCGGCGGCTCCTCGGTCGTCGGCGGCGTGGAGTACCGCGGCGACGCGCATCGTGCGGTGCTGTCACTGGACCTGACCGCCATGGACCGCGTCCTGGAGATCGACGACGACAGTCGCGCCGCCCGCATCCAGGCCGGCGTGCTGGGCCCCGCGCTGGAGGACCGACTCCGCCCGCACGGCCTCACGTTGCGTCACTTCCCGCAGAGCTTCGAGTTCTCCACCCTCGGCGGCTGGCTGGCCACCCGGGCCGGCGGGCACTACGCGACCGGCCGGACCCACATCGACGACTTCACACAGTCCCTCCACGTGGTCACCCCCGCCGGTACCAGCACCTCCTGGCGGCTTCCCGCATCCGGTGCGGGCCCCTCGCCGGACCGTCTCTTCCTCGGGTCCGAGGGCACCCTGGGTGTCATCACCGAGGCGTGGATGCGGGTGCAGGAACGCCCCCGGCACAAGGCGTCCGCCTCGGTGTCCTTCACCGACTTCCCGGCCGCGCTCCTCGCGGTGCGCGCCCTCGCCCGGTCCGACCTCGCGCCCGCCAACTGCCGGCTGCTCGACGCCGGCGAGGCCGCTCTCTCCGGCGCATCCCGGGACGGCCACGCCGTGCTCGTCCTCGGTTTCGAGTCCTCGACCGGCCCCGTGGCCGATCGCCTCTCCCAGGCACTGGAACTGGCCCGCGCCAACGGCGGCCGGGCCGACGCGGACGGCCAGGACCGGGGCGGGCCCGCCGACGGAGCGGTCGGCGCCTGGCGTTCCGCCTTCCTGCGGATGCCCTACCTGCGGGACGGGCTCGCGCGGATGGGCGCCATCACCGAGACCTTCGAGACGGCCAGCACCTGGGACCGGCTGCCCGCCCTGATCGACGCCGTCCGCACGGAGGTCGGCGCCGCCGCGCACAAGGCGACAGGGCACCCGGCGCTCGTCAACTGCCGCCTCACGCACGTCTATCCCGACGGCGCCGCCCCCTACTTCACGGTGATCTCCGGGGGGCGGCCCGGCGACGAGGTGGCCGTCTGGGACGACCTGAAGGCGGTCGCGGGGGAGGTTCTCCACCGCCATCGGGCCACCGTCACCCACCACCACGCCGTCGGTCGCGACCACCGCCCCCACTACGACCTCCAGCGCCCCGAGCCCTTCGCCCGGGCCCTGCGCGCCGTGAAGCGCGCCCTGGACCCGGCCGGAATCCTCAACCCCGGCGTGCTCCTGGACGGTTGACCGTGCCGGCGGCCCTCGCGTGCCGGTCCGGTCCGGGATCGTTCGCGGTGCCGCCCTTCGCCGGAAGGCACCCGGCGAGACATGTTGCTACGCTCGAAATGGCCTCATCGAGCGGATGGCGCCTCGCCGTGGAGGCCCCCGGCGCAGTGCTCGGCGAAGGGCGGCCGCGCCGCTCCGGCCAGGCACGCGCCGGAGATCGTGCGAGCGCGGTCGCTCCGTACCGCCGTGGCAACTCGCCGAGTCCGGTGCCGTGGTGCGCCTCGACCTGGAGAAGCAGGCCGGCACCCCGGCGGGAGACGCGCCCGTGCTCACCCTGGAAGGTGATGACCGGATGGATCTCAAGTTCGAAGTGGTCGTCCTCCCCGTGTCCGACGTCGACCGTGCCAAGGCCTTCTACGAGGGACTGGGCTTCCGGCTGGATGTCGACCACGTGGGCGACGAGGGCTTTCGCGTGGTGCATCTGACGCCGCCGGGATCGCAGTGCTCGGTCCTCTTCGGCAACGGGGTGTCGAACGCGGCGCCGGGCTCGGCCGAGGGGCTGCACCTGATCGTCGACGACATCGAGGCCGCCCGCGCCGAACTCCTCGCACGCGGCGCCGACATGAGCGAGGTGTTCCACGACGCCGGCGGCGTCTTCCACCACGCGGGGGAGGAGGGGCGCGTCGGCGGCCCCGAGCCGGAGCGCGCGAGCTACGGCTCGTTCGCCTCGTTCAGCGACCCGGACGGCAACGGCTGGGTGCTCCAGGAGGTCACGACCCGGCTTCCCGGGCGCTGACCCGGCACGCGCCGCCCCGTGACCGGACCCGCGAACACGCGGCACACAGACGCAGGAGCAGCAGTGGACGACACCTCCCGCACGTACGACGTCGTCGTCATGGGCGCCGGCCCCGTCGGTGAGAACGTGGCCGACAGGACCAAGGCGGCCGGGCTCAGCACCGTGATCGTGGAGAGCGAGCTGCTCGGCGGCGAATGCTCCTACTGGGCGTGCGAACCCAGCAAGGCGCTGCTCCGGCCGGTGCTGGCGCGTGCGGACGCGCGCCGTGTGCCCGGGTTGAGGAAGGTGGTGGCGGGGCCGCTGGACGTTCCGGCGGTCCTCGCGCACCGCGACGACATCGTCTTCCACTGGCAGGACGACGACCAGGTCGCCTGGCTCGACTCGGTCTCCGTCGACATCGTGCGGGGCCACGGCCGTCTCGACGGCCCCCGCCAAGTCGCTGTGACCACCCCCGACGGCGGTACGGTGCGCCTGACCGCACGCCATGTGGTCGCGGTCTGCACCGGCACCCGCGCCGCGCTGCCGGACCTCCCCGGCCTGGACGAGGTACGGGTGTGGACCAGTCGCGAGGCCACCAGCGCCGCCGCCGTGCCGGGGCGTCTCGTCGTGGTCGGCGGTGGTGTGGTGGCCGTCGAGATGGCCACCGCCTGGCGTGCGCTGGGCGCCGAGGTGACCCAGCTCGTCCGGGGCCAGGTCCTGCTCCCGGGCAGGGAGCCCTTCGCCGGGGAGCTGGTCGCGGAGGGACTGCGCGAGGCGGGCGTGGACGTCCGCTTCGGAGCCTCCGTCACATCCGTCACGCGGGAGGGCGGGCCCGACGGCGAGGCCCGCGTCACCCTGGCGGACGGCGAGCAACTCGTCACCGACGAGATCCTGTTCGCGATCGGCCGGGCGCCCCGCACCGACGACCTCGGCCTGGAGACCGTCGGCCTCACCCCCGGCGACTGGCTGGCGGTCGACGACACCTGCCGGGTGGGTGCCGTCGAGGACGGCTGGCTCTACGCCGTCGGGGACGTCAACCACCGAGCGCTGCTGACGCACCAGGGCAAGTACCAGGCGAGGATCGCGGGCGCCGTGATCGGAGCCCGCGTGCACGGCGAACCGCTCGACGAGGAACGGTGGGGCGCCCACGTCACGACCGCCGACAGCGAGGCCGTACCGCAGGTGGTCTTCTCCGACCCCGAGGTCGCGCACGTGGGCCTCACCGCGCGGGCCGCGGAGAGCGCCGGCCGCCGGGTCCGGGTGGTGGACAACGACTTCCTGAGCGTGGCCGGCGCGGTCCAGTACGCGGAGGGCTACCGCGGCAAGGCCCGTATGGTGGTCGACCTCGATCGCGGCACCGTCGTCGGCGTCACCTTCGTGGGACCGGCTGTCGCCGAACTGCTCCAGTCCGCGACCGTCGCCGTCGTCGGCGAGGTGCCGGTCGCCCGCCTGTGGCACGCCGTTCCGCCCTTCCCGACGATCAGCGAGGTGTGGTTGCGCCTGCTGGAGGCGTACCGCGGGTAGGGCGGGCGGCGGCTCGGCGGGCCACGGCGGCGGGATCAGCCCCGGACGGGGTAACGGCTGGTGATCGCGACGCGGTTGAAGGCATTCATGACCGTCGCCAGCCACGACACCGCGGAGATCTGCTCCGCGCTGAGGACGTCCGCCGCGGCGTCGTAGTCCTCGTCGCTCACGTGGCCGTGGGACACGCCCGTGATCGCCTCGGTCAGCCGCAGCGCCGCGCGGTCGACGTCGGAGAACAACCCGGTCTCCGCCCACGCGGGCAGCACGGCGAGCCGGTCGGGGTTCTCGCCCTTCTTCAGGGCGTCACGCGTGTGCATCCGCAGGCAGAAGGCGCAGCCGTTGATCTGGGAGGCGCGGATCTTCAGCAGCTCGACCAGGAGCGGGTCGAGGCCCGCCGCCGTGGTCGCGCTCTCCGCCTCCGCCGACAGGGCGAGGAGGGCCTGGTAGGCGGCGGGGTGCTGCTTGCCGATGTTGACGCGCTGGGTCTCGGTCATGATTCCTTCGCTTCGCTCATGTGGCCCGCGCCACGGTGGGCACCGCGGCCGGGGTTCTCACGAGGGAGACGAGCCGGCCCCGCCGGGTGTGACGGGCGGAGCGAGGAGAACTTCCCCGGGTTGAGCACCCTGCGGTACACCGTGATCAGACCGTCCCTGACCTCTGCCGTGTCGACGCAGTGGACGCGTCCGCGCCGGTGGAGGACGAGCGCCGGCTCGCCGCCGACCTCGACGACGTCGATGCGCTCCGGGCGCCACTGACGCACCAGGCGCACCATGACCCCGGCGATCCGCTCGCCGCCGTGGAGGGGTTTGCGGGCCGCGAAGACCTCGCCCCCGCCGTCGGTGACGAAGACGGCGTCCGGATGCAGGAGCCGGACCAGAGCCGCGAGGTCCCCCGCCTCGTAGGCGGCACGGAACGTCGCCAGCACCCGCTCACGTTCCGCCCGGGGCGCCCGCGGTACGGACTCCTTCGCCTTGGCCACCCGCCGGCGCGCTCGCGAGGCCAGCTGCCGGGCGGCGGGCGCGGAGACGTCCAGCACCTCCGCGATGCGGGCGAACGCGACGCCGAAGACGTCGTGCAGGACGAACGAGACCCGCTCGGGCGGGCTCAGTTCCTCCATGATCAGAAGCATCGCCGAGCCGACCGACTCGTCCACGAGGACGGGTTCGGCCGCGTCCGGCCCCGTCAGCAGCGGTTCCGGCAGCCAGGGCCCGACATAGGTCTCCCGGCGCAGGCGCGCGCTCTTGAGGATGTCGTACGACCGCCGGGCGCTCACCGTCACCAGCCAGGCCCGCAGGTCGTTCACTGCGCGCAGGTCCGCGCCGGCCGCCCGCAGCCAGACGTCCTGGGTCACGTCCTCGGCATCGGCCACGCTGCCCAGGAGCCGGTAGGCCACGCCGAAGACCGCCGGGCGGTGCGTCTCCCACTCGGCTCCGAGCAGGTCCTGCTGCCGGGATCGCTCAGGCGCGTGCCCGTCGCCCATGTGCATCGCTTCCTTCTCGACCCGCGGTTCCAGCTTAGCCGTCCTGGTCCGGACGCCTCCCGACGGCCCGGTGGCGAGGGGCCGTTCAGTAGGTGGCGCCGTCGGCCTGGAGGGTGAAGACCTGGTCGAGGCCGACGACGGTCAGCACCCGCAGCGTGTTGGCGGGGACGGCGGTCAGGACCACGTCGGCCCCCGCGGCGAGGGCGTGCTGACGGGCGGCGAGGAAGGCGGTGATGCCGCTGGAGTCGCAGAAGGTCAGCTCGGCGAGGTCGATGACCAGGCGCTGGCCGGGTCGCAGGGCCAGGGACTCGACCCGTCGGCGCAGGTCCGCGGCGTGGGCGTGGTCGAGGTCGCCGGCGACCGCCATGACGGGACCGGTGGACGTGGTGCGTTCGGTGATGTGCAGAGGGTTCATCGATCGTGACTCGTTGCCGTTCGGGGATGCGGACGGGCGGCGGGAACGCCGAGGGCGAGCAGGGCGGTGTCGTCGTCGAGGCCGTCGCCGAAGCTGTCCAGCAGCCCGGTCAGCGCGGCGACGACCTCCTGAGGACCGGCGGGCGCGTGGGCGGCGACGAAGGCGTGCAGGGCGTCCTCGCCGTACAGGCTGTCACGGCCGGGTCCGGTACGCGCCTCGGTCAGGCCGTCGGTGTACAGCAGCAGGGTGTCGCCCGGTCCGAGCGTGGTCGCGGCCGTGGCGAAAGGCGCGGTCGGCAGGACGCCGACGAGCAGACCGCCGGGGGTGGCGAGGTACTCGACCTCCCCGGTGGACCGCAGGACCAGGGCCGGGGGATGGCCGCCCGAGGCGACGCGCACCTGGGGACGCCCGGGGTCGGCCCCGGTGTCGACGACGCCGAAGACGGCGGTGCAGTACCGGGGGTCGCCGCCGGCCGTGTACCGCTCGTGCAGCACCGCGTTCAGCGTGGTCAGCGCGGCCTCCGGCGCCGCGTCGTGCAGAGCGGCGGCACGCAGCGTGTAGCGGGTCAGCGACGTCAGGGCAGCGGCCTCGGGACCCTTGCCGCACACGTCTCCGAGGAAGAACCCCCAGCGGGTGCCGTCGAGGGGGAACAGGTCGTAGAAGTCGCCGCCGAGCTGGTCGGGGGAGGCGGTGTGGTAGTGGACGGCCGTCTCCATGCCGGGTACGGCCGGCAACGAGGCCGGCAGCAACGACTGTTGCAGCACGGCGAGCGCGTCGGCCAGTCGCGCCCGGTCGGTCTCGGCCCGCCGGTGCGCCGCCTCCGCCTCCGCGCGCGCCTGCTCGGCCTCGGCGCGGGCCTGGTCGGCCTGCCGCTTGCGGCGCAGGAGTTCGGCCTCGTAGGCGCGGCGGTCGGTGGCGTCGAAGACGGTGGTGCGGATCAGCAGCGGCTCCCCTTCGCCGCTGTGCTTGATCACGGACGAGACCAGCACCGGCAGCCGGCCGCCGCCGGCGACCTTCATCTCCAGGGCGATACCGGTGATCTCCCCCCGCATCCGGAGCAGGGGCGCGTAGTGCGTCTCGTGGTAGAGCCTGCCCCCGACCGTGAGCAGGTCGGTGAAGCGCAGCCGGCCCACCACCGCCTCGCGTTCCAGGCCCAGCCAGTCGAGCAACCGGGCGTTGATCCTGGCGACGGTGCCGTCCATCAGCGTCGAGAGATACCCGCACGGAGCGGACTCGTAGAGCTCTTCGGCGCTGTCCTCCATCAGCGAGGTGAAGACCGCGCTGATGTCCGTCTCGTCCCCGGCTCCGGACGGATCGGGGTCCTGGGCGGGTGGGCGCATCACAGGGACTTCAGGAACTCGAGGATCGCGTCCGCCGTGGGCCCCGGCGCGCTCAGCTGGGGACAGTGCCCGGTGGCGTCGAGAGTCACGAGGCTGGAGGAGGGGATCGCCGCGTGTACGTAAGCGCCCACCTCGCGCGGGGCGATGACGTCCTCGGCGCACTCCAGCACCAGCGTCGGCACGCGCACGCCCGTCAGGTCCTCGCGGCTGTCGGACAGGAACGTGGTCCGTGCGAAGACCCGGGCGACGTC
This sequence comes from Streptomyces sp. NPDC107562, assembly GCF_055657325.1. NCBI lineage: Bacteria > Bacillati > Actinomycetota > Actinomycetes > Kitasatosporales > Streptomycetaceae > Streptomyces > Streptomyces sp. NPDC107562. The sequence goes on along the minus strand of NZ_JBVKBE010000005.1, from coordinate 320,745 downwards.
CGGGTCGGTCGCGCAGAAGCTCTCGGTCAGCTCCTGGCCGAGCTCGGGCCGCTCGGGGTTGCCCATGATGACCGGGGCCATCGCCGAGGACCAGCCGAGATAGTTCGACTCCAGCGACTCCAGCAGCTCGTCGATGTCCTCGGCGGCGAACCCGCCCAGGTAGCCGTCGTCGTCGATGTACCGGGGCGAGGGCGCCACCATCGCCAGCGCCCCGATCCGCTCCGGTGCCGCCTGGGCGGCCAGCACGCCGACCATGGCGCTGACCGAGTGCCCGACGAGGACCGCCCGCCGAAGGTCCAGCGCGTCACACACGTCCACGACGTCCTGGGCGTAGCCCTGGAGCGAGGCGTAGCGCTCCTGCGTCCAGGCGGACCGGTCGGAGCTCCCTGAGCCGACGTAGTCGAAGAGGACCACCTGGTGGTGCTCGGCCAGGGCGGGCACCACGAGGCGCCACATGTTCTGGTCGCAGCCGAACCCGTGTGCCAGCACCACGGCCGGCCCGTGCGGACGCCCGGTCACGACGACGTTGTTCCTGCTGCGGATGTCCATACCGGTCATCCTGCCATCCGCCCGGGACCGGCCCGGACGGCGGTCACGACAGGGGTACCCCGCGGCCCACGACGGTGACGCGCGGGGCCCGGCGAAGGGCGTGCGGGGGCCCCGAGGGGTGTGCCGGGGGCCCGCGAGGGGTGTGCGGGTGGCGTCGCGGAGATGCTGCGGTACGCGATGTGCGCGAGAATCGAGTGCGCGCAGATCGCGGGAATGGGGGCGCGCCATGCCGATCATCTCACCCGGATTCCACGGTCGAGCGCGCGATGCGCGACACAAACTGCCGCCAGGACAGTACGAGACCGAAGGATTTCCCGTGCTGTCGGCGGGACCGACCCCCGCGGTGGACCTCGACGCGTGGGAGTTCACCATCCGCACGGAGACCGGCGCACGGCACAGCTGGAACTGGGCACAGTTGCTGGCGTTGCCCAGCCAGACGCCGACCGTCGACATCCACTGCGTCACCAAGTGGTCCAAGTTCGACACGCAATGGCAGGGGGTCTCCCTGGACCTGCTGCTGGAGGACGTGGAGACCGGCGCCGACTACGCGCTCGTGCACTCCTACGGCGACTACACCACCAACCTGCCCCTGGAGGACCTCCTCGACGGGCAGGCGTGGATCGCGTACCGCTTCGACGGCTACGAACTCCCGGCGGAGCACGGCGGCCCCGCCCGGCTGCTGGTCCCGCACCTGTACTTCTGGAAGTCCGCGAAGTGGGTGCGCGGCATCCAGCTGCTCGACGAGGAGGAGCGCGGCTTCTGGGAGAGCGTCGGCTACCACAACTATGGGGACCCATGGCGGGAGCAGCGGTATCAAGGCGACTAGGTGACCGGCTGCGCTGGAAGACGGCCCGTCTCACCGATCGGCGCGCCGAGTCCGAGGTGGCCCACACACTCGTCCTCGACGTGCCGGACTGGCCGGGCCACCTGGCCGGGCAGCATGTCGACCTGCGCCTCACGGCGGAGGACGGCTACAGCACCCAGCGCAGCTACTCGCTGGCGTCCGCGACCGACGGGGACAGTGTCGAGCTGACCGTCCAGTGTGTCGAGGACGGAGAGGTCTCGCCGTATCTGACGGAGGTCCTCGCCGTGGGCGGTCCGGTGGAGCTGCGCGGCCCGATCGGCGGCTGGTTCGTGTGGCGGCCCGAGCAGACGGAGCCGGTCCTGCTCGTCGGCGGCGGCTCCGGCCTGGTGCCGCTGATGGCGATGATCCGCACACGCCGCGCCGTCGGCAGCCGTACGCCCTTCCGGTTGGTGCACTCCGTGCGCAGCCCCGAGTACCGGCTGTTCGTCCCGGAGTTGCGGCAGGACGACCCGGGCCTGGACAAGACGTATCTCTACACCCGCGCCACCCCACCGGACTGGCCGCGGCCCCTCGGCCATGTCACCGCCTCGGACCTGTCCACCGCGGGATGGCCACCGGACTTCGAACCCACCTGCTACGTCTGCGGCTCCACCGGCTTCGTGGAACGGGCCGCCGGACTGCTGGTGGCACTCGGCCACCATCCCGGCCGCATCCGCACGGAGCGGTTCGGACCCAGCGGCTAGGTCTGCCCGGATCGGGCCGCAGCGAGCAAGCGAGCAGACGAGCCGACGTACCCCGGTACGTCGTCACGACCCGAGGGAGCTGAATCCCATGACCCAGATGCCCGGCTTCCTGGACGGCAACGCCGCCGCGGGGGATCTGCAGACCCTGTTCGGGACCGACATGACCATGGCCTCCGGACGCTGCCGCGGCTGCGGCGAACAGATGCTGCTCGCCCAGACGCACGCCTACCTGGACGGCCCCGGGACCGTGCTGCGCTGTCCCGGCTGCGAGGGCGTCCTGATGCGCCTGGTCCGCACGCCCTCCGACACCTGGCTCGACGCCGGCGGACTGGCGCACCTCAGGATCCCGACACCGGCGTGAGGCAGACCTCATGGCAGACAACACCGACCGCCTGCAAGAGCTCGCCTCGCGCGTGCGCACCCCCGACGTCGTCGACGCCATGGGGCGGATGCACCGTCACCGGTGCCACATCGACGACCTGGTGAGTCCGACGCCGGGCCGCGTCCTTCTGGGACCCGCGCTGACGATGTCGTACTTCCCCTCGTGCGAGAAGGCACTTCCGGCGGAGCACCACACCTTCACCCGTCTCCTCTCCGAAGCCGTCGAGGACGGCGCCGAGGGGAGGGTGCTGGTCCTGGCCGGCAACGGGCATCCCGACGTGTCGCTGGGAGGGGGATCGAAGCTCTCGCTCGTCGCCGCGCACGGTCTCGCCGGGGTGCTGGCCGACGGCCGACTGCGGGACTTCGTCGAACTCGCGACCCACGACTTCGCGGTCTACTGCCGGGGACAGACCGCGAAGTGGGGCGGCGACGTGGTGACGCCGTACGAGACCGACCGGCCCGTCGTCGTGGCCGGCGTGGCGGTCCGCCCGGGCGACTGGGTCTTCGCGGACGTCTCCGGCGCGGTCGTCGTCCCCGCCGCGCAGGTCGTCGAGGTGTTCGAGGAAGCCGGCCGCATCGCCCGGACCGAGGAGGCCTTCGTCGACGACGTCGACCCCGACGCCCCCGCCCGTCCCTGACCGCCGCGCCACGATCACGGGTCCGTACGGCGGCCCCCCGCGGGCGTGGGAACGCGCGCGGAGCGCGCCACCCAGGGGAAGATCGAGCCATGGTGACCAGCAATCTCGTACTCATCGCCCACACCGGCGGCGTCGGCCGGGCGGTCCTGGAGAATCTGCGTGCCCAGGGCGTGCCGGTGCGCGCCATGGTGCGACGTGACGACGAGCGCGCGGACGAGCTGCGCGCACTCGGCGCGGAGATCGTCGTGGGGGATCTGACCCGGCCCGAGAAGGTCGCGCCCGCGCTGGAGGGTGTCGCGCGGATGTACTTCGCGATGCCGGTGTCGCCGGACCATCTGCTGGCGGCGACCGTCGTGGCCAGCGTGGCCCGCGAATACGGGCAGCTGGACGGGCTGGTCGGCATGTCGCAGATGACGGTGTCGCAGATGACCGCCACCAGCACCGCCGAGTCGCATCAGCAGCGGCTGCACTGGCTGGCCGAGCAGGTGCTCGACTGGTCGGGTCTGCCGGTCGTGCACGTCCGGCCCACGGCCTTCTTGGACAACCCGCTCTTCACCGCGCTGCCCGCCCTGTCGATCCGCGAGAACGGCACCATCGCGCTGCCCTTCGGCGCCGGCCGCACCTCCCCGGTCGCGGTGGCCGACGTGGCCCGGGTCGTCTCCACCGTGCTGCGCGAGCCCGCCGCGCACATCGGCCACGTCTACGAACTGACCGGCCCCCGCGCCATGGACATGACCGCGATGGCGGAGGAGTTCTCCCGGGCCCTCGGGCGTCCGGTGTCCTACGTGGACATGCCCCCGGACCAGTGGCGGGCCGAGGTGCTCGCCAAGGTGGGCCTGCCCCCGCACACCGAGGAGCACATCCTCACCATGGCCCGGCTGCACCGCGAGAACCGCTACGACCGCGCCACCCGCGACGTCGAAGGCGTCACGGGCATCCCGGCCCAGTCGGTCGAGGTGTTCGTCGCCGCGCGCCGGGACTTCTACACGGGGTAGGCCGCCGGGACCGGCCGGTCCGGGACCTGGTGCCCGCGCGGCCGGCCCGATCCGCGGCGAACGGCAGGACAGGGCCGCCCGGGCACCGCTGGTCCGTCAGTCCTTGGCGCGGGCGGGGAGCCGCCAGCCCGGACGGACGAAGTGGCAGGTGTATCCCTCGGGATAGCGCTCCAGGTAGTCCTGGTGCTCGGGCTCGGCCTCCCAGAAGGGGCCGACCGGCTCCACCTCCGTGACGACCTTGCCCGGCCACAGCCCCGAGGCCTCGACGTCGGCGATGGTGTCCTCCGCCGTCGCCTTCTGCTCCGCGTCCACGTAGTAGATCGCCGAGCGGTAGCTGAGGCCGATGTCGTTGCCCTGGCGGTTCTTCGTCGTGGGGTCGTGTATCTGGAAGAAGAACTCCAGAAGCGCTCGGTAGTCGGTCTGCTCGGGGTCGTAGGTGATCTCGATCGCCTCGGCGTGCGTGCCGTGGTTGCGGTACGTGGCGTTCGGCACGTCTCCGCCCGTGTAGCCGACGCGGGTCGACAGCACCCCGGGAAGCCGCCGGATCAGGTCCTGCATGCCCCAGAAGCACCCACCTGCGAGAACGGCTCTCTGCGCCTGTCCAGTCATCTCGGTCCTCCGCGTGATGTCGTCGCTGCTACGCCTCAGCCCCAGCCTACGGCGACGGAACCGCGGGGTTTCGCCGACGGGATGCGCACCCCCTCGCACGAGCGCATGGTGGAGTCGTCCGTTGCCGGGACCGCGTCCGGCTCCGCGAGGCGGCTGCCGGCTGGTCGCGTTCCCCCTCCCCAGGCTCTGGTAGGTGATCAAGGTGGATGAGACCGTCCGGCAAGTGATCGTCGTCGGCTCCGGGCCGGCCGGCTACACCGCCGCGCTCTACTGCGCCCGCGCACTGCTGCGCCCGCTGGTGTTCGAGGGGTCCGTCTCCGCGGGCGGCGCGCTCATGAACACCACCGACGTGGAGAACTTCCCCGGGTTCCCCGAGGCGGTGCTGGGGCCGGATCTGATGGAGAGGATGAGAACGCAGGCGGAGCGGTTCGGCGCCGAGATGGTCCCCGACGACATCGTGGAGGCCCGGCTCGACCAGGACGTCAAGGAGGTCGTCGACAGCGCGGGAGTCGTCCACCGGGCCAAGGCGGTCGTCCTCGCCACCGGATCCAGCTACCGCGAGCTGGGGCTCGCCAACGAGAAGCGGCTGTCGGGGCGCGGGGTGAGCTGGTGCGCCACCTGCGACGGCTTCTTCTACCGCGACCAGGACGTCGTGGTCGTGGGCGGCGGCGACTCCGCGCTGGAGGAGGCCGACTTCCTCACGAAGTTCGCCCGCACCGTCACCGTGGTGCACCGCCGCGACCGGCTGCGCGCCTCGAAGATCATGCAGGAGCGGACACGACGCAACGAGAAGATCCGCTTCCTGTGGAACCACGAGGTGGTCGACGTCCTGGGCGAGGACAGGGTCACCGGTGTGCGCATCCGTGACGTGAACACCGGCCAGGACACCGACATGCCCGTGACCGGGGTGTTCATCGCCATCGGACACGATCCGCGGGTCGACCTGGTCCGGGACCAGGTCTCCCTGGACCACGCCGGATACGTGGCCGTGGAAGGCCGGTCCACGCGCACCAACCTCAACGGCGTGTTCGCCTGCGGCGACGTCGTCGACCACGACTACCGGCAGGCCGTCACCGCCGCCGGGACCGGCTGCGCGGCGGCCCTGGACGCCGAGCGGTACCTCACCGCGCTGGACGACTGCCTGTCCCCGGACGAGGCCCGCCTGGAGGCCGTGGCCGTGGCCGAGCTCGCGCACTGACCCCGGCGCCGCCGCTCTCGGGGTAGTGGGTGGCGCCCACCTGCGAATCTGGGGGCCGTCACCGATGGTGCCCCCGCCCCGGCACCTGCGAGCGTGGAGCCACGCCGCGCCCAGGGCCGCCGTACGGCTCCGCCTCGAGAGCGGTGGCCGGGCGTACGACGAAGGAGGACGTATCCACCCCTGTCCGTCCAGGAACGACCGACCCGGCGCGTGGCCGAAGGGGGTGACCCGTGGGACATGCTGACACCTTGCTCGCCATGGGCGGCGCCTTCCTGGCCGCCGCCTTCCTCGCCCGTCTCGGCGGCAGGATCGGACTGCCGACCATTCCGCTGTTCATGCTCGCCGGCATCCTGCTCGGCCCCCACACACCCGGCCTCGTCCTCGTCGAGGACGCGCACGACTTCGAGATGCTCTCCGCGCTCGGACTGGTCCTGCTGCTGTTCTACCTGGGCCTGGAGTTCCATCTCGACGACCTCAGGAACGGGGGGAAACGGCTGCTGACCGCGGGCGGTGTCTACCTCCTGCTGAACGTCGGTGCCGGACTCGGGTTCGGGTTCGCCCTGGGATGGGGCGTGCGGGAGGCGCTGGTGCTCGCCGGTGTCCTCGGGATCTCCTCGTCGGCGATCGTCACGAAGATCCTGATCGACCTGGGGCGGCTCGGCCGCCCGGAGACCCGCCTGATCCTGGGCGTCATCGTGGTGGAGGACATCTTCCTCGCCCTGTACCTGGCCGCCCTCCAGCCCGTCATCAGCGGTGCGCAAGGCGTCACCGAGATGGTCCTCCAAGGGGCCAAGGCGTTCGCGTTCCTGCTGGTGCTGGCCGCCGCCGCCCGCTACGGCACCCGGCTGGCCGGCCGGCTGATCGTCACCCGCGACAACGAGCTGCTGGTCATCAGCTTCCTGGGCGCGGCCGTCCTCGTCGCGGGCGTCTCCGAGGTGCTCGGTGTCGCCGATGCCATCGGCGCGTTCATGGTGGGCCTGATCCTGGCCGGCACACCTTCGGGGCCGCGCATCCGTGAGCTGGTGCATCCCTTGCGCGACGCCTTCGCGGCGATCTTCTTCTTCGCGTTCGGACTCGCCATCGACCCCGGCGACCTCGCGTCCGTCGCGGTGCCGGTCGCCGCCGCGGCGGCGCTGACCCTCTCCATGAACGTCGCGGCGGGGCTCCTGGTCGCCCGGCTGTACCGCTACGGCACCGACACCGCCGCCGAGATCGCCACGACGCTGGTGGCCCGGGGCGAGTTCGCTCTGATCCTGGCCGCGATGGCCGCCGGCGCGGGGCTCGACGCCCGTCTCGCGCCGTTCATCGCCGGATACGTCCTCGTCCTCGCCGTCCTCGGCCCCGTCGTCGCCGGACGCGCGCACCTGCTCGCCCATGCACTGCGGTCCGCGAGCGCCTTCGCGTCCGGCCGGGGGAGTGACACGGGCCCGCCGCGGGGCACGGCACCGCAGGACGACGGCGCGCCCCCGGCTCCCGCTCCGTCCGCCTCGTCGGCGCGGCCCGTCGAGGCCGAGCGCTGAGGGAAGACCCGGGACGGCACCCGCGGTCAGGGTTCGATCAGTCCGACGCGGATCGCGTACCGGGTGAGTTCGAGGCGGTCCTTCAGGCCGAGCTTCTGCAGCAGGTTGGCGCGGTGGCGTTCCACGGTCTTGGGGCTGATGACGAGCAGGTCGGCGATCTCCTGCGAGGTGTGGCCCTCGGCGACGAGCTTGAGGATCTCCTCCTCGCGGTGGGTGATCGCCTTGGCGGGCAGGGCGCGGCCCTCCCGGAGGCGGTCGAGGTAGTTGCGGATCAGGGCGTTGACGGCGCCCGGATAGAGGAACGATTCCCCACGCATCGTCGCGCGGCACGCTTCGACCAGGTCCCGGTCGGCGACGGACTTGAGGACGTAGCCGGACGCGCCGACGGCGAGGGCCTCGAAGAAGAACTGCTCGTTGTCGTACATGGTCAGGATGAGGATGCGCATGTCCGGCTGGATGCGGGACAGTTCACGGGCGGCCTGCAGACCGGTCAGGCGGGGCATGGCGATGTCGAGGATGGCCAGGTCGGGGTGGTGGGCCCGGGCCTGTTCCACCGCCTCGGCGCCGTTGTCGGCCTCGGCCACGACGGTGAGGTCGGGTTCGCCGTCGAGGATGAGACGGACCCCGCGCCGGACCAGGGCGTGGTCGTCGGCGAGCAGGATGCGGGTGGGGGCGGCTGCTTCAGGCATGGTCAACTGTTCCGGTCGGGGACGGTGAGGCGTACGTCGGTGCCGCCGCCGCGGCCCGGCTCCAGGGAGAGCCGGGCGCCGATGAGCAGGGCGCGTTCGCGCATGCCGCGGATGCCGGCGCCCTCGGGGGCGGCGCCGATGCCCCCTCCGTCGTCGTGGACGCGCAGTTCGACGCCCGAGGCGGTGCGTTGGAGGGTGAGCTCGGCGTGGCGGGCCCGGGCGTGGCGGGCGGTGTTGGTCAGTCCCTCCTGGGCGACGCGGTAGAGCACGAGTTCGGTGTCGCGGCCGAGCGGTGGCAGGTCCGGGTCCAGGTGATGCCTGACGGACAGCCCGGGATGGGTGAACTCGGTCGTCAGAGCCTTCAGCGCGGCGGTCAGGCCGAGTTCGGCCAGGACGCCGGGGCGCAGCCGGCGGGCGATCCGGCGGATCTCCTCCAGGCTGCCGCGGGTGGTCTCCTGCACCTGGCGCAGTTGCTCGCGCACCGCGGGCGGGGCATCGCCCGCGACGCGTGTGAGTTCGAGCAGCATGGCGGTGAGCGTCTGGCCCACCTCGTCGTGCAGTTCCTGGGAGACGCGGTGCCGTTCGGCCTCCTGGGCGGACAGGGCACGGGCGCTGCTGGTGGCGCGTTCCTCCTCCAGACGGTCGAGCATGGTGTGGAAGGCCGTGATCAGCTCCGCGATCTCCCCGTGGCCGCTGACCGCCGGACGGCGGCCGGGGCGCAGCAGGTCGGTGGTGGTCATGGCGCGGGTGAGGCGCTCCAGCGGGGCCAGCCCGATCCGCAGCAGGAGGGAGTTGGCGACGAGCATGGCGGCCAGGCCGCCGGTGAGGACCGCGGCCTCGGTGAGCAGGACGGGGGTGGACACGGTCACCGGGCCCAGCAGCAGGGCCGTGGCCGCGAGGAGCACGACGCCGTTCAGCAGGAAGATCCGCCAGTACAGGGGCACGACGTATCGCCTCCTCCTTCTGGTCCTGGCGGCCCGCCATGCTTCATCGTGAGGGGTGACCTCACGGTCCGCCATCCGTGGCGACACCCACCTTTCCGATGCGCAGCAGGCGTCGGCCCCGCCTCCCGTGGGGTCCCGCCGGTCCGGGGGATGGGGGACGGCGCCGATGGTGGGCGGGGGTCACCAGGCGGAAGCCTGGTGTGCGGACGAAGACCGCAGAGCCCGGGAGGGAGGCGCCGTGCCCCGGTACGACGACGAACGTCTGGTGGCTCTCGCCGCACGGTCCGAGCGTGACGATCCGCGCTTCACCCACGCACTGAGAACCGGCCGCCCCGTGCGGCCCCGCGAGTACCGGCGCACCCGGGCCTGGTGGACGGTCGGTGTCGCCCTGGCCGTGCTGGTGACCGGCGTGGTCGTGGCCGACGGGCTGCTCATCGCGGTGGGCCTGATCCTGGCCGGCTTCGGCGCCCAGCTGTTCGACCCCCACCGCACCCGCCCGGGACGGCGTCCCCGGCCGCCCCGTTGAGAACGGCGGCCCGGCGCTCGTCCCGGGGTGGCACCGCCCGCGGCCGCTTCCTGCAACGGGCGGCACCACCGGTTCCGGGGCGCGGGATCCGCGCGGCCGGTCCGCGCGACTCCCTGACGCGACCACCGTAGGCGGAGAAACCCCCGTACCGCGGGCCGGTCCCGCCCTGTCACGACTCCGTAAGACGCCCGGTGCCCCACACCCGTGTGCCGGTGCGTCGCACCCGCACCGCGCGCGACTTCCGCGAGACGCTGCCGTGGGCATCCCGCCCCGACCCCCTTCGCCCCCCTCCCGGAGTTCGCCATGGCAGCACCGTCCGCCCCGTCCACCGGGGACGGTCACCGCTTCGACGACCTGCGTGCCCTCTTCATCAACTGCACGCTGAAGCCCTCCCCCCAGCTCAGTCACACCCAGGGTCTGGTCGACAAGAGCCGGGCCGTCATGGACTCGGTGGGGGTGACCACGGAGGTCGTGCGGGCCGTCGACCACGACCTCGCGCCGGGCGTCTACCCCGACATGACCGAACACGGCTTCGCCACCGACGCCTGGCCGGCCCTGTACGAGCGGGTGCTGGCCGCCGACATCCTCGTGCTGGCCGGGCCCATCTGGCTGGGCGACAACAGCTCGGTCACCAAGAAGGTCGTCGAACGGCTGTACAGCTGCTCCAGCCTGCTGAACTCCCAGGGCCAGTACGCCTACTACGGACGCGTCGGCGGATGCCTGATCACCGGCAACGAGGACGGCGTCAAGCACTGCGCCATGAACGTCCTCTACAGCCTCCAGCACCTCGGCTACACCATCCCGCCGCAGGCCGACGCGGGCTGGATCGGCGCGGCAGGTCCCGGACCCTCTTACCTCGACCCCGGTTCCGGCGGCCCGGAGAACGACTTCACCAATCGCAACACCGTGTTCATGACCTGGAACCTGATGCACCTGGCGGCGATGATCAAACGCGCCGGGGGCATTCCCGCCCACGGCAACCAGCGCTCGGAGTGGGACGCCGGCTGCCGGCCGGGGGCGGACAACCCCGAGCACCGCTGAAGCCGTGGCGTAAGGATTTCGTCATCGGCTGCGCCGTACGGCGCGGCGGCCCGCTTCCGTTGAATGGGAGGGCAACAGACGAACTCCCAGGAGAAGAGGCGGAGATGGCGCGCGTGCGCGAGGTACTGACCCGGCCGTTGGTCGTCGCGGTACTGGTGGTGGCGACCGGCGGAGCCGGCTTCGGGCTCTACTGGTTCCAGCCGTGGAAGCTGTGGCAGGACACGACCGTCGACGAGGCCCTGCCAGGGGTCGTCACCTCCGAACCGTCCGCCGGGGCGCCCCCGGCCGGGTCCTCCGGGCAGCCCTCCCCGGCTCCCGGTCCGCGCACGCTCGCGAGCGGCGAGCTGATCAGTCACGAGCACGAGACGACGGGCACGGCGAAGCTCGTACGGCTGCCGGACGGGTCGCACGTCCTGCGGCTGGAGGACCTGGCGACCAGCAGCGGGCCTGACCTGCGGGTCTGGCTGACCGACGCGCCGGTGAAGCGGGGACCGGCCGGGTGGCGTGTCTTCGACGACGGCGCGTACGTCAGCCTCGGTGCGCTCAAGGGGAACAAGGGGAGCCAGAACTACGTCCTTCCCCCGGACGTCGACCCGGCGGGCTACAGCAGCGTGAGCATCTGGTGCGACCGCTTCGACGTCTCGTTCGGCGCCGCCGAGCTGGCTCGCGCCTGACGACGTCCGGGGGCCGGATCGGCCATCATGGCCGGGCGTGTCGTGACAGCGGCACGGGGCACTCGGGTGGGATGGGCGTTCCCCGGCAGCCCTGGGATCGAGCGGAAGGATGGGGCCGCGTGGACCAGCGGGCGGCAACCCCGGTCGGCAGCGCGAAGGAGACCGGCGGCATCGGTTCCGGCCCGGCCGGCACCGGCCGTGACCCGGCGGACGTGCGCCGCCGGATTCCGCGTACCGACGCGCTGCTGCGCGAGGCGCGCCTCGCGCAGGCGGCCGACCGGCTCGGGGCGGAGGTGGTCAAGACGGCCGTCCGCCGGGCCCAGGAGCGGGCGCGGGACGGCTCCGTGCCGCCGGAGGCCGTCGCGGACACGGCTCTCGCCCTGCTGCCGTCCACGGCCGGCGGGCTCCGGCCGGTCGTCAACGCCACCGGGGTGGTGCTGCACACCAACCTCGGCCGGGCGTCCCTGTCCGCGGCGGCCCGCCGGGCGGTGCAGGAGGCCGCCGGGCCCACCGACGTCGAACTGGACCTGCGCACCGGTGTGCGCGCCCGCCGCGGCCGGACGGCGCTCGCCGCACTGTGCGAGCGGGTGCCGTCGGCCGCCGCGGTGCACGTCGTCAACAACGGCGCCGCCGCTCTCGTCCTGGTGGCCACCGCGCTCGCCGGCGGCAAGGAGATCGTCATCAGCCGGGGCGAGATGGTGGAGATCGGGGACGGCTTCCGCCTGCCGGACCTGCTGGTGTCCACCGGGGCCCGGCTGCGGGAGGTGGGCACCACCAACCGCACCACCGTCGCCGACTACGCCGCCGCGGTCGGCCCGGAGACGGCCTTCGTGCTGAAGGTGCACCCCTCCAACTTCCGCATCACCGGCTTCACCCGCACCGCCGACGCCGGGCAGCTGACGGATCTCGGCGTCCCGGTGGTTGTCGACATCGGCTCCGGGCTGCTCCGGCCGCACCCCCTGCTGCCGGACGAGCCCGACGCCGAGTCCGAGCTGCGAGCCGGGGCGTCGCTGGTCACCGCGAGCGGCGACAAACTGCTCGGCGGACCGCAGTGCGGACTGCTCCTCGGTTCCGAGGACCTGGTGCGGAGCGTCTCCCGGCATCCGCTCGCCCGCGCGCTGCGCGTGGACAAGCTGACCCTGGCCGCCCTGGAGGCCACGCTGACCGGGCCCGAAACCCCGACCGCCGCCGCACTGGGCGCCACCTCGGCGAACCTCCTCGACCGTGCCGGGCGGCTCGCGACGGCCCTCGCGGCCCACGGCGTCGACGTCCGGGCGGTCGCGAGCACCGCGACGGTGGGGGGTGGCGGCGCCCCCGGTGTGACGTTGCCGAGCGCCGCGCTGTCGCTGCCCGAGCGGTACGCGGCCGCGCTGCGGACGGGCGCGGTCCCCGTGGTCGGGCGGCTGGAGGCGGGCCGCTGCCTGCTCGACCTGCGGGCGGTGCCGCCCGAGGACGACGAGCGGCTGGCCGAGGCCGTGCGCTCGGTCCCGGACCCGGCCACGGAAGGACGCGCGCGATGAAGGTGCTGGCCACCGCCGGGCACGTCGACCATGGCAAGTCCGCCCTCGTACGAGCGCTGACCGGGATGGAACCCGACCGCTTCGAGGAGGAACGGCGCCGGGGACTCACCCTCGACCTCGGCTTCGTGTGGACCCGCCCGGACCCGGACGGCACGAGCGCCACCGCAGGACCGGGCGGGGAACCCATCGCGTTCGTGGACGTACCCGGACACGAACGGTTCGTCGCCACCATGCTGGCCGGTGTCGGACCCGTGCCCGCCGTGCTGTTCGTCGTCGCCGCCGACCAGGGCTGGCAGCAGCAGTCGCAGGAGCACCTGGAGATCCTGGACGCCCTCGGCGTACGGCACGCCGTGCTCGCGGTGAGCCGCAGCGACCTCGCGGACCCCGAACCCGTGCGCGCGGACGCCGTCGCCCGCATGGCCGCGACCTCCCTCGGCCCCGTGCCGTCCGTCGCGGTGAGCGCGGTGACCGGCGCCGGACTGGACCGGCTGCGCCGGGAACTGGTCCGGCTGGGCCACGCGCTGCCCGTCCCGTCCGCCGCCGCGGACGTCCGGCTGTGGCTGGACCGCGCGTTCACCGTGCGCGGTCACGGCACGGTCGTCACCGGCACCCTGAGCGCGGGCACCCTCCGCGTCGGCGACCGGCTGATGCTGGGGGACGGCGCGACCACGCTCCGGGTGCGCGGACTGCAGTGCCTGCACGAGGACGTCGCCACCGTCAGCGGGGTGGCGCGCGTGGCGGTCAACGTGCACGGTGCCGCCGAGGGCCTTCTGCACCGCGGCCAGGTGCTGCTGACCCCGCAGCGCTGGCTGCTGACCGGCCTGGTCGACGTGCGGGTCGGCGGGGTGCCGCTGGACGACCTGCCCCGGGCGCTCACCCTGCACGTCGGGACCGCCGCGGTGCCGGTGACCGTGCGCCCGCTCGGCCCGGACACGGCCCGGCTGACCTTGGACCGCGCGCTTCCCCTGCGGGTCGGCGAGCGCGCCGTGCTGCGCGAACCGGGCGGCCGGCGCATCGCGTGCGCCGCGACCGTCCTCGACGTACGACCGCCCCGGCTGACCCGGCGCGGAGCGGCCCGGGCCAGGGCCGCCGAGCTCGCGGACATGACCGGACGACCGGACGGCGTGGCGGAGCTGCGGCGGCGCCGGCTGGTCCGCGGCTCCGAGCTGGCCGCGATGGGGGTGCCGGCGCCCGCCGCGCCGGTGGCCGGAGACTGGCTGGCCGACGCGGCCCACTGGACGGCACTGCGGGACCGCCTGGAGGCCGAGGTCGAACGCCATGCGGCCGAGCACCCGCTGGAGCCCGGCCTGCCCACCGAGGCGGCCCGTCGGCTGCTCGGCCTGCCCGACCGGGCCCTTGTCGACGCCCTCGTCGGCACGTCCGGGAAACTGCACGGCAGCCAGGGACGGCTGTACGGACCCGGGGACCTGCGGCCCACGCTGCCGCCGCCCGTCCGGTCGGCCGTCGAGGCCCTGCGGGAGGAGCTGGGGCGGGCGCCGTTCCGCGCCCCGGAGGCGGGCCGCCTCGCCGAGTTGGGGCTCACCCGCAAGACCCTGGCGGCAGCGGTCGCGGCGGGCGCGCTGCTGCGGGTCGGCGAAGGGATCGTGCTGCTGCCCGACGCGGACGTGCGCGCGGCCGCCGTACTGCGCCGCCTGCCGCAGCCGTTCACCCTGAGCGAGGCCCGTCGGGCCCTCGACACCACACGCCGGGTGGCCGTCCCGCTGCTGGAGTTCCTGGACGCCCGAGGGCACACGGAACGCGTGGACGATCAGCGCCGGCATTGCCGTACGGACGCGGGGAGCGGAGGCGGACGGGAATCGAACCCGCCTGCCCGAGATCCTCGGACACCTCGGTTTTGAAGACCGGGAGGGCCACCAGGCACCCACACGCCTCCATCGCCCGCCCAGGCTACCGGAGGGCCACACCGACGACCGGGAGGACCCGGCATGACCACCACACGTGAAACACCCGTGCGCCTCACCCAGTACGCCCATGGCGGCGGCTGTGCCTGCAAGATCCCACCCGGCGAACTGGAGGCCGTGCTCGGCGGGCTGGCCCGGCCGGCGACCGCGAGCGACGGCACCCTCCTGGTCGGGCTGGCCACCGGGGACGACGCGGCCGTCGTCGCCCTGCCCGCCGGAGGCGGTGCCTCGGCCGGGGCGGTGGTGTCCACGGCGGACTTCTTCACGCCCGTCGTGGACGACCCGTACGACTGGGGACGCATCGCCGCGGCCAACGCGCTCTCCGACGTGTACGCGATGGGCGGCCGTCCGCTCGTCGCCGTCAACCTCCTGGCGTGGCCGCGCGACGTCCTGTCCTTCGACCTGGCCCGCGAGGTGCTGCGCGGCGGGCTCGACATCGCCACCGAGGCGGGCTGTCACGTGGGCGGCGGACACAGCGTCGACGACCCCGAACCCAAGTACGGCATGGCCGTCACCGGCCTGGCCGATCCGGCGCGGCTGCTGCGCAACGACGCGGGCCGGCCGGGCACGCCGCTGTCGTTGACCAAGCCCCTGGGCCTGGGAGTGCTGAACAACCGGCACAAGGCCACCGGTGAGCGCTTCGAGCAGGCGGTGGCCACGATGGTGGCGCTCAACCGCGACGCGTCGGCCGCGGCCCTGGCGGCAGGCGCGACCTGCGCGACCGACGTGACCGGCTTCGGCTTCCTCGGGCACCTGCACAAGCTGGCCCGCGCCTCGGGCGTGACCGCGGTCGTCGACACCGCCGCCGTGCCCTATCTGGACGGGGCGTGGGAGGCGGTCCGGGACGGCTACGTCAGCGGCGGCACCCGGCGCAACCTGGAATGGGTCGCGCCGTTCACGGACTTCGGGAACGCGGACGACGACACGCGGCTGCTCCTGGCCGACGCGCAGACCTCGGGCGGTCTGCTGGTGGCCGGAGAGGTGCCCGGGGCACCGGTGGTGGGAGAACTCGTCCCGCTGCGGGAGCACTCCGTCGTCCTCGCCTGAGAACGGAGAACGGCGGACGGCGGACGGCAGAAGTGCCTCAGAGCTCCCTGCCCGTTCGCTCGTCGATGCCGGCCCGCGCCCGGTAGCCGCGCACCAACTCCACGGCGGCCGGGCCCCGGGGCCGGCGCCCCGGCCTGATGTCGACGGCGAACGCCTTGGTCTCCTGGATGTGCGTGTTCGGGTCGAGCGCCATGTGCACCAACTCGTTCGCGGCGTCCCCGGTGCTGTAGCCGTTCGTGCCCCAGTGGTACGGAAGGCCCACCTGGTGCAGCGGACGCCCGTGCACAATCAGGGGCGGCACGCGGTCCGTGACGAGCACGCGGGCCTCGATCACGCCCCGGGCACTGACGATCGTCGCCCAGCCGGTGTGCTCCAGGCCGCGCTCGGCGGCGAGCTCGGGGGAGACCTCGCAGAAGAACTCCGGTTGCAGCTCCGCCAGATACGGCTGCCACCGGGACATGCCGCCCGCCGTGTGGTGCTCGGTGAGCCGGTAGGTGGTGGTCACGTACGGGAACACGTCCGAGCCGGGCTCACCGCCGCTCGGCTGGTAGCGGTTGTCCGGGTGCGGCGGCAGCAGATGCCGAACCGGGTTGCGCTGCCGGCCGTACAGCAGGTTCGGGAACGGCGAGTCCTGCGGCTCGTAGTGCGTGGGCAGCGGGCCGTCGGTCAGCCCGGAGGGCACGTACAGCCAGGCCTTGCCGTCACCCTGCATCACGAACGGGTCGGTGCCCGACAGCCCCTCGGGACCGGTAGCGCCCTTCGGCGGCCGGTGGTCGGGGGACTTGTCCTTCTTGAAGTCGGCGATGTCGTGGCCGGTCCACTCGCCCCGCTGCGCGTCCCACCACACCAGCGCCTTGCGCTCGCTCCAGGGCCTGCCGTCGGGATCGGCCGAGGCGCGGTTGTAGAGGATGCGCCGGTTGGCGGGCCACGCCCAGCCCCACTCGTTCGCCACCCAGTTCTGCTCCTCGCCCGGCCTGCGGCGGGCGGCCTGGTTGACGCCGTCGGCGTAGACACCGCAGTAGATCCAGCAGCCGCAGGCCGTGGAGCCGTCGTCGCTCAACTGCTCGTACGAGGACAGCGGGTTGCCCTCGGCGTCATGGCCGTTGATCTCGGCGAGGACGGCCTCGGCGTCCGGCTCGGCGATCTCGCCCTTCGTCGGGTAGTCCCAGGCGAGGTCCAGCACGGGCCGGTCCATGGCGTCGGTGGAGGCGGCGAGCTTCTGCCGCACGAGCCGTCCGAGGTGATAGGTGAACCACAGGTCGCTGCGCGCCTCACCGGGCGGTTCCACGGCCTGGTGGTGCCACTGCAGCAGGCGCTGGGTGTTGGTGAAGCTGCCGTCCTTCTCGGTGTGCGCGGCGGCCGGCAGGAAGAACACCTCGGTACGGATGTCCTCGGTGCGCAGCTCACCCGTCTCGATCTCCGGTCCGTCCTGCCACCAGGTGGCCGACTCGATCAGGGAGAAGTCCCGCACGAC
Source organism: Streptomyces sp. NPDC107562 (assembly GCF_055657325.1). Classification (NCBI taxonomy): domain Bacteria; kingdom Bacillati; phylum Actinomycetota; class Actinomycetes; order Kitasatosporales; family Streptomycetaceae; genus Streptomyces; species Streptomyces sp. NPDC107562. Next base: position 303,470 of record NZ_JBVKBE010000005.1, on the reverse strand, counting down.
GAGCCAGTCCAGGTTGGCCATGCCCAGCCGCTGCATCTTCCCGTCCGCCGACCCCACCGAGGGGTTCTCGCCCATCAGGAAGTAGCCCTTGCAGGTGCCGTCCAGCTGCGCCATGACCGTCTCGTAGGTGGAGTGCGAGCCGGTCAGCCGCGGCAGGTAGTCGAAGCAGAAGTCGTTCTCCGCGGTCGCGGCCTCGCCCCAGTACGCCTTGAGCAGGCTGACCAGGTACGACCGCATGTTGCCCCAGTAGCCCTTGCGGGCCGCGTCCGCCCGCACGAAGGCGTCCAGGTCCTGCTGGTGGTGGGCGTGCGGCATCGGGATGTAGCCGGGCAGCAGGTTGAACAGCGTCGGGATGTCCGTCGACCCCTGGATCGAGGCGTGCCCGCGCAGCGCGAGGATGCCGCCGCCGGGCCGGCCGATGTTGCCCAGCAGGCTCTGCAGCACGGCGGCCCCGCGGATGTACTGGACGCCCACCGTGTGCTGCGTCCAGCCGACCGCGTAGGCGAACGCGGTGGTGCGGTCCCGTCCGGAGTTCTCGGTGACCAGTTCGCACACCTGACGGAACAGGTGCTGCGGGACGCCGCAGATGGCCTCGACCATCTCCGGGGTGTAGCGGGCGTAGTGCCGCTTGAGGACCTGGAAGACGCAGCGCGGGTGCGAGAGCGTCTCGTCGCGTTCGGGTTCCTCCTCGCCCACGTCGGCGCCGCCCGCGCCGTGGGCCTCGCCGCGGGCCGCCTCCGTCACCGCGCTGCCGTCGCCGGTGCGCGCGGCGAACTCCTGGTCGCGCTCGCCCGACGCCGACTGGTACTCCGTACCGGCGTACTGCCAGGTGGTGTTGTCGTAGCTGCGGGTGTCGGGGTCGAGGCCGGAGAAGACGCCGTCGAGGTCCTCGGTGTCGCGGAAGTCCTCGCGCAGGACGACGGGACCGTTGGTGTACGCCACCACGTAGTCACGGAAGTACTTGTCGTTGCTCAGGACGTAGTTGATGATCCCGCCGAGGAAGGCGATGTCCGAGCCCGCGCGCAGCGGCACGTGGACGTCGGCCATCGCGCTGGTCCGGGTGAAGCGCGGGTCGACGTGGATCACCTTCGCGCCGCGGGCCTTCGCCTCCATCACCCACTGGAACCCGACCGGATGGCACTCGGCCATGTTCGAGCCCTGGATGACGATGCAGTCGGAGTTCTGCAGGTCCTGCTGGAAGGTGGTCGCGCCGCCGCGGCCGAACGTGGTTCCCAGACTGGGAACGGTGGAGGAGTGTCAAACACGCGCCTGGTTCTCGATCTGCACGGCACCCAGCGCGGTGAACAACTTCTTGATCAGGTAGTTCTCCTCGTTGTCCAGCGTGGCCCCGCCCAGGCTGGCGATGCCGAGCGTGCGCCGCGTGCGGGTCTCGTCGACCTCCCACTGCCAGCCCGCCCGGCGCGCCTCGATGACCCGGTCGGCGATCATGTCCATGGCCGTGTCGAGGTCGAGGCGTTCCCACGCGGTGCCGTACGGGCGCCGGTGGAGGACGTGGTGCTCGCGGGCGCCGCCGGTGGTCAGCTGGAGGCTCGCCGAGCCCTTGGGGCACAGCCGGCCGCGGGAGATGGGCGAGTCGGGGTCACCCTCGATCTGCGTGACCCGCTCGTCCTGGACGTACACGTTCTGGCCGCAGCCCACGGCGCAGTACGGGCAGATGGACTTGACCACGCGGTCCGCCGACGCCACCCGGGGAGCGAGCGTTGCGCTCCTGCCGCTCTTCGCGGCGGCACCGCGGCCCAGCGGGTCCGTGCCCTTCAGCTGGCGGTAGACCGGCCAGGAGTCGATCCATGTGCGCACGCCCATGTCTGTCCGCCCTTTCTCCGCCACCCTCCGCGCGGCCCATTTTCCCGCAACCGGGTCCGCGCGGCATCCGCTGCCCGACTACCGTGCGTGGCACCGCGCGGAGTACCCGGCGGAGCCACGCCGAAACGCTCAGCCGGGCCCGGGCCCGGGCCCGGGCCGGTGGCCGTCGGGCCGTGCGCGGGCCTCCAGCCGCTCCCGCTGCGGTACGACGGTGTACTTCGGGTCCTGGGCGGAGGCCACGCCCGCGTGGAACACGCCGAAGCGCAGGGCCGCCGAACCGGCCAGCAGGGCCGCGCCCGCCGCCGCGGCGAGCAGCCGGGCCCGCCCGCTCGCGTGGCCCCGGCCCTCCGTGTACGCCGCCAGCACGGCACCGCCCGCCGTGAGCACCTCGGCCGCGCGCAGCTGCCGGCGCTGCGCACCCTGCTCGTAGGGCTCGGCCGCCAGGCCCATACGGCGCTTCATCAGCCCGAAGGCGCCCAGTTCCAGACCGGCGCCCAGCACCGCCATCCGGCGCGCGGGCCCGGTCTCCCGCAGCGGCGCGCAGACCAGGGCGAACCCGGCCGCCGCGGTGGCCGCCGAACCCGCGAAGACGAACGGCATCTCCCGGTGGCCCTCGTGCCACGACGGCACCGCCGTGTCGGACAGCAGGACCGCCGTGTACGTCGCGACGGCCGGGCCGAGCGCCGCCGCGCCGCCCGTGGCGGCGGCACCGACGGTCCCGTGGCGGCGGGCGACATCGGTGGCGAGGGCGGCGAAGGTGAGCGGCGCGTAGCCCGCCAGCAGCCACGACCCCAGGTTCATCGGCGAGGTGGGCTTGAAGACGCGGAGCATGTTGAGGAAGCGGGCGGGGCGTCCCAGGTCGTGCACGAGCGCCACCAGGGACAGCGAGATCGCCCCGGACGCGCCCAGTTTCGCCGCGCGGGCCAGCGCCGGGCGACCGGTGGCCTGACCGCCGGCGGCCAGCAAGGAGGACGCTCCCGCGAGTCCGCCGAGGTAGAGGTAGCCCGCGATGTCCGGCGCCTTCCACGTCGGCTTGTTCAGGATCGGCTTGCCGTAGTACGAGGAGAACTCCGCCTCCGGCACCATCGCCTGCTCACCACGCCCACGGCGGCGGCGACGCCGCCCGGCCTGGGCCCCGGTGCGGGCGTCACGTCCGGGGCGCGCGCCGTCCGTCCCGTGCGGGGTGACGTCGGACCCGCTCGTCGGGGCCTGCGGGGGGAACGGCTCGTCCTGCTCTCCGTGCCGGACACCCCGTCCCGGCATCCAGGCGAATCGCCTCATCGCGGCCTCCGGGCGAAACTGACTGCGGCCAGCGCGGCGAGCGACGCGGCGGCCGCCGCCGCGTGCCGCCACATGGCGGGCAGATCACGGGTGGTGACGACGGGGTCGGGCGGCAGCCCGTAGACCTCCGGCTCGTCCAGCAGCAGGAAGAACGCCCCGTCGCCCCCGACGCCGTCCTGCGGGTCCTCGCCGTACAGGCGGGCGTCCGTGACCCCGGCCGCGTGCAGCTGCGTGACCCGGGCCGCCGCGCGCTCGCGCAGTTCGTCCAGGGGACCGAACTGGATGGAGTCGGTGGGGCACGCCTTGGCGCAGGCCGGTTCCATGCCGACGCCGAGGCGGTCGTAGCACATGGTGCACTTCCAGGCCCGGCCGTCCTCCTTGCGCTGGTCGATGACGCCGTACGGACAGGCCGGGATGCAGTAGCCGCAGCCGTTGCAGATGTCCTCCTGGACGACCACCGTGCCGAACTCGGTGCGGAACAGTGATCCGGTGGGGCACACGTCGAGGCACGCCGCGTGCGTGCAGTGCTTGCACACGTCCGAGGACATCAGCCAGCGCAGTTCGGTACGTCCGTCGGGCGCGACGGGGGAGACAGGAGCGGGTGCGGGAGCGGGAGCGGGAGCGGCGCCCAGATTCGTGGCGGCCGTGAAGACGTCGACGTCCTCGTGGCCGATGCCTGGTTCCTGCCCGACGAGCGGCTTGCGCTGCTCGATGAAGGCGACGTGCCGCCAGGTGCTGGCGCCGAGCCCTTCGGTGTTGTCGTAGGACATGCCGGTCAGCTGCAGGCCGTCCTCCGGGATGGCGTTCCACTCCTTGCACGCCACTTCGCACGCCTTGCAGCCGATGCACACCGAACTGTCGGTGAAGAAGCCCATGCGCGGCGGATGGTCGGGGTAACCGGCGGCCCCGGCCGGGTCGGGCCACTGACCGGCCGGCCGGCCGCCGTGGGCCGCGCCCTCGCCTGTCCCCGCACGTGCGGTGCCGTCCTCCGTCATGCCCGGAACCTCCTCGCTCACCACTCGTCGGCCCCCTGTGGCCGAACGCCTTCCCGAGGCGGTGCTCACTGCTCACGGAACCGGCGCAGCACCCGCGGCCCGGGTGCCCACGGCGGTGACACCCCACGCACGAAAGTGTCCGCGTGTTCGTCACCACCGGCCGGAGCGAGTCGTGCCGCCGCGCCCGTCCCCCCTCCAGCAGACGCCCTGTCCCGGGTGTCCGCAGCCCGGGCGGGCCCGTTCGCGGCGCGAAGGCCCGGCGGCGGCCCCGCCGCCGGGGTCGCGGGCCTGGCCGCCAGTCAGGCGGCGAACGCGTCCACGCCTGTCAGTTCGGCGGACAGGGCCCACAGGCGGGCGGCCTGCTCGGGATCCGTGGCCCACTCCTTGACGCCCACCCGTGCACCGTCCGCCGGGGCGGGTCCGGCGATGTCGCAGTCCTCCAGGTAGACGCCGCCCATGCCGTCCAGCTGGGGCGAGGTCGCCGCCCAGACCTGCGTCGCCGCGCCCTGCTGCGGCGTCTTGAACGCCTCGGGGTGGAGCACGTCGCCGTCCTCGTCGATCCAGCCCCGCTCGACCATCTCCTGCTTCGCCAGATGCCGCTGAAGGGGGGTGAGGATGCCGCCGGGGTGCAGCGAGAAGGCCCGCACGCCCCGCTCCCGGCCGAGCCGGTCGAGATGCACGGCGAACAGGGCGTTCGCCGTCTTGGCCTGGCCGTACGCCTCCCACTTGTCGTAGCCGCTCCGCCAGTGGACGTCGTCCCAGTGGACGGGGGAGCGATGGTGACCGGACGAGGAGACCGCGACGACGCGGGCGCCGCCCGGCTCGATCGCCGGCCAGAGGCGGTTGACGAGGGCGAAGTGACCGAGGTGGTTGGTGGCGAACTGCGCCTCCCAGCCCGGTCCCACCCGCGTCTCCGGGCAGGCCATGACCGCGGCGCTGTCGATGACCATGTCAAGGCTCCGGCCCGAGGCGAGGAACCGCTCGGCGAACGCGCGCACGCTGTCCAGGTCGGCGAGGTCCAGTTCGTCCACCTCGACGCCGTCGATCCCGGCCAGGTTCTCCCGAGCCGCGTCGACCCGGCGGGCCGGGACGACGACCCGGGCGCCTGCCTTGGCGAGCGCCCGCGTCGTCTCGACGCCGATGCCCGAGTAGCCGCCGGTCACCAGGGCGAGCCGCCCCGTGAGGTCGATCCCCGTCAGGACGTCGTCGGCGGTGCTCCGGGCGCCGAACCCGGAACCGAGCTTGTGCTGGGGTGTGGTGCTGTGGTTCATGAATCCACGCTACGAATTCGAGCGCTCTCGAAGTCAAACGTGGTCCCGGTCAAACGTGGTCCCGGTCGGACCGTGGCCACACGTAGGGCAGATCGTCCGGTACCCCGGGGAACGCGTCCGCGTACGACTCCGGGTCCTTGCGCACGAGCGCGGAGCGGTGACTGAGGTGGAAGGCGGCGTCGCCCAGCCAGGGCGGCAGCTCCCCGGCGGCGGCGAGCGCGGCCTGGTCCCGCACGGGGGTGCCCGGACGGGACGCACCGAGGCCCGCGACGAGCGAGGCGGCACAGCTGTCCTGGTGCCCCTGCTCGCGCCACACCCGGCAGACCTCCAGGCCGTAGCGGACCAGCGCCTCCTCGTACCCGTGCCACATGCGCACCGCCGGGTGCCTGCGCCAGCCGTACCCCGGCACGGTCAGGCCCCGCAGCACCTGGAGCGCCTCGACCCGCTGCTTGCCCAGACGGCGACGGTCGAGCAGCAACGCGGAACGGCGGAAGTCCGGATCGGGCAGGAACGTCTGCATGAGCGCCGTCCTGACGTGGGGGAGGTGCGGATGCGCCGCCGCCTTCGGGCGGTCCGGCCGGCCTCGGGGGCGGCGCACCACCATTCTCACGCGGGCGGGTCGGCACCGCCCGGATCGTTGGGGTGGGGCTCCAGCTCGGTGACGACAGCGGTCATCCAGGGCCACAACGGCAGCGTGCCGAGGACGTCCCGCCGCAGTTCCGCCTCGTCGGCGGCGCGCCAGACGCCGATGCTGCGCCGCTCCCCGACGGGGCGCCACAGCCGTACCAGGTGCCCGCCGGCCGCCAGTTCCCCGGCACGTGCGGACTCCGCGGCCCGGACCCGGTCGACCTCCGCCGGGTCCGTGCCCTCCGGGACGGTGGTGGTGAGTTCGACGAGGAACTCTCGCATGGTCGTACTCCCTCTCGTGTGTGCGTCTCGGCGCCCGGGAAGGGAACGGGGACCGCCGTGCGCGGCCCCCGTCGCGGTGCCTCAGTCCTGGGGAGCGGTCCGGGACACGTGGTACTGACGTATCTTCCAGTCGTTCTCGTCGCGCCGCAGGACCAGCGACAGGTGCACCTTCGCCTCCCACCCCGCCGGGTCGCTGAAGGTGACGTCGGCGAAGCCGCCCGCCACGCTCTCGCCGAGGGCGTAGGTGTGCAGAACCGTGACGTCGGCGCGCCGGTCCGGCGCGACCGCCGCGTAGTAGGACCGGACGCTGTCGCGGCCGACCGTGGGCACCGGCCCGAAGCCCTGGAAGAGCGCGTCGGGGGTGAACAGCTCGGCCATCACGTCCGGCCGGTGGTGGTCGAAGGCGTCCTTCCAGCGGGTGAGGACGTCGTGCATGGGGTGGCTCATGGCCTTGCTCCTCCTGATCCGCGGGATCGAGGTCGACGGGGTCAGTGCCCCGCGGTCTGGCCGCCGTCGACGGGGAGGATCGCGCCGGTGACGAAGGGGGCGTTCTCCAGGTAGAGGATCGCGTCGGTGATGTCGGTGACCTCTCCCATGCGGCCCACGGGGTGCATGGCGGCAAGCGTCTCGTGGTGCTCCTCCGGGTGCATGGGCGTCTTGATCGTGCCGAGGGCCACCGCGTTGGCGCGGATGCCGCGGGAGGCGTACTCGATGGCCAGCGCCTTGGTGGCGGCCTGCAGCCCGCCCTTGGACAGGGACGCGAGCACGGACGGCACTCCCGAGTTGGGGTGGTCGACCAGGCTGGTGGTGACCTGGACGACGTGGCCGCCGCCCTGTCGGAGCATCTGCGCTATCGCGAGCTGGCTGATGCGGAAGAAGCCGTCGACGTTCACCCCGAGGACCGCCTCGTAGTCCTCCTGCGTGTACTCGGTGAAGGGCTTGGCGAGGAAGATCCCCGCGTTGTTGACGAGCGTGTCGATCCGGCCGAAGCGCTCCACGCCGGCCGCGATGACGCGCTCGGCGGTGTCACGGTCGGCGATGTCTCCCTGGACGGTGAGGACGTCGGGGTCCTGCGACGGGGCGATGCCGCGCGAGGTGGCGACGACGGCGTAGCCCAGCTTGCGGTACGCGGTGACCAGGCCCGCGCCGATGCCCTGCGACGCACCGGTGACGACGGCGACCTTCTGTGCCTGACTGCTCATGATGACCTCTCCGGAGGGGGTGACCGGTCGATAGCCGACCGGTCGTCTAAAGTAGACGACCGGTCGAGTATGCGCAAAAGGAGGGAGCGGTCGAGGAGGTGTGAGATACGAGACATCGCCTCCCGTGCCCTCCCGGAGGACTGCCCGCGTCCGGCCCCGGCGGGCCCGCGTGCGCGCGCTGGTGGCGGCGAGGGACGATGGAGTGGCCGTCGTAGGGAAAGCCGGCCCGTGGTCCGGTCCGGCAGGCCGATCGGCGGCCGGAAGGAGCCAGGGGTATGCGTGCGACCGAACCCCTCCGGAGCGCTCCCGGCACGTCGGGTGTGGTCGCGTCGGGGTCCGGTGGTCTGCTGGACGTGCTGAACGTGGCCGCCGTCCTGCTGGACGCCGAGGGCCGGATCGATCTGTGGAGCCCCCAGGCCGAGATCCTCTTCGGCTACAGCGCCGAGGAGGCGCTGGGCCGGTACGCCGCCGGGCTGCTGATCGACGAGGAGGACCTGGAGACGGTTCTGGACCTGTTCGCCCAGGTCATGCACGACGGCCAGAGCTGGGCCGGGGTCTTCCCCGTCCGGCACAAGGACGGCAGCAGGCGCCTGGTGGAGTTCCGCAACATGCGGCTGCTGGACGAGCAGGGCGACTACTACGCGCTCGGGCTGGCCGCGGACCAGGCGACGCTGCGCCAGGTGGAGCGCAACCTCTCCCTGTCCGATCAGCTGGTGTCCCAGTCACCGATCGGGCTGGCCATGCTGGACGGCGACCTGCGCTACATCTCCGTCAATCCCGCGGAGGAACGCATGAACGGCGTGCCGGCCGCCCAGCACGTCGGTCGTCACGTCAGTGAGGTGCTGCCCCACCTGGACCGGTCCTTCGAGCTGTCCATGCGCGAGGTGCTGGCCACCGGGACGCCGATCCTGGACCAGTACACCGTGGGCCGTACGGCGGCCGACCCCGACAACGACCACGCCTGGTCGGTCTCGTTCTACCGGCTCGAAGCCTCCAGCGGCACGGTACTGGGCGTGGCCACCTCCAGCGTCGACGTCACCGACCGGCATCGCGCCGTCGAGGAGCAGCGCCGCACCGCCCTCACCCTCCAGCGCAGCCTGCTGCCGCACCCGCCACCGCGGCGCCCCGGCCTCGACGTCGCCTACCGCTACCGTCCCGCACTGGCCACCGTCGAGATCGGCGGCGACTGGTTCGACGTCATTCCGCTGGCGGGCGACAAGACGGCACTCGTCGTCGGCGACGTCATGGGCAGTGGCGTCACGGCCGCGGCGGCCATGGGGCAGCTGCGCACCGCCACGCGGACCCTGGCCGACCTCGATCTGCCGCCCGCCCAGGTGCTGCACCACCTCGACCACATCACCGATGATCTCGAAACCCTCGCGACCTGCGTCTACGTCGTCTTCGACCCCGGCGCCGCGCAATGCCGGATCTCGCTGGCGGGGCACCTGCCGCCCGCCCTCCTGCACGCGGACGGGACCTGTGAACTCCTCGTCCTGCCCACCGGCGCGCCGCTGGGCGGCTGCGGCATCGCCTTCGACTCCACCTCGTTCGCCTTCGGGTCCGGCGACCAGCTCGTCCTGTACACCGACGGCCTCGTCGAGCGGCGTGACCGGTCCATCGACACCTGCCTGGAGGTGCTCCTCGCCGCCCTGGACGATCCGGCCCGATCGCTGGACAGCACCTGCGACCGGCTGCTGCGCATCCTGCGCACCGGAGGGGACCGCGACGACGTGGCGCTGCTCATCGCCCGGGCCGTGTGAACGGCATCGGCGGGCAGGCCGAAACCCACCCGACTGACCGAGATCGGCCGGTGCGCCACCGCCGCGTCCGGACTCCCGGACCCGACCGCGCGATCGGTACGCGCCAAAGGCGCCACCGCCGCGTCCGCGGATCCCGGCCCGCACCGCCGCCCGTGGCGCCCTCGCCGTACCGGGCTCGGCGTGCACGTATACGATCCGCGAGCTCTCGTCACACTTCCCCCGCACCACCTTCACGTGAAGCACACTTTCGGTCGTCCCCGGAGCGCGGCCTCCCTCCGGGGGCAGACGGCCGGTCGCCCCCGTGCCTAGCCTCCCTGGCCATGCGATCACCTCTGATGAGACGCCTCGGTCTCACCACCGTCCTCGCCCTCGTCCTCGCCGTGTTCGGCCTGGCCCCCGCCGCGAGCGCCGATCCGGCCCCCGCCGAGCTGTCCTTCACCACCGATGCCGCCACCACCACGCCGGGCGGCACGGTCAACGTGTCGATGACGCTCACGAACAACAAGACGTACGACATCTGGTTCGTCTACCAGACGATCGACCCCACCTGGCTGACCACCCAGCGCCCGGACCTCAAGTACTCCTTCACCGGCTGCGCCCTCGCCACGCCGAGCGGCACCAGCTCGTGTGCCGGCACCGGCCCCGCCAACCTCGGCGCCAACTACGGCGCCACGATCCCGCCCGGCCAGAGCCGCACCGTGACGCTGACCCTGCAGGTCGCCCCGGACTCCGGCTGCAACGGGAACATCGGCTTCTACTCGTACTTCTACGCCGAGTTCAGCGACACCACGAGCATCAGCGGCGGTCCCGTGCACACGCCCGAGACGCGCGTGCTGTGCGCCTGACGCCCGGCGCGGGGCGGGACGCCATGACCAGAAACCCCTCCATGGTCGTCCGCCGCGCGGTCCGTTCCCGATGACAGCTCCGCCGGCGGGCCCACAGGGCCCGCCGGCGGCTTGCTTCACCCCTCCCACCTGGGCAGTCGCCCTCGAAGTGGGAGTCCGTCGGGGGTGGGTGACGGGTGGTGGGACAACCGGCCCGAGCCGAGTCGGTGCCTGCCGGCCACCTGCTTTTTTCCGTCAGGTTTCGCAACGGAACCACAAAAGCTTCACAGGTACCCCACCATTTGACGCGACGGATGCGTGAACGACCGGTCTCTGAGGGGGAAGCCGGCGGCACGCGAGGGGGTGCGTCCGCTCCGCGGAGCCGTACTCACCCCTGCCCTGGGGAGGGGACAGCACCGCATGAAGCGGACTTTTCGCACCACTCTGGTGACGACGGGCGCGCTGATAGCCGCCCTCTGCGTGCCGGCGGCGGCCGCACCGGCGGACGCCGCCGACGCCCGTGTCGACCTGCGGGTGCTCGTCGTGACCGACGGTGGCCCGGCGACCGACGCCATCGCGGCCGAACTGGACGCCGCCGGAACGCCGTACACGGAGATCGACCTCACCCGTGCCGACCGGCCCGTGATCGACGCCGGCTATCTCGCGGACACCGTGGACGGCCGGGACCGCGCCAGGTTCCAGGCCGTGGTGCTGCCCAACGACAACCCGTTCCCGGCGAACTCCCCGGAGATGGCCGCGCTCGTGGCCTACGAGCGGACCTACGACATCCCGCAGGTCGACGCGTACACGTACGCGCGTCCCGAGGCCGGGCTCCAGTACCCCGTGTTCGGCGGTTACTCCGGCAGCCTCGACGGGGTGAGCGCCCAGATCACCGACGCCGGCCGGTCCGGGCCGTTCGGCTACCTCGACGGTGCGGTGCCGTTCGAGGACAACTCGCCCACCGTGGGCGAGAGTTACGCCTACCTGTCGACGCCGGTCGCCGGCGCCGACTTCACCCCGTACGTCGAGGCGGCCGTCCCGGGCACCGGCAGGCGCGGCTCGCTGGTCGGCGAGTACCGGCACGACGGACGGCGCGAACTCGTCGTGACCTTCGTCTACAACCAGTACCAGCAGCAGTTCCGGCTGCTGGCCCGCGGCATCGTGGCCTGGATGACCGACGGCATCCACCTCGGCGCCTCCCGCAACTACTTCGCCGTGCACGTCGACGACGTCTTCGCGGCGGACGACCGCTGGAACTCCACGCTCAACTGCACGCCCGGCGACGTCGACTGCACGGACCCGAACGCCACACCCGACCCGATCCGCATGGTCCCCGCGGATGTCGACCACGCGGTCGCCTGGCAGCGTGAGCGCGGCTTCACCCTCGACTTCGCCTACAACGGCGCCGGCAGCGTCGACCACCGCGAGGACCACGGCGGCGCCGACCCGCTGGCCGACCGGCTCCTCACCGAACGCGGCGAGTTCCGCTGGATCAACCACACCTACACGCACGCCTTCCTCGGCTGCGAGCAGGACACCGCCGTCGTGCCCTGGCGCTGCGCCACCCACGCCGACGGATCCGTCAAGTGGGTCAGCCGCAACGACATCGCCGACGAGATCGCGGCCAACCGGGCGTGGGGACGCCTCGCCGGACTGCCCCTGGACGACGCCGAGTTGGTCACCGGCGAGCACTCCGGACTGCGGGTCCTGCCGCAGCAGGCGGTGGACAACCCGAACCTCGCGCCCGCCCTGGCCGACAACGGCGTCGACTGGCTGGCCTCGGACAACTCCCGCGACCCCGAGCAGCGGCGGGTCGGGGCGGCCACCACGGTGCCCCGCTACCCGATGAACGTCTTCTACAACGCGGGCAGGGCGGCCGATCAGGTCGACGAGTACAACTGGATCTACACCAGCCGCGCACAGGGCGGCAGCGGCATCTGCGAGGACAACCCGGCCACCACCACCTGCCTGCCCGCCCCGCTCGACCTCGCCACCGGCTACGCGGACCACATCGTCCCGCTGGAGCGGCAGATCGCCCTCGGCCACGTCCTGGCCAACGACCCCAAGCCGCACTTCATCCACCAGTCGAACCTGGCCGAGGACCGCATCGCCTACCCCGTCCTCGACGGGGTCCTCGACGCCTACGACACGCTCTTCGCGTCGAACACCCCCCTGGTGAACCTGCCGATGGCGGGCATCGGGGCCGAACTCCAGCGCCGCGCCGCCTGGCGCGCCGCCGTGCGGGACGGACAGGTCACCGCCTACCGCGTCGGCACCACCGTCACCGTCGAGGGCCCGGCCGGCGTGACCGTCCCCGCCACCATGCCCGACGGCACCACGCGGGCCGGCTCCGCCTTCGGTGAGGCCTACGCGGGCGACCGGTCCGGATGGACCGCCTCCGCCGGCGCGCCGCTCACGCTCACCCTGCCGGGCTCCGCCACCACCTCCACGGCCTCCGACACGGTCGGCTCCGTGCCCGCCGGTGCGCCGGCGCCGGACACCCGCGTGCCCGAGGGCGTCGCCGAACCCCTTTCCCCCGGCGCGGGGAGCTGACCGGACCACCGGCAGCGAGGTCCCGGCCGCCCGTCGGCGGCCGGGACCGGCACGACCACCCACACCTCGGCCGTGGAGCACATCGATGCACGTTCACCCCAGCGGGCGGCCCGTCGGCGCGACCCGCGTCACCCTCCTCACCGAAGGCACCTACCCCCACAGCCACGGCGGTGTGAGCGTCTGGTGCGACCAGCTCGTCACCGGCATGCCGGACATCGACTTCGACGTCATCGCCGTCACGGGCACCGGCCGTGAGCCGGTCGTGTGGGAACTGCCGGACCACGTCTCCGGCGTCCTGTCCGTCCCCATGTGGGGCGACGCCCCGGCGGGCGGCCCGCCCCGCGGCCGCGCCCGCAGACGGCTCGCGGACGCCTACGAGCGTTTCGTGACCGCGCTGCTCGACCCGGGCGCCGAGCACGACTTCGCCCCCGCCCTGTACACGCTGGCGGGGGCGGCGGCGGACGGAGCGCTGAGCCCCTTCCTGCGCGGCGACACCGCGATCGCGGTGCTGACCGCCGTATGGCGGCGGCCTGGGCTGGCCGTGCGCGAGGCGGGCCCCACCCTGCACGACGCCCTCACGGCGACCGGGCTGCTCGAACACGCCCTGCGCCCGCTGGCCGCACCGCCACCCGAGAACGGCGTCGCGCACGCCGTGAGCGGCGGGGTCGCCGTCCTGCCGGGGCTCGCGGCCCTCGAACGCCACGGTGTGCCGCTGCTGTTGACCGAGCACGGCGTCTACCTGCGAGAGCGCTACCTCGGCTACCGCACCGCTCCCTACCGCTGGCCCGTGAAGGCGGTGATCCTGGGATTCTTCCGGCTGCTGGCGGAGGAGAGCTACCGCCGGGCGGCACTGATCACCCCCGGCAACCGCTACAACCGGCTGTGGGAGGAGCAGGGCGGCGCCGACCCGGCGTCGATCCGCACGGTCTACAACGGCGTCGACCCGGCCGCGTTCCCGCCGGCCGGACCCGAGCCGGCGACGCCGACCCTCAGCTGGGCCGGGCGGGTCGACCCGATCAAGGACCTGGAGACCCTCATCCGGGCCTTCGCCCTCGTCCGCGACCGGCTGCCCGACGCGCGGCTGCGGATGTTCGGCGGGACCCCCCGGGGCGGGGAGGCCTACCGGGAGCGCTGCGAGGCGCTCGCCGCCGAGTGGGGACACGCCGACGCCGTGACGTTCGAGGGACGCGTCGACGACATCAAGGACGCCTACGCGGCGGGCAACGTCGTGATGCTGTCCAGCATCAGCGAGGGCTTCCCGTTCACCCTGATCGAGGCCATGTCGTGCGGACGGGCGACCGTCTCCACCGACGTGGGCGGTGTCCGGGAGGCCGTGGGCGACACCGGTCTCGTGGTGCCGCCGCGCGACCCGGAGGCGATGGCCGCGGCCGCCCTGGAACTGCTCGGCGACCCCGCCCGGCGCCGGGCCATGGGTGAGGCGGCCCGGCTGCGCGTGATCGAGCAGTTCACGCTCCGGCAGACCATCGACTCGTTCCGCGCCATCTATCACGAACTCGCCGCGGGCCCGCAGCGCTCGCCCGACCGGATCGTCCTGCCCGCCCCGGCGGTCACCGGCACCGGGAGCCTCGCCGTATGAGCGGGCCGATGTCCCTCGAACCCGGCGGCGTCGAACAGGACACGCTGGCGCTGCGGCTGGCCCGGCCCCGGCGCCGCCGCCCCCGCTGGGCCCTCGACGACACGGCGGACGACAGGACGCTCGCGATCCGGGTGCCGCGCCAGGGCCCCGACGAGGAGGCGGTCAGCGCGCTGGCCGCCGAACTCGCCGACCGCATAGGCCCGGCCGTCCACCCCTACGAGGTGGCCGCGCTGCTGGAGGCGGACGGCCTGTCCGCGTCCGTCGTGGGCGAGCGCTACGGCCATCCGAACCTGTTCTCCCTGGCGTCCGCGCTGTACGCGCGCGTGCCACGGTCGTTCCCCGAGCCGTCCGCGCCGCCCGACCCGTGGCGGCCCGACACGGTCCGCTGCCTGCTGCGCGGGGTGCTGTTCGCCCTGCCCGCGCTGGCCTACCTGCTCACCGCCCCGCTGTGGCCCGTCGCGCGGTACGCACCCGTCCTGGTCGTGGCGGGCATCGCCTCCTGGGCCTGGGGACAGGCCCTCGGACACCGCGCGCACCTCCGACTGGTGAGGGGCCGTCGGGAGGCCTCCGGCACCCTGCTGACCGGATCCCTGCTGGGCGCGGCGGTGGCCACCGGGCTCGCCGCACTGCCCGCCGGAGGCGGCGGTACGGTCCTCGCGGTGGCGGCCGGACAGTCGCTGTACCTGGCGGCGGCCGGGGTGCTGCTCGTACTGGCCCGGGAGAGGCTGCTGCTGGCCGCGCTCAGCCCGCTGATCGCCGGGGCCGCGCTGCTGCCGTGGTGGGAACCGGGTCCCGTCCTGCGATGGGGCCTGCCCCTGCTGGCGCTGCTGGCCACCCTCGCCGCCACCGCCCACGTCCTGCGGGCGGGATTCGCGACCCCGGCCGCCCCCGGCGGTCCGCGCCCGCCCCTGCTGTCCTCCCTCCCGTACGGCCTGTTCGGGCTGGCCGCGGCCGTGCTGGTCATGCTGGAGGGCCGACGGCACCCGTACGCGGTGATCGCGCTGACGCTGAGCATGGGCCCGGCCGAGTGGCTGCTGTACCGCTACCGGGGCTGGTCGGTCGCCGCCTTGCGGGTCAGCCGGACACCGCGGGCGTTCGTACGCCGCTCGGCCGCCGTCCTCGGCCTCTGTCTGACCTGCTACCTGCTGCTGTTGCTGCCCCCGGCGCTGCTGACCGGGGCCGACCCCGCCGCCGTGCTGCTCCTCGCGGCGGCCCTGTGGACCGCGCTCCTCCTGCAGGCCTTCGGCATCGCCTGGCCGCCGGCCGTGCTCTGCCTGGCGGCCGCCGGCGCCGCCGGCGCGGTCACCTGGCTGCACCTGCCACCCGGCCCGGCCGTGCTGCCGGCCGCCTGCGGAGTGGCCGCCCTCTGCCTCGCGGCCTGTGCGGTACGCCTGCTCGGCAGGCCGTCCCCGCACGTCTGACCTCGCCCCTGCCCACCCGCCGCGCGCGCCCACCGGAGCGGCACCTTGCCCTTGCCACGACGAAAGGAACCGAAGAGTTGACCTCCGCACCGCTCGCCGCCGTCACCGGAGCCGAAGGATTCATCGGCTCGCACCTCACCGAGGCGCTCGTCGCCTCCGGACACCGCGTCAGGGCCATGGCCCAGTACAACTCCTTCTCCTCCTACGGATGGCTGGAGACCCTGCCCGCCGACGTACTCGACCAGGTGGAGATCGTCCTCGGCGACGTACGAGATCCCGGCTCGGTACGCGGACTGCTCGACGGCGCCGACTGCGCCTACCACCTGGCCGCGCTCATCGCGATCCCGTACTCCTACCAGGCCCCGCACAGCTACGTGGACACCAACGTCACCGGCACCCTCAACGTGCTGGAGGCGGTACGCGCGCTGGGCACACCGCGCATGGTGCACACCTCGACCAGCGAGACCTACGGCACCGCGCAGACCGTGCCGATCACCGAGGACCACCCCATCAACACCCAGTCCCCGTACGCCGCTTCGAAGGCAGGGGGCGACCGGCTGGCCGACAGCTACCACGCCAGCTTCGGCACCCCCGTCGTGACGCTGCGGCCCTTCAACACCTTCGGCCCGCGCCAGTCGATGCGCGCGGTGATCCCCACCGTCGTCGGCCAGGTGGCGGCCGGGCAGCGCACCATCACCCTCGGCGACCTGCGGCCCACCCGGGACTTCACCTACGTCGAGGACACCGCGCAGGCCTTCCTGGCGGTGGGCACCGCCCCGGCCGAGCAGGTCGTGGGCCGCACCTTCAACGCCGGGACCGGCGGCGAGATCTCCGTCGGCGACCTGGTCGCGCTGATCGGCAAGGTCATGGACGCCCCCCTCGACGTCCGTGAGGACGCCGAACGCCTGCGCCCCGCGGCCTCCGAGGTGATGCGCCTCGTCGCCGACGCGACCCGGCTGACGGCGGCGACCGGCTGGCGGCCCGGTCACACGCTGGAGGAGGGACTCTCGCGCACCGCGCGGTGGTTCGCCGATCCGGCCAACCTCGCCCGCTACAAGACCGGCATCTACAACATCTGACCCGACCGGACGTACTCGCAGGAGGTATGCCATGCACGCAGTCATCCTGGCCGGAGGAAAGGGCGTTCGGCTGCGGCCGTACACCACGGCGCTGCCCAAGCCCCTGGTCCCCATCGGCGACCAGCACGCCATCCTGGAGATCGTGCTGCGCCAGTTGTCCACGGCCGGTTTCACCCACTGCACCATCGCCATAGGCCACTTGGGCGAGATCATCCGCGCCTATGTCGGCGACGGCGCGCAGTGGGGCATGAGAGTCGACTACGCCACCGAGGAGAGCCCGCTCGGCACCATGGGCCCGCTGCTCAACCTGCGCGAGCGTCTCCCGGAGCACTTCCTGGTCATGAACGGCGACGTGCTCACCGACCTCGACTACGCCGACGTGCTGCGCCGGCACGAGGAGTCGGCGGCGCCGCTGACCATCGCCACGTACGCCCGCAAGGTGCACATCGACTTCGGCGTGCTGACGACCGACGACAGCCGCGTGGTCGCCTTCACCGAGAAGCCCAGCATCGACTACCGGGTGTCCATGGGCGTCTACGGTGTCTCGCGGGACACCCTCGACGGCTACACGCCCGGACTTCCGCTGGGCTTCGACGAGCTGGTGCTGGATCTGCTCGCGGCCGGACAGCCGCCGCACGCCTACGAGTTCGAAGGCTACTGGCTGGACATCGGGCGCCCCGACGACTACGACCGGGCCAACGCGGAGTTCACCAGCCGCAAGTCCTTGCTGCTCAAGGGAGCCTGAGCACTGATGCGCATCCTCGTCCTCGGCGCCACCGGCTACCTGGGCGGACACGTCGTCGAGCGGCTGCGTGCCCGCCCCGGCACGCACCTGCTCGTCGGCGGCCGCTCACCCGACGCCGACGTCGCCGTCGACCTCGCCCGTGGCGGCCCGCGCGAACTGGCCGAGGCGCTGGCCGCGGCCGCGCCCGCGGCCGTCGTCAACTGCGCGGGCGCGACCGGGGGCGACGCCGTCACCCTCGCGGAGGTCAACGCGCGCGGCCCCGCCGCGCTGTGCGCCGCACTGCGGGAGGCGGCTCCCGCGGCCCGCCTGGTCCATCTCGGCTCGGCAGCCGAGTACGGTCCTGGCACGCAGGGCCTGCGGGTGCGGGAGTCGGACCCGGCCTGCCCGGTCGGGCCCTACGGCGCGACCAAGCTGGCGGGCACGGTGGCGGTGACCGCGTCGGGTCTGGACGCGGTGGTGCTGAGGGTGGGGAACCCGGTGGGACCGGGAGCCCCGCCCACCGGGCTGCCCGGGCGGGTCGCCGCGCTGCTCGGCGAGGCCGGGTGCGATCCGGACGCGACGCTTCGGCTCGGCGACCTCTCGGCGCACCGCGACTTCGTGGACGTGCGCGACGTGGCCGCCGCGGCGGAACTCGCGGCCACCGCCGGGGGTCCGCTGCCGCCCCTTCTCAACATCGGGGGCGGTGAGGCGGTCCCGGTACGGGACCTGGTGCGGGGGCTGGCGACGGCCGCCGGGTTCAGGGGCCGCATCACCGAAGCGGGCGGCGGCGGATCCGCGCGCTCCGCCCAGGTGTCCTGGCAGTGCTCCGACATCACCGCCGCACGCGACACCCTCGGCTGGCGGCCGGCGCACGACCTCGACGCGTCGGTGGCGGCCCTGTGGGCGGCTCGCGCGGCCCGGTCCCCGCGCCCCGAAGGGGTACCGGCACCGTGAGCCTGCTGATCCCGCTCTACGTCCATCCGGCCGAGGACCCGGGCGCGTGGCACCGCCTCATCACCTGCGCCGCGCGCACCCACGCGGTCGTGCTCAACCCCGCGAACGGACCCGGTGAGGTGAAGGACCCGGCGTTCCTCGCCGCCGCGCAGGCGCTGCGCGCGGCGGGGGCCCGGCTGCTCGGCTACGTCGACACGGACTACGGGGCGCGCGAACCGGCGCAGGTGATCGCCGACATGCGCCGGCACCAGGAGTGGTACGCCGCGGACGGCTGCTTCCTCGACCGGACGACGGCGGACCCCGACGGATTGCCGGCCTGCCGCCGTCTGGTGCGCTCCCTGCGCAAGCTGGGCGTGTCGACCGTGGTCCTCAACCCGGGCGTCCACCCCGCCCCCGGCTACGTGGCCCTCGCCGACCTGACCGTCACCTTCGAGGGCCACTGGTCCACGTACGTCACCTCGTTCAGCCGCCCGACGTGGACCGAGCGGCAGCCGCCCGAACGGTTCTGCCACCTGGTCTACGGCGTGCCCGCCCCGCTGGTTCCGCTCGCCGTGCGCACCGCGCTCCAGCGTGGCGCGGCGGTGTGCGGGCCGGTGACGGGCGAACCGCCCAACCCCTGGTCGGGGCTGACCCCCGCACTGGCCGAGGCGGACCGATGAGAGGGCCGGTCGCGGCGTTCACGGCCGTGCTGCTGCTCCTGGCCGCCCTCGCCGGATGCTCGGAGGAGCCCGAGCGCGCGCCCCGCGCGCTGTGGCAGCCGCGCCCGGGACTCGCCTGGCAGTGGCAGCTCGACGGCAAGGTCGACCCGTCCGTCGACGTGCCCGTCTACGACATCGACGGCTTCGAGAACAGCGCCGACGACGTGGCCCGCCTGCACCGCGACGGCCGCAAGGTGATCTGTTACATCAACGTCGGCGCCTGGGAGGACTACCGTCCCGACCAGAAGGCCTTCCCGCGTTCCCTGTTGGGCAGGCCCAACGGCTGGCACGGCGAACGCTGGCTCGACATCCGCCGCATCGGCGTCCTGCGGCCCCTCATGGAACGCCGCTTCGACATGTGCCGCGACAAGGGCTTCGACGCCGTGGAACCCGACCTGGTGGAGGGCTGGGCGAACGACACCGGATTCCCCCTGACCGCGAGCGACCAGCTCCGCTACAACCGCATGATCGCCGAGATCGCCCACGAGCGCGGCCTTGCCGTGGGTCTCAAGAACGACCTGGCCCAGATCCCCCACCTGCTCGACGACTTCGACTTCGCCGTGAACGAGGAGTGCGCGCAGTTCGACGAGTGCGCGCTCCTCGCACCCTTCATCGCCGCCGGCAAGGCGGTCTTCCACGTGGAGTACGCGCGGCCCACCGGAAGCTTCTGCGCACAGGCCCGGCACCTGCGGTTGTCGTCGATGCGCAAGAAGTTGGAGCTGGGCACCTGGCGCGAACCGTGCTGAGCGCGGTCACGCGGCGGCGCGGCGGGGGAGCAGCAGCGGGGTCGCCAGCAGGAGCACACCCGCCAGGCCGATCGCCGTGCGCGGGCCGAGCAGGCCGCCGAGCACGCCCCAGAGGGCCGTCAGGAGCGCGGTCGACGCCCGGGTCGTCACCGCCCAGGCGGTCAGGGTGCGGGTCACCCGGTCGGTCGGGGTGCGCTCCAGGCGGCAGGTGGCGTGGACGGGGTTGAAGACACCGCAGCAGAGGATGAGCGCGAACTCGACGCCCGTCACCAGCAGCAGCCCGCCGGTGCCCGGCCCGAGGAAGGCCAGGCCGACGGGCCAGGCCGCGCGCAGCGCCCCGGCCGTGACCAGGACCCGGTGCTGCCCGAACCGGGTGACCAGGCGCGGGGCCAGCCGGGCGCCGAGCAGCCCGCCGATCGAGGGCGCGGCGAAGGCCAGGCCGTACTGCCACGGCGCGAAGCCGAGGTGCCCGAGCATCAGGACGGCCAGCAGCGGTGAGACGGCCATCACCAGTCCGTTGAAGAGCGCGGTGTTCAAGAACAGCGGACGAAGGGTGGCGTCGGCGAGGATGTACCGCCAGCCGTCCAGCAGGTCAAAGGCCCGCAGGCGCGCGGCCGCGCGGGGCTCGGGCGGCGGCTCGTGCCCGCCGATCGCGCGGATGCCCAGGGCCGAGGCCAGATGGCTGACCGCGTCGGCCATCACGGTGACCGTCGGACCGAGGAAGCCGATCGCCGCACCGCCCAGCGGCGGCCCGACGATCGTTGCCGTCCAGGCCGTGGACTCGAACCGGGCGTTGGCCACGAGCAGGTGCTCGGCCGGCAGCAGCGTCTTCAGGTAGGCGCCGGAGGCGGCGCGGAAGGTGATGTCGGCCGCCGCGACGATCACCGAGACCAGCAGGAGCTGAAGGAAGGTGAGCGCGCCGAGGGCGTACGCGGCGGGGACCGTCAGCAGCGCGGCGCACCGCACCAGGTCCGTCGCGATCAGCACCTGCCGCTTGCGGCGGAACTCCACCCACGGGCCGAGCGGCACCGCCACGGCCGCGCCCACCGCGGCCCCCACGGCGGAGAGCGCCGCGACCCCGGCCGGCCCGGCGTGCAGCACCTGGAGGGCGATCAACGGGAACGCGCCGAAGGCGAGCCAGGTGCCGATCGCACTGGTTCCGTACGCTGCCCACAGCCACCCGAATCGCCGGCCCAGCCGCTGCCCGTACCCCATGACCGACGCCCCTCGCCCTCCGCCATGCACAACGGACATGTACAACCGATGCGCGACCGGAGGTATCAAAACGAGCGTCGTCAACCGCGGTCAAACAACCATGGAGCCGGTGTGCCACAACCAGTGGTTGTGCCCCTAGGGTGTCGGCATGGACCTCGACACCGTCCGCACGTTCGTCGTCGCCGCCGACGCGGGGCGGTTCCAGGAGGCCGCGGCCGAGCTCGCCGTCACTCAGCAGGCCGTCTCCAAGCGCATCGCCTCGCTGGAGCGCCACCTCGGGGTGCGGCTGTTCACGCGCACCCCGCGCGGCGCCGAACTCACCATCGACGGCCAGGCGTTCCTTCCCCACGCCCGCGAACTGCTGCGCGTCGCCGAGCGGGCCGTCGCCTCCGTGCACACCGCCCGCCGCCCGCTGCGCGTCGACATCATCGCCTCGCGCGGCGCCGCGTCGGGCCTCCTGCGCGGCTTCCACCGGGCGTACCCCGAGATCGAGCTCGACGTGGTGATGCTGTTCGACATCGAGACGGCCGTCGCCGCGATCCGCTCCGGCGCCGTCGACGCGTCCTTCCGCGCCGTCGGCGCGCCCGGCCGGCCCCTGCCCGAGGACATCGCCTCCGTCCGGGTGCTGGACGAACCGCTCCAGCTCCTCACCGGCCCCGCGCACGCGCTGGCGGGCGCACGTGCGGTGACCCTCGCCGAGCTCGTGGGGCACCGGATCTGGATGCCCGGCATCGTCCCCGGAACCGAGTGGGCCGCCTACTACGACGACCTCGTCGCCGCGTTCGGCCTCACCATCGAGGCGACCGGCCCCAACTTCGGCTCCGACGCGCTCCTCGACACCGTCGCCGACACCCCGGCCCTGGCCACGTTCATGGGCGGGCACACCCGGCTCGTCTGGCCCGCCGGCCACGGACTGCGCCGCATCCCGGTGACCGGCCCGACACCCGTCTACCCGCACTCCCTCGTGTGGCGCCGCGACGACCCGCACCCGGCGCTGGCCACCCTCCGTGCCCATCTCGCCGCCATGGCGGACGGCCACGACGCCGCCGGGACCTGGGTGCCGGAGTGGACACCGGACCGGACACCGCAGGGGCCGCGGGACCGGGTGTCGTCGCGCTGATCAGTCCACGGGGTGGCCGGGCTCGATGCCGTAGGTGTCACTGAGCCGGAGCAGCGGCCCGCCGGAGGCGTCCCGCCCGCCCCACTCGACCGGGTCGAGGACGAAACCGACGTGATCGCCTCCGCCGACCCGCTCCAGGGCCCGTCCGACGAACCACGCCTCGGCGTCCTCCAGCACCGCGCTGCCGCCGTGCCCGGGTCGCCACCGGACGTCCCGGAACTTGTCGTGCCCGTCGTCGCCGGTCCGCCCGCCGAAGATCTCCGCCAGCCCCAACTGCTCCGGGCCCAGCAGATGGACGGCCAGGAACCGCGCGGACCGCGCCACCCGGAAGGTGCGGTTCGCCTCCGACAGCCACACCACGAACCGCACCGGGCGCAGGGAGCACTGCGAGGCGAACCCGACGAGGCATCCGGCGCGTTCCCCGCCCGCCACGGCGGTCACCACGCACATGTCGGGATCGAGCCGGTCCGTGAAGTCGTCCATGTGCGGCATGTTCGAACCCCTCCTGCTCCGTGCAGCGTGCGACCGTGCGACCCACAAGTGCCCCGAAAACGGCTTCCTTTGCCGGCCCGAGCAGTCGCGGCCACCGGACGCGTCCCGCGTCGCAACTGCGCCATGGCACAACCGCGACGCCACCCGGCTCTTGAGCACGGTCGGGGGCGGCCCGACGATCAGGGTCTTCCACTCTTCACCACGGTCTGAGGAGTCCTCTTGCGCATGGTTCCCCACCCCAGGCCCGGCCTGCTGGCGCTCGGCGCGGTCGCGGCCCTGGTTCTCGGGGCCGTACCGGCCGCGACCGCCGTACCCGGGCACCCGGCCGGTGCCGAGCCGTCCGCCGGCACCGCACCACGGTCACCCGGCAACGGCAGCACCCACACCGTCACGCTGATCACCGGCGACAAGGTGACCATCGGCACCGCCGCCGACGGCACCGTCGTCCGGTCCTTCGAGGGCGCGAACGGCACCACCACCGGCTACCACCGCGCGGTCCTCGACGGCGCGACCTACGTCTACCCGGACTCCGTCCTGCCCTACGTCAGCGCCGGAAAGCTCGACAAACGGCTGTTCAACGTGACGCAGTTGATCGCCGACGGCTACGACGACGCGCACGCCGACCGGCTACCGCTCATCGTGCGCTACACCGACGCCGCGGCGAGGTCACGGACCCGGCCGGCCGTGGCGGGCGCGACCGTCGTGCGCCGGCTGAACAGCATGCAGGGCGCGTCCCTGGCCCAGAACCGCGAGAAGGCGACGGTGTTCTGGTCCGCGCTCACCGGCGACCCGGCCCCGGCGGCGGCCCGTGGCGCGCGGCCCGCCTTCACGAACGGCATCGCCAAGGTGTGGCTGGACGGCAGGGTGCGGGCCGACCTGTCGGAGTCGACCGCGCAGGTCGGCGCGCCGCAGGTGTGGGAGAAGGGGAACACCGGCAAGGACGTGAAGGTCGCGGTCCTCGACACCGGCGTGGACCCCGAACACCCCGATCTCGCCGAACAGATCGACGCCCGTGCCACCTTCGTCCCCTACGAGGAGGACGTCACCGACTACCACGGGCACGGCACGCACGTCGCCTCGACGATCGCCGGCACCGGCAGCGCCTCCGAGGGCAAGGAGCGTGGCGTCGCCCCCGGCGCCCGGCTGGGCATCGGCAAGGTCCTCGACAACGAGGGCCGGGGCCAGGAGTCCTGGATCATCGCGGGCATGGAATGGGCCGCCCGGGACCAGCAGGCCAAGGTCGTCAACATGAGCCTCGGCGGCGGCGGGGACCACACCGACCCGATGAGCGAGGCCGTCGACCGGCTCAGCCGCGAGACGGGCGCGCTGTTCGTCGTCGCCGCGGGCAACGGCGGCCCGAAGTCCGTCACCAGCCCCGGTGCCGCGGACTCGGCGCTCACCGTGGGCGCCGTCGACGCGGCGGACCGGCTCGCCGAGTTCTCCAGCCAGGGCCCGCGTGACGGCGACGCCGGCCTCAAGCCCGAGATCACCGCGCCGGGCGTCGACATCCTGGCGGCGCGCACCCACTACCAGCGGGGCGGCACGGGCCACTACACCACGATGAGCGGCACGTCGATGGCGACACCGCACGTCGCCGGCGCCGCCGCGCTGCTGGCCGCGGTGCACCCGGACTGGACCGGCGCGCGCCTGAAGGAGGCGCTGGTCAGCAGCGCCGAGGCCACCCCGGCGTACACGCCGTACCAGGCGGGCGCCGGACGGCTCGACGCCGCCGCGGCGGTGCGTGCCTCGGTCTTCGCGACCGTCAGCGCCTACTCCGGCTTCCACACCTGGCCCGCGAAGCCGGGAGAGACCGACGTCCGCGAGGTGACGTACACCAACGTCGGGGACGCCCCGGTCGACCTGGACCTCGCGATCGACGCCGACACCGCCCCGGCGGGGCTGTTCGGCCTCTCCGAGGGCCGGATCACCGTGCCCGCCCACGGCACCGCCTCGGTCTCCCTGACCGCGGACCTTCCGCTGCTTCCCGCCGACCGGCCGGTCAGCGGCATGATCACCGCCACCGACGGTGCCGGTGAGGTCCGGGCCCGCACCCTGATCGGCGGGGCCCGGGAGGGACTGCGGCGCGACCTGACCTTCGTCGCCAAGGACCGTGCGGGCCGGCCGCTGTCCGGCCGGGTCTACCTCCTGTCCAAGGGCCGCTTCGAGGTCCTGGACCTCGACGCGTCCGGCAGCGGCACGGCCCGGCTGCCCGAGGGCAGCTACAACGGATGGCTCACCGCCGACGTGGCGGGGGCCGAGGGACCCCACTCGCTGGGCATGGCGCTGCTCGCCTTCAACGACGTCCGGCTCGACCAGGACCGCACGGTCACCCTGGACGCCCGCGAGGCGCGCCGGATCCTCGCGCGCGCACCCCGGCAGACCACCGCCGTCGCACCCCGCCTGGACGTCCAACGGTCCTTCGGCGACAGCCTGTTCGCGAGCTCCATGCTGCCCTCGCCGGCCTACGACAGCATCTGGGCGCTGCCGACCGGCCGGAAGGTCACGGAGGGGGCCTTCGACTTCGGTGCCCGCTTCCGCCTGGAACAGCCGGCGCTCACCGTGGGCACGGGGACCCGAACCTACGACGACCCGCTGGTCAAGCGCGCCGCCCAGCCGCTCCCGGCCGGGACCAGGACCCTGAAGGCGGTCTTCGCCGACGCGGGGACGCCCGAGGCCCTGGCCCGGCACGACGTGCGCGGCAAGGCCGTCGTGGTGCGGTGCGGCGACATGAGCGAGATCCGGGAGCAGGCGGAGGCCGCCGCGGCCGCCGGCGCGCGGCTGCTCCTCGTCGTGAACGACGGCATCGGCCGGCTGCAGCCCTGGGACGAACACCCCTTCAGCCCGGCGAGTCCGGCCCCGCTGACGGTGGCGACGCTCGACGCCGACCAGGGCGCCGACCTGATCGACCGGCTGCGCCGCGGCGCGGTCGCCCTGAAGGTGACCTCGCATCCCACCACCGACTACGCCTACGACGTGGTGCGGCACTGGAGCGGCGCGGTCCCGGCGGACCCGACCTGGCGCGTGGAGCCGCGCGAACTGGGCCGGGTGGACGTCTCCTTCCGCAACCCCCGGCCCGGCAAGGCCAACGAGTTCCGCTACGACCTGTGGGAGGGCTGGACGGCCGGCAACCAGCTCGCGGCGCCCGCCCAGGGGGAGCGGACCGACTGGGTCACCGCCGGCGTGGACTGGGTGGAGGCCGCCCACGTCGTGGGGGAGACCGGACAGCAGTCGATCGACGTCCTGCGCCACGCGCCCCGCAGGACCGCTGACGTCAAGTGGTTCGGCCCGGTCCAGCGGCCCCGGATGAGCGCGCGTGGCTTCCAGCCGGTGCGCTACCTCGACACGATGTACGTCCCCGCCCCGGGCTGGGGGGACTCCGGTGCGGGCCACGTCGGGGACGCGTACGGCAACTTCGACGCGGTCAACCGGGTGTCGTTGCACCAGGGCGACCGCGAGCTCGACTGGGGCAACGCCGAGCGGCTCACGACTCCCGAACTCTCCGCCGAGCGCCTGCCCTACCGGCTGGTGATCGACAACGACCGCGGCGCCTGGGAGCACCCGTACTCGACGCACACCTCGACCGAGTGGACCTTCACCTCCGGTGTCACCGGTACCGAGTCGGCCGAGGCGCTCCCGCTGATCCAGCTGGACTACGACGTGGACACCGACAAGGCCGGCCGGGCCGACCGGCGCGCCGGACTGACGGTGACGGCCTCGCATCTGCCGGGGACGGCCGCGACCGTCGGGAAGCTCTCCGTCGAGGTCTCCTACGACGACGGGACGACCTGGCACCGGTCGGACGTGGTCCGTCACGGTGACGGCTGGCGCACGAGCCTGAAGGCCCCGAGGAGCGCGGGCTTCGTCACCCTCCGGGTCACCGGCAGGGACAGCGCCGACAACACCGTCACCCAGACGATCATCCGGGCCTTCGGCCTGCGCTGACGTCCCGGAGCAGCACGCGCACGGGCGGGACCGCATCCAGCGGCCCCGCCCTTCGCCGTCCGGCCGGCCCTCGTTGCACGCTTGCAGCACCGCAGCCGCCCGAATCTTGACCGTGGGTTCAAGCCCTCACATACTGACGGCCGAAGCGACGGGAACCGCGATGACGGATGCCGGCACGCGCCGCCCTCGCGGGCGCGGGAGCGGAGTGCGGCACGGTGAGTACCCAGACCCTGGCGGTCCTCGCCCTGACGGTGGCCGCCGCGGCGTTCGTCCAGGGCAGCAGCGGGCTCGGCTTCGCACTGATCGTCGCGCCGGTGGCCGGGATCCTCGACCCCGGTCTGGTCCCGGTCTTCGTGCTGGCGTCGATGATCCCCCTCAACCTGTACGTGGCCTGGCGCGAACGGGCGTCGCTCGATCTGCGGGGCGCGGGCTGGATCATCGGGTCGCGGCTCGCCGCCACCCCCGCCGGGCTGGCCCTGCTCCGGCTGATCCCGGAACGGAGTCTCGGCCTGTTCGTCGGCGCCGCCACCGTCCTCGCGGCCGCCGTGAGCCTCGCCGCGCCCGCCTTCACACCCGGACGGGCCGCCTACGTCGGCGCGGGCGCCGTCACCGGACTGACGGAGACCGCGACGGGGGTCGGCGGCCCCCCGCTCGCGCTCGTCTACCAGCACCGGCCGCCGGCCGAACTGCGCTCCACCGTCGCGGCGTGCTTCCTGGTCGGTGAAGTCGCCTCCCTGGCACTGCTGTTGGCCGCGGGGAAGGCCCAACCGGCGGAACTCACCCAGGCGGCGGCGCTGCTCCCGGCGATCGCGGCGGGCGCGTGGCTCAGCCGCGTGACGCACGGGCGCCTGGACGGCCGCAGGATGCGGTTGTTCGTGCTGGTGTTCGCGCTGGTGTCGGGGGCGGTGCTGATGCTGGGGTTCTGACCCGGCCGGTGGGTTTTCCGTGCCGCGGATGTTCCTGCCAGGCTGTACGCCAGACGACCCGTCAGTCACGTTCCGAGAGGTCCGCCATGCAGCCGCCCCCTTCGACCTCGCCTCGTCCACCCAGGAACCTGGGGGCGGTCGACCGGGCCTTCCGCGCGGTGGCCGCCGGTCCGCTGCCCATGGGCATCATGCTCGACTTCGAGGGTCCCGCCCCGACCCTGTCCAGCCTGCGCGCCCGGGTCGCCGAACGCGTCGCGGACATCGCCTCCCTGCACTACCAGGTCGACGGTGACGAGAGGAGGCTGCGGGCGGTCACCGCGCTCGCGGTGGACGAGCACGTGCACCGGCTCGACCTCACGCGGGAGGAGTACGAGAGCCCGGACGACGCGGACCGGGCGGCCGACCGCAGGATGATCACTACTCCGCTGACGTCGAGCCGGCCGCCATGGGACCTGTGGCTGATCCCCAGGGCGCGGGGCCACTCGCTGTGCTTCCGTTCCGACCACGCGCTCAGGGACGGCGCCGCCGCCGTCTGCATCACCCGTGCCCTGCTGGACGACCGGCCCGGCTGGCGGCCACGGATGCATCCCGCGGTGACCCCCGGCGTGCGCGGGTTCACGTCGGTGACGGGGCAGGCGCTGCGGGCCCTGCGCTCACCGGAGGTGCCGCCGGCCTTCGCCGGCGCCCCCGGCGGGACGCACAGCATGTTCCACGCCGACGCCCCCCTGGACCGGCTGCACGCGGCGCGCCGCCTTCACGGCGGCACCGTCAACGACGTCTATCTGGCGGCCCTTTCGCAGGCCGTCCGACGCTGGCACGAGGAGCGCACCGGCCGGACGCACCCCCCGATGCCGATCTCGATGCCCCTCTCGGTGCGGGCGCCGGGTCAGGAACTGGCCGTCGGCAACGCGCTGGTGACCGCACGGGTGACCCTGCCCTGCGCGCACGGCGACTCCCGCGGGGCTCTGCGGCACGTCATCTCCCAGACAGGACCCCTCCGGCGCAGCCACCATCGGCACGCCGCCCGCGTCCTGTTGCGCAGCCTGCCCCCGGCCGTCGGCATGCGGGCGGCCCTGCGGCTGGCCGACGCCGAGGCGGTCCCCGCCCTGGCGTCCACCATGGAGGCCGGCCCCGAGTTGACCCACCAGGGCCGACGGGCCACGCGCGCCGCCATGTTCATCGCCCTGGCCGGCGGACTGCGCTGCTACACCGCCCTGACGACGTATCGGGACAAC
Organism: Streptomyces sp. NPDC107562; assembly: GCF_055657325.1. NCBI lineage: Bacteria > Bacillati > Actinomycetota > Actinomycetes > Kitasatosporales > Streptomycetaceae > Streptomyces > Streptomyces sp. NPDC107562. Next base: position 274,702 of record NZ_JBVKBE010000005.1, on the reverse strand, counting down.
GCCCGGCTCACGGTCGTCCACGACGACGCCCTGACCGGCATCGACCGCCTCGGCGACCACTGGCGCACCGCCCTTGACGAACTCGTCACCACCCACCCGAGCCCCTGAGACGAGACCGGCCGGGGCCAGGAAAAGGGCTTCGTCCTGAGCCACGAGCCGGGCAGGATGCGCTGGTGCACACGGAGGGCGGCGCGCGGGGGCGTCACAAGCTGATGAGGACGGCACACGGCGACGCCTGTGGCGTGTGCGTCGCCATGGACGGACTCCATGAGCTCGACGGGCGGCACGTCACCGACCTGCGCGGCCTCTGCCTCGCGCTCGGCGAAGCGGTGCACGGGCCGGGCGGTTACCTCGGCGGCTGCCTGGCCGCCGTCGACGACTGTCTGCGCGGCACCGTCCGCGCGACCCTGCGCCGGCGGGACTCCGCGACGGCCCGCGAGCATCTGTCCCGCAGGCTGACCCCGGACGGCCGTCCCTACGACGTGTTCGCCGAGGTCCTCGACGTCCTCGCCGAGCACGGCATGCGCGTCGGCCTGGAGTGAACCGCCGGGCCGTGGTGACCGTGGTGATCACCCGCCCGGCCCCGCCGAGCGGGCCCGGCGGGGCGCGGGGACCTAGCGTCGAAGTGCCTTGCGCCAACCGGGCCGCAGGGCCCGGGCGGCCCCCGTACCTCTGCGCCCTGGGCTGGGGTCGCCCAACCTCTGATCGGCGAACGCCGTCAGGGTCGTGCCGCGGTGGGCGCGGACGAGGGCGATCACCGTCTCCGCGGTGCGGGCGAGGTGGGTGCGGCCGTCGGGCAACTGCGCGGCGGGGCTGATGTAGCTGAGCGGACCGACGTGCGTGGCCGGGTCCAGCCGGTGCGACGTGATCTTCCCGGCCCGGACGGCGCGGTTCCAGGCGCTGGCCCGAAAGAGCGGCCAGCGCTGCGGGAAGATCCAGGTGCCGAGCCGCTCGATCCGGTCGCCGGCGCTGGTCAGCCGGTGGAGGTGGTCGGCATGGGCGAGGTCGTTGGCGCCGTTGTGGAAACCACCGAGCGTGATCAGCAGCAGCGGGCAGCGCAGTTGCGCGTGCAGTTCCGCGACGGCGCCGCAGGCGACCTGCGCGCCGCCGCTGTAGCTGAGCAGCACCACCGGGATGCCGCTGTCGGGCAGGTAGCCCGCGAGCCGTAGCTGCGTGGCGATCTGGGAGCCGACCGCCCGGTTGTACAACGGGCGGTAGCGGCGGTCGGCGGCGACGAAGATCTGCATGACGTTGTGCAGGAAGAGCAGCAGTCCGACGCGGCGCTGCAGCCACGCCCACACCGGCCGGTCGGCGAGCGGGTCGGCGAGCGGCGAGTACGGCTGCACCTGGCCCAGCACCCGCAGCTCCGGCGCCCCGGCGAGCAGGGCCTTCACCAGCTGACCACCGTCCCTGCTGTCGCGCACGCGCCGCTTGCCGATGCCGTCGAGGTAGACCAGGTAGGCGTGCGGGGGAGTGTCGGGCTCGGCGCCCCGGGCGTAGGGCACCCCCCGGGGCAGCACGGTGACCGGGGCCCGCCAGCCGGCGCCGTAGGCCAGCACCTCGTAGCGGGCCAGCAGGGCTTCGGCCAGCAGGGCGGGCCCGATCGCGAAGACCCAGAGCAGGAAGCTGTTCATGCGAGCGACTCCCGCGTTCCGGCGGCGCTGAGGCGGACGACGACCCGCCGAACGGCCTCGACGGCGGCACCGAGTCCGGCGCCCGCGACGGCGACGCACCCCACGGCGGTCCACCAGCCGAGCTCGGTGGCCGTGGCGAGGGGCCCGGCGAGACCGGCTCCGACCCCGACGAAGAGCAGCAGGTGCAGCACCGGGCCGAGCCAGGGGAACGCGAGGACGGCGGAGAGCACCAGCGGGGCGGCCACGCCCGGCGTCCACACCAGCCCGTCACCGGGCGGCGGGGAGGACAGCACCAGTTCGGCCAGGGTCCACGCGGTCAGCGGCCACAGCGCGAACACCACGCCCTCGACGAGTCCGCCGGCCAGCAGCAAGGAGGCCACGAGGCTCCGCGGCATGCCGGGCCGGCGCACCACCAGGGGCAGGATGCGCCCGGCGGCCTCCGACACCCCCGCGAGCAGCAGCAGGAGGACGACGACAAGTGACATCGCTCAGCCTCGCCGCACCGGGGCGCCGGACGACCCGGCCGCACGCACGTACCGTTCGAGTTCGTCGGCGGCGCGCCGGTAGCCGCCCGCCGCGTGCAGGGCGTCCCGCAGGGTGGCAGCGGACTCGCGGAAGTGGTCCTCGCGCAGCAGCCGCCGTGCGAGGGCTCGCACGGACTCCTTGGTGACGTCCTGGGGAGGCAGCGAGAGTCCGGCGCCGAGGTCCATGACGCGGCGGGCCACCAGCGGCTGGTCGGCGCCCAACGGCACGACCAGCATCGGGACCCCGGCGTACATGGCCTCGTTGACACTGTTCATCCCACCGTGGGTGACGAACAGCGCGGCACGGGCGAGCACCTCCGGCTGCGGGACGAAGCGGCGGGCGAGCACATTGGCCGGCAGGGGGCCCAGCGCGTCGGGTTCGGTCTGCCCGGTCGAGACGACCACGGTGCCGGCCAGGGGCGCGAGCGCGGTCGCCAAGCTGCGCAGGATGCGGGGGTCGGCGCTGAACACGGTGCCCAGGGAGGCGTAGAGCACGGGGTCGTGCAGCCGCTCGACGGAGAACGACGGATCCGCCGGCCGGGCGCCGATGCTGGGGCCGACGAACCGGTAGCTGTCGTCGAAGCTGTCGGCGGCGGGCTGGAACTCCCGGGCGGTGTAGACGAGATTGAGGGGCTGGCGGATGTTCAGCATGTCGAACCACGGCAGCCCCTTGGTGTTGTAGTCGTGGCGCAGTCGCAGACGTGAGCGCAGATGGCGCCCGAGGCTGCCCGGACGGGCCGCCGCCGCGACCAGCAGGTCCCGCGAGGCGCGGGTGGGGCTGTGCACCCGCCGGTTGAACGCGAACGTGGTGAACGACGACGCCGCCGGCACCCCGAGTTCGCGAGCGGCGACGGCGCCCCACGGACAGGTGTTGTCGTGCACGATCAGGTCGGGCCGGATCTCGCGCAGGTCCTCGAGCACCGTGGGCAGCAGGTGGGTTGCCGTGTCCGTCAGTCCCTCGATCAGGGTGAGCGGGATCGGCGGATCGGGGAGCGGCTGGTCGGCACCGGGATACAGGAACACCTTCGCGCCGGTGGCCGCGATCCGGCCGAAGAAGGCCGGGGAGGTGTGGTACGTGACGGAGTGGCCACGTCGTACGAGCTCCGCCACGAGGGGCAGCGTCGGGTTGACGTGCCCGTGCATGGCGATGCCGAGAAAAGCGATGGTACTCACATGGCGCTCCGCGAGAAGGAATAGGTCGATGCCTCGCCGCCCGGTTCGGCCGATGCCTCCGGGGGCTCCTCGGTCCGGTACGGACCGGGACCACTGATGCGCGGCCCGTCGGGGAACCGACCGGCCGTGCGGTGTGCGGTGCTGATCAGCCGCTGCGACCCGCCGAAGTCGCCGTCGGGCCGCGGGCCCGGCACCGGGGCACATGGCCCCGGGTCCGGACCCACGTCGTCGTTCGCGGGCCGGCGTCCGTGGAGGTCACGTCCCCGCGTCGCGTCGCGGCCGAAGCCCGAGCGCACCCCTGCGACCGGAACCCGGCCACAAGCAATCCTCATTGATCAACCTCTCTTGCCACGCCACGCCGAGCCACGCCACGGATCGGGACCGGCTCTCAGCCCGCGGGCGGCACCCCGATCTGGGACGCGAGCCGGCCCATGCGTCGGGTGAGGCCGTCACCGAGGCGCGCGACGACGCCCCGTACCCCCCGAGGCCGAGACGCGGGACGCCTCGCGGGAGCCGTGCTCGTGATCCGCGGCCGGGAGGGCTTCGAGGCCGCGCGGCCCGCCGTCCGCTCGGGCGGACGCCGAAGGGACGCGGCGCCCGGCGTGTCGACGAACGTGACCGTCTCGTCGAGCGGCGCCCGGCCCGTGCGGGGCTGCCACGAGCCGGCGTCCGCGAAGCCGATCGACATGCCGCAGAAGAGGAGGAGATCGTCCGGCGGTGCCAGGATTTCCGCGACGGACGCGTGGAACTTCGCCCACGCCATCTGCGGGCAGCTGTCCAGACCCTCGTCGCGCAGGAGCAGCATGACGGTCTGCAGATAGCCGCCGACGTCGGACCACTGGGCCGGGCCCATGTCGCGGTCGACGTAGCAGAACAGGGCGGCGGGCGCGCCGAAGCAGTTCCAGTTCTCGGCGGACGCCCGCTGGCGGGCCTCCAGGTCCTCGCGCGGGATGCCGAGCGCGCCGTAGCGCTGCTCACCGAAGGCGGACCGGCGCTCGCGGTACGGGGACTTCAGGACGGGTGGGTACTGCTGGTACCCCGGCTGGTCGAAGGCGTCGCCCGCGGCCAACCGCCTGCCCGTGCGCTTCTTGAGCTCCGCGAGCGCCTCGCCGGTGAGCACGTAGGTGTGCCAGGGCTGAAGGTTCGACCCGGAGGGCGCCCAGGCCGCCGCGGACAGCACGCGCTCCAGCACCTCCCGCGGGACGTGCCGGTCGGAGAACGCCCGTACCGCCCGTCTGCTGGTGACCGCCTCATAGACGTCCGACATCGTCTCCACCTCCCGGTGCTCGGCATTCATACTGGTTGCATTCACGATAGTATCACTCGATACCGTCTCGGCCGTAACGATCATCGAGCAGGAATCCGCAGCCCAGGGCCCTGTCGCCTTGGTTGCCGCACCCCGGAGGAAGCCCATGGCCTCGCTGTTGCACATCGACTCGTCCTTGTATCCGGGCGGCCTGTCCGCGTCCCGCGCGGTCACGGACGCCTTTCGCAAGGCCTGGGAGGAGCAGCACCCCGACGGCACGGTGATCTACCGCGACCTCGCCGCCGCCCCGGTCCCCCACATCGGCATCGACGCCCACGCCGCCGCCTTCGCCGCCCCGGCGGACCGCACTCCGGAGCAGTCCGCCGCCTTCGCCGTGCGCATGACACTCATCGAGGAGTTCGAGCGGGCGGACGCCATCCTGATCGGCGCCCCCATGTACAACTTCACGATCCCGTCGACCCTCAAGGCATGGCTGGACAACGTCATCCTGCCCGGCCGCACCACCGGGGAGGCGCCGTCCGCCGAGGGCACCCCGGTCACCGTCGTCGCCAGCCGAGGCGGCTCCTATGTGCCGGGCACGCCCCGTGAGGGCTTCGACTTCGTGCAGAACTACCTGGAGGCCGTCCTCAAGGGCAGCCTCGGCCTGGAGCCCGACTTCATCGTCCCGGAACTGACCATGGCCCCGCGCACCGCGGCCATGTCCGATCTCGTCCCCCTCTACGAGGCCTCCCGCGAGCGCGCGTTCGCCGACGCGGCGACCAAGGCCAAGGCGCTCGCGGAACGGCTCGCGCGCTGACCCCAGGGGCGCGGGCAGCGTGTGACGCCGTCGTCCAGGTCGTCACACGGCGCCGTCACGGCCCCGTCGGCCGCGCGCGATCAGGACTCTTCGCCGCGCGGATAGGCGAAGCGGGTCAGCAGGTCCGCCAGTTGCTCGGGCTCCCCGGGGGCCAGTTCGGCGACCAGGCGCTCGGCCAGGGGCCCCGCGGCCACATGGGCCGCGTCGAAGAGCGCGAGGCCGTCAGGCGTGATCTCCACGGCCCGCGCCCGACGGTCCCCCGGAACGGCCTTGCGTTCGGCGAGCCCCCGGCGCTCCAGATCGTCCACCACCCGCATGACCCCCGCCTTGTCCGACCCGGTGGCGGCGGCCAAGTCCCGCTGCATCGTGGGCCCGTGCTCCACCAGCACGATCAGCACGGCGAAGTGGCGCAGCTCGATGCCGAGCGGCCGAAGCGCCTCCGTCATCACCGCGGCGGCACGCCAGTGCGCCCGGCGCAGCAGCAGACCGAGCGCGAAGGGTGAGGCGTCCCCCGGACGGTCGGTCGCACGTGAGGTGGCGGATTCGTCAGGTGCGTCGGCTGCCATGGATGCACAGTAGCAGCCACGTTTCACTCGATACGGTCTCGTCCGATTCCAAGTGCGGCCGTGCGTGCGACGGCCCTCGGCCGCGGCGGTCCGTCTCCCCGACGGGGGTCGGGGTGACGGGGAGACGGACGGTGTGGTCAGCCGAACTGGCCGGGCTGGTAGCTGCCGGCGGGCTGCTGGTTGATGACGTTGATGCGGTTGTAGGCGTTGATGACGGCGATGAGGGAGATGAGGGCGGCGAGTTGGTCCTCGTCGTAGTGCTTGGCGGCGTTGTGCCAGGCTTCGTCGGTGACGCCGCCGGCGGCGTCGGCGATGCGGGTGCCTTGTTCGGCGAGTTCGAGGGCGGCGCGTTCGGCGTCGGTGAAGACGGTGGCTTCGCGCCAGGTGGCGACGAGGTTGAGGCGTTGCTGGGTTTCGCCGGCGTGGGTGGCGTCCTTGGTGTGCATGTCGGTGCAGAAGCCGCAGCCGTTGATCTGGCTGGCGCGGATCTTGACGAGTTCCTGGGTGGTGGTCGGGAGGGTGGACTCCGTGACGACCTTGTTGGCGGTGTTGATGTGGCGGAGCACCTTGCCGGCGAAAGCGTTGCCGAAGAAGTTCAGACGCGGTTCCATGGTGATCTCCTGGTCGGGTACCGGGTACGCAGTTCAGACAGGGCAGCCCCACCGCCTGTGACACCCGGACCCGAAGGACGGGGTGAGTGGCTCAGGCCGCCGCGGTCCGCGGGTCCGGCTCGCCCGCGCCGGTGCTGTCTGTCCTGCCGCCACCCGACAGGCCGCCGGGGACGAGCCGCAGATGGCGGCGGCGCCGGGCGTGCCGGGCGGGCTGGGGATCCTCGTGGAGCTTGTCCTCTATACGGCTCATCATGATCAGCAGCAGGCTGAGACCGGGCAGCAGCAGGACGGCGAGCATCAGCACGGGCTTTCCCCTCCCTCGATCGCCATGCCGGGCGGGTGCCCCGGAATCGCCCGGTGATATGTGCGCGACCGCAAAAAGGTGCGCGCCGCTGGCGTGGTGGTGGGGGGGTGTGCCCCCCCCCCCCCACCCCGGTCCCCCCGGGGGACAGAGCCACGCCCCTCCGGCAGGTCGC
>NZ_JBVKBE010000005.1:0-267645 GCF_055657325.1 Streptomyces sp. NPDC107562 | reverse complement strand
ACATGGTCCCACCCCCACCCCTAATCCAGAGGGGGGAGGGTAACCAAGAGCTCCCGGGGAGTGGGCACAAGAAAGAAAAGGTGGGAAAACTGTTGTTGGGGTGGGCCTTTTTCTTCCCCCCCCCCCCACGCCCGGGTCCCGCGGGGCGACGGATCAGCGCCGCTCGGGCAGGTCGCGCTCGGCCGGAAGCGACTGCGTGTCCCGCGCCGGCGCGGTGGCGGTGCGCGCGGACGGCGCGGGCGCCGACCGCTTCCCGCAGAACGCGGCCTCCAGCGTGTCACCCAGCGCCGTGTTGGCCTCGCCGCGGTTGGAGGTGTTCGCCGTCGCCGACAGGCTGCGACGGCCGTCGCGGGTCGAGAAGGCGTAGGTGTAGTAGCCCTGCACGGTGCCGGTGTGGCCGTACACCCGCGTACCGCAGGACAGGTCGTAGCGGCGCAGACCGAGACCGTAGAAGCGGGTGTCGGTCGTGTCCGTCGGTGTCACCGTCGTCATGGCCTCCAGCGTGGCCCGGGACAGCAGCCGGCCGCGCATGAGCGCGCTGGTGAAGGTGTTGAGGTCGGCGGGGCTGGAGATGACGGCGCCGGCCGACTGCGCCCAGGACACGGTCTGCTCGGTGGAGTCCACGAGCGGCGCGCCGGCCTCGTCGGGGTGCAGATAGCCCCGGACCCGCAGACCCTTGATACGCGTGTCGGGATGCACGTACGAGGTCTGACGCAGCCCCAGCGGCTTGATGACGCGGCGCTGGTAGGCGTCGGCCACCGGACGGCCCGTCAGCTTCTCGATGAGCATGCCGACGACCACGAAGTTGGTGTTCGAGTACTTGTACGCGGCGCCGGGTTCGGTGGTGGGCGGCTCGGCGAGGGACAGGTCGAGAAGCTCCTGGTAGCTGAAGACGCGGTGGCGGACGGCCTCGAAGCCGGGCACGGTGTGCTGGAACATGGCCTCGGTGTAGTCGGCCAGGCCGCTGCGGTGGGTGAGCAGGTGACGGACCGTGATCCGGTCGTCGGGCAGCAGCCCCGGCAGCACGTCGTTGACGGGCCGGTCCAGCTCCAGCCTGCCCTCCTCCACCAGTTGGAGCAGCACGACGGCGGAGAAGGTCTTGCTCACGCTGCCGATCCGGAAGCGCGCGTGGATGTCCATCGGCGCCCCCGATTCCCTGTCGCGGACTCCGACGGCGCGGCTGCGGACCCCGTCCGGCGCGCTGTAGCGCGCCATGGCGCCCGGAGCGCCCTTGGCCATCGCCGCGTTCAGGGCCGCGACGACCCCGTCCATGTCCGGTGCGGGGGAGACGGGCGCCCCGGCGACGGTACGGGCCGCCGGAGCGGCCGACGCGGTGGTGAGAGGAGCGATTCCCCCGACGAGGGCGGTGATCACGGTGACGCCGACGGTCAGACGTCGGCGTGGCGACAGCAACACGATGAATCCTCGTTTTCTTCCTCGGTTGATGCGGTGGATGCCGCTGTTTCGGCTGTGTGCCGCGCGCACGAGGTGGTCGGCCACGCGCACGCATGGGTCAGGAGTGCCTGAACTCGGCCTCCGGTTGCAGAAACGCGACGCGACCTTGAAAGGACACTCGGCACCACCGGACCGGTGCCGTGGCGGCGCCTGGAGCGGACGACATGACGCCCCGTCAGTGGCCGACGGCGCCTCACATGGGCCGCATCCGACCCATTGACCCCCTGTGAAGCCGGAACCTACGCTGTGCGACGTATCCCAGAAAGCGCTTTCTAGATCACGGTCCGCATACCAGCACCGGGAGCGCACATTGAGCAGTCATCACACCCGGCTCCGCCGAAGAGTCCTCTTTCCCGCCACCGTCGCCACGGCGCTTCTCGCGCTTCTCGTCGGATTAGGGCTCGCCGCGCCCCCACGGGCGGAAGCGGCCGCGGCCTACCGGGTCCTGGTCTTCTCCAAGGTCACCAACTTCACCCATGACTCCATCCCCGCGGGGATCGAGGCCATCGAGAAACTGGGCAGCGAGAACGGCTTCGAGGTCGAGGCCACCGACGACGCCGCCGCCTTCACCGACGCGAACCTCGCGCGCTTCCAGGCGATCGTCTTCAACAACACCAACTCCACGCCGGAGTCCGGCGATCTGCTCGACGCCGCGCAGCGTGCCGCGCTCCAGAAGTACGTCCGTGGCGGTGGGGGCTGGGTCGGGCTGCACGCCGCCTCGGCCAGCGAGCGCGACTGGACCTGGTACGAGGGACTCGTCGGCGCCATCTTCGACAAGCACCCCGCCGTCCAGACCGGGCGGGTCAAGGTCCTCGACCAGGCGCACCCCTCCACCAAGGGCCTGCCCGAACTCTGGGAGCGCTCCGAGGAGTGGTACAACTGGCGCACCAACCCCACCGGCAAGGTCCACACGCTCGCCCAGATCAAGGTGCGCGACGGCATCACCGGGCTGGACGAGGGCGTCGACCATCCGTGGTCCTGGTGCCAGAACTACGACGGCGGGCGCTCCTGGTTCACCGCCGGCGGCCACGACAAGGCGGCGTTCACCGAGGAGCCGTTCCTGAGGCATCTGCTCGGCGGCATCCAGTGGGCCGCGGGCGACAAGCCCGGAGACTGCACCGCCACCAAGACCGGCGCCTTCCAGCGCACCCCGCTGGCCACCAGCGATCTCGCCGACCCCTTCGAACTGGCCGTGGCGCCCGACCGGCGCGTGTTCTTCATCCAGCGCACCGGCAAGGTCAAGGTGATCGACCAGCAGACGCTCAAGGTCACCACCGCCCTGGACTTCGCCTACACGCCCGAGATGACGAGCCAGTCCGACGGCCTTCTCGGCCTGGCTCTGGATCCGGACTTCGCCGAGAACCACTGGCTGTATCTCCTGAACTCCGACAAGACCGAGAAGCAGATCAACCTGTCGCGGTTCACGGTGACCGGCAACACGATCGACCCCGCCTCGGAGAAGCGGCTGCTCGCGATCCCCACCCTGCGCGGCGAGGGCAGGGCCAACTCCCACATGGCCGGCTCGCTGACCTTCGACAAGCACGGCGACCTCTACATCGCGACCGGGGACAACACCGACCCCTTCGCCTCGGACGGCTTCACGCCCATCGACGAGGGCGCGGGCCGTCGCGCGTGGGACGCCCAGGGCACCTCGGGCAACACCAACGACCTGCGCGGCAAGATCCTGCGCATCACCCCGCAGGACGACGGGACCTACCGGATCCCCGAGGGCAACCTCTTCGCGCCGGGGACGGACAGGACCCGCCCCGAGGTCTACGCCATGGGCATGCGCAACCCCTTCCGGATCACGACCGACCCGCACAGCGGCGCGCTGATGGTGGCGGACTACGGTCCCGACGCCCGCGAGGCCAAGGCGGACCGCGGCCCGGAGGGCACGGTCGAGTACACCCGCATCACCAAGGCAGGGAACTTCGGCTGGCCGTACTGCATCGGCAACAACACCCCGTTCAACGACTACGACTTCACGACGAAGACGTCGGGTCCGAAGTTCGACTGCGCCGCCCCGGTCAACAACTCGCCCAACAACACCGGGCTCACCCGGTTGCCGCCCGCCCAGCCGGCCACCGTCTGGTACGCCTACTCCGCCTCGCCCGAGTTCCCCGAAGTGGGCACGGGCGGCGGCGGGCCGATGAGCGGTCCGGTCTACGACTACGACCCGGAGAACACCTACCGCACCAAGTTCCCGGAGTACTTCGACGGGAAGTGGCTCAACTACGAGCTCACCCGGACCTGGTTCAAGGCGTTCTCGTTCCAGCAGAAGGACCAGACGTTCACCGATCCCCGCTTCGCCCCCGTGAAGGCCGGTGATCTGCATTCCATCAACGGGATCTTCGGCGACATGAAGTGGAACCAGCCCTTCGACGCCGACTTCGGGCCCGACGGCGCCCTCTACGTCATCGACTTCGGTCTGGGCAGCGGCACCGGCCGCGGCGGCAGCAACGAAGGGTCGGGCATCTACCGCATCGACCATGTCGGCGACGACCGGCTGCCGGACGCCAAGGTGAGCGCCACGCCCGACAGTGGCAAGGCGCCGCTGAAGGTCCAGTTCTCCAGCGCCGGTTCGGGCCTGCCGAGCGGCACACCCATGACGTACGCCTGGGACTTCGACGGCAACGGCACCACCGACTCGACGGTCGCCAACCCGACCCATGTCTACCGGACCGTGGGCCGCTTCACCGCCCGGCTGACGGTCACGGCCCCCGGAGACCTCAGCGCTCTCGCCGTCACCGACATCACCGTCGGCAACTCCCGGCCCGAGGTGACCATCCAGCAGCCGCCCAACGGCGGGATGTTCAGCTTCGGCGACACCATCCCGTTCAAGGTCAAGGTGAAGGACCGGGAGGACGGGGAGATCGACTGCTCGCGGGTGGTCGTCCAGTCCCAGCTCGGCCATGACTCGCATCTGCATCCGCTGGACAACTACACCGGTTGCGCCGGCGAGATCCGCACGGACGCCGGCGACAGCCACGGCCCCGGCCAGAACCTCTACTACGGCATCACCGCCCAGTACGAGGACAAGGGCGCGCCCGGGGCGCCGGCGCTCACCGGTTCCACCTCGCTCACCCTGCGCCCCGCGCTGCGCGAGGCGGAGCACCACACCTCCACGGGCGGCGCCCACGAGGGCGTGGTGGTGGCCGACCGCGCCGACGCCTCCGGCGGCAAGCGGCTGACGGAGATCGAGGACGGCGACTGGATCCGCTTCGATCCCGTGCACCTCAAGGGCATCGACTCGGTGACCGTCGGCGCGGCCTCGGGCGGCCTCGGCGGAACCGTCGAGTTCCGCTCCGGCTCACCCACCGGCTCGCTGCTCGGCAGCGTGAACGTGCCCAACACCGGGGGCTGGGGCAACGTCGTCTCGCCGACGACACCCCTGAAGTTCGCGGGGATCACCGCCCCGTTGTACGTGGTCTTCTCCCACCCGCAGTGGGCCGCCGACAAGCCGGACCTGCTCGCCCTGGACTGGCTGCACTTCAACGGGCGTGGCGTCGAGAAGCACCCGGGCACCAAGGTCACCGTGAAGGCGGCTCCGGCCTCCGGCGCGGCCCCCCTCGCGGTCCAGCTGACCAGCACCGTGAAGCCGCTCGCCGACCGCACCGTCGCCTCGTACCACTGGGACTTCGGTGACAACACCAGGCCCACCGGCCCCGAGGGCGCGACAGCCACGCACAGCTACGCGAGGCCCGGCACGTACACGGCACATCTGACCGTCACCGACGACAAGGGCGACACCACCAGCGCCTTCGCCCGCGTCACCGTGAGCTGAGGCAGGAACGGACATGAGAGCAGCTGACATGAACGGCACACGACGCGCCTTCCTCGCCACCGCACTGGGCGCGGCCTCGGCGACCGCCCTCGGCGCACCCGCCCAGGCCGCCGAGACGGGCCGGTGCCGACGGCGCATACCGCCGTCCGGCATCGGGATGCACCTCTACACCATGCGCACCCCGCTGGCGACGGACTTCAAGGGCACCCTCGCCCGGCTAGCGGACATGGGCTATGCGACGGTCGGCGTGAGCGGCCGGCACGGCAACAGCGCGGCCGCGATCCGGAGGATGCTGGACGAGACCCGCCTCAAGGCGGTGCTCGAACACGTCGGGTACGACATCGTCCGCGGCAGCGGCCTGCCGCAGGCCTTGGAGGACATCCACACCCTCGGCGCCAAATGGATCGTCGTCCCGAGCCTGCCCAGCGCCATGCACACCCCGGCCGGGTTCCGCGAAGCCGCCCGGGAGTTCAACAAGGCCGGTCTCGCCGCCCGCGAGGCCGGTCTCGGACCGCTCCTGTTCCACAACCACGGCCTGGACCACGAGGTCGTCGAGGGCGAGAACCTCTACGACATCCTGTTGAAGGAGACCGACCCGCACCTGGTCGGATTCGAACTCGACGTGTACTGGGCCGCCAAGGGCGGGGCGGATCCCCGGTCGCTGTTCCTGCGCCACCGCCGGCGCTTCCCCGCGCTGCACGTCAAGGACATGGCCGTGAACGGTGACTTCGCCGACGTCGGTTCCGGTGTCCTCGACTTCCCGTCGATGTTCGAGACGGCGGACAGCGGCGGCGTGCGGCAGTGGCTGGTGGAGCACGACGCGCCGGCGGACCCGTTCGCCACCGCGCTGAACAGCTACCGGTACCTCTCCCGTCTGCGGTACTGACGGCACTTGTACGCCACTGGGCCTCGCACCCTGGCAAGGAGGGGTGCGAGGCCCAGTGGCGTGAAAGGGTGCGCCGACCCGAGGACCCGCGTCAGTCCGCGGCGGAGGCCGCCCCCAGCAGATGCCGGACACGGGCGGTGGCCTCGCGGAACTCCGGGCGTCCCATCGTCTCGGTGTAGTCGCGCTCGGCCGGCAGCCCCACCTCGATGATCTCCGTGACCGTGCCCGGCCGCGGGCTCATGACCACCACCCGGTCGGCCAGGTAGCAGGCTTCGGAGATGGAGTGCGTGACGAGCAGCACGGTGGTGCCCGTCTCCCGCCAGATCCGGTTGAGTTCCATGTTCATCTGCTCACGGGTCAGCGCGTCGAGGGCGCCGAACGGCTCGTCCATCAGCAGCACCGGGGGCTCGTGCAGCAGCGCCCGGCACAGCGCCACCCGCTGCTGCATACCGCCGGACAACTCGTGCGGATAGGCGTCCTCGAAGCCGTCGAGACCGGTCATGGCGATCAGCTCGTCGACCCGACGCCGGGCGGCGGCGCCCGGCATCCCGCGCATCTCGGCCTGGAGCAGGATGTTGCGGCGCGCCGACCGCCACTCCAGCAGGGCCGCGCGCTGGAAGACGTAGCCGATGTCGTGGCGCGGGCCGCGTACCTGCTCACCCGCCAGCCGAACGTCCCCGGCGGACGGCCTCAGCAGGCCCGCGACCAGCTTCAGCAGGGTGGACTTCCCGCAGCCCGAGGGGCCCACGAGGGCGACGAACTCGCCGGGTGCGACATCGAGGGAGACGCGCTCCAGCGCGGTGACGTCCCGGTTCTTCGTCCGGAAGCGGACCGCCACGTCGGAGAGTCCGACCGCCGGCCGCCGCTCGTCCTTGTCCAACTGCACAGCGGGCTCCCGCACCGTCGTCTCTCTCGCCATCGTCATCCCTTCATCGCGGTGGCGCTGTCCCAGTACTCCGCCACGGCCTTGGGGCTCTGGACCAGGCCGGCCTCGGCGAAGACGTCGATCGTCTGCTGCCAGTCGGCCTCGGTGTTCACGCCCGGTGCCTTGCCCTCGGTCGCCGGGGTGTGCAGCAGCGTCAGGGTCGTCCTGAACTGCTCGGACAGCACCTCCTTGGGCGGGAGTTGTTCGCTGGCGCCCTCCATCGCGGCGACGGCCGGGTCGGGGGACTTCTCGGCGGCGGCGAAGGACTCGCTGACCGCCTTGGCCATCCGGGCGGCGACGTCCTTCTCGGTGGTCAGGAAGCGCTGACCGGCGATGAGGCCGTTGGAGTAGAAGTTGAGCCCGTGCTCGGAGAAGCGCAGATACGCGACCGGCTTGTTCGCCTTGTTCTGCATGGTGGGGCCCTGGTCGCTGGCGTAGCCGAGCAGCCCGTCCGTCTTGCCGGAGATCACCGCGGCGATCTTGCCCGCCGGGTCGGTGTTCTGGACCTTGACGTCCGACTCCGCGAGGCCGTTCTTCTCCAGGAAGATCGGGAACGTCTTCGAGAGCGCGTCGCCCGCGGTGCCCGCGATGGTCCTGCCCTTGAGGTCGGCGGGGGACTCGATGCCCTGCGACGCGAAGAACTGCACGGAGGACGGAGTGGTCTGCAGGAAGACGCCGAGGCTCTTCACCTTGACGCCCGAGTCGACGCCGGAGAGCACCGCGGGGGTGTCGGCCCAGCCGAAGTCGGTCTGGCCGGCGCCCGTGGCCTGGACGGTCTTCTGGGAGCCCTGGCCGGCCTGGATGGTGAGGTCGATGCCGTGCTTCTCGAAGATCTTCTGCTGCTTGCCGTAGTAGAACGGGGCGTGTTCGCCGTAGGGATACCAGTTGAGGGTCAGGGTGACCTTGTCGAGCTTCTCGCCCGACTCGCTGGTGCTCTGGTCCGAGCCGTCCTCACCGCAGGCCGTGGCGACCAGGAGCAGCGGAACGAGGCCGATCAGAAGTCTGCGCGCAGTCATGGCTGGTCCTTCTCGTCAGCGTGGGTCGTGCGGGGTCAGTAGGCGGTGGTGACACCGGAGTCCCGGCGGCTGGCGTGCCACGGGAGGAGCAACTTCTCGGCGATCTCGACGAGGATGAACAGGACCACGCCGATCAGCGACATCACGAGCAGTCCCGCGAAGAGCATCGGGGTGTCGAGGTTGCCGTTGGCCTGGAGGATGACGTAGCCGAGCCCCTCGTTCGCGCCGACGAACTCGCCGACGACGGCGCCGGTCACGGCGAGGGTGACCGCGACCTTGAGGCCGGAGAAGAGGTGGGGGAGCGAGGCGGGGAAGCGGATCTTGACGAAGGTCTGCCAGGAGTTGGCGCCCATCGTCGACGAGAGCTGGAGCATCTCCGGGTCGACCGCCTTGAGTCCGGTGACCATCGAGATCACCACGGGGAAGAAGGCGATCAGCACGGCGATGAGGATCTTCGGGGCGATGCCGAAGCCGAGCCAGACCACGAACAGCGGGGCGATGGCGATCTTGGGGACGACCTGGGCGAAGAGCAGGATCGGGTAGAGCGTCTTCTCGACGGTCGACGAGTAGACCATGATCACCGCGGCGGCCACACCGACGGCGACGGCGATGAGGAAGCCCAGCAGCGTCTCGTAGGTGGTCACCCAGGTGTGCTGCCAGAGGTAGTCGCTCTTGCCGGTCAGGACGTCGAGTGTCGCGCCCGGTGAGGGGACGAGATAGGGCTCGACCAGTTCGGCCGCCGCGATCACCCACCAGGCGCCGAAGCAGGCCAGCAGCAGCGCGAACGGGCGCCAACTTCGCTCCAGGGCCCGGGTGATCCGCTCTGCGGCTCCCGGCTTGTTCCGCTCGGCAACCCCCGTCGCCTTACCGGGTGTTGCGTTCATGACGCTCTGGCTCACGGGTCGATTCCTCCGGTTTCCGGAGCGGTGGGGAGGAGCTGTGGTCCGGGATGGTCGGAAAACGCTTTCAGAAAGCGCTTTCTGATAAGGTGTGGCCACGCTAATGACTGCCTGTGCGCACGGTCAATAGGTCGTCCCGAAGTTTCGGGGGTGCGGTGAGAGAACGGCATGCAACACCCGTCCATGTGACGCTCGACGTCGTCGCGCGTGAGGCCGGCGTCTCCCTGGCCACGGCCTCCAGAGTGCTCAACGGGACCACGCGGGTCCGTGAGGACCTGCGCCAGCGGGTGCGCGCGGCCGCCGACCTGCTGGGCTACATCCCCAACGCCCATGCCCAGGCGCTGGCCAGCGCCTCCAGCAACACCGTCGGGCTGATCTGCCACGACGTCGGCGACCCGTACTTCGCCGCGATAGCCGCCGGAGTGATGCGGGCCGCCGCCGAGCAGGACCTCCTCGTCATGCTCGCCAGTACCTTCCGCGAACCCGAGCGGGAGATCGCGTACGTCTCCACGCTCCGCGCGCAGCGGGCCCGCGCGATCCTGCTCATCGGCTCGGGCATCCAGGACCGCGCCTGGGAGCGGGCCCTCGCGGCCGAACTCGCGCCGTACGTCCGCGCGGGCGGCCGGGTCGCCGTGGTGAGCCGGCACCGCAGCCTGCGGGTCGACGCCGTACTGCCCGAGAACCGCGCCGGCGCGGCGGCGCTCGCGCGGGCCCTGCTGGACCTCGGTCACCGGGAGTTCGCCGTGCTCAGCGGACCACCCGAACTGACCACCGTCTGCGACCGGCTGACGGGGTTCCGCGAGGGCCTCGCCGCGGCCGGCGTCAGGCTGCCCCGGGAGCGTGTCGTGGAGGGCGCCTTCACCCGCGACGGCGGATACGCGGCCGCGCGCGAGCTGCTCACCCGCTCCGGCCGGCCGACCTGCGTCTTCGCCGTGACCGACGTGATGGCGGTCGGGGCACTCGCCGCGTTCCGGGAGCAGGGCGTCCGGGTGCCCGAGGACATGTCGCTGGCCGGTTTCGACGACATCCCCCTCGTGCGGGAGCTCTCACCGCCCCTGACCACCGTCGCCCTGCCCCTCGCCGCGATGGGGCAGCAGGTCATGGCCCTCGCCCTGCGCGAGCCGTCCGGCCCGCGCTCGCGCGTCCTGCGGGCCGGCGGCGAGGTCGTACTGAGGGCCAGCACGGCGCCACCGCCTGTCGACTCCGCGCGGGAGAGGGCGGGTTGAGCACCGCGGGCGCCGCCTGACCTGGGCTGCTGCGTTCTGCGGGTCAGCATGGTGTCATCGGTCCTCGATGCCCTGCGGGAGAGGGCGTGTTGAGCATCGCGCGTGCCGCCTGACCTGGGCTGCTGCGTTCTGCGGGTCAGCATGGTGTCATCGGTCCTCGATGCCCCGTGGGCGAGGGCGGGTTGAGCACCGCGCGTGCCGCCCGGGCCGCGCTTGCGCGTGCTGCGGGCCGGCACGGCGCCGGCGTCCGTCGATCCCCCTTGAGACAGGGCGTTGTGCGCATCGGGCGAACCGGCCGGCGTGCGCCGTCGGTGCTCCCGGGCTCGGTGGGCGCGTCCGTGGCAGCGTGGCGCGAGCCGTGCCGTCGCGCAGTCGATCGATCCCGCCATGCCCTGCCTCCAAGTCGTCGCATCGCGCCGGACTTTGAACACATCGATGACAAAGTATGGACATGACAAGCAGAAGTCTCCTACCTTTGCGGCGCAACCGCAGGCTCCGCCACGGAAGAAGACCGGAACGACATCCGGCACGGTCCGGTCCCCAGCCCAGGAGGACCAATGCGCCCACGCCTGTTCCCCGTCGTCCGAAGACACCTAATTCCGCTGCTGACGTCGGCCGTCCTTGCCACCGGTGCCCTGGCCGCCCCGGCGGCCGTCGCCGCTCCCGCGGACATCCCGCCGCAGGAACCAGGGGTCACCCTGCGCGTGTTCGACGTGCAGACCCCGCTCAGCGAGTTGTGCGCCCTCAAGCCGGGACAGACCCCCAACCACGACAAACTCATGCCGACGGTCGACTGGTCCACGTCCGACGACTTCGGCGGGCTCGACGACCGGTTCGTCGCGGAGGCGACCGGCTACCTGGTGGCGCCGAGCGACGGTTCGTACGTCTTCCGCCTCACCAGTGACGACGGCTCACGTCTCTCGCTCGACGGCGAAACCGTCATCGACCACGACGGGCTCCACGGGGCCGAGCCCAAGGACGGCGTCGTCCATCTGACCGCCGGTTCGCACCCGCTGCGCATCGAGCACTTCGAGCGCGACGGCGGGCAGCGACTGCAGCTCTCCTGGAAGCCCCCGGGCGCCGCCGACTTCACCGTCGTGCCCCAGGAGGCCCTGAGCACCGACGCCGGGGTGGTCCGCGTGACCGCGCCCGGCCGCAAGGAGTGCGAAGGGAACGGGGACACCCCCGGCGACGGCCTGCCGCTCACGTCCGTGCGGCCCGACCTCACCCTCACCGACCTGCGCCCTGAAGGGTTCGAACCCCAGGTCAGCGGCATGGACTGGCTGCCCGACGGACGCCTGGCGATCAGCACCTGGGGCGGCAGCAACAACGTGGCCGGCGAGGTGTACCTGCTGGACAACGTCACCGGCGCCACGAGCCGTGACAAGGTCACCGTCGAGAAGGTCGCGACCGGGCTGCGCGAGCCCATGGGGATCAAGTACGTCGACGGTTCCCTGTACGTCTCGCAGAAGCACGAGCTGACCCGGCTGGTGGACCGGGACGGCGACGACGTGACCGACGAGTACCGCACGGTGGCCACCTGGCCCTACGGAGGCAACTTCCACGAGTTCGCCTTCGGCCTGCTCTACCGCGACGGCTACTTCTACGTGAACCTCTCCGTCGCCATCGACTACGGCGGCGCGACGACCACCCCGCAGCCGGCGCCGGGCCGGGGGACCACGTACAAGGTGAGCCGGAAGACCGGCAGGATCAGCCCGGTGGCCGGGGGCCTGCGCACACCCAACGGCATCGGATGGGGGCCGGACGGCGGTCTGTTCACCACCGACAACCAGGGTGGTTGGCTGCCTTCCTCGAAGCTGGTCCAGATCAAGCAGGACCGCTTCTTCAACCACTACACCGAGCCCGCCGGTCCCTTCGAGGACTCGCCCGTGACCGCGCCGGTGCTCTGGCTGCCGCAGAACGAGATCGCCAACTCGCCCTCCACGCCGCTGTATCTGAGCAAGGGCCGGTTCGCCGGGCAGATGCTCATCGGCGACGTCACCTACGGCGGACTCCAGCGTGCCTACCTGGAGAAGGTGAAGGGGCAGTACCAGGGCGCCGTCTTCCGCTACACCCAGGGCCTGGAAGCAGGCGTCAACCGGATCAGCCTCGGTCCCGACGGGGCGATCTACGCCGGCGGTCTCGGTGCCGACGGCAACTGGGGCCAGGAGGGCAAGCTCAGGTTCGGTCTGCAGAAACTGACGCCCAACGGCGGCAACACCTTCGACGTCAAGACCATGCGCGCCGTGCCCGGCGGCTTCGACCTCACGTACACGCAGCCGCTCTCCACCGAGACGGCCGCCCAGCTCGCCGAGCACTACCGGGCCGAGCAGTGGCGCTACACCCCGACCTCCGACTACGGCGGCCCGAAGATCGGTGAGGAACGGCTCGCCGTACGCTCGGCGACGCTGTCCGAGGACGGCCGCACCGTCCGCCTGCGGCTGGACGGCCTGGAGTCCGGTCATGTCGTGCATGTGCGTTCCCCGCGGCCCTTCACCTCGGCGTCCGGCGAGTCCCTGTGGAGCACCGAGGCCTGGTACACACTCAACGAGATCCCCGGAGAGCAGCCGCCGCCCGCGACCATGTACGAGGCGGAGGAGGCCCGCCTGACCGGCAAGGCCGGCATCAACACCGACCACGTGGGCTACTCCGGCAGCGGGTTCGTCGACCGCTACGCCACCGAGGGCAAGGTCGGGACGGCCTTCGACGTCACGGTCCCCACGTCGGGCTCCTACGACGTGAACCTGCGCTACTCCAACGGCCCCAACCCCTTCCAGGGCACCAAGTCCCTCTCCCTGTACGCCAACGGCGAGAAGGTGCGGCAGACCGAACTCCCCTCCACCGGTGACTGGGACTCCTGGTCCACCCGGACGGAACGCCTCACCCTGCGCGCCGGCCGCAACGAGATCGCCTACCGGTACGACGCGGGCGACACCGGTCACGTCAATCTCGACCTGCTCACCGTGCGGCCGCACGGTGCCCCGGTCACCCTCTTCGACGGGACCGCCGCCTCGCAGGCGCAGTGGCTGCACCCCGACGGCCGCCGGACGGCGTGGCCGCTGACCGACGAGAAGGCGATGGAGGTGTGCTGCGGGGACCTCCGGACCAAGGACGCCTACCAGGACTTCGCGCTGCACGTGGAGTTCCGGGTCCCGTTGCTGCCGCCGGACGTGACCGGCCAGGACCGGGGGAACAGCGGCATCTACCTCCAGGACCGCTACGAGCTCCAGATCCTCGACTCCTACGGTGACACCACGCTGGACACCAACGAGGCAGGCGCGTTCTACCTGAAGAAGGCGCCCGACGTGAACGCGGCGACGGCACCGGAGACTTGGCAGACCTACGACATCGTCTTCCGTGCGGCGCGCTACGACGACAGCGGCCGCAAGATCGCCGACGCCCGGGCGACGGTCGTGTGGAACGGCAAGAAGGTGCACGACGACGTCGTGATCGACGGTCCCACCGGCTCGGGCCGGCCGGAGACGCCCGCGGCGGGGCCGATCCGGTTGCAGGACCACGGGAACAAGGTGCGGTTCCGCAACATCCGGGTGCAGCCCCTGGGGTGACCCGCGGCCGCCCTTCGAGGCGCCCGGGGCCGGCGGCAGCCACCGGCCCCGGGCGCCGAGCCGCGCGCGCCGCGGTCAGGCGCGGGCGCCGCCCCCGGTGTCCGTGGAGTGCAGCAGGCGCAGGAACGCCTTGACCCCGGCGATGATCTCCTGGTCGTCGGTGAGACGGTGCACGGTGGCCTCGAACTCCCGGGCCAGCGAGGCAAGTCCGCGCTCGGTCTCCTCGGCACGCTCGTAGGTGCTGACCGCCAGCGCGTCCACCGTGCGGCGCACCTCGGCCAGGGCCCGGTACTGTTCCTCGGCCTTCTCCTCCAGGACCCGCGTCCCGGCCTCGGCGCGGTCCAGCCGGCCGCGCAGTTCCACCACGTCGTCCCGCGGATGGGTGACGTCCTTGAGGAGAGTGCCCAGACGCCGCCGGAGCTGGCCGAAGTAGGCGCCCGCCGGCCGGAAGAAGGTGCTCAGCAGGAAGAACGCGGCGAACCAGTACCCCGTGAACTCGCCCGTGGCCCAGGTGACCGCGAGGACGACCGCCGCCGTCAGCAGATGGCCCGCGACGGCCGTCCGGAGCATCGCACGGGCGATGCGGCCGGCCTCGGCGTCCCGGGCGGGGGAGACCTCGATGCCCTTCTCACGGCTCACCCTGATCTCGGCCAGCACCGCGTGGGCACGGAAGTACAGATTCCACGGCAAGGTGAGAAGGAGCAGCAGCCACAGAAGACTCAGCACGCCCGCCCCGACCGCGAACACCACCTTCGGCGGCGCCCCCGCCAGATGGGCGAGGACCAGTGCACCGACTGCCGCCCCGACTGCCGTCACCGCCGCAAGAAATCTGCCCACGCCCACGCCCCCGCCTCCTGGCCGCCGCCCCCGCCGCCTTCCGGACTCCGGCTTCCGCGCCGGAGTCCATGGAGCCATCGTCGCGGACCCGGCGCCGGCCGGCATGAGTAGCCGTACTCAGGACGTCCCGGGCCGAGGGGCCCGCCTGTCCTTGCGCTGCTCCAGCTCCTCGTCGTCGACCAGGACGAGCATCGGCTTGTCGGGCTCGCACATCATCGTGACGACGAACCGGCTCGGCATGTCGTCGCGGTTGTTGCCGTCCTGGTAATGGATCACGTCGCCGCCGGGCTCCCAGAACGTCTCCCCGGCCCGGACCACCCGTTCGGGCTCACCCTCCAGTTCGAACAGCATCTCGCCCTCCAGGACATAGCCGAAGGCCGGTCCGAAGTGGCGGTGCGGGGGTGTGCCGGGGTCTCCCGGGGGAAACTCGACGAGCAGCGTCATGACGTGTGCGCCGTCCGGAATCGAAGGCGGTTTCGCTTCCTGGATGACGGTCACCGCGGTCTTCCAGGCCTCGGATCGCTGCCCCTGGCTCCCTGGAGTGTGTGCATCCGGTCCATTGTTCGGCATCACGCGACCTCCTCTCCGCACTGCACAGCGCGGGTGGGACATATCACCACAGACTACTATTTTTCTGTATAGCCTAGCCATCAGAAGGGTGTGGTCATGAAGTTCACCGTCCTCGGGGGAAGCGGCCTGATCGGCTCGCAGGTGGGGCAGCGGCTGGGGGAGGGAGGCCACGAGGTGGTCTCGGCCTCGCTGTCCAGCGGAGTCGACGTGATCAGCGGAAAGGGCCTGGACGAGGCGTTGCAGGGCGCCGACGTGGTCGTGAACCTGACGAATTCCCCGGCCTTCGACGACACCTCCATCGCCTTCTTCGAAACGTCGATGGGCAACGTCCTGTCTGCCGCCGAGGCAGCAGACGTCCGCCACTTCGTGATCCTCTCGATCGTCGGTGTGGATCAAGTGCCCCAACTCGACTACTACCGGGCCAAGACCGTCCAGGAGAACCTGCTGAAGGAAGGGCGCACGCCCTACTCGATCGTGCGGGCCACGCAGTTCTACGAATTCGTCGACGCGATCATGTCCTGGACGGCCGAAGGCGACTCCGTCCGTCTCCCGTCCACTCCCGTGCAGCCGATGGCCTCCGCGGACGTCGCGGCGGCGGTCGCACGGGCCGCGTCCGAGGCTCCCTTGCGGGGCACGCGCAGCGTCGCGGGCCCCACGGTCTACCCCCTCGACGAACTGGGGCGCATCACGCTGGCGGCGCACTCCGACGAGCGTCAGGTGGTCACCGACGAGCAGGCCGGCATGTTCGCCGTGGTGGAAGGAGACGTGCTGACGGCACCGGAGGGCGCCGACCTGGCCGCCACGACCTACGAGGACTGGATGCAGCGGCAGCAGCAGCGGTAGGGGTACCGCAACCGCATCCGTCCGTACCTGCCAACAGGGTCACACGGTGGTAACACCCTGCGCACTGGTTGTCTCGCGAGCCATGAGGACCTCGCGGACGTCGGCAACGAGGCCGCGCGCGGCCTGACCGACACCGGCGACACTCCTGACCTCCCGAGGGCGTCTCGCCGCTACGAGCGCCTGGCGCGGTAGAGACCCCGGCCCGTCCGGCGGATACGGGAGGTGCCGACGAGACGGTCAAGGGTGCTGCGGACCGCGTTGATGCTCCCGCTGTCGGTGTCGCGTCCGAGCGCCGCGGCGACGTCGCGGGCCCGTACGTCCGCCTGCCCGACCGTGGCGAAGTACTCGAGGATCTGCTCGGTGAGCTGGCCGTACTTCCGCTGCCCGTCGGCGTCGGCACCGGCACCGGCGTCCGCGTCGGAGCCGGCCCCGGTGGAGATGTCCGGGCGGACGGACTCCTCGGCGGCGGTCAGGTCCGGCTGCGCCTTCGTGGGCGCCGGCGCCACCTCCGCCGAGTCCCGCATCACGGCCTCGATCGCGCTGAGCGCGCGCTGGACGGAGCCGAGGTGCGCCACGACCGCGGCCAACTCCCGCTCCAGGGCCTGCTTCTGCAACTCCAGGCGGGCCAGGTCCTTGGTGAGGCTTTCAGCGGTGACCGCGATGGGGTGCGGCGCGCGGGTGCCGGAGACCATGTGTTCCTCTCATTCCCGACCCATTGTGTCGCGTCCCTGATGACTCGTCCTGCGGTGCTGCTCGGCCGTGCACCGCAATGGGCTTCTTCATCATAGGCAATACGGCACCTCGGAAGACAGACGATGCGCGCGCACGCACGACACGGTGCCGCGCCCACGGGGGCCTCACCCCGCTGACGCCCACTTGGTGGGAAAACGTTGTCACAAAAAGTGCATGTGCCTGGTCAAAGATGCAGACGTGACGGATCGGCCATGGCTGGGGCCGATCCAGGCCAGGAACGGAGACAGCAGGACGATGCACCTCGAGACGTCCCCCGAGGAAGGTTCCCTGGAGGAGGCCGTTTCCGTCTTCGTGCACTGCCGTCCCCGCCTGTTCGGCATCGCCTATCGGCTGCTGGGAAGCGCGGTCGAGGCGGAGGACGTCGTACAGGAGGTATGGCTGCGGTGGCAGCGGACCGACCGGGCGGCGGTGGTCAGCCCCGTGGCGTTCCTGTCGACCACGACCACGCGGCTGGCCATCAACGTGGCCCAGTCCGCGCGCGTGCGCCGCGAGACCTACATCGGACCGTGGCTGCCCGAGCCCATCGACACGAGTGGCGATCCGCTGCTGGGCGCCGAGCGGGCCGAGGCTCTCGAACTCGCGCTGCTTCTGGTCCTGGAGAAACTGAATCCCACCGAGCGCGCCGCGTATGTGCTGCGTGAGGCGTTCGACTACTCCTACGAGGAGATCGCCGAGGTCCTTCAGCTCACACGTGTCAACGTACGCAAGATCGTGAGCAGGGCGCGCAGGCATCTCGCGGCCGAGGGGCGCAGGACCGTCGGCAGAGAGGAACACCGACGGTTCCTCGAGGCCTTCGTCTCCGCGTCGGAATCCGGGGACGTCGCCGGGCTGGAGGCGTTCCTGGTGCCGGATGCCGCCCGCCCCGACCTCGACACCCCGACGCCGCCCCCTCGGCGCTCCCGTCGCGGCTTGCGCACATGACGTCCGCGCGGCGGCTCAGCGCGTCGCCTCGCCGTCGGGATCACGCCAGGTCCGTAGCTTGTCCGGATTGAGGATGACGTAGAGCTGCTGGATCCGGCGTCCCGCGACGTCGAGGCTGATGACGGCGGCGACCTGCCGGTCGGAAAGGACCACGAGCCCGGTCCGTCCGTTGATCGCCCGGGTCTGCAGACCGGTGCGCGGGCAGCGGGGCAGCAGCGTCATCAGGGTGCGTGCCACCTGCCGAGCGCCGTGCACCGGTGTGACCAGGGCCCTGACCTTGCCGCCCCCGTCGAAGACGGCCGTGCAGTCCGGCGTCAGCACGGCCACGAGGAGCACCTCGTCCCCCCTGAGACAGGCCCGCAGGAGCGTGCGGGCCACCTCGTCGTGCCGGTCCGCGGACGAGGGCGGGGAGCGTCGGCCGCTGGGGCCCCCGGACGCCAGGCCGGCCGGGACGGTGCGCCGCGGCTGCGCGGCGGTGCCGGTCGGCGCGTCCGGCGCCACTCCGAAGACCTCGTCGAGCAGGAGCGCCGCCCGCTCGGCCGGGGCGAAGGACCCGAGCGCACGGCGCATCACGGCACCCACCTCCTGCCCGGACGTCTTCTCCGACGGTGCCGCCGGCCCCTCCCCGGGCCCGGGCCCGGTCCCGGTCCCGGTCAGCCGCGCGCGGCAGATGCCTTCCGCGACGTCGGCGAGCCACGAACCGGGCGCCTCGATCCGCGCACGCGCCGGACCGGGCAGCTCGTACCACCGCCGATAGGTCTCGTCGATGACGCTCTCGGCAGCACCGGTGCTCCCCAGCACGCGGTAGGCGAGCTCCAGCAGCCGCCGTCGCTCGTCGAGCAGCTCCACGATCGTCATCGCCTCGTTGATGCGGTCCATTCGGCATCCTCCCTCTCTCGTACGGCGCTACGCCGCAGCCGGGAGTCCATGGAGACTCGGTCGGCAACATGCTCGTCCCACAGGGGAGACCGGACGCCCGCGACCCTTGTGACATCCGCGCGAGTCACACGGTGGAAGATGCCAGGAGAATCAGGTGTCACACCTTCTGGGGATGATCTGTCCCCTTGCACGGAAGCAACGCGCGGGTGCGGACCCCCAAGGCCCGCACGGCACGCTGCGGCACACGCCCCGAAAGGCCCGTCATGAGCAAGCAGTCCCGCTATCGACACGTCCGTGTTCCGCTCGCCCTGGTGACCACGGCGACCGTCGCCGCCGCGCTGGTCACCACGGCCGACGACGCACCCCCGAGGCCCTTGCCGGGCAGCGGCAAGCCGACCGTGGTGCTGGTCCACGGAGCGTTCGCCGACTCCAGCAGCTGGAACGGCGTCGTGGAGAGGCTGCGGCGCGAGGGGTATCCGGTGGTGGCGGCGTCGAACCCGCTGCGCAGCCTGAGCGGCGACGCCAGATATGTGCGGGAGCTGCTCGCCGGCATCGAGGGACCGGTCGTGCTCGCCGGGCACTCCTACGGTGGGGCGGTCATCAGCAATGCCGCCGTGGGTGCCGACAACGTCAAGGCACTGGTGTACATCGCGGCCTTCGCCCCGGACGAGGGGGAGAGCGCGTTCGGCCTGGGCACCGAGTTCCACAGCACGTTCACCGACGCGCTGCGCCCGCCCGTGCCGGTCACCCTGCCCGACGGGTCCCAGGGCGTCGACCTGTACATCGACCAGGACAAGTTCCCCGAGCGGTTCGCCGCGGACGTTCCGGAGCGCACCGCCACGCTGATGGCGCTCACCCAGCGGCCCGCGACCGACGTCGCCCTTCAGGAGCGGGCGGACCGGCCCGCTTGGAGGACCATCCCCTCCTGGTACCTGGTGGCCACCGAGGACCGCAGCATGCCGCACGCCGCCCAGACCTTCATGGCGAAGCGTGCCAAGGCGCGCACCCTGGAAGTGCGCGCGTCGCACGCGGTGAACGTCTCCCGCCCGGACGACGTCGTCCGCGTCATCCGGGACGCGGCGCGCTCGGTGCGCTGACGCCGGGGCGGCGGGGAAGGAGTGACACGGTGTCACGCACCCCCGCCGCCCGCGCGTCTCATTCCTCGACGGCGGGCGGTTCGGCCCCGGAGCGGGCCAGTCGGTGCAGTGCGTCGGACACGGACAGCATCTGGTCGTTGATCTCCGCGATCGCTCGGTGCAGCTCGTTGACCCGGGTCTCGAGTTCGGCGGCCTTGGCGGTCAGCGCCTCGATCGTGGCCGTGAGCGCGATGCGGTTCTCGCGGGACGTGGGTATCACTCCGTGGCCTCCTGGACGCCGCGGGCCGGGGGTGGCCCCCGCCGCCGGGCGGGGGCCACCGCTGAGGACGCCTCTACCGCTGCTGCGCCAGCCAGTCGGCGAACCGGGTCTCGGCGATCTGCGCGTCCGGGCCGGGAAGCAGGCTCGTCTCCTCCAGCTCGGAACCGAAGTACGGGGCGTGTACGTCCGCCTCGACCTTGCGGGGGTCGCTGTGGGGAGCGAGTCCCTGCTCGAGGAACTCCTTGAAGCCGAAGGCCTCGGGGCCGGCGATCTCCACCGTGCCGTTCAGCGGCGCCCCGGCGGCCGTGCGGGCCACGGCGGTGGCGACGTCGTCGGAGTACATCGGCTGGATCTTGGCGGCCGGGCAGCGCACCGTGTCGCCCTCCGTCATCGAGTCCGCGATGGCCGTCACGAACTCGAAGAACTGCGTGGCGTGGACGATGGAGTACGCGATCCCCGACGCCTTGATGAGCCCCTCCTGCGCCAGCTTGGCGCGGAAGTAGCCGTTCTCCTCCAGCCGTTCGGTGCCCACGATGGAGAGCGCGACGTGGTGGGTCACTCCGGCCTCCGCCTCCGCCACCAGGAGGTTCGCGGTGGACGTGCGGAAGAACTCCATGACGGCGTCGGGCTCGAACGAGGGGGAGTTCGACACGTCGACGACGACCGAGGCGCCCTTCAGGACGTCCGCCAGACCCTCGCCCGTCAGCGTGTTGACGCCGGTGTTGGGGGAGGCGGCCACTGCCTCGTGACCGTGGTCGTTGAGCTTGCCGACGACCTTGGAGCCGATGAGGCCGGTCCCGCCAATCACTACAACCTTCATGTAATTACCTCGAAAATGCTTGATGGTGTGTGCACATGGACTGCGCGTGCGGCACGCCCACGCGCTCCGTACAGGGGAAGGACAGCGCACCGACCGTGTTTGTGACAGGTCGGCCGAACCGGCCGTCTACTCGACGAGCTTGCCGTGGGTCGAGACCTCGTGCATCAGGGCGGAGATCTCGTCCGGGACGGCGGGGATGGCCTCGCGGGTGACGCCCGTGCTCGGCGACCACACCAGGTTGACCCGCATCTCGGGGTCCATGTCCGGGTAGTCGCTGCGGTTGTGGCAGCCGCGGGTCTCGCGGCGCTCCAGCGCCGCCTCCAGGGTGGCCCGCGCGGCCAGCGCCGCGGCCTTGAGGTCGAAGGCGTGCGCGAGGTCCTGGAAGCCGGCGATGTCGGGATGGACACCGATGTCGTCCATCCGCTTCTCGATCGCGCTCAGCTCGGCCAGCCCGGTCCGCAGCCCCTGCTCGTCGCGCACGACGCCGGCGTGCTCGGTCATCGTGTTGCGCAGGGCGCGCTGGAGCGCGCGGACGTTCTCGTGCCCGTCCGCCGCGAGGAGGCCGTCGACCTCGGCACGGGCCTCGGCCACCGCGGCCGCCGACCGGGGCTGCGCCGTCAGGGAATCCGAGTACGCGGCGGCCGCCTGACCGGTGATCCGGCCGAAGACCAGCAGTTCGATCAGGCTGTTGCCGCCGAGGCGGTTGGCGCCGTGCAGTCCGCTGGAGGCCTCGCCGATGGCGTACAGACCACGGACGTCGGTGCTGTGGTCCTCGGGCCGGACCCAGACCCCGCCCATCGAGTAGTGCGCCGTGGGCGCGACCTCGATCGGCTCGCGGGTGATGTCCAGCATCTGCAGGTCCAGGAGCGTCTGATAGACCCGCGGGAGCCGGTTCATGATGGTCTGCCGGGGGAGGTGGGAGACGTCGAGCCACACTCCGCCCTTCTCCGTGCCGCGACCCTCCTTGATCTCCGTGTAGGACGCGAGGGCCACGCGGTCGCGGGTGGAGAGTTCCATGCGCTCGGGGTCGTAGCGGTCCATGTACCGCTCGCCGAGCGCGTTGCGCAGGATGCCGCCCTCGCCGCGCGCCGCCTCGCTGACCAGCGTGCCGGCCGCGTTCTCCGGCTCGATGATCCCGGAGGGGTGGAACTGCACCAGCTCCGGGTCGCGCAGCCGCGCCCCGGCCTCGACCGCGAGCCGGAAGGAGTCACCGGTGTTCTCGTCGCGCCGCGAGGAGGTGCGCCGCCAGATGCGGGTGTGGCCGCCGGCCGCGAGGATCACCGCGTCGGCGTGGATCAGGTAGCGCTTCCCGTTCGTCAGGTCGAACCCGTACGCCCCGAAGACGGCCCCGTCGTGGACCAGCAGCCGGGTGATGTACACGCTGTCCAGCATGGGCACCTTGAGCTGGGCGGCCCGCGCGACGAGCGTGCGCTGGATCTCCAGGCCGGTGTAGTCGCCGGCGAACGCGGTGCGGCGGAACTTGTGCGCGCCGAAGAAGCGCTGCGAGATGCGGCCGTCCTCCTCCCGGGCGAAGGCCATGCCGTAGCGCTCCAGGTCGTCGATGCCGCGGGCGGCACCCTGGGTCACGATCTCGACCGTGCGGGGGTCGGCGAGGAGGTAGCTCTCCTTGAGGGTGTCGGCGGCGTGCTGCTGCCACGTGTCCCCGGGGTCCATGGTGGCAAGGGCCGCGTTGATGCCACCGGCCGCGAGGGCCGTGTGCGCGTCCTCCTTGGGGCGCTTGCCGACGGCGAGGACGTCGACACCGGCCTCGGCCAGCTCGATGGCCGCCCGCAGGCCGGCTCCGCCGGTGCCGATCACCAGCACCATGGTGGAGAGACGTTGTTCGGTGAGAGACACGATTGCTCCGATCGGCTTGTTGGTCACCCTGTACGACCGGACGATCGGCGAATCTGTGACAGTCGAGCGGACGTCCGGCGCGCGGGCCGGAGGGCCAACGGCCGTCAGCCGACGAGAGCGTCCAGCGGGACACCGGGGTCGCGGAGGCGGGCGTCGTCGACATCGGCCCGGGAGAGCACCAGGTCGCGGATGTCGTCGATGACGTCCCACACATTGACGTTCATACCCGCCAGCACCCGGTTCCCCGACATCCAGAAGGCGACGAATTCCCGTGCCGCGGTGTCGCCCCGGAAGACGACGCGGTCGTAGCCACCGGGTGCGACGTAGCCCGTGTACTCCATGCCGAGGTCGTACTGGTCGGTGTAGAAGTACGGCAGCCTGTCGTACACGGCGTCCTTGCCGAGCATGCTCTGCGCGGCCGTCGCCGGCTGGTTCAGGGCGTTGGCCCAGTGCTCCACGCGCAGGTGGCGGTCCAGCACGGGGTGGTAGGCGTTGGCGACGTCGCCGGCGGCGTAGATGCCGGCCTCCGAGGTCCGCAGGTGGGCGTCGGTGACGATGCCGTCGCGCACCTCCAGGCCCGCTTCCTGCGCGAGGCGCACGTTGGGGGTGATGCCGATGCCCACGACCACCGCGTCGGCGGCGAGGTGGGTGCCGTCGGCGAGCCGGACGCCGTCCACCCGGCCGTCGGACCCGGTGAGCCGCTCGACCTCCGCGTGCGGGAGCAGGCGTACGCCGTGGTCCCGGTGCAGCGCGGCGAACACCTCGGCGGCCTCCCGCCCGAGCACCTTCAGCAGCGGCAGCTCCGAGTGTTCGAGCACCGTCACCTCCGCCCCGGCGGTCCGGGCGGCCGCGGCGGTCTCCAGCCCGATCCATCCGCCGCCGATCACGACGATCCTCGCCCCCTTGGTGAAGGCGGCCTTGAGGCGCTCGCTGTCCCCGACGCGCCGCAGGTACAGCACGTTGTCGAGGTCGGCACCGGGCACGGACAGCCGGCGCGGGGACGAGCCGGTCGCCAGGAGCAGCCCGTCGTATCCCAGCCGGCGCCCGCCGTCCAGCTCCACCTCCTTGGCGCGCGGATCCACCGCTCGCGCGTGCGTGCCCAGCAGCAGCTCGACGTCGTGCTCCGTGTACCAGTCCTCGGAGTGCACGAAGATCGAGTCCCGTTCCTCCTTGCCCAGCAGATAGCCCTTGGACAGCGGGGGCCGGACGTACGGCCGCTCCCGCTCGTCGGCGACGACGAGGAGCGGGCCGTCGTGGCCCTCCTTCCGCAGCGCCTCCGCCGCCTTGCCCGCGGCGAGGCCA
Source organism: Streptomyces sp. NPDC107562 (assembly GCF_055657325.1). Lineage (NCBI taxonomy): Bacteria > Bacillati > Actinomycetota > Actinomycetes > Kitasatosporales > Streptomycetaceae > Streptomyces > Streptomyces sp. NPDC107562. The sequence continues at coordinate 243,750 of NZ_JBVKBE010000005.1, read as the reverse complement.
CCGCCGACGATCACGAAAGTGTGCGCAGGGGACATGATGTTCCTTCGTCTCAGTTCCGCGTGGTTGATGCGTGTCGCTGCGAGCCGTAGCTGTGAGAATCATCCGTGAGACAGCCTCGGCGCGCCCCCTGTGACCGGTCGTCCGTCATGGCGTCCGGTCCTCGGTGGCGGTCTGCGGTGCGCGGACCGTCGGCACGGTGACCACCGAGACGTCCCCGGTCAGCAGCCGGTGCACCGGGCACCGGCCGGCCACCGCGAGCAGCCGTTCCGTCTGCCGGGGATCCAGGTCGCCGGTGAGCGTGACGCTCTTGACGATCTGCCCGGCCGCGTCGAACCGCACGTCGAGGTCGACCCGGTCGAGAGGCCACCCCTGGCGGTCCGCGAAGGCGCGCACCGCCATGGAGGTGCACGACCCGAGCGCGCCGAGGAGGACCTCCATCGGAGTGGGCCCCGTGTCCGCGCTCAAGGGCTCGGGCTCGTCGGCCGTCAGGCTGTGGGGCCCGATCGCGAGGGAACGGGCGAGACGCCGGCCCTCACGGACCGACACGGGGCGTCCGGACATCAGTCCGCCTCTCGGGGTGGGGGTGCACCGCTCGGGTCGGTGAGCACCGCGGAGGACGGCGAGGGCGCGGGGAGGCGGCCGGCTCGCCACCAGTAGGACAGCTCAGACGCCGCCCGTGTGACAGCGCCGGGTGCCGCGCGGCGGCGGAAGGAGCCCTGAGACGTCACGCCGCGGCGTTGCACGAAGGGGGCGGCGATGTCGTTTCCCGGGCATCCGGTGGCCGCGCGTCCGCCCGGACCGAACACGGGGGAGCGGTGGCTCACCGGGCGCGCGGGGTGACTTCCTGTACGTACCGCTGGGCGGCCCGCGCGCGTTCCGGAACGCGCGCCCCGCGAGGAGTGCGACGAGACGCCCGCCCGGCCGCGACCGGGCGGGCGTCTCGCCGCCGTCAGACGGAGGGGGTCCCCGTCACGCGCGCCATGACCTCCGTCGTGCCCGACGGGACTTGAAGGAGCGTGCCGAGTTCCGTCGGCTCGGCGGACGCCGTCGACCCGGCGTCGAGCCGTGCCTGCGCGCCGACCAGCAGGACCCGCCAGGACCCCGGGGCGCCCTCGGCCGCGACGTGGACCACGTCACCGTCGCGGCGGACACGGAACACTGCGTCCGCCCTGCCGTCGGAGGCCGGGACGGTGGTGACGGTCGTGACGCCGTCGGCCGGCACGTGGACGCGCAGGGTCACACCGTCCGCCCAGTCGTAGACCGCCGAGTCGTCGCTCGCGCCGAAGGGGATCACCGAGCCGGGGCGGGCGAGGAGGGGCAGGCTGTCGAAGCCGTACCGCTCGCGTCGCCACCCGGGGCCCTCGATCCGCTCACCCGACAGCACATGGGTCCAGGTGCCGGCCGGCACGTAGTACTCGACCTCGCCGTCGGGCGAGAAGACGGGCGCGACGAGCAGGTCGCCGCCCAGCATGTACTGCCGGTCCAGGGTGTGGCAGGCGGGGTCGTCGGGGAACTCCAGCACCATGGCGCGCATCATCGGGGTGCCGTGTTCGGCGGCCTGCCGTGCCGTGCCGAACAGGTACGGCATCAACCGGTGCTTCAGACGCGTGAAGTCGCGCGTGACCGCGACCGCCTCGTCGTCGTAGTCCCACGGCACCCGGTACGACTTGCTGCCGTGCAGCCGGCTGTGCGACGACAGCAGCCCGAACTGCACCCACCGCTTGAACACCTCGGGTGTCGGCGTGCCCTCGAAGCCGCCGATGTCATGGCTCCAGAAGCCGAAACCGGACAGTCCCAGCGAGAGTCCGCCGCGCAGCGACTCGGCCATCGCGCCGAAGTGGGACTCGCAGTCGCCGCCCCAGTGCACGGGGAACTGCTGGCCCCCGGCCGTGGCGGAGCGGGCGAACAGCACGGCCTCGCCCGCGCCCCGGGCCTCGGTGAGCACGTCGAAGACGGTCTGGTTGTAGAGCTGCGTGTAGTAGTTGTGCATCCGCTCCGGGTCGGAGCCGTCGTGCCAGACCACGTCGGTCGGGATGCGCTCGCCGAAGTCGGTCTTGAAGCAGTCGACGCCCTGTGCGAGAAGCACCCGCAGCTTGTCGGCGTACCACTCGCGCGCGTCGGGACTGGTGAAGTCGACCAGGGCCATGCCCGCCTGCCACAGGTCCCACTGCCACACGTCGCCGCCCGGCCTGCGCACCAGGTGGCCGAGGCGCTTGGCCTCCGCGAAGAGCGGGGACTTCTGGGCGATGTAGGGGTTGATCCACACGGAGACGCGCAGATCGTGCTCCTCCTTCAGACGCCGCAGCATGCCCTCCGGGTCCGGGAAGACGTCCGGGTCCCAGACGAAGTCGCACCACTGGTACTCGCGCATCCAGAAGCAGTCGAAGTGGAAGACGCCGAGCGGGATGTCGCGTTCGGCCATGCCGCGCACGAAGCGGTTCACCGTCTCCTCGTCGTACGAGGTCGTGAACGACGTCGACAGCCACAGGCCGAACGACCAGGCGGGCGGCAGGGCAGGGCGGCCGGTCAGCGCCGTGTAGCGGTCGAGGATCTCCTTCGGCGTCGGGCCGTGCACGACGAAGTACTCCAGCGACTGGTCCTCGACGCTGAACTGCACCCGCCCGACGGCCTCGGAGCCGATCTCGTAGCTGACCTTGCCCGGGTGGTTGACGAAGACGCCGTAGCCCCGGTTGGTGAGGTGGAAGGGGACGTTCTTGTAGGCCTGCTCGCTGGCGGTGCCGCCGTCCGCCTGCCAGACGTCCACGGTCTGGCCGTTCCTGACGAACGGTGTGAAGCGCTCGCCGAGCCCGTAGACCAGCTCGCCGACGCCGAGCGAGAGCTGGGCCAGCGAGTGGTGCGCGCCGTCACCGGTGACGGCGAAACCGGTGCCACGGGCCTCGGCGGAGGTGAGGACCCGCCCGTCCGCGACGAAGTCGAGCCGCCAGGGGGCGGAGGTGTCCACGCGCAGGGACAGCTCGCCGGCGCTCAGTTCCAGCAGCGCGCCGTCCCGCGTGACCTTGGCCGCGTGACCGGGTTCGGCGTGCAGCGCGAAGTCGGGGCCGCGCTCGGCGGCGCCCGCGTGATGGGTGGCGCGGACGCCGATGACGCCCTCGGTCGGCGACCAGCACTCGACGGTCAGCAGGGGGCTGTTGAGGGTGTGGCCGCGATCGGTCACATGGCGTACGGGTGCGTAGAGGGTGAACCGGTCGTCGGTGGCGTGGACGTCGGCGACCTCCGCCGCGTACGACGCGCGCACGCCGTCACGCATCAGCCAGTAGCCGTCGGTGAACTTCATCAGGTGTTCCTCGTGGTGGCGGTGTCAGGGGCGCCGGTGCGGGCGCGGTGCGCGGCGATCAGCTGCCGGTACCAGTGGTAGCTGTCCTTGGGGATGCGCCGCAGCGTGTCGTAGTCGACACGGACGATGCCGAAGCGCTGGTCGTAGCCGCGGGCCCACTCGAAGTTGTCGAGCAGCGACCACACGTAGTAGCCGCGGACGTCCACGCCGGCGCGCAGGGCGGCCGCGAGAGCCTCCAGGTGGCTGCGCAGGTACGCGACCCGGTCGTGGTCGCGGACACGGCCCTCGGCGTCGACGGTGTCGGCCTCCGCGGACCCGTTCTCCGTGATCAGCAGGGGCGGCAGCGCCGGATAGCGCTCCGCCAGGTCGACCAGCAGGTCCGTGAAGGTGTGCGGGACGACGGGCCAGCCCATCGTGGTGTGCCGCACGTCCTCGCGCCACGTCTCCCTCGCCCGGACGTCGACGGCCGTCCGCGTGGCCGGGTCCGGGTCCTTGTAGGGGGCGTCGGCGACGGTGATGGGCCGGTAGTAGTTGATGCCGACGAAGTCGAGCGGTGCGCCGACGAGGTCGAGGTCGCCCTCCTGCCGAAACGATTCGCCCGACTCCAGGAGCTCCCCCCAGGTCTCGGCCTCGTGCGCCGGATAGCGCCCGGCGAACAGCGGCTCGAACCACACGTCGTTGTGCAGCGTCCCGACACGGCGTACGGCGGCCAGGTCGGCCGGCGTATCGGTGGCGGGCAGCAGCCGGTCGGGGTTGAGCGTGATCCCGACCTCCTTGACGCCCGCCGCACGCAGCGCGCGCACCGCGAGCCCATGGCCGACGAGGAGATGGTGGGCCGCGGCGAGCGCGCCACGGCCCTCGCGGGCACCCGGCGCGTGGCCGCCCGCCGCGTAGCCGACGAAGGCGCTGCAGAACGGCTCGTTGAGGGTGATCCAGCGGTCCACCCGGTCGCCGAGCCGGTCCGCCACGACGGCCGTGTACGCGGCGAAGCGCTCCGCGGTCTCGCGCACCCGCCAGCCGCCCCGGTCCTCCAGGGCCTGCGGCAGGTCCCAGTGGTAGAGCGTGGCGGCCGGGGAGATCCCGGCGGCGAGCAGTTCGTCGACGAGCCGGTCGTAGAAGTCCAGTCCCGCCGCGTTCACCGGGCCCGAGCCGGTGGGCTGGACGCGCGGCCAGGCGAGGGAGAAGCGGTAGCTGTCCACGCCCAGCTCGCGCAGCAGGGCGACGTCCTCGCGGTAGCGGTGGTAGTGGTCGCAGGCGACGTCGCCGGTGGCGCCCCCGGCGACACGGCCGGGTTCGCGGCTGAAGGTGTCCCAGATGGACGGGCCCCTGCCGTCCTCGTCGTACGCGCCCTCGATCTGGTAGCTGGCCGTGGCCGCGCCGAAGAGGAAGCCGTCGGGGAAGCCGGGGAAGCCCGAGAACTCGGGCGACTCGGGCGACTCGGAAATACTCAAGGGAGGAACCGTCCTACTTGACCGACCCGCCGGTGATGCCGGCGGCGATGTACTTCTGGGCGACGACGAGCAGTACCGCGGCCGGTACGGCCGAGAGCACGGCGGTCGCCATCACCGCGCCCCAGTCGCTGACGTGCGCGCCGACGAACTGGTAGATGCCGAGCGTGATCGGCTTCACGTCGTCCGTGGTGTTGAGCGTCAGCGCGAAGATGAAGTCCGACCAGGCGAACAGGAAGGTGAACAGGCCCGCCGTGATCAGGGAGTTGCGGCTCATCGGCAGCACGACGCGGACGAACGCGGTGAAGCGGTTCGCCCCGTCCACCATCGCGGCCTCCACCACCTCGGTGGGGATCGAGACCATGAACGCCCGCAGCAGCACGATCGCGAACGGCAGCCCCAGCGAGGCGTCCGCGAGGATCAGCCCGAGGTACGAGTTGACCAGCCCCAGCTCCGCGTACGCGCTGTACATGGCGTTGGCGATGACGATGCCCGGCACCATCTGGGTGATGAGCGTGGTGAAGACGATGCCCTGGCCGCCCCGCAGACCGAACTGGGCGAGGCCGTACGCGGCGGGCGCGGCCAGCGCCAGGCACACGACGACGGCGCCCAGCGCCACCCCGAGGCTGGTGAGCAGCGATCCGCCCTGGGTGCTGAGGGCGGTGTCGAAGTTGCCGAAGCTCGGCGACGTGGGGAACCACCGCGTGGCGGCGATGCTCGACTCCGGCTGGAGCGCGGTGTTCAGCATCCAGTACACCGGGAAGAGCAGCACGGCGAGGATCAGCAGCGCCGCGGTGGTGTTCCAGGCGGAGCGCAGCCGGACGGAGCGGGTGGGCCGGTTCTCCGGCGCGGTCGTGGATCGCTTCATGTCGGTCACTTCCCCTTGCCGAAGTCGGCGCGGTTGGCCCGCAGGTACAGCACGGCGAAGACCGCGCTGATGAGGATCAGGACATTGCCGACGACGGCGCCCTGGCCGAAGTCGAGCTGAAGGAAGGACAGCTGGTAGGTGACCGTGCCCAGGGTCTGCGTGGAGTCGGCGGGACCGCCCGAGGTGAGTGCCAGGATCAGGTCGAGGATCTTGACCGTCGACATGAAGCCCAGCACCAGCACCACGGTGATCACCGGCCGCAGCATCGGCAGGGTGATGCTGCGGAACGTCCGCCAGGGGCCGGAGCCGTCCAGCGACGCGGCCTCGTACAGGTCGCGCGGTATCTCCTGGAGTCCGCCGTAGAGGATCACCATGTTGAACGGGATGCCGATCCAGATGTTGACCAGGACGGCCGACAGCAGCGCCACACTCGGACTGCTGAGCCACGGGACACCCTCCGCGGGCACCAGACCGACGGCGTGCAGCACGGTGTTGAGCATGCCGTGCTCCTGGTCGAGGATGCGGCGCCACACCACGGCCGAGACCACCATGGGCACGAGCCACGGCAGCAGCAGCACGGCACGGACGAGCCCCGAGAGCCTGAAGCGCCGGGAGAAGAAGACGGCGAGGGCCAGGCCGATGGTGAACTGGCCGAGCAGCGAGCCGACGGTGAAGAGCAAGGTGTGCCACAGGGCGTCGCCGAACAGCTCGTTGGCGAAGACGGCCCGCCAGTTGTCGAGGCCGTTGAAGGGGGCCTCGCCGGTGAAGTACGTCTTGGGTGTGTAGTGCTGGAAGCTCATCACGATGTTGTTGACGAGCGGATAGCCGAAGAACAGCGCCATGTAGGCGAGGGCCGGCGCGACGAACAGCCAGCGCAGCAGCGACCGGTGCCGGGGAGCCCGGCGCGGACGCGTGCGTGTCCTGCCGGTGGCCTCGGCGGGCGCGATCGAGGTGATGGTGGTCATGGCCTGCTCCTCACTTCCCCGCCGAGGCCTGCTGCTGCGCCCGGTGCAGGGCCTGCTCCGGACTGGTGCGCCCGGTCAGCACGGACTGGAAGGCGCCGGCCAGCGCGTCACCGACGACGGGCCATCCGGTCCCCACCTGCGCGGTGCGGGACCGGGCCGTGGTCACCAGATCGGCGAAGGCGGCGAGCTTCGGGTTCTGCGCCGCGTACGCCCGGGCGGCCGCCGCGCGGGTGGGCACGTTGTTCACGGACTCGCCCCACTGGAGCTGGTTCTGCTCGGAGTTGAGGCAGTTCAGCAGCGCGCCCGCCCTGTTCTCGCGGTCCGGGTCGTCCTCGTTCTTCGGCACGGCCATGACGGTTCCGCCGATGGGCGGGACGGCGGCCTTGCCCGCCTCGGGCACGGGGATGCTCGCGACCGCCCAGTCCACGTTCTTCTGGGCGCTGAGGACCGGCACCTGCCAGGGGCCGTTGATCATCATGGCGGCGCGGCCCGCCACGAACTGGTCGTTGACGTCCTGCTGGTTCCAGTTGACCACCGACCGCGAGGCGGAGCCGTCCGTCACGAGGTCCTTCCAGAGCTGGAGCGCGGCCTCGCCCCTGCCGTTGTCGAGCTTCGCCTCGTCGCCGCCGGCGGACCAGAAGAAGGGCAGGAACTGGTACACGCCGTCCGCGTTGGGGCTCGCGCTGAAGGCCATGCCGTACGTGTCGCCGGCGGTCAGCTTCTTCGCGGTCTCCCGCAGCTCGGCCCACGTACGGGGCGGCTTCAGCCCCGCGTCCTTCAGGAGCTCGGTGTTGTAGATCAGGGCGAGCGAGTTGACCGATCGGGCGACGCCGTACTGCACTCCGTCGTACGAGCCGAGGGAGGTCGCGCTCGCGGAGAATCCCGACGTGTCGACGCCGGCCTCCTTCAGCGGGCGCAGCCCCTCGGTCTGCGCGAACTGCGGCAGCTCCGAGCCGTCGAGCTCCAGGATGTCGGTCAGGGAGTCGGAGGACGCCATGCGCAGCGCCTTCGAGGCGATCTGGTCGGCGGGCACACTGACCTGCTCCACCTTCACGCCCAGGGGCTTGGCGCAGCGGTCGAAGAACTGCTGGTTGGCGGTGTGCTCGGCGGTGTCGGTCGCCGAGTTGAGCACGGTGACGGTGCCCGGGTCGGGCTCCGCGGCGCAGCCGGTCAGGCCGAGCGCGGCGGTGGCGCACGCGAGCGTCGCGGCGAGCGCGGGGACGCGCGCGCCTCCGGCTCTCACGGCTCGTGCTCCGATGCGTCCTGCTGGGGACGGCATGGTCGTGTCTCCCTTACATGTGCGGCTCTGGACATGCAGTGCTCCGGCGTGGGCCGGTCGGGTAGGCCGCCCCGTCGGTGCGGGACGGCCCGCCCCCTCAGCCGGTGGCCGGCGGGGCGATGGCGGGTCCGGCCATACGCGGCTGGATCCGGTGGTACGGCGCTTCGCGCGACGGGTTCGGGGCGGCTGCCTCGTCCCTGTCACGTGTCGTCGTGGGGAGCGGGTCCGGGGGCGGCGTCGTGGTGGCGGAGCGGAGCTCGACCGCTTCGACGGCGAGTCGGGCCACGGCCGCGGACATCTCGGCGACAGGGAGGTCGATCCGGGGCAGATGCCGTAGGCCCAGCTCGTCGGGGAGGCTGCCGACGAGGACGACGGACAGGTCGTCGGGGATGTGCCGCCCGGCCGAGGCCACCGCGTCCAGCAGGTGGGGGAGGAGGATCAGGTGCTGGACGACGAGCGCGGTCGGCGCGGGAGTGGCGAGGAGCGCCTCGCGCAGTCGGCGCCCGAGGACGTCCGGATCGCGGTGCGAGGAGACCACGCGCACCTCGGCGCCCGTCTCGCGGGCCGCGCGCCGGGCGCCGTCGAGGCCGTGCAGCGCGTAGCCGCGCCGGGCGGCGATCTCGTGTTCGGCGGACGACAGGAAGACGATCCGCCGGTGGCCGGCCGCCGCCGTCTCCCGCAACGCGAGGGCGACGGCGGCCTCCCAGTCGAGATCCGTCCACGGCAGTCCGGCGTGGCCGTCATGGCCGAGCAGCGCGGCGGGGAAGCCCAGTTCGCGCAGGACCTCCATGCGGGGGTCGCGCTCCTCGACCGCCATCAGCACCGCGGCGTCCGCCAGCCCGCTGCGGGCCACCCGGCGCAGGCCGCCGACGCCGTCCTCGTCGGTGATGAGCAGCACGTCGTGGTCGTGACCCCGGGCGGCGTCGGTGACGTCGACGGCGAACCGGCCGTCGATCGCCCGGTACTCACCGGGGACGCGGGGCACGGCGAGCGCCAGCACGCGGGTACGGGCACTGCGCAGCGTGCGGGCGCTGGCACGCGGGTGATAGCCGAGCTCGTCGATGGCGGCCTGGACCGCCCGCCGGGTGTCCTCGGAGATCTTGCGTGAGCCGCTCAGCACGTAGGAGACGGTGCTCGGTGCGACACCCGCCCGTTCGGCGACGTCCTTGATCGTGGCCATGTCCCGCCCCTGTCCACCCGTACAGCTCTGTCGGGTTCGGATTGTCGAATCGATTCGACAGCGGAGCGCACGGAGTACGTCGAATCGATTCGAGGATGGGCGAGACTGTAGGCGGGGGGTGCGGGCGAAGGCAATACCTTGCCGCGCACATCACGTTTAGTCTGCTTTGCCGGAACTTGCCGCGTGTGAGGGTGTCAGGGTGAGACGCCGAGCAGGTCGAGGGCGCCGAGGACGGCGCGTTCGAAGGGCTCGACGGACTGCTCGGCGCGGGCCAGCGCGTAACCGCCCTGGACGACCGCCGCCAGCGCGGCGGCGGTCCGCTCCGGTCGCAGGCTCGCGTCCAGTTCGCCCGCGGCCTGTGCCTCGGTGATGGCCCGGGTCAGGTGGTCGCCGAGGACGCCGAAGGTCTCCCGGACGGGTTCGCGCAGCGTCTCGTCCGCGACGATCTCGGGATCTCCCGCCAGCCGCCCGACACTGCATCCCCGCAGCACGTCCCGTTCCAGCAGCAGGTAGGCGACGATCCGCTCCAGTCCGGTGCCCTCCCCGGTGAAGACCGCGCGGATCTGGGTCTGCATCAGCTCGGCGCTTCTGCGTTCGGCGGCCAGCACGAGGTCGGGTTTGCCGCTGAAGTGGTGGTACATGCTGCCCTGCCCGACGCCGGAGCGCCGCAGGATCGCGGTCGGGCTGGTGCCCAGGTAGCCGCGGTCCCAGAGCAGTTGACGGGTGCCTTCGACGAGGCGGTCCCTGGCGTTCGGGGTCTTCTCCACGAGCCCACCATACATACATGTATGTATGGTGGGCGATGGCGAGGCTGTTCGGCCCGCCGGACCACCGGGAGGACACATGGCGCGCGGGAATTCGGTCGAGATCGTGGAGGCGTTCTGGGAGCAGGTGTGGAACGCCCACGATCCGGACAAGGTGGACGACTTCGTCGTCGAGGACTTCGTGATCACCAACGCCGGCGTGGACATCCGAGGGCGCGAGAACTTCAAGGCGTGGATCAGGGCCTTCCTCGGCCAGGTCGACGACCTCCGGCTGGAGGTGACCGAGACCTTCCAGAACGAGGACGGCAGCAGGGTCGCCTCCCGCTGGCGGCTGCACGGGCGGAACAACGGCGTGCTGGGCTCCGAGCCGGACGGGCGACCGATCTCCTTCACCGGCACCGCCGTGTGGGCCGTGCGCGAGGACGGCAAGCTTCTGCACAACTGGGTGGAACGCGCGAGCTGGGAACTGTTCCAGGACCTCACGGCGAAGCGGCCCTGAGGTGCCCTGCGGCGACCTAGCGTGCGCGAAGGCTCCCGAGGACGGCGACGCGTCCTCGGGAGCCTTCAGGCACTGAGCGGGCCGGGAGAGGTCAGGGGAACTGGACGATCTTGGACGGAACGGTGTCCGTCCCCGAGGTCCCCGCTCCCGTGTCGTTGATCACGTGACGGTACTGGCCCTTGCCGCCGAGCGAGATCACCATCAGGTGGCGCATCCTGATGCCCGGCTTCACCGGCACCTGGAAACCGTGGTGCTGCACGATCGTGTCGTCGGACGTGTAGTTGCAGTAGCTGCCGAGAGCCCAGGCCTCGTGCTCGTTCACCGTGTCGGCGACCTTGTAGGCCGCGTAGCCGACGATGCCGTCGTGGGTGATGGCGGCCTCGTCGGGGGCGTCGTACGCCTTCTCGTTCTGGAAGAAGATCGTGCGGCCGCGCTCGCCGTTCCAGAGCACGTCGTACTTGTTGAAGTGCTCGACGAACAGGCCGGTGGTCAGCACGTCGTCGCCGTTGACGCGCAGGCCGTAGTCCGCGCGGTTCGTCTCCCAGCCGACGCCCTCCCCGTGGTCGGCGCGCCAGATCCAGGTGTGGTCGATCAGGACGTCGTCGCTGTTGACCACCACGGAGTTGGTGGCGAGGCCCGGACCCGCGCCGCCGATGCGGACGAACACGTCCTGCATCGTGGTGGGGTCGGCGGAGTGGTCCGCCGACGAACCGGCGGGGCCGATCTGCAGCAGCGTGTCCGAGTTCCGCGCGCCGGCGTCGATCAGGAAGCCGGCCAGCCGGACCCCGTCGACGTCCGCGACGTGCATGGCGTCGATGCCGCCGTCCGGGATGATCGTGGCCAGACCGAGGCCCAGCACCACGGTGTCGGCGCGGTCGATCTGGATGGTCCGGTCGATGTGGTAGACGCCCGGCGTGAACAGCAGATGCAGCCCCTGGGCGAGCGCGGCGTTGATGGTCGCGGCCGTGGCGCCGGGCTTGACCACGTAGAACTGGTCCAGCGGCAGGGAGGTGCCACCGGCGTTCGCCGGCCAGGACACACCGCGCGAATTGGTGCGCTTGGCGGGCACGAAGACCTTGTAGGTGCTGCCGTCCAGGTACAGGAACGGCTTCTCCCGCGAGATCGGGGTGGTGTCGAACGTGGTGTAGGGCCCACTGGCGAAGTCGGTCGCGGGTGCGCCCTCGACGCCGGTGAACGTCATGTTCCACACGCCGTTGGTCCAGCCGCCGACGGAGCTGTCGCGCGTGTACCACTGCTGCTGCGAGTAGGGGCCGACGGTGCCGTCGATCTTCGAATCGGCGATGTAGCCGCCGGAGGCCCAGCCGTAGCCGTTCGGGGCGAGGTTGAGGCCGCCCTTGACGTGGATCCGGCGGAAGGGGGCCGCCTGGGCGACCGCCCACCGGTTGGTGCCGCTGACCGGGTTGATGGCGAGGTTCTCGGCCGAACGCCAGAAGTTCTGGGTGGCGTTGCCGTTGAACCAGCCCGCGTCCACGGTGATGTCGCCGTTGATCTGGACGTCGTCAGGGTTGAGCCCGAGCCCGGAGACCGAGGTGTAGAAGCCCAGTTGGGCGTTGATGCCGTTGTAGGTGCCCGGCTTCAGCAGGAACTGGTAGCGGCCGCTGCCGAACTGGCTCTCCTCCTGCTGCGCGAAGACCTGGTCGAACTTCTGCTGCAGACCGGGGGTCGAGGGGTCCACCACGATGACGTTGGGGCCGAGGTCACCGCCGCCCTGGATGGGTCCGGTGCCTCCGGAGGCGGTGTGCACCCCCACGTCCCACAGGGAGTAGCCGTAGCCGGTCGCGCGGGCCGCGCCGAGGATGCGCACGTAGCGGCCGGAGCCGTTCACCTCGTACGAGGTCTGCCCGCCGGTCGCGCCGGTGACCTCCTTCAGCGTCGTCCAGTCCTGCCCGTTCGCGGAGGTCTGGATCCGGAAGTCCCTGGCGTACGCGGCCTCCCAGTTCAGGTCGACCTTGCACAGGTCGCGCACCGAGCCGAGGTCCACCTGGACCCACTGCGGGTCGGAGGACTGGCTCGACCAGCGGGTGCCGCCGTCACCGTCGAACGCGGCCGAGGCCGGCGTACCGGCGTTCTCGACGGAGGAGGCCGAGGCGGGCCTGCCACGGGCGGCGTCGGCGCTGTCGCAGGTCGCGGGCGGGGTGCCGTCCGTCGTACCGAACACCTGGAACTCCCACAGGGAGTAGCCCCAGGGGGTGGCTCGCGTGAGCCCCTGCATCCGTACGTAGCGGGCCTGACCCGAGACGTCCACCGTGTCGACGGCGCCGTCGCCGCCGGTCACCGTCCCGGCGTCTCGCCAGGCGGCACCGTCCTGGGACAGCTGGATCTTGTAGTCCTTGCCGTACGCGGCTTCCCAGTCGAGCACGACACGGCTGACGGAGGCCGTGACGCCGAGGTCCACCTGCAGCCACTGGTCGTCGCCCGGGGCGGAGGACCACCTGGTGCCCCGGTCGCCGTCCACGGCGTTGCGCGCGGGCGTTCCCGCGTTCTCGTCGGACGAGGACGTGACCGTCCTGCCCTGGGACAGCGGGGTCTCGGCGGCCGCGGCGGGCAGGTGGCCGGGGAGGGTGACGAGGGCCGCGGTCGCCATCAGCGCGACACCGAGTGACCTGCGTCTGAGGCGTCTCGTGCGAGTCGTGTGTCTCATGCGTCAGCTTTCTACGGGTGGCCGATACGGGGCGGTGCGGGTGCCGACGATCAGGTGCCCGCGGCGCGCGGTGCGCGCGGCGGTGCCCGGGCGAGATGCTGGTGAATCACTCGCCTGAGGGCATGCCGAAGAAGCAACGCGGCTGCGGGGCCTCTTAGTTCAGGCTTTGATTTAAGTGGTGAGGCAATGGGTCGGCAAGCCCCCGGACGTAAATCGCCGTGAGCTACGGGGGAATTGGCACGGCGCGTGCGTGCGGTCGGACCTCTGGGACCGTGCCGTGATGGCGTCGGCGTCAGACCTCGTGCGGGGCGAACAATTCGAGGTGGCCGCAGCGGGCGCAGCGGTAGGCGTCGATCTGGAAGCGCGGACGTCCCTAGCGCTTGGCTCCACCGAAGATCCCGCGCTCCAGCGGCCCCGGGATCCACCGCGAGAAGCCGCTCGCGTGGTCACCGCCGTCCTCGATGAACCCGGGTTGCAGATCGCCGGCCTGGCACTGGCTGCACTTGATCTCCACGCAGGCACTGTACGTCAGCCACCGGCGGACGCGACGGGCGGAGGCACCGGGTTCACGGCGCCTCCGCCCGTCATTCAACTGCCCTTACCGAGCAGGAGCGTTCAGCGCTCCAGACGGGTCAGGTAGTCCTCCCGCAGGGCGTCGAGGATGTCGGCGGCGTCGCCCAGGTCCGCCTGCCGGCAGCGGCGCGACGCCGCCGTCAGGCGGACCGTCGCGTCCTTGAACCGGCCCAGGCCGTTCCCCTCGATCAGGGCCGCGACACGGACCGCTTCGGCGCGCGGCACCTCGCCCTGCTCCCCGCCCCTCTCGTGCGCGGCGACGGCCGCCTCCGCCGCGGCCAGGGCCTCCGAAAAGCGCTCGGCCTCCGCCAGCACGCGGGCGCGCCGGTAGTGCACCGAGCCGCTCTCGTACCAGACGGCGACGCTCTCGTCGTCGTCGTCGAGGGCGTCCAGGACTACGTCGGCCCGCGTCAGGTGGTCCAGGGCCGTGTCCAGGCCGTCGGCGCCGCGGGCCGTCATGACCAGACGCGCGAACTCGCAGAACATGTGCAGGATCAGGGAGGGATTCGGCGCCTCGGCGTGCGCGGCGAGGGCGCGCCGGTACGCCGTGTCGGCCGCGTCCCAGCGGTCGGCCATCGCGAGCGTCACCGCCGTCTCCGCCGCCACCAGCGTATGGGTCGCGCGGTCCTCCTCCCATGTGGCGACGGTGTCCGCCAGACGCAGGAACTCCTCGGCGGAGGCCAGGTACTCCGCCAGCTCCCGCAGTCCGCGCGCCAGCGTCAGCCGGGCCTGGGCGTGCAGCCGTTCGTCCAGGGAAGCGGCCGCCTCGTCGGCGAGCACGGACTCCAGCACGGCGACGGCGTCGGCCTGCTGTCCACTGCGCGCCAGGACGTCGGCGAGCTGCAGCCGGATGTCGGCGGCCTCGTCGTGATCGCCCTTGTGGTCGTGGCGCGTGGCCGCCTCGGACAGATGGCGGACGGCGGCGCCGAAGTCCCCGGTGTGCGAGGCGGCGTGGCCGAGCAGCGCGTACGTCGCGGCCAGCGGGAACTCGACGTCGTCGTGGCGGACCGCGTCCCCGATCACCTGGTGCAGCAGCTCCGCGGCCGCCTCCGGCTCGTCCTTGCCGAGGAACAGCTGGGCGAGCAGGGCGCGCGGGCGCATGGCGCGCCAGGGCCGCCCGGAAGCGGCGATGTCCTCCAGAGCCGCCCGCAGTTCCGTCTCGGCGCGTGCGACGTCGCCCTGCCGCAGGGCGACGTCCGCGACGAACTGCCGCGCGTTGGCGACCTGGTGCGGCAGGGCCAGCCGCTCCGCCTCGGAGTGCAGTCTGCGCGTGCACTCCTCGAACCACTCCAGCGTGGAGTCGGGCACCTGCGGCAGCCGGCGCAGCACCTCCCCGTAGGCGGCGTAGGTGCAGGAGTGCAGCGTGGCGAGGTACTCCTGCGCACGCTCTGCCGCCGCGTCGGCTCCGTACGCGGCCTCCCCTTCCCCCCGTGGCTCGCCTGTCAACGGCGCCTCGGTCCGCAGCCGCTCCGCCTCGCCCAGCGCCTTGTCGACACCGGCCCGGACGGCGTCCGGGTCCGGCCGGCCGGTGCCGGGGGCCGCCTCGTCACCGTCCGACTCGGCGAGGGTCGACCTGGCGAGGGCGTGGGTGCGGGCGGACAGGGCCTGCCACGGCATCCCGAGCCGCTCGAAGAGCGCGGCGGCCTCCTCCAACGCGGCGACACTCTCCGCGTCGCGGTCCTCGTGCGAGAGGATGCGCGCCCGGTGCTCCGCCAGTTCCGCGTGCAGCAGGTCCCGCGGGCCGAGTACGTCCTCGTGCGTGGCGGTGCCGTCGGCCACGCGTTCCGCGATGCGGCTCCAGAGCCGGACGCCCCCGGGATGCCCCGTACTCGACTTGCGCCGTGCCTCGCGCACCAGGGAGGCGAAGTCCTCGGGAACGTCCGTCGTGGTCGCGGTCGGGACGGCGGCCGGTGACGCCGTGGACGGCGCGAGCGTGCGGGCGGTGGACGTCCGCAGACCCAGCGGCAGGGGCTCGTCGAGCAGCGGACGCCGGGCCAGGCGCAGCCCGCGGCGGTCAGCGGTGGCCGTGGTGCCGCCCCGCCCGTCGAAGGCGGCGGTGAGCCGGTCGGCCTCCGAGCGGACGTGCGTGAGGAGTTCGCCAGCCGTCCAGGTCCGTCCGGGCGGTCCGGCGACGGGCGTACCGGTGTGCCCGTCCTCGACGAGCCGGGCGAGCAGCACCTCGACACCGGTGAGGAAGCCCAGATGGTCCAGCGGCGCGCCGGTCGACTCGAACAGGGGGCGGTTCTCGGCGAGTATCTCCAGCCCGCGGCCCTCGTTGCGCGACAGCGCGCAGAACTCCACGTGCAGACCGACCTCGTACTGCATGCCGGTGTTGCCGCGGACCCGCCGGTAGCCGGTGAGGTGGTGGGAGCGGGCCTCGTCCGCGTGGCCGGCGCGCAGCAGCGGCAACAGGGCCCGCGCCTGGCTCATCTGCGGCTCCTCGGTGCAGCCCGCGGAGCCGGCGAGGACGGGACGCCAGGTCTCGAGCGCGGCCGCGTCGTCGCCCGCCCGCACCGCGTGTTCCGCGAGGTGGCGGATCTCGCAGGCCTCGCAGTCGCTGAGGTCGGTGCGCGGCCGGGTGACCCACAGGTCGTAGGCGTCGCTGACGCCGTCGCCGGTGTGGGCCGCGACGTGGTAGCGCATCGCCGCCACCGGCTGCATGTCGTGGTCCGCCGCCTCGTAGCGGTCGCGCATCCGGTCGATCCAGCCGTGGATGGTCTCCAGGGGCACGTCAGGGACCTGGAGCAGGGAGGTAGTCACCCACTTGAAGCGCCAGAAGACCTGGCGGGCCTCCCACTCGCTGAAGCACTCGGGGGCGGTGTCCCACAGCTTGAGCAGTCGGGCGAAGACCACGGGCGACTTGCGGTGTTCGCCGGTGAACTCGTACGCCGACATGAGCTCCAGCAGCGCCGTGACGAGGACGTCCGGCTTGTCGAAGGGCTCCGCCGCCTCGACGAGCTCCTCCGCGGTGATGGTGCGTGGCAGGCCGTGCGGCCGGTCGTGGTTGTCGCGCAGCGCCTCGACCACGGCCTCGGGGGTGTCCAGCATCTACAGTTCCTTCCGGGGCTCGGAGCCGGGTGCCGCCGTGCCGGGGTGGTGCATGGCGTGGGTGAGCAGGCCGATGAAGGCCCGGTTGAGCAGGGCGCTCTCGCTCGCCCGCAGCGGGCGGCGGCTGAGCAGCAGGGCCTGGCCGTACAGGGCCTCGGCGGTGGTGACCGCCAGGCCGTGCTCGTTGATCGTGATGGCCTGGCGGACCAACGGGTTGAGGTGGTTGAGGACGAGCTGGGCGCGCGGCGTGTCCTGGCGCAGCGAGCCCAGGATGTCCGCCCACAGCCCGTCGCTGTCGGAGGCGAGACTCGACCTGCTCCGCTCGTGGCGCGCCTCCCGGTTGTCCAGGAGCAGCGCGGGCGCGGTGACGGGCTGGAAGTCGCGCAGGACGACGTCGCAGTCGTGCACGCCGATCGTCTCCCTGGCGATCGCGAGGAAGGCCGCCGCCCGCAGTTCGGCGCCCGGGTCCACGGCGTCGAGGTGGGCCGTGACGGTGGCCGGATCGAGGTCGGTGACGGCCGTGCCGGGCCGGATCTCCGGGAGCCGGTGCACCAGATCGCGGTCGTAGGTGTAGCCGCCGTTGACCACGCCGAGTCCGGCGGCCGAGGCGATGGGGGCGACCTGACGGAACTCCTCGACGCTGCGCGTGACCAGCAGCGTCGGATGCGTCCGCGCGAACTCCTCCAGCGTGACGTTGCCGTCGGTGGTCTCGAACGGCAGCCAGGGCAGCACGATGCGCAGCAGCTCGTCGTCGTAGCGGGCCAGCGCCTTGACCGCGAGGTGGTGGGTGTCGATGAAGCGGTGCAGCAGCGACGGGTCGCTCGCGGCGAGGCCGGTGAGCCAGTCGCGGATCCGCTCGCCCAGCGCGTCCCGTACGGCGGACAGGGTGCCGTCCTCGTACAGCGCCTCACGGGAGGCGGTCGGGCGCAGACTGGTCGTGTCGACGACGCAGCGCACGAAGAACGCCCAGTCCGGCAGCAGTTCGGGCGCCTGGTCGCTGAGCAGCATGCCCTTGAGGTGCACCCGGTGACCCGCGCGCTGCGCCGGGTTCACGGCGGTGGGCAGGACGTAGGCGACGCCGCGCAGCCCCGCCGCCGGGAGGTCGAGCTCGATGGTGTCGAGCGGGGTGAAGTCGAAGAGGGTGCGGCAGTACGCGGTGAGTGCCTCGCGGCGGGCCAGGGGGGAGCGGTGGTCCTGCTCCCACGGCGGCGTCTCGTTGACCCGGTGGGTCTCGCCGCGCGGTCCGACGACGGTGACCTCGTGGCGCAGCAGGGACCCGTAGTGCCGTGCCAGGGCGACGACCCGTTCGGGGCTGGTCCACTCGGCGTTGTCCGCGCGTGGCGTGAGCCGCACGGTGGTGCCCGGCTCGGGCACGGCCGAGGCGGGCAGGGCACGGATCGTGTAGCGGCCGTCGGAGTGGCCACGCCACTCGACCGCGGGCGCCGAGGGGTCGGAGGCCGTCCGGCTGACGACGCTGATCTCGTCGGCGATGACGAAACAGGCGAGCAGCCCGATGCCGAACTGGCCGATGAAATCGCCCCGGGCGGCGTCGAGTCCGGCACCGTCGAGGGAACCGTCCGGGGTCCGCTTGGAACTGCGCCCGATGGTGGCCAGGAACCGGTGGACGTCGGCCTCGGTCAGACCGATGCCGGTGTCCGTGACGGTGATCGTGTCACCGGTGCGCACGGTGATGGCACCGGGCGCACCGGGGTCGGCGGCCTGCCGGGCGGTGATGGCGTCGACGGCGTTCTGCAGCAGCTCGCGCAGATAGACGCGAGGGCTCGAGTAGAGGTGGTGGGACAGAAGGTCGACCAGGCCGCGCAGGTCGACCTGGAAGGTGTGAGCGGTCTCGGACTGAGGCACCTGAGGACGTCTTTCGATGGGCGCGTCGGCGCCGTGCGGGCGCGGACGCGGACGAGTGGGGTACGGCGAAGCGGTGCGGTGGGCGGCCGGGGCGGCCCGGAGTGAAGTGCCGTCGCGCGCGCGGCGGTACGGGCGTGCCCGGATCTCTCCGCACGCGCCCGCGGTCCACCGGGCGCGTGCCCGGCGCTCGCCGGGCTCGCGCGCGGATCTCACCGTGCGCGGCGGCGGGCGGGAGCCCCTCCCTCAGCGCCCGACCGCCGCACGTTGCTTCCGGTAGGCCGAGGCAGGGTCGGAGCCGTGCAGGTAGCTCCAGGGGAACTCGGTGACCCGGCCGTCGGTCGCCGCGAAGCACTCGCGCGCGCCGACGCGGTCCCCGGCCAGCGAGAAGGCCATCGCGAAGGCGTTCAGAACCTGGTTCCAGCTGCCGCGGCGTACGAAGTCCGGGTGCCGGTACGAGTGGCCGGCGGCCTCGCGCAGGGACAGCACCACCTCGGGCCGGCGCATGTAGGCGGCGTCCGGACCCGCATCGAGGGACAGCCACTGCTCGATGTGCGCGACCGGGACGAGCAGCCCCAGCAGCGTGCCGCCGGGCGCGCCGAACACGGACGCGCGCGCGAACGCGTGCATCTCCTCGTGGGAGCCGCCCCACTTCTCGCAGATCTGCTGCAACTGCTGTTGGTGGGCGCCCAGATGCTCCGGATCGCGTCGTACCGTCGCCTCGAACCGGCGGCGCGCGAGGACCTGGCCGACCTGAAGGCCGCGGCCGGTGATCTGGAGGCCGTACCAGGGCGAGACCCACCGCGGCTCGCGCTCGGCCACCTCGTACAGCCACTGCTCGGCCGTGCGCAGCCGGGCGTGGAACACCTCGAACTGCTCACGGGAGACGTCTGCCGCCCGGGCCGCCGTCCGTGCCTCCCAAGCCCAGCTGATGTGGCGGATCCCCGCCACGAGCCGGGCGAGGGTCGCCTCGGACTCCGTCTCCGCGTCCAGCGCCTTCGTGATCCACTGCTCCACGCCCGCGGTGTCGGCCACGGCCCACAGCAGCTCGGTCCGTCCCTCGCTCTCAGATCGTGCTGCGAGCACCTGGCGCACCGAGGCCCAGTCCGCCGCTTCAGCGGCCTGGCGCACGCGCGCGACGTCCGGGTCGCCGGAGTCCTTCTGCAGCTGTGCGCCGGGCCGCCCCGCCCATTTCCCCAGCGTGAGCCCCAAGTCCCGGAGCAACGCCATGTCCCCACCCCTTGCTCTGTCCTGACACGGGGGGTTGATGATCACCGCCCGTGGACGTAGTGATTATCACGTGCCACGGACATTCGTACATCCGTTTCCCTCGGGGTGATCGGGCTCCTGAACCGCCCACCCGTCCCGCTGGGCGGACACGCTGTCCAGGAGCATCTCCAGGGCGGTCGGGTACGCGCTGGTGTTCATGCGGACGGCCAGAAAGGGCGCCGCCTCGGCGATGCGAGGGTAGGCGGTCGCGGGCAGGGTCGCGTACGTCGAGCGCCACATGCCCTCGTCGGAGCGCAGCGACTGCTGCGGCAGGGCGAGCGACGCGGCGTCGAGGGCGGCGAAGGCCAGGGTCTGGTCGATGAACGCGTGGTAGATGCGCACCGTGTCCGGCGAGGGGAAGCCGGCCGTGCGCAGGATGTCCAGGATCGCTTCGTCGGCGGCCAGTTCGTTGGCCCGCCCCGAGACACGGCCGGCGGTGAGCTGGGCGGCCTGGGGATGGGCGGTGTACGCGGCGTGGATACGAAGCCCCACGTCGCGCAGATCCGCCCGCCACCGCCCGGTGGGCCTCCAGCCGTCCAGCGCCTGCCCGATGAGCCGGTCGCCGATGGCGAGGACCAGCTCGTCCATGCCCCGGAAGTAGCGGTACAGCGCGCTCGGGTCGCAGTCGAGGACCAGACCCAGACGGCGGGCGGTGAGCCCCCCGCTGCCGTGTTCGCGCAGCAGAAGCAGGGCGGCATCGACGAACAGGGTGTCGGACAGCAGGGTGCCGCTCCTGGTGGGGCGGCGCCGCCTGCGGTGTTCCTCGCGGACGACGAGCTTCGGCACCTCGGCTCCTCCGGGCGTCTCTTATGCCAACGTGGTTGACCTTACGTGTTCGCAGCGCCTTTGATTCCGGCCGGGGGCCCCTCCGTACCGATGGATGCTCGACTGAGAGGCGAAACTGATCATGCGCGTACTTCTCGTGGGAGCCGGTGGCGTGGGCACGGCGATCACCCGGATCGCGGCCCGGCGGCCGTTCCTCGACACCATGATCGTGGCCGACTACGACCGCGCACGCGCCGAGGCGGCCGTCGCGTCCCTGGGGGAGCGGGGCGGCCGCTTCCGTGCCGAACAGGTGGACGCGCAGGACGAACAGGCCGTCACGGCACTGCTGCGCCGCCACGGGTGCGACGTCCTGCTCAACGCCACGGACCCGCGCTTCGTGATGCCGCTGTTCCAGGCGGCGCTCGCGGCCGGCGTCACCTATCTGGACATGGCGATGTCGCTGTCCAGGCCGCATCCCGAGCGCCCCTACGAGGAGTGCGGCGTGAAGCTCGGCGACGCGCAGTTCGCCCAGGCCGACGAGTGGGTGGAGCACGGCGCGCTGGCGCTGGTCGGCATGGGCGTCGAGCCGGGCCTGTCCGACGTCTTCGCCCGCCACGCGGCCGACGAACTCTTCGACCGGATCGAGGAGATCGGCATCCGCGACGGGGCCGACCTCACGGTCGACGGACTCGCCTTCGCCCCGTCCTTCAGCATCTGGACGACGATCGAGGAATGCCTCAACCCGCCGGTGGTCTACGAGGCGGAGCGGGGCTGGTTCACGACCGAGCCGTTCAGCGAACCCGAGGTGTTCGACTTCCCCGAGGGCATCGGACCCGTCGAGTGCGTGAACGTCGAGCACGAGGAGGTCCTCCTCGTCCCACGGTGGATCGACGCCCGGCGCGTCACCTTCAAGTACGGCTTGGGCAGCGAGTTCATCGACACCTTGAAGACCTTGCACCTGCTGGGGCTCGACCGCACGGAACCCGTCACCGTGCCCGGCCCCGGGGGTGCGGTCGCCGTCTCGCCCCGGGACGTCGTCGCGGCGTGCCTGCCCGACCCGGCCACCCTGGGCGAACGCATGCGGGGCAAGACCTGCGCCGGCACCCTGGTGCGCGGCCTGAAGGACGGCGAGCGGCGCGAGGTGTACCTGTACCACGTCGTCGACAACGAGTGGTCCATGGCCGAGTACGGCTGCCAGGCCGTGGTGTGGCAGACGGCGATCAACCCGGTCGTCGCCCTGGAACTCCTCGCGTCGGGCGCCTGGACCGGCAAGGGCGTCCTCGGCCCCGAGGCCTTCCCCGCCCGCCCCTTCCTGGACCTGCTCACCGAGTACGGGTCCCCGTGGGGCATGCGGGAACAGTGAGGGCCCGCGCCTTGCTCGCGCCTCTGTCCGACCACGGAACACCAGGATGTTCCTCTTGCCGTGGCGCTGACGGTGAGCGATCCTCGGCCGGTGGCGGGACAGCGGAAGAGGCGTGAACGGCAGGGGAGAGGGCGGTGGGCCGCCGACGGTCCGGCGCCCGGGGCCGGTCGCTGGGAGGTGCTGCTCGAGACCCAGGACGAGGCGCGATGGCGGGATCACCTGCGTGGCCTGCGTGCCGCCGGAGGCCGGATCGACTGGTCCATGACGCGGATCGACGTGTGGTGCGGTCGGCAGGTCCGGCCGACCACCTACCGGCTGAGCCTGTTCGTGCCGCGCACCGTGCGCGAAACCCGTAGTTCCGTGAGGTAGCGCTTGGTGACGCGGCCCTCGTGGCGGCGGTCGATCAGCGCGGCGACGCACTCCAGCAGGCCCTCCCGGGCGGCGGGTGGGAGGGCCCGGTGGCCGGAGTAGGTGCGCAGGACGTCCAGGTACTGGGCCGTCGTGTACGTCGACTCCCATGTGTGGCGCCGGGTGTCGACGGGACCGAAACGGCCGCTTCGCGCGACCTCCTCCGCGTGGGACGAGGTGTCGACGTCCTGTGCGGCGGGAAGCCGCAGCCCGGGTGGTGTGGCCGGGTCGAAGCGCTCGTAGCAGTGCTGGACCTCGGCGAAGAACTCCTCGCTGCCGCCGGCCACATGCTGCGTCGCCACCACGGCGAGCGCACCTCCGGGCCGCAGCGCGTCGGCCGACCTCACCATCCGGACCGCCGGATCGATCCAGTGGAAGGCGGTCGCCGAGACGACCGCGTCGAACCGCTCGGCCGGCAGGGGCCAGGTCTCGAAGTCCGCGGTCACGATCTCCACCGAGTCGAACCGGGCCAGGTGGCGCCGGGCCACCGCGGCCATGCCCGCGCCCAGTTCGACCGCGGTGACCCGGCACCCGCGCTCGGCGAGCGGCAAGGTCGCCTTGCCGGTGCCCGCCCCCACCTCCAGGACGCGGCAGCCGGGGCCGACGCCGGCCAGTTCGGCGAGGTCGTCGAACACCTCCCGGGGATACCCGGGCCTGGCCCGGTCGTACAGCTCCGCGTCCTCGTCGAAGGTACGGCTCAGCCGGACCCGGCGCGTCTCGTCAGGCGTGTCGTCGCGCATGCCAGGCACGGTAGATCCTCCGGGAGCAAGGAGAGCCCCACCGACGCCCTCCACACGCCACTCGGCACCACGCGCCAAGGGGCCCGCCCCCCGGAGGGCCGAGCCCCGGAGGGCCGAGAGCCAAGCCCCGGGGGGACTCTTGCCGGATGGCGAACCTGCGGACAGCCAAGCCCCCGGAGGGCCAAGCCCTGGGGGCTCCAGCGCGGTCGGCACCGAGCGCGCCGGAGGGCCGACCGCCGGAGAGTCAAGCCCCCGGGAGGGCCGAGCCCCGGGAGGGTCGAGCCCCGGGAGGGCCGAGCCCTGGAGGGCCGAGAGTCGGTAGAGCCGAGCCCCGGAGGGCCAAGCCTCGGGGGGCTCCAGCGCGGCCGGCACCAAGCGCGCCGGAGGGCCGACCGTCGGAGAGTCAAGTCGCGGAGGGTCGAGCCCCGGAGGGCCAAGCCCCCGGAGGGGCAAGCGCCGGAGGCCTGAGAGCCGAGCCCTGGAGGGCCGAGCCCTTGGAGGGCCGAGCCCTGGAGGGCCGAGAGTCGGTAGAGCCGAGCCCCGGAAGGCCAAGCCTCGGGGGGATCCAGCGCGCCCGGCACCAAGCGCGCCCGAGGGCCGACCGTCGGAAAGTCAAGCCGCGGAAGGTCGAGCCCCGGAGGGGCAAGCCCCCGGAGGGGCAAGCCCCCGGAGGGGCAAGCGCCGGAGGCCCGAGAGCCGAGCCCTGGAGGGACGGACTCTTGCCGGAAGGCGAAGCTCCGGAGAGCCAAGCCCCGGGAGGGCCGGGTCCCGGAGGGCCGACTGTCGGAGGGTCGTAAGATCGAGAGCCGTGCCCGGGAGGGCCTTTCGCCCCGAGGCGAAGCCCCGGAGAGCCGAGCCCGGAAGGGCCGTGCCCCGAGAGAGCCGAGCCCCCGGAGGGGCTGGTGTCAAAGGGCCCCGCCTTACGCCGCGATGACGGCGACGCCCGTCCTGCCTCCGTCGACGTCGACCACGGTCCCGTGCACGAAGGCCGCCTCCTCGCTGGCCAGCCAGACCACGGCCCGCGCCACGGCGTCCGGAGTGCCCACGCCACCGGCGGGGGTCCCCTTCATCATGATCTCGCCCGCGTGGGGCTCGCTGCCCGGGGGAGCCGGAGGCAGGATCACACCGGGCGAGACGGCGTTCACGCGCACGCCCGCCGGCCCGAACTCCGCCGCCCACGCCCGGGTGAGCGTCTCCATGGCGCCCTTGGTGGAGCTGTAGAGGGCGCCGAGCGGAACGCCCAGCCGCGCGATCCACGACCCCAGATTGACGATCACCCCGCCGCCGGCCTCCCGCATCCCCGGGACGACGGCGGCGGTCAGGAAGAACGGCGCCTTCACGTTGACCGCGTAGACCTTGTCGAAGGTGTCCTCGTCGGTGGCCACGGTGCCGGGTGCCGGATAGATTCCGGCGTTGTTCACCAGGATGTCGATCCGCCCGCCCAGGGTTTCCCGCGCGCGGTCGGCCAGGTCCTGCGAGGCCCGCCTGCTGCCGTCGAGGTCCGCGGCGAGGAAGTCCGCGCGGCCACCGGCGGCGCGGATCCTGTCGGCCGCCTGGGTCCCTCGTTCCTGATTCCGCCCGGACACGATGACGTGGGCCCCTTCTGCGGCGAACGCCTCGGCGATCGCCAGCCCGATGTTGCTGGTCGACCCCGTGACCAGCGCTGTCCTGTCCCTCAGCCGTTCGCTCATGACGCCCGTCTCCTTCTCGTTCCTCGACGTGCGGACCACGGTGCCTCGCGAAAAATGGACCGGCAAGTCCAGACGCGGCGGGCATAAAATGGACCTTCTGGTCCAGATGGGCAGGCGAGAGGAAGCAAGATGCCGCACGCACCGACCGCGAAAGGACGGGCCACCCGGGCCCGCATCGTCGAGGGGGCTGCCGAGGTCCTGCGCGAACAGGGTGTCGCCTTCACGACGCTGGACGACATCCGTGGCCGCACCGGCACCAGCAAGAGCCAGCTCTTCCACTACTTCCCCGAGGGCAAGGACGAGCTGCTGCTGGCGGTGGCCCAGTTCGAGGCGGACCGTGTCCTTGAGGACCAGCAGCCCCATCTCGGACGGCTGGACTCCTGGGAGTCCTGGCACCAGTGGCGGGACCTGGTGGTGGAACGTTACGAACGCCAGGGCGACCACTGCCCCTTGGGGTCACTCTTCCTGCAGGTCGGGCGATCCCGCCCCGGAGCCCGCGCGATCGTCACGGAGCTCATGCGTCAATGGCAGCGGCAACTCGCCCGCGGCATGCGGGTCATGCAGGCGAACGGCCTGGTGTCGCCCGTCCTCGACGTGGACCGTTCGGCCGCCGCGCTGCTGGCGGGCATCCAGGGAGGGGTGACCATCATGATGTCCACGGGCGACTCCACCCACCTCAAGGCCGCGCTCGACACCGGCATCGCACACCTGCGGGCGGCGGGTTCCGGACAGGGCGACCGGTGGTAGCTGCAAGATCATCTGACATCGCAGATGTTCGCCGCTACGCTCACATCACGACCAAACTCTGCACCGAACTCATTCTGAAATGATCAGTTAGTGATCGTCTAGCGATTCATCGTACTGTTCCTGGCAGTTCGCAGAGACAGGGAGTTGACCCCCATGCACAACCAGGACGCGGCCTCGCCCGACGCGGGTGGCGAGCGGCTCGTCGCCGGGCGGTACCGACTGCTGTCCGTCCTCGGTGAGGGCGGCATGGGCACCGTGTGGCGCGCCCGCGACGAGGTGCTCCATCGTGAGGTCGCGGTCAAGGAGGTGCGTGCCGCGGTCGAACTCCCCGCCGAGCGCACCGCGCGGATGTACACCCGGCTGGAGCGGGAGGCGTGGGCGGCGGCGCGGGTCAACGCCCGCGGCGTGGTGACCGTCTACGACGTGGCCACCTTCGACGGCCGGCCCTGGATCGTGATGGAACTGGTCCGGGGCCGCTCCCTGGCCGATGTGATCGCCGCCGAGGGCGCCATGGCGCCGAAGGAGGCCGCGCGCATCGGTGTCGAGGTGCTGGCGGCGCTGCGCGCGGCGCACGGCGCGGGCGTGCTGCACCGTGACGTGAAGCCCGCCAACGTCCTGCTCGGTGACGAGGGCCGGGTCGTGCTGACCGACTTCGGGATAGCCACCGTGGAGGGGGACACGGCGCTGACGCTGACCGGCGAGGTCGTCGGATCGCCCGAATACCTGGCGCCGGAGCGGGCGTTGGGACGGACGCCGGGCACGGCTTCCGACCTGTGGTCGCTGGGCGCGCTGCTCTACACGGCCGTGCAGGGCCGTTCGCCGTTCCGCCGCACGACGGCACTGGCGACGCTGCGCGCCGTGGTGGACGACGAACTTCCGCCGCCGCACCGGGCGGGAGCGCTCACACCGGTCATCGAGGGCCTCATGCGCAAGGACCCCGAGGCGCGCATGACCGCGGAGCAGGCCGCGCGGGAACTGCACCTGGCCGCGGGGGAGCCGGCGCTCCCCCCGGAGCCGGACGCCACCACCGACGCGGCCGTCGCCACGACCACCGCCGTCGCGACGAGTTCGGCCACGGCCGCCGTCACGGCCGGGGTGACGGCGGCGGTCACGGCGGCGCAGGAACTGCCGACCGCCGTGTCCGCCACCGGAGAGACCGTGCCGATCCCGGCCGCCGAGGACACGACGGCCACGGTCGCCGCGAGCGGCACGACGGCGGTCACCCCCGCGACGGGGCGTCCCACTTCGGCGCAGGAACTCCCGACCGCCGTGTCCGCCACCGGGGGGACCGTGCCGACCCCGGCCGCCGAGGACACGACGGCCGTCACCCCCGCGACGGGGCCCTCGGCGACGGGGCATTCGGCACCGGGTCGGCCCACGTCGGAGGAGCGTACGGCGGTGTCGGCCGCCGCACCCGGCGGGACGGCGACCGCGCCGGTGCCAGGGGTCTCGGCGGCGCCCGCCGCGGCCGTGCCGTCGCCGATGCCCTCGTTCGGGCCGCCGCCCGCCGGGGCGGGGTTCGGGCCGGTGATCCCGCCGCCGGGCCCCGGCTTCGGGCACGGCACCGGCGGCGCGCCGGCCCCCGCGCGGCGCAACCGTCGTACCGCGTACCTGATCGGTGCCGGAGCCGCCGCGCTCGTCCTGCTCGGCGGCGGCCTGACCTACGCCCTCATGGGCGACGGTGACGGGGACGCGGACGGCGGGAAGGGGGGCAGCGCCTCGCAGCCCGTGTCGGTGACAGTGGCGGGCAACGCGACCACGTACGACGGGAGTTGCCCGCCGGGCGACGGCCAGGAGCCCTGGTTCACCGCGACGTTCACCACCACCCGGCCTCCCGTCCAGTTCTCGTACCGGTGGGTCTCGGAGAACGGCTCGGTGGTCGACCGGCAGTGGCGGACGCTGACGATCCGGGAGGGCGAGCCGACGACCCGGCAGGAGACGGTGCGGCTGTCGACGTATGCGCAGGAGGGGACGCTGCAGAGCGCGATGGCGGTGGAGATCCGGTCGCCGTTCGACGCGAAGTCCAACTCCGTCCCCTTCTCGGTGACCTGTCGGCCCGACGGCGCGTGACCTCGCGCGGCGACATGTCGCACATACTTCAACCAACCTGGCTTTTCCCTAAGGAGTTTCCGTGTTGTCGGTCATCGTGGGACGCACCGGTCCCTTCGCCGGTCAGAGCGTGGTCCTCGGCGACGCATCGCTGACGTTCGGGCGCAAGAGTGACAACGACGTCATCATCGTCAGCGTCAGTGCCTCCCGCCTGCATGCCGAGATCGTCACGGAGAACGGCGCCTACGTGCTGCTGGACCGCGACAGCAGGAACGGCACCTATGTCAACGACAAGCGCGTCACCCGGCACGAGCTGACGCCCGGCGACACCATACGCATCGGCGACGAGACCTTCCTGTTCGAGACGCAGGAGGCCGTGGAGACGGTCATGGACCTCTCCCAGCTCGCCCTGCCCCGCGCCGGCGCCGCCGTGGACCCCGGCGTGCTGCGGGTCACGGTGAGCGGCGGCGGCCCGGTCGGCCTCGCCTTCGCCCTGCTGCTGGAGGAGGCACTTCGCGGGCGGGTCTCGGTCACGGTCTACGACGGCCGGTGGATCCGCAGCGGCACCGACGTGGTCTGGAAGGACGAGACGCACGGCAACGTCCGCCGCCAGCAGGTCGTCACCGTCCAGAGCCGGCAGTACCTCGCGCTGACGGAGGAGATGGGGGAGGCGCTGTTCGGGGACGGCCACTTCTCCGAGATGTGGCCGCTGGGGCCCGACTCCGTGAACGGGCGGCCGCCGCGCAACATCCGCATCGCCCACGTCGAGGACCGGCTGCTGGAACTGGCCAACACCAAGTCCGCGATCCGGCTGGTCCCCAAGCGGTTCGACCCGGCCGAGCACGAGCACCTCGTCGCCCGCGACCATGTGCTGGTGATCTGCGAGGGCGGGCGCTCCCGCACCCGTGAGCACTTCGCGGACCGCTTCGGCGCCGCCGACGCCTCCATCTACTCCCTGGACGGGGAGCACCTCCAGGACGTGGTGCTGGGACTGCGGGTCAAGTCCCGCCTCACGGACCCGATGAGCGTCCTGCTGACGGTGGCGCAGAACCGCTTCCTGCTCAACTCGCTGCGCGGCGAGGGCTTCCTCAACATGCGGCTGACCCGCGAGGAGGCGCGCAACGTCATCGGAATCGACCCGGTGCGCCAGGTCTTCGAGGAGTGCATCGCGGCCCGGCCGTGCGTGATGAGCCGTCAGGAGGACAACGAGTTCGTCTGTCCGACCCACGGCACGCTGTTCCTGCCCGCACTGCTGCGCAGCTCCCCGCTGTGGAAGCGGATCCAGGAGGGGCTCCGGCTCTTCGGTGTCGCCGAGGACGACCTCAGCGCGGTCACCTCGTTCCGGCTCGACATGGTGCAGCGGCCGCGGTTCACCGCCCAGCTCACCCGTCCGGCCGCCGACCGCCCCGGGACGTACGGCTTCCTGCTGGGCGACGCGGCCAACGCCATCCACTTCTGGCCCGGCCGCGGCCTGAACAGCGGTCTGGCCTCGGCCCTCTCGCTGGCCCGTTCCCTCAGCCGCGTCTGGCAGGGCCGCCCGCTGCGCGACGCGGACTTCATCCGCCACGAGGCGGCGATGTCGATGCTCCAGTACCGCCACAAGAGTCGCGCGTGGAACGCGATGGTCACGACGGACGAGCGAGGCGTCACCCGAGCGATCAAGGACATCATCGACGGCAGCATGGACGGTGCGCAGGGCCCGGTGGCCGGCGTCGCGGGACCTGCCGCCGGGACTCCCGGGGGCGCCGTGCCCACGGGACCGGCGGAGCAGGACCTGGAGCTCCTGCTGGACCGGTTGCGGGCGATCAGGGACCGCCTCGCCGCGCGTCTGCCGGGCCTGCCCGACGACGAGGAACTGCGGGCCCACCTCTCCGTGCTTGCGCCCGCGACCCTGCGCACGCTCCAGCAGAGCGGTGCGTGGGACACGCTGATCGTCGGCGGTGAGGAGGCGGACATCGACATCTTCTACCAGCAGGACGCCCCGGTCTTCGTCCCCGCCACCCCCGCGGCGACCGACCAGCTCCTGGACCCCCGCACACCGGCCTGACGACCTGCCCCTGCCCCGTGACCGGTGCCGCGCGCTCCGGCGCGCGCCCACGGGGCGGGCGGGCTCCGGCTGATCACGGGGCCGGCGGGCGCGGCGACGATCAGGCGGGCGAGGAGCGCGTTCGCGGATCGCTGTCCGGAGCGCGGCCGGACGCCCCCTGCGCGCTCAGCGCCGGCCCGCGTGCCGGCTCGAAGTCGCCACGGTCCTGGTGGAAGAGCGGCAGTTCCACCCGCAGGGTGGTGCCCGCGGAGCGCGGACTGTCGACGCTCATCCGGCCGCCGAGCGCCTCCACCCGGTCCTTGAGCCCGACCAGGCCCGTACCCCCGTCGAAGTCGGCACCCCCGACACCGTCGTCGCGGACCGCCAGGTGCAGCACCGTCTCGTCCTCCGCGACCGTGACCGTGACGGCCGTGGCGCGGGAGTGTTTGACCACGTTGGTGAG
The DNA here is from genome assembly GCF_055657325.1 of Streptomyces sp. NPDC107562. Lineage (NCBI taxonomy): Bacteria > Bacillati > Actinomycetota > Actinomycetes > Kitasatosporales > Streptomycetaceae > Streptomyces > Streptomyces sp. NPDC107562. Next base: position 213,788 of record NZ_JBVKBE010000005.1, on the reverse strand, counting down.
CGCCTCCGATATGACGTAGTAGCCGCTCACCTGGACCTGCTTGGGGAGGTTCCCCACGGTGTGGACCGCGAGGTCGACCGGTATGGGGCAGCGTCGCGCCAGCGCTTTGAGCGCCGAGACGAGACCACCGGTCGCGAGGACCGAGGGGTGGATGCCGCGCGCCATCTCGCGCAGTTCCTCCGACGCGCCCGTCAGGCCGTCTCCCACGTCACGCAGCCGCGCCCGCAGCTCTTCCAGTTCCGGCGGCACCATGTCCTGCGTGGAGCCCACGAGCAGCACCAGCGACACCAGACGCTGCTGGACGCCGTCGTGGAGGTCACGCTCGATGCGTCGGCGCGCCTCGTCGGCGGCGTTGACGATCCTGGCCCGCGAGGCCGACAGCTCGGCGCGTGCCTCGGCGTTCTCCACGGCGGTCGCGACGAGTTCGGTGAAGCTCGCGATCTTCGCCTCGGTGTCCCCGGGAAAGGGCTTGTCCTTGGTCGTGGACGCGGCGATGACCCCCCACAGCCGCCCGCCGACGGTGACCGGGCAGCCCACCGAGGAGCGGATGCCCTTGGCGCGGGCCTCCTGCGCGATCGGCCCCGTGGCCCCCGCGAAGCTCTCGATCCGCACCGGCCGGCCGCTGTGGCGCACATTGCGGGCGACGCTCAGCCCGCTCAGGTCGAACCGGGTGCCCACCCGCAGCGGATCGGACTGCCGGTTGCGGCTCCAGGCGGCGACGCCCGTGACGGTTCCGTCCGCCTCGTAGCGCTCCATGCGGGCCACGTCGGCTCCGCAGAGCAGACCGACCTCGCGGGTGACGGCCTCGAAGACCTCCGAAGGGGGACACGAGCGGGCGACCAGGGTCGCGACCTGGCGCAGCGCCGCATGCTCCTCCGTCAGGCGCTGCGCCGCCCGCAGGGCCCGCCGCATCCGGGCCGCCAGATGCCCCACGACCAGCGCGGTCAGGACGAAGACGATCAGGGCGACGATGTCCTCGGAGTTGGCGACCGGGAACGCCTGGAACGGAGGGACGAACAGGTATCCGTAGACGAGGACGCACAGGACCGACGTGATCAGCGCCAGTCCCGTCCCCCAGACGACGGCCACGGGGAGGACGACCAGCAGATAGAGCACCGAGAGGTGCAGTGAGGCAGTGTGCGGCCGGAGAAGTGCGATGAACCCTGTCATCGCGGCCACCATGATCACGCTGGCGAACAGCCGGTTCGACCACCGTAGACCCGGCGAGCGGATCCAACGCCGTCCCATCCGATCGCTTCCCTGGCCGACAAGAACTGACGTAATTACCCAAAGTATGACATACGCGGGTAATCCCAAGTCGGCCGGTGCGGGACGGGAGGCGTCACCATGCGTAGGCGATGTCCGCCCAGTGGACGGCGCGTCCCGCTTCGCGGCGGTCGCCGTGGGCGGCGGCGAGCTGATCGATGATCAACAGCCCTCGGCCGTGCTCGTCGTCGGCGAGGTTCGCCGCCCAGTCGTCGCAGGCAGGACCTCCGTCCGAGACCTCGACGTGCACGCGTCCGGTGTCGTGGTTGCAGCCGAGCCCCATGCACAGCGGCGGTTGCGCGTGCTGTACGGCATTGGCGACCAGTTCCGAGACGGTCAGCAGGACGGAGTCCGCGACGTCGCCGACGACGCCCCACCCGCTCAGCAGTTCCTGGGCGATCGTCCGCGCCTCCCCGGCGGCCTCCGGAAGGTGGGCCAGGGCCCAGGGGCGGGCCGACGTCTTTCCGCTGTGGTCGTGCGTCACTGCCATCACCTCCTTCCTTCGACGGCGCCGCCCGGCTCGGAGGTGCCGTCCGTGCCATGTGTTCCCATGGTCACTTCCGCCACCCCCGGATGTCTTCCAGGCCAGCGCCCAACGTGTGTACCGGTCAGCGGGAAGGGCGTGGCGCGGCGCACACGAATGCGGCGCGAACGGCTGTGAATACAGCTAGCAGGGATGCCGCCGAGGTACCGCCCTGGGATTCTGTACGCATGCTGCGCTGCCTGATCGTCGACGACAACGACTACTTCCTGAGTGCCGCTCGCTGCCTGCTGGAGCGCCAGGGAGTCAGCGTCGTGGCCGTGGCGTCCGACGGCGCCCAGGCAGTGCGGCTCGCGGAGCGGCTCAGGCCGGACGTGGCGCTCGTGGACATCAACCTCGGCGCCGAGTGCGGCTTCGACCTGGCCGTGCGGCTGCAGGGCGAGGCCGGACCGGCGGCCCTGGTGGTGATCCTGATCTCCAGCCACTCCGAGGACGACTACGCGGACCTGATCGAGGCGAGCCCCGCGGTGGGCTTCCTGAGCAAGACGGCGCTGTCCGGCGACGCGATCGGAGCGCTGCTCGCCGGCGCGCACGACAGTCATCGGCGCGGCCCGGTCAACGGGCCTCCAGGAAGGTGATCACCGCTCGGACACGACGGTGGTCGTCGTCGGTCTCCGGCAGGTTCAGCTTGGCCAGAATGCTGCGCACGTGCTTCTCCACGGTGCCCTCGGTGACCCACAGCCGCCGGCCGATCCCGGCGTTGGACCGGCCCTCGGCCATGAGCTCCAGCACCTCCCGCTCGCGGGCGCTGAGCACGTCCAGCGGATCCGACCGGCGACGCACGGACACCAGCTCCTGCACCAGTGCGGGGTCCACCACCGAGCCGCCCCTGGCGATCCGCTGCAGCGCGTCGAGGAACTCCCCCACGTCACGCACGCGGCTCTTGAGCAGATAGCCGATGCTGCGGCCGCTGGCCAGCAGCTCCATCGCGTGCTCCACCTCGGCGTGCGCCGACAGGACGAGGATGCCCATGGTGGGGAACTCGTGCCGGATGGTGCGTGCCGCCTCCAGCCCCTCGGTGCTCTGCCCCGGCGGCATCCGGATGTCCACCACCACCAGTTCCGGTGTCACCTGCCGGACCACGTCGAGCAGCTGCGGCGCGTCGGCGGCCTGACCCACCACCGTGCAGCCCGAACGCTGCAACAGGCTGGCCAGCCCTTCCCGCAGCAGTACGTCGTCGTCGGCGAGGACGACCCGCAGATCCGCCGCGGCCGGTCCGTCCTCGGACGGCCCGTCCCCGGCGCTGGTGGCTCCTGGCGTCATAACCACATTGTCGGCGAGCCTCGGCGGGTGGGCACGCGGCGAGGCGCCGAGCCGCACGCGTGAACGCGCCGGGACACGACTCAGGGCCGGTCGGTGGAACCGACCGGCCCTGACGGGAGAGCGGGACCCTCACCCGCCCTTGGATGCGCTCAGTGGCCGCCGCCGCCGTGGCCGCCGCCCCCGTGGCCGCCACCGCCGTGACCTCCGCCGTGACCTCCGCCGTGACCGCCGCCATGGCCGCCACCGTGGCCTCCGCCGTAACCACCGTGGCCACCGCCGTAGCCGCCGTGGCCACCGCCGTAACCCCCGTAGCCACCATGACCGCCGTAGCCGTAGCCGTCGTGCCCGTAGCCGCCACGGTCGTGGTGGTAGCCACCGTCGTAGCTGCTGTTCCACCAGTTGCCGTCGCCGTCGTCGTGGAAGTGACGGTTCGTGGTGACGGAGGCGCTGTGCGCCTCCGAGGGGACACTGGCGGCACTGGCGGCTCCGACCCCTGCGAAGCTCAGGGCTGCCACGGCGACAGGAACGGAAGCCAGGCGCGCGATCTTGGATGCCTTTGCGTTCATGATGAGTCCTTCCAGAAACGGAACAGTCTGTGCTGCGGGTCGTTTCTTCGGGCGCCGTGGCGCAGCCGCAGCAGCACGTGATGCTGAGCCTGCGGTGGCGGCTACTTCACCGCCTCCGCGGTCGGCAACCGAACTGCCTCCAGCTTTGCGCTCGCAGGGAGAGGTGTCTTTGAAGCCAGCGGTGGTTCTCGCCTACCGCTAGCAGGAACCGCCCGCGCGCGGGCGGACGCGCAGCACGCCGGTCAGCAGAGGCAGGGTGAACTCGCCGCGGGCGGTCTCCGGCCTGCTCGCGAGGAAGGCGCGGATCCGGCCCAGCGTGGCGTTCCGTTCCTCGTCCGGCATGACCAGCAGCCCGGCGCGCGTCCCGAGGGTCGCGACCAGGGAGTCGGCGGTACGGAGCTGCCCGTGCGGGAACTCGGCCCGCTCCGGCGAGCCGAACCGGGCGGCCCCGGTGGTCTTCGGAAGGTGTGCCTCGGCCGTCTCCGCGCGCCAACTCGACGGCGTGTCACGCGCTCCCACGACCGCGCTCCCGCCGATTCTCGCGAGCCCGGCGACCCAGTCGACCCGGTCGTCCATGAGGTTCCACAGGCCGGCCAGGACGCCGCCGGGTGAGAGGACCCGGGCGATCTCGGGTCCCGCGACGGCCATGTCGAACCAGTGCATGGCGTTGCCGGCCAGCACGGCGTCGACGGACCCGTCCGGCAGGGGGATCGCCTCGGCACTGCCCGGAAGGGCCCGGACGGCGGGGAGCGAGCGGCGCAGCGCGGTGAGCATCTCCGGGTCGGGTTCGACCGCGACCACCTCGGCGCCCGCGGCGGCGAGCGTGGCGGTCAGTTTGCCGGTCCCGGCGCCGAGGTCGAGGACACGGGGGCCGGGCGCGGGTGCGAGTGCCCAACTCACCGCTGACCGGGCGTAGTCCGGACGGTGCGCGGCGTAGGCGCCCGCCGCCGCGCCGAACGACGAGGCGTGCAGCAGCCGCTCCTCCTGATCCACGCGGCAACGCTACCGACGCCACCGCGGGTCGACCAGGGCACGCACCCAAGTCCGTGGGCGTCGGCGGACGTTGACCGTCTCAGGCCTCCAGCAGCGGTAGATCGGGAAGCAGCTTCTCGATGGTGATGGGGAAGTCGCGGACACGGATCCCGGTCGCGTTGAACACCGCGTTCGCGACCGACGCGCCGGCCCCGCAGATGCCCACCTCACCGACGCCCTTCGCGCCCAGCGGGTTGGCCTTGTCGTCGTACCCGTCCAGGACGACCGCGTCGACGCCGGGGATGTCGGCGTGCACCGGCACCAGGTAGCCGGCGAAGTCGCGGTTCACGAAGGCGCCCGAGCGGGGGTCGACCACGGCCTCCTCCTCCAGGGCCGCGCCGACGCCCCAGATCATGCCGCCGATCAGCTGCGAACGGGTCGTGATCGGATTGAACACGCGGCCCACCGAGAACACGCCGAGCATCCGCCGCAGCCTGATCTCGGCGGTGTCCGCGTCGACGCCCACCTCGGCGAAATGCGCCCCGTAGGTGTTGATCGAGTACTCGGAGTAGTTCGGGTCGTCGCCCATGAAGCGGACCTGGCCCTCCGCCTCGAACCCTTCGGGACCGCTGCGCGCGACGATCTCGCCCAGGTCGTCGAGGGCCCCGCCGATGCGCACGCCGCCGCCGTGGAACTCCGCGCCCGTCGGATCCAGGCCGTGCAGGGGGGAACGCTCGTCACCACACGCCGCCTCCACCAGCTTCGTACGCAGTGCCGCGCACGCCCGGTCCGCCGCGGTGCACGAGTTGGTGGCGCCCCACGAGCCTCCGGACCCCCAGCTGGTGGGGAAGTCGGAGCGCCCCAGTTCCACGCGCACCCGCTCCAGCGGGAGTCCGAGCCCCTCGGCGGCCACCTGGGTCAGGATCGTGTAGGTGCCCGTCCCGATGTCGGTCATGTCCGTGAGGACGACCGCCTTGCCGTCGGCATCCAACCGGACGCGCACGGTCGTCGGCCCCTGGAAGTGGCCGCGGATGGCGGCCGACATGCCGTACCCGATCAGCCAGCGCCCCTCACGGCGGCCGGCCGGCGTCTCCGGCCGGTCCTCCCAGCCGAACCGGCGCGCCCCCTCGCGCATGCACTCGACCAGATGCCGGTCGCTGTAGGGCACGTCCCGCTCGGGATCGACGGCCGGTTCGTTGCGGATCCGCAACTCCACCGGGTCGATCCCGAGCGTGTGGGCCAGCTCGTCCATCGCCGACTCCACCGCCAGCATGCCCGGCGCCTCGCCCGGCGCCCGGACGTCCGTCCCCCGCGGCAGGTCCAGTGCCGCCAGCCGGTGGCTGGTCAGCCGGTGCGGCGCGGCGTAGAGGCTGCGGGTGGTGGCGGCCGTCTGCTCGGCGTACTCGACGTCCGGGTTGGTGTGCATGGTCACGTCGTGGGCGATCGCCGTCAGCCGACCGTCGCGCTCGGCGCCCAGCCGGACCCGCTGGCTCGACGTCGGGCGCATGCCGACGAGCTGGAACACCTGCTGACGCGTCATCGCGATCTTGACCGGGCGGCCCAGCTCGCGGGCGGCGATCGCCGCGAGGATGGTCTCGGAATGGATGCCCAGCTTGGAACCGAACCCGCCGCCGACGAAGGGCGTGACGACGTGCACGCGCGCCGGGTCCATCCGCAGCGTGGCGGCCACCGAGGCCTGCGCCGCGTCGACGATCTGGGAGCTGACGTAGACGATCAGGTCCTCGCCGTCCGGGGCGGCCATGCACGAGTTGGGCTCGATCGGCAGCGAGAACTCGTAGGGCGTCGTGTACTGCTGGTCGAGCTGGACCTCCGCGGCGGCGAACCCGGTGTCGAAGTCACCCACCGCGGTGTCCGTGGGGATGCCCGCGTTCACCACCTTGGGGATGTACACGTCGTCCTCGAACTCACCGAAGTCGAAACGCCCGCGGCCGGTGCTGTAGGTGACGTCGACGAGATCGGCCGCGGCCCGGGCCTGCTCGAAGGTCGTCGCGACCACCAGGGCAACCGGTTCGCCGTGGTAGTGGATGTCGGCGCCGGTCATCACCGGCTGGGCGCGCCAGTACTCGAAGGGGATCGACTCGTCGCGCGGGCCCTGGACCGGCGCGTTGAGGTACGTCATCACCCACAGCACGCCCGGCGCGCGCTCGGCGTCCTCGGTGTCGATCCGGCTGATGCGGCCCTTGCCGATCGTCGAGCCGACGATGAAACCGTAGAGCGGTTGGCCGGCCTCCCAGTGCTCGTAGGCGTAGGTGGCCCTGCCGGTGGCCTTCAACGGTCCGTCGACGCGGTGCACGGCGTGCCCGATCATGTCGCCTCCTCAGCTCGCCCCGGCCACCTGCGCCAGCGTGCGGCACAGTGTGCGTCCGGCCAGGTCGATCTTGAAGTCGTTGTGTCCCCGCCCCACCGCGTCGCGCATCGCCTCCGCGGCCGCCGCGCGATACGTCGCCATCGTCGCCGGACGGCCGATCAGCGCGGCCTCCGCCTCGGGGGAGCGCCACGGCTTGTGCGCCACACCGCCGAACGCCACGCGCGCCTCACTGATCATTCCCTGATCGGTGGTCGACATCAGGGCCGCGACGGAGACCAGCGCGAACTCGTACGACGCCCGGTCGCGCACCTTGCGGTACTTCTGCCGCCCAGGTGGGGGCGGGGGCAGGACGACGGCCGTGATCATCTCACCGGGCCGCAGCTCGTTCTCGATGTGCGGCGTCTCGCCGGGCAGCCGGTAGAAGTCCCCGATGGCGACACGGCGTACCGCCTGCTCGGCGTCGACCAGTTCGATCTCGGCGTCCAGCGCGGCCATCGCGACGGCCATGTCCGACGGATGGGTGGCGATGCAGGAGTCGCCGGCGCCGAGGATCGCGTGGCTGCGGTTGAACCCGCCGATCGCCGAGCACCCCGATCCGGGATCGCGCTTGTTGCAGCCGGCGGCGGTGTCGTAGAAGAACGGGCAGCGTGTGCGCTGCAGCAGATTGCCGCCGGTGGAGGCCTTGTTGCGCAACTGACCCGACGCGCCCGCGACCAGCGCCTCCGACAGCATGGGGTAGCGGGCGCGCACGCGCGGATCCCCGGCCACCACCGAGTTGACCGCCTGCGAGCCGATGCGCATCGTGCCGTCCGGGAGATCCTCGATCTCCCGCAGCGGCAGCCGGCTGATGTCGACCAGATGACTGGGCGTCTCGATGCCGAGCTTCATCAGGTCGAGCAGGTTGGTGCCGCCGCTGATGTACTTCGCGCCGTTGCCGGACACCGAGGCGACGGCGGACGGTACGTCCGTCGCGCGCTCGTAGGTGAAGGACCTCATCGCGGGCCACCTCCCGCCGTGCTGCGGATGGCCGCGACGATGTTCGGATAGGCGGCGCACCGGCAGATGTTGCCGCTCATCCGCTCGCGGATCTCCTCGTCGGTCAGGGCGACCTCCGGCGCGGCCACGTCGGCGGTGGCATGGCTGGGCCACCCCGCCTCGACCTCGGAGAGCATGCCGACGGCCGAACAGATCTGGCCCGGTGTGCAGTAGCCGCACTGGAACCCGTCGTTCTCCACGAAGGCGCGCTGCATGGGGTGCATGGCCTCCGGGTCGCCCAGACCCTCGACCGTGACGACCTCGTCGTCCTCGTGCATGACGACGAGCGACAGGCAGGAGTTGACGCGCCGGCCGTTGACCAGCACGGTGCAGGCACCGCACTGCCCGTGGTCGCACCCCTTCTTGGTCCCGCTCAGGTGCAGATGCTCGCGCAGCGCGTCGAGCAGCGTGGTGCGCGGATCCACCTCCAGTTCCCGCACTTCGTGGTTGACGCTCAGCCTGACCGCCGAGACGGGGACCGAACCGGCCCGGTTCGGTCCCGTGGCGTCCATGTCCGCTTCGCTCATCGCGGCCCGCCTTCCTCACTAGGTGCGGGTGTGTGCTGGACGGTGCCGCCGCTCCTGGCAGCGCTCGAGGCGGCCCGGCGCCGGCGCCGGGCACGGTCCTCCGTCCCAGGCTCTCGCGAAACTCACCGCGCCGCGCGTCGGGGCCGACGCGTCGCTCGACGGTGGGTCGCGGCCGGGGACCCGAACGGTCCCGCGACGAGTTCCGGCCGGGGCCCGTCGCCGCGATGAGTTTCGGCCGGAGCACCGGTCTGTTCCGGTGACCGTCGCGGATCGCCGTACGGCGCTGCCTGGCACGAGAGACCACGGAGGACACCATGACGACCCCGCCGGACGCCCCGGACACCCCCCTGCCCGGCCACCCGCCCGTCGTCGACCTGGCCACGTGGCAGGCCGCCCGTGACGAGCTTCTGGTCCGCGAGAAGGCCCACACCCGGGAGGGCGACGCCCTCGCGGCGGCCCGCCGCCGGCTGCCGATGGTGGAGCTCGACGGGAAGGTGGAGGTGGTCGGCCCCGACGGCCCGGTGCCGTTCCTGGACCTCTTCCAGGGCCGCGAGGAGCTCGTGGTCTACCAGCACATGTGGTACGACGGCGCGCCGCACCAGGGGCAGTGCGAGGGCTGCACCACCACCGCCTGGCATCTGAAGGACGCCGTCTACCTCAACGCCCGCGGCGTCTCGTTCGCCGTGCTGACCACGGGCCGCTGGGAGGAGGTGGCGCCCTATGTCGCGTTCATGGGCTACACCCAGCCCTGGTACTCGGTGCGCGACGTGGAGGGGCCGGTCGGCGGGCCCATGGGCCACCTCACCAGCTTCCTGCGTGTGGGGGAGCGCGTGTTCCTCACCTACTCCACGACCGGACGAGGCAACGAGCGGGTCAACGGGTCACTGGGCCTGCTCGACATGACGCCCCACGGCCGCGGTGAGCGTTGGGAGGACAACCCCGAAGGCCGGCCCGAAGGGCAGGCCCCGTGCTGGTCCTGGCGCTCCGACGCGGACGGCGACGCCACGTGGGGCCCGACCAGCCGCCCCGTGCCGCAGTGGACCCGCCCCGGAGCGACTCCGGTCGAGAGCCTGGGCAGGCAGGGCCGTTGTCACTGACACCCGCCCATGCGGGCGGGCCCGGTCGTGCGACCGGGCCCGGGTGCGCGCGTCGGTGCCGCTGTGGTCAGCCGAACTGGCCGGGCTGGTAGCTGCCGGCGGGCTGCTGGTTGATGACGTTGATGCGGTTGTAGGCGTTGATGACGGCGATGAGGGAGATGAGGGCGGCGAGTTGGTCCTCGTCGTAGTGCTTGGCGGCGTTGTGCCAGGCTTCGTCGGTGACGCCGCCGGCGGCGTCGGCGATGCGGGTGCCTTGTTCGGTGAGTTCGAGGGCGGCGCGTTCGGCGTCGGTGAAGACGGTGGCTTCGCGCCAGGTGGCGACGAGGTTGAGGCGTTGCTGGGTTTCGCCGGCGTGGGTGGCGTCCTTGGTGTGCATGTCGGTGCAGAAGCCGCAGCCGTTGATCTGGCTGGCGCGGATCTTGACGAGTTCCTGGGTGGTGGTCGGCAGGGTGGATTCCGTGACGACCTTGTTGGCGGTGTTGATGTGGCGGAGCACCTTGCCGGCGAAGGCGTTGCCGAAGAAGTTCAGACGCGGTTCCATGGGGATCTCCTGGTCGGGTACCGGGTACGCAGTTCAGACAGGGCAGCCCCACCGCCTGTGACGACACGAACTGTGGTGTGCGTCACGTGCTCGACGAAGTCCCCGTGCTCGCCCGGACTCACTGGGTCTGATCCACCGGCCGGACCAGGATCTCGTTCACGGCGACGTGTTCGGGCTGGGTGACGGCGTACAGGACCGCGGCGGCGATGTCCTCGGACCGCAGGGTGCGCATGGACGCCGCCATGTCCCTGGCCATGGCCCGCATCGTCTCGTCGGTGATGTGGCCGGTCAGCTCCGTCGAGACGAATCCCGGCTCGATCACGACGACGCGTACGCCCTCCTTCGTGACCTCCTGGCGCAACGCCTCGGAGAAGGCGTTCACGCCGAACTTGGTCGCCGAGTACACGCCGCCCGCGGGGGACGCCGTGCGGCCCGACGTCGAGGAGACCTGCACCACCGTCCCCTTGGAGCGCAGCAGGTGGGGCAGCGCCGCGTGGACCACGTACATCGAGCCGAGCAGGTTGGTCTCCACCATGCGCGTCCACTCCCTGGTGTCCGCGCCGAGGATCATGCCGCTGAGCATGAGGCCCGCGTTGTTCACCACGACGTCGAGCGCGCCGAATCGCCCGACGGCTTCCGTGACCGCGTCCTGCACCGACCCCTGGTCGGTGACGTCGAGCGCGAGCGGCAGCAGCTCACCGGGGGCCTCCTTCGCCAGCGTCTCCAGCCGGTCGGTCCTGCGCGCCCCGGCGACCACCTTGGCGCCCGCCTCCGACAGAGCGAGGGCCGTCGCCCGGCCGATGCCCGACGAAGCGCCGGTGACCAGGGCGACTTTTCCTGTGAGTGTGCTCATTTCGACCTCCGAGATACGTGGCTGCGCCGGGCGCTCCGAAGGAGGGCCACGGGCGGCGCGGCAGAAGATGACCGATGGGTCATGTTGAGCGTAGCACCCAAGATGACCCGTCGGTCACCTTGCTGGTAGGCTTCTGCGCACGGAGGAGGAGGACATGACCGGAGCCACGACGCCTGCCAACCCGAGGTCGGACATGGTGCGTAACCGGCGCCTGCTGCTGGCCGCCGCCACGTCGGCGTTCGCCGAGCGGGGGATGGACGTGTCGATGGGTGAGATCGCCCAGCGCGCCGGTGTCGCCAAGGGCACCGTCTTCCGGCACTTCGCATCGAAGGACGACCTGCTCGCGGCGATCATGCTCCAGGTGCTCGACCAGCTGCTCGACGCGGCGGAGCGGCTCGGCTCGGCCGACGACGCGGGGGAGGCGCTGCGGGAGTTCATGACCGTGGGAGTGGAGACGCTCGCCGCCGACCGGGCGTTCTGCGAAGTGATCGGACGGCCGTCGTTGCAGCATGCCGAGGTGCGGGACGCCATCGGCCGCCTCTGCGGCGTGGTGGAGACGCTCACCGTCCGCGCCCGGGAGCAGGGGGCGATCCGCGACGACGTCACGGGAACGGACATCGTCCTGCTCCTCGGTGGCATTCACCAGACGGCGGAGCCCCTGCTGGCCACGCAGCCACAGGCCTGGCGCCGCTACCTGGCGCTGGCCTTCGACGGCCTGAGCGCCGCCGGCGCGCGCACCCTGCCGCACCCGCCCCCGGGGCGCCTCGACCTCGGCGATTCCCCCTCCGCCCCCGCGAGGTGACGGACTCCGCCCCCGCGAAGTGACGGACGGCGTCCGCCGAGTCGCGCCGCCCGTCCGGAGTCGGCCCCGCGGCCCGCCGCAGGCCGTCGCTCAGAGGTCGAGGACGACCTCGGTGGTCGGTGCGCTGCAGCAGACCAGGACGGTCCCGGGCTCGGGGAGTTCGAGCGGTGGGGTGGTGTAGGTGACGTCGCCCGCCACGAGCGGGGTGACGCAGGTGTGGCACACACCGGTGCGGCAGGACCAGCGGGTCGGGATGTCGCAGGCCTCGGCGAGGTCCAGCAGCGAGGTGCGAGCGGCCGACCAGGGTGCGGTGATCCCGCTGCGGGCGAAGGTGACGAGGGGGCCGGCGCCCGGGGGGCCGGCGGGCTGATGCGGACGGGTCGCGGCGGTGGCGGTGACACCGGGATTGACGGCGGTCAGGGCGCTGAACAGTTCCGAGTGGATCCGCTCGGGGCGCAGGCCGTGGTCGCGCAGGAGGCCGCTGAGGCCGTCCATGAAGGAGGTCGGCCCGCAGAGGTAGGCGTCGGCGTCGGCCGGAACGCCGAGGGCCGTGAGCGAGGCGGCGGTCGGGCGACCGAAGGAGATGTCCGCTTCCCCGTCCCGGCGGCTCTCGGCGGTGTAGAAGACGTGCTCGTGCGCGTCGGGGAGTTCTGCCAGCAGCCCGCGGGCCTCCTGCGCGAAGGCGTGCTGGGCCCGGTCGCGGGCGACGTGGATCCACCACACGGGCCGCGGGTCCCGTGCGGCGGCGAGGTGGTGCAGCATGGCGAGCACAGGAGTGACACCGATTCCCGCGGAGGCGAGGACGACCGGCCGGTCGCTCCCTTCGAGCACGAACGTGCCGCGCGGACTCGCGACGTCCACGAAGTCACCCGGGTGAAGCGCGGCATGAAGGTAACCGCTGACCTTCCCGTGCGGCTCGTGCTTCACGCTGATGCGGTAGGTGCTGGTCGTGGGCACCGAGGACAAGGAGTAACTGCGCACCTCAGGGGCGGCGCCGCCGACCGGGAGCCGGAGGGACAGGTACTGTCCCGGGCGGGCCTCGGGCAGGGGCGGGCCGTCGCTGCCGTCGGTGCTGTCGAGGTAGATGGACGAGACGGTGGGGGTCTCGGGGACGATACGGGCCACGCGCATGGTCCTGAACCCGGGCCATCCCGGCGGCTGTCCCGACTGCCCGGCCTGCCCGGACTGTCCGGCGGCGGCCAGCTCGCGGAACGACTGCTGCCAACCGGGGCTGAGGGCGGGGATGTTCAGTGCTCTGCGCAGCGTCTCGGGATCACGGCCTGGCAGGTAGAGCAGCGCGTCCGTGTCGGCGACGCTGAGTTCTTCGGGACCCCTGCGGGTCAGGGTGACGGCGTCGCCGGCCTGCACGCGGCCTTCTGTGATCACCCGCAGATAGAAGCCGGGCCGGTGGTGGGCGACCAGCAAGGAGGCCATGGCCGGTTCGCCCAGCCGCATGCCGACGCGGTAGCAGGTCACCCGGGGCTGGGTGACCTCGAACTCGGCCTCACCGATGCGGTACCGGTCGCCGATGCACACCTCTTCGTCGGGCAGGCCGTCGACGGTGAAGTTCTCGCCGAAGCTCCCGAACGTCAGATCGTCGCGGCCCAGTTGCTTCCGCCAGTACTCATAGGACTGAAGCTGGTAGACGAGCACGGCCCGGATCTCGCCGCCGTGCCCGGCCAGGTCGCCTTGACCGTCGCCCTCGACGTTCAGGCGGCGGACCATGCGCGGCCCCTGGACGGGTGCTTTCCACGCCCCGGTGCGGACGGTCCTTCCCTGCCAGGAAACGTCCTGGGGCATCCCTACGTTCACGGACAGCAGCGTTGCCATCGCGGACCTCCTGCGGGGTGGTCGGCCGGGGTCTGCTCCCGGGCGTGAACTGCTAGTCGGGCACGGCCCCCTTGGTGCGCTGATAGTGGCGTCGGGCCTTCATGCGGTTGCCGCAGACCGCCATGGAGCACCAGCGGGCCATGTTCGTCTTGCTGCGGTCGATCAGGAAGAGACGGCACTCCGGATTGGCGCACGGCCGCAGCCGGTCGGGCTGGGTCTGCCGCGTCTCGTTCCACGCCAGCACGGCCTCGGCGGCCAGCCGCCGCTCGGCGGGGGCGTCCAGCTGCCACGACACCCCGTCGGAGGACACGTGCGGGCGGGAGACGACGCCCTTCAGGAGCGGCGCCAGCGAGGTCGCCGGGAGACTGCCGCGCACCACGTCCTGGAGGGTCTCGCGCGCCCGCAGCAGGTGGCGCAGCTCGTCCACGGTTCCGGTGCCGCCGTGGGCCCGCTGCCATCGCTCGGCCGCGTCCGGGTCCGCCAGCGCGTCCCGTACGACGCCGCCGATCAACGGCGTGCTGTTGAGGAGCTCCAGCAGGGTCTCCTGCTGCTCGGGGTCGGCCACCGCCATATCTCCTAACCAATCACATCTACTGAGCAGGTTACATGACCACACCACGGTAGACACCTTGTGGGCCTAACCTCTGTGACCATCTTGACAGGTTAGGTCGGGTGTGCTGCACTGAAAAACATAACCACCGAAGCGCGAGAAAAAGGTTAGAGACATGATCTCACCGGTTCACCACCGCACCGCCACCGTCGACGGTCTCGACGTCTTCTACCGCGAGGCAGGCGACCCGGGAGCGCCGGTCGTGGTGCTCCTCCACGGCTTCCCGACCAGCTCACACATGTTCCGCCGGCTGATCCCGGAGCTCGCCGACCGCTACCGCGTGATCGCTCCCGACCACATCGGGTTCGGACAGTCCGCGATGCCCACCCTGGAGGACTTCCCCTACACCTTCGAGGCCCTCACCGACGTCACCGACGGACTGCTCCAGCAACTCGGTGTCGACCGCTTCGCGATGTACGTGCAGGACTACGGCGCCCCCATCGGCTGGCGGCTGGCCCTGCGGTCCCCGGAGCGCGTCACGGCGATCATCACCCAGAACGGCAACGCGTACGAGGCGGGCTTCGTCAAGCCCTTCTGGGACGGCGCCTTCGCCTACGCCCAGGCCCCCGGCCCGGACACAGAGGGACCCATGCGGGCCGCCCTGACCCCCGAGATCACCCGCTGGCAGTACCTGAACGGTGTCGCCGACCCCAGTCTGGTCAGCCCCGACAACTGGGTGCACGACCAGGCGCTCCTGGACCGTCCCGGCAACGACGAGATCCAGCTCAAGCTCTTCCGCGACTACCCGACCAACGTGGACCTCTACTCGCGGATCCACCAGTACTTCCGCGACTCCCAGGTCCCGCTCCTGGCGGTCTGGGGCGCGGGCGACGAGATCTTCGGCCCCGCCGGCGCGGAGGCGTTCCGCGACGATCTCCCCGATGCCGAGGTCCGTCTGCTGGAGTCCGGGCACTTCGCCCTGGAGAGCCATCTCGAGACCATCACCGAGCACATCCGCGACTTCCTCGCACGCGCCCTCGTGTGACGTACCGGGCATGAGGGCGGTTCGCGGACGCCTCGGGGCACCGGACCTCGCGCACCCCCCCTGCCGCCCCTTTCGCCCCCGACACCCCAAGGAGCACGCCATGGGACTGTCCTGGCAGCAAGGCCCCCTCGCCCCGGGGACCGTCGGGCACTTCCTGACCCCGGCCCCTCTGCCCGAACGCCTCCTGTTCGCCGAGCGGTTGCGCCGCCGCATGCGCGTCAGGTTCAACGACATCTGGATCGCCGACAGCGAGCAGGTGACGCTGCTCCACGAACCGGGCCGCTACCCCGTCGCCTACTTCCCCCACGCGGACGTCGGGGCGGAGGCTCTGGTCGCGAGCGGCAAGGTCACCCGGCACCGGGACCTCGGCGACACCACCTGGTACGCGGTGCGCGCCGGTGACCGTACGACCGAGCGCGCCGCCTGGGAGTTCACGGGGCTGCCCCCGCACGCGGCCGTCCTCCAGGGTCATGTCGCGTTCGCCTGGCGGGCGATGGACGCCTTCCACGAGGAGGACGACCGCATCCTGGGACATGCCGCGGACCCCTACCACCGCATCGACATCCGCAACACCTCCCGCGTCCTCGAGGTCCGTCTCGGCGACACCGTGATCGCCCGCTCCGAACACCCCCTGGTGCTCTTCGAGTCGGGGTTCGCCCCACGCTGGTACGTCCCGCGCGCCGACATCGACGAGAGCCGGTTGCGCGCCGTCGGCGGCCGGACCTTCTGCCCCTACAAGGGCCTGTGCGACTACTACGACATCGGCGAGGCGCGCCGCGCCGCGTGGACGTACCGCACCGCGTACCGGGAGGTCGACCGGATCGGCGACCTGGTGTCCTTCGAACCGGACAAGGTGGAGGTCTCGCTCGACGGCAGGCCGCTGCTTCTCGAACCCGGTCAGCACGTCGTCCCGCACGGCATCGACCGAGGCCTGGACGTCGACGAGGCCGGCTGAGGCCCGCCGCCCCGACGGCCGGCCGGATCCCCTGGGAGCCACCTCCCGTGCGCCTTTCGTGCAACGGCACGCCCCGAACGTGCAGGAGTTCACGCGCCCGTAACCCGCACACTCGGTGGCCAGGCACAACCGTGATCCGACCGACACGCGGAGGCGATGGACCATGCGGGCGTTCGTGCACACTTCCCATCCGGCACGGGTGATCTTCGGTCCCGGTACCGTCGGGGCACTCGCCGAGGAGGTACGCCGCCTCGGCGGTACCCGGGTGCTGCTGCTCTCGGGCCCGGCGCTCGCGGACGCGTCGGCGCGCGTCCGGGCCGGCCTCGGCGGTCTGCTGGCCGCCGAGTTCGACGGCGCGGCCATGCACACGCCGACCGACGTGACGGAAGCGGCGCTCGCCGTGCTGAGGGAGGCGGACGCGGACTGCCTCGTGTCCGTCGGCGGCGGCTCGACCACCGGCCTGTCCAAGGCGCTCGCCGTGCGCACCGGGCTGCCCCAGGTGGTCGTACCGACCACGTACGCCGGATCCGAGGTCACCCCCGTGCTGGGGGAGACGCGCGACGGCCACAAGGTCACCCGCTCCTCGCCCGCGATCCTGCCGGAGACCGTCGTCTACGACGTGGACCTCACGCTCTCCCTGCCTCTGCCCCTGTCGATCACCAGCGGTGTGAACGCGCTGGCGCACGCCGTGGAGGCGCTCTACTCCGCCGACGCCGACCCGGTCACCGACCGACGGGCCCTCGACGCGATCTCCCTCATCGGGCGGTCCCTGCCCCGGCTCGCCGCCGACCCCGGGGACCAGGAGGCGAGGGCCGACCTGCTGCAGGCCGCCTGGCTCGCCGGCACCTGCCTCGCCACGGTGGGCATGGGCCTGCACCACAAGCTCTGCCACACCCTCGGCGGCAGCTTCGGGCTTCCGCACGCCGAGACGCACACCGTGATCCTGCCGCACGCCATGGCCTACAACGCGCCCGCCGCCCCGGAGGCCATGCGCCGCATCGCCCGGGCACTGGACGTGCCCGACGCTCCGAGCGGCGTGTACGACCTGATCGCCTCGCTCGGCGGACCGGCCTCGCTGCGTGAGCTGGGCATGCCCGAGTCCGAGCTGGGCCGCGCCGCCGAGCTCGCGGCCGCGACGCCGTACCCCAACCCCCGGGAACTGACGGCCGCAGGACTGGAGAGCCTGCTGTCCGACGCCTGGCACGGCCGTCGGCCCCAGGAGTCCCACACCACCGACGTCACGACGGCCCGGCTCACCGAGCAGGTCGTGGCGAGCTTCGCCGGCGCGCCCGACGCCCGGGTCCGCACCCTGCTGACCGGCCTCGTACGGCACTTGCACAGCTTCGTGTCCGAGCAGGACGTCACGGACGCGGAGTGGCAGTACGCGATCGACTTCCTGACCCGGACGGGCGAGCTGTGCGGCCCGACCCGGCAGGAGTTCGTGCTGCTCTCGGACGTGCTGGGCGTCTCCAGCGCCGTGGACCTGCTGACCAACTCCCGCACCCCGGACACCACCCCGTCCGCGGTCCTCGGCCCCTTCTACGTGGAGGGACCGCCCGAGGCCGCGCACGGCAGCGACATCTCCGGCGGCCTGCCCGGCACCCCGCTGTGGGCGGACGTCCGCATCACCGACACGGCCGGTGTCCCGGTCAAGGACGCCGTCGTCGACGTCTGGCAGTCCAACGAGGACGGCTTCTACGACGTGCAGCTGCCGGACCTGGACGGCCCCGTGCTCCGGGCGCGGCTGCGCAGCGACGCCGAGGGGCGACTGACCTTCTGGTCGATCCTGCCCTCGGAGTACCCGATCCCGCAGGACGGGCCCGTGGGACAGATGCTCGCCGCGGTGGGCCGCCACCCCTACCGGGCGCCGCACCTGCACTTCATGATCGACGCACCCGGCCACCGCCGGCTCGTCACCCAGCTGTTCGTGGCCGGCGGCGCCTACCTCGACGGCGACACCGTGTTCGGCGTGAAGGACCAGCTCGTCGTCGACTTCGCCCCGCAGACCGGGCCCACCCCGGACGGCCGCGCCGTCGACGGGGAGTGGCGCCGCCTGGACCACGCCTTCCGCATCGCTCCCCTTACCGACTGAACGAGGAGACGGCCACCCATGACCCGCACGGACACCTACGACACCGACGTCCTCGTCGTCGGCAGCGGCCCCGCCGGAGGCTCGGCCGCCCTGATGCTGGCCACCTACGGCATCCGTACCCTCCTCGTCACCAAGTACGGCTGGCTCGCCAACACTCCCCGGGCGCACATCACCAATCAGCGGACCATGGAGGTCCTGCGCGATCTGGGCGTCGAGTCCGAGGCACTGGCGCACGGCAGCCCGTCCCACCTCATGGGGGACACGGTGCTGTGCACCGCGCTCACGGGCGAGGAGATCGGCCGGATCCGCAGCTGGGGCACCGGGCCCGGCTCCCTGACCGAGTACGCGTCGACCAGCCCGTGCGAGATGATCGACCTGCCGCAGACCTACCTGGAGCCGATCCTCACCACCAACGCGGCGGCCCGCGGCGCCAAGGTCCGCTTCGACACCGAGTTCCTGAGCCTCACCCAGGACGAGGACGGCGTCACGGCCCTGCTGCGCGACCGGGTGCGCGGCGACGAGTTCACCGTACGGGCCCGCTACGTGATCGGCGCCGACGGCGGACGCAGTACCGTCGCCGAGCAGATCGGCCTCCCCATGGACGGGCGCATGGGCAAGGCCGGCAGCATGAACATCGTCTTCAAGGCCGACCTCGCCCAGTACTGCGCCCACCGTCCCAGCGTCCTGTACTGGGTGCTGCGCCCCGGCGCGGCGACCGGCGGCATCGGCATGGGCCTGGTCCGCATGGTGCGGCCGTGGAACGAGTGGCTGCTGGTGTGGGGTTACGACATCGAGCAGCCGCCGCCCTCGGTGGACGAGGAGGAGGCGCGCCGGATCGTACGCGATCTGATCGGCGTCCCCGACCTGCCCGTGGAGATCACGTCCACCTCCCTGTGGACCGTCAACCACACCTACGCCTCGGCCTATTCGTCCGGGCGGGTGTTCTGCATGGGCGACGCCGTGCACCGTCACCCGCCGTCCAACGGACTCGGCTCCAACACCTCGGTCCAGGACGCGTACAACCTGGCCTGGAAGCTGGCCATGGTGGTCCGCGGCGAGGCGGAGCCGGAACTGCTGGACAGCTACTCGGCCGAACGCGCCCCCGTGGGGCGGCAGATCGTGGAACGCGCGAACCTCAGCCGCGACCAGTTCGGACCGGTCTTCGACACGCTCGGCGTCGGCGCGGACAGCGACGAGCAGGGCATCGCCGAGGGAATCGCCACCCTGCGCGCGGGCACGGCCGAGGGCGCCAAGCGCCGCCGCCTGCTGGAGGACGCCATCCAGCTCAAGAACTACGAGTTCAACGCGCACGGCGTCGAGATGAACCAGCGTTACGTCTCCGGCGCGGTCCTCGCCGACGACGCGGCCGCCGCCGAGCACTGGGAGGACGACCCGGAGCTGGTGTCCCGTCCCACGACCTGCCCGGGTGCCAAACTCCCGCACGCCTGGCTCGTGGACGGCGAGGGCGAGCGGCTCTCCACCCTCGACGCCGTCGGCAAGGGCGAGTTCACCGTGCTGACCGGGCTGTCGGGCGGGGTCTGGGAGGCGGCGGCGGACGCCTGCCGCGACGAACTCGGCATACCCCTGCGCCTCGTACGCATCGGCGACGACGACTCCCGTGACGCCTACGGCGAATGGAGCAGGGTGAGCGAGATCGCCGAGGACGGGGTGCTGCTGGTGAGACCGGACGGCTATGTGGCCTGGCGCCGCGGCGCCGCGCCGGGGGCCGCCCCGGAGGCACGGGACGAGCTGCGTGACGCGCTGCGCCGGATCCTGGGGCGGTGACCATGGACAAGCAGGTGGCCACGGCCGCGCAGGCGCTGGCCGACGTCACGGACGGACAGTCCTTCGCCGTCGGTGGGTTCGGACTGAGCGGTGTCCCGGAGGTACTCGTCGGCGCGCTGTACGAGTCCGGAGCGCGCGACCTCACCGTCGTGTCGAACAACTGCGGCGTCGACGGCCGCGGCCTCGGCGTGCTGCTCGCGGCACGTCGCATCAGCCGCGTCACCGGCTCCTACATCGGCGACAACAAGGAGTTCGCCCGCCAGTACCTGGCCGGTGAACTGGAGGTGGAGCTGATCCCGCAGGGCACGCTCGCCGAGCGCATGCGGGCGGGCGGCAGCGGCATCCCGGCGTTCTTCACACCCGCGGGCGTCGGCACCCCGGTGGCGGACGGCGGCCTGCCGTGGCGCTACGCCCCCGACGGCTCCGTCGCGGTCGCCTCACCGCCCAAGGAGGTGCGCGTGTTCGACGGCGTCGAGCACGTCCTGGAACACGCCGTCACCACCGACTACGCCCTCGTCCGCGCCGCCCGCGGCGACCGGCACGGCAATCTCGTCTTCCACCGGGCGGCCCGCAACTTCAACCCGCTGGCCGCCATGGCCGGCCGGATCACGGTGGCCGAGGTGGAGGAACTGGTCGAGCCGGGCGAACTCGACCCCGACGAGGTGCACCTGCCCGGCGTCTTCGTCCAGCGTGTCGTCGCGCTGACCCCGCAGCAGGCGGCCGACAAGGGCATCGAGAAGAGGACGGTACGCGAGCGATGAGCTGGAGCAGACAGGAGATGGCGGCACGCGCCGCACGCGAACTGCGCGACGGCGCCTACGTGAACCTCGGCATCGGGCTGCCCACGCTGGTGGCGGACTTCCTGCCGCCGGGCGTGGACGTCGTCCTGCACTCCGAGAACGGGCTGCTCGGTGTCGGGCCCTACCCGGCGCCGGACGAGGTCGACCCCGACCTGATCAACGCCGGCAAGGAGACCGTGACGGTACGGCCGGGAGCGTCGTTCTTCGACTCCGCGCTGTCCTTCGGCATGATCCGCGGCGGCCACATCGACACCGCCGTCCTCGGCGCGCTCCAGGTCTCGGCCCGCGGCGACCTGGCCAACTGGGCCGTCCCGGGAAAGATGATCCGGGGCATGGGCGGCGCCATGGACCTCGTGCACGGCGTGGGACGGGTCGTCGTGCTGATGGAGCACTGCGCCAAGGACGGCAGCTCCAAGATCGTCGAGGAGTGCACGCTCCCGCTGACCGGACGGGCCTGCGTCGACCGTGTCATCACCGACCTGTGCGTCCTCGACGTCACCCCCGAGGGACTCGTACTCGTCGAGACCGCCCCGGGCGTGACGACGGACCAGGTCGTCGACCGCACGTCCGCATCCCTCATCGTCAGGAGCCCCCAATGATCGAACGACCGCGTGATGTGTACATCGTCGACGCCGTGCGCACCCCCTTCGGCCGGTACGGCGGCGCACTGTCCGGCGTACGCCCCGACGACCTGGCCGCCGGCGTGCTGCGCGCCCTCGTGGAACGCAGCCCCGGCCTGGACCCGGCCCGCATCGACGACGTGCTGTTCGGCAACGCCAACGGCGCCGGCGAGGACAACCGGAACGTGGCCCGGATGGCCGTCCTGCTGGCAGGCCTGCCGGTCGGCGTGCCCGGCGCGACCGTCAACCGCCTGTGCGGTTCCGGTATGGAGGCCGTCGTCCAGGCAGCCCGCGCCATCGCCCTCGGGGACGCCTCGGTCGCCGTGGCCGGCGGCGTCGAGTCGATGAGCCGGGCCCCGTGGGTGCTGCCGAAGCCGGACCGGGCCTTCCCGGCGAAGGACCAGCAGCTCCACTCCACCACCCTGGGCTGGCGCATGGTCAACCCGAGGATGCCCCAGGAGTGGACGATTCCGCTCGGCGAGAGCGCCGAACTGGTGGGCGCCAAGTACGGCGTGACGCGCGCGGAGCAGGACGCCTTCGCCCTGGCCAGCCACCGCAACGCCGCCGCCGCGTGGCGCGAGGGCCGCTACGAGCGCGAGGTCGTGGCCGTCGACGGCGTGGACCTGCCGCGCGACGAGAACATCCGCGACACCACCTCCCTGGAGGCACTGGCCAAGCTGAAGCCGGCCTTCCTGCCCGAGGGCACCATCACCGCGGGCAATGCCTCGCCGCTGAACGACGGCGCGTCCGCCCTGCTCCTCGCCGACGAGGAGGGGCTCGCCGCGATCGGCCGCGAACCGTTGGCCCGGGTACGCGCGGCGGCGGTCACGGGCATCGAGCCGCAGTACTTCGGCTTGGGCCCGGTGGACGCCATCCGCAAGGTGCTCGCCAAGGCGCGGGTCGACGCGTCCGACCTGCGCACCGTCGAACTGAACGAGGCCTACGCGGCCCAGGTGCTGTCCTGCCTGGCGGCGCTCCCCGAACTCGACAGGTCCGTCGTCAATCCGCGGGGCGGCGCCATCGCCATCGGACATCCGCTGGGCGCCTCCGGGGCCCGAGTGGCGGGTGCGGTCGCCCACCAGCTGGCCGCGGCCGGCACGGGCACCGGTCTGGCGGCGCTCTGCATCGGAGTGGGTCAGGCGCTGGCGCTGGTGCTGGAACGCTGAGCGGGGGAGGGCGGTCCTCGCCGCCCTCTCACCCCTGGCGGCGCACCACGGCCGGGGTGGTGTCCATGCGCGCGCGCATCACCCGGGTCAGGTGCTCCTGATGGGAGAACCCGCACTCGATGGCCACCTGCCCGATGGGCGCCGACCCGGTGCGCAGCAGCCGGCACGCGTGTTCCAGGCGAAGGCCGAGCACGTACTGGTGCGGGGACTGCCCGGTGCTGGCGCGGAACTGGCGGGTGAACTGACTGACGCTGAGCGACGCGACGGCGGCCAGATCCGCGATCGGCAGCGGCTCGGCGAGGCGCTCCCCGATGAGGTCTTGCACGGCGGCGAGCTGCCGGGCGGAGAGCCCGGAGCGTACGGGGACCCGCGCCGCCGGGCGGGCGGCGTGCCGCCGGGCGAGCTGCGCGGCGAGCATGCCGGTCAGGTGGTCCACGTAGGTGCGGGCCGACGGCTCCCAGCGGCGCACCGCGACGTCCAGCGCGATCACGAGCTGCTCGGCGAGCGGATCGGTGGCGCCGAGTTCCTCGGACAGCTCGACGGTCCGCCCCTCATTGGCGTCGCGCAGGGCCTGGTCCGTCAGATAGGCGTGCACCGTGTCCAGGGGGCCGCCCAGCTCGACGCTGAGCTCCCGGCCGACCGGCTGCAAGAACAGCCCACCGGCCGGAACGGTCCGCGACCGGGCCGCGCCGCCCTCGCCCCGGCGCACCGTGACCGGCCCGCTGAGGTGCAGGATCAGCAGATGCGTGGGAGCGGGCGCGAACGTAGCCCGGTAGGACTGCTCCGTCTGGGCGGAGAGGTAGAGGTGTTCCCACCCGAGCCCCGCGCTGCTGTACCGGGGCCGCACACCGGGCAGGCGCAGCATCCCCACCGTGTCGGCCAGGCCGAGCTCTGCCACGGTGCGACCTCCTCGGGCACCCACAAGCTTGTTGAATGATGAAGTATAGCGCCGCCCGGTCGGAGCGATCGCGCAGAGCCTCCCGTACTGGATCAAACTGGACAGAACATCCGGCGACACAGCGGAGGCGCGGCGATGCGCGGCGACGACGAGTACGACGACGAGTACGGCGACGACGAGTACGAGGAGTCGCAGCCGTACGAGGAGTCCGAGCCGTACGACGGCGCACGGGGGGCGGCCGACGCGGAGCCCGACGTCTTCCTCGACGTCCCCGTGCTGAAGGTCGAGGAGATCGACCTGGACGTCGACGATCTGCGGGCGCGGGTCTCGCTGCAGGCCGAGGTACTGGACCTGCTGAAGCTGAACGTGGGCGCCGACGTCTCGCTCGGCCGGGTGCACCTCGGCATCTCGGGCGTCGAGGCGCAGGCCCAGCTCAGGGTGCGTCTGGACAACGTCGCGACGATCATCAACCGGGTGCTCACCACCCTCGACCGCAACCCGGAGCTCCTGCGTGAGCTGGCGCGAGGAGTCGGGTCGGCCGTGCAGGACGTCGGTGGCGGGGCCCGGCAGGCCGTGGGCGAGCTGGGCACGGGTGCCGGACGGGCCGTTCAGGACGTGGGGCAGGGCGCCGGTGCCGCCGTCCAGGACGTGGGCCGGGGTGCCGGGGGCGCCGTACGGGACGTGGGCCAGGGTGTCGGCTCGGTGGCGAAGGACGTCGGCGAGGGGGCCGGAAGGACCCTCGGCGAGGTGGGCGGCGCGGCGGGGCGCGCGGTGGAGGACGTCGGTCAGGAGGCGGGCGGGACCGTCGGAAGGGCGGGCGAGGAGGTGCGCGACACCGCCGAAGGCGCGGTGGAGAGCGCCACGGGCCTGACGGACACCGCGGACGAGGCCGGCCGCGAACGGAGCACCTCGCGCAGAGCGGCGCAGGACCGAGGTGGCGTCACCCGGAGTCAGGGCGGCGCACGTCCGCGCAGGGTGCGCGGCGAGGACGGGAAGCTGCCGCCGCGGACCAGTCGCCGCCGCACCGCCGACGACAGCGAGGAACCGCCCTGAACGGCGAGCGCGCGGCCGGAGCGAGGGGCGGAGGACATCTCGTTCCGGTCGGCAATCCACGCGGAGCGGCTCCGCTTCACGGCGGAGCCCCGCACCTCCGTCCGTTTCCCGGGCACCGGGGAACGGGAGTCGACGAGCCGCAGTGACCGGACGAACCTCCCCGAGAGGGTCGTCCCCGGTCAGGAGTACGAAGGCGTCACTGTCGCCTACCACCTCGCGACCCGGCTGACCGGTGAGCAGAGGCGAGGCACCGGCGGCCCCTCCGGTTGAGCGGCCGCACCGGCCACCGGAACCGTCCACGGTTCACACGCGGGGGCGCACCTCGACAGCCGCCTGGTCGTAGGCGTGGTACGAGAGCGGGTCGGGCTCGATCAGCAGCACCACCCAGGAACCGCCGCGCTCCCACACCTCGTACCTCTCGGCGCCGTCGGGCCGGTACGAGGGTTCCGCGAGGGGCTCGCCCAGCCGCGCCCGCAGCAGCTCACCCGCCCGCAGGTACTCGGCCTCGAAGTCCGCCGCCGATGCCTGCGGCAGGCAGTCGGCGCGGGCGAAGAACGGGCCCTGTTCGCGCTCCCACTGCTCGGGGTCGCCGGGGTCCGCGAAGAACGCGAACGGCAGGAGCACGAAGCAGTCCGCGCGGCAGGCGGGGTGCTCGCACGCGACGTCGGGCCCCTCCTCGCAGCCCGGCCACTCCCCGAGCAGCAGCCACCAGTCGTCCACCCCCTCGTCCCCGGCGACCGGCCACGCGTCCAGCCATCCGATGACGATCTCGCCGTCCTCCTCCATGTGCCAGCCGTTGCGGACGAAGGCCTCCTCGTACGCCCGACGGCTCCACGGCAGGTCCGCGAGCGAGATCATGCGTTCCACCAGGTCGCCGTCGAGCGGCCGTCGCGTCATCGCCATGGCGACGAACGTACTGGAGCGGCTCCCGGGCGCCCCAGGCACCCCTTGCGAACCGCCCACAGGCTTCACATAAGGTAAGGCTCGCCTAATTGTTCAAAGCTGAATCACAGCAAGGAGCGCCCCATGTCCCGTCGACGCCGCGGCCCAGCGGTCGTTGCCCTCGCCCTCGCGGCCGCGCTCTCCCTCACGGCGTGCGGCAGCGGTGCGTCCGGGAAGGACGACGGCACGTCCGCCGCCGCCGGATCCGGCACGAAGGACTCGAAGTCGGTCGCCATGGGCGGCGAGGACTTCGCCGACGCGGCGCGGAAGACCGCCGAACTCGGCACCGACGCCAAGCCCGGCGAGTGGCCGCGCACCCTCACCCACGCCATGGGCACCACCGAGATCAAGGCCCGGCCCGAGCGCGTGGTCGTCCTGGACGTCGGCGAGCTGGACAACGTTGTCTCGCTCGGCATCAAGCCCGTCGGCCTGGCGCCGAGCGAAGGCTCCCCGGAACTGCCCGCGTACCTCAAGAAGGACGCCGGGACCCCGGCGAACATCGGCACCATCAACAGCCTCAACCTGGAGGCGATCGCGGCCCTGAAGCCCGATCTGATCCTGGGCAGCCAGCTGCGCGCCGCCGCCTCCTACGACGAGCTGTCGCAGATCGCGCCGACGGTCTTCTCGATCCGCCCCGGCTTCCCGTGGAAGGAGAACTACCTCCTGAACGCCGCCGCGCTGGACCGCACGGCGCAGGCCGAGGCGAACCTCGCCGCGTACGACAAGCGCGTGAAGGCCCTCGCCGCCGAACTGGGCCCCGACAAGCCGACCGTCTCGATGGTCCGGTACATGCCCGACGGAGTGGTCCGGCTCTACGCCAACAGCTCGTTCATCGGCACGATCCTGAAGGACCTCGGCATTCCGCGGCCCGAGAACCAGGACATCGAGGACCTTGCCGCCGAGGTCAGCGCCGAGAACATCGATCAGGCGGACGCCGACTGGATCTTCAGCGGCGTCTACGGCGACCCGAAGGCCACGGACAAGAGCAAGGCCCAGGGCAACCCGCTGTGGAAGAACCTCACGGCGGTCAAGGCGGGTCACGCCTACGACGTGCCGGACGAGACCTGGTACCTGGGGCTCGGCGTCACCGCCGCCGACGCGGTGCTCGACGACCTCCAGAAGTACCTGGCCGGCTGACCGACCCGCGCACGAGAGAGTGAGCCCGGCGGATGTCGCCACCCACCCCCACCCGTCGCCGGGCCGCCTGGCTGCTGGCCGGTGCCGCGATGCTGCTGCTCGCCGTGCTGCTGAGCCTCGCCGTCGGCAGCCGCCAGATCGCGCCCGGTGAGGTGCTCCAGGCACTGCTGCACGGCGGCGGCAGCGACGACGCCCAGGTCGTGCGGGCGTTGCGGGCCCCCCGCACGGTCGTGGGCGTGCTCGCGGGCGTCGCCCTCGGGCTCGCCGGCACGGTGATGCAGGGCCTCACCCGCAACCCCATCGCCGAACCGGGCATCCTCGGTGTCAGCCAGGGCGCCGCGGTGGGGGTGGTGTGCGCGATCGCCTTCTGCGGCGTGCACACGATCAACGGCTACGTCTGGTTCGCGTTCGCGGGCGCCGCGCTGGCCGCGGTGGGCGTGTACGCCGTCGCCAGTGGCGGACGCGACGGGGTGTCACCGGTCAAGCTCGCGCTGGCGGGCGCCGCGATGAACGCCTTCCTCGCCGCCCTCGTCTCCGGGATCGCCACCACCAACGCCCGTGTCCTCGACGAGTTCCGCTTCTGGCAGATCGGGTCGATCAGCGGGCGCGGCAGCGAGGTCGCCGGCCAGCTCTGGCCGTTTCTGCTGGCCGGCCTGCTGCTGGTCGCGGTGATGGCCCGGGGACTGGACGCCCTCGCCCTCGGAGACGATGCCGCGAAGGCCCTCGGGCACGACGTGGCGCTGACGCGCCTGCTCGGGGCGCTGGGCGCGACCGTGCTCACGGGTGCCGCGGTGGCCGCGGTCGGCCCGATCGCGTTCGTCGGCCTCGCCGTGCCGCACATCGCGCGGGCGCTGGTCGGCACGGCGCACCGCTGGGTGCTGCCCATGGCGGCGCTGCTCGGGCCGGTGATGATCCTGGGGTCGGACGTCCTCGGCCGCGTCGTCTTCCCGCCCTCGGAGGTTCCGGCGGCCGTCATGACCGCCCTGATCGGGGTGCCGTTCCTCATCGCGCTGGTCCGGCGCCGGACGGTGGTGGCCGCATGAGCCGCACCGAGGTCGACGCCGGGCTCCCCGGACATCCCGGGACGCGCCCCAGCGGGCCCGTGGTCCGCCCGGCCGGGCACGCCGTGCTGCGCGGTGGCCGCGCCAGCTTCCTGCTCCATCGACGGGCGGTCGTCGTCGCCGCGGCGCTGTCGGTCCTGCTCGCCGGCGCGGTGGTGGCGTACCTGTGCGTCGGCGAGTCCTTCGTGCCGCCCGCCGAGGTGGTCCGCGTGCTGTTCGGGCGGTCGAGCCCCGACGAACTGGTGGTGGGGACGCTGCGCCTGCCGCGGCTGGTGGTCGGGCTCCTCGCCGGAGCCGCGTTCGGCCTGGCAGGCGCGCTCGTGCAGACCGTCGCCCGCAATCCGCTCGCCAGCCCCGACGTCATCGGCGTCACGCACGGCGCCGGAGCGGCGACCGTCGCCGCACTGGCCTTCAACGCCGTCGCCGCCGACGCCCTTCCGTACGTGTCCGTCGCGGGTGGCGTCGTCGCCGCCGTGCTGGTCTACGCCTTCGCATGGCGGCGCGGGCTCCAGTCCTCCCGCTTCGTGCTGGTCGGCATCGGTGTGTCGGTGGCCCTCGGCTCGTTGACGCAGCTCTTCCTCACCAAGGGCGACTACCTGGTGGCCCAGCAGGCGAAGGTCTGGCTGACCGGCTCCCTCAACAGCCGCGGTTACGAGGAAGCAGCCCCGCTCGCGCTGGTCATGGCGCTCGCGGTCCCCGCCGTCCTGTGGGCGGCTCGGGCCCAGCGCGGCGCCTCGTTCGACGACGACACGGCGACCGCCCTGGGCGTGCGTCTGAACCGGGTGCGGCTCGGACTGACCGCGCTCGGTGTCGTCCTGGCGTCGGTGGCGACCGGAGCGGTCGGCCCCGTCGACTTCGTGGCCCTGCTGGCCCCGCAGATCGCGCGCCGGCTCACTCGCACGGCCCAGATCCCGCTGCTGTCCTCGGCGTTGACCGGCTCGCTGATCGTCGTGGTCGCCGATCTGCTGGGCCGCCGTATGTTCTCCCCGATCGAGCTGCCGGTCGGCGTCCTCACCGCCGCGGTGGGCGCTCCGTACCTGATGTGGCTGATCGTCCGCACCCGTAGCCGTTCCGGAGGCACCTCCTCATGAGCCGTCCGCCCGTCAGCCGCCTCTCGGCGCGCGATCTGACCCTGGCGTACGAGGACCGCACCGTGGTCGAGGGCCTCGACCTGGACATACCCGACGGCAAGGTCACCGTCGTCGTCGGTCCCAACGCCTGCGGCAAGTCCACCGTCCTGCGCGCGCTGGGCCGGCTTCTGAAACCCCGTGGGGGCTCGGTCCTGCTGGACGGCGCCGAGATCGCCGAGGTCCCCGGCAGGCGGATCGCGCGGACCATCGGTGTCCTGCCGCAGTCCCCGACCCCGCCGGACGGCATCACCGTCGCCGACCTCGTCTCCCGTGGCCGCCAGCCGCACCAGAAGTGGTGGCAGCAGTGGTCGGAGGCGGACGAGCGGGCCGTCGCCGAGGCGCTGGCCCGTACGGACACCGCCGACCTCTCCGACCGTCCGGTGGACGAACTGTCCGGCGGCCAGCGGCAGCGCGTGTGGATAGCCATGGCCCTGGCGCAGGACACGGAGCTCCTGCTGCTGGACGAACCCACGACCTATCTGGACATCGCCCATCAGGTGGAGGTCCTGGACCTGGTCCGCCGGCTCAACCACGAGCGCGGCCGTACCGTCGTCGCCGTCCTGCACGATCTCAACCAGGCCGCCCGTTACGCCGACCACCTCGTCGCCATGAAGGCCGGCCGGATCGTCGCCCAGGGGCCGCCGGACGAGGTCGTCACCGCCGAGCTCGTCGAAGACGTCTTCGGCCTCTCCTCGGTCGTGGTGCCCGACCCCGTCACGGGCGGCCCGCTGGTCGTGCCCACCCGCACCTGGCAGCCCGCGTCCGCGGGCTGATCGCCCGCCCCTCGGGGAAGCCCGCGCCGCGCGGCCCTACCCGCCCCCACCCTCGTCGGACGCCGCGATCGCCGCATCGATCAGCGCCACGGCGATGGCGCGCGCGTGGGCCGCGGGTTCGGTGCTGTTGAGGGCGGTGCCCCGCGCCGCCGCGCCGTCGTAGAGGAGCGCGAGCTGCTCGCCGAGTTCCTCCGGCGCACGGGCGCCGGCCCGGCGTGCGAGGTCGGCGAGCCGCCGGGCGAACTCGCTCTTGTAGGCGGCCGCGAGCCGGTGGGCCGGGTGCTCCGGGTCGGGGATCTCGACGGCCGCGCCCAGGAAGGGACAGCCGCGCAGCGGCTTGCCCGACACGTCGGGTCGGTGGTCGAAGACGGCGAGGAGCTGTTCGCGCGGACTCGGGCCGCCCTGCGCCGAGGACGAGCCGTCGGGCAGCAGCGCGTCCTGGAGACCGCTCAGGTAGGCGTGGACCAGGTCGTCCTTGCCCGCGAAGTGCGCGTACAGCGTGCGCTTGGAGACGTTGGCGACCGTGCACAGCTGGTCCATGCCGGTCGCGTTGACCCCTTGGGCGATGAAGAGATCGGTGGCCGCCTTCAGGATCCGCTCCCGGGCGCCGCGGCCACGGCGGCGTGCGGGGGAGGGTGCAGTGCTCATGCTTCGAGGATACCGATCGTTTTACTTAAGCGGAGTCCTCCGCTAGGGTCGGAGGCTCAAGTAGACCGATCGGTGTGCTTAAGGGCGGATGCGCCCGTGCGGCACCTCCGTGTTCTGGAGCAGCAGTCATGACCTCACCCCCACCGGCGGCACGGGCCGCGGAATCGGCGACGCGGCCTCAGGTCCCCGGACTCCGCGACCGCCGGACGCCGTCCGCGGGACTCGTGCTCGCGGTGCTGGCGACCTCGGTGTTCCTGTCCGCCCTGGACGCCTTCGTCGTCAACGTCGCGCTGGCGCCCATCGGCCAGGGGGTGGGGGAGACGTCGCTGTCCCGGCTGAGCTGGATCCTCAACGGATACGCGATCGTCTACGCCGCCCTGCTGGTGCCCGCCGGCCGCATGGTGGACCGCTACGGGCAGAAGGCCGGCTTCCTGCTCGGCCTGGGCGTCTTCACCGCGGCCGGCCTGGGCGCGGCCCTCAGCGGCAACCTGTGGGTGCTGGTCGCCTTCCGCTTCCTGCAGGCGGCCGGAGCGGCCGTCCTCACGCCGGCGAGCCTCGGCCTCGTCCTCGCCACGGCGCCACCCGGCAAGGCCACCCGGCACGTGCAGATCTGGGCGGCCAGTGGATCGCTGGCCGCGGCGGCCGGCCCCGTGGTCGGCGGCCTGCTCGTCCAGGCGGCCTGGCAGTGGATCTTCCTACTGAACCTGCCGATCGGGATCGTCGCCCTGGTCATGGCCGCGCGGTTGCTGCCCGCCGGACACCGGGGGGCCGACGGGCGCCTGCCGGACCTGCTCGGCGGGGCGCTTCTCGTGGTCGCGATCGGTGCGCTGGCGCTGGGCCTCGTCCAAGGTCCCGAGTGGGGCTGGGGCGCGGGCGCCACCCTTGCCGCCTTCGCGGTGTCCGCGAGCGCGCTCACGCTGTGCCTGCGCAGGTCCGCCCGTCATGCCGTACCCGTCGTCGATCTGCACCTGCTGCGCGACCGCGCGTTCGCCTGGGCGAACATCGCCGTCCTGCTCTTCTACGCCGCCTTCGCCATGCAGCTCCTCGGTATCACCCTGTGGTTGCAGCAGGTGTGGCACTGGTCGGCGATCGAGACCGGCCTCGGTGTGGCCCCCGGCCCGGCGATGGTGTTCGTGGCCGCCCTGCTCGGCCGGCGCCTCGCCCGGCACATGCCGACGGGGATCGTCGCCGCCACGGGCGCGGCGCTCGTCGCCCTCGGCACGGCCTGGGTGGCCCTGCGCGCGAGCGCCTCCCTGGCCTACGCCACCGATGTCCTGCCCGGCTGGCTGGTGGCCGGCGTCGGCGTGGGCCTCGCCCTGCCCACCCTGATCTCCTCCGCCACCTCCCACCTGCCCAAGGACCGGGGCGCCACCGGCAGCGCGATCGTCACCATGGCGGGACAGGTCGGCACCGTCCTCGGTGTCAGTGTCCTGGTGGTCGTCCTCGCCGCCACCGGATCGGGTGGCCCGGCCCACTCCTTCTCCCTGGCCTGGTGGACCTCCGCCGCGGTGATGACCGTGAGCGGCCTCGCGGCCCTGGGGATGACACCTCGCCGTCGGCACACACCCTGATCGGCGAATCCCGGGCCCGACGGTGCGAACACGGGGGGCTCACCCGTCGGTGAAGAGCAGCTCGAAGACGCCTTCCAGGCGCCGGGCCAGTTCCTCCTCGTCGGCCCGCACCAGTGCCGTGTCGCCGATGACCTTGCGCATCAGCCAGACCCCGGCGATCACCGACAGGGCCAGTCCGGCGCGTTCCCGGACGTCCTGGCCGTCCAGTCGCTCCGCCAGCCGCCGCCCGACGTGGCGCTCGATGCCCTGCCGCATGATGTCCGCGCTGCGCTCGTTGGGCGCGGACAGCAGCATCAGCAGGAACGGGTCGAGGTGCTCGGCCCCGGGTGCCGTCCGTTCCACCAGCGCCCGGGCCACGTGCTCGCTCATCGCGCCCGGGTCGTCCGTGACGACGGTGGGCGGCGCGAAGGACGCCTCCACCACCTCGGTGAAGAGCTGCTCCTTGGAACCGAAGTAGCGGTTGACCAGCATGGCCGTCACCCCCGCGGCGGCCGCGATCTCCCGCACGCCGACACCGTCGTAGCCGTGCCGGGAGAACGCCTCCGTGGCGGAGCGGAGAATGGCCTCACGAGTGGCGGCGGAGTTCCGGGGCCGCCTGGCGGCCGGGCCGCCGACGGGCGTCGCGGGCCGTTCCTGTTCCATGCTGCGCAGTCTAACCAGGCGGGTGAGCCATGGTCTACAAGCGTATACATCATGCCCGCGGCGATGCTCAGACCGCGGAGCGGACGGTGCCGCCGTCCACGCGGATCGTGGCGCCGCTGATGTAGTCGGCGTACGGGCCGGCGAGGTAGGCGACGACACCGGCGATCTCCTCCGGGCGGCCGAAGCGGCCGATGTCGTTCGGAACGACCTCGCCGGAGGCGTTGTGCTCGATCTCCTCCCACGACTCGCCCCAGCCGTGCTCCGGCGCGAGCGTGGTGAGCAACTCCTGCACCGCGTCGACGAGGATCGCGCCGGGGGCCACCACGTTGGACGTCACTCCGGTGTCCTTGAGCTCCCGCGCCAGGGAGACGGCCAGGTTGTGTCGTGCGGCGAGAGTGGCGTTGTAGTGCGGCAGGGCCGCGGTCGGCTGGGTGGCGAGGCCCCCGCCGATCTGGATCACCCGCCCCCAGCCGCGCTCCCGCATACCCGGCACCAGCCGCCCGATCATCCGGACCGCGGACACCACGTTCACCTCGTAGGCGCGGATCCAGTGTGCCGAGGTGGCCTCGGCCCAGCCGATGTGCTCGTACGCCCCGGCGTTGTTGACCAGGATGTCGACCTCGCCCGCCGCCGCGGCCACGGCGTCCGCGCCCTCGTCCGTGGCGAGGTCGCCGATCGCGACGGCGACCGCGCCGGTCTGCCGTGCCACCTTCCGGGTCCGGGCCTCGTCGCGTCCGTGCACGACGACGTCGGCGCCCTCCGCCGCGAGCAGTCGCGCGATCGCCTCGCCCAGCCCTGAACTGGAGCCCGTGACCAGGGCCCGCCGGCCGGTCAGATTCAGGTTCATGATCCTGCCCTTCTGTCCTGTCTACGACTGTAGACATTGTAAGTCTACATCCGTATACAACGTGGCGAAGGCTCCGCCGGGCTCACCCCCGGGCGAGCTCGGCGAGTGCGTCGCGCCGGGCGGGTGCCCAGCCCAGCTCGCGCCGGGCCCGGGCGCCGGTGAGCCGCTGGTCGAGCGCGAAGGCCTCGGCAATGGGCCCCATCCGCCGGACGGCCTCCTCGACAGAGAGGGATGCGACCTTGCCCGGACATCCGGCGGCCCTGCTGAGGGCGAGGGCGATCTCCGCCAGCCGGTGGTGCGCGCCGTCGTCGACCCCGGCGTAGACGGAACCGGGACGGGCGTCGAGCGCCAGGACGTACAGCTCGGCGATGTCCTCGACATGGACCAGAGCCCAGTGGTTGGAGCCGTCCCCGATACAGGGCACGGCGCCGGCGGCGCGCCCCGGCTCGACGAAGAACGACTGGGCGAGCCCGCCCGAACGCCCGTACACCAGGCCCGGCATGACGACCACCGGACGCCCCCCGGTGGCGGCCCGGGCCAGCACGCGCTTCTCGTTCTCCAGCCGCCAGGCGGTGAGGGGCGGCGGACGCAGCGGGGCGTCCTCGTCGACCACCCCGTCGGTGTCGCCGTACACCCACACCCCGCCGGTGTGCACGTAGGGGCGGCTCCCCGCGCCGTCCTGGAGTGCCTCCGCCGCCGCGCGGTCGACGTCGGCGGTGCCCTCGGCGTAGTCGGCCCCCAGGTGGATCACTCCGTCGGCCCGGCGGGCGGCATCCCTCAGGACGTCGAAGTCCGTGAGCGTCCCCGCGACCGGCGTGGCGCCGAGGTCCGCGACGGTACGCGCGGAGTGCTCGCTGCGCGCCAGAGCCGTCACCTCGATGCCGTGCCGGACCAGCGCCTGAACGGTGAAGCGGCCGATGTAGCCGGAGCCGCCCGTGATGAATACCTGCATCGTCCTCACGGTCCCTTCGCGAAACGGCGGGATTTCCGCCGCTCGTCCATGCTCGGACCGTGTCGTGGACGGCGTCCAAGACCTATTCCGTCAGCGGTGATGCCCTCAGGGCATCAGTACTGGGCCGCGGCGACGTCCGCGAACTCGGGCAACAGCGCGGAGCGCCGTCCGGCGCTCCAGGCGAGGCAGACCTCGCCCGGGCCGATGTCGTCGATGGGGACGTGGACGACATCGGCGTGCGTGTAGTAGGTGGCGGTCGACAGGGGAAGGACCACGACACCCCCCGAGGTCGCGACGTGCTCCAGTTTCTCCTCGACGCTGCGGAAGAGCGGCCGTGATCCGGGCGCCACCTCGGCGCCGGTCCGCTCGGGAAGGTCGCGCCACTCGGGGACGGCGTCGGGATCCTGCAGCAGGCGCTCGGCCGCCAGCTCCGCGACGCCGATGGACTCCTTGCCCGCCAGGCGATGCCGCGCCGGCAGGACGGCCACGCGGGGCTCCCGGAAGAGCGGGCGCAGCGTCAGGCCCCGATGCTCCACCGGGAGCCTCACGTAGCTCACGTCGACCGAGCCCTCGTGCACCGTCCGGACCTGCGTGTCCCAGGACGTCCGCACCACCTGCACACTCAGCTCGGGGTGCCTGGCGGCGAAGGCGCGCACCGCGCCGGTCACGGTGATCCCCGGCATGAAACCGACGGTGAACGTCGACGCGCCCTGCGCGGCCCGCCGCACGCGCAGGCCCAGCGCCTGGGCATGCGCCAGCAACGGCCGGGCATCCTCCAGGAGCTGGTGCCCGGCGGCCGTCAGTTCGGTGGACTGCTTGTTCCTCGCGAACAGCTGTGCGTGCAGTTCGCGTTCCAGGGCCCGGATCTGCCGGGAGAGCACCGGTTGCGTGATGTGCAGACGCTCGGCGGCGCGTCCGAAGTGCAGTTCCTCGGCGACCACCACGAAGTAGCGCAGCTTGCGCAGATCGACATCCACTGCCACTCCTACCGTGCGGACGCCATGCCCCCAGGCTAGTCCCCGCTCGTGGTCGCCTCGGGTCCGGGCGCGTGCGAGCATGACCGAACGGGGTCTGGGGGGGGTCGGCCGCGACCTGGGCGCAGGAGCAGGTCGCCGCGGTCCGTGACGATCCGGCGACGCGCATCGCCCTCGTGGGGCGTTGCCACCACGGCCCGTTCGGCAACGCCCCGCGGCATCTGCCGTACCGCCGGGCGGCGATGTCCTTCATGCGGTGGCAGACCCGGCGGGGACTGCTCCGGCCCCCGACGAGCGAGCGCCCGGCAGTTCCTGGTGGCACCGTGAACGGCATGTTCCGTGACGGCTGTGAGGCCGTGGCCGTGAGCGGGGCATGTCCGGGCCGGCCTCGTCCCGGGCGCACGACGGCAGCGTGGCGGACCTGGCGCACTCGGGGAGCGCTTCTCCATGAACGTCGGCTCCGCCGGGTCCTGCGCACCCACGCCCTCGTGGCGGCCACGCATGGTCGTTCGAGGACCTCGGTGTCCGGCGACCACCGCGTTCCTTCCTCGTTCGCACGGCTCGTAGGGTGCTGCCGCCGGAGCGCCACGGGTGAGCCGGTCGGAGTCCGGACGACCCGTCACCGGCCTCCGTTACGCCTCTCGGTACAAGGAGACACAGGTGGAAGACGAGACGCCGAGCATGGACGTGACCCTGTGGGCCACGCTGGACGAACAGGCCGTCGTCCCCGGCGGAGATCTCGTCGTCCAGTGGTTCCGCACGGCGCTGGACCGTCTGGTCCCCTCGGAAGGGAACGTCGACTCGCACGGGCTGGTGACGGAGTCGATCGGCGGTGGCCGCGAACTCCGGGTCCAGGACGTCCGGGCCGACTGGCCCGTGTTCGCCGAGGCGTTGCGGCCGCTGCCGTTCTACGCGTCGGCAGGCTTCCACGTGCCTGCCGAGGACGAGGGCGTCTGGATCGACGACGTCGCCCGCGTCGGCGCCGTCCAGGTGGACCGCGGCAGTCGCACCGAACTGTCCGCTGCGCTCCGGGCCGGTGAGAGGATCGACGACCCAGCGTTCTGCGCCGGCCTCGTCGACTTCCTGGCCGTGGCGCTCGACGGAGCCGATCCGGCCTTCGTCCGGGTGGACCACCTCAACTTCCACGAGAGCACCGATCTGGAGGCCGCGCTGAGCCGCTCCCGGCGCAGGTCCCGCAGGGAGTCCCGCAGCCTGCTGCGCGGCTACTCCTGGGTCACGGGAGTCCCCGGAGAACTGGCCGCACGGCTCGGAGGCGCAGCGGCCCTGCGGGCGACGGGCGCGTTCCACACCGTGCGGGAGCTGCGCGGCGGCGGCGTGCTGCTCCAGGCCTGCGAGACGCTCGCCGGCTACGACGCGCACCGTATACGGGCGGTGTTCCGCGCCCTGGCACGGGTGCTCCCGCCGGGAATGCCGCTCGCGGACCCTGCCCGGCCCGGCATGCGGGTGGCATTCGAGGACGCGCGCGCATACTGAGCTCCGGCCCGGTCCCCCCGGGTGCCGCAGCAATCCTGGTGGCCGCCCCGGGCCCTCGCGGTCGTCGGACGGGCTCGTCACGTGGTCGTGCGCGGCTTCGTTCCCCAGGCGGTGAGCAGGCCGGCCGACAGGGCGGCGCATTCGTCGCAGCCCAGGTACCGGACCGCGGCATCGACGTCCGCGTCGTTGACCAGGCCGGTGGCGAGCATCGCCTCCCTGCTCCGCTCCCAGGTCTCCGCCCAGAAGCGGCTGATGGGGCTGCCCGGGAGCAGCGGGGGCACATGGATCTCGGCGGCGACCGGCATGAGCCCCGTACCGCGCAGCAACCGCGGATACGACGGCACCCACGAGACATCGGTGCCGATGGTGGACCGCAGCCCCTGCCACATCGCGCGCATCACCGTCGTGTACGGCGTGCCGGGCGTCCGCTCGCTCGTCAGGTCGACCGCGTCGCTCAGCACCAGCACCCCGCCCGGCTCGACAAGGCGGGACAGCGCCGCGATCAGGCGCTCGTGCTCCGGCAGGTGCATCAGCACGAAGCGCGCGTGCACGAGGTGGAACCGGCCGGGATCGAAGTCGCCGGCGGTGACGTCGGCCTCCAGCACGTCGAGTCCGGGCACCGGTCGCTCGGTGAGGAAACGCACGTCGCGGTCCACGGCGAGCACGCTCGTCACCCCCGCCTCGTCCAACAGTCGCCGCGAGATCGTGCCTGTGCCGGCACCCACGTCGAGGCAGCGCCATCCCGGGCCGGCTCCGAGTGCCCGCAGCCGCGCCATGGTGACGTCGTCGTAGGTCAGGGCGCCGAGGTCGATGCGCTCGCCCTCGCCCGCCCGCTCGGGAGGGAAGACGGTCTCGCCGTAACGAGCGCCGTGTCGCGCGTCGTCACCCGGGGCAGGGGTCACGCCGCCGCCCGTGTGACAGGAAAGGTGGCTGCGCACCGGGCGTACCGAGGCCGCGCGTCTACGGGAGGTTTCATGGCCGGATCTCTTCCTCGAGTGAGGCGGTGCCGCGCGGGCGTCCGCAGGCCGCCGGCCCGCCGCATCCTCCACCGCGGGCCGCCCCCACGGCCGAGACGCGCCGCGCCGGAGCCGATCTTCAGCACGGCGCGCCGATTCGCTTCCTCCCCTCGGCGGACCGCGACGGTTCAGGACCGTGCCCGAAGCGGCCCCCCCCGGAAGTCGGGCGTGTCCGCGGCGGCGACCGCCATTCCAGGAGCCCTGAGCGCGCGCGGTGTGCTCAGTGGGCCGGCTGGACCCGGTAGCTGACCGCCCCGAAGCCGAACTCACCGGTGTGCAGGCTTCCGAGCCGGTAGAAGGTGTCGCCGCTGCTTCCCGGCAGTCCGGCCCGGCAGTCGGGGCGGTAGAACACGTCGATGTCGTGCGCGGAGACGTTCACGCCGGACCGGACCGCTTGCGCCAGGTTGTGGCAGGTCCCCACGTCTCCGAGGTCCACAGGGATCTCCGTGCCCGTCAGGCGTG
The DNA here is from genome assembly GCF_055657325.1 of Streptomyces sp. NPDC107562. NCBI lineage: Bacteria > Bacillati > Actinomycetota > Actinomycetes > Kitasatosporales > Streptomycetaceae > Streptomyces > Streptomyces sp. NPDC107562. The sequence continues at coordinate 175,553 of NZ_JBVKBE010000005.1, read as the reverse complement.
GACCGGTGTGCAGTGCGGCGGCGGGGCTGCCGAGGGCCGCGGCCGAGGGAGATCCGGCCGACAGGGCCAGAAGTGCGGCGGCGAGCGAGGCAACGGCGGAAGCGGTTCTCGTACGGCGCGTGATCACGGGACGTCCCTTTCTGAGCGGGTGTGCGGGCGGCGATGCCCGGCTGACGGCGATCGATCAGCCGGTGAAGATGGTTACAGCTTCAACAAGGTGCCGGAAGTGGAGAACCCGCCACCCCTTCGGCCGGTAGGCGTCTTCGGCCGCAGCGGGACGCCGCATCATATTTGAGTGAACATTCCAGAATCGGTTATGGTGGGGTGCATGGCACGTAACCGGGAGTTCGACGTCGACGCGGCCCTCGAGCGGGCGATGGACCTGTTCTGGCGGCGCGGCTACGCCGCGACGTCCCTGCAGGACCTGCTCGGGGAGATGTCGATCGGGAGCGGAAGCCTGTACGCGGCATTCGGCTCCAAGGAGAAGCTCTACGCCCGTGCGCTGGAGCGCTACTGCTCCGTGTACACGCGAGGCTTCTCGGAGCGGCTGGAGGGGGACGCCGACGTCCGGACCGCCGTGCGCGGCGTCCTGCTCGACATGGTCGAGGCCGATCTCGCCGCCCCGGAGCGTGGGTGCCTCGTGGTCAACGCCGCCACGGAGCGCGGCGACGACCCGGCCACGACCGACCGGGTGGGGGCCGCGCTGCGGCTCGCGGAATCGGCGCTCGCCGGCGCGCTGGAGCGTGCGAAGGCCCGCGGCGAGTTGGCGCCGGACAAGGATCCGGCCGAGCTCGCCCGCTTTCTGACCACCTTCGTCCAGGGGCTGCGCGTGGTGGGCAAGGCCCGCCTTGGCCGGGCCTTCGTCGAGGATGCCGTGTCGACCGCCCTGCGCGCCCTGGACTGATCGACCCGATCGGTCGGGCCGGCTCGGCCGGCCGGGCGAAGGGCCGGGTCACCGGTTCGGTGGCGCCCCGGTGGCGTCGGTCCTGAGCTGTGCCTACCTTCATTGTGTATCAACCAATCCAGAAAAAGGTCATTCATGGAGCTCCACCTCAAGGGCAAGGTCGCCGTCGTCACCGGAGCCGGCAAGGGCATCGGGCTGGCGACCGTCGAGGCGCTGGGACGCGAGGGCGTCCGCGTGGTCGCCGGCAGCCGAAGTGCCACGCCCGAACTCACCGCGCTCGGTGACAAGTACGACGTCACGTTCGTGCCCGTCGACCTCGCGACGCCGGACGGGGCGGACGCCCTCGTGCGGTATGCCGTCGACGCACACGGCAGGCTGGACATCCTCGTCAACAACCTCGGCGCGACCGACTCCCGGGGCGGCTTCCTGGAGGTGGACGACGGCGAGTGGCAACGCGTCTTCGACGTCACCTTCTTCAGCGCCGTACGGGCCAGCCGCGCGGCCCTGCCCCACCTGCTGGAAGCGGGGGACGCCGCCATCGTGAACATCAGCTCCATCAACGCCCGGCTGCCCTACCCCATGGTCGTGGACTACTCCGCGGCGAAGGCGGCACTGACGAACCTGACCAAGGCGCTGTCCGAGGAGTTCGCACCGCGCGGTGTGCGCGTCAACGCCGTCGCCCCCGGCCCGGTCCGCACCCCCTTCTGGACCGCGCCGGGCGGCTTCGCCGAGGTCATGGCGGCCTCCGCGGGTACCACCCCGCAGGAGGCCATCGACGTGGTGGCACCCCGGACCATGGGCATCTCGACCGGCCGCGTCACCGAGCCGCAGGAAGTCGCCGACCTGGTCCTCTTCCTCGCGTCACCCGTCGCGGGCAACGTCACCGGCACGGAGTTCCTCATCGACGGGGGCCAGGCCAAGACCATCTGAGCCGCCCGGACGCCACGAGTGGGGTCTCAAGCGGGCGGCGCGGTGGCCCGACGGCCGGTGTCCGGCCGCCGGTAGGCGCCGGGGCTCACGCCGAACTCCCGCTTGAAGGCGCGGTTGAAGGCGAACTCCGAGTGGTATCCGACCCTCTCGGCGACGGCCTGGAGCGGCGCGTCGTCGTCGCGCAGGATCCGACCGGCGGTCGTCATCCGCCACCAGGTCAGGTACGCCATCGGCGGCCGCCCGACGAGTTCGGTGAAGCGGCGGGCGAACGCGGACCGCGACACACCTGCCCGACGGCTCAGCCCCTCGACCGTCCAGGCGGCCGCGGGCTCGGCGTGCATGTCCTGCAGCGCCGACCCGATCGTCGGGTCGGCGAGCGCCGCGGCCCAGCCTCCCGTCTCCCGCGGGGCGTGGTCCTGGTACCAGGCGCGCAGGATGTACAGCAGCATCGTGTCGAGCAGCGCGGGAATCGCCGCGTCGGTCCCGGGTCTGCGCCGGTCGAGCTCGTCCCCGAGCAGGTCGACGACCGCGTGGAGCGCCCCACGGCTTCCCACCCGCCGGGGCAGGTGCATGAACGCGGGGAGCTCGGCGAGCAACGGGTGCGCGCCCGCCCGGTCGAGCTGGTACGAGCCGCACATCAGGAGAGTGAGGTCGCCGACGGCATCCGCCGTGCCGGGCGGCCTCACCCATGTGTCGTCCATGTCGGGTGCGACGTCGACGAGGTCCCTGCCGGGCGAGTCGGCGAGGGCCATCTCCTGGCCGTGCGGCACCAGCACGACGTCTCCGGCCCCCAGCGGCACCGGCTCCCGCCCCTCGGACAGGAGCCAGCACCTGCCCTGGAGGACGACATGGAAGCCGACCTCTCGGCCGGCCGGGAAACGCAGCCCCCACGGCGCCGAGCGGCGGGTGCGCGCGGCGTGCGGCCTGCCGGTACGGATGACGGAGACCGCGTCACTGACGACGTCCATGCTCCGATCGTACCGATCACACCGGAAGCAAAGACGGACGGACAAAAAATCGGCGTTCTCGGTCATGGATCATCCACAACGATCTTCATAGGGTCATGAGAGCAATGTCCACCCGAAGAAGAGAGCCATCATGACGGCCACCGCGCCCCGGATCATCCGGCGCTACTTCGCACTCGCTCCCGCACCGGACACCGAGGCGTACTTCGCCCTGTTCGCCGACGACGCGCTCGTCGAGGACGAGGGCAAGGAGTACGCCGGCATCGACGCCATCCGTGCCTGGCGCACCGAGGTCCCCCTCGTCCGGTACACGATCACCGACCTCGAACCGGCCGGCACCGGCCTGGTCGTGACCTGCACGGTCGCGGGGGACTTCCCGGGAAGCCCCGTCACAGGCCTGAAGTTCCACTTCGAGGAGTTCGACGAGGACCAGGTGAAGACCCTGCGCATCCGTCCCTGAAGAGCCCCTACCGCTTCACCCGGCCGCGCACGGCGAGGGCGGCGAGTCCGAGCAGGGCGGGTTCGACGATGCGGGAGGTCATCTCGATGTAGGTGCCGGCGGCCGTCAGGTCCTGGCCGGAGGACCGGAAGACCACGGAGTTGACGACCACCCGTACGGACTTGTCGAACCGCTCGGCCGACAGGCGGCGGCCGTACGGTCCCCGCGGCGCGACCGGATCCCCCTTCTGCGTGGTCAGGGTGATGCTGGTGCCCGTGACCTGCCCGGTGCTCCTCGGCCGGGGGTCGTGCGCCGGCACGCCCCAGAGCGTCATCGCGAGCACGGTGGCCGTCATGGCCAGCAGCAGCCACCCGAGGGCGCGGGTCGCCCGCAGGCCGTACCCGGAGGCCGCCCAGTACAGGAGGAGGAGCACCCGTTCGCCCCGGGGTGTTTCGGGGTCATGGCGCCGCATCTCCATCTCGCCGTAGTAGAAGTCGGCGGCCCCCGGCTCGTTCTTCTCGTCCTCCAGAGCCTTGCGCAGTTGCCGGTACACCGGCGCCAGCACCGCCGGTGTGCGGACGTCCGTCCCTGGCGGCGCGGGCGTCCAGCCGTGCGCACCGGAGCGGGCGGCGCGCCAGTGCTGCTCCTCGGCCAGGGTCCGCCGGCGCGTCCAGCGCACCGGACGCCACCCGTGGCGCCGTATCCCCGACGGGGCCGTCCGCAGGGGGCAGCGCCCTTCGAGCTTCAGTTGGTCCAGGTGCACGGTCTCCGCGAACAGGCAGTCGGTCAGGTCCACGTCGGCGAGCAGCAGATGTGCGGCGTCGGCGCCCCGGAGCGAGGTCACCCGCACCCGGGGGTCGTCGAGACCGTCCTCGTCGAGCTCCGTACCGTCGTCGGCGACGAACGGGCGCGAGCGGCCGGCGACACTCACCGGGAATTCCAGGACGGCGTCACCGAGGTCCACCTCGGCATGACGGAGGCGAAGCGCCGCCGTCGACCCCCATCTCGTCTGCCGGCAGCGCACGACCCGCGCCGCCGCCTCGATCGTCGTCGCGGACTGGAACGCCGCCTCGGACAGGTCCAGCAGTCCCGGGAAGACCAGGGGCCCCAGCCGTGCCGTGCGCAGGAAGGTGGCCTTGCGGAAAGTGACGTCACCCCGTATGCGGGCACGGTGGAATTCGACGTCGCCTCCGAGCACCGCCCCGGTGAACGCCGCGCCCTTCCCGAAGGACGCGTCACCGAAGGACACGTCCTGCCCCGTCGTCACCCCACCGAAGCAGGCCTCCTGCTCGAAGCGCGCCCCGTCGAACCAGGCCGTGCGCGCGACGCTCGCGTCGTCGAACCGGGCGTCCTGCCGGAACGTCGCCCCGTCGAACCAGGCCGCACCCCCGACGGTCACTCCGACGAACCCCGCCACCTCCTTGAACTCGACCCCAGTGAACTCGGCGTCCTTGCCCGTGGCCAGCCCGTCGAACACGGCGCGCCCGCCGACCTCCCCGACGTGGAAACGCAGCGCGGCACCGATCGTGGCCCCGCGCAGCCAGACCCCGGCGTGCATCTCCACACCGTCGAACCAGACGTCGTCGGCGACCTCGGTCCCGCCGAACCGGGCGTCCGCCCCGAACCCGGTCCCGCGGAAGCAGACGCCGGCCGCGAAGCGCGACTTCCCGAAGGAGGCCACGTCCGTGAAGTCCACCTGGTCGAACAGGACGTCGCCGCTGAAGTGCGCCTCGTCGAACTCGGCCCGCCCCACCCGGTGCCGTCCCGTCGCCGGATCCCGCAGGGCGGTGAGCAACTCGGCCAGGAGCGTCGGCGTGAAAGGGGTGCCACGGTGGTCCAGGTCGGCGCCGGGTGCCACACCGGCGAGGTGCGCGGCCCGCTCGGAGGCGTCGAGGTGCGCCAGGCACGCCGCGTACGGTGCGGTTCGGCGGCCCCGGCAGCGGCCCGCGGTGCCGTGGTGCTCGCATCGCGGCCAGGCCGTGGCCCCGGGTGCCGTGGTGTCCGATGGTGAGGTGATGGCCGTACTCCTTCGGCGGGCGCATCTCGCTGGTCACGTGCCGGTCCGGTCCCGGCGGTTCAGGGGGCGACGAGCGTGACGACCTTGCGGTCCGCCCGGTTCGGCCCTTCGGCCACGGCCTCCACCACCCACCTGCCGGGCCCGGCCTGGAGTTCCGCCCGGAACAGGTCCGGTGTCGTGGCGGTGAGGGCGACCGGCTGCCTGGCCGGCCGCCCGACGCGCCACATGAACGCCCGTACGTTCCGCTCCTGGAGGCCCGCTCCCACGACCGACGCCTCGAACGGCCGCCCCGCGGGGGCCACGTCGGGGGCGTAGAGGGCGATCTGTTCGTCACCGGCGAGCATGCCACCCGCCGGGTCGCCCCTGCGGACGGCCGCCAGTGTCTCGCCGACGGCGGCGGCACTCGCCATGTCGCCGTTGCGGTGGTCGCCCCAGAGCATCGCCGCCGCGTCCTGGCCGGCCCACTCCGCGACGGCCGACTCGCGCGGTACGGTCCCGTCGCCGGGTGCCAGGAGGCTGGCGTCGCCGTCACCGACCAGACGCGATCCGTCGGAGGAGAGCCCGACGGTGCGCAGCGTGGCAAAGGCTGTGCTCCCGGTGCAGTACACCTGGTAGGGGAGGCGGCCGTCGGCGTCGGTGTGACGATGCGCCTCGCGAGCCTCCTGGAACCCCCGGTGGAAGGACACCGCCTCGTCGACCAGAGCCGTCGGCAGGTCGGGAACCGGATAGCGGCGGTCGGCGACGGTGCGCAGACGGCTCTTCCCCTCGACCCGCACCGCGTCGTAGACCGGCAGCAACTGGGCCACGGACGGCAGGGTGAGGGCGAAGCCCCGCAGCACCTCGTTCAGTCTTCGGGCGTCCGCGCCCAGATCCTCCCCGCCGCCGATCGCGTGACCGGTCAGGAGCAGCACGGCCTGGGCCAGTCCCTGCTGGGGCGTGCCCAGCATGACCAGCGCCCTCGCGGTCTCCCGCCCGCCCGAGCACTCGAGGTAGTGGCGCCCGATCAGCCCTCCCGTGGAGTGGCAGACGAGGACGACCCTCGGCTCGTCCGGACGGTCCGGGTACCACCTGTGCACCTGCTCGCGCCACCGCGCCAGTTCACGCTGCACGCGTGCGTCCAGCCGGTCGGCGACCAGGCGGTGCGACAGCCGCCAGTCGTACGGGAAGGACACGTACTGGCCCGCGACCGGATCACCGAGGGACGCGCGGATGTCGGGATACCCCATGCAGGAGAGGAGCCCTGGCATGGAGTCGGGCACGGCGAGCAACTCGTCGGCCGTCAGCCGGAAACGCTCGTCGGGCAGCTCGTCGCCAAGACCCGCGGGAAGCGCCAGGTCGCTCAGGGCGACCGACGCGGAAGGCCCCGAACCGAGCAGGGCGTTGCCGCACTCGTCCCAGACGTCCCTGCCGTCTTTGCGCAGCCGGCTGCCCAGGAACCCCGGTACGAAAACCACCAGGTCGTGCTGCACCCGTCCTCCTCCGTCACGCGCGCGTACGCGTCGTCATGCGTAAGTCCCGTCCGGCGGACGGTTCGTGGGCCCGCCGCCCTCGGGCGCGGGCCGGTCCCCGGACGCGAGGACATCCTGTGGCAACCGGATCAGGTCGCATCGGTCGTTCCCCTGGAGCGCCACCACCAGGCCCCACGGATCCAGGGCCGCGTCCACCGCGTGCACGGTGTACCCACGCCACGGCACGCCCCCCTCGTGCAACCAGGTCCTGGCCGCCACGTCCCACGCGCGGGGAGCGGACCCCTCGTCGCACACCAGCAGCACGGGCCGCTCCGCGGAACCGGCGAACGCCAGCGACGTCACCTTCGGGGCCTCGCCCGGAAGACGCCGCGGAGCCAGGCCGAGGCCGGCCGAGCAGTCCTTCACATAGACCCCGCCGTCCACCCATGCCAGTACCGGGAAGGACTCCTCGTCCTCCGGGTCGTACCGTTCCCCCAGTGCCAGATGAGCCGGACGCACCGACGTGATGGGGTGCGCCACCTCGGGGCGCTCCTCGCCGTGCCTCCACAGCCGCAGTTCGTCGCTCAGGTCGGCGGCCAGCCAGTACGACCCGTCCCGCATGACCCTCGCGTCGACCCCGCAGCAGTGCGGCCCGGCCCATGTGGGTCTCTCCACACGCCAGCCGCTGGACGCGTCGACCGGCATGTCCGCGTGGACGATCCGCCCTCCGTCCGGCACGGAGATCCGCAGCCTCGCCGAAGAGGGGTCGACGACCAGGCCGAGGGACGGGACGCGTTCCCCGGCGTCGCCCTCCAGCCCGAGATCGTGCCGGGCCGTGACGGACAGGTCCTCGGACAGCCGCCACATCCGTACGGTGCGCTCCGCCGCGGCGACCACCACCCAGCCGCCCGCCGCGCGCACCGCGCCCACCGCCGTCACCAGGCTCCGGTGGCCGAGCACCGTGACCGGTTCGGCGGCCGCGGATCCCGGGCCCGGCCGGGACACCAGGACGTCATGGCCCCAGGTGCGGCACAGGAGCGGCGGCCCTTGGGGCGCCTCGGCCAGGGCGACCGCCGGTCTCTGGTTGCTCGGCCGCCGTCGTGTCCCGTGTCCCGCCCGCAGCGCGGAAGCCACGTCGAGCATGCGGACGTCCGGGCCGTCGGCGACGGCGAGCAGCCCCTGCCCGCCGGGTGCGAAGGCCATGGCTCCGTCGCGGGGCGCGGCCAGCTGGAACGCCGCCTGCCGCTGCGCCCCTTCGACGACCCAGACGCGGACGGCGACCTCTTCATACCCGGCGACCAGCAGATCGTCGCCGTGGCGGCCGAACGCGAGCCCCCGGGCCGGGGACCGGAGTTGCTGGACCAGCCGCACGGAGGGCGGCGAAAGGGGTGCCGCCGGATCCGTCTCGCAACGCCAGACGCGCACATGGTGTCCGTCGGCGACCGCGATCCAGCCCTGCCGCACCTCATCCGGTGCCTGCCCCGCCGGTGACCCGTGTCCGGCCCCGGAGATCGCCGTGGCCGCCAGGGCCGGCGCGTCGAGCTCACCCAGGTCCGTCCGCGCGTCGAGGAGGCCGTCCGCCCCCCTGACGCCCCGGTCGACCTCGAAGAGCTCGGCGCGTCCCCCGGCGGCGAGCACGAACAGGCGTGACTCCAGCCGCAGTGCGGCGAGCCGCTGGACGTCCATCGCGCGGATGTCCGTCAGATGGGTCCCGTCCCTGGGCATCCCGCCCTTCCAGGACCACATCCACATCCGCCGCCCGTCCGCCGCGAGGACGACCGTCTCCGAGGCCCGTTCGGCCGCGGCCAGGGCGCGCACGGCGCCGCCCCAGCGGTAGACGTGGTCCGGCAGCCGGGATCCGGAGGTCCAGAAGTAGACCGCCCGGTCGTCACGGGCGACGGTGGTCCAGTGCGGACCCGCCCCCACCTCCCTGACCTCGGTCAGGGCACTGCCGCGCTCGTCCGACGCGCCGCGGGTACGGCGGGTGAGCAGCCGGGTGCCCGACTCCGGGTGCAGGACCAGGACCTCGCCGCGTCCGCCGGCGGCGAGCGTGTCACCGGGGACGAGTTCCGCCGCCCCCGTGGGGGCGCGCCAGCTCAGAGCCCTGGCCCCGCCCAGGGGAGCGGCACGACGCCACTCCAGGGGGTCCGGTCTCCGGTCGGTCCAGTACTCCTGCCACGGCAGGAAACCGGCCGTCGCCAGCGCCCGGTAGGCGCCGTCCCGGTGGCTGACGAAAGCGGTGGCTCTCAGCAGTGCCTTGCGGGAGAGCAGGGCCTGGGCGGGCAGCGGGAACGTCGACCTGCCGAAGGAGCCCGCGACCCGACCGTAGAGGGCCGCCTCGTCGCAGTCCCGTGCGAGGGTGGCCGCGAGCGGCAGCATGACGTCCGGGTCGGTCCTCAACAGGAACGTCACGTCCTGGAACAGGTGCCGGAGTTCCTCGGGGCCGGCCTGCGCGGCGTGGGCCCCCAGATAGTGCGAGGTGTACTCGTCCGCCTCGCCCCAGTCGTGACCCGCCCGGGCCCGCAGGGCGTGCACAACCCGCCGATGGGCGGCCTGTTGGTCGAGGCCGGCGCCGGTGAGGAAGTACTCGCCGTAGCTGGGATGGGCCAGTTGATGGGTCGCGAAGCCCGCCCCGGTCCCGCGTGCGCCGCTCTGCGCGGCGACGATCCCCCCGCCGGCGCTGCGGCACACCTGCTGCAGTTCGCCGAGGGTGATCTCCTCGCTGCCGTCGTCGCGCAGCGCGTTGGCCATCGACAGCCACGTTCTTCCCGGCGGCAGACCGGGGCCTTCGAGCACGGCGAGGGCGCGCAGGACCTCGTGCGCGCGCTCGGCCCCTCGCTGCGCCGTGAGGTGGTCCACCTCCTCGGTGAGGCGCCTGTGCAGGTCCATGCTGCCCGACCGCATCCAGGACGACAGCTCCTCCTCGGTCACGGCCCGGGGCCGTCGGGAGAGTTCCGCCGCGGCCAGACGGGCCACCAGGAACGAGCCGTGGCTGCCGGCCGCGATGCGCCGCGCGGTCCAGTCGCGGGCGTCCTCCCCCTCCTGCCCCTGATACGGGGAGCCGTCCGCGTCGAGGACCGACAACGCCATGTCCGTGATGCTTCGCCGGGCCTCCTCGTCGTCCCCGAGGACCACGGGACCCACGCTCTGGTCCAGCGTGTCGAGCAGCGACTCCTCCTCGGCGGGCGTGGCGCCACGTCTGCGGGGCTGTGCCCGGGTACCGACGACGACACGGACGCCCGCGAGGCCGGACAGGGGGTTCAGCAGGTGCCGGGCGATGTCGTGGGCCTGGTCCGGGAGCGCCTCGTCGAGGGCGTCGAAGATCAGGTTCACGGAGCCGGCCCTCGACACCAGGGCGTCGACCGCCCGGTGGCACCGCTCCGGGGTGATCGGCCCGTCCGGCAGCGCCTCCATCTCCTCGAAGTGCGACAGGACCTGCCACAGTCCCGCGACCAGCGAGTGGACCGAGTGGCCCTTGCAACTCAGCGCGGCGTGCACCGTTCCCGTGCGCGGCAGTGTCGACGGGTCGGTCTCGGGGCCGAGCGTCTCCCGCCACTCCGGCACCGAGGTCAGGGCGAGGCGGCCCAGCAGCGCGGTCTTCCCCGCCCCCGCCAGGCCCGTCACCACCAGCAGCCCCATGGGGTGGGTGTCCATCCACCGCACGATCCGGGCCAGGGCGCGCTGCCTGCCCGCGAAGTGACGGCTGAGATGGCTGTCCTTCTCCAGCCCGAACTGCTCGGCCTCGGCCCAGGGCGTGCGCCCCACCAGGGTCGCGGGGGTGTGGATCCGTCGCTCACCGTCCCGGAAGTGAGGGTTCAGCAGGAAGCTGTTGGGCAGCGAGCGGACCTCCGTGCAACCCGGGCGCTGCGCCGGCTCGTCGAAGCCGGAGGCCGCCGCCTCGGCATCGACGGCGTCCCGAAGATAAGGCAGGGGCAGATAGAGGGCCGAGGGATCGAAGGGGCGGGCATGGTCCGGCGCCACGAAGTCCGGCTTCGCCAGCGCCTCCTTGAGCCACTTCACCCAGCGGCCCTCGGGAACCTGTGCGTCGATCCCCGAGGTGCCGATGACGGCGAAGCCGGCCCGCCGGTGCTGACGTGCCCTGTCCACGCTGGTCCGCTCCAGGTCCAGCGCGTGGCGCAGCGCGGCGGCGAGATGACTGTGGGAGGAGCACGCGTCCACGACGAGGAGGGTGTGGCTCTCGCAGTCGGGACGCAGGAGACGGTCCACCAGATCCGTCAGGGCGAGAGCGGACTTCGGAGCGAACCGGCCGGACTCCCAGGAGTCCGCGCAGGCGAGGTAATAGCCCTCACGCGTTCGGTGGAAACCGTGTCCCGTCCAGTAGAGGATCTTCCGCTCGGCGTCATGCGCCAGGAAGTTCTCCAGGCCGTCCAACAGCTGCCGGCGGCCGGCTCCCGACGCGTCGAGGGATCTGCAGTCCCCGAAGCCCAGCTGTTCGCGGGCGATCGCGGTGAAGTCCGCGCGGACGTCGGCCAGGTGCGGCCGCCTCAGTTCCTCCCGCGTGCCCCGGTCGGGGTGCGCGTAGTCGGACACCGCCACGGTGCCCACCAGCGACGAGGACTGCCGAGCGGACCGGACGAGCGACAGGTTGGTGGCCACATCGCTCCGTATCATGGTGGTGTCTGCGGGCTGGGTTCTGTTGTCTGAAGAACAGAGCTTACTGGAGGGGGAGTTGAGGATGAATCGGGACAGGTTCACCGTTCTCGGCCGGGAAACCGGCTGTCACGTCTACGAGGGCGACGGGACCCGTCCCATCCTGGAGGAGAACGTCCACGTCAAGTACCGCCCGCGGCGGGTGGAGTTCCCGGCGGAGATCGGTGAGTGGCGCCACACCATCGAGGCGGAGGAGCAGCGCAAGGCGGCCCGTGGCCTGCCGCACCGCTGGAACAACGACCGCTTCGCCGTCGAGCGGGTCGTCGTGGCCCGCACGCACCTGGCGGAGGAACCCGTCGTCTCCCTCTCCCTGCAGGACGCGGACTACTACGACTTCCTCACCACCTCCCTCAACCTGGAGCGTCGCCAGGAGAACGGCCAGACACTGCGGGAGCAGTATCTGGAGAGCCAGGACCCGGCCCACGCGCCGGCCTGGATGAACTGCAGCTTCGGCATCAACGTGGCGGTCGAGACCGGCAGGGACGGCAAGATGCTGTTCTCACGGCGCAGCGCCCACGTGGCCGGCCCGAACAGCTCACGGTGGAACTCGTCCGCCAACGAGGGCCTGGCCCGCAACCACGACCTCCCCAAGGACGGCGGCCCGGTCAGCCTGCACGCCGTGGCCCGGCGAGCCCTGCACGAAGAGCTGGCCGTCCATGCCACCGACGCACTCGACCTCGAACTGCTCAGCTTCGGTCTGGACCTCGACAACCACCAGTGGGCGGGATTCTTCCGCGCCGTACTGCCCGACCTCGACGAGGAGACCCTGCGGCTTCGCTGGACGCGCGGCATCGCCGACAAATGGGAACACGACCGCTTCGAGTTCGTGCCCGCCACCCCGGCCGCCGTGCTCGGCTTCATCGCCGACCAGCCGAAGGAGAACTGGACGCCCTGCGCGCCGGCCCTCTTCTACCTCGCCCTGGTACGAGGCGCCGTACGGCGTGACGGCGGCGACCCCGCCGCCCGCTTCAAGGTGGAGAAGGCCGAGCAGGAGGTCACCGAGAGCAGGAGCCTGTGAACGGCCCCGAACCCGGACGGGCGGGAAGCGACAGGCCCCTGCGACGACGGCTGCTCGCGGTCGGGTCGGGACGCTGCGGCGAGAGTGCGTGCATGGCGCCGTCCGGCAGACGGGAATTTTCAGACAGGCTCTAGCCCTCGCCGAGCAGGCGCAGGCGTTCCTGGCTGGGCGAGCCCGGGTCGGCGTAGTACACGACGATCAGCTGGCGGGCCTGGGGACGCAGCATCTTCTCGTAGCGCAGTTCCAGCTCGCCGACGACGGGGTGCCGGAGCCGGGTGAGACCCGTGTCGCGGCGGCGCACCTCACGGCGGGCCCACAGCATGCCGAACCGTTCGCTGGCCAGGGTGAGTTCGCCGATGGTCTCCAGCAGCTCGGGATCGGCGTCGTCGACGCCGAGCATGGCACGCAGCCCGGAGACGGCCTTGGCCGTCATGTCGTCCCAGTCCGGATACAGGCTGCGCATCGCGGGTTCCAGGAAGGCGGCGCGCAGCGGGTCGTTGCCCACCGCGAAGAAGGGGCACAACCGCACCGCCTGCTGGTTCGCCGCCTCGACGCGCCCGCTGGGACCCTGGGCGTAGGCGGGGGTGTCCGGCCAGCTGTCCAGCAGGGGTTGCAGGTCGCCCTGGGCCGGGCGGGCGCGAGTGCGGCGCCCGCGGGCGGTCGGTGCGGGGTGGGCCAGCCGGTGCAGATAGGCAACCGCGTCCTCGTCGAGCCGCAGGGCCGCGGCCAGGGAGACCAGGATCTCGTCGGAGGGGCGAAGATTGCGGCCCTGCTCCAGGCGCAGGTAGTACTCGGGGCTGATCCCGGCGAGCTGGGCGACCTCCTCCCGCCGCAGTCCGGGCACCCTGCGCCGGGCGCCGGCGGGCAGCCCCACCTGTTCGGGGCTGAGCCGTTCGCGCCGCGCCCGCAGGAAGGCGCCCAAGGTGTCGGCCGGGTCGTGCACCACGCTCTCGACGCTAACCGCTCACCAGACCGAGGCGCACCAGACTCTCCGCGCTTGCCACGACGCCGTCCTCGTTGGAACGAGGAGACCAGTCCAGCTCCGTGCGGGCCTTGGCGTTCGAGGCGCGTCGCACCACACCCAGCGGCGAGGCGGGGTCGGCAGGCGCCTGGGACGTAGGGGCCTGAGCGGCGGCCTCGCCGAGCCGTGCACGCAGGGTGAGCGCGATCCGGTGAAAGGAGATCGGCTCGCCGGCCAGCGCGAGATAGCGCTGCCCCGCCGCCCGGGGCGCGGTCATGGCGCGCAGCTGCAGGTCCGCGGCGTCGCGCACATCGACGGTGTTGGTCCACGCGTGCGGCGCGACGGGCATGGCGCCGGTCAGCATCCCGTGGATGATGCCGATCGACGCGGAGTAGTCCCGCCCCAGGGCGGGCCCGAAGATCCCGACCGGGTTCACCACGGTCAGCTCCATGTCACCGCCCTCCTCGGCGACGAAGTCCCAGGCGGCCCGTTCGGCGATCGTCTTGGACCTGACGTACGCAGACACGTCCGGGCCGTCGGGGTTCGTCCAGTCGGCCTCGGTGAACACCCGCCCGGTGCGGCCGTGGCCGTAGCCGACAGCCCCGAACGACGAGGTGAGCACGGTGCGCCGGACACCCGCGTCCCGGGCGGCGCGCAGGACCCGCAGCGCGCCGTCACGCGCCGGGACGATCAGCTCGTCCTCGTCCTCCGGCTGGGTCGCGGGGAAGGGCGACGCCACGTGCAGCACGTAGTCGGCGCCCGCCACCGCCCGGTCCCAGCCGGCGTCGGATGTCAGGTCCGCCTCCACGCAGACGACGGTGTCCGGATTCGGTGCCCCGGCCTCGCCGAGCATCCGGACGACGTCGGGCCGGCGCGCCGGCGAGCGGAGGGTGGTCGTGACGGCGTGCCCCGCCGTCAGGAGTCGCGCGATCGTGTGGGAGCCGAGGAAACCGGTTCCACCGGTGACGAGTACATGTGCCATGGCCACAGCTGACCGCATCGCGGTGCCCTGTTCCAGATCTCGCGGATACCGGTACGCGCAGGGACAGCCTCGCCGGCGGTGTTCCCGACAGGCGCGCTACCAGATCAGGCACCAGTAGGCGCCCGCATGGCCGGTTCCCACCGAGGTGAGTCCCGGGGGGAGCAGCGCCGGGTCCGGCCGGCCCACGGCCGCCAGCGAGCAGGCGGGGTCGCCGACGACCCCGGCGTCAGCCATGCGCTGGGCAGCGGCCGTCGCCGCCGCGCTCGTGTACCACCGCGTCGCCGACGGCGCCGGCGTCGGCGGCGTCGGGGAGGGGGTGAGGGTCGACGGGGGCGGGGTGGGCGTGGGGGAGGGGGCGACGGTTGTCGGCGGGCGCGTGGGTGTGGGGGAGGGCGTGAGGGTCGTCGGCGGGCGCGTGGGTGCGGGCGAGGTGGGCCTCGGCACCGTCGTCGACGGCTTCGGGGGCGGTGGTCGTGTCGGGGTCGGCTCCGGCGTCGGCGGAGGCGACGGGACGGCCGTCGTCCGCCGGGGCGTGGGCGGGGGCTCGTCGCTCGGCGTCGCCGGCGGGTGAGGTCGCGTCGTCGACGGCGTCGACCGAGGGGCGCTCGTCGACGTCGACGGCGCCGCGCTGGGCGTCGTGGGGGTGGGCGTCCAGGACGGTGACGGGTGCTCCGTGGGCGGGGAGACCTCACCCGAGGCCGTCGGTCTCGGGCGCGGAGTGCCGTCGTCCTGCGCCACCAGCGCCCAGACGCCGACGCCACCGAGGACGAGCACAGCGGCACCGCCTGCGATCCACGGGGCCCGCCGGGGCGGACGTCGGTGCCGGTTCATACGTCTCACTGTCCGAAGGTCGCGGCGATGCCGCCACTCGGGTGACCGATCGCGCCGGTCAGCGACCGGTGGCCGGGTCGCCGACGCCCTGATGTGATGACGGGAGGCCGACGGACCCGTACGAGTGCCCGGTGCGGGGCCGCGAACCCGTGGAACGGGAGGGACATGCCCACCGGAGCCCTGAACCGGCAGTCCGCCGTCCGCGCCCTCGCCCTGGGCGGCGTACGGCTGACGTATGTCGTGGACGGGGCGATGGCAATGCTGCCCTCGGCCTTCTTCCCGGGCTTCCCCGAGACCTACTGGGACGCTCATCCGGAGGTCCTGGACACGCGGGGCCGCGTGGCCATGTCGGCGGGCGGCCTGCTGATCGAGCGGGACGGCAGGCGGCTGCTGATCGACGCCGGTCTGGGGCCGGTGCGCGGGCCGATCAGGGTGTGCGGCGACCAAGTGGGGCTCGTCGACTCCGGAGCGCTCCCGGCGACGCTCGCCGGGCTCGGGCATGCGCCACAGGACGTCGAGGCGGTCGCCTTCACCCATCTGCACGCGGACCACACCGGCTGGGCGTTCGCGCCGGAGAAGGTCTTCCCGAGGGCCCGGTACCTCGTCGCCGCCGCGGAGTGGGCCCCGCACGCCCGCGGTGCGACGGTCCCCGGAGCCCCGGCCGCGGAGCTCCTCGCCCTCGTGGGCGCGGCCCACACCCCGGTCGAGGACGGCGAGGAGGTCTTCCCGGGGGTACGCGCGCTGGTGACCCCAGGACATTCGCCGGGCCACACCTCGTACGTGGTGTCCGCAGGAAGTGAGCGGGTGATCGTGTTCGGGGACGTGTTCCACACCCCGGCGCAGGTGGCGCACCCGGAGTGGCCCTCGCGACCCGACACGGACCGGGGTGCCGTGATCGCCGCACGCGCGCGCATCGCCGGGGAGCTCGCGCGAGCACGCACCGTCGGCTTCGCCTTCCACTTCGGCGATCAGGCGTTCGGCCGCCTGACCGGCACCGACTGGGTGCCGGTCCCGGCCGCGATCCTGGCTCCCGCTCCGCGGACGCTGTGAGCCCGGGACCTGGCCGCGCCGGGCCGCGGCGGCTTCAGCGATCACCCGCGGGCGGGTCCCGGTCCAGGTCCTGGTTCAGGACCATGTCCTGGTCCAGATCCAACGGGTTGTCCGCCATCCTGGCCTGGAGGCCGGAGCGCACGGCCCCCGCCGCCGAACTGTCGGTCTTGCGCCGCGCCTGGTCCTGGAAGCACGTCAGGAACTCCGCCGCGAGACCGAGTCGGGGATAGCGTCCGAGGACCGCGGTCCTGAACTCCGGGGCGAAGTCGTCCGCGTCCCTGCCGACGATCTCCAGGGCCGTCGCGCGGCAGAGCACGTGTCCTTCGGGATCCAGGGAGACGTCGACCTCGGGCCACATGTGGCGGACGATGACCTCTGCCAGCCGTTCACGGCGCTCCGCCGGCCACCCCGCGCCGGCGCCGAACACCCGCGCCACGTGGCCGCCGGCCACCTCGAACGACAGGGTGTGGTTGTCGAACTCCGTCACCAGCGCCATGTCGTGCAACAGGGCAGCCACGTAGAGGAGCTCGGAGTCGACATCGATGCCCTGCGCCGCGGCGCGGGCGGCCGCCCACACGTAGGCCCGGACGGAGTGGTTCAGGAGCGCGGGGGACTGGTAGGCGGACGCCAGCTCCAGCGCGGCGGCCGAGGCCGCGGTGTCCGGGACCTTCAGGTCGTCGAGGGAGATGCCGGCCGTCGCCGGGTGCGGGCTGGGGGTCGGGGAATTGTCAGGCATGGCGTGGTTCCTTCAGCTGATCGAGACGCGGGGCCGTGGGCGGACGTCCGGTCGGTCCCGGGCCGAGCCGAACCACCGCATAGCCATGCACGGACGCGCCGGCCGGCGGCGGTGGTCACATGGCGACCGTATCCCCGCGGTGACCCGTCCGCCTGGGCCACCGAACGAGGTAGATCTTGGGCCAATGAGCGACCATGGGCGCTGCGCGCACTGGGTACAGCCCGAGGCCGAGCGGGTGACCGGCATGCGATGATCGCCTTGTGCCGAGTGACCTCGCACGGCGGGACATGGGGGATGGGCATGGGGTACGGCGAGACATCGGTGGGGAGTCGGGAGCGCACACGTGCCGAACGTCTGACCGAAGGGCTGGCCGTCGCCGTGGCGTCGGTCCTCTCGCTCGGCCTGCTGGCCGGACCGGCGTTCGTCCTCGGTACGACCGCCTGGCAATCGGTCACCGAGCCCGGCGCCACCGCCTTCAGCCGGTTCGCGGCGCCGCTGGTCTTCCTGCTCCTGATGGCGCTGCCCCTCGTCCTGTCCCGCAAGATGTTCCGCTCGGGCCGACGCAAGGGCAGGGAGCCGCTGACGGCGGCGGTTCCGGCGGCGCTCACGCTGCTCGGCGCGTCCGTCCTGCTGTTCGCGGCGCTGTGTCTGGTAGCCGTGTACGCGGACTGACCTCCGGCTCCGGCGTTCCGCCCCGGGCGGAAGCCGTCATTCCCTCGGTTCGCCGCGGCGTCAGGAACTACCGTCGCGACCATGGTCGAACACGATGCCCTCCGTGCCACCCGCGACGCCTACGACGCCGTCGCCCCCACCTATGCGCGGCTGTTCCGCGACATACTGCGCGACAGCCCTCTGGACCGGGCGATGCTGGGAGTCTTCGCGGAGGTCGTCCGGACGCGGGGGGACCGCCGGGTCGCGGACCTCGGGTGTGGGCCCGGCCATGTCACCGCCCATCTGGACGGGCTGGAGCTGGAGGCGTTCGGTGTGGACGCCTCACCTGCGATGATCGAGCTGGCCCGGCAGACCTATCCGCGGCTGCGGTTCGAGGTGGGCTCGATGGCGGCGCTCGACCTCGCCGAGGGGGTGCTGGACGGCGTACTCTCGCGCTGGTCCATCATCCACACGCCACCCGAGGAACTGCTGGCCGTTTTCGCCGAGTTCGCGCGGGTGCTGGCACCTGGCGGCCATCTCCTCCTCGGCTTCTGGGCGGGCGACGACCCGTCCCGCCCGACGCAGGTCTTCGATCACGCGGTCGCGCCCGCGTACCGGTGGTGGCCCGATCGTCTCGCCGCGATGCTGCGCGCGACCGGGTTGGCGGAGGTGGCTCGGACGGTGCGCGCGCCCCAGCCCACGGACCGACGGCAGTTCCAGGAGATCCACCTGCTCGCCCGCAAGTCCCATACGGACTCCGCCTGACCGCCCAGCTGATCGTTTTCCGTGGACCTCGACGCACAGTGTTCATCAGTAGACGATGGACACGATCTGGCAGGCGGCTTCCGCGAGCTGGCGCTGTCCGCCGATGCGGGCACGGGCAAGGGCAGTGCCGGGATCGATGCCGCGGGTGCAGAGTCGCCACGCGGTCTCCGTGTCCAGCCGCACTGTCGCGGTCGGCCGGCCGCTGGGTGCTTCGGCCAGTGACCAGCGGTCCGCAGTGGCGGTCACGGCCCACATGCCGACGGCCGGCTCACCGATGACCACCTGGAGTTGTGTCCCGGCGGGTGCGGGCGTATGACGCAGTGTGTGGGGCAAGGCCCGCATAAAGGTGTCAAGGACCGCGAACAGGGCGTCGGGCCCCGGGTCGGTGTCCTGGCCGGTGGCGTGCCGGATCTGCTGGCGGTGGGTCCAGTACTCGGTGAACTCCCGGGCGATGTCCAGCCACTTGGGCGCTGGATCGGCCCCTGCCCAGGACACCCCCAGGCCCATTGCGCCGAGGTCGGTGCCCTCGAATTGACGGGCGACCTGGGTTCCGGCCAATTCCAGGGCCTCGATGAGCTCTGCGGGACCGTGATCGGCGTGGAGGTCGATCCATTCCTGGTTGACCCGGTGGATGAACGCTTCCAGGGTCTCTCCAGCCGCCTTGGTGCGCTGGTGGCTCTCCGTGCTCCAGCCGAGACGGCCGTGGTAGTCGCCGAGGATGTGGGCGGCGAGGTCATGGACGGTCCAGCCTGGAACCGCAGCCCTGCTCCATTCATCGCGCCGCAGGCCGCGTAGCACGTCGAGGAGCGACGCCAGTTCGGGCCCGAACAGCGGGCGAACGTCGATCGGCTTGCCCAGCCAGGAGGGGCTGGATACGTCGGTGGGTTGGAGACTCATAGTCAAAGCCTGCCCGCGCGGAGGCTTGGCCTTCCCTCGCATACCCCTTCATCTCACGGGGGCAAGTCGGTCAGCCACTCAAGGGCAGACCGGGTCGGCCAGACAGCCGCCTACTATGACGTTCGGTCGACTCAAGAGCCGTAAAACGATTCGCCACCGCTCGGTTCGCCCGGCACCCTGGTAGTCCCCACACGGAGAGTAGGTCTCGTCCATGGCATGTCGTATCAGTGAACTCGTCCTCGGTTGCCGCGACCCCGAGGTGCTGGCGCGGTTCTGGTGCGAGGTCCTGGACTTCGTGGTGCTCGACCGCGAGGACGACGGAAGCCTGGAGATCGGCCCGCGCGAGGGCTTCGGCGGGCCGCAGCCGACGATCATCCTCAGCCGCAGGGACGAGCCGGAGCCCGGAAAGTCCCGGCTGCACATCGACGTCAACGCCACCGACCGCGATCAGGACGCCGAACTCGAACGCCTCCTGAAGCTCGGTGCGCGCCGCGCCGACATCGGCCAGACCGGCCAGGAGCAGTGGCACGTCCTGGCCGATCCCGAAGGCAACGAGTTCTGCCTCCTCAAGTCCCGCCTGGCTCCCCTCTGACCGTCCTCGAGGCGGCGGCCTTGTCGTTGCGGGTGGCGATGCCTGGGAAGCCTTCAATCTGATGAAACACCGGTCGACGGCATGGAGGCGCCGGTAGGTCTCCCGGTTCGGGCGGCCACCGGCGCTGCCTCGGCGACCACGCTCCCGTTGCACCTGCCACGTGATGCCTGTACGGAGCTTGTGGACCACGCCGTTGATGACCCTGCGGTCATGCACGCGCGGTCTTCCGTTCACGGTGCGTCGTGTCAGCGGATGCAGCAAGTCCCACCAGGGCCTGTCCGGGCGACCATGTGACTGCCTCCAGCGCCACGTCCTCGGTGCGCGGCTCGCCCGGAAGCCGGCGCTGCATCAACTGCACGCGCGGGACATCCCCCATGGTTCCGAGGCGTCGGAAACCGCCGCGCTCGTTGTCGCCGGAGTCGGCGGCCAACGCCTCGACCCACGGACGAGTCCCCGGCCGCGACTCCGAGTTGAGGCTGCGGCTCGCGGCGGCGCCTAGCCGGTGGGAGGTGCTGGACCGGGTGCCGTGCCGGTGGGCAGGACCGTACGCGTGGAGCTGGACCTTTCGCACTGAACGGACGTTCGGTCGCGGGGGCCTTGTGCGGGGTTGGCCTGTCCATGACGATGAAGCGCCGTTCATCGTTTTCGGAAGGGACTTTCCATGCCCGAGCAGTCCGCTGGAATGCCGCGTAGAAGGACCGTTCTCGCCTCGGCCGCCGCGACGGCAGCCGGCGTACCCGTGATCACCTCCGCCGGGCAGGCCGCCGCCGCGCCTCGCGAGGGCGGTCCGGGGCATGGCGGCGGGGCCGCCACCACGCAGGCGCCCGACCGGGAGTTGCGCACGCTGCTCAAGGAGATCGACGCGGACCGCATCGAGGCGACCGTCCGGCGTCTCGCGGCGTTCGGGACCCGGCACACGCTGTCGGTTCAGGACGACCCCAAGCGCGGAATCGGCGCCGCGCGTGACTGGATCCTGGCCGAGATGAGGAAGTACGCGGCGGTGTCCGGGGGCCGGATGACCGCCGAACTCCAGTCGTACATCCAGGAACCCGCCTCGCGTATCCCGGTGGCGACGCGGATCACCAACGTGGTCGCCACGCTGCGCGGTTCGGTCGACCCCGACCGGGTGTACGTCGTCGCCGGGCATTACGACTCGAGGGCCACCGACGTCATGGACGCGACCAGCGACGCGCCCGGCGCCGATGACGACGCGTCAGGTGTGGCGCTCGTCATGGAGCTGGCACGGGTGATGGCCAAGCGGCGCCCGGCGGCGACGATCGTGTTCATGGCGGTCGCCGGTGAGGAACAGGGGCTGTACGGATCTGGTTACGCCGCCGAGCAGTTCAAGGCGGCGGGCGTGGATGTCCAGGGCATGTTCACCAACGACATCATCGGCAGCTCGCGCGCCGACGACGGCACCAAGGATCCGTACACGGTGCGCCTGTTCACGGAGGGGGTGCCGACGTCCGAGACCCCGGCACAGGCCAACACCCGCCGCTCCGTGGGCGGCGAGAACGACTCGGCGACCCGGCAGCTCGCCCGTTTCGTCAGCGACGTCGGGAGCAACGAGGCGACCGGCATGAAGGTCCGCGTGGTCTACCGGCGCGACCGGTATCTGCGGGGCGGCGACCACATCCCGTTCCTCGAACGGGGCTACCCGGCGGCCCGGTTCACCGAACCGGCCGAGGACTTCGCGCACCAGCACCAGGACGTACGCGTGGAGGACGGCAAGCAGTACGGCGACCTGCCCGAGTTCTGCGACTTCGACTACATCGCCCGCGTGACGCGGGTGAACGGCGCGGTGCTGTGGACCCTGGCGCAGGCCCCGGGGACGCCGCGCGAGGTCCGCATCGTCACGAGCAACCTCACCAACGACACCGAGTTGAAATGGGCGCTCGGCACGGAGCCGGACCTGGCTGGCTACGAGGTGGTGTGGCGCGAGACCACCGAGGCCGTGTGGACACATGTGATCAAGGTCGGCCTCACGACCACGCACACGGTGGACCTGTCCAAGGACAACGTCTTCTTCGGCGTACGGGCGGTCAATCGCGACGGCAAGCGGAGCCCCGTCGCCTTCCCGCTGCCGGGGAACTGACGGACCCCGCCGCCCGCTCCGCCGAGACGGGGAGCACGCCGCGCCGGGCGGGCGGCGGGGTCAGGCAGTCGCCGGCTGGAACAGGTCCCAGCGGTGGCCATACAGGTCCTCGAAGACCACCACCGAGCCGGTACGGGTCGTACCGGTGTCGTGGACGAGCGTGACGTCCGGGTGATCATGTGACTGCCTCGTGTCCGGATCGTTCGTCGGTCTGGGTATGGGGCGGGGTGAGATCTCAGTGATGCGGAGTGGGAACGACTGCGGCCGTTCCTGCCGGTTGGTAACGGTCGATGTGGTCGGTGGCGGGATCACCGGCAGGTGAACGACGGGATTCCGCGCCGGTGCGGCCGGGGCGCGACGGCGTGATCTGCCCGAGCGGTTCCGTCCGCGGAAGACCGTCCATGAACGCCACCGGCTCTGGTCGGCTTACGGAACATGGGAGCGTCTGCTTCCGCAGGTCGGGCCGCCGCCGATGCCGCCGGTGAGATCGACTGGGACGTCTCGGCCCACTCCACCATCGTCCGCGCTGACCAACACACGGCTGGCGCGCGCACCGATCCGCCTCCGGCACCCGGCTCAAAGGGAGCCAAAACCCCAGAACAATAGGGCGAAGGTTGTGCTGGAGGTGAGGGCCTGGGCCGCCGGCCGGGGTGGGCTCACCACCAAGCTCCACCTGAGCGCGGACGGCCGCTGCCGCCCGCTGTTCGAGGAAGACCTTCTGCGACACCCTTCAGCCCGGTGGCCGCACCCACGGAGCAAAGCGCTGGCCAGGTGCCGCGTCCTCGCGCCAGTACCTCAAGACCGTCTCCTCGACGATCTCGAGTCGCTCGGCGGCGACAACGCACGAGACACGCTCCGACCCGCCGGCATCCGCGTCGAAGGCCACCATGACCGTTGGTTCCAGGCCCAGTTGACGAGTGACCGTGTGCAACTCGTCAGGTGACGGGGGACGGAACGTCGGATCTTGAAAGCTCGACGGGCAGCTCACGAAGGCCGGATCGGTGAAGGCCAGCTCCAGACCGTGGTGATAGGTCAGATCATGGCCAGCAGCGAGCCGGAACTCCCCGGCGTTCCAGGCGATGACATCCCAGTCCCACTAGGAACCCTCAGGAAGCCGGATTCCGGCATGCCGTTTTTCGACGTCCACCTTCAGCTCCTCACCGGTCCGAACCGATCGCCAGGCTATAAAACGTAGTCTCTGATAGTGGTCGACCCGCCTGTTGGGAAGCTCGAAGCGCCTGCTACTGCTGTGACCGGGAAGGTTCACCGGGTGGGGTCGCAGTGGTGGATGACGTCGCGGGGTGGCTGCGAGGCTGCTTCGAACTCATTGGACGCCCTTTGGGTTAGTGGGCGAGCATCCGCAGGTGACAGATGAAGCCGACTACTGGGGGCCATTCACGCGCAGCCGGAGACATGTCCATCTTGTCGAGCTGCCCGGCGGGGCGATGTCCGCTTTGCTCGACGGAGACCTGTCCGGAGCCAGCAGTGTGGCGGGGGTTTCGCTGACCGAGTACTTCGTGACCGATAGAGCACGGTGGCTGTGGCGGTTCCGGCTCGACCAGACGGCCGCCGATCCCGGCCATGCGCGGTGGATGGTGCGGTGGGCGGTCGTCGGCGACAAGGAACTCGTCGTCGGACATGCCGGGTTCCATGGACCGCCTGATGAGGTCGGCATGGTCGAGATCGGCTATTCCCTTGCTCCCGACTTCCGTCGCCAGGGATATGCCCGATCCGTGCTGATCGAGTTGCTCCGCCGGGCAGCGGCCGAAACCGCAGTCACGACTGTGCGGGCGACGATCAGCCCCGACAACGTGGCATCCCTGGCCACGATCTCGGGCTTCGGCTTCGTTGAGGTCGGAGAGCAGTGGGATGAGGAGGACGGTCTCGAACTCGTCTTCGAGGTTCCTGCCCGCCGGGTTCCACCCGTTTGATGGGGAGGTGCACGGCCAACGCTGAGCAGCCGGGGCATCCGGCGCGATGGTCAGGCTGCGGCAGCAAGTGGGCGCCCGCCCCAGCGGAGGCCCTTCTCGCTGCGGATGCGGGCGCGTTCGCGGCGCTGAGCGGCGAGGACGTCGGGGTGGCGGGCATTGACGTTGCGCCGGCGCAGGTAGGCGTGCACTGCGCGGGTCTGGACGGTGTGGTTCGCATGGTGGGAGTTGGCCATGGTGAACTGCCGCAGCGGCCCGTAGTGTGCCTCGATCGGGTTCGCCCAGGAGGCGTTGGTCGGGGTGAAGCAGGGTTGCACCGGGAAAGGGCCTGACCAGCCCGGCCTCCCGCCGCCGAGCGGCACCCACCGTCGCAGTCGCCCCCGGCGCACTCGTCCACAGCCGTGCCTCCTTCCGTAAGGTGCCGACCGGTGCCTTGTCAGCGCCCCGATCGCGGATATATAACGTTGTAAAGATCACCCACAGGGACTCGGCGCACGGCTCACGGTGACGACACGCACCCGCACCGACCACCCGAGTCGGGCCACTTCGAAGGGAATGCCGTGCGGGTCAGCCTCAAGGACGTCGCCGCGCACGCTGGGGTCTCCATCAAGACCGTCTCCAACGTGGTGAACAACTACCAGCACGTCACACCGGCCATGCGCGAACGCGTCCAGCGATCCATCGACGCTCTCGGCTACCAGCCCAACCTGACCGCCCGGCACCTGCGCAAGGGCCGTACGGGCATCATCGCGCTCGCCCTGCCCGAACTGGGCAACCCGTACTTCGCCGAACTCACCGCCGCCGTCATCAACGCCGCCGCCGCGCACGACTACATCGTGCTGCTGGACCACACCGGCGGCCGCCGCGAGCAGGAGGTCCTGGTCAGTCAGGGCTTCCGGGCCCGCGTCATCGACGGGCTCATCCTCAGCCCCATCGAGCTGGAGACCGACGACCTGCGCGACCGTACGGAGCAGGTGCCGCTGGTGCTGCTCGGCGAGCGGGAGTACGACCTGCCCTACGACCACATCGCCATCGACAACGTCGCGGCAGCCCGCGCCGCCGTCCGGCACCTGGTCGGACTGGGCCGCCGCGAGGTGGCCTTCATCGGCGCCCGGCGCGGCCGCAGCGAGCCGGCCCAACTGCGCGTGCGCGGCTGGCGCGAGGAGTTGACCTCGGCCGGACTCCCCGCCGACGACGGCCTGGTGGCCGAGACCGTCGGCTGGGGGCACGCGGACGGCGCCGCCGCCATGACCCGCATCCTGGACAGCGGGCGCCGCCCCGACGCGGTGTTCGCCTACAACGACCCGATGGCCATCGGCGCCATGCGGGCGCTGCACGAGCGAGGGCTGCGGATTCCCGAGGACATCGCCGTAGTCGGCTTCGACGACGTGGTCGAGGGGCGTTTCGGCGCGGTCACCCTCACCTCGGTGTCACCCGACAAGGAGGCCATCGGCAGGCTCGCCGTCGAGTCGGTGCTCGCGCGGCTCAACGGCGCGGCTCCCGAACCCCGGCGGATCTGGGCCGACTACAGCCTGGTGGAGCGGGAGAGCACCCTGGGGTGCCGGTAACACGGCCGCCCCAGCGGCGGGTTCCGCGTCGTCGCTGTCCAAGTGCCCCCGTGCAGAGGGGGTTTACAGCATCCTTCCAACGATGTAAAAACCTCCTTGCGGCGGACCTGCCAAGACTTTCCGCCGGAGGGGGAGCAGTGTTCGCGCACTGAGCCGCACCCCCTTGTTCCCTTTTCAGCGTCGCCCGGATCGGGGTCACCATGCAGCGCACAACTCACCGTCCTCGCCTCCTCGCCCGACCCACGGTCGTGGCCCTGGCCGCCGCGGTGGCCCTGACCGCCACCGCCTGTGCCAAGTCGGAGGACGACGCGTCGAAGGACACCAAGTCCCCGCCGGCCGCCGGCGCCGAGCAGAAGGTCGCCACGCCCAAGCCGGGCGGCAAGACCTGCACCGTCGACGCCTACGGCGGCGAGAAGCTGGACCTGAAGGACGCGACGGTCGGCTTCTCCCAGTCGGAGAAGGAGGCCAACCCGTTCCGCATCGCCGAGACCCAGTCCATCAAGGACGAGGCCGAGAAGCGGGGCGTCACGTTGCTGACGGCCAACGCCCAGTCGCAGTTCTCCAAGCAGATCAGCGACGTCCAGGACCTGCTCGCCAAGGGCGCCGACCTGCTGGTCATCGCCCCGCTCAACTCCGACGGCTGGGACCCGGTGCTGCAGGCCGCGGCCGCCAAGAAGGTCCCGATCGTCACGATCGACCGCAAGATCAACGCCACCGCCTGCAAGGACTACGTCTCCTTCATCGCCTCGGACTTCGTCGAGCAGGGCCGGCGCGCCGCCGACCAGATGATCGAGGCCACCGGCGGCAAGGGCGAGGTCGCGATCCTGCTCGGCTCGGCCGGCAACAACGTCACCACCGAGCGCACCAAGGGCTTCAAGGACCAGATCGCCGCGAAGGCCCCTGGCCTGAAGGTGGTGTTCGAGCAGACCGGCGACTTCGCCCGGGAGAAGGGCCAGCAGGTCACCGAGCAGCTCATCCAGTCCAAGCCCGGCATCAAGGGCATCTACGCGGAGAACGACGAGATGGGCCTGGGCGCGGTGGCCGCGCTCAAGGGCGCCGGGAAGAAGCCCGGTGACGTCAAGATCGTCACGGTGGACGGTACCCGCAACGCCGTCCAGGGCATCGTCGACGGCTGGATCAGCGGCGTCATCGAGTCCAACCCGCGCTTCGGCCCGCTGGCGTTCCAGACCCTGGACACCTTCACCAAGGGCGAGGAAGTCGCCCAGGACATCGTCATCGAGGACGGCGCCTACACCGGCGACAACGCCAAGGCGGACATCGGCAAGGCCTACTGATCCCTCGTGGGGCCCGGACGCGCCGTCCGGGCCCCCACCGTCCTCCCTCGAACACTTCCTCATGGAGGCACAGGTGGCGGCACCACCCGCCGAAGTCCTCGCCGTCCGCGGCCTGAGCAAGACCTTCCCCGGCGTCCGGGCCCTGGACGACGTGGACCTCACCCTGCACGCGGGCGAGGTCCACGCCCTCATCGGCGAGAACGGCGCCGGCAAGTCGACCCTCATCAAGCTCCTGACCGGCGTGTACCGGCCCGACGCCGGCGAGATCACCTTCCAGGGCCGCCAGGTCGCCTTCGCCACCCCCTTGGAGGCGCAGAAGGCGGGCATCTCGACGATCTACCAAGAGGTCAACCTGATCCCGCTGCTCAGCGTGGCCCGCAACCTCTTCCTGGGCCGGGAGCCGCGCACCCGCCTCGGCGTGCTGGACATCGCCCGCATGAACCGCGAGGCCGAGGAGGCCCTGCGCGCCTACGGGGTCCGGGTGGACGTCCGGCGGCCGCTGCGCACCCTCGGCGTCGGCGCCCAGCAGATGGTGGCGCTGGCCCGCGCCGTGGCCACCGACGCGCGGATCGTCGTCATGGACGAGCCGACCTCCTCCCTCGAACCGCGCGAGGTGGAGACCCTGTTCTCGGTGATCCGGCGGCTGCGCGACGCGGGCATCGCGGTCGTCTACGTCAGCCACCGCCTGGACGAGCTCTACGCCGTGTGCAGCACCGTCACCGTGCTGCGCGACGGGCGCCGGGTCCACCACGGGCGGCTGGCCGACCTCGACCGGCTCACCCTGGTGTCCACCATGCTCGGCCGGGACCTGGGCGAGGTCCGCAAGGAGGGCCTGACGAAGTTCACCGGCGACCACGGCGCGACCGGCGGTCGACCGGTGCTGGAGGCACAGGAACTGGCGGTGCCGCACCAGCTGCACGGTGTCTCCCTGAGCATCCGGCCGGGCGAGGTCGTCGGACTGGGCGGCCTGCTCGGCTCCGGCCGGACCGAGACGGCGAAGGCCGTCTCCGGTGCGCTGCCGGTGCGTTCGGGCCGGGTGACCGTGGCCGGTGTGCCGCTGCGCGGCGGTTCGACACCGGCCGCCATCCGGGCCGGCGTCAGCCTGCTGCCGGAGGACCGCAAGAGCGAGGGCATCGTCCCCGGCCTGTCGGTCCGCGAGAACATCGCGCTCGCCGTCCTGCCCCGCCTGTCCCGTTTCGGCCTGGTCTCCGAGTCCCGTGTCGACGGCATCGTGGACACCTTCATGAAGCGGCTGCGCATCAAGGCGTCCTCGCCGCAGCAGAAGGTCGGCGAACTGTCCGGCGGCAACCAGCAGAAGGTGCTGCTCGCCCGCTGGCTGGCGATGAACCCCAAGGTGCTGCTCCTGGACGAGCCCACCCGCGGCATCGACGTCGGCGCGAAGGCCGAGGTGCAAAAGCTCGTCGACGAACTGGCCGCCGACGGCCTGGGCGTCCTGCTCATCTCCTCCGACCTGGAGGAACTGATCGAAGGGTCCGACCGCGTGGTCGTACTGAAGGACGGTGCCGTCGTCGGAGAGCTGACCGGCGACGACGTCACCGAGGACAAGCTGATGCGGACCATCGCCGGGGACGCCCCCGCGCCGCACCTGACCGAGGAGGCGGCGAGCGATGGCTGAAGCCGCCCTGCGCTCCGCTCCCTTGGACAAGGCCCGCGCCCTGCAGTGGCTGCAGACCTACGGCGTCTACGCCGGAGTCGCCGTCCTGCTCGTCGTCAACGTCGTCATCACCCCGCACTTCCTGTCCGCGGAGAACTTCCGCACCCAGGCCGTGCAGGTCGCGCCCGTGATCATCGTCGCCCTCGGCATGGCCCTGGTCATCGGCACCGAGGGCGTGGACCTGTCGGTGGGCGCCGTGATGGCGCTGGCGGCCTCCGTCACCGCCCTCTACCTCGGCTACGGCCTGCTGCCCGCCTTGCTGGTGGTGGCGGTGTTCGCGGCCGCCGTCGGCCTCGCCAACGGCGCACTGGTGGCGTTCGTCGGGGTGCAGCCGATCGTCGCGACCCTGGCCCTCATGGTCGGCGGCCGCGGCTTGGCCCTGGTCCTGCTGCCTCAGCTGGAGGACCTGCGCAATCCGGCGCTGGCCTCCCTCGGCTCGGGCGACCTCCTCGGCATCCCGTACCTGATCCTGATCGCCGCCGGACTGGCGCTGCTGCTGGCCTTCGTGGTCCGCCGCACCACCTTCGGCCGCCAACTGCTGGCGATCGGCGACAGCCGCCCCGCCGCACAGCTCGCCGGGCTGCCCGTGCGCCGCGTGCTGATCATCGTGTACGTCGTCTGCGCCCTGCTCGCCGCCGTCGCCGGCGTCCTCGCGACCGCCCGCCTCCAGGCGAGCGACCCCACCTCCCTCGGCAACCTGATGGAACTCTCCGCCATCACCGCGGTCGTCGTCGGCGGCACCCCGCTGACCGGCGGCCGGGTCAACATCGCCGGCACCGTCGCGGGAGCCGTCCTGATCCAGCTGCTGACGGCCACCCTCATCAAGCACGATCTGCCGCCCTCCTGGACCCAGATCGCCCAGGCCATAGTGATCGTCGCCGCCGTGTACGCGGCTCGGGGACGGGGGAAGCGATGAGCGCCACGAGGACGGACGCACCCGTGACCACCGCGAGCAAGCAGCCGTCGCCGGGGACCGAACCGGTCGGCTCCGCGCGCTCCGAGCGGCTGAGCGCCGTGATCCAGCAGCACGGCGCGCTGGCCGTGCTGGTGCTCGTCTGCCTGGTGGCGTCGTTCAGCTTCGACTCCTTCGCCACCGGCGACAACATCGGCAACATGGCGACCAGTTCGGCGTTCCTGGCGATCGTCGCCCTCGGCATGACCTTCGTGATCATCACCGGCGGCATCGACCTGTCGGTCGGCTCCCTCTTCGCGCTCGGCGGGGTCCTCGCCGCCTG
This sequence comes from Streptomyces sp. NPDC107562, assembly GCF_055657325.1. NCBI lineage: Bacteria > Bacillati > Actinomycetota > Actinomycetes > Kitasatosporales > Streptomycetaceae > Streptomyces > Streptomyces sp. NPDC107562. The sequence goes on along the minus strand of NZ_JBVKBE010000005.1, from coordinate 145,900 downwards.
GGGGTCACGCCACGGCACCCTGGTGGCGCTGCTGCTGCCGCTGGTGGTGTGCGGACTGATCGGCGTGGTCAACGGGCTGCTCGTGGCGCGCTCCCGGCTCGCCCCGTTCATCGTCACGCTGGCCGCCATGCTCGGCGCGCGCGGTCTGATGCTGGCCATCACCGACGAGGGCGCGGACACCTTCCTGATCGGCAAGGGCTCGTTCCTCGCCGAACTGGGCCAGGGCAGCACCCTCGGCATCGGCAACCCGGTGTGGATCACGCTGGGCCTGTTCGCCGCCGGAGCGGTGGTGCTGCGCCGCACCCGCTTCGGCCAGCACGTCTATGCGGTCGGCGGCAACGAGGACGCCGCCGCCCTGATGGGCGCTCCGGTCGCCCGGACCAAGATCCTGGTCTACACCCTGTCCGGAGTGCTGGCCGGGCTCGCCGGAGCGCTCAACGCCGCCTGGCTCGCCTCCGGCGTGACGATCCTCGGCAACGGCATGGAGCTGGAGGCCATCTCCGCCGTCGTCATCGGCGGCACCCTGCTCACCGGCGGTCTCGGGTACGTCAGCGGCTCGCTGGTCGGCGTCCTGCTGCTCAAGGTCATCCAGAACGTCATCAACCAGATCGGCTCCCTCGACTCGTCGTACCAGCAGGTCGTCAGCGGCGCCTTCCTGGCCGTGGTCGTCGTCGCCCAGACCTGGCTGGGCCGCCGACGGCAACTGATGTGAGCCCCGGACGTGGCAGCCGTGACGTGCGATCCGGCTGCCGCGTCCGGACCCCGGCGGCCGGTACCCCTGTCCCGGCCGCCGTTCGCACACGCACGTCTCCGCACCCCCACTAGTGAAGGAGTCACGATGCGTTCCATGTCACCCGCACCGCGCCGACCGGGCGCCTGGCTCAGACGGGCGGCGCGGTGGGCCACCACCGCGCTGGCCGCGCTGACCCTCGTCGGCGGTACGGCCCTCTCGGCCACCGGCACCGCCACCGCCGCGCCCCAGGCGTGGACCCCCAAACCGTCCCCCATGACCACCCCGTGGACCAACCAGGTGCCCACCGACACCCCCCTCCCGGAGTACCCGCGCCCCCAGCTCACCCGGCCCGACTGGGCCAACCTCAACGGCATCTGGGACTTCGCCGTGACCTCCGCGGACTCCGGCCAGCCCGCGTCCTTCACCGAGCAGATCCGCGTCCCGTTCGCCGCCGAGTCCGCCCTCTCCGGCATCCAGCGCCGCATCACCCAGAACGACAAGCTCTGGTACAAGCGCACCTTCACGGTCCCGGCCGGATGGAACGGCCGCCGGGTCCAGCTCCACTTCGGTGCCAGCGACTGGCGTACCACCGTGTGGGTCAACGGCCGCCAGGCGGGCGCCGTGCACAGCGGGGGATTCGACGCCTTCTCCCACGACATCACCGACCTTCTGAACGGCGGCACCAACACGCTCGTCGTGTCCGTGTGGGACCCCACCGAGACCGGAGGCCAGGCCGTCGGCAAACAGCGGATCCGCGACGTGGCCCCGCATCCCGGCGGCGGCATCTTCTACACGGCCGCGTCCGGGATCTGGCAGACGGTGTGGCTCGAACCCACGGCGCCCGCGCACATCGCGCGCCTCGACATGGTCCCGGACCTCGCGAACAACCGCCTGAAGGTCACCGTCCGCGGCGCCGGTACGAACGGTCATCAGGCCCGCGTCACCGTCTCCGCCGGCGGCACCACGGTCGGCACGGCCACCGGCACGGTCGGCACGGAGTTCACCGTCCCGGTCCCCGGACCCCGCCTGTGGACGCCCGAGGACCCGTTCCTCTACGACGTGAGGGCCGACCTGCTCTCCGGCGGCACGACCGTCGACTCCGTGGGCAGCTACACCGGCATGCGCTCCGTCGGCCTGGCCCGCGTCGACGGCGTGCTGCGGCCGGTGCTCAACGGGAAGTTCGTCTTCCAGACCGGCACGCTCGACCAGGGCTACTGGCCGGACGGCATCTACACCGCGCCCAGCGACGCGGCCCTGCGCCACGACCTCCAGAAACACAAGGATCTCGGCTTCAACATGGTCCGCAAGCACATCAAGGTCGAGCCGCAGCGCTGGTTCTACCACGCCGACCGGCTCGGCCTGCTGGTCTGGCAGGACATGCCCTCCATGGACCTGCGTACCCCCGACGCCGCCGCCCGCACCCAGTGGGAGGTGGAGTACGACCGCGTCATCGACCAGCACCGCAGCTCACCCTCGCTGATCATGTGGGTCAACCAGAACGAGGGCTGGGGCCAGTACGACCAGGCCCGCGTCGCCACCGAGGTCAAGGCGTACGACCCCTCCCGCCTGGTGAACAACATGAGCGGCGTCAACTGCTGCGGTGCCGTCGACGGCGGCAACGGCGACGTCGTCGACCACCATGTCTACGTCGGGCCGGGCACCACCGTGCCCAGCGCCACCCGGGCCGCCGTCCTCGGCGAGTTCGGCGGCCTCGGCTTCAAGGTCGCCGGCCACGAGTGGTACCCCGGCGGCGGCTTCAGCTACGAGGACCAGCCGAGTCCGGCCCATCTCGACAACCGTCTGGTCGGCCTGCTGGACGCGATCCGCGAGGTCCGCATGCCACGCGGTCTGTCCGCCTCGGTCTACACCGAGATCACCGACGTCGAGAACGAGGCCAACGGACTGCTCACCTACGACCGTCAGGTCGTCAAGGTCGACGAGGCCAGGGTCAGGGCGGCCAACCGCGCACTCATCGAGGCCTCCCGGGGAGCCACGGCCCCCCTCACCCTGCCCGCCGGCCAGTACAGGTCGCTGCGCGTGACCACACCCGGCTACACCGACCGCTACCTGCGCCACCGGGACGGCGCGGCCTACACGGACGTCGTCGGCTCCGGCAGTGACGCCCTGCTGAAGAACGACGCCACCTGGAAGATCGTCCCCGGCCTCGCCGACAGCTCCTGCTACAGCTTCGCATCACGCAACTACCCCGGCGAGTACCTGCGTCACCGCGAGCACCGCGTCTACAAGGAGGGGGGCAGCGGCGACCTTTTCCGGGCCGACGCCACCTTCTGCCCGGTCCGGGGCGCGAACGGCGGGGTGCGGCTGTCCGCGTACAACTTCCCCGAGCAGTACCTGCGCCACTACGACGCCCAGCTGTGGCTCGCCACCCCGGGCGGCACACACACCTGGGACAACCCCGCCCTGTTCACGGAGGACACCACATGGACCGTGGAGGCTCCGTGGGCCCCGTGACCCGGACGTAACGCCCCCGAGCGAACACCCGGCGGCGCGCCATCTGACGCGCCGCCGCTTCGGTTTGGCACTCTCGTGGAATCAGCCGATGTCCCAGGACGCCAGCGCCGTGCCGCAGTGCAAGCAGCGGAACAGGTAGGCGGTCGGCTCTCCGGCCCGGTCCAGGCCCCGCAGGAACTCTTCGCTGTCCGCCGCCTCCCAGCCGTAGCGCCGATGGTCCCGGCGGAGCATGGCCGCGCCGTCGCCGCAGTGGTACAGCCACGACTCCTGCTGCCAGCCGGCGAAGCCTGGCGTACGTCGGGTGACCTCCTCGACGACGGACAGAGGCACGTCGTCCGGGACGTCGAGGGCATCGCTGAAGACCGCATGCATCCCGAAGCCCTCGTCGCCTCCGACGGGGACGCCGAGGGCAACGACGCCCCCGCCCTGCAGACCACCGCCGAACTCGATGGGACCAACGGCGAGTTCATCCTGAACACGCCCACTGCCCTGCCCATAAGTTCATGCCGGTCACCAGCCTCACCGGCAGCCCCCAAAGCGCCGTCGACAGGCCGAAGGGCCCCGGCGCGGAGCTTGCCGCCGGGGCCCTTCCCTCACCGCTCCGCTACGGCTGCTCCTCCGTGTGGAGCGCGCTCACCTCCTCGGCGGTGAGTGCCTTGTCGAAGGCGTGCACCTCGTCCACCGAGCCGTCCCAGAAGTCGGTGGCGTTCCCCTCCCACTGGGCGCGCCCCACGGTGAGCGGACCGGTGCTGGGATAGGCCGCACCGCCGATGGCGGTCGCCGCCGGCTTCCCGTCGACGTACAGCGTGATCGTGTTGTCCGTGCCGTCGCGGACGCCGACGAGGTGGTACCAGCGTCCCTTCTCCGGGGTGGTCTCCAGCCGGGCGCGATTCCCGCCCGGCGTGCTGAAGGCGAACGCGCCCTGCCCGTACTGGAGGTAGAACGGGCTGGCCTGGCGCCGGGTTTCCTGGCTGACCGCGGTGGCGTAGTTGCCGGGAAGCTCGTCCAGCCGCACCCACGCGGACACGGAGTAGCTGCCCGTCGTGTCGAGCACCGGGCCGTCGGTCTCGGCGTACTGCCCCTGCCCGTCGAACGTCAGCGCGCTGCCGCTGACGCCCGGTGTCCAGGTGGTGCCCTCGGTGAGCGTCAGGGGCCTGGCGTTCGGGCCGTCGTCCTTCGCGGTGGTGCCCGTGCCCTCGTCGAGAGCCCAGTGCCCGCCGCCCTTGAGCGGCTGCCGCTCGCCCGCCGCGGCACCCGCGGCGAGGACCCTGCGGTTGATCTCACGCACCCTGACCGGGTCGACCTTGATCTCCCTGCGGTCGTACGTGTACAGGCCGTTGAGCTCGTTCTCCAGGTCGGTGATCTGGGTGTAGACCGAACCGGACAGTTCCGCCCCGGCCTGGTCGAGGTAGAACTCCTCCGTGTTCTCCACGTACTTGCGGGTCAGCGCCTCCTTGTCGGCGACCCCGCTGTAGATCACCGTCGGCGCGCCCGGCCACATGTGGCCCGGCGTGCGCAGGACGAAGCCGCCGTGCTCGCCGTCCATCGCGGCCCGGTGGTCGGGGAACGGCGGGTCCTCGTTGTTGTAGTCGTGGTGGTCGATGATGTCGCCCTTGCCCGAATCACCCTTCGAGTTGCAGCAGTTGACACCGCTGTGGGCGTTGACGACACGGGACGGGTCGGCCTGCTTCACGGACTCGGCGATCCGGCCGGTCTCCGCGCGGTCCCACTCGCCCCAGCCCTCGTTGAAGACGATCCAGCTGATCACGGAGGGCGAGTTGTGGTGCTCCCGCATCACTTCCCGGCCCTGGTCGACGAAGGCGCGCCGCCCGGTCTCGTTCGTGATGTTCCCGGAGACGAAGTCCTGCCAGACCAGCAGGCCGAGCCGGTCCGCGTGGTAGAACCAGCGCGGCGACTCCACCTTGATGTGCTTGCGGACGGCGTTGAAGCCCAGTTGCTTGTGCGCCTTGAGGTCGAACGCGAGGGCCTCGTCGCTCGGCGCGGTGTACAGGCCGTCGGGCCAGAAACCCTGGTCGAGCGTGGCCAGGGAGAAGACCGGCTTCCCGTTCAGTACCAGCTTCTGGAAACCGCCGACCTTCTCGATGCCTATGTCGCGCATGCCGAAGTAGCTGCCGACCCTGTCGCTCGACCTGCCGTCGGTGAGCCTGACGTCGAGGTCGTAGAGGTAGGGGTCGTCCGGGCTCCACAGATGCTGGTCCGCCACCGGCAGCCGCAGCTGCGCGTTGGCCGGCCCGCTGACCCTGCCGACGATCTTGCCCCGCTTGTCGCGGGCAACGGCCTCGACGCGGGCACCGGCGGACGCCCCCTCGGACTCCACCTTCACGGCGAGACTGCTCGTGTCGATGTCCGGAGTGGTGACAACGTTATCGACGGCAGTGGTGGCCACCGGCTCCATCCACACGGTCTGCCAGATGCCCGAAGACTGGGTGTAGAAGATGCCGCCGGGGTTGACCGACTGCTTGCCCATCGGCTGGTCGGCGCCGCCGGTGTCGGTGACGGCGACGACGACCTCCTGCGGGCCGGTGCCCTTCAGCGCGTCGGTGATGTCGGCGCTGAACGCGTCGTAGCCGCCGGTGTGTTCGGCCACCTGCGTGCCGTTGACCCAGACCCGTGCCTGGTAGTCGACGGCACCGAAGTTGAGCTTCAGGCGGTTGCTCCTGCTGTCCTTGCCGACCCTCCAGTCCTTCGGCACGTTCACCAGCTTGCGGTAGAACATGTGGTCCTCGTGCCGCTCCAGCCCGGACAGCTGCGACTCGACCGGGAACGGCACGACGATCTTCTCGTCGAGGTCCTTGCCGAACACGGGCTGCTCGCCGGCCGCGGCGCCGCTGAACTGCCAGGGGCCGTTCAGGTTCTTCCACCGGGCGCGCACCTGCTGCGGGCGCGGATACTCCGGCAGCGGGTTCTTCTCGTCGAGCCGGTCGCCCCATGGGGTGGTGAGCCGGTGGGTGGAGGCGTTCTCGGCGTAGCGGATGACCTTGGGTACGGTCTCGCCGCCCGAGGTCAGGCCGCCCTCGCCGTCGTAGGTGACCCGCACCTGCTGGTTCTTCTGGACGGGCTCGGCGAGCGTCACTTGCAGCGCGTCGCGGTCGCCGGGGACGGTGGTCACCGACTTCAGGGGCATGGCCGTGGTGTCGACCTCGACCTTCAAGTGCTCCTTCACCGCCCGCAGATCACCGACCCGGCCCTCGAACCGGGCCCGCAGCCGGCGTCCGTCCGCGGCGACGGACATCTCCACCGGGTAGACCTCGAAGCCCTCCGGCGGGGTGAACGCGGACATCGGCACGAGCTGCTTCGGCTGGTCGGGCGTGGACCAGCGCAGGAACATGTTGGCGCCGCCGTAGTCCTGGAACATCTCCAGGCGGAAGTCGTGCTTCTCACCTGCGGCCAGTCTGATCGGCGCGCTGGTCTGCTCCCGGTCCCAGTCCGGTTCCCAGTGGTCGATGACCGGCTCGCCGTCGATGAACAGGCGGAAGCCGTTGTCGCCGATGGCGTGGAAGGTGTAGTCACCGGTGGCCGGCGCCTCGATCTGCCCCGTCCAGCGGGCCGTCGTGTGCTCCGTCCTGCCGTTGAGCTCCTGGAACGTGCTCGTGAGGCCGGAGAAGTTGATCTGTGGCTCCAGCAGCGTGCCACCGAGCTGGGCGAAGTCCCGGGCGCCGGGCGCCGACATGCTGAAGTACTCGCCCTTGAGGCCGTGCACCTCGACGTCGGAGCGTCCGGCGGCGGGGAGCGCCGACGCGTGGCCCGCCGGCTCGGCGGCGGAGGCGGTGGCGGCCAGGCCGCCGGGAGGCAGCACCAGGACCGCCGCGGTCAGCAGCGCCCACCCTCTGACACGGGGGCGGATGTGTTGTCTTGTCATCGAACCTTTCCTCGCACGAAGACCCTCGACCGGGACCCGTCACAGGCGAACGCCGGTACGGGTGCGGTCAGGCGGCTCTTTCAACGTTGGAAATCCTGCGACAGCGGAATGACAACACGCCCTCGGGTGCGTGTCCAGACCTCGCGCACCACGGGGCCGACGCGACGTCACGGACGCCTGCCGTGCCCCCAGTTGGTCGCGGCCCGCCCACTCGATGGCCGTACCCCACCCGCTCGTGGACGGGTCCCGCCCGGCTCCCACCCATTGACAGGGTCGGCGCCGCTCAAGATGCTGGGCCCCGGCCGGCGGGCGCCACATCATCTCGCAGCCCCGGGAGAGCTGGGAGCGGGTGGTGGGCGACCCGTTCATCAACGAGGCACCCGGGGCCGTCAAGGACCCAGCGGGCAATTGCACGTCGTGTACTCCGCCAACGGCAGCTGGAGCGACCAGTACTGCCTGGCCGACCTGCGACTGAGGGTCGGCGGCGACCCGACGTACGGGCACCGCGACATCGCCACCAGTCCGCCCGCCGGGCCGAAGTTCCCGTCGATGTTCCACGCGGTGCCGAAGGGGGCGCCGTACTCCTGGGCGAACCGCTACTGGTGCACCGGCACGTTCTGCTGGTGGGGCGACACCACCTACTGCCGCGCCGACGTCCCTGGCCCGAACTCCGACATCGGCTGGAGCCTGAAGTCCTTCGAGCAGAGCGGAGCGTTCCCGTGAACCTTTCCGCCTCGTAGACCGACTGTCTCGGTGAGACATGGCACGACGCGGAGGAGGTGTGGTGAGCGGCGACGGGCGGCGCGACGGGCTGCTGGTGGTGCGCTGCCAGCTCGGGGAGCGGGAGGCGTTCCGCGAACTGGTGCGCGTCTGGCATGCCCCGCTGTGGCGGTATCTCCGCGGCATGGTCGGCTCGCCGCACCTCGCGGACGATCTCGCCCAGGAGGCATGGGTCGCCGTGGTGCGCGGACTGCCACGGCTGCGGCAGCCGGAGCGCTTCGCCCCGTGGCTGTTCACCATCGCCCGGCGCGCGGTCGCCGAGCACCTGCGGCAGGCCTACAAGGCCGCGGAGACGCCCGTCGAGGAGGCGGGCGCCGTGGCCGCCGATGACTTGCTCGGTGACGTGCTGACCGCGATGCAGGTGGAGGCCGGCCTGGGCGGGCTGCCGCCCCTGGAGCGTGAGGTACTGATCCTGTTCCACCTTCAGGATCTGCCGCTGGCCGCCTGCGCCGAGGTGCTCGGGGTCCCGCCCGGCACGGTCAAGAGCAGACTCCACCGCGCGCGCCGGATGTTGCGGAGCGTCCTTGCCGAGAGGGGATACGGGGCATGAGTGAACGGAACCCCGCTGAGTGGCGGGACGTGTCCGAGGACCTCGCACGCGCGCTGGCGGCGGAGGTCTCGCTGGGCTCCCGCATGCGCCTGCTCGCCCTGGGCCTGGTGGGAGGGTGCGGCGCGGCACTGATCGCGGTGCTCTGGGCCACCGAGCCGCAACCGCTGCCCGCGCGGACCCGGGCCGCCTTCGGCGGTCTGATCGCCGTCGGACTCGCCTGGAGCGCCTTCGCCGCGTGGGTGTTGAGCAGGCGGCGACCTCTCTTCGCCCGCGACCGGGTGCTGGGTGCCCGGCTCGCCCTCGGGGTCACCGTGGTGACCGCGGTGGCCGGCACGGCACTGGCCGCGGCCCGCGCCACCCCGGCAGGGGCACTGACAACCGCCCTGGCCGGGGCGGCCCTTGTGGCCCTGGCGGGACTCGTCCTGGTCCGGGCGCAGGCCCGCCGCCGCGCACTGCTGCGGCTGCGCGACGCCCTCGGACGACCTGCTCCCTGACGCCCGAACCCGTCCGTTCTGGATTCCTCCACGACATCGAGGAGACGTCATGCGTGACAAGAACGCCCCCGTCGGCCTGCCGGCCATCGCCCTGCGCCTGCGCGGCGCCCCCAGACGGACCGTCCTCGTGATCGCCGCGCTGGCGTGCACCGCCCTGCTCGTCGGCATCGGCCTGCTCCTGACGTGAACCCGCACACCGGCCGACTGTTATGGTGCGCCGGTGTCCACGGTCAAGCAGTTCCAAGTCACCTTCGACTGCGCGGAACCTGAGCGCGTCGCTCGCTTCTGGTGCGAGGTGCTGGGGTACGCCCCGGCGAAGCCGCCGGGGGAGTTCGCCTCCTGGGCGGAGTTCGACAACTCCCGGCCTCCGGAGGAGCGGGGTGCGTGGTTCGCCTGCACGGACCCCACAGGTGTGGGCCCCCGACTGTTCTTCCAGCGCGTCCCCGAAGGCAAGGTCGTCAAGAACCGGGTGCACCTCGACGTGCGGGTCGGTACGGGACTGGTGGGCGAGGAGCGCCTGGCGAAGCTCGAAGCCGAGTGCACCCGCCTGGTCGCCCTGGGGGCGGTACGCGTGGAACTGCTCTACGACGGCACCGATTCGTGCATCGTGATGCAGGACATCGAGGGCAACGAGTTCTGCGTCGACTGAGCGTTCGGCGGCCTTCGGGCGAGGCGCCCGCTGTCACCGGGCCTATGACTCGGTGGCCAGACGGGCGCCCAGACCGACGAGCAGCGCCCCGGAGATCTGTTCCATCCGGCGTCGGACGGACTGCCGCTGGAGCACGCCCGCGACCCTTCCGGCCAGCCAGACGAGCGGCAGGTACCAGATCAGGTCGACCACGGCCCAGATGACGGAGAGGGCGAGCAACGTCGGAAGGACCGGCGCTCCCTGCGGCACGAACTGCGGCAGGAAGGACAGGGCGAACACACCGGCCTTCGGATTGGCGAAGTTGGTGACCAGGCCCTGCCGGCAGGCCCGCCGCAGCGACACCGCTTCCGCTCCCGCCGGTGCTTCCCCCACCGGGGCGGTGCGCCTGGCCTGCCACAACGCACGCGCTCCCATCCACACCAGCACCGCGGCACCGGCGATCCGGATGATGTCGTAGGCGACCTGCGAGGCCAGCAGGAGGGCGGAGAGGCCGAAGGCGGCCGCCAGGCCCCACAGCAGCACCCCGCACTCGTTGCCCACGACCGTGGCGATCCCGGTCCTGCGGCCGTCGACGACCGTCCTGCGAAGGATCACGACCGTACTCGGCCCCGGGACCATGGCGATCAGGAGCGCGGCACCGACGAACGCCACGACGGTAGTTGTCATCCGTGCAGCATCGCCAAGCCCGCCGGTGTCCCACAAGGGTGCGGATGCGCACGGACAGGGCTCGTTGTGATGGTCAAGGGTCCTCGCCAAGACCCGAGCCGCCGCGGTGGACGACGTCACCGAGATCCGGGCGATGATCCGAAAAGCCGGGGCGGCTCCGTGGGCTTCGTCCCGCACGGTCACGACCAAAGATCGGTAACAGATTCAACTACGGCCAGGAGTAGCCTGTTTGAGCCAAGGAAAGATCAATAATCTGCTGTGCGACGGCATGCATCTACTTCGAGGAGTTCCATGTCCACGGCCCAGCACCCACTCGACATCCTCTCGCCCGAGTTCGCCGCGGATCCCTACCCCGTGTACGCGGTCATGCGGGAGAAAGAACCGTTGATCTGGCACGAAGCCACCCAGAGCTGGATCATCTCCCGCTACGACGACGTCGAACGCGTCTTCAAGGACAAGGCGTCCGAGTTCACGACCGACAACTACAACTGGCAGCTTGAGCCGGTCCACGGCAAGACGATCCTCCAGCTCAGTGGCCGGGAACATGCGGTGCGGCGCGCCCTCGTCGCACCGGCGTTCCGCGGCAGCGACCTCCAGGAGAAGTTCCTGCCGGTCATCGAGCGGAACTCCCGTGAGCTGATCGACGCCTTCCGGCGGTCCGGCTCCGCGGACATCGTCAGCGACTACGCGACCCGGTTCCCGGTCAACGTGATCGCGGACATGCTCGGCCTGGACAAGGCCGACCACGCCCGCTTCCACCGCTGGTACACCGCGGTGATCGCGTTCCTCGGCAACCTGTCCGGCGACGCCGAGGTGACCGCCGCCGGCGAGCGCACCCGGGTGGAGTTCGCCGAGTACATGATTCCGATCATCCAGGAGCGGCGCGAGAACCTCGGCGACGACCTGCTGTCCGCGCTGTGCGCCGCCGAGGTCGACGGCGTACGGATGAGCGACGAGGACATCAAGGCCTTCTGCAGCCTCCTGCTCGCCGCCGGAGGCGAGACCACCGACAAGGCCATCGCCAGCATCCTGGCCAACCTGCTCATGCACCCGGACCAGTTGGCCGCCGTCCGCGAGGACCGCGGCCTCATATCGGCCGCCTTCGCGGAGACGCTGCGCTTCACCCCGCCGGTGCACATGATCATGCGGCAGGCCGCCACCGACGTCGAGGTCTCCGGGGGCACCATCCCGCAGGGCTCCACGGTGACGTGTCTGATCGGTGCGGCCAACCGGGACGAGCGTCGCTTCCGCGAGCCCGACCGGTTCGACATCTTCCGTGACGACCTCACGACCACGTCCGCGTTCTCGGCCGCGGCCGACCACCTCGCCTTCGCCCTCGGGCGGCACTTCTGCGTCGGTGCGCTGCTGGCCAAGGCGGAGGTCGAGACCGGCCTGAACCACCTGCTGGACGCCATGCCCGACCTCCGTCTCGCCGACGGGTTCGACCCGTCCGAGCAGGGGGTGTTCACCCGCGGACCGCAGTCGCTGCCGGTCCGCTTCACCCCGGTCGAGGGCTGACCGCGGGCCCGGCGGCACCAGCGCCCTCCGCGGGCCGGAGATCCTCCCAGGATCCACCGGCCCGCGGAGGGGCTGTCACAGCGCCGGCGTGAACTGCACCGGCAGGGACGTCAGCCCGCGCATCCAGATCGACGGCCGCCACGTCAACTGCTCCGGGTCGACGGCGAGTACGAGATCGGGCAGGCGCTCCAGCAGCGTCTCCACCGCCGTACGGGCCATCACGTCCGCCAGGAGCGGCGCCGGATAGGGGCAGCGGTGCTCGCCGTTGCTGAAGGACAGGTGCGCGGAGTTCTCCGCGCCGACATGCGCCTCCGGCCAGATCTGCGGGTCCGTGTTGGCCGCCGCGAGCCCGAGGACGAGGCAGTCGCCCTCCCGGATGAGCCGACCGCCGAGCTGCGTGTCGCGTACCGCCCAGCGGCCGATGAAGTTCTGCGTCGGAGTGTCCAGCCACAGCACCTCGTTGAGCGCGTCACCGACGCTGACCCGGCCTCCGGAGACGTTCACCGCGAACCGCTCGTCGGTCAGCAGCAGCCGCAGGGTGTTGCAGATCCAGTTGGCCGTCGGCTGCTGCGCCGCCGCGATGACGGAGATCAGGTCCTGGACGATCTCCTCGTCGGTGAGACCCGCCGGGTCGAGGATCATCCGCGAGGTGACGTCGGGACCGGGGCTCTCCCGCTTCTCCTTGACCAGCTGTGCGATGCGCGCCCCGACGCGCATGTACGCGGCGACCGGGTCGTCGCCCTCACCGGCGTCGAGGGAGATCCGCAGGTCGTCGACGAGCTGCTCGGTGTCCGCCCCGCCCTGCGGCATTCCGCACATCCACAGCACCGCGCGGGCGGGCAGGGCGTGTGCGTACGCGCCCATCAGCTCGGCCTGGCCGCTGCCGGCGAACGCCGTGATCAACTGCTCGGCGATCGCCTGGCATTCACGGGCCAGTTCGAACTGGTCGATGCCCTCCAGCGCCTGCGTGATCACACCGGCCCGGCGCTGGTGCTCCTGGGCCTCGGTGAACAGCACCGACGGCTGGTAGCCGACGAAGGGCAGCAGGGGCCAGTCGTCGGGGATGTGCGGCCACTGGTTCCAGCGCCGGGAGTCGCGGGCGAACAACTCGTCGTGGCTGGTGACGTAGCTGACCTCGGGGTACCCCAGCACGAGCCAGGCGGGGATGCCGCCGTCCAGGAGCACCGGCGCGACCGCCCCGTGTTCCTTGCGCATGGCGCGATACAGCTGGGAGGGCGTCTGCTGGTACTCCAGACCGCCCAGCTGGACGGCGGAGGCGTGCGCGGGGCAGCCCGATGGCGGTGTGCTCGTGGACGGGGCGCCGGTGTCGTCGCTCACGATGTCCCCTCACGGGAGAGTGCGAGTGTGTAGAGGTGGTCGACGAGGGTGATCAGCACTTCCTTGCCCGAGGATCTGACCCGTGCGTCGCAGTCGACCATGGGCACGTGGTCACCGAGGGCGAGCGCCTGGCGTATCTCGTCGAGCGAGAACCGGCTGGCGTCGCTGTCGAACCGGTTGACGGCGACCACGAAGGGCGTCTTGTGGTGCTCCAGGCGGTCGATGGCGTACCAGGAGTCCGCCATGCGCCGGGTGTCGACCAGGACCACCGCGCCCAGCGTGCCGGAGAACAGCCGGTCCCACAGGAACCAGAAGCGCTCCTGGCCCGGCGCGCCGAACAGGTACAGCACCATCCGCTCGTTGAGGGTGATGCGCCCGAAGTCGAACGCGACCGTCGTCGTGGTCTTGCGCTCCACCCCGGCGATCTCGTCCACGCCCTGCCCCGCCTGCGTCATCACCTCCTCGGTGTTCAGCGGCCGGATCTCGCTCACCGAGCGGACCAGGGTCGTCTTCCCGACGCCGAAACCCCCCACGACGACGATCTTCAATCCGGTCTCGGCCGCATCGGCCAGCGGCGTGCGCTGCGAGGGCAGCTCAGAGGTTGCGGAGCCCATGGAGCACCTCCTGGAGCAGGGCGGTTTCGGGGAGAGCCGCGACGGACTCGGCCGCGCGGGGGTGACGAGCACTCACCTTGCCCATGTCATGCAGGTCACCGAGGAGGATCCGTACGACGGTGATGGGCAGCTTCAGCTCGGCCGCGAGCTCGACGAGCGCCGTCGGGTGCCGGCACAGCTCGAGGATCCGCGCGTGCTCGGACTGCATTCCCGGCGTGGGCTCGCACTCACTGACGATCAGCGTCACCAGGTCGAACGAGTCGTCGGCCTCGCTGCGACCGCCCGTGACCGTGTGGAGCCGGTCGGGGACGCCGATGTCCACGGGCTTGCGGGTCACGCGGAGGCACTCCGTGTGACGGTCGTGCGCGGCTCGGCCCGCAGGTGGTCGCCGATCTGGTCCACGAGCTCCGTCATCTGGTGGCCGACCACACCCGGGTCCGCGCTGTCGTCGGCGAGGACGGCGAGGTGCGCGCCCTCACCGGCGTCGACGATGAAGAGCAGGCCTCCGTGGAACTCGGTCATGGAGTGCCGTACGCCGCCGGACCCGTCGCCGAACTCCACGGAGGCGCCTTGCGCGAGGGCCTGCATGCCGGAGCAGATGGCCGCCAGTTGGTCGGCCTGGTCCATGGTCAGATGTTCCGTCCAGCACAGTTTCAGGCCGTCCCGGGACAGCACGAGGGCGTGACGGGTGCCCGGCGTGCGCTCCAAGAGGTTCATCAAGAGCCAGGTGAGGCTGTTGTCTGTGGTCTCCATGACGGGCGGGGCGGGACTTGACCGCTGGTACGGTCACCCGACCCGTTCCTCCAATCAAACGGGGTGCGGCGAATCAGTGCGGGGAAGGCGGGCAGTGGTGCCCCGGGCGGTGCGAAGGACCGGGACTAGTCATCCGCCTCGGCAAGCGGGTCGGGGCCGGAGGAGGCGGCGGGGTCGTCCCCGGAGCCTCCCGCCTGGCGGCCGCGGTGGAAGGCGCCGAACCGGCTCCCGGCGTCGCGCGCCGGACCGGAGTCCGCGGTGTGCGCGCGGTCCTGGCCGGCCGGCGTCTGCGGTCGCGCGCGGTCCGCCTCGGCCATGGTGCGGCCGGGGGCGCGTACGGGCAGCCCGTTCGGGGTGGCGGTGTCCCGGCTGTGCGGGATTTCCGCCTCCGGCGCCACGTCCGCCGGCGCGACCACCTGGGGGCGCTGGGCCGGCACCTCCACGGGCGGGGCGGACGGGGCGGCCTCGGCAGGGCCGGCCTCGCGACGCGGCTGATCCGTGGTGACCGGCTCGCGCTGCTGGGCCACCAGCTGGGGCGGCAGCAGGACCACGACACCCGTGCCCCCGCGGGAGGACGGCCGGTAGTTGACGCTTATGCCGTACTTGGCGGCGAGCCGGCCCACGACACCCAGTCCGAGCCGGGTGCCCTGGAGCGAGGCGAGGTCGGTGATCCGGCCCGAGACCGACTCCTCCGCGCGGCGCATGGCGGCGTCGGACATCTTCAGACCGCTGTCCTCGATGGTGACGACGAGACCGGCGCTGCGTTCCTCCACGTACACGTGGACCTCGTCGATCGGCGGCGAGAAGTTGGCAGCGTTGTCAATCAGTTCGGCGAGCAGGTGCATCACCCCCTCCGCCGCGAAGCCCGCGAGGGCGGCCCTGCTGGAGTTGTGCAGTCGCACCCGCTGGTAGGCCGCGATCCGTCCGACCGCTCCGCGCAGGATGCTCTCCATGACGATCGGCTTGTTCCAGACGCGGCTGGGACGGCCTCCCATCAGCAGTGCCAGCCGGTCGGTCATCAGACCGAGCTGGGAGGTGCTGTGGTCCAGGCGCAGCAGGTCGCCGAAGACGTCCGCGCCGTGCCGCTCCTGCATGTCGCGCAGGTCGGCGAGCATGCTGACGGTCTTGGCCTGGACCCGGCTGAGCGCCTTGGCCGAGGCGGCCTGGGCGGCGGCGGAACGGCGTTCGCTGTAGGCGAGTTCGCGGACGAACGATTCGGCGGGCGCCTTCAGCAGGGGGTCGGTGGGCCATTCGAGCTTGGCGAGGACGGTCTCGGCGGAGCTGCCCTCCCGCAGCAGGGCCACCGCGGCGGGCAGGGTCTTTCCGGTGACGTGTCGGAGTTCCCGCGTCCACGCGGCCACTTCGCGCCGCAGTCCTTCGAGGTCGGACCGCGCGTCCTCGGCCCGGCCCACCGCCTCGGAGAGCTCGGTGGCGTAGACGTGCAGCATCCGCCGCATGTAGGGGTCGGACGGCGTGGGCGATCCGGAGAGCACGTCGTCGACGCTCGCGCCGCTCTTCAGCTGCCGGGCGATCGTCGGCAGGGTCGTGTTGACCAGCTGATCCGTTTCGGCGCCGTCCCGCATCCAGGTGCTCCTGGCGGTCTCCAGCTCGCTGCCGAGAGCGTCGGCCCGTCGCTGGGCCCGGCGCATGCCCAGGGAGTTGGTGACGCCGACGACCGCGAGACAGACCCAGGCGACGACCGCGGTCCCCGCCACCCATGTGCGCGCTCTCTCGGGAGCCAGGACGGCGGCCGCGGCGGCCCCCGCGGCCGTGACGACCAGGACCGCGGGGATCACGGCTCCTGAGGAGCGCTTCGCCGGCGCGGAACGGCGCTGGCGGGGGCGAGCAGGCACTGACATTCCGCGGTCCCTCGGTCTGTGAGAGCAGGAGTACGTCCACGACTGGCGCATCACCGAGAACATGGGAGGCGGTAGATCGCCCTCCGGTTCAAGCGCGCGCCTCATGCTAGCCACCGCATCTGGTGTGTTGGCCCCGGCAAGGGGACCAGCCCAAGGGCAAGTTCACTTCGTCGAGAAATGAACACCGTGCCTCGCGGGTGTGATATCTGTGCGCCCACGGCGCGCAACCCGCTCTCCCTGTCGAGCGGTTGACCGTTTCACAGGATTTGCGCCCCGCTCGCCGTTACGGAATCTGTGCCGACCGGTAAGCGAGGGTCCATTTCAAGCCAACTACCGACCGTCAAGGCCGGCTGGCACCACCTGTCCGAGGGCGGAAGGACCGGCGGTAGGCGGCGGGTGTCGTGTGCACCAGGGAGTGAAAACGACGCCGGAGGTTGGCGGCCGAGGACAGCCCGGTCCTGGCCGCGATCGCCTCGACGGGAAGATCCGTCTCCTCCAGGAGGGCGCGGGCCGCCATCACCCGCTGCCGAAGCAGCCAGTGACCGGGGCTGGTGCCGAGCTGCTCGGCGAACCTGCGGGCGAGTGTGCGGGTGGAGACGGCCGCCCGGGAGGCCAGGTCGTCGACGGTCAGCGACTGGTGCAGGCGCTCGACGGCCCAGTCGAGGAGGGGCGCCAGGGTGTCCGGCGCGCGGTCGGGGACCGGGGGCGTGGCGTACTGGAGCTGCCCGCCCTCGCGGTGCGGGGGCATCACCATGTGCCGGGCGACCTGGGCCGCGTAGGCGGCGCCCTGGTCCTCGCGGACCAGGTGCAGACAGAGGTCGACGCCCGCGGCCGTGCCCGCGCTGGTGGCGACGTCGCCCAGGTCGACGTAGAGGACGTCCGGTTCCACCTGGATCTCCGGGTGCCGGGCGGCGAGTTCGCCGGCCATGCGCCAATGGGTGGTCGCCCGGCGGCCGCTCAGGAGTCCGGCCTGCGCGAGGAGGAAGGCCGCCGAGCAGATCGCGACGATGCGGGCCCCGCGGCGATGTGCCTGCCGTAGCGCGTCGACGACGGCCGGCGGGGCGGTGTCGGCACGCCGCTGCCAGCCGGGGACGATCACGGTCTGCGCACGCTCCAGTGCCGCCAGCCCGTGGGGGACGGCCATGTCGTAGCCGGCCTGCGTGGGCAGCGTGCCGGGGTGTTCGGCGCAGACCTCGAACGTGTAACGGGCGGGCAGGCCCGGCCGGTTCACGCCGAAGACCTCGGCGGCGCACGCCAGCTCGAACGTCGACTGCGGTGGCAGCACAAGAGCGACCACCCGGTGAAGACCCATGGCAGGAAAGTACCCCTGGGCGTCATTTCTGACTCTGGGGGCGGGACGCCTCGTCCGCGACCATGATCTCCATGCCTCATGACTCCGATGACATGCGGATCGTCCACGTCGACGAGATCGACCCGACCGAGGTCGCTCCCGGGATCGTCCGCAGACGGCTGCCGGCCACGGCACGGGCGCGGGGGTGGATGTACGACTTCGCTCCGGGCACGGAGTGGCCCGAGGTGGACGTGCACGACAGCGAGGAGCGCTACTACGTGGTGTCGGGGGAGTTCATCGACCGTGGCCGGCGTCTCGGGGCGGGCAGTTACGTGGTGTTCGCGCCGGGCAGTGCGCATCGCCCGCGCACGGAGACCGGCGCGCGCATGATCGGGATCACGCTCCTCGGCTGACCCGCCGGAACCGTGCCGGGCTGTTGCTCACTTTCGGGTGAACGCCCACGGGCAGGGCCAGGGAGTGTGGGGCACCCCGCGGGCCTCCGGCCCGGTCGGCGCAAGCTTCGGTGCAGGGGCCATGAGTGCACGGACAAGATTCGTGCAGATCCGTGTAGCAAACAGCCGACTGTTGCTGAAATGTCCGTATTTGGCAACACGGGTCGGCGCTTCGTCGGCGGGACAGGTGCGCGCGGCAAGGTGTGGGTCCTCGGCCGACGCCGGCCGAGAAGCCCGCACCCTGGTCTCTCCCGGATCACCGGAGAAGGCCACGGGTCCTGATCCGAAGGGGATCTTGTGTCTGCTTCCCTGACCGCTCGCCGTCTGACGGCCGCCGCACTCGCCGCCGGGGCCCTCGCGGCGGTGACCGCGCTGCCGGCCTCCGCCGACCACGGCGACCGCCGCGGCGACCGCCACGGCGACCGGAACCAGGTCGTCATCAGCGCCGTGCAGTACGACCCGCCGGGACGTGACGACCGCTCCAACCGTTCCCTGAACAGGGAGTGGGTGGAGATCACCAACACCGGTCGGCGCAGCGTGGACCTGGACGGCTGGACGCTGTCCGACCGGGACGGTCAGACCTACGAGTTCGACCGCTTCCGTCTCGACGGCCGGTCCTCGGTCCGCGTCCACACCGGCACCGGCCGCGACAGCCGCACCGACGTCTTCCAGGACCGTCGCCACTACGTGTGGGACGACCGCTTCGACACGGTGATCCTGTCCAACGAGCGTGGCCGTGAGATCGACAGCGAGTCCTGGGGTGGTCGCGGATACCACCACCGCCGCTGACGCCCGACCCGCGCGAGGGGCGACCGCACCATGACCGGGTGTCCTGCCACGGCGCCGTGGCAGGACACCCGCGTTGCACCGCATGCCAGGCGGACGGCCCGTCCACGGCGGCGGCCACGGAAGGGCTCCTCCCCGGGCCGCCTACAGCGGGCGGAGGGAACCCGGCCTGCAGTCGTCGGCCAGCGCCTGGGTGCGGGCGATGAGCAGGGCCACGTCGTCGTGGCTGGCGGGAGCCCGGAGCCGTTGGAGCAGTTCGTCGCAGGTCTCCTCGATCGAGTGGTGCGGTGACGACAGGAGGCTTACGAGATCGTTCAGGCGCTCGTCGATCGGGTCGAAACGGGTCTCGACCAGTCCGTCGGTGTACAGGACCAGCTGATCGCCGGGTCGCAGGTCGAGTGTGGTGGTCTCGAACGGGACGCCGCCGACCCCCAGCGGCGTGCCCGTGGGCAGGTCGAGCAGCTCGGGCGGCCGGCCGGCGCGCATCAGGACCGGGGGCAGATGGCCCGCGGAGGCCACGTGCAGGCGGCAGTCGTGCGGGTCGTAGACCGCGTAGACACACGTGGCGAGGTACGGGTCCAGCCCTTGGGTGATCTTGTCGAGGTGGGTGAGGATCCGGGCCGGCTCCAGGTCCAGGTCCGCGAGCGTCGAGGTGGCGGTGCGTAGCCGGCCCATGGTGGTGGCCGCCGGGATGCCGCTGCCCATGACATCACCCACCGCCAGGGCGGTGCGGTCGCCGTCGAGGGGGATGACGTCGAACCAGTCGCCGCCCACCTCGCTGAAGGCCAGTGCGGGCCGGTACCGGGCGGCCACCTCCAGCCCGGGATGGCGCGGCGAGAGCTGGGGCAGCAGGCTGCGCTGCAGTGTCTCGGCGGCGCTGCGGATGTGCTGGTGCAGGACGGCGTTGTCGATGCTGAGCGCGGCGGACGAGGCGAGTTCGCAGGCGAGGGTGAGGTCGTCCTTGTCGAAGGGTTGCGGGTTGCGCGCGCGGGCCATCCCCATGACGCCGATGATCTGTCCGCGGGCGATCAGGGGGACCGCCATGTCGGTGTGCACACCCGCCTGGGCGAGCAGCTGGGCGGCGTGGTCGTTCTCGGCGATGCGCGTGACGTCCTCGCTGTTCAGATGCGTGATCAGGACCGGCTTGCGGGTGCGGACGCAGTGCGCCGCCGGGTGTTCGGTGTGGTACGTCGTGAGGCGCCCGGGAGCGACGACCGCTTCGGCGGCGCCCGTGGGGTAGGCGGTCTTCACCGCCAGCGCGCGGAACAGGGCCGGGCCGTCGCCGGAGTCCGTCCGCCCCGTCTGCAGGACGGAATCCAGCAGGTCCACCGCGACCAGGTCGGCCAGGTCGGGGACGACGACGTCGGCCAGTTCCCGGGCCGTCCGCTCCACCTCCAGGGTCGTGCCGATGCGGGCCGACCCGTCGGCCATCAGGCGAAGGCGCTGCTGCGCCCGGTCCGCCTGCCTGGCCGCCTGGTACCGGTCGGTGATGTCCACCACCACGTTGGCGATGCCCAGCACGTGCCCGCGGTGGTCCTCCAGCCGGTACAGCGACATGGTCCAGGCGTGCTCCTGCTGCGGGTCCGCCCCGATGCGGCCCACGAGCTGCCGGTCGACCACCGGGACGCCGGTGTCGAGGACCTCGCGCATGCAGGACTCCGCGCTCAGGAATGCCTCACCGGGCAGGACCTCCCGGAACCTCCGGCCGATGTGGTCGGCCTCGGACAAGCCGTGCATCGACGCGAGGGCGGGGTTGACGGCCAGGTACCGCAGGTCGGTGTCCAGGACGGACAACCCGATCGGCGCCTGCGCGACCAGCCGGTCGGACAGCGCCAGCTTGCGCTCCACCTGCAGCAGCGTGGACCGGTCCGTGGCCAGCCCCAGCGCGTAGTGCTCGCCCTGGTTGTCCGTCAGCCGCATGTTGCGGAACTCCACCACCCGGGTGCTGCCGTCCTTGTGCCGGATGGGGAACGGTCCGGCCCAGGCCTGGCCCGTCACCATCACCTCGGCGAACAGCCCGATGGCCGCCTCCCGGTGCTCGGGGTGCAGGAGCAGCTGCGCCGCGTACTGTCCGACCGCCTCACCACGGGTGTAACCGAACAGTTCGTCGGCCTGCGGGCTCCACATGTCGATCCGGCCGTCGGCCTCCACCAGCACCGCGGCGACACCCAGCAGGTCCATCAGCGCACTCGGGTCCGACGCGCCGTCCTCCGGACGATCGGCGTGGTCCAGGCGCCGCGCTGGGCTCATCGCACTCATTCCTTCCGCCCGCCGACCCGTACCGGCGTATCCAGCCATACTGTGCCCACCGGGCTGGTCTGGCCATCGTTGCAGCCCACGCCGCCCACCCCCCTCGCGTGGACCGTCGCGCTCGGACGCGACCAGGACATGATCGACACCCCGGTGCCGTGACCGGACAGGTGCACCGCGTCGCCGCGTCGGCGGCCTCCATGACGCCTCGCGGCCGCCCGTGAACCGGACGGGCCCCGCGAGGCGGGCGGCGGGGTGCTGATCGTGCACGCGTTCATCTCGCGTCAGGCCACCGACTCCGGACGCACACGACGAAACGTCAGGCGGCGAACGGGGGGCGGTCGGTGAGGGCTGTCGTGACGGGTCCGTGATGCGCATGGGGGCAACGAAGGGTGTCCGTCGGATGTCGGACAGGTGAGTGCTCGGTGAAGAGCATCCCCTCTGGGTGTCCTACGTGCGACTAGGAGGCGTTGATGAGACGTCCCGTCCGCAGATCCGTCGTCCGGACGATGCTGGGGCTGGTGACGGCCGCCGTGGTGGCGGCCGGCTCCGGTTCCGGCGCGCCCGTGCTGGCCGCAGACCGCGAGCCGTCCCCCCTGCCGGTGCGGATCACCGGCGAGACCCGCGTGGATCTCTCGCTCCAGGGCGACAACGGTGATCCGGCCGAGCCGCAGATCATGCTGCGGCTCGCGGCTCCCGGCAGTGACGAGCCCGGCGAGGACGGTGAGGTGCCCGTCGTCCACCAGGGCGACTACAAGATCGAGATCGAGGTGGGGGGTCTCGCGCAGGTCGCGGAGGCGAAGCTCCCCTGCGACCCGGGCCCCTGGGGTGCCACCTGCGAGGGCGACCGGATCCGCGCGGGCGAGAAGGCCAACGTGATCGGCGGTATCCGCCTCGACGTCCCCGCGAACGGGTCACCACGGCGGCTGGGTGAGATCACGGTCAGGGGCGAGGGGGAGGGCGTCGAGTTCACGCCCCTGCGCATCGAGGTCGTGGTGAGCGACTCGCGGATCGTCAGCCGCCGGCTCTCACCGCCCGGGGTGGGTGTGGGGCACACCTGGAACGCGCCGCTGGGCCTGCGCAACGCCGGCGGCGCACCCGCCGACGGCGCGGTGCTGCGCTTCCGCGGCACCCGCGGGCTGAGCTTCCTGGACCGTCACGGCAACTGCGTCTACCGCGACACCACGGACGGCGACCTGCAGGAACAGGGCACCGACGCGATCTGCGCCTTCACCGACGTCGTCGAGGCGGGCACGGCCTACGCGGTGGCCGAGCCCCTCAAGGTGAAGCCCCTCCCGTTCGCGTTGAACGACAGGTTCACCTACAGCTTCGCTCCGGCCGATGCCGAGAAGGCCAAGGCCCTGCTGGCGACGGACGGTTACACGCCGGGCACCGGCGCACCGCTGACCCTGGAGAAGGTCCCCGGCGCTCCTCCGTCCTCCTACTGGACCGAGGGCTCGGCGTGGCTGCCGTTCGACAACTCCTACGACATCCTGATCACCGGTGACTCCGCGCGCGGCGCCGTCGGGGAGACGGTGACGGTGGACGTCGGCTTCCGCAACCTCGGCCCGGCCTGGGTGCGCGGGCTCGAACCGCCGGACGACGACCCGATGCTCACGTATGTCACCGTGCCGCCGGGCGCCACGGCGACGAGGATTCCCGAGGACTGCTGGCCCGACCCCCACACCGAGGGGCTCTACGGATGCTGGGCGCACGCGCCGGTCCGGGAGGACGCGAACCTGACCTGGCCGTTCGAGCTGCGGATCGACAAGGTCGTGCAGGACGCCAAGGGCAGGATCCAGATGCAGCCCTTCGACTACCCGGACGAGCCCCACCACGAGAACAACGCGGCATGGATCGTCCTGAACCCCACCGATGGCGGCGGGAGCACGCAGGGGTCCTCCGGCGGCCCCTCGTCCGGTCCGAGCCCCAGTTCCTCCGGCAGCGGCGGCGCGACGGGCTCGACCGGGACGACCGGCGGTGGCGGCTCGACCTCCTCCTCCGGTGGTTCCTCCGGCGGCGGACTCGCGTCGACGGGCGTCGGCGGCACGCTCCTCGTCGGGGGCGGCGCCCTCCTGGCGCTGGGGCTGGGCGCGGCGGTCGTGGTCGTCCTGCGGCGCCGGTCCGCCCTCTGACGCCGCTCCGCATCGCCCGCAGGGGTGCGGCCGCCCCGCCCGACGGCCGCACCCCTGCCGTGTCACGGGATGCGCAGGCTGTCCACGGCCTGCTCGTGCGTCCTGGTCACGGCCTTCTCGTCCGCCTGGGAGCCGACGGTGACGACCTGGACGACGTGGTCGTCGGTCAGGGTCTGCGTGGTCTCGACCGAGAGGTGGTTCCGGGCGTTGGTCAGATGCGCGTCAAGGCTGGGGCGGCCGTCCCTCGTGCCGGGCTTCTGACCGGTGAAGGTGGTGTCGCCGTACTCCTCGGCGAGTCCCTCTCGGGTCCCCTCGACAACCGCCTCCAGTTCGGCGGGCCCGGCTCCCTTCACGTCGATGACGAGGAAGTACACGAAGCCGTCGGAGGTCGGCGCCGTGTGAACACGTCCGTGCAGACCGCCGGCTTCCAGTTGCTTCGGCGTGGACTTCCCGGGCAGTGCGAAGGAGATGCCACTGGAGGAGTCGACGGCCCGCACCCAGTTCACGGCGGCGGGCGTGGTGCCGCGGTGCCCGTGGTCGCTGAGCGGGGCCACGGCCGCGGTCGCTCCGTCGAGGTGTGGTGGCGCCGGAGCGGCGAGAGCGCTGGACGGCATCAGCACGCCTCCCGCCGCGAGGGCGGTCGGAGCCAGCAGCAGGACGAGGCGCTGTGTCAGGGAACGGCGAGCCATGAAGATCAGATCCTTCGTGAGGGGGTGGAGTCTTTCCGGGGACGTTCGCGTGACCCGTGTTTCGATTAGGCCCGGCGGGCAGCGGTACGTCATGCCCCTGCTTGACGTGACACGAGAGGTCGGGACTTGACGCGCCGCGACCGCCGTGAGCCGTCGACGGCTCCGGTCGTCTCAGCGGGTCCCCCCCCCGCCGAACCGCCCGCCAGGAGGAGTGACCGGTGCCCGTATCCCTCGGTGAGGACGTCGTCGCGCTGCTGCGCCGCCCCAGTACCTGCTACCTCGCCACGACGATGCCCGACGGCTCGCCCCAGCTCACCCAGACCTGGGTCGACACCGACGGCGAGCACGTCCTGATCAACAGCGTCGCGTCGCACCAGAAGACGCGGAACGTCGCGCGCGACCCGCGCGTGGCGGTCGCGGTCGCCGACCCGACCCGGCCGAACGCCTACGTCCAGATCCGTGGCCGCGTGGTGCGCGTGACCACCGAAGGGGCGGTCGAGCACATCGAGTCACTCGCGCGGAAGTACCTCGGCGGGCCGTACCCCTGGTTCGGCGGCCGCGACCAGGTCCGGGTGATGCTCGTCATCGAACCGGAACGCATCAGCAGCCCCCGCCTCGGGTGACGCGGCCCCCCGTCGTGCCGCACGGTGCGGCCACCTCGCGCGACGGCCGCGTGCCGCCCGGCGAACCCTGTTCGGTTCGCCGGGCGGCCGCTCGCGTCCCCGGGACTACCGGAGGCCGGCAGCGCGAACGATCGTCTGCGTGACGGTGTTGCCCCGGCTGTCACCCGCGTGGACCCGCAGGGTCAGGAACCGGGCCGCGGTGGGGGCACGCAGCGTCACGCTCACCCTGCCGTCGCCCTTGCCGCTGAGGCGCGCCGTCGTCCAGTGGGCGCCGTCGTCGTAGGACACCTCCACCTTCTTGGTGTGCACGGCCGCGTGCGGTCCGCCTTGCAGATGGACGGGGGTGACGAGCAGTGCGGAGTCGCGGGCCGCCGTGCCGTCGTCGGACGTCGGCACGGCGTAGTCCAGCTGCATTAGGGGAAGTTGCGCGGTGCCCTCCGTGCTCCTCGGCGGCGCGGACGTGAAGGTCCACTCGGTGCGGGTGGCGGTCGAGTACGGGAAGGCCTCCGTCGCCGCGCGGTCCGCGGTGTGCAGCAGCCGGTACGTGGCCTTCTTGGCCGGCAGGGTTCCCCAGATCCCGCCGGCTCCCTGGGCGATCACCGTGTCGCCCTGGTAGAGGGTGGTCTCCTGCTGGGTCTCGGTGCTGCCGAAGGGCACGTGGTTGGCGTGATCGCCGCCGGAGTCCCCCCAGGAGGGCACGGCGATGTCGACCTCGTTCCCGGTACGCACCGGCAGTTGGCCACCGCTGGTGATGCGGGGACGCACCACGGGCCCGAACCACGCGACGTCCGTCGTCCTGCCCGCCGGGTAGGTGACCGGACCTGACGCGCTGTAGGCGAGGGACTGGAGTTCGGCCTCCTCGGTCCAGGAGAAGTCGCCGCCGGTGCTGACGTAGTCGGTGCGGTGCGCTCCGGCGGTGCTCAGCCTGTTCGAGCCGACACGGTAGGTGGTCCAGGGGTGGACGTCGTAACGGTTCTCGTAGACCTCGCGTCCGCCGGGGTTGCGGAAGGAGGTCTCGACGCGGGCCAACTGGTGGGAGCCCGGGGCGTAGACGAGGTCCGCCGGGATGCGGCCGGTCCACGTGCGGACCAGGTCGTAGAGGTACGACGTGTCAGGGCGCGAGACGGCCCGCAGGGGCACGCTCCCCTTGGTGGCGGCGTCCACCCGCGCGATGAGCTTCTCGCCCTCCGTGCGGGAGAGCCCGGCCACCGCGAGGGACGACTTGACGACGGGCACGCGCAGCCGGCCGTCGAGGTCGTTGACGAACAGCAGAAGCCGGACGCCCGCGGCCTGCGCGGCCCTGATCCGGTCGTCCGCGAGGTCCTCGTCGTCGGAGTTCCAGCGCACCACGGCCGCCTTGCCCGCGGCGTCGACGCCCTCGTAGTCCTCGCCGAGGCCGGCGCCGGGGTGGACGACGTCGAGGTCGTGGTCACCCCTGGGGAGTTTCGTGGAACCGGGCAGGAGCCAGAGGTCGTCGAACTCCTGGCTGCCGGAGGTGACGGACAGCAGCGGCTCCTGATTGCGCCAGCGCGTGGTGAGGTACTGCTTCCCGTCACCGCCGGGTGCGGTGGGTGCGGTCCACACGCTGTCGTAGCCGTCGCCGATCAGGGTGCTGTCGGTGACCGAGGAGTCGTCCTGGAAGCTGCGGTGGTAGTCCAGGCGCTGCGTGAAGGTCTCCGTCCGCCGGGGGGTGACCGGCGTGATCCGGCGGAGCCGGGTGCCGTCCAGCACGAGGTCGGTGGGACCGGTCACCTCGACCTGAGGGATGATCATGCGCGCGTAGCCCGCGGACGCCGCACCGTGCGTGCCCTCCACGCGGAAGTCGGCGTAGACGGTGTAGCGGCCCGGGGGCAGGATCTCGTCGGACTCGCCGCCGCCGTAGAGGTAGGTGCCCGCGTACTCGTCGCCCTTGCGGTAGAAGGTCAGCGTTCCGTCCGTGGGCTCGCCGGAACGGCCGGTGATCTTCGTGCGCACATGGAAGTGCCGTTGCCCCGTGCTGACACCGAGCAGGGTGCGGGTCAGCGCGGTCCCGCCGCTGGACGCCGTCAGGTGCCCCGTCCAGCGCCGACCGGTGCCGGCCTTGGCGAGGTCCGTGGTGACCGTCGCGGTGGCGGTGGAGCCGGCGGGCACCTCGACCCGGCCGGGAGCGACGGTGAAGACGCCTGCGGGCACGCCCGCCGCGTCCACGGTGAGGTCCAGCGTGACGGGTTCGGTGCCGGTGTTGGTGAAGGTGGCCGTGGACTCCACCGTGCGCTCGCCGGTTCCCGCCGGGTGGATGCCCGCGTCGAGCTTCCCGGTCGCGGTGAGCCGCGCCGTCGCCGAGGCGGCCCTCACCCGGCCGTTGCCGCCGTCGTCGGCGCCGATGGCCGGTGTCGGTTTCGCGGTGCTGATGAGCGCGTCCTTGATCTGCCGGCCGGTCCAGTCGGGGTGGGCGGCGGCGACGAGCGCGGCGACGCCGGCCACGTGCGGGGTGGCCATGGACGTGCCGCTGGCGCTCATGTAGGAGCCGGAGCCCGAGCCGATGTAGTGCGATCTCGCCGCCAGGATGTCGACGCCGGGGGCGGTGATCTCGGGCTTGAGGGCGTCGTCGCCGTAGCGGGGGCCCCGGCTGGAGAAGTCGGCGATGGCGTCGGCGGAGTCCACCGCGCCGACGGTAAGCGCCGCGTCGGCGGTGCCCGGTGATCTGACGGTCCGGGCGCCGGGACCGTCGTTGCCTGCCGCGATGGTGAACAGGGCGCCGGTCTCGGCGCTCAACTCGTTCACGGCCCGGGCGAGCACCGTCTCGCCGTCGGCGTTCTCGCTGCTGCCCAGGCTCATGCTGACGACCCGGGCGTGGGCGTCCCTGGCGGCCCATTCCATGCCGGCCACGATCCAGGAGTCGTAGCCGAAGCCCTGGTCGGACAGGACCTTGCCGACGTGCAGGTCCACGCCGGGCGCGACACCCTTCTCCTTGCCGCCGGAGGCGGCGCCGCTGCCGGCGATCGTGGAGGCGACGTGCGTGCCGTGGCCGTGGCGGTCGAGGACCGTCTCGCCGGGGACGAAGCTGACGGAGTCGACCACGGCGTCCCGCAGGTCGGGGTGCTCCGGGTCGTAACCGGAGTCGAGGACGGCGACGTCGGTCCCGGTACCGGTGTTCCCGCCGGCCCACACCTCGGGTGCGCCGATCTGCGCGACCGAGTCGCTGAGGGTGGCCTCGGCGCGGCCGTCGAGCCACACCTTGGCCACGCCCCCGCGCAGCGCGCCGCCGACGCCGGGAGTCGTGGCGTCGAGGCCCGCCTCGGCACCGGCGAGCGCCTTCCACAGGCCGTCGGTGTCGTCGCGGTCAGCGGCGAGAGCCACACCGTTGACGCTGGTGAGGGGCCGGACGCCGGTGACATCGGCGGGGAGGGAGCGGGCGCGCCCGCGCAGAGCCGAGGCGGATACGTCCGCGCCCCCGTAGGTGATGATCAGCGGCAGTCGGGGGAGGGAGTCGTCGTCGTAGCCCTCGTCCATCAGGCGGGTGACGTTGAAGAGTTGGTCGTCGAGCGCCCCCGACGCCAGATAGGCGCGCGCGGAGTCGGGATAGACGTAGGTGTCACCCCCCACCGTCAGCACGCGGGCGCCGACGGGCTCGCCGTCCGGGCCCTGGACGCCGAGGGTGCCGGGGCCGCTGCCGGCGCCCGGGGTGACGGTGACCTCGTCACCGGTCAGCAGAGTGATGGTGGCAACGTTGTCAGAAGGGACGGAGGGACCGGCCGGGTGTGCGGCCGACGGGATGTCCGCGGAAGCGGGCACGAGCGGGGTCGCCGCTGTGGCCAGGAGGACGGCCGCGACGACGAGCAGGCGGCGCCCTCTTCCGGACGAGTGGTGTGCCAACGGAGTCCTTCGACTTGAATGGGTGTACAGGTCGACGGGAATCTATGCCTTCGTACGGCACCTCGGGAAGACCCGGGAAGGGTCGGTAGCCTCACGGCAATGGCGTGGCAACACAAGGGAGTTGAGAAAGCCCGGAGATCGGGCGCCGCCCGGCCGGGGCGATGCTTCAGGAGGGCCTGGCGGAGCGGAACAGCCGGGGCAGGACGGCGCGGCCGACGGCGGCGACCGCGGCGATGTCCTCTTCGCGGGGGCGGGTGCCTTCCGGCAGCAGATGGGCGAAGCCCTCGACGGCCGCCGCGTCGACCTCGATGTGGAACTGCAGGCCCCACGCCCGGGGGCCGAGCCGGAACGCCTGATGCCGGTACCGGTCGCTGGAGGCGAGGAGCACGGCGTCCTCGGGAAGCGTGAAGGTGTCCTCGTGCCAGTGGAAGACCGGCGCCCGCCGGCCGAGGCCGTGGAGCAGGGGGTCGTCCTCGGCGGCCGCGTCGAGCGTGACCGTTCCGGCGCCGATCTCCGGCTCGGGCCCCGGGGACACGCGCCCGCCCGCCGCCGCGGCCAGCAGTTGTGCCCCGAGGCACACCCCGAGCACCGGCAGCTCCTCGCGCAGGGCCCGGCGGAGCAGGTGGCGTTCGGCGGCGAGGTGCGGGTGGCGGCGGTCGTCCAGGGCGTTCATCGGCCCCCCGAGGACCACGAGTCCGCCGGCCCCGCGCAGGCCGGGCACGGGATCGCCGTCCCACAGGTGATGCACCTTCAGCTCCGCACCGGCCTCGGCGGCGGCGCCGGTGAGCAGGGCGGGGCCCTCGAACGGGACGTGCTGCAGGACGTGCCACGGACGGTCGGACATGCGGGTCACCTCGGGGTGGGGTGGCGGGCCGGGTCGGGCGGGTGGGGCCGGGGGAGCGGCGCCCGGCCGGTACGGGGTGAGGGGGCCGGGTGCCGCTCGGATCGGGGTCGCCGGACCGCCCGCGCTGTTCTACGGGCAGGGGGACTGCTCGACGGGCCGGACGGCTACTTGACGGGCAGCGGGACCGGCGGGAAGTCGACCTCCGTGCGGCCGACGGAGTTGAAGTAGTTGGTGAACACGTTCAGGGCCACGTTGGCGACGATCTCGCCGATCTCGCCGTCGCCGTGACCCGCGGCGCGCACCGCTTCGAGGTCCTCGTCGCCGACGAAACCGCGGGTCTCCAGCACCGTACGGGCGAACTTCAGCGCCGCCGCGGTCTTCGGGTCGGACGCCTCGGCCTCGCCCGCGGTCCGCAGGTCCGTGGCGCTCACGCCTGCCCGCTCGCCGAGCACGTGGTGCGCCGCGTAGCAGTACTCGCAGGAGTTCTCGGTGGCGGCGACCAGCGCGATCTGCTCGCGGGCCGCACTCGACAGGGAGCCCTTGGACAGCGATCCGCTGAAGGACAGGTACGCGTCGAGCACGGCGGGGGAGACGGCCATCGCGCGCATCATGTTCGGCGTCAGGCCGAGTGCCCGGTCGACCTTGGCGAGCAGTGCCTTGGCCTCGGGGCCGGCGGTGGCGGGATCGACGACGGAGAGTCGGGGCATGGGGGTGTCCTTTCACGGAGTGTGCGGCACACGCGTTTATTTGGCACTGCCAACTTAGATTGGCAGTGCCTACAATTGCAAGGACCGATTTCCAGGAGGGTCCATGACGGACGTGCCGGGCATGCCGCCCCACGAGCAGCTGATGGTGGGCCTCGCGCGGCTCGGCCAGGCGCTGCGCATCAGCAGCTATCGCAACGCCGGCCCGTACCGGCTCTCGCCGCTGCAGGCGGACATCCTCACGTTGCTCGCCGGGGACCCCAGGCCGCGCCGTCCCGGTGAACTGACCCACGCCCTGGCCTCCACCGCCCCCACCGTCAGCGACGCCGTCAAGACGCTCACCGCGAAGGAGCTCGTGGAGCGACAGCGGGACCCGGCCGACGCCCGGGCCGTCTTCCTGACCCTCACCGACGCGGGGCGCGCCGAGGCCGAGCGGCTGGTCCGCCTGCCCGAGGAGTTCGCCACGGCCATGGACACCCTGACCCCGGACGACCTCGCGGCCATGCTGCGCGGCGCCGGCAGCATGATCAGGTCGCTCCAGGACCACAAGGCGATCCCTGTGTCACGGATGTGTCTGACCTGCGACCACTTCCGGCCAGACGCGCATCCGGGCACGGACCGGCCCCATCACTGCGCCTTCGTGGACAACGCCTTCGGCGACGGGGAACTGCGTCTGGACTGCCCCGATCACGCGGACGCCACCGGATCGGGGCGCTGACGGAGTCGAGCAGAGGCTTCGAGCACCCCGGTCGGCGGGCACACTCCCGGCACATGGGGTGCGCCGGTACGGGGCCGGCGGACTCCGGGTGAGGGGGTGCCGTGCCATGGCCGGAACGGGGAGTGTCCAGGAGACGCCGCACGAGATCGCGCTGCTGGCCGGCGGCTCGCGCGCCGCGGTCACCGTCGCGGTCGTGGCCCTGCATCTACGGGGCGCGGTGGAGGCTGGTGCGCCGGGCACGCTCCGGGCGATCGAGGGGGAGGCGGGCAGCGCCCTGCCCGCGCTCCCTGAACCGGGTCGGTTCCTGGACGGGTCGGCTGACCCCGACGGCGGGCAGGCGGCGGCCGTCACGGGCGCGGTGCGCGCCTCGTACCTGGAGAGCGCGGTGTACCACTGCCTGCACGAGCCGTGCGGGATACGGGAGTTGGTCCGGCACGTGGATGTCCGCTGGGCGCTGGCGGAGGTGCGGGTCGGCCTCGCGGAGGCGGGGCTGCTGCGCTATCCGCTGCTCGGTCCGACCCGGGCCGCCAGGCAGCGGATGAGGCTGCTGCGCAAGGCGCACCCGCCGCCGGAGAGCCGACTCGGCTCGTCGTACGACGACAAGCTGCTCGCCGTGGCCCTGCACGGTGAGCCGGCTCTGCGGGTGCTGGTGCCGCGTTTCGCCTTCCGGGCCGGCCTGACCGACCGGGTCCGGATCACGGCCAAGGACCAGTTCCGCAACTCGCCGCGCGGAGGCACCTACGGCGGCAACGGAGGCTACTTCTACTGCGGAAGCGGTGGGGGAGGCGGGGGAGGCGGGGACTGAGAGTGTCGGGGGAGTACCCGCCCACGCCGGGGCGAGCGCCCGAGCGGCGATGACGTGCGCGGGAACGGCGTGCGCGCACGGGCCCCGGGGCCAGGGGGAGTCGGCATGGCGACGTACGCCCACGAGTCCGGCGACGGCGAAGATCAGGCGATGCCGCGTTATCGTCGACTGGGTGAACGGAAGCGCGCCTGACATGCTCCGGCTCTCCGGCGACGGAGACCTTCCTCCGACCGCGGTGGTGCCCCACAGACGCGGTCGGTGCGCGGTTGCCGAGCGGCCCGGCGCGCGGCGTTCCGGCCGTCCCGTGCCGCTCCGACGGCCCGCCGCCGATCACGGCGCTCCACGGCGTTCCGGTCGCCCCCGGCTCCCCACCCCGGCGGAACACGTCCTGCCGAACGCACGTTCACTCCACTCGTCAGGGGCGGCGCCCCGCCGGTAGCCGCACCGCACAGGACCCCCGCTGGAGCACCGAAGTGAGCACAGCCACCACCGCGACCTCCCCGGCCCCACTGCTTCGTGTCCTGCGGCGGCTGATGCCGCACCCTCCGTGGCTGCTCGGGCCCCTCCTGGTGATCGTGGCCATCCCGGTGGCGGATGCCTTCCTTCCTCCCGACATCCATCTGGCCCACCTGCTCACCGTCGCCACCGCGGTCACGGCAGTCGGTGCCGGACCCCGCGCCACGGCCGCGGTGGGCCTGGCCGCGCTCCTGGCGCTCACCGCGGCCGGACTGGAGCGGCACACCCTGACGAGCGAGAGCGTGGTGGTCGAGTGGTGCGCGCTGTTCGCCGTCTCGGTCATCCTGGTGGCGTTCGCGCATCTGCGGAACCGGCACGAGCAGGCGCTACGGCGGGCACGCTCGGTGTCCGACACGGCCCAGCGCGTGGTGCTGCGTCCGCTCCCGGACCGCGCGGGACCGGTGCGGCTCGCCTCGCAGTACCGCAGTGCCGACGCCGACACCCAGGTCGGCGGCGACCTGTACGCCTCGGCGCGCACCGCGGGATCCACCCGGTTGATCATCGGTGATGTCCGCGGCAAGGGGCTCGCCTCGATCAGTGACACGGCGATCGTGCTGGGAGCCTTCCGTGCCGCCGCCCACCGTGAGATCCCGCTCACAGAACTGGTCTCCTACGTCGAGGACGCGATCCGCTGGGGCCTGGCCGAGTTCTCCTCGTCCGCGACGGAACTCGCCGAGCGGTTCGTGACCGCCGTACTCGTGGACATCCCCGACGACGAGCAGGTCGTGCATCTGGTCAGTTGCGGGCATCCGCCGCCCCTGCTGGTGTGCGGGTCGAACGGCATCGTGACGACGTTGCAGGCGGCGGAGATCGCGCCGCCGCTCGGTCTGGCCGTCGGACCGGCGTCCCCGCTCTCGTACGTCCCGTCCAGCTTCCCCTTCCACGACGGTGACCGCCTGGTCCTCTACACCGACGGGGTCAGCGAGGCCCGCGACCCGGCCGGCAGCTTCTACCCGCTCGCCGAACGTGTCGCCAAGCGGGCGGACCATCAACCCGGACCGCTCGTCGAGGCCATCACCGCCGACCTGTGCGAGCACGCCGGGGGCCGGCTGGTGGACGACATGGCCCTAGTCGTGGCGCAGCGGGGCCCGGACCCGGTGCCGGCCGACCGGGGCTGGTGACGCGACCGTCATCGTTCGGCCGTCGGCGGCGCGCTCGGCGCCTCCGGCAGCGCCCGTCCCAGGAGGGCCAGCGGGGACGACGCGATCACCACGGGGGACAGCAGCATGCCCGCGGCGGCCGCCAGAAGACCGGCGCGCGACCCCATTGCTCGGCGAGGAACCCGCCGAGCAGGGAGCCGAGCGGGGACAGCCCCATGCCGACACACGTGATCGTCGCGGCCGCCCGGCCCTGCATCCCGTCCGGAGTGACCGTCTGTCGCACGGCCATGAGCGCCACGTTCACGAGCTGACCGCCCGCACCGAACACGAAGCTGATCGCGAGGAGCGCGGCAACCGTCACCGCGGTGGAACCGTGCAGCGCGGGCACGCACAGGAAGACACCGTCGCCGAGTGCCGCCGCGACCACGAGGACGGGGCCGTACCCGAACCGGTGCGGGAGCCGGGCCGCCAGTACCGAGCCGAGCAGCGCGCCCGGCCCCGTCGCCGCGAGCGCCAGGCCGACGGCGGTGCCGGACAGGTGCAGTTCCCGCGGCAGGAAGAGGAGATAGACGGTCATCACGGCCGCGAAGGAGAACTGGAAGGCGGCCGAGGCCAGGCACACGGTCCGTAGCACGGTGTCGCCGACGACGAAACGGATACCCTGGCGGATCCGCCGCCAGATGCCGCACGGCCGCCCCGGGCGCTCGGGCACCGGTTCGACGCGGCGGATCCGGCGGATCGACAGGAACGACAGCGTGAAAAACAGGGCGCTGGAGGCGGCGGCGACCGGCGCCGACAGCAGGGACACCAAGGCACCGCCGAGTGCGGGTCCGCCGATCTGAGCCGCGGACCGGCTGCCTTCGAGCGCGCTGTTGCCCCGCACGAGCTGGTCGCGTCGTACCAGCCGTACGAGGAAGGCCTGGTACGCCACGTCGAAGAACACGGAGAGGGACCCGACGACGAAGGCGGTCAGGAACAGCGCGGACAGACCGAGCCGGCCGCACAGCCCGGCCACGGCGGCGGCCGCCAGGGCGACGGTCCGGGCGACGTCCGCCAGCACCATCACCGTGCGAGTGCGCCATCTGTCCACCCATGCGCCGACGAAGAGCGAGAGCAGCAGGACCGGCGCCTGACCCACGGCGCGCAGGACGCCCAGCTCGCTGCCACTGGCGTCGAGCGTCAGGACGGCGAACAGCGGAAGGACCACCAGAGCCGTGTGCTCGCCGAGTTGGGAGGCGGTCTGCCCCAGCCAGAGTCTGCGGAAGTCGCGGTCACGCCACGGTCCGGACGGGGCGGGGTCGCCGGAGGAAGGGGAAAGCGGGCGGGAGGCGGTCGGCACAGGGATTCCCGGGGTCGCGACAACGAAGCCCGCCACCGGGCACCCGGCGGGTGCGCCGACGGTTCAGGCAGGAGAAGGCTCGCTGTGCCGCAACAGCAGGGGCAGCACGCGATGACGGGCCGCTGGGCCTACGACGTCAACGCGCGCTCGAAAGACCGGGCACCTGCAACTCCTCGGGGTTCGACCAGCCGCACCGGGACTCTAACGTTCCCCGGCCGGGCACGAAAGGGATGTGCGCGCGCCGGGGAAGCGCCGACGCACCGGCGCTTCCCGGACGCATCAGCGAGACGCAGGCGGCCACGTGGTTCGCGCTGCTGAGCACGGAGTCGGGCAGATTCACCGCTGGTCGCGGCCAGGCAGTTGCCCTGCTCCGGCCGAGAGCGGTTCCCTCGCCAGGCGGGTGTCGCGATGCCGCTGCTCCCGCCCCCTGTTGCGCAGTTGTCCGGGGGCGCTCCCGGTGGCCAGCCGGAAGGCGCGGCCGAAGGCGGAACCCGAGGCGTATCCGACGGCGGTGGCGATGGAACCCACGGGACGGTCGGTGTTCGCGAGCAGGTCGGCCGCGAGGAGCATGCGCAGCCGGGTGAGGAAGTCACCGGGGTTCATTCCGGTCTCCCGCGTGAAGTGCCGGATGAACGTGGCCCGGGACATGGAACCGAGGGCGGCGAACTTCTCGATGCTCCAGTCGTACGACGGATCCCGGAGCACGGCCTCGGTCACGGTCCGCACGGACTCCTCCGCCGAGGCGAGCCACACCGCCTGCCCCAGTCCCCGCGTGCCGCGCAGGGCCATCGTCAGCAGGACGTCGCACAAGGCGTTCAGGATGGCGTCGACACCCGGGTCGGCATGGCGGGCCTCTCCCCGCATGAACTCGCTGAGCGGTCCGATCGGTCCGAGCCGCCCGGCGGAGGGGGGATCGACGCGAGCGGTCGCGCCCAGCGGCACATGGACCACCTCGGGAAGCATGTCCATCAGGATCTGTGCCGGGCCGGGCTCCCAGAGGTAGTGACCGCAGAAGAGGTCGACGGGCGCCTCCTCCCCTCCCCGCACGGCATCCGTCGCGCGATCCGCGTCCTCGGCCGTCGCGTTGCCGATCAGTTCGTACGGCCCCGCCTCCCGCCTCTCGACGCCCAGGGCCGCGCGCCGCCCACGGACGTGCATCTTGTGCGCCGTGCCGCGGGGAAGCAGCACCATGTCGCCCGAGACCAGCTCGATCACCCGGTCGGGGAGTTCCAGGTCGCACGCACCGCTCAGCAGGAGGTGGAACGGGGCCCGGCCCTCCTCGGCCGCGTCGTTGGCCAGGGTGTAGCGGCCCGCGAGCAGGCATCGGACGTCGATGTGGCCCTGCAGGCGCGCCAACCGGATCAGGCGGCTCAGTGCGTCCATGAAACGTTCTCGATAGAAATTGCGACATTTCAACCTTGGCCTGTCCGGATGGTGGAGGCAAGGTCGAAGTCATGGACACCTTGCACGTGGAACTCCTCGTCATCGGCAACAGTTCGGGCGGCAGGGCGCTCGCCGAGCGGATGAGCGCCGCCGGGTGCCGCGTGGTCCTCGTCGAGCAGCCCTCGCCGACCGACGGCGGTCCGAGGCCCGACCCGCCCGATCCGCCCCGTCCGCAGCCCGGCCCACCGCCCGCACCACCGCGCGTGCCACCGGCCCGACGTCCCCTGAACAACCCCGCCGACGCGAGCACGGTGACGGTGATCCAGGGGCACGCACGCTTCATCGGCGAGAAGCAGGTGGAGATCCGCACCGGCGTGGGCCGGCTCGTCGTCACCGCACGGACGATCATCGTCGACGCCGGTGCGGAGCCAGCCGTCCCGCACCCCTCGGGCGCGCGCCCCGGCGCGAGTTCCCGCACGCCTCGGGAGGGGACCATGCGAGCCGGGCCGGCCGCCCGCACGACGGTCCCCGGCACACCGCCGCACGGGACCGACCCGGGAGCGGCCGCCGTGCACGCGCTGTTCCACGACTCGTCCCTCAGCATGGCCGTCTGGGACCGCGCACTGCGCTGCGTGTGGTTCAACGACAGCGTGCACGACAAGGAGATCTACCACTGCGGCCCCGAGCCGGGCGGCCACGTGAGCGACCTGTTCCACGTACGGCACCCCGAATTCCTGGAACGCGCCATGACACAGGTCCTCGACAGCGGGGTGCCGCTGCTCGGATACGAACTGTGGCCCGTCCTCGCGGACCCGGCCGAGGTCCGCTCCCACTACTTCCGGGTCTCCCTGGTCCCGCTCGACGGACCGGACGGCAGGCCACTCGGCGTCTGCTCCCTCGCCACGCGGGTGAGCGCCGAGCACGACGGCGGGCGTCACAAACTGCTGTGCGAGGCGGAGAGCCGCATCGGCACCGACCTGGACCCGCTGGTCACCAGCCAGGAGCTGGCGGAGACGGCGTTGCCCGAGCTGGCCGACTTCATCACCGTCGACCTCGTCGAGGCGGTGCCCTTCGGCAAGGAGCCGCTGCGGCACCTCAAGCCCTCCGGCACGGGCACTCCGGGCGTCTACCGCGCCGCCGTCGCCTCCGTCCACGACGCGCTGCGCGCGGCACTGCCCGCACCCGGGACACCGGTCCACATCCCCCCGGCGTCCCCGCTGACCGCCGTGCTGAACAGCGGACGGTCCCACTTCGCGCCCGTCCTCGACCGCTCTCCCGGCAGCCGGCTGGACAGCGACCCGGAACGGGCCCGGATCATCGACCGGGCCGGCATGCACTCCCTCATGATCGTCCCGTTGCGGGCGCGCGGATCCGTGCTCGGCGTCGCCGTCTTCGCCCGCAGCCGGAACCCGGCACCCTTCAGCAGGGCGGACCTGGCGCTCGCCGAGGGGCTCGCGACGCGGGTCTCGCTGAGCCTCGACAACGCCCTGCGGTACGCACGCGAGCGCACCGCGGCACTCGTGATGCAACGCGATCTGATGCCCCAGCGCCTGTCGGCCGGCAGCACCGTCGAGGTCGCCTCCCGCTACCTGCCCGCCGACACCCACGGCGGCGTCGGCGGCGACTGGTTCGACGTCATCCCGCTGTCCGAGTGCCGCGTGGCCTTGGTGCTGGGAGACGTGTTCGGTCACGGCATCGACGCCGCCGTCACCATGGGGCGGCTGCGCGCCATGGTCCGCGCACTCAGCAAGCTGGACGTGCCGCCCGACGAACTCCTCCGGCTCCTCGACGAACTCGTCGTCGACCTCGCCCGCGACCGGGACGACGGCACCCCCGTCCCGACGACGGTCGCGGCGACGTGTCTCTACGCGGTGTACGACGCGACGTCGCGGCGCTGCGTGATGGCGAGTGCCGGCCACCCGCCGCCCGCGATCATCTCGCCGGACGGATCGGTGGCCTTCGCCGACGTGCCGCCGGGGGCGCCCGTCGGGGTGGGACTGGGCTCGTTCGCATCCGTCGCGGTGACGCTGGATGAGGGCACCGCGCTCGCCCTGTACAGCGACGGTCTCGTCGAGGGCGTCGGCCACGACATCGACCGTGGGCTGCACCAGCTGAGGACCGCGCTGGCCCGCGCCGGCCACGACGCCCTGGACGACCTGTGCGTGTCGGTCGTCGACGCTTTGGCGCCGGAGGGACCGGTCGACGACGACATCACCCTGCTGCTCGCCAGGACCCGGCCGTGCGGCGGCTGACCGACCCGGCCCTGGGAGGTTCCATGTCCCGACGCTTCGCGCACAAGGTCGTCCTCGTCACGGGGGCCACCTCCGGGATAGGGCGCGCGACGGCGCGACGCCTGGCGGGCGAGGGCGCGAAGGTCGTCCTGGCGGCCCGCGGACGGGAAGCCGGTGAGGCATTCGCGGCGGACCTACGCTCCGTAGGAGGCGAAGCCGCCTTCGTACGCGCGGACGTGACCGTCGAATCCGAGGTCGCGGAACTGGTCCGGGAGGCGGTGCGCCGCTACGGCAGGCTGGACGGCGCCTTCAACAACGTCGGAGCGCCCACGGCCGAAGGCCCCCTGACCGGGATCGAGGCCGAGGCCTGGCGGGCGGACCTGGCGCTGAACCTCGACAGCGTCTTCTACGGCCTCAAGCACGAGATCCCCGCCATCCGGAACAGCGGCGGCGGCGCGATCGTGAACAACGCATCCGTGTGCGGCGTCGGCGCGCAACTCCGGCAGGCCTCCTACGTCGCCGCCAAACACGGCGTGATCGGCCTCAGCCGGTCGGCCGCGCTGGAGACGGCCGACGCCGGCATCCGGATCAACGCACTGGTCACCGGCGGTGTCGACACCCCGCTGTCGCGGTCGCTGGTGCAGGACCTGCCGGGCCTGGCACCGGAGGACGCCTGGCGCGCGGCCATCGCGATGCACCCCCTCGGGAGGATGGCCGAGCCCTGCGAGGTCGCCGCCTTCACGGCGTTCCTGCTGAGCGACGAAGCCGGCTTCATCACCGGCGCCGCGCTGACGATCGACGGCGGCATGACCGCCCGGCTGTAGTCAGGCGACGCCGTACGCGACGGCCAGCGCACCGACGGCGTCGGCCATGCACCGGCGCAGTTCCGCGGGCGCTACGACCTCGACGTCGGCACCGAGGCGCAGCAACTCGCCGCGGGCGTGCTCGGTGCTCTCCGTCGGGATGACCGCCTCGATCCATCCGTCGTCACCGGCGGCCGTCGCGGTGGACTCGACCGCCCGTACCACCTCCGGGGGAAGGTTGTCGGGCAGCCGCCGCCGTCCTCGGGGGGAAAGGCGGATGGTGGCCGTGCCGGTGAAGCGACGCGACCGGAACTCGTCGAGGTACGCGGC
This sequence comes from Streptomyces sp. NPDC107562, assembly GCF_055657325.1. Taxonomy (NCBI): domain Bacteria; kingdom Bacillati; phylum Actinomycetota; class Actinomycetes; order Kitasatosporales; family Streptomycetaceae; genus Streptomyces; species Streptomyces sp. NPDC107562. The sequence goes on along the minus strand of NZ_JBVKBE010000005.1, from coordinate 106,740 downwards.
CCAGTGCGCGCCCAGGTCGAAGTCCCGCGGTCGCTCGAACCGCTCGTCGCTCGGCGCCGCATCGAGCACCTGGGTGACGCGGTAGGTCGCGATCCGGCTCTCCGACGCGGCCACGAGGTACCAGACACCGGACTTGAGCACCAGGCCGTAGGGGCGCAGGCGGCGATCCACCTCCTGCGGCTCGCGCCAACGGCGGTAGCGCACGTCCACCGCGCGACCGCAGAGCACGGCATCGACGAACAGCGGCAGATACGGCGCCGGTTCGGGCTCCCGGTACCAGGCCGGGGCGTCCAGGTGGAACACCTCCGCGGTGCGCGCCGCCTCCTCCCGCAGCCCCGCCGGCAGCGCGGCCAGCAGCTTCAGCCGCGCCGCCGTCACCTCCGCGGAGAACCCCAGATCGGCGGCGGGGCCGGGCAGCCCGGCGAAGAACAGGGCCCGCGCCTCTTTCTGGCTCATGCCGGTCAGGCGGGTGCGGTAGCCGTCGAGCAGTTGGTAGCCGCCTCCGCGTCCCGGCTCCGCACGGACCGGGATCCCGGCGTCCTGCAGACGTGCCACATCACGGTAGGCGGTGCGGACCGAGACCCCCAGTTCGTCGGCGATCCCGCGGGCGGAGACGCGGCCACGGGATTGCAGCAACAACAGCACCGAGACGAGCCGGCCGGCAGACATGCCCGCATTCTCCCCGAAAACCCTGACAGCCCCTGACACACGGCTGCTCTAGCGTCTGTCCACGCCCCGCACCGAACGAGGCCCGGGAACCCCCGTGCCCTTCCCCCGGATGACAGACGAACAGGAGCCCGTCGTGCCTTCCCAGGACGCCGCCGTGCCTTCCCGCGATCGTGCCGTGCCTCCCGCGCGCGGCCCCGTCGTGATCGAGCTGCGCCAGTACACGCTGCGTCCCGGCCGGCGCGACGAACTCGTCGAGCTGTTCGACCGGGAGTTCGTAGAAACTCAGGAAGAGGCCGGGATGCTGGTCCTCGGCCAGTTCCGCGATCTCGACGACCCGGACCGCTTCGTCTGGCTCCGGGGCTTTCGGGACATGACGACCCGGCACCACGCGCTGACCGCCTTCTACGGCGGCCCCGTCTGGGCCGAGCACGGTCCGCGGGCCAACGCCACCATGGTGGATTCGGACGACGTCCTGCTGCTGCGACCGCTGTCGGATCCCTCCGGCCTCTCCCTTCCACCGGCCGAGCGTCCCCCCGTCGGCGCCGCCGCGCCGGAGCGACTCGTCGCCGCCACCGTGTGGTCCTTCCGTCCCGGACGTCCCGACGGCGTGGCGCTGCTCCGGGACGGTCTCCTTCCCGTGATCCGTGAGACGGGCCCCGCACCGCTCGCCGTCCTGGTCACGGAGCCCGCGCCCAACACCTTCCCCAGGCTGCCGGTCCGGACCGGCGAGAACGTCGCCGTGGTCATCACCTCGTACCCGGACGAGAGCGCCCGCCTGCGGCACCTCGCCGCCGTGCGGGCCCATCCCCGCGCCCGGGACGGGATCCTGCCGCGTGTCGAGCGCGAACTGACGGCGCCGCCCCGGACGCTCCGGCTGGCGCCGACGGGCCGCTCGCTCCTCACCTGACAGCGTGCTCACGGCTCACAGGAGCCGCCAGAGATGGTCGGCGGTGCCGTTGTCCGCGAACTGCACCACCTGGGCACTGTCGGCGGTGGACATCCGGTCCACGCCGAGGACCTTGCCGCTGTGCTTGTTGCGCAGCCGGAACCAGCCGTCGCCGTCGTCGACGCGGGTCCACAGGTGGTCGGCGGTGCCGTTGTCCGCGAACTGGACGACGTTCGCGCTGTCGGCGGTGGACATGCCGTCCACCCCGAGGACCTTGCCGCTGTTCCCGTTGCGGACGAGGAACCAGCCCTCGCCCCGGTCGACGAACTGCCAGGCGTGATCCGCCGTCCCGGTGTGGGCGAACTGCACCACCCGGGCGCTGTCGGCGAGCGACATGCCGTCCACGGCCAGGACCTTGCCGCTGTGCTTGTTCTGGATGCGGCGGAACGGCGGTTCGGGGGACCACGGCCGGCCCTGCGCGGACGCCGGGGGAAAGGCCGTGATCCGTAGCCGGGCGGCGCCCATCGGGATGAGGGTGACCCGTTCGACGGCGGCGGTCGAGCGGGCCGGCCCGTCCTGCAACGGGGCGACGACGTTCTCGCCGTCGGCGATCCATTCCGGGATCCGGCGGGCGTCTGCGGTGATCCGCACGGGCACCGTCTCGTGGGTGAACGGGTTGTCGGGGACGGGCCCGCCGGTACGCGTCACGGTCGCCCGGATGTCGGAGGCCAGGCCGTAGTTCCACGGGGTGGTGGCGTGCACCTCGTACTCCGGGAACTCGTCGGTGCCGGCATACCGCACGTACCGCTCGCCGATCAGCAGCGAGTACGTCAGCGGCCCGTGGTCGACGCTGACCGCGCCGTGGTTTCCGGGCCAGTTCCGCAGGGTGGTGCGCTGGGGCAGTCGGAGCGTGACGGTGTCGCCGTCGAGCCAGGTCCGGTCCACCCGGGCGAAGGCCGGCCCGTCCGGGGCGGTGACCCGCTGCCCGTTCACGGTGAGACGCGGGCCACGGCACCAGCCGGGCACCCGCAGCCGCAGCGGGAAGGCCACAGGTGTCGAGGTGGCGACGGTGATCGTGACGGTCTCGCCGAAGGGGTAGTCCGTCGCCGTGGTGAGCGTGACGGTCGTGTCCGACGCCCCGACGACGGCGCGCACCTGGCTGGGCGCGTACATGGCGGCGACCAGGCCGTTGTCGGGACTGCCCAGCCACAGCTCCTCGGTGAAGTAGGGCCAGCCCATGCCGTAGTTGTGCGGGCAGCAGCGGTAGTTGTCGACGCCCGGCTGGAACGCCTGCATGGCGAAGCCGTTCTGGAACTGTCCCTGGGTCTTGGCGCGGTTGTCGAGGTCGACGCTGTTGGCGCTGGTGACGTAGTGGACGGCCTTGCCCTGCGGATCGAGTGCGGCCGGCAGCATGTTGAACGCGAGGTCCTCGCACCGGTCGGCCCACACGGGATCACCGGTGATCCGGGTCAGCAGTTCGTGGCTGGCCATGAACTCGACGATGCCGCAGGTCTCGAAGCCCTGCCGGGGGTCCCCGAAGTCCGGTCGGCAGTTCTCGTCCCCGGCGAAGCCGCCGCCCGGGAACTGCCCGTAGCTGCGCAGCACGTCCTCGTAGGCCCGGTACGTGGCGCGGGTGAGTTCGGCGGAGCCGTCGAACTGCGCGTACTGGGCCGGCTCACGAAAACCCTGGGCGATGTTGACGTTGTGCGCACTGGGACTCGCCCCCGTCCAGTTGGCGCCCCAGGTGTGCATCTTGGCGGCGAGTTCCACCAGGAACGCCTCTCCCGTGCGCTCGTGGAGCCAGTGCGCGATGTCCAGCCCGTCGCCCCAGCGGTAGGAGACCCAGCTGGAGTCGAACGCCGACTTGCCCTGCGCGTTCATGAAGCGCAGGAATCGGGTGACGAACGGCACGATCCTGGTGTCGCCCGAGTACTCCTCCCAGGTGCGCAGTGCCATCAGCAGCGGCAGGAAGGGCCAGAAGTCGGGGCCGCCGCCCAGCGAGGTGCGCAGGGCGCGCGGGCCGAAGAACCCGTCACTCGCCTGCGTGGCCACGACGGCGTCGATCCAGCGGCGGGCGTTCGCCAGGGCGGCCGCGTCCCGGGTCGCCACGGCGAGGGGAACGTAGCCGCGTAACCAGTAGGTGACTTCCTCCCAGCCCTGCTTGTCCGGGTTCACCCAGCCGGTGCTCGCGAAGTCCAGGAAGTGCGAGCGCTGCTCGTAGCGGCCGAAGAGGCCGGTCAGCAGCAGTCGGAGCTGGCCGGCCAGCCAGCCGCGCGCGGTGACGCTGCCGGCCGGCAGCTTACGGAAGGCGTTCTGCGCCGCCGGCGGCGCGGCGGCCGAAGCCGTCGGCGCGAGGCGGACGTTGAGCGTGACGGCACCCAGCGCGAGGGCGCTCGCGGTGAGGAAGGCGCGACGGTCGACGGTCATGGGGGAGCTCCTGTCCGGGCGGAGGAGAGGGGAGCGTGCCACGGTCGTTCCAGGCTCTGTATATCGTTGTAAAGATTGGTTGCTGACATGACAACATCTGGAGCGGGGGCACGTCCAGATGGGGGACCGGGGCGGTGCCGCGTCAGCGCAGTGCGGCTTCGCCCGCGTGAACGGCGTGCAGGGCGCGCGCGACCGTCTCCTCGTTCTCACCGACCGGGGCGACGTAGTTGAGGACACCACGCGCGGCGTCCTCCCCGAGGGTGCGGGTGATCACCCACGTGGCGAGGTACTGCGAGGCCAGGCACCCGCCCGCCGTGGCGATGTTGCCCTCGCTGTGGAACGGCGTGTCCAGCACGGTGACGCCGCGGGCCTCGACGAAGGGCCGGGTCTTGATGTCCGTGCAGGCGGGCATGTCCTCGAGGAATCCGAGCCGGGCGAGCACCAGCGCGCCACTGCACTGGGCGCCGACCAGCTGGCGCGCGGGGTCGAGTCGCAGCCGGGAGATCAGCTCGTCGTCGGCGACGACGTCCCGCGCCTTGACGCCGCTGCCGATCAGCACCACGTCGGCCTCGGGCAGGAACTCCATCGGGCGCTGCCCTGTGACCTCGACGCCGTTCATCGACGTGACGACCGGCGTGGGAGTCGTGATGAAGGCCTCCAGGCCGTCCTTGCGGCACCGGTTGATCAAGGCGGAGGCGATGAAGCTGTCGAGCTCGTTGAACCCGTCGAAGGTGACCACCGCTACCTGCATCACAACTCCCTCGCCTGCGTCTCTCGCCCGCTTCTCCGCCGTGGGGATCCGGGCGCCCTCCGCCCACCTTGACCGGTCCGCTTGCAAAAAACAAGTGCCATTCCGGGGGGGGGGGGGGTGAGCGGCGCCGCGGACCGGACATGTCAGGTACTGAGAGGTGCCGCGGCGTCGGTGTCGGGCTCGCGCAGGGGGCGGAACTCCACGGCGACGACGCCGTCGACCGTGCGGCACAGGTCCTCCAGGGCGGGCACCGTCAGTTGCGAGGAGAGCCGTCCGGTGAGGATGACGTGTCCGTGCGTCACGTCCACCTGGACCGCCGAGGGGGCCTGGCCCAGCGTCTTGACCAGGACCTCCTCGACGATCTCGGTACGGATCGCCTGATCCTTGCGCAGGAAGACCCGGAGCAGGTCGCTGCGGCTCACCACGCCGATCAGCCGCTGGTCGTCGTCGACCACCAGCAGCCGCTTGATGCCGTGCCGTGCCATGACCCGGGCGGCCTCCACGACGCTCCAGTCCGCACGCGCGCACAGGGCGGGTGACGTCATCAGTCCCGCGGCGTCGGTCGCCAGCGCCTTGTCCGGCCGTGGGGGGACGCCGGGCGCCGTCGCGTCGTCGTCGTGGCCGCCCCATATCTTGTGCAAGAGGTCGGCCTCCGAGACCACTCCCACCGGGCGGTCCTCGTCGTCCACCACCGGCACCGCGGTGATGTCGTACTCCTGCAGCAGATGAGCGATCTCCTTGAACGGCGTACCGCCCTGCACGCGCACGACGGCGGCGCTCATCAGGTCGCGGACCAGCAGGTGGTTCATTCGGGCCCGTCCTTCTTCCGACCGTCGCGGGAAGCGTCCAGTGGCGCCTGGGTGATGCGTCCGACTCGCATACCTCCACTGTGCCGGACGCGCCGTCCACCGGCGACGAGTGATCGTGGCACGCCCGACACGACACCCGAGGCGTGGTGCCCGATATGTCAAGTTTTGTGTGTATATGATCACACTCCGTAGTCGAGCCAGGCGTCCTGCCTGGACGAGAAAGGGTTTGCATCATGCGCAAGATCATGCGTGCGGCGGTCGTAGCCGTGGCGGTCGCGGGGCTCTCCACCTTCGGTGCCGGGGTCGGCTTCGCCGGCGAGGAAGAGGGTGCCCCGCCGGTCATCGCCGAGGCCCACTCGTCGGCCGACGCCACGGCCGTCGGTGGCGACTTCGTCATCGACCCCGAGGAGGAGAAGCACGGCGGCGAGCACCACGGCGGCGAGGACGAGTGACCTGGCGCCGCGCCTCTTCAGGGACCGACTCGGCCTGAGCGACCGCGTAGGCGACCTTCCCGGCCCCGGGCGCACACCCCCTCCGCGGGGGTCTGCGCCCGGGTCGCCGTCCGAGCGGACGGGTGAGCGCCGCGGTCAGCGGCGACGGGTGGGTCGGCCTCCCGAGCGGCGCACGACGAGCAGAAGCACGACCGTGGCCAGCAGGGCCGCGATGCCAGGCGCGGCGAAGCGGGCCCACCGTATGGCGAGGCCCCCGAGTGCGGCACCGACGGGCATGCAGACGATGATCAGCGTGACCCTCGCGTCGAACCGCCGGTTCTGCACCAGCTCCGCGATGACGCCGGTCATCGCGCCGGTCAGGTACGAGGTGCTCGTGGCACCGCTGGTCGCCGCCCGGACCCCACCGCCCTGACAGCCCATGGCCAGGGCGCCGGCGGCGAGCAGAAGTGCCTGCTCGACGCTCCCGGGCCTGCCGTCCACGGTCATCCAGACCGCGGACACCGACCAGAGCACCACGATCTCCACGGCCAGCGCGCCCTTGAGACCCACCGCGTCCGGACGCCGGCGCAGGGAGCTCACGGCGACCTTGCTGCCCACGGCCGAGCCGGCCCAGTACGCGAGGATCGCCACGGCCGCAAGCCGCGCGACGGAGGGGTCGCCGACGCCCGACGCGAGGCCCAGCAGGGCCAGGTTGGCGGTCATCACGCTGGTGAAGACGCCCCCGAGCGCCAGGTAGCCGACGGTGTTGACACATCCGGCCGTCATGGTGAGCAGTGCCTGGCCCGCGAGGTCCAGCCCCTGGTCCGGAGCCGGGCCGCGGGACGGGGTCATCGGCACGTCCGAGCGCGACTTGTCATGGTGCGTTCTCCCGCAGGGCAGGCAGCGTGGGGCGACCGCCGGAGGCGGCTCTCGCATGGGGAACGATCAGGCTCTCACCGCGAACGCGGCACGCGCCGCAGGCGAAGCCGCAACACGCCGTGACCACCGGCTCCCGACGGGGCCGGGAGGCCACGCTAGGGCTCCATCAGCTCCTGCTCCGCCCAGATCGTCTTGCCGCTCTCCCCGTAGCGCGTGCCCCAGCGGCCGGCCAGGGAGGCGACGAGGAACAGGCCCCGTCCGCCTTCGTCCTGCACCCGGGCGTGCCGCAGGTGCGGCGCGGTGTCCGCGTCGTCGGACACCTCGATGGTCAGCGTCCGGTCCAGGATCAGCCGTAGCCGGATCGGGCCCTCGGCGTGCGTGATGACGTTGGTCGTCAGCTCGCTGACCACGAGTTCCATCACGGCCGCCGCCTCCTCCAGCCCCCAGCGGGACAGCCACCTCCGGGCCGCCCGCCTCGCCTCACCGACCGAGGCGGGCTGCGGGGGGAAGGTCCAGTCCACGACGTGTCCGGGATCCAGGTGCCGGGTCCTGGCCACGAGGAGCGCCGCCCCGTCCTGCGGGATGGTGCGCAGCACCTTGTAGGCGGCCGCGTCGCAGATGTCCGTGGGGCGGGCCGCGACGTCGGCCAGCATCTCCCACAGCCGGCGCAGCCGCTCGTCGGCCTCGGCCGGGTGGCGGTCCGCGCTGCCGTCCGAGTAGAGGGAGAGCAGGCTGCCGACGTCGAGCTCCGTGGTGGACGACTCGTAGGGAGTGCCACGGCCCAAGGCCGGTCCGACGGGCACGCCGAGCCGGCTGACGATGCCCTCGGGACTGGTGATCAGCGGGGCCGGGTGGCCCGCCGACGCCGCCGTGCACTGCCGCGTGACCGGGTCGTAGACCAGGTAGGCGCAGGTGGCGCTGAAGGGCGGCCGCCCCTGGTGGAGTGTCACCGGGTCGTCGTCCTGTTCACGGGCCAGGCGCTGGGCGGCGTCGTCGAGGTGCGCCAGCAGTTCGTCGGGCGGCAGGTCCATCTCGGCCAGCGTGGAGACGGCGGTGCGCAGGCGGCCCATGGCGGTGGAGGCCTGGAGATCGTCGCCGGGAACGTATCCGATGACCAGACCCACCCGGCAGCTGGAGAGGTCCAGGACGTCGTACCAGTGCGCCCCGTAGCGTCCGGGCAGGTAACAGTGGGCGGGCTCCACCGCCGTCACCTCGGGCGGGGTGCGCGGCAGCAGGCTGCGTTGCAGCGCGGTGTTGACCGTACGCTCGCGCGTGAAGCGACGGGCGTTGTCGATGCACAGGGCGGTGCACGCCGTCAGCTGGGAGGCCAGCGACAGGTCCTCCTCGTCGAAGCTCTCGGAATGCGATCCCTTCCGGTAGTAGCTCACCAGGCCGAGGAGCAGTCCATGCACGGTGAGCGGTGCCACGATCAGTGAGTGGACGCCCGCGCGGGTGAGGAACTCGGCGCGCAGCCGGTCGTGGTCCAGCCAGCCGTCGGCCGGCCGGACGGAGTTCACCAGCCGGGGGCGCAGATCGGCCAGCGCCTGGGTGTAGGGGGTGGGGAAGGCGAAGGCGCTGGCGCTGCCCACCGGGTAGGCGCCGTACCCGCCGTCGTCGGCCCGGAACGCCGCGCGCCGCGTGGGTAGCCGGCTGCTCACCGGACCGATCGGCGCGTCGCCGCTGAGAACCGATTCCAGCAGGTCGACCGAGACGGCGTCGGCGAAGCGGGGGACCGCCATGTCGGCGAGCTCCTGCGCCGTGCGCAGCGCGTCCAGGGAAGTGCCGATCTGCGAGCGCGCGATGTTCAGGAGATCGAGTTCGTTCTGCTTGCGGACCGGTTCGGTGATGTCGTGGACCATGGCGGCCACGCCGATCGCCCGGTCCCCGCCGCACAGGAGGAAGCCGCTGACGGCGTACACGTGCCGGTGGTGGGGGTCGTCGCTCGGGCGGGCGGGCACCCGCTGGTCGAGGACCGGGCGGCCGTCGCGCACGACCTCGCTCATGATCGGCCAGAGCGGGATACCGGTGTCGAGGCTCTTCAACTCCGCCCCGACCACCTTTTCCTCCGGTTGACCGCGCATGGCCAGGGCCGCCGCGTTGGAGCGCAGCACGCGCAGGTCCAGGTCGTAGATCTCCAGGCCGGCGCGGGCCTGACGGAACAGCGCCACCTCGAAGTCGTCCGTGGGGTCGGGCACGTCGGTGCCGGTCATGGTCCGGCCCCTCGATGTCGTTGTGCATGAGGCATGATCCACCTCATTTCTCCTCGACATAGGCCAGTTAACCCACCGACCACCCCGCCGCGCCACCGGGGCCACCGTCGAGCAGGAGGACCCCGGCCGTCACGGCCCGTGCGCGCGTCCCCGATCGGCGCGGGCCGCTACGTCCTCGTACCCGGAGCGCCCCTCAGCTCTCGCCGTCCGTGCTGGTCCGGGCCCTCGGGGGCGGCTGGAAGCAGGCGGTGACGTCCTTGCCGCGCGGACAGGGGTGGGTCTGCACGTCGTCGGCGAGGGCGTCGACCAGGAGCAGCCCCCGGCCCCCGAGGGCCGCTTCGTCGGCTCCGCGTTGCTCGGGGAGGCGACTGGACGCGTCGTGGACGGTCACGTGCAGGCACTCCGTGTCCCACGTGAGGATGAGCTGCGCCGCGCTGCGGGCATGCACATGCGCGTTGGTCACCAGCTCCGACACCGCCAGTACGACCGAGTCCACCAGATCCGGTGCCGTCCGCTCCCAGTCGAGCGCCGCCAGATGCGCCCGCGTCCAGTCCCTGGCCGCCTTCACTCCGCTGCTGACAGGCAGCGAACGCGCCCAGCCCACGGCCCTCAGCGATGAGTCCTGCGCCACTGTCTCTCCTTCGGCCAGTCACGGTACTCACCTCGTCTTCCCGGTATTCCACGGACCCAACGTGACTCCTCACCGACGTCGTCTCGGCGTGTGCCACGTCCCGTCCGTGCCGTCGTGCGCTTTGATCGCAGGAAGGCGTCGCACCACGCGGGACGCCGACGGGACGGCGGAACGTCGATGGAGCGCTCGGCATGGTTGAGGAAGAGTCCGGCATCCCCCATTGGCTGTTCGGTGATCAGCTCGGTCCGCACTTCCTCGATCCGGCGCGCGGCGGCCCGCACCGGGACGCGCCGGTCGTGATGATCGAGGCCCGCAGCGTCCTGCGGCGACGGCGGTTCCATCGCGCCAAGGCCCACCTGGTCCTCTCGGCGATGCGTCATCGGGCGGCCGAGCTCGGCGACCGCGTGCGCTACGTCAAGGCCGACACCTACCGCGAGGGACTGCGCGAGGCGGTGGGGGAGGGCGCCGTGACCGTGCGCCACCCCACCTCCCACTCGGCCCTCGCCTTCGTCCGCGCGCTGACCTCCGTACGCGTCCTGCCGGCGAGCGGCTTTCTCGTGACGCACGAAGAGTTCAGGCGATGGGCGGACGACCGCGGCACGAAGCACCTGCGCCAGGAGGACTTCTACCGCTGGGTCCGCCGCACGCACGACTTCCTGATGGAGGGCGACAGCCCCGTCGGCGGGCGTTGGAACCTGGACCACGACAACCGGCAACCGCCGCCGCGCGGCGCCACCGAACTGGGCGTTCCGGCTCCCTACCGCCCGCGGGAGAGCGACATCGACGCCGAGGTGCGCGCCGACCTCGACCGCTGGGCGCGCGACGGCGACGTCGAGTTCGTCGGTGAGGACGCGCCCCGGGCCTTCCCCGCCACGCGACGGGAGGCCCTCGCCGCGCTCCGCCGCTTCGTCGAGCACCGGCTCGCCACGTTCGGCCCGTACGAGGACGCGGTGCTCGCGAAGGACGCGACGATGAGTCACAGCCTGCTCTCCTCCTCGCTCAACCTCGGCCTGCTGGAGCCCGCCGAATGCGTCGAACGGGCCGAGGCCCGCTGGCGGTCGGGCGGCGCGCCGCTCAACAGCACCGAGGGCTTCGTGCGGCAGATCGCCGGGTGGCGCGAGTTCGTGTGGCACGTCTACTGGTACTTCGGTCCGCGGTACCGCGAGAGCAACGCCCTGCGCCACCACGAGCCACTGCCCGACTGGTTCACCGAGTTGTCCCCGGACGCCATCGGGGCGAACTGCCTCGCCCAGGTCCTCGGGCAGGTCAGGACGACGGGCTGGACCCATCACATTCCACGTCTGATGATCCTGGGCAGTTTCGCCCTGCAACGGGGGTGGGACCCCCGAGCCGTCACCGACTGGTTCCACCGCAGCTTCGTCGACGGCTACGACTGGGTCATGGTGCCGAACGTGGTCGGCATGTCGCAGTACGCCGACGGCGGCCGCATGACGACCAAGCCGTACTCGTCCGCGGGCGCCTACATCAACCGCATGAGCGACCTGTGCGGACCGTGCCGCTACAAGCCCTCCGTACGGGTCGGCGAGGACGCCTGCCCCTTCACCGCCGGGTACTGGAACCTCCTGCACCGGCACCGCGAGCGGTTCGCGCACAACGCCCGCATGACGCAGGTGGTACGAGGGCTGGATCGCCTCTCGGATCTCGAGGAACTGCTGGAGCAGGAGCGCGACCGCCGCTACTGAGTCACCTGGCCCGAGAGGAACGGCACATGGAGCGGAGCGGGGGAGACGCCGCGTCGGAGGAACCCGAGCAGCAGGCGCTGTTCGACTTGCCGGCACCTGGACGCACCGGGAGCACGCCGTTCCGGGACAGCCCGGCGGCACGCCGGATCCTCCAGGTGCGGGAGGTCTACGCGGAACCGGCGGCCCTCGCCTCCCCGCGCGGCCAGGAGATCATGGCGCGGCTGCCGGGCGTGCGCGTGACCGAGGTCGCCGGCCATTGGCGCATCCCGTCCCTGCACGGCAACGAGGGCAACGTCGGCCGGTGGGTCCGCATCAAGACCGAGACGCTCGTCCTCGGGGTCAAGCGCACCCTGGCGACGCGCCCCAACGGAAGGTCGGCCGACTGGATCGCCCCGGGCCCCTCCAACGGATGCGCGTTGGCCTGCGCCTATTGCTACGTCCCCCGCCGCAAGGGGTACGCGAACCCCATCACGGTGTTCACCAACATCGAAGCGATCATCGCCCATGTCCGGCGGCACGTACGGGCCCAAGGGCCCAAGGCGCGACCCAACCAGTGCGACCCCGAGGCCTGGGTCTACGACATCGGTGAGAACGGCGACTGCTCCGTGGACGCCCTGGTGTGCGACAACACGGAGGATCTGGTCGCCGCCTTCCGGTCGCTGCCCACCGCGAAGGCCTCCTTCGCGACCAAGTTCGTCAATCCCGACCTGCTCGCACTCGACCCGCAAGGGCGCACCCGGGTGCGGTTCTCCCTCATGCCGGCGGACGACGCCCGCCTCCTCGATCTCCGCACCAGCCCGGTCGACGAGCGGATCGCCGCCGCGGCCGACTTCCTGGACGCCGGTTACGAGGTCCACTTCAACCTCTCACCCGTCGTGCTGCGCCCGGGATGGGAACGGGACTGGGCCGATCTGTTCGCACGGCTCGACGACGTCCTGCCCGCCCGGGTGAAGGCTCAGGCGGCGGCCGAGATCATCATGCTGACCCACAACCAGTCCCTGCACGAGGTCAACCTGGGATGGCACCCTCGCGCCGAGGAGATGCTGTGGCGGCCCGACATCCAGGAGACCAAGCGGTCGCAGAACGGAGCCCTCAACGTCCGGTACGCGTTGGAGACCAAGCAGCGGGCCCTGACGACCGTCCGGGGACTGCTGGCGGAGCACGCGCCCTGGCTCCGGATCAGGTACGCCTTTTGAGGTGAGACATCGCACACCCGGCCGATCGGTCCGAGTTGTGTGGTTCGGGTGCGGCTTCCCGGGGTGGCTTGCAACGGCGGAGCAGGTACGGGACTGTTGCCGGACGACATCTGTTGTCCACGGCAGGAAGGTGGTGAGGTGCGCACCGCGCGTGCCTCCATTTGTGAATGCTTCCCGCGGGTTTCCCGCCCGTCCGGCCGACGCCGGCCCCCGGGCCGACGCGTCCTGGACCGAGGCGCCCTTTCCCGTGCTGGTCGTCGACCGGCACGGCGGCTTGACCCGGATCAACGAAGCCGCCCGCGCACTCCTGCCCGCGGCGGCCGGCGGAGCCCGCCTGCGCGAGGCGGTACCGTCCTGGCTCGCGGAAGCCCACCAGCGCCTTGGCCGCGACGCGCCCCTCGTCTCCGTGATCCCGCCGAGCGGCGCCATCGACGACCGGCACTTCGAGGCGCATCCCACCCTCGCGGACGACGGCGACGTGGTGTGGTGGCTGGTCGACGAGACGAACCGGCGCCTGGCCGAGTCGGCGCTGAGGACCGCGCAGCAGCGCTCGGAGGTCCTCTCGAAGGCCTCCAGCGCACTGCTGTCCACGCTGAACGTGCCGCGCTGCATGGAGGTGGCCGCCTCCATGGCCGCGGAGCATCTCGCCGAGGCCGCCGTCCTCGTCGCCCCACCCCAGGGGCGCGGCCACCAGATCACCTACGCCCGTCAGGGCGGACCGGTGACGCAGACGACCCGGAAGGTCGACGTCGCGGCCGTGCCGGGTCTGGCCGAGGCACTCCAGGGCTATCCGCCCGTACCGGCCCGCTGGATCGACCCGGCCGCCATTCCCGACTGGCTGATCCCGGAGGGCTTCGCCGGACCGGTCGGCTCGGTGATCGTCACTCCGCTGCCCGGACACGGGGTGCCCGCGGGAGCCCTCATCCTGCTGCTGTCCAGCACCGAGCAGGCGTTCACCCCGGGCGAGGAGGTCTTCGCCCGCCTGTTCGCCGCCCGCGCCGGGGCCGCGCTGTCCGCCGCCCGCCTCTACACGGAACAGGCCGCCGTCACCGCCACGTTGATGCGTGAACTGCTGCCGCCCGCACTGCGCAACGTCCAAGGCGTCGAGTACGCCGGCAGCTACCGTGCGGCCAAGGACCACGAGCGCATCGGCGGCGACTTCTACGACGTCCACCCCGGCGCGAACTCCGCCGACGAGACCCTCGTCGTCCTCGGGGACGTCGCGGGCAAGGGCCTGGACGCGGCGGTCCTGACCGGAAAGATCCGCAACACGCTGCACGCACTGCTGCCGCTCGCCGAGGACCACGAGCGGATCCTCAACCTGCTCAACGGCGCACTGCTGAACTCGCACCACGCCCGCTTCGCCACCCTCGTCCTGGCCTCCGTGCGCCGCCGGGACGGCGCAGTCCATCTGCGGCTGACCAGCGCCGGACACATGCCCCCGCTGATCGTCCGCGCCGACGGCACGGTGGAGGAGGCGCCCACGCACGGCACCCTGGTGGGCGCGCTGCCGGCCGTCACGGCACGGACGGCGCACACGGTGCTGGCGCCCGGCGAGACGTGCCTGCTCTACACCGACGGCATCACCGAAGCCCGTGGCGGCCCGCTGGGCGACGAGTTCTTCGGCGAACGCCGCCTCAGGCGGGCACTTGCCGAGTGCGCCGGCATGCCCGCGGAGGCGGTCGTGGAGCGCATCCAGATGCTGGCCGCCCAGTGGCTCGGCACGGGCCGGCACGACGACATGGCCGCGGTCGCCATCAGCGCGCCCAAGGCGAGCCACCAGGCGACCCCCGACGGCGACCGAGGCGGCCGGCACAGCGGGAGGACCACGTGACGCACACCGCCGCGACAGCCCTGCTGCCCGAACAGCTGTGGCACGCGGTGGCCGACGGCGACGAATTCGCGGCCGCCGACATCCTGCACACGGCGCTGGCCGAGGGGGTCGACGAGGAGACACTCCTCCTGGACGTGATCGCGCCCGTCCAGGAGAGGATCGGTGCCGAGTGGGCCGCCGACCGCATCACCGTCGCCCAGGAACACGCCGCCACCGCCATCAACGAGCGCGTCATCGCCTCACTCGCCCATCGCGGGCGGGCGGGCGAGCGCCGGCGACCCGACCGCGGGCGAGTGACCGTCAGCTGCGTCGACGGCGAGTGGCACGCCCTGCCCGCCCGGCTGGTCTCCGAGGTGCTCCGCCTGCGCGGCTGGCAGGTCGACCACCTCGGGGCCCAGGTCCCCACCTCGCATCTGATCGCCCACCTGCACCGCACCAACCCCGACGCGGTCCTGCTGTCCGGATCGATCCCCACCCATCTGCCCACCGCGCACGCCGCCATCACGGCCTGCCAGGCCATAGGGGTCCCCGTCCTGGCCGGCGGCCGCACCTTCGGCCCCGACGGCCGCTACGCCCGTGCCCTCGGGGCCGACCGGTGGGCGGGGGACGCGCGCGCCGCGGCCGCCGTGCTGGCCGAAGGCATCCCGCGACCGGACGCCTCGGCGGTCCGGCAGGCGGTGGAGGACCTTCCCCACCTGGAGGACCAGGAGTACACCCTGGTCGTCCAGTCCCGTCCGCAGATCGTCAAGCAGAGCCTGGTGGATCTGGAGGACCGTTTCCCCGGGATGCGCGACTACGGCGAGGACCAGCGCGAGCGCACCGCGGAGGACCTCGCGCACATCGTGGACTTCCTCGCCACCGCCCTCTACGTCGACGACCCCGATCTCTTCACGCGGTTCCTCACCTGGACCGCCGGGATCCTCCAGGCCCGCGACGTCCCGGCCCGATCGTTGCTCGCCGGTCTCGAAACGCTCGGCGGCCAGTTGCGCGACTTCCCCCGCACCCGGCGCCTGCTCCACGAGGGCGCCCGGGCTCTTTCGAGCCTTGACCAAGTGGCTCCCGTTCACGACATCGGCACCGGCGTATGACCTCCTTGCACCCCACCGAATTCACCCTCAGCGTCGTGCGCGCACCGCACACCCTGACCGTGCGCGTGGCCGGCGAACTCGACTACGACACGAGCGGTGACCTGACCGAGGCCGTCGCCGAGCACCTGGCCGAGGCGGGGCCCGTGCGCGACGTACGCCTCGACTTCAGCGATCTGACCTGGCTCGACTCCACAGGCCTGTCGGCGCTGCTGATGGTCCACCGCCGTACCAGCGCCCTCGGCGCCCGGCTCCATCTGGACAACCGGCCGGACGTCCTGGAGCGGATGCTCCGGATGACCAATGTCCTGGAGCACCTCACCGCGGCCCCGGAACCCTGAGACGTTGTCGGTGGTGCGACCGGGTGAGATACTGACGCGCCGCGAGATCACCGGAGCGTGCGAGGGGTGCGATGGGCCAGGCCGTGGCCGGAGCCATGCTGCAGGTGGCGGACGTGCACAAGTCGTACGGGCGGGGCGCCGGGGCCGTTCACGCCCTGCGCGGCGTCTCCTTCGAGGTTCCCCGGGGTGAACTCGTCGCTCTGAAGGGACGCTCGGGCTCGGGCAAGACCACCCTGCTCAACATCGTCGGCGGGCTGGACGAGCCGGACAGCGGACGCGTCACCGTCGACGGGCTGCACCTCCAGGACCAGGACGAGGACGCCCTCCTCGGGCTGCGCCGGGAGCGCATCGGCTTCGTCTTCCAGTCCTTCGGGCTCATCCCCATCCTCACGGCGGCCGAGAACGTGGGCGTCCCGCTGCGGCTTCGCAGGGCGGACCCCCGCGAACGGCGTGAACGCGTCGAACTGCTGTTGGCGCTCGTGGGACTCGCCGACCATGCCGCGCAGCGCCCCGGCGAGTTGTCGGGCGGCCAGCGCCAGCGCGTCGCCATCGCCCGGGCCCTCGCCAACAGTCCCTCGATCCTCATCGCCGACGAGCCGACCGGCCAGTTGGACGCGGAGACCGGGCACGCGGTGATGGAACTGCTGCGCGCGGTCGTGCGCAGCGAGCAGATCACCGCTCTCGTGGCCACCCACGACCCGACACTCCTCGACCTGGCCGACCGCGTACTGGAGTTGCGGGACGGCGAGATCGCCGAGTCCTAGGACGCACGGAGAGCCGGAGCGCCCTCACCACTGAAAGAAGCGGACATCACCGTGCCGACCGGACAGCACCCCGCCACCATCCGCCCCGCCACCGTGGCGGACCTGGACGAGCTCCAGGCTCTCGCGCGTCGCACGATCGACACCTGCTACCGCGGATTCCTCGGCGACGAGGCGGTGGAGTGGTTCATCGGCAGCGGTGCTTCGGACGCCCATGTGAAGAGCCATCTGGAACGGGGCGGCGTGCACTGCCTCGACCAGGGCGGCCCGATCGCCGGCTTCTCCGTCCTCGACGGGCCGACGATCGACCTCATGATGATCGACCCGGAGCGACACCGCCGCGGGCTGGGCCGCCTGCTGCTGCGGCACGCCGAGGAAACGCTCCTCGCCCGGTACGCGACCGTCCGCCTGGAGACCTTCACCGCCAACACCGGGGCCATGGCGTTCTACGAGGCGTGCGGCTGGGTCCGCGGTGATCTGCTGGAGGGCGCGGGGGCGCCCAAGGCCGAGTACACCAAGAACGCCACGGGTGGCTGAGGGCCTTCGGGGCTACCCGTCGGCCGCGGCGTCGCCGGTGCGGTGGTGGGGCGGTGCGCCGTCCGGGCGGACGGCTATGTGGTCGGGTTCCAGTTCCAGCGCGACGCGGTCGCGCATGCCGAGGGCTCGGGTGTAGTCGGCGGGAAGCTGGAGGCGGCCGGCCCGGTCGAGCATGGCGTACTCGCGGGCGACCAGGGTCTCCTGGCCGGTGGCGGAGTCGACCTCGCTGCGGCGCAGCACCTCCGTGGACGTGCGGCCGTCCCGGATGGCGACCGTGCGGCGGACCTCAGCGGCGACGGACTGGTCGTGCGTGACGATCACGATGGTGGTGCCCAGGGCCTCGTTGGCGGTGCGGAAGGCCGCGAAGACCTCTTCGGCCGTGTGGGAGTCGAGTTCGCCGGTGGGCTCGTCCGCGAGCAGGATCGCGGGGTCGTTCGCGAGGGCGACCGCGAGCGCGACGCGCTGCTGCTGGCCGCCGGACATCTGGTGCGGCCGGCGGTCGCGGCACTCGGCGACGTCCAGCAGACCGAGGAGTTCCAGGGTGCGCTCGGCCCGGGTACGGCGGCGGCCCCAGGTGCGGGCGAGCTGCATCGGCAGGGCGACGTTCTGGGCGGCGGTGAGGTACGGCAGGAGGTTGCGTGAGGTCTGCTGGAAGACGAAGCCGACGGTCTCGCGACGGTAGGCGAGGCGTTCCTTGGCGGACATGGCGAGCAGGTCGTG
The DNA here is from genome assembly GCF_055657325.1 of Streptomyces sp. NPDC107562. Taxonomy (NCBI): domain Bacteria; kingdom Bacillati; phylum Actinomycetota; class Actinomycetes; order Kitasatosporales; family Streptomycetaceae; genus Streptomyces; species Streptomyces sp. NPDC107562. The sequence goes on along the minus strand of NZ_JBVKBE010000005.1, from coordinate 88,870 downwards.
CCCGGCGACCCGGGCCGCGCCGGCGGTGGGTCTGTCGAGCCCGGCCAGGATGTTCATGAGGGTGGACTTGCCGCTGCCGGATGCTCCGACCAGCGCCATCACCTCGCCCTCGTGCACCAGGAGATCGAGGCCCTGCAGCGCCTGGACCTCGACGCCGTCGGCCGAGAAGATCCGTACCAGCCGGTCGCAGGTGATCAGGGCGTCGTGACCGTAGACGGCGGCGTCGCGCGTCGCGCGGGCCCGGTCGGCCAGCTCGTGGAAGGTCGGACTGCTGCTCATCGGCTGCTCCTTGGCGGCAGGAGGGGCACGGGCCGGTGCCGGAAGGTGATTCCTCGCGCGGCGGCGTTCATCGACTAGTGGTCACCCAGCCTCAGTTCGTGGACCGAGCCGCCGCGCCTGCCGGTCCACCAGGCCTGGCCGGCGGCCACGGCGATGGTCAGCACCAGCACGGTGAGCGCCGGAACCGCCAGCGAGGGCGCGTCGGTGCGCAGTTCGGCCCCGTCGAGTGCCGACGGAGAGGCCAGGGCGACGGTCGTGAGGTCGATCCCGGGCGACAGCAGGTGGACGCAGGCCCAGCCGGCCAGCAGGCCGCCCGCCGCGGCCACGAAGGCCTGCGGGAGCGCTTCGAGGACGAGCAGCCGACGGCTCTGCGCCCGGCTGAGCCCCATCGTGCGCAGCCGGGCGAGCAGGGCACGGCGTTCGGGCGCGGCGCGCAGCACGGTCAGCAGGAGGGTGAGCACGGCGTAGCCAACGCCCGCCGCGACCGCGGCACCGTACAGTCGCTCCGCCCCCGATTGAAGGGGTGAGTCGACATACCGCGCGCGTTCCTCGGCGCGCAGGCGAACCGTCGCCCCCGTTCCCTTGGCCGCCGCGCGCAACGCCGGGCCGTCGAGGGTGTCCCCGCTCAGCAGCAAGGTCGTCGTGCGCGCCGCGCCGCGAGGCAGCGCGGAGCGGTCAACAACGAGGAAGTCGTCGCCGAACACGGCCGGAGTGCGCTCCCTGACCAGGACGATCCGGACGCTGACGGCGGTGCCGTCCTCCAGCAGGACGGAGAAGGGATCCGTGCCGTACTCGCCGGCCACGGGAGGCGACGCCAGCGCGGGCAGGGGGCCGGCCGTGCCGCCGTGCCGCAGCCGCGCCGCGTCGAACGGCCCCAGCCCGGTGCCCTGCGCCAGGCGCGCGTACGCGTCGGGGTCCACACCGGCCAGCGGCAGAGATCGGCTGCTCAGTTCCGGCCTCGCCTCCGGCGTGAGGCTCGCCTCCGTCGCGTCCCGTACGCCGGGCAGCCGGCCGACGCGATCGGACAGCGCCCGGGGCAGTGTGCCGGTGGACGTCTCGACTCGGCCGTCGGTGCCGACGGCCATGAGCGCGGCCTGGTCGCGGGCGGCGGTGACGCCCGCCAGGAACGAGCCGCCGAACGCGGCCGTCGTCAGGGCGCTGAGCAGGGCGAGCAGCGGCAGCACGGCGAAGCCGGAGGCGCGGGACGCGCGGGCCAGCGACAACGGAAGCACCACGCCGCGCATCCGCTCGGCCGACCTGCCAAGCGCCCGCAAGGGCAGCGGGTAGAGGCGTACCAGCAGCGGGGCCGCGACCACGCCGGTCAGCACCGGAGCGGCGGCCACCAGCGCGGTGCTCTGCGCACCCTGCCGTCGCAGGGCCAGGACCGCTCCCAGCGCGATCACCAGCACGGTGAGCTCCGCGACCGTCCGGTGCCGCGAGGGCCGGGCCGAGGTGAGGTCCTCCCGGCCTTCGTGCGTCCGTACCGCACGGTGGGCCGTCACGGCGCGCAGAGGGAAGGCCAGAGAGGCGACCACGGTGACGGCGAGGGCGGCGGCGACGGCGGGTGCGGTGCGGGCACCGGGCAGGACCAGCAGCGCGGTGGCCAGCCCTACGGCCCCGGCCGGCACCGCCGCGACGGCCGTCTCCGCCAACAGCCGCGCGGCGAGGCCCGGCAGTGAGACGCCCCGGGCACGGAGCAGAGCGAGCTCGGCGCGCCGCCGGTCGGCCGTGACGCCGCCGGTCATGGCCAGGGCGATCAGGACGAGGGTGCCGGTGCCGACGGCGGCGATGAGGAGCAGCGGCTCGATGCCCGACCGCAGTCGGGCATGGTCCGCGAGGACCTCGTCGAGATGTGTCTGGGCCTCCAGGTCCGGGTCGACGACTTCCCGCAGGCGCTGCACTCCGGGACCCGACTCCAGTGCCGCGACGGCGGACGAGAGTCGGTCGACCTGGTGCCCGCGCAGGGCGGTGACGTCGGGCGCCACCTGCCAGTACCGGTGGGGATTGCCGGCGGTGCCCAGGAGGGCGGGGCCGGCGTCGGGGGCGAGGAGCAGACCGCCGAGCCAGTAGACGTCCGTCGGCGCGCTGCCGGGCAGACGGCTCAGCGTGGGAGTGCGCAGGACCGGCAGCGCCGACCAGTAGGCGCCCGCGGGGGAGCGCGGGGCGACGATGCCGGTGACCTGGACGCGCAGTACGCCGTCCGGTCCGGGCACGTGGATCCGCGAGCCCACACGGATGCGCAGGCTACGGGCGGTGTCCGTGGTGACGGCGGCCTCGACCTCCCTGGTCCCCGCGGTCACGGGTCCGCCCGTGGTGCGGGGCAGCCGGCCCGCGGTGAGCCGCGCATGGGAGGCCACGTCCTGCTGGGCGGCGAGCACCACCTGGGCGGGCAGCCCGCTGGGCCGGGGAAGCCAGGTGTCGGCCGTGGGCAGGCCGGCGGCCGTCCGCACGCCGTACGAGGACTGCGCCGCGTCGGGAACGAGCGGGGCCTCGGCCGTGGCGAGCACCTTCGCCTGCGCCGCGGCCAGCGGACCGGACCGCAGGGCTGCCTCCGCCTCGGCGACCGTGGCGGCCCAGGGCGGCGAGGCCTGCAACTGCACCGTCGTCCGGTCGGGAAGGGCCTGCTCGACCGCCCGGCGCAGACCCGCGTCGGCGTACCGGTCGACGGCGCGCGGGTACGCGGCGGCCAGCGCGGCGGTCACGGCCACCAGCAGCGCGAGCGCGACGGACGTACCGGCGAAGGCCCGCAGCCGGGTCCGCAACCGGGCCGGGAACACCACGGCCCGTCCACGCGGCGGCGTCGCGTCCGCTCCTCGGCCCCGATCCGGCACCCGCTGCGCGCTCACTCGGCCACCTCGTCCCTGAGAGTCACCACTGGCTTCGTCCGCCGCAGGGCGAGGGCCGCGGTCACCAGGACCGGACCGGCGGCGAGAGCCGCCAGCAGGACCGCCAGGCGGGGGAGCGGGAGTTCGACGAGGACCGGCGGGAGCGGCCGGGCGGCCTGCCCGGTCAGGACGACCAGGGGGACCAGCGCGTGGGTCAGCACGGCACCGAGGGCGGTGCCGGCCAGCAGCGCCAGGCCCACGAGCACGCCGTGTTCGACGGCGATCAACCGGGCCAGCCGCCGACGCGGTGCTCCCAGGGCGCGCAGCACGGCGAACTCGCCGTCCCGTGCCCGGATCGCCCCCGCCGCGCTGACCGCGAAGCCGAGCGAGGCGAACAGCACCGTCACCGCGGCCGCCGCGACCAGTGCCGCCTCGGGGGCCACGCCGAACGGGTCGTCCTCGAGTTCCGCCGCCATCTCGTCGCGCACCACCACCTGGGCGGGATCGACCGCGGGCAGGGCCCGTACAGCCGCGGCGGCGGCGCCGGGCGCGGAGGTGCGCAGCCACCACTCGGTGGGCTGCAGGCCGGTGCCGTAGCGGGCCTGCAGCACCCGGTCGACGGACCGGAGATCGACCAGCAGGGCCCCACCGTCCTGCGCGGTCGACTCGGTGGTGGGCAGGGCGCGCGCGGTGCGGACGAGGCGCACCGGCACGGTCCGGCCGTCGAACGCCACGTCCACGCGCTGCCCCTCGCGGGCGCCCGCCGCGGTGAGGAACCGGTCGGTGGCGACCGCGGCGATCTCGGGTGCCGCGGGCTGCGCGACGTTCAGCCGGACCACCAGCGGTGAGGGTGGCGACATGCTGTCACGCGGCAGATAGCCGGTGCCGTACGTCAGGGTGACGGGTGCCGTCGAGGTGATCCGCGGTCGGGTCGGCTCGGTACTGCCGTCGCTGGACGGGACGGCCGACTCGGCCTCGGCGGCGGTCGCCCACCTGCGCGGCAACGTCAGTCCGCGCACCGGGCCTTCGGCCGCCTCTGCCGTGAGCGCGGTGAGGGCCAGGCGATGTCGCTGGGCACGGCCGGTCGGTTGCGTCGTACGCAGCTCGATCCCGGTCAGGGCCAACGGGCCACGGGCGCCGTCGAGGTCGGGGCTCAGCGCGTGCGGGCGGCCGTCCGCGGGGAGACGGCCGGACGGTATCTCGTGGCTGGTGCCGTGACGGTCGCGCAGGGTGAGGGTGACGTCCGCTGCCGCCCCTGGTGCCGGGCCGTGCAGCGCGGCGGTCAGCGTGAGGCGGACCGTGCCCGCGGGCACCTCGATGCCGCCGGGCTCCCCGCGCGGCGCGAGCCCGGAGAGCGGCGGACGGTCCGTCAGGTCGCCCCGCATCAGCACCGTCCCGGCCGCGTCGGCCGTGTCGAGGGCCAGTACGGTCGCGGTCCGGCTGCCGGAGAGCGACAGCGTGGTGCGTACGGCGGCGGCGACCGCGTCGACATGGGGGAGGTCGGCGTAGGCGTCCGCGCCGCCCGGCCCGCCGCCCCCCGAGGCGAGGACCCGCACGTCGGCTCCCGCCCGGAAATCGGCCTGGTCGTCCTGGGAACGGTGCCAGGACGCGCCCTGACCGACCGCCAGCACACCGAGCGCCACCGAGACGACCAGGAGCAGCACCGGGCCGGCGCCACGCATCGGACGGCGACCGAACTGCCAGCCGACCATGGCCGCGGTCAGCCCCCGCCCCTCCACCAGCCGGCGCTCCGCGATCCGTGCCGCCAGCGGCAGCAGCCGCAGCACGAGGACCGTTCCGCCGAGCAGGACGAGAGCGGGCGCGACCACCAGCAGCGGGTCGACCCCGAGGACCCCCTCCCGGTCGGCGGTGACGGCGCCCGACCTTTGGCTGCCGAGCTGCCACAGGGCCACGCCGGCCACGGCGAGCAGCCCGAGGTCCGCACCGGCCCGCAACGACGCGGGCAGCGCCCCCGCCCGCACCCCGGCGGTGCCCGCGAAGGACGCCCGCAGCGCCGGGACGGCCACCGCCAGCGCGCACAGCGCGGCCACACCCGCGGAGACCAGCCAGACCTCCGGCCGACCGCCGACCGGCACGTCGAGACGCATCCCTGTCCGGCCCAGCGCGCCCTGCCCCGCCAGCAGCCGCGTCAACGGCCCCGACAGCAGCGGCGCGACCACCAGCGCGGGCACGGAGAGGAGCAGGGCCTCCGTCGCGGCCAGCCCCGCCAGCCGTGCCCGGGTGGCACCGCGGGCCCGCAACAACCCTGTCTCGGCCGCCCGTTCGGAGCTGAGCAGGCGCGCGACGAGCAGGAGGGCGCAGGCCGCCAGCAGAGCGAGTTGGACGGCGACGATCAGCACGGTGGAACGGGTGACGAGCAACGAGCGTTCGACCCGGTCCAGCACCTCGGGCAGCGACGTGGCCGCGACGGTCGCACCGCTGAGCACGGGCCGCTCGCGCAGGGCCGCGCTCCCCGTGCGGGCGGACTCGCGCAGCGTCCCTATGCGCGCCGTCGTCATCGAGGAGTAGTCGGCCGTCACCAGCCAGCCCGACGCGCCGACGCTCACCCGTCCCGACGCCGGTACACCGGGGGCGGTGAGCAGGGGACCGTACGTCGTGAAACTGGACGCCTTCACCCCGCGGCCGCCCAGTTCGTCCAACTCCCAGTAGGGCGCGCCGACATCGACCGGCAGGTACACGCCGGTGATCAGTACACGTACCGCGGGACCCCCCAGACGGTCGGTGACGGTCAGCCGGGCTCCGGGCGACAGCCCGAGCCGTTCGGCGGCGCTCCGCGGCAGCGCGGCCTCGATGTACCCGGCGGCCGCCGGCGTGCGCGGCAGCCGTCCGGAGACGGTCCGCACCTGGGTGCGATCGAGCGCGGCGAAGTGGGTGAGGTCCGGGTTCTCGTTCCGCTCGGACGCCGGTCGCACGGTGACCGGCAGCGCGTAGGGACCGGACCGCAACAGGGTGCTCACCCGTAGGGGCAGCCCGTCGAAGGTCGCACGGGCACCCGCGCGCACGGCGTCGTCGGCCGCCTGCCGTTCGCCGCCCGGCACGTCGGCCTTGACGACGAGCGCGGCCTCGGCGGCCGTGCCCCGCTCGGCGAGCGACCGCCGTAGTGCCGCGTCGCCGATCGCCCCCGCGTACGCGGTGAGCGCGGCCAGCACGGCGGTGGTCAGCACGACGGTCACCAGGGCGGCGGCGAGCAGGGAGCGATACGACCGTGCCCGCAGCGCCAGGAACCGCAACACGCCCGCGGGCGCCGCTCGCTCTCCCACCCGTCCCCCCGTATGCAGACCACCGTGACCGGAACGCATTGCTGTGCTCGGTGGTGTGATGGTGCGAAAGAGCATTCTAGAGCCGACTCCGGTCGCACCCGCCTCCCTCGCTGGGGGGAGACGGATCCCCCGCGCACGGGATCCGGCCCGTGCCCGCCCGCCGCTGTACTGGAGGCAGTCGACGCACGGGAGGACCTGCGATGCCCACCTTGACGAGACGACACCTGCTGCGCTCGGCGGCGGCGACCTCAGCCGGAGGGCTGGCCGCCGTGGCGGCCGGACCGGCGGCGGGATCGGCGCGGGCCGCGGCCAGGACACGACGCACGCACGACGACGACATCGTCCGGCGTCTGCGCGCCCTGCCGGGGCTGCGGGTCGTGGAGGAACGGCCCGGGGCCGAACCGGGGTACCGGTTCTTCGTGCTGGGCCTGCGCCAGCCCGTGGACCACACCGACCACTCCGCCGGCACCTTCGAGCAGCGCCTGACCCTCCTGCACACCGGCACGGACCGTCCGATGGTCCTGGCCACGACCGGCTACGACGTGCCGCTGACGCCCCGCCGCACCGAGCCGGCGGTACTGCTGGACGCCAACCAACTCCTGGTCGAACACCGCTACTTCGGGACCTCCAGGCCCGGCACCCCCGGCTACGCCCACCTCACCGTGCGCCAGGCCGCCGACGACCACCACCGCATCGTCCGCGTCCTGCGCCGTCTCTACCCGGCCGCGTGGATGTCCACGGGCGGCAGCAAGGGCGGCATGGCCAGCGTCTACCACCGGCGCTTCCACCCCCACGACGTCGAGGGCACCGTCGCCTACTCCGCCCCGAACAACGTCGACGACCGCGACGACTCCGCCTACCTGCGCTTCCTCGACACGGTGGGTACGCCGGCCGACCGCGAGGCACTGCGAACGGTCCAACGCAGCCTGCTGATCCACCGTGCGGAGCTGGTCGGCCGCTACGAGGCCTGGGCCGCCGCCACCGGCGACACCTTCCGCATCGTCGGCAGCGCGGACCAGGCGCTGGAGGTCGCCGTGCTGCGCGCCCCGTTCATGTTCTGGCAGCGGGGCGCCGACGCCGCGGACCGCGCGGCCGTTCCCCGGCCGGACGCGTCCGTCGATGAGCTGTACACCTGGCTGGACGCCACCGCCGGGCTCGCGCTGTACGCCGACAGGAACGCCGGGGACCATGTGCCGTACTGGTACCAGCTGGGCACACAGCTCGGCTATCTCAGCGTTCCCACCGCTCATCTGACCGACCTGCTACGCCACCCGGACGGCATCGCACCGCGCGTCTTCGTCCCCCGCGACATCCCGATGCCCTTCGACCGTGCGGCCATGGCGGACATCGACCGCTGGGTCCGCCGCCGCGGCAGCCGGATCCTGTTCGTCAACGGCGCCCAGGATCCGTCGGTCGCCGAGGCGTTCCCGCCCGCGGCCCACGACTCCCGGGTCCTGTGGGCGCCGGACGCCGCCCACCACGTGACACTGGAGGCCCTGTCCTCCACGGACCGCGCCGCGGCCGTCGGCATGCTCATCCGCTGGGCGGGAGGAGCGGTACGCACGCCGTCCCGTCCCGCAGGCTCGTTCAGGCCTGGAACTCGGTGAGGTCGATGTGGTGGACGTGCAGAGCGAAGCCGTGCTCCGGGTGCGTCGTCTCGTGGTCGAGCGTCATGCCGAGTTTGCGCGCCACGTTCTCGGAGGCCTCGTCGCCGATGCGGTTGATGCTGACGACGCGGTCGAGGCCGCGGTCCTGGAGGGCGAACTCCAGCGTGGCGTGGGCGGCTTCGGACGCGTATCCCTGGCCCCAGTACTGTGAACCGAGCCGCCAGCCGACGGCCACGGCGGGCAGCACCTCGGGCAGGAACGCGGGCACGTACAGTCCCGTGAGTCCGGCCAGTTCACCCGAGGCCAGCAGTTCGACCGCGAACAGGCCGAAGCCTTCCTCGTCCCACTCCTCCTCCCAGTCCTCGATGTCCTGCGCCGTGCGCTCCAGCCCGCGCGTCGAGCCGTCGTCGACCCAGCGCATGACCTGCGGGTCGGCGTTGATGTCGGCCAAGGGCACGAGGTCGTCGTCGTGCCAGCGGCGGAGGATGAGACGGGGCGTCCGGATCTCGATCATGGCGCCCATCCTGCCGAACGTGGGGGCCGTACGGGTAATCGGCGCACTCCCGCCACCGGCGCCCCTTCCCTCCTGGAGCGGCCGCACCGGGTTCACCCGATTGCACCGGACGGGCTGGCCGGGCCCTCGGGGCGCGTGAAGCCTGGTGCCGTAGAGCCCGAGGAAAGGCGAACGGCATGAGCGCGGTCCATGGCATACGACGCCACACGCGGCGTCTTCACGGCGCGGCGGCCGCGGCGGCCGTCGCGGTCCTGTGTGCGGCTCCGGCGGCACCGGCTTCACCGGACGGGGGAGCCGGCGGCGCGAAGCCCACCGTCGTGCTGATACACGGCGCCTTCGCCGACGGGTCCAGCTGGGACGGAGTGGTCGAGCGGCTCCGGCGGGCGGGGTACCCGGTCCTCGCGCCGGCCAATCCGCTGCGCGGGCTGGCCGGCGACGCCGCGTACGTCCACAGTGTGCTGGAGAGCGTGCAGGGGCCCGTCGTGCTCGTCGGGCACTCCTACGGCGGCGCCGTGATCAGCGAGGCCGCCGTCGGCGACGACCGGGTCAAGGCGCTCGTCTTCGTCGCCGCCTTCAGCCCGGAGGCGGGGGAGAGCGCCCTGGAACTGTCTGGCAAGTTTCCCGGAAGCACGCTCGGCAGCGCCCTGAAGAATGTGCCGTTCCCGCTTCCCGGCGGCGGTTCGGGCACCGACCAGTACATCGAACTCGACAAGTTCCACGACCAGTTCGCCGCCGACGTGCCCAGGTCGGTGACCGACCTGATGGCCGCCGCCCAGCGTCCCGTGGCCGCGTCGGCCCTGCAGGAGAAGGCCACCGAGGCCGCCTGGAAGACGATCCCGGCCTGGACGCTCATCAGCACCGAGGACCGCAACATCCCGCCGGCCTCGCAACGGTTCATGGCCAAGCGCGCCCACGCGCACACCGTCGAGGTCAAGGCCTCCCACGCCGTCGCCGTGTCCCAGCCCGGCGCGGTCTCCCGCCTGATCGAACAGGCCGCGCGGTCCACCGGGGCCTCGACGACGGCCGACTCCCCCTCCGGTGAGAGCCTCGCCGACACCGGCTCCGGGCGGCGGACGACGCAGGCCGTCGCGCTCGGCGGGATCGCGACCGCGTCGGTGGCCGCGGGCACGGCCGTCGTCCTCCTCGGCCGCCGGTGGCGAGCACCGGCGGACGGGGACAACTGACCACCGCGGGCGGAGAGTGCCGGCGATCGCTGCCCCCCGCGGGCGGACAGCGATCGCCGGCCGTCGCCTGCCCCGTTCCGCCTACTTGCTGATCCAGAGGTCGGGGCCGAACACCTCGTAGTGGATGGCGGCGGGGTGTACGCCCTTGGCCAGCAGTTCCCCGCGCACCGCGCGCATGAAGGGCAGCGGCCCGCAGAGGTAGGCGGTGGTGCCGGAGCCGGGGGTGAGGTGGTCGAGGGTGGCCCGGCCGGCGAAGACGTTCGCGGCGGGGGAGTGGTGGTGGTCGTTCTCGTACCACAGGTGCAGGTCGGCGCCGGCCAGGCGGTCGACGAGATCCGCCTGCTCGTCACGGTGGACGTGGTCGCGCGGCGTGCGGTCGGCGTGGAGAACGGTGACGGGCCGCGTGGAGGAGGTGAGAGCGAGGTGGTCGAGCATCGACAGCATCGGGGTGATGCCGATGCCGGCGGACGCGAGCAGGAGCGGCGCGTCGGACTCCGGCAGGGTGAGGTCACCGGCCGGCACCGAGACCTCCAGCAGGTCGCCGACCTGGGCGTTGGCGTGCAGCCATGACGAGACCTCGCCGTCGGGGACCCGGCCGTCGGCGCCGCGCTCACGCTTGACGGTGATGCGCCAGGTCTTCTGGCCGGGGGCGGTCGACAGGCTGTACTGGCGGATCTGGCGGGCACCGTCGGGCAGGCCGACGCGCACACTGACGTACTGGCCGGGCCGGAAGGCCGCGGCGGGGCGGCCGTCGGTCCGGCGCAGGACCAGGGAGACGGCGTCGTCGGACTCCGGGTGCCGCTCGGCGATCTCCATCCGCTGCCAGACGTCCCCGTTCTCGACGCCGGCCTGGGCGTAGAGACGGGACTCGACGGCGATCAGGGCGTTGGCCATGAGCCAGTAGACCTCGTCCCAGGCCGCTGCCACCTCGGGGGTGACGGCGTCACCGAGTACCTCGGCGACCGCTCCGAGCAGGTGGCGTCCGACAAGCGGGTACTGGTCGGCGGTCACGCCCAGCGAGACGTGCTTGTGGGCGATGCGCGACAGGATGGCGTCCGGGCGCTCGTCGGGTCGCTCCACGAGGAGGGTGGCGAAGGCCGCGACCGAGCCGGCCAGGGCCTCCCGCTGGGAGCCGGTGACCTGGTTGGTCCGGTTGAACAGGTTCCGCAGGAGCTCGGGACGCTCCTCGAACAGGCGGTCGTAGAACCGTGCGGTGATGGTGGTCAGTGAGGCTCCCACCACGGGAAGCGTCGCCCGGACGACGGGGTCCGACTGCGCAGAAAGCATCAGGCACTCTCCTGGTTTTCGCTGGTTCGATTAATTGGTATCTGAGATGCGTATTTTTGGTCGCGCGGAATCCGCGGGGCGGGTCTCGTCGCGGTGGTGCGAGACGGCCGGGTCGGCGCCTTCGGCGGGAGCCGTCAGTCCGGGGGAGCGCCCAGCGACAGCAGTACCGGTCCTGTCGGCGCCGTCACCAGGTCGGCCACGGTCACGCCGTTCAGGGAGGAGTAGAACGCGTCCTGGGCCTCCCGCAGTGCCCGCCGCAGCCGGCAGGCGCCCGCGAGGGGGCAGGGGGTGTCGCCCTCGCACACCACGGCCTCCCGGTCCCCTTCCAGGGTGCGCACCAGATCGCCCACCGGCGTGCGCCGGCCCGAGGCGGTGAGCGTGAGCCCGCCGTTGCGTCCGCGGCGCGCCTCGATCACCCCCAGCCTCTGCAACTGCGCGATGGCCTTGGCCATGTGCGTGTAGGGGACGTTCATCGAGGCGGCGATCTGCCGTGTGGTCAGCAGGTCCTCGTCGTCCACGACGGCGAGGCGCATCACCGCCCGGAGCGCGAGGTCCGTGTACCTGGTCAGTCTCACGCGGCACACGCTAGCAATGTTGCATCTCGGATGCATATTTATCTGGGGGTGACGCTCGTCTCCCGATGTCCGGCGGGTCCCCAGTCTCCGCGGGTTGCTGCGATCGGGCGACGCCCGGCATGTGGAGCGTCGGTCGGCGGGGCGTCGCCAGCATCCTGAAGGGCATGCCTTCACAGCTGGGCAGGCTGTCGCCACGCCGCCCTGGTCACCCGTTCCCGTCCATCCCGCCCGGAGGGCCGACAGGCCGAGCGGCCAGGGTCCTCGGCCGATCCGTGGTCCCCGCCCTCCTCGGCCTGTCCGTCTTCCTGGCCCCCGCCCTCGCCCCGGTCGGCTTTACTGACGGGGTGGAGAGCGCTACGCCGGCCGCCGTCGCGGTCCCCGTCGGCCCCGACTCCGGCACCGCACTGTCCAAGTTCATGATCCAGTCGACGGCACGCGTCGAGGACCCGGCGTCCGAAGTGTCGCGTCCCGGGTATCGCACGACGGGCTGGTACAAGGCCGGCGCTCGCTCCACCGTCCTCGCGGCCCTGCTGGCGGCCGGCAAGTACCCCGACCCGTTCCACTCCACGAACCAGAAGCTGATCCCCGCCGCCGACTTCGAGGTCCCGTGGTGGTTCCGGTCCGACTTCACGGTCGACGGCCCGGGAACGCGGACCTACCTGGACGTCAGCGGGATCACCTCTGCCGCCGACGTCTTCGTCAACGGCCGTCGGATCGCGACGGCGAGCAAGGTCGTGGGGACGTACACCCGGCACGAACTGGACGTCACGTCCCTGGTGCGGCCGGGCACCAACACGGTCGCCTTCCGGATCCATCCCAACGACCCGCGCAAGCACCTCACCGTCGGCTGGCTCGACTGGCTGCAGCCGCCCCCGGACCGGAACATGGGGATCGTCCGCGACGTCGTCGTCCGCCGCAGCGGCCCGGTCGTCCTGCGCGACGCCCATGTCGTCACCGACCTGGACGTGCCGTCCCTGGACTCCGCCGACCTGACCGTCAAGGCCCGCCTGCGCAACGACTCGCCCGACACCGTCACCGCGCGCCTGTCCGGCACGGCCGGGCCCGCCGACCTCGGCCGCCAGGTGACGTTGAAGCCAGGTGAGAGCCGGACCGTGGCCTTCTCTCCCGCCGACCACTCCGGCCTCCGCGTGACGCAGCCGCGCGTGTGGTGGCCGGCCGGGATGGGCGAGCAGCCGCTCTACGACCTCGACCTGGCCGTGACGGTCGACGGGGTCACCTCCGACACCGCGCACAGCACCTTCGGCATCCGCGACGTACAGGCGCCGATCAACGCCGACGGCGCGCGCCAGTACCAGATCAACGGCCGGCCGCTGCTGATCAAGGGCGCGGGCTGGTCCCCCGACGAGTTCCTGCGCTGGGACCCGGCCTACGCCGAGCACCGCCTGCGCTACGTCCGCGACCTGGGCCTGAACACGCTCCGTCTGGAGGGCCACCTCGAACCCGACGAGTTCTTCGACCTCGCCGACCGGTACGGCATCCTCACGATCGCCGGCTGGGAGTGCTGCAACAAGTGGGAAGGGGAGGTCAACCCCGCGGAGTCCGGGGAGAAGTGGAACGCCGCCGACCACGCGGTCGCCCGGGCGTCGATGGCCGCCGAGGCGGCCCGGCTGCGCCACCACCCCAGCGTGATCTCCTTCCTGATCGGCAGCGACGCGGCGCCCAACGCAAGGATCGAGTCGGGCTATCTCGACGCGCTGCGGGAGGCGGACTGGAAGGTGCCCGTGATCCCCTCCGCCTCCGGCAAGCCGACACCCGTCACCGGCCGTTCCGGGATGCGGATGACCGGCCCCTACGAATGGGTGCCTCCCGGCTACTGGTACGACAAGCGCGAGGGCGGAGCCACCGGGTTCAACTCCGAGACCAGCGCGGGCCCGAGCATCCCCACCCTCGACACCCTGCGACGGATGATGACCCCGGCCGAGCTGGAGACCCTCTGGAAGCAGCCCGCCGCCGTCCAGTACCACCGCTCTCCCTCGCCCACGTTCTCGACCCTCAAGCTGTACAACGCCGCACTCGCCGGCCGCTACGGACGGCCCACCGGCCTCGGCGACTACGTGCGCAAGGCCCAACTGGCCCAGTACGAGGCCGTGCGGGCCCAGTTCGAGGCCTACTCGCGCAACGCCAAGGACACCACCGCCCCGGCGACCGGCGTCATCTACTGGATGCTCAACAGCGGCTGGACCTCGCTGCACTGGCAGCTCATCGACCGCTACCTCGACCAGAACGGCTCGTACTTCGGTGCGAAGAAGGCCAACGAACCACTGCACGTCCAGTACGGCTACGACAACCGCAAGGTCAGCGTCGTCAACAACCGCTCGGCCGCCGCTTCGGGGCTCACCGCCCGGGTCACGCTCTTCAACCCCGACGGGACCGAGAAGTACGACCGCACGGCGACCGGGGTCGACGTCGAGGCCCGTGGCGTCACCACCACCTCGCTGACCGTTCCGGCCGAAATCCCCGGGCTGGAAAAGACGTACCTGGCGCGGCTGTTGCTCACCGACTCCACCGGACGCGAGGTGGGCCGCAACGTCTACTGGCTCTCCACCCGTGACGACGTCCTCGACTACGCGAAGACCGACTGGTACTACACCCCCACCACCTCCTACGCCGACCTGACGGGCCTGAACTCGATGCCGCAGGTGACCCTGGACGTGGCGGCCACCACGAAGGCGGCCGGCGCGACGGACACCTCGACGACGACCGTGACCCTGCGCCACCCGGGCACCACGAAGGCCCCGGTCCTGCTGACCGACGTCGACGTGGTCTCCGCGGACGGGAAGACGCCCGTGCTGCCGGTGCACTGGAGCGACAACCACGTCAGCCTGTGGCCCGGTGAGGAGGTGACCCTGGTGGCCACGCACCCGACGACCGATCCGGACAGCGCCCCCCGCGTACGGGTCTCCGGCTGGAACACCCGGCCGGTGACCGTCCCGTCCGGCTGACGGACGGTCACCCACGGGCGGCACCGACCCGCCGCCGACCACTGGCGCGGGGCCCCGGACGGCCGGGGTCCCGCGCCAGCGGCTCTCACTTGAGGCCGCTGAGCATCACGCCTCGGATGTAGTACTTCTGCAGCAGCAGGAAGAGGATCAGCACCGGCAGGATGCTCATGACGAGACCCGCCATGACGATCGGCATCGTGCGGGTGGGGTCGACGTAGTCCTGAAGGAACTGGATGCCGACGGGCAGGGTCATCACGTCCGGGTTCGCGGTCGAGATGAGCAGCGCCCAGATGTACTCGTTCCACGCCTGGACGAACGTCAGCAGACCGAGCGTCAGCAGGACCGGCATGGTCTGCGGTACGACGATCCGCCACCACACGGCGAACTCGCCGGCGCCGTCGATGCGCGCGGCCTCCAGGACCTCGTCCGGGAGGGAGACCATGAACTGGCGCATCAGGAAGATGCCGAAGCCGTTGACGAGGAACGGCATCGCGAGCGCCGCGATGCTGACGGTCAGGCCCGCGCCCCCGCGCCCCAACAGGTCGTTGCCGCCCGCCAGCGGCCAGTGCACCAGGATCAGGAAGTGCGGGATGAAGAAGAGGAACGGCGGGAACATCATCGTCGACAGCACGAGCCGGAAGATCAGGTCCCGCCCGGGGAAGCGGAGTTTGGCGAGGGCGTAGCCGGCGAGCGACGAGGTGATCAGCACGGACACGGTGATCACGGCGGTCGCGACGACGCTGTTGCGGAACAGCACCGGCAGATCGAGCTGGTCGATCGCCGCCCGGTAGTTCGACCAGTCGAACGCCTTGGGCAGGAACCGGTACGGCAGCGTGCCCGCCTCGCCCGCGCCCTTGAACGACGTCATCACCATGTCGAGGAACGGCACCACCGTCAGCACGGCGCCGGTCACCACCACCAGCGAGGACAACCAGGGGAAACGGCGGCGGATCATACGTCCTCCTCCTTGCGCCGGAAGATCCACAACTGCGCCAGGGTGACCACCAGGACGACCAGGAAGAGCACGAAGGCGGCGGCGCTGGCGGGGCCCCAGTGGCCGTAGGAGAACGCCTGCCGGTACATCTCCAGGGCGGCCACGTTGGTCGCGTCGCCCGGCCCGCCCTTGGTCATCACGGTGATCAGCGCGAAGGACTGCAGCCCGCTGATGAACTGGGTGACGCATACGAGCAGCAGGGACGGCCGCAGCAGCGGCAGCGTGATCCGCCAGAAGACGGAGACCGGCCCGGCCCCGTCGAGCGCCGCGGCCTCGTAGTACGACTCGGGGATGGACTTCAGCCCGGCGGTCAGGACGAGGATCGCGGAGCCCACCGAGGCCCACGCGTGCACGACCACGACCGACGGCAGTGCGGTGCCCGGCTCCTGGAGGAAGGCCACCGAGTCGAGCCCCACGGAGTTGAGCACGCCGTTGACGAGGCCGCCCGGCTCGTACATGAACTTCCACACGTTGCCGACGGCGACCACCGTCGTGACGATCGGCAGGAAGTAGAGGGTGCGCCACAGCCCCTGGAACCGCAGATTGTCGATGCAGGTGGCGACGACCACGGAGCCGGCGAGCGAGAGGACCACGGTGCCCAGCGCGAACAGCAGGGTGTTGGTCAGGATCGGTGCCAGGAACGTCGATCCGTCGGCGAAGAGTCCCGCGAAGTTGTCCGTCCCGACCGGCCGGATGCCGCCGAGGTCGAACCCCGACCAGCGGGACATCGACAGCAGCAGCGCGAAACCGAGGGGCAGGAGCAGGAACACCGCGAAGAACAGCAATGTCGGCGTGAGGAAGAGATAGGCGACGACCGTCTGCCGGCGCCGGGCCCGGACGCGGCCGTCGACGGTGAGCGGGACGGGGGGCGTGCTGGGCGCGGCCCGCTCGGTCGTGGCCGGCGTCAGCGCGTTCACCATGAGCGTGCCACCTCTCGGTCGACCTGACGGCGGGTGGTGCGCAGTGCCTGGTCGACCGACTGCTGACCGGTCCACAGCGCCTCGATGTTCTTGCGCAGCAACGATTTCGCCTGTTGCGCGCCCGGCACGTTCGGCTCCGGCACCGAGTACGCCAGCGCGTCCAGGAAGGGCCGCAGGTTCGCGTCGCCGTGGGCGCCCAGGAGGGTGCGCATGTCGTCGGCGCGTCCGGTCAGGGAACCGGCAGACACCTGCAGGGAACTCATCCGGGTCGCTCTCCCGCCCGGCTCGGCACCCTTGACCCTCACCTTCTCGGTGTTGAGCCAGCGCAGGAACTCCCAGGCGGCGGCCGGGTGTCTGCCGGCCGCGTTGACCCCGAGCATGAAGCCGGTGGAGAGCGTGGCGCGCTTGCCGTCCGCCTCCGGGAGGGGCAGCGGGGCGACGCCGACGTCGCGGTACTCCGTGCCCATCAGGGTCTTCAGGCTCCCGGTCCACCAGCCGGCGCTGACCACCATGGCCACCTGCCCCGACCGGAACGCCTTGTAGACGTTGACACCGGGGACGCTGGCGCCGCCGCTGACGAGGCGGTGCTCCAGGTCGAACACGGCCCGTCCGGCGGGGGAGTCGATGGCGGTGCTCCTGCCGTCCTCGGAGACGAACCTGCCGCCGGCCGCGTTGAGCAGGGCGAGCGTCTGGCCGACGGTGGTGGAGTCGTCGGCGGTCGAGAGTCCGAACCCCTGGACGAGGGTGTTGCCGAACCGGTCCTGCCGGGCGGTGCGGTAGGCGACCTCCTCCAGTTCCCGCCAGGTCCGCGGCGGGTGGTCGACGCCGGCTTCGCGCAGCAGCCGCTTGTTGTAGTAGAGAGCGTACGTCTGCGCCTCGGTGGGATAGCCGTAGACCTGGCCGCGCACCGAGGCGGCGTCGACCGCGGCGCGGCTGTAACCGCGGGTGATCTCCTCGGCGTACTCCCGCGGAGCGGGCCGCAGGACACCGGCCTGGACCAGCTGACCGTTCCACAGGCAGTACGGGTGGAGGATGTCGGCGCCCTGGCCCGCGGCCTGCCGGACCATGAACGTGGTGAGCAGGTCCGTGAACTCGACCGCCTTCGTCTGCACCTTGACCCGGTCGTGCCCGGCGTTCCACTCGTCGACCGGGCCCTGCAGGGCCTGCTTGAGCACTCCGCTCGCGTAGTGGGTGAGCAGGGTGAGGACGATCGGGTCACCCGGCCGCCCGGTGCCCTGGTGCGGCGCGGCGCAACCGGAGGCGAGCAGCGCCGAGGGGAGCGCGAGCGCGAAGTGGCGGCGGCTGAGCCGGGCGGTGCGGCGGGCCGGCGTCATCGCGCGCCCTCGCGGCGCATCACGCGGAACACGCGGGTCGTGGTGAAGCCGGTCTTGCGGTACATGTGGCCGGCGGGGGACTGCGCGCCGGTCCACAGGAACCACGCGGAGTGCGCGCGGCGCGCCCGCATCCTCTCCAGGACGAGGTGCAGGAGGACCTCGCCGAGTCCGGTGCCGCGCATCTCCTCCAGTACGCCGATCGGGCCGAACCGCTCGTCCACCGCGTCGAACGCGCCGTGCATCGCCCAGCCGACCAGGCGGCCCGACGGCTCCCGGGCGACGACGATCCGGTCGACCGGTGTGCCCACGGCCACGGACGCGCGGATCGTGCACGCCCAGTCGGGGCCGAAGTGGTCCCCGGCGAGGGCGAACAGGTCGACCAGGTCGTCGTCGGACGGGGTGGCGAACCGGTAACCCCCCGCCGTCAGTTCCCGCACGCGGCGCGCGACGTCCTCCGGCATGCGGTAGCCCACCAGGCCACGGTCCATCGCCTCCGCCTCGTAGAGCGTGCGAAAGCCGAGGGACTCCAGGAGCAGGGCGGCCTCCGGGTAGGCCTCGGCGTCCAGGCCGGGCAGGACGTAGTTCGGGGTGTACGAGGAGAAGTCCACCCGGGTCCGGCCGTGGCCGTGCAGCCAGTCGAGGGCCTCGGTCAGCAGCCGGCGGCCGAGGCCGCGCCGACGGGCGTCCGGGGCGACGAAGAAGAAGGGGATCCAGCCCTGCTGCGGCTCCAGGTCGGTGCCGGCCATCGGCGTCCGACGGCGCACCGCGTAGGCGGCGCCGACAACGCGTTCCCCCTCCACGGCGACCCGCAGACCCTCCGGATCGAAGTTGGGGTCGAGCAGCACCAGGGAGCGGAAACGGTCCGCGGTGACGGGGTCGCCCGGCGCGCTGCGCCGCCACACCTCCACCACCCGCGGTCCGTCACCCGCGCGAAAGCCGCGGATGTCGGCCCGGGTCGTCGTTGCGCTGTCGGTCATCGGCGGTGCTGTCCTTCCGGACACCGGGCGGTGTCGGTGTCGGGGGTGATGAGCCATCACATCGGGAATTTACTGGGATGTCCGGCAATTCCGCAATTATCCGCTGTCGGGCCGCGCCGCAGGAGCGCCCAACCCCTCGCGGCGCGCGAGGAGTACGGCCGGACGCACGGTCGTCGGCGGCTGTCGCAGTTTCGACATGGCGCATTCGTGCCACGTGCAGGCGATGACACGTCAGGCGGCGGGGCGCATGATCTCGAACAGGTTGTGAACCCCGGTTTACGAAGGGTTTTTGCTCATGGCACCGAACCGCCTCCCGACGCGCACGGCGCCGGGATCGACGTCGGCTGTCGGCGAGGTGCCGAGCACGGCCCGGACGGCCGCCGCCGATCCGCGCTCCGCCCCGGCCTGACCCGCAGCACGGCCCCCCTGAGGCCGGCCGCGCCCCCCGACAGCGGCGGCGCGCCCCGGCACCCGGCACCCGGATGCCGCGGCCGGATGCCGCTCGTCCCACAAGTCCCCTGTGTGACAGGCCGGTACGCGCCGCCCTGATCCGATGCCGGGAAGTGACAAGAAAGGCTGTAACCACCCATGAGACGCATCCGCCTTTGGGCGGTGATATCGATGTCGGCCATGGTGGCGGCGAGCGCGATCACGCCTGTCGCCGCCCAGTCCCCGCCGAAGGCCCCCGCCTCGGCGCCGGCATCCGACGTGCGCGGTACCACCGTGCGACTGATCACCGGCGACCTGGTCACCGTCAACGACGCCCCGAACGGCAGGAAGACCGCCTCGGTGCGGCGCGCGCCGGGGCGCGAGGACGTCTTCTTCCAGGTGACCGAACGCGACGGCGGCCTGACCGTCCTGCCGTCCGACGCGGCGCCGCTGGTCCGCAGCGAGCGGCTCGACGCGGGGCTCTTCGACGTCGCCGCCCTCATCGCCGAGGGCTACGACACGGCGCACACCGACGCCCTGCCCCTGATCGTCTCCGCCTCCCAGGGCTCGGCGCGTGCCGCGGCCGAACGGACGGACGCGCTCGCGGAGTTCCACGAGGGCACGGGCGGCCCCCGGCACCTGCGGAGCATCGACGCCCAGGCCCTGCGCGTCGCCGACCAGGACCTGGCGGCCTTCTGGAAGGAACTCGCGCCCGCGACCGACGCGTCGGTCGCGAGGGCGGTGGCGGCGACGCCGAAGATCTGGCTGGACCACAAGGTGCGTCCGACCCTGGACCGCAGCACCGCGCAGATCAACGCACCGGCCGCCTGGGCCGCCGGTCAGCACGGCGAGGGTGTCAAGGTCGCGGTCCTCGACACCGGTGCCGACCAGACGCACCCCGACCTCGCGGGCCGTGTCTCCGAGGCCAGGGACTTCTCCGGCAGCGGCTCGACGCGGGACCTCTTCGGGCACGGCACGCACGTCGCCGCCACCGCCGCCGGCAGCGGCGCCGCTTCGGGCGGCCTGCGCAAGGGCGTCGCGCCCGGCGCCGACCTGATCGTGGGCAAGGTCCTCGGGGACGACGGCTCCGGCACCGAGTCCCAGATCATCGCGGGCATGGAATGGGCCGCGGCCGAGGGCGCCAAGGTCGTCAACATGAGCCTGGGCGCGGACATGCAGTCCGACGGCACCGACCCCATGAGCCTCGCCGTCAACGAGATCTCCCGCAGCAGCGGCGCGTTGTTCGTCGTCGCCGCCGGAAACAGCGGCGGGCGGGGCGACATGACGGTGGGTTCGCCCGGCGTGGCCGACGCCGCCCTCACCGTCGGCGCCGTCGACCGGGACGACTCGCTCGCCCCCTTCTCCAGCCGCGGCCCGCGGTTCGGTGACAAGGCCGTGAAGCCGGACATCACCGCCCCGGGCGTCGGCATCGTCGCCGCGCGCGCCACCGGGACGACCATGGGCGCTCCGATCGACGACCACTACGTCGCCGCGGACGGCACCTCCATGGCGACCCCGCACGTGGCGGGTGCGGCGGCGCTGCTCGCCGGGCAGCACCCCGACTGGACGGCGCAGCAGCTCAAGGACGCGCTGATCAGCACGTCCCGTACGATCTCCGGCCAGACCCCCACCGAGCAGGGCGGCGGCCGCGTCGACGTCAAGGCGGCCTTCTCCGCGCCCGTCACCGCCACCGGCACGCTCGCGATGGGCCCGTTCGGCAGGGACGCAGCCCCGGTGGAGCGGGCCGGAGTGATCCGCTACACGAACCACTCCGACACCGAGGTCTCGCTGGACCTGCGCGCCACGCTGGCCACCAACGGCGGCAGGGCGCTGCCCGCGGAGGGCCTGACCATGGGCACGGGCACCGTCCGGATCGCCCCGGGCGCGACCGCTGAGGTTCCGGTGCGGGTCGACCCGGTCAAGGCCGGCCGCGGCACGTACTACGGCTATGTCAGCGCCACGTCCTCCGACGGCAGCGCGCTCCACACCACCGTCAGCCTGGTCGTCCGTGCCCCGATGCACAAGGTCACCATCGACTCGCACGGCCCGGACGGTGAGCCCACCGGCTGGAACATCGTGGACGTCTTCGGCGGCGACACGGACGTCCAGTTCGTCAGCTGGGACCCACTGGCCTTCGAGGTCGAGGAGGGCACCTACCAGGTCGGCGGCGCGCTGCTGCACCAGAGCGGCGGCGCCACGCGGCTCATCTACGCCGTGGAGCCCGAGGTGAAGGTCGCCGGGGACACGACGGTGACCCTGGACGCGCGCAAGGCCGAACCGGTGCGCATGCGCACGCCCCTGCCTGCCGAGCGGCGCAACAACGCGACGTACCAGACGTACCGGAAGATCGACGGTACGGCGATGGCCCAGACCACCTACTACGAGGACGGCGGCGGGTCGGTGGACCTGTACGTCACTCCCACGTCCAAGGTCACCGAGGGCGAGTTCGAGTTCAACACCCGCTGGGAGATGGTGGCTCCGGACCTCAGGACCGAGGTCCGCGGCGCGGATCTCGACCTGGACCCGTACTACCTCGCACGCTCCACCCCGTTCGACCCGAAGGGTGAGCGGCTGACCGCCGTGTACGCGGGGACCATCGAGAACCCGGACCTGCGGCCGGACACTGTACGGGGCAAGCTCGCCGTGATGCGCGACGACACCGCCTCGGGCGAGTACGAGCTCGCGAAGGCGGCCGCGCGGGCCGGTGCCAAGGGCCTGGTGATCGTCCTGCCCGAAGGGCTCGTGGCCTGGACCCGCTGGCAGCCGACGGACACCCGCTCCGCCGTCCCGGTCATCCGGGTCACCGCGGCCGACGGGGCCAAGCTGCTGCAGCACATGAAGCAGCACAAGACCGTCGTCGACATCTCCGGGACGGTCGCGAGCCCGTACCTGTACGACATCAGGGCGATCTGGAAGGACCAGATCCCGAAGGGCGTCACCTACACCGTCTCGGACCGCAACACCGCGAGGGTGAAGGCGTCCTACGCGGACACCGGCGCGCTCGACTGGACCGCAGAGCAGCGCTTCAGCTGGCGCCCCTTCGCGAAGGTCACCATGGAGACCTCGCGCGCGGTGCCGACCGGCCGGACGCGCTCCGAGTACGTCACCTCCGGGGACACGCAGTGGATGCACTACGTCGACTTCATCACCACCCCGTACGCGGACTTCGCCATGCGCGCCGGGCTGCGGGACGCTCCTCGCAACTTCGAGGCGGGGGAGAGGACCGAGGAGGAGTGGTACAAGGCCGTGGTGCGGCCGTCCATCCCGCGCGGCTGGAGCAGCCCGTCCGTCCGTGACGGCGACGTCATGACCCTGGCCGTCCCGGAGTACACGGACGCGGTGGCCGGCCACTGGGCCCGCAAGCAGGCCCCCGGTCTGTCGGGCGGCATCGGGCGTACCGGAGCCCCCGGAACGCTGGACGAGCCCGGCTACCCCGCGGGTGACAAGGTGACGGCCGTCCTCCACCGCAACGGCGAGGCGGTGGGCAGTTCCGGCGCCGCCTGGGGGAACTTCCCGGTTCCCGCCGGCAAGGCCGAGTACCGGCTGGACCTGACCACGGAGCGGCTCACCGACTACTGGCGCACCGGTACGCGGACCGCCACGTCGTGGACCTTCCGTTCGGACACCGCCGCCGAGCAGACGGTGCTGCCGCTCCTCCAGGTCGACTACGACGTCGAGGCCGACCTGTGGAACAGGGTCGACGGCGGGAAGCGCCATGAACTCGACCTCACGGTCCGGCACCAGGACGGGCTCGCCGCGCCCGCCGGGGTCCGGCTGAAGGTCGAGGCGTCCTTCGACGACGGCAGGACGTGGAAGGCGCAGGTCCGCACCAAGGACCGCGGGCACAACCGGTTCACCGCCACCGTCGAGTCGCCCGGGGACCACCGGCACGGCGGATACGTGACCCTGCGTGTCACGGCCTCCGACCAGGCCGGCAACACGGTCCGGCAGACGGTGGAGCGGGCCTACTCGCTCGGAAGCTGAGCGAACGCCTCCGCGGGAGACCCCCACGGACGGTGCCTGAGCGGGAGACCCCGCGGACGGTGCCTCCGTGGGACACCCCGCGGAGGCACCGGGCGTTCAGCGGCGGGCGTGGCGGATCTTCAGCCGGCCGAATCCCATGGTCCCGGAGATCCGGATCCTCGGCCCGCCGGGGCGGGACCGCCCCGGGACCTTGTAACGCAGGTCCTTCCACCCGGCCACCAGGCCCTCGACGTCGACGACCGCGTCACGAGGCACCGTGATCTTGGCGCCGCCGGTGCCGAGATGCAGCTCGATGTCGACGAGCCGATGCTCGATCACCGCCCGGGACAGATCCAGGCGCACCTTTCCGTACGCGGACTCGATCTTGAGGGTGCGCGGCACCCGCCACGCGCCGCTCCGCTTGATCCGCCCGCCGGCCGCGGCGATCGTCGACGTGGTGCCCGATTGCTCCGCCGGGAGCGAGGCCAGGGCCGACACGAGCTCGCCGCGTGCCGTGGCGGTGAGCACCTGGTGCAGGCGCTCGTCCAACTCCGCGTGCGTGATGAGCTCTTCGGTGTAGGCCTCCTGCAGACGTCGCACGGCCGTCTCGCGGTCGTCTTCGCCGATCAGCCGCGACGAGTCTTCCGGTGAGGAGGTCACCGTCTCACCCTACTGCCGTACCGGCGACGCGACAGGGGCAAGTCCCCTGGTGGACAAGGAAGTCGGCGTCGTTCGACAGGGCGCGGCCGCAGGTCAGCCGACCGGGCCGGGCGCGTGACGGGAGTCGGCCGCGGCCGCCGCGGCCCGGCTGACGAGGTCGGCCGCGCGAGCGGCGCGACCCGTCGCCTTCCAGGCCAGCATGCGCAGCGCGACCGCCGGGGAGGGTGGGAAGACGCCCAGCTGGCCGAGCATGGTGATGTCGTCACGCACGGCCTCGTGCCGGACCACCTTGCCCTCGCGCACGTCGAGCACGTGGATCTGCTCGAAGTCGATCTCGCGCCCGGTGGGCGGTACGGCCTGGTCCAGGGCGCCGTCGCGGAACGTGACGAAGGCGCCCGTGTGACGGCCCCGCATGCGCAGGCGGAGCCAGACCTGATCGTCGTTGCCGGCGATGCCGAGGATCTCGAACCTCAGGTCGTCGAAGGCCGAGCGCATCCACGCGCCGGAGGCCAGCACGCCCGCCGGTCCCGGGAGCGAGCAGGCGGCCGGTGAGACGGTGGCCTCCCGGTTGTGGAAGTCCTCCGCCACCACCTCGGCGGCCAGTGCCGCGTCCTGGGTCACGAGGATCTCGAAAAGCCCCTGCGCCAGTTCGGTCGGGTTCATGCCCACGTCGTCGGTCCCTCTCGCGTACGTCGTGCCGGGTGGCGGGCGCTTCCGCCTCGCGAGATTGAGGTTACAGAGCACCTAATGAATACTTCAAACAGCCCCTCGACTGGCTACAGTGGCGCCATGCCGAGCAAGCGCGCCTACGTCTCTCCCCTGCGGGAGCAGGCCGCCGTCCGTACCCGCGAGGTGATCATGCGGCGGGCCACCGAACTCTTCGCCGAGCGGGGATACGGCCGGGTGACGATCGCGGACATCGCCTCCGCCGCCGGTGTGTCCTCCAAGACCGTCTTCGCCAGCGTCGGGAGCAAGGGCGACATCCTCGACAGGATCGTCGACGAGGGGGTCTCGGCATCCGGCTACGAACAGGCCATGGAGCACGTCCTCGGCCTGCGTACGCCGGACGCCGTCCTGCACGCCCTGGCGCGGGGCACGCGCCAGGGCAACGAGAGCCAGTTCACCGTCCACGAGGCGATCCGCAAGGCGCTTCCGGTCCATGAGAGCGCCGACGGCTTGTGGGCGAGGGCGACGGCTGCCTACCGGGAGGCGCTGAACGCCGCCGCCCGCCATCTGCACGGACTGACGCCACCACCTCGCTGCCCCGTGCAGCGGACGGCGGACCTGCTGTGGCTGTGGTTCGGCCCCACGGGCTGGCGCACGCTCGTGGCGGAGAGCGGCTGGACCTGGGAGCAGGCCGAGGAGGCGCTGTACGACACGGCGGCGGCCGCGCTGTACGCCTCGGTGCCGGGTCGGGAATGCGCAGGAGAGGGCCGCTGTTCATGACTCTGTGAATGGCATGCGCTCGCCACTCACGGTGGGTGAAAGGAGGCCTCATGGCACGCAACGCCACGCGTCCCGTCGTGACGCTGAAGTCGACGGCCGGTACCGGCGTCACCTATGTGACGCGCAAGAACCGCGGGAACGACCCCGACCGGCTGGTCCTGCGCAAGTACGACCCGGTCGCCGGGGAGCACGTGCTCTTCCGTGAGGAGCGCTGAGCGGAGGGCCTTCGCCCGACCGCCGGGCGGGCGTCGGTCGGGCGCCCGCTGCTGACCCGTATGCACACAGGAGGTGCGGAGTCATGAAGGTGCGCAAGTCGCTGCGCTCGCTGAAGTCCAAGCCGGGGGCGCAGATCGTACGCCGCCGTGGCGTGACGTTCGTGATCAACAAGAAGGACCCGCGCTTCAAGGCGCGCCAGGGCTGACGCGGCCCCGGCCGGTCCAGGAAGTCGGGCCCCGCCACGCGCGGGGCCCGGCCGGTGGACGACGGCGGATTCCGGCCCGGCCGGCCCGCCCTCCGTGTCGATCAGCGGGCGAGACGCGTGTCAAAAAGCATAAGAAATGACCTTTCCTGTCATGCTCTGCCTTGGTTTGTCGGCGTCGAGGGGCGCCGACGCGGTGTCCAAGGTGCGGCGTGCGGGAGGTAGTTCGTGGCTGTCCGTCATAGCGAAGGTCCGGATGTGGAGGGCGCCCCGGGGGATCCGCCGCCTGCGGAGGCTGGTGCGCCCCGACCTGGGCGGAGCCGGCAGCCGGCGTGGAGCGGGGTGTTGCGGGGCCTGGTCGCGGCACTCGTCCTGACGTCCGGTGCGGCCCTGCCCGCGATGGTCCCGCAATCCGCCCGGGCCGTGCCGCCCGGGACCTACACCTTCGTCACCGACTTCGTCGACGACACGCTGTCGGTGATCGACACGGCCACGAACGAGACGGTGGCCACCGTCGAGGTCGGGCCCGGCCCGTCCGGCGTGGTGGTGTCGCCCGACGGCACCCGCGTGTACACGGCCGACAGCGCCAACAACACGGTGTCCGTCGTCGACACGGCCACCGACGCGGTGGTGGCCACCGTAGACGTGGGCAACGGACCCCAGCAGGTCGCGGTGTCGCCCGACGGCGCCACCGTCTACGTCACCGACTTCAACGACGACGCCGTGTCCGTGATCGACACGGACACGAACGACGTCGTCGACACGATCGCCGTGGGCAACCTCCCCATCGGGGTAGCGGTGTCGCCCGACGGCAGCACCGTCTACGTCACGAACTCCGGCGACGCCACCGTCTCGGTCATCGACACGGCGACGAACGACGTCGTGGACACCGTCCCCGTCGGCGCCCTCCCCACCGCGGTGACGGTGTCCCCGGACGGCGGGACCGTCTACGTCGTCAATGAGGCGGACGACTCGGTCTCGGTGATCGACGCGGCGACGAACGACGTGGTGGACACCGTCCCGGTCGGCACCACCCCTCAACAGGTGGCCGTGTCGCCGGACAGCGGTACGGTCTACGTCACCAACGCCCTCGACGACACGGTCTCGGTGATCGACGCCGCCACGAACGACGTGATCGACACCGTCCCCGTCGGCGGTGACCCGCGCGGGGTGGACGTGTCGCCGGACGGCGGCAGCGTCTATGCCACCAACGCCGAGGACGACACGGTGTCGGTGATCGACACCGAGACCAACGACGTGGTCGACACCGTCCCCGTCGGAGAGTTCCCGGTCGGGGCGGCCGTCGGCGTGGTCACGCCCTCGGACGACCCGCCCGCGTGGACGTTGCTGAAGATCACGACGAGTGGGTCGTTCGTCGCCGGGGGTCAGGGCAGGTACCGGCTGCGCGTGACCAACACGGGCGAGGGGCCGACCGACGGCAGCACCGTCACCGTGACCGACGTCCTGCCGAAGGGGCTGCGGGCCGTCGGATTCTCCGGGACGGGCTGGAGGTGCACGCGCACTCCGCTCGCCTGCACCCGCGACGACGTCCTGGAGCCCGGCGAGAACTATCCGACGCTGACCCTGACGGTCGACATCGCCCGGAACGCTCCCCAGCGGGTCACCAACAAGGCCCTGGTCACCGGGGGCGGCACCACCGCCACCGGCACCGCCACCACGACCACCACGGTCCGACGGCCGAACCACAAGCTCGACTGAGCCAAGCCCGCGCCGGGAGGAGGTGCTCCCGGCGCGGGCCACGCGGTCCGCCGGCCCGATGCCGCCCGCGGACCTTCCCGGTTCTCCGTCAGGTCCGGTGCGTCACCACACCCGAGCGCGCCACGTCGCCGTACCACCGGGCACTGGCCTTGGGAATGCGCCTGCCCGTGGGGTAGTCGACGTAGACCGCCCCGAAGCGCTTGCTGTATCCGTAGCCCCACTCGAAGTTGTCCAGCAGGGACCACAGGAAATAGCCCCGGACGTCGACGCCCGCCTCCATCGCGCGGTGCACGGCCGCCAGATGGCCTCGGAGGTAGTCGATCCGGTCGGGGTCGTTCACCTCGCCCGAGGGGTCGACGTAGTCGTCGAACGCGGCGCCGTTCTCGGTGATCATGAGGGGCAGCCGGGGGAACTCGCGCCGGATGTCCAGGAGCAGGTCGTGGAGACCGGTGGGGTCCACGGCCCAGCCCATCGCGGTCGTCGAACCCGGCGGCAGGTGGAAGGTCACGTCGTCGGCGGCCGGCCAGGGGCTGTGGTCGCTCCTGCCGTGACCGTCGGATCCGTGGCTGGACTCGGCCGAACCGCCCGAGACCACGGTCGGGGTGTAGTAGTTGACTCCCAGGAAGTCGAGCGGCTGGCAGATCTCCCGCAGGTCCCCGTCCTTGACGAACGACCAGTCCGTCAGCCGCGAGGTGTCGCGCAGCAGGTCCTCCGGATAGGCGCCCTTGAGCATCGGCCCGGTGAAGACCCCGTTCGCCAGCGCGTCGATCCGGCGCGCGGCGTCCACGTCCTCGGCGTCCTGGGTCAGCGGCCTCACATGGTGGATGTTGAGCGTGACCGCCACCTGGGCGAGGGTGGGAAGGCCCGCACGCAGGGCCTCGACGGCCTTGCCGTGCGCGAGGTTGAGGTGGTGGGCCGCGCGCAGCGCCGCCACCGGGTCGGTGCGCCCGGGCGCGTGGACCCCGGACGCGTAACCGAGGAAGGCACTGCACCAGGGCTCGTTGAGCGTGATCCAGGTCCGCACCCGGTCGCCGAGCGCGTCGGCGGCGAGGGCCGCGTACGCCGCGA
Organism: Streptomyces sp. NPDC107562; assembly: GCF_055657325.1. Taxonomy (NCBI): domain Bacteria; kingdom Bacillati; phylum Actinomycetota; class Actinomycetes; order Kitasatosporales; family Streptomycetaceae; genus Streptomyces; species Streptomyces sp. NPDC107562. The sequence continues at coordinate 60,427 of NZ_JBVKBE010000005.1, read as the reverse complement.
AACGCTCCGCGGTGGCGCGCTCCGGCCAGCCGCCGGCGTCCTCCAGGTCCTGGGGCAGGTCCCAGTGGTAGAGGGTCGCCACGGGCTGGATGTTCTTCTCCAGCAGTGCGTCCGTGAGCCGGCGGTAGAAGTCCAGCCCCTTCTGGACGCCGGGCCCGCGACCCGTCGGCTGGACGCGGGGCCAGGCGAGGGAGAAGCGGTACGCGCCGACGCCGAGGTCGGCCATGATCGCGACGTCCTCCCGCCACCGGTGGTAGTGGTCGGTGGCGATGTCACCGGTGTCGCCGTTGCGCACCCTGCCCGGCGTGCGGGCGAAGGTGTCCCAGATGGAGGGCGTGCGTCCGTCCAGGGCGGCGGCGCCCTCGATCTGGTACGCGGCCGTGGCGGTGCCCCAGGTGAACGACGGGGGGAACGTCAGGGCGGTGGGGGCCTCGGTCGAGGACAGTTCGTGTCCAGCGGCGATAACCACGCGGGTCCTTCCGGAATGACAGTCGATGGGTGAGGGGGGAGACGACAGGGGGCTCGGGAGGGCCTGGTCAGCCCTTGACGGCGCCCTGCATGATGCCGCCGACGATCTGACGCCCGAAGACGATGAACATCGCGAGCAGGGGGAGCGTGCCGAGCAGCGCGCCCGCCATGATCAGGGACTGGTCCCGGACGTACCCCGCGCTCAACTGGGTGAGGGCGACGGGGACCGTCGGGTTCGTCATGTCCAGCACGATGAACGGCCAGAAGAAGTCGTTCCAAGCGTGCACGAAGGTGATCATGAACAGCACGGCCATGGCGGGCCGGGCGACCGGCAGGACGATGCTCCAGAAGATACGGAGCGAGTGCGCCCCGTCCACACGGCCGGCCTCGACCAGTTCGTCCGGCAGCGCGTCGGCCAGGTACTGGCGCATGAAGAAGACGCCGACCGCGCTGACGAGCGTGGGGAAGATGACGGCGGGCAGCTTCTGCCCCCAGCCGAGGTCGGTCATCATGAGGAAGAGCGGCACGACCGCGAGCTGCGGCGGCACCAGCATCGTCCCGATGACCAGGGTGAGCAGGATGTTGCGTCCCCGGAAGCGCAGCTTGGCGAAGGCGAAGCCGGCGAGCGTGGCGAACAGCACCGTCGAGGTGGCGATGGTGCCGGCCACGATCATGCTGTTCACCATGGCCTTGCCGAGCGCGGCGTCCTGCCAGGCCCTGCCCAGGTTCTCGAAGAGGTGCGGGCCGGGCAGGAACGGTGGCGGCGTCTGGGTGACCCGGGTGTTGTCCGTGGAGGCCGCCACCATCGTCCAGTACAGCGGGAAGAGCGACGTGATGGCCGCGATGGCGAGCAGGATGTAGGTGACGGGGCTCGCGTGGTGCTGGCGGCCCGCCCCGATCGCCCTGCGCAGCCGGAAGGGGCGTTTGCCGGGCGAGGTCGCGAGCACGTCCCGGCGGGCCCGGAGGGTGTCGGTGGTCATGAGGGGATCTCCTGGTCAGGACGAGCGCGCTGAGCGCCGCTTGAGCAGGCGCTGGGCAGCGAATATGAGGACGAGCAGCAGGAACATCGCCCACGCCACCGTGGCCGCCCGGCCCATCTGGTAGTTCTTCCAGCCCTCCTCGTAGAGCAGCAGTCCGAGGGTCTGGTACTGGTTGTCCGCTCCGCCGGTGATGCCGTTCGGTCCCTGACCGAAGATCAGGGGCTCACCGAAGAGCTGGGTGGAGCCGATGGTGGAGAGCACGATCGTGAAGACGATCGTGGGCCGGATCCCGGGGATGGTGACCTTGAGGAACTGCTGCCAGCGCGAGGCCCCGTCGATCGCGGCGGCCTCGTAGCGGTCGAGCGGGATCGCCTGCATCGCGGCCAGGTACAGCAGGGCGTTGTATCCGGTCCAGCGCCAGATGACGATCGTGGAGATCGCGATCTGCGCGGCCCACTTGTTGCTCTCCCAGTCGACATGGTCGAAGCCGAACAGGCTCAACAGCCAGTTGATCATGCCGAAGTCACGCTCGAAGAGCATGGTGAACACGAGCGCCGCGGCACCCACCGACGTCGCGTACGGCGTCAGGGTGGCCACCCGGAAGAACGTCGATCCGCGCATCCGGTAGTTCAGCAGGTGCGCGAGGCCGAGCGCCATGAGCAGCTGCGGGACGGCGGAGAGGACGCCGATGGTGATGGTGTTGGCCAGGGCGTTCCAGAAGCGGTCGTCCTGGGCGAGGGCGGTGTAGTTGTCGAGCGCGACCCACTCCATCAGGTCCATGGTGGCGAGTTCGGCGTGATGGAGGGAGATCCAGGCCGTGTAGAGGAGCGGGTACAGGCTGAAGGCGGCGAAGACGACGAAGAAGGGGACGATGAAGGCGTACGGCGCCCCGTTCACGTCCAGCCGGTGGAGAAGGGCGCTCCAGCGGCCGTCCTTGCGTGGCTGCCGGCCCCCGTGGGCGGGGCGGGAGGGGTCGGCGGCGTTCTTGGTGGGCTGCCGGCCGGCCGCGGCAGTTGAGGTCTGAGTGGACACCGGTGGTCCTTAGGCGTGACGGTATGCGGGCTGGGCGTACTCCGGCGGCCGTCGCGCACGCGTCGTGCGCGTCCGCCCGCCGGAGTTCTGGGCGAAGGTCAGCCGACGGCCTTCTTGATGCGTTCGTCGGTCGTCTCCCAGGCCTTGTCGGGGCTCTGGTTCTGGGACTCGATCAAGGTCAGTCCCTGGGAGAAGATGTCCTTGATCGTTCCGTCCTTGCGGCCGAGCACCTGCTCGTCGGGGATCTCCTGCGCGGCGGTGCCGAAGATCCGGCCGATGGGCGCGCCGCTGAAGTACTCGGACTTCGCGTTCGTCACCTCGGGCGCCTCCAGCGCCTTCTGCGAGGACGGGAAGTTGCCGATCTCCTCGAAGAGGCGGGCCTGCTGCTCCGGTGCGGTCAGCCAGGCGACGAGCTTCTTCGCCTCCTCCTTCACCGGGCTCTTCTCCATCACGCCGAGGAACGAGCCGCCCCAGTTGGCGCCCTTGGGGGCCTTGGCGACATCCCACTTGCCCTTGTTCTGGTCGCCGGCCTTCTCACTGATGTGGGCGAGCATCCACGCCGGGCACACCGTGGTGGCGAAGGTGCTGTTCGCGAGTCCGGGGTCCCAACCGGGCTGGAACTGCCGCAGCTTGGCGGTCAGGTCGGAGGTCGCGGCCTCGGAGGCGAGGTCCCAGGCCTCCTGGACGACGGGGCTGTCCTCGTAGATCAGCTTCCCGTCCTTGTCGTAGAACTGCTGGGAGTTGCCGTAGATCATCGCGTTGAACAGGCCGCTGGAGCTGTCCATGAAGGCGACCTTGCCGCCCTTGAAGTCCTTCTTGAACCGCTTGCCGGCGGCGACGAACTTCGCCCAGTCGCCGTCCCACAGCTTGGCGACCTGCTCGCGGTCGGTGGGCAGGCCGGCCTGCTCGAAGAAGTCCTTGCGGTAGCAGACGGCCATCGGGCCGATGTCCGTGCCGAGTCCGATGACCTTGCCGTCCTTGCCGGTCACCTGGCTCAGCTTCCACGGCAGGAAGTGGTCGGTGCCGGGCACCTTGCCCAGGTCGACGAACTTGTCGGCCTGGGTGTCGACGAGTTCCTTCGCGCGTCCGATCTCGATGCCCTGGATGTCCTTGAGGCCGCTGCCGGCGGCGAGGTGCGTCTGCAGAGCCGTGTAGTAGGTCTGCTCGTCACCCGCGACCTCGGCCTCGATGCGGACGTTCGGGTTGAGCTTCATGTACTCGTCGAGGAGGCCGGTCTCCTTGAAGCCCATGACGCCGAACAGGCCCATGGTGATGGTGGTCTTGCCGTCCTTGACGCCTCCCCCCGTCCCGCCGGAGTCGCTGCCCCCGCATGCGGTGAGAAGGCCGAGAGCCGTGACGGCCGATATGACGGCGATGCCTCTCGTACGCAACAGCTTCCGGGTGACCTTCATGTACGTGTCCTCTCAGGCGGCGGCGCCGACGCACCGAGTACGGGCCGGTCGACTGGGACGGCCGGCCGGAGTGAGGATTGGGAACGTTCCCAAACGCGGTGGGAACGTTCCCATCGAGTGCCGGAAGACTGGCGCTTGAGCGCGCCCTGTGTCAAGAACTTGAACGGTGTTCGTCACAGTGAGAAGTCGCAGGGCGAGTTCCGGACCGGCTCGCCGCCGCGCATCTCTGGCACAATGCGCTGGCGAACCGGCGTGCGACCGGGCCGGACGAGGAGACGGACATGGGGGCGCAGCAGCGGCCGACCATCAAAACCGTGGCGGCGCGGGCGGGTGTGGGGCGCACCACGGTGTCAAGGGTCATCAACGGCTCGACGCTCGTGAGCGACGAGGCGAAGGCCGCGGTGCTCGCCGCCATAGCCGAACTGAACTACGTCCCCAACTCGGTCGCCCGAGGTCTGGTGACGCGACGCACCAACTCCGTCGCGCTGGTGATCCCCGAGTCCGAGAGCAGGCTCGGTTCGGAGCCCTATTTCGCGGGCGTCATCCGGGGCGTGAGCACCGTGCTCGCGACGACGGGCACGCAACTCCAGCTCATGCTCGTCCGCGACAGCGGTGAGCGGAACCGGCTCACGGACAGCGTCGCGGAGCGCAGGGTGGACGGCGTCCTGCTGGTCTCGGTGCACGAGCACGACCCCCTGCCCAAAATCCTGGAGGACATGGGCCTGCCGACGGTCCTGGCGGGCCGGCGCTCGCCCGCGGAGTCGCTGAGCCACGCGGTGTCGGACAACCTGGGCGGCGGAAAGGAGGCGGGCCGGCACCTCGTCTCCCGGGGCCGCACGACCCTCGCCACCATCTCAGGGCCCCTCGACATGGATGTCTCCCGCGGCCGGCTGCGGGGATGGACGACCGCCCTCGAAGAGGCGGGCATGGCGCCGGACGAGCGGCTGGTCGCTTCGGCCGACTTCACGGAGGAGGGCGGGATGCTCGCCATGCGTTCGCTGCTTGAACGTGCGCCCGACCTCGACGCCGTGTTCGCCGCCTCCGACGTGATGGCGGCCGGCGCCATGCTCGAACTGCGGCGCCAGGGACGGCGCGTGCCGGACGACGTCGCGATCGTCGGCTTCGACGACTCCTACATCGCGCGCTACGCCTACCCGTCGCTGACGAGCGTCAGGCAGCCGGTGGAGGAGATCGGCTCGACCATCGCCCGCATCCTCCTTGAGGAGATCGCCGATCCCGGGGTGGCGAGGCGTCATGTCTTCCTGCCCACCGAGCTGGTCGTGCGCGACTCCTCCTGAAGGGTGCGGCCCGCCGCCGGGGTCATGTCGTCGTCCGCTGGGCGATGTCGCCGTGCCGGGACGGCGTAGCGGCCCATTCCCGGACAGGCGTGGCCGGGTGGGCGGGGACCCTGCACGTCGTCGGCCGCCCCCAGTTCCGACGGCCTTGGCCGATCTCGGCCGTCGCCGCTCGGCGTAGTTGTGACACGGCGTCGATACGACACCGGGATGTGTTGACCGCCTGGGCGTCCACCCGGTCAATTCAGGAGGCGCAACTCCCCGATGTCTCCTTCTGTGAGGAACTCCTTTGCCTCCCTTCCCACTTGGCGGGCGCATGGCGGTGTCAGGCATCGCCCTGGTGCTCCTGTCGTCCCTGGGCGCGGCCCCTGCGTCCGCGACCTCACCTCCCTCCCCTCCCGCCACGGTCGGCAGCTCGTCGCCGCGCGCGGCGGCGGGCCCTGTCGGCACCACCCGCACCGTCACCCTGATCACCGGCGACAAGGTCACCGTCACGCCGACGGCGAACGGCGCACCGGCATCGATGAGCGTCGAGCGCCGCCCGGGTGCCACCGGATCCGTGCGGACCGTCACCGACGCCTCGGGCACCTACGTGATCCCCGACGACGCCGAGCCCTACGTCGCCTCCGGCGCACTCGACAGGCGGCTCTTCAACGTCACCGGGCTCATGGCCCAGGGGTACGACGACGAGCGTGCGGCCGGGCTTCCCCTGATCGTCACCCGCGACGCCGCGGCGTCCCGTCTCGCCCGCACCGACCTGCCCGGACTCCGCCCCGAGCGGCAACTGACCTCCGTGGGCGGCGAGTCCGCCACCGCGGACCGTTCCCGTGCCGCGAGCCTGTGGCAGGCCCTCGTGCCGGAGCCGAACGGCAACGGCGTCCGTGAGACCGTCGCGGGACCGCCCTCCCTGTCCGGCGGCATCGACAAGATCTGGCTGGACGGCAAGGTCACGGCGGCCTTGGCGGACAGCACCGCTCAGATCGGAGCGCCACGGGTCTGGGACGCCGGCGCGACCGGCGCCGGGGTCAAGGTGGCCGTGCTCGACACCGGCATCGACGCCGACCACCCGGATCTCCAGGGACGCATAGTCGCCGGCCGGAGCTTCGTACCGGGCGAGGACCTCACCGACCGTCGCGGGCACGGTACACACGTCGCGTCGACCGTCTCGGGCACCGGTGCGGCCTCGGACGGCAAGGAGAGGGGTGTCGCCCCGGGCGCCGACCTGGCCATCGGCAAGGTCCTCGGCGACAGCGGATCCGGCGACGAGTCCTGGATCATCGCCGGGATGGAGTGGGCCGCCAGGACCGAGAAGGCCAGAATCATCAGCATGAGTCTGGGCAGCTCCTCCCTGCACACCCAGACGGATCCGATGAGCCGGAGCGTGAACCGCCTCAGCGAGGAGACCGGTGCGCTCTTCGTCATCGCGGCGGGCAACTCCGGACCGGGCGAGTACACCGTCAACGCGCCGGGCACGGCGGCAGCGGCGCTCACCGTGGGCGCGGTCGACTCCACGGACCAGATGGCAGGCTTCTCCAGCAGCGGCCCGCGCGAGGGTGACGACGGACTCAAGCCGGACGTCACCGCGCCGGGGGTCAACGTGCTGGCCGCTCGCTCGCACCACACCACCGGCGAGGGCTACTACACCGTCAAGAGCGGTACGTCCATGGCGACTCCGCACGTCGCCGGTGCCGCCGCGCTGCTCGCCCAGAAGCACCCCGACTGGTCGGGACAGCAGCTCAAGGACGCCTTGATGAGCACGAGCAAGGCGACGCCGGAGACGAGTGCCTACCGTGGCGGTACCGGCCGTGTCGACGCCGCCGCGGCCTTCGGGGCGCGAGTCGTGGCCTCCGGCTCGATAGACACAGGCCTGATCAAATGGTCGCGCGACCCGCAGCCGATCGAACGCTCCGTCACCTACACGAACCACGGCGACACCCCGGTGTCCCTGCGGTTGACGCTGGACCGGGGCGACAGCCCCAGCGAACTGTTCACCCTGGCATCCGACCAGGTCACCGTCCCGGCGCACGACAGCGCCTCGGTCGGCCTCGTCGTCGACCCGCGCAAGGTGGCCGTCGGCGGCCACACCGGCCGGATCGTCGCGCGGGACGCCGCCGGCGCGGTCGCCGCCCACACCATCCTCAGCACGCGGACGGAGTCCGAGCGGTACGACCTGACGCTCCGGGCCAAGGACCGTGACGGGCAGCCCACGACAGGCACGGTCACCCTCAAGGGCGCCAACGATCCGTACTTCCGGTCCCACCGGGTGCCGGAGGACGGCCTCACCCTCCACCTGCCCCGCGACACGTACTCCGCGATGATGTTCAAGGACGTCCGTGGCGCGCACGGTCCGTACTCCAAGGGCCTCGCGCTGCTGGGCGACCCGGAGGTCGAACTGACGGATCCCACGACGGTCACCTTCGACGCCTCCCAGGCCCGTCAGGTCCGCGCGCTGACGCCCCGGCCGAGCATGCCGACGAACACCAGGGTCGAGTACTGGCGTTCGTTCACGACCGCGCAGCCGAAACCCGGGACGTACGGGGACTGGATCGACAGCAAGATGATCGATGCGACCTACGACAGCGTGTGGGCCCAACCCTCCCCGGAGAAGGTGAAGGTCGGCGGCTTCGAGTTCACCACCAGGTGGCGGGCCCCGCAGACCCCGCTCCAGGTCTCCCACGGGACGCACGACCTGGATGTGCTCATGCAAAGGGGTGCCAAGTCCCTTCCGGACGGCAGCGCGAACCTGGATGCCGTCTTCGCGGGCACCGGCTCCGCCGCCGAGTACAGCCACCTCTCCGCGCGGGGCAAGGCGGCCGTCGTTCGCCGCAGCGCCACCGTCACACCGTACGAACAGACCCAGGCCGCCCAGGCCGCCGGGGTGCGGCTCCTGCTCGTCGTCAACGACGCGGTCGGCAGACTCCACACCTGGTACGGCGACAGCGACTACCTCTCGACCGGGCCGCTGGCGGTGGCATCGGTCACCAGGAGCGACGGCGAATCCCTGATCGCCGACATCGCGGCGTCGTCCCGGGACAGGACGCGTCTGCGCACGACGGCACACCCCGTTCCCTCCTATCTGTACGACCTGGTCAGCCATCACACGACAGCGATCCCGCCGGACCTGACGCATCGGGCCGACGCCCGGAACCTCGCACGCGTGGATGTCACGTTCGGCCACGGTGCGTCGACGCCCGCCTCGGAGACACGTGTCGACCTCCCTCGCTACCTCCTGGGCGGCGCCTGGAACTTCCTCACCGAACCGGTCCAGCGGGGACGGCGCACCGACTGGGTCTCGACCAGCGCTGACTCCAGATGGCAGCAGAGGGTCGACGTCGGCGACATGACGACCGAGATGTCCGAGGCCGTGACGTACCCCTCCGCCCGCACCCATGAGGAACGGTGGACCACACCGGTCACGCGCCCTCGCATGATCGGTGACAACCTCCCCTCACGGGAGAACGGCAGCGTCCTGTACTACGACACACCGGCGTGGGGGAGCGGCGGAGCGGCACACTCGGGCAAGGGCTGGGGCGGTGGTCTGTCGCAGCGCACCGCGCTCTACCAGGGAGACACACTGCTCGCGGAAACGGACTTCGACAGCGGATACGCCTCGGGCCTGGCCCCCGAGCGTCTGTCGTACCGGCTCGTGGTCGACGCCACCCACGACGCCCCTGCGTTCAGCCGGTACTCCACATCCACCCACACCGAGTGGTCCTTCGTCTCCGGGCAGGCCGAGAACGAGACCGTCCCGCTGGTGCAGCTCGACTACGGTGTGGACCTCGACACCGACGGCAGAGCCCGCCGCACGGCCGCCCTCACGCTCACCCCGTCGGTGCTCGGCGCCCCCGAGACCGAGGTGTCCTCCGTCCGGCTCGACGTCTCCTACGACGACGGGACCACCTGGCACCGCGTGAAGACCTCGCGACGCGACGGCGCGTGGACCGCGCTCCTGTCCGCGCCTCGCTCGGCCGCGTTCGTGTCGCTGCGGGCCGTCGCCACGGACGCGACGGGCGGCTCGATCACCCAGAGCGTCACGCGCGCCTTCGGTCTGAGGTGAGGTGACACGGGGACCGGTACCGCGCCCGTCGCGGCACCGGTCCCGCGGAGGCCGCCCTCCGGCGACGTGGTGCGGGTGGTGCCGTTCCATGGGGGCAGGGCGGGAGAAAAACGGGTCGACGGAGGTCGTCGCGTCGGCCGATCATGCGGGCATGCCGTGGAAGGAGACCCTTGCCCGCGTCGACGCCGATCTGGCGGCCGGCCGCGTCCCCGTCGCGCGTCAGCGCCTGCGGGGGCTGGTGTCGTCCTACCCGACCGACCTGGAGCTTCGCCGGCGCCTGGCCGAGGTGTACCGCCTGTACGGAGAACCCGCGCAGGCGGGCCGCTGGATGTACCTCGAACAGGACCGGGACGCGGCGGAGACCTCCGCCTTCGAGGCCCGGTACCCCTCAGGTCCGGGGCGTATGCGGGCACTTGGCTGGCAGGGTCCCGAGTCGCGCGCCCGTACGGCATGTGCCAGGGAGCGGCTCGCAGCCGTACGAGCGGAATGCTCCGACCTCGTGGGACACCCCGTCGACTGGGACGCGGTGCCCTCGGGCGAGCCGGCGGACGGTCGGGGAGGCGGGCTCGTCGGGTTCCTGGTGGGTGCCGGATGCCTGGTGGCGGTCCTCGCCTTTCTCGCCGTCTGGGTGCACGGGCTCGTCGCGCTCCTGGACTGACTCGTGCCCGCGGTCACCGGGGCGGGGTCTGACGCAGAGTCTTGCGGTAGACGCCGTACATGGTGAGAAAGAGGACAGCGGGAGGACCGACCAGGAAGATCCAAGGCCATACCAGGGTGTTCACGAACTCGGGCATGTCGAAGAACACCGTGAGCAGCGAGATTCCGGTGATGGGGACGATGGACAAGAACATCGCGGCGATTCCGCAGCCGAGGGCGGACTGCCGTGCCGTGTGCCGGTCGATGTGACGTGCCGCCTCCGGATCGGGTCTCCAGTCGGCGCCGCGCAGTTGGAACCAGATCGCCTGAAGCACCGCGAACTCGCGCTCCACATGCACGTGGCGGTCGTCGACGAACGGCAGTATGAGACGGCGCCCGTCCCGGCCGTAGGCGCAGACGATCACATTCGCCGCGTGACTGGCGGCGCCCGCTCCCGGATTGGGTTCGACGCGCAGCTCCTGGACGTCCTCCCACGCCAGATGACGACGCGTGACGAGGCCGCGCACCCTCAACGCCTTGACGTCCGCCGTCGTCGCGCAGCGCCTCGCGGCCCACAGGAGCCACCCGAGCAGGCCCAGTGTCGCCACGCTGCCGAGGGTCCGGGCGAGGACCGGCAAACCCTCGAGGACGAGCAGCGGGACCACGATCGTGATCGCGCCGCCGACGGACGCGAGGACCATGGCGCGTATCTGGGCCGAACTGATCCGGTACTCACGAGGAACGGTTCTCGGGCCGACGTCCATCGGTGTGCCCCTGCCCTTTCGGCCGACGCGAACAGCTGTGGCGTGTCCATGTTGCCCAGTCAACTTCCCTGTGTCCAGCGAGAGTTGAGAGACAACTGGCGTACGCTGTCGGGCAGTTCAACGGAGGAGGGGCTGCGGGCCGTATCACTCAGGTGCGGGATCGAGGCCGCCCGGATCGGACAGCCACGGCGTCGACCCCCTGCGCCCGAAGCCGGCGAGCCAGGAGTTCCGTCTCGGGCAGGGTGCCCGACCAGTCCCCGCTGCGCAGACGCGCAAGCTCCGTCCGGGCCTGTGCCAGGTCGACGCCGCGTGCGGCGCGCAGCACCCGCATGATCCTCGCGCCGTCCGCCTGCGGACCGACCACCTCCAGCCGCGCCGGTCCATGCTCACGGAGGAGCTGCTCACGCCGCTCGCTCGGCAGGTCCTCACCACACACCGCGAGCGTGAGCCCGCACCGGGAACACATGGACTCGACGTCCCACCGCACGCGGCCGTCGACGAGAGCCAGGACGCCCAGGCACTCCAGCTCCGCACCGCAGTCCTGACACGCCGCGGAGTACCGGATGGATTCGAGGACGATCTCCTCCATGGCCCACCCTCCTTTCGAGATCGAGCCGACGTCGAGCGACAGGTCGGTGGCGCCCAACGGCTAGTGTCGATGACATGAGCGAAAACTCGGAGCGTTCCGTCATCGTCGAGCGCACCGGCAGCGGCCGGTTCGTCGCGACCAACGTCCGCGGCGGATCGATCACTTTCGGTACGTCCTCGGACAGCGGGCAGGACACCGGCTTCACGCCGGTCGAATTGTTCCTCGCCGCCATCGGAGGGTGCACGGCCGTGGACGTCGACGTCGCCACCGGCCGCCACGCGGAGCCCACCGGTTTCTCCGTGGCGGTGACCGGCGACAAGATCAGTGACGACCTGGGCAACCGGATGACGAACCTCCAGGTCACCTTCACCGTCACGTTCGCGGACGGCGACGAGGGCGCGGAACGCGCCCGCGCCATCCTGCCCCGCGCGGTGAAGGCGTCCCACGACCGGCTCTGCACGGTGAGCAGAACCGTCGAGATCGGCGCACCCGTGACCACGACCGTCGCGGACGCCTGACGTCGACGCCTCCCCGCACGGGTCCGCTCACCCGGTCATCGGCGAAGTGACGCGGCGTCTCCCATCACGACCACCGGGTGCTGCTCGGGATCGAGCCACAGCAGCAGTTCCCGCATGTGCTGCTTCTTCAGGCTGACGCAGCCCTGCGTGGGCCCCTCGTGGTCGACGTGGAGCCAGATGCCGCCGCCCTTGTCGGCGCCGAGCGGACGGGTCCAGTCCAGGGGCGAGTGGCCGGGCTCACGGTTGTAGTCGATCGCGACGACGTAGTCGAAGGAGCCCGACAACGGCTCACCGAGGGCCCCGGTGCCGTTGATCGTGAAGCCGGAGGACCGGTCGTACGGCAGCCGCGTGCCGGGGTCGGGCAGCAGACCGCCCGCGTCGGTGAGGGTGAAGACACCGATGGGGGAACGCCGATCGCCCAGGCGGTGGTCATCGGTCCAGCCCTTGAGCGCGTTGTGGGCGGGCCACGTGACCCCCGGCTGCCAGCCCGCTCCGGTGCGCCGGTGGAGCGTCACCTCCGAGTCCCAGGAGTTCTTGCCGCGGCCGCTGACGAGGACGACCTGGCGGGTGTCCCGCGGGATCGCGGCGAGGGTGCGGGGGCCGACGCCCGGCAACGGCGTGGGAGCAGCCGTCCGACTCTCCGCGCGGTGTCCGCCGGCGGGCAGGGGCTTCGCTTGTGCCGTGCCAGGTCCCCCTGACGGGCCCGCCGTCCCCTCCGCCGCCGCGGCGGCGGTGTCCGGCCGGTTGTCGTCGGACGAGGCGCCGACGCCGCACCCGGTCAGCGTCACGGACAGGGTCAGCGCGAGCGCCGGCACCGCGAGGCGGCTCAAGGACGTCGTGGTGCGCGGCCCGTGGTGTGGTGCACGCGAAGGGGCGGGTGCGATGGGGGGAAGCTCAGCCATGTTGATCAGCCTGGAGGGCGGATGTGAGGAACTGGTCAGCGTGAGCGGCTCGTTGCCGGGGGAGGGGGCACTCACCGTGCGGAGCCCGCTTCCCACTCGCGCCACGACATGTTCCAGCCGTTGAGGCCGTTGTCCGGGGCGATGGTCGCGTCCCGCGAACCGCGCACCACGACCACGTCGCCGAGCAGGGAGTTCTCGAAGAACCAGGCGGCGTCCTGCGAGGCGTCACCGCCCCCCTGCACATCGTTGAGTCCCACGCAGCCATGGCTGATGTTGGACCTGCCGAACACCGAGTCGTCGCCCCAGTAGTTGCCGTGGATGAAGGTGCCTGACGTGGACAGGCGCATGGCGTGCGGGACGTCGGGGATGTCGTACTCACCGGCGAAGCCGACGGTGGCGCCGTTCATCCGGGTCGTCCTCAGCTTCTCGGAGATCACCATCCGTCCGTTCCAGGTGGGGGAGGACGGGGCGCCGGCCGTGATGGGTATCGTCCGCGCGACGCGGCCGTCACGGACGACCGTCATCCGGTGCGCGGCGGCGTCCACGGTGGACACCTGACTCCGGCCCACGGTGAAGCGGACTGTTCCGTCCTGCTCGCCGTAGGCGCCCTCGGCGCCCCTGACGCCGTCCAGACGGATGCGGACCGTGACGTCGGATCCGGCCCTCCAGTAGTGCCGCGGGCGGAAGTCGAGCCGACGCGCGCCGAACCAGTGACCGACGACCTTCTGCCCGCTGCTGGACGTGACCTCGATGCCGGACTCGACGGCCTTCCGGTCGGAGACCGCCCTGTCGAAGGTGAACGAGACCGGCATCCCCACGCCCACCGTGGAGCCGTTCTCCGGGACGTGGGTGCCGGTGAAGCGGTCGGCCTCGGCCAGGGTCGTGAACGTGATCCTCCTGGTCGCCGTCGCCCCGGCGTCGCCTCTGACGGCGGCGGTCAGCCGGTAGGTGGTGCCGTGGTCCAGGGCGTCGTCCGGGGACCAGGACCGCCCGCCCGGGGCGAGCGTGCCGGGCACGCGGCGGCCGTCCGCGGCGACCAGCGACGCGTCGGTGAGCGTGCCGTGCTCCACCACGACCCGGCCTCCGGTGCGGACGGAGACGTTCCGCTGCCCGTCGGAGACGCCGAGGGACATCCGCGGCTGCGTCGCCGCCCGGCCGGCGGCCGAGGGCTCGCCCGTACGCTCGTCCCCCGACCGTGCCCCCGTACCGCAGCCGGTCAGCAGGCATGCCGAGGCGGACAGCAGGGCAAGCGCCCGGGCGAGGCGGGGCAGGGTGGTGCCGCTCTGGTGCATCGTGTCTCCGTCGTGTCCGTGAACGGTGTGCTCCACGAAGAGGTGGAGCGTGACCGGCCCCGGCCGCGAAGGGCGCGCGGCACCGCTGGACGTCACCACGGCAGCGCCCGCACCACGCACGCCCCGGGGCATGCTCCGAGGCTGACGTGGACTTATCAGGAAGTTGTCAGCATGTGGGAAGGGCGACCATCCGGCCCTCCGGGGACCGTGGGCGCTTAGAGTCGGCGTCGTGTGCGCACATGTCCTGGTCGCGGAAGACGACCTCATGCAGGCGGAACTCATCCGCCGGCTGCTCGTGAAGGAAGGCCACGAGGCCGTCGTGGTCACCGACGGGCCGGCGGCCATCGACGAGGCCCGCCGCCGCAGGCCCGATCTCGTCGTCCTCGACCTCATGCTGCCCGGGGTCGACGGATACGGAGTCTGCCGGGTGCTGCGCGACGACGAGGACGCGCCGATACCGATCCTGATGCTGACCGCCCGTTCGACCGAGGACGACCTGCTGCTCGGACTGGACACCGGCGCGGACGACTACATGACCAAGCCCTACAGCCCACGGGAGCTGCTGGCACGCATCCGTGCCGTGCTGCGCCGCACCGCGCGGCCCTCGGAGCCGGCCACCGTGCTCCGTGCCGGCGGTGTCACCGTCGATCCGGCCCGCCACGTGGCCACCTGCGACGGCGCCGCCGTCCCGTGCACGCCCGGCGAGTTCGCGATCCTGCACGCCATGGTCGCGGAACCCGGCCGGGTCTTCACGCGCCGCCAGTTGCTGCACCACACCCGCGGCCACGACCGCGCGTCCACCGAGCGTGCCATCGACGTGCACATCATGAACCTGCGCAAGAAGATCGAACCGGACCCGCGCAGACCCTCCCGGCTGCTCACGGTCTTCGGCGTCGGATACAAGTTCGCCGGCGGTCGTGATGGCGGCTGACTCCCGCGCCGGCATACCCATGCGCAGAAGCCTGCTGGTACGGCTTCTGCTCACCTCGATGGCGATCACCGCGCTCTCCGTGGGCGCCACGGCGTGGCTGGCGGTGGAGACCACCACGCGCGCCGTGCAGGAGGAACGCGGTCAGCTGCTCGCCGACGACACCGACATCCTCCGGCAACTGAGCGGCTTCGCCGCGGACCACGCCGACTGGGACGGGGTCCGGGCCACCGTACTGGCACTCTCGCGCACGACGGACCGGCGCATCGCCGTGACCACCACGACCGGTCGGGTCATCGCCGACTCCGCCCCCGCGGGGTCCGCCCTGCCCGACCGTGCCTCGGCCACCGTCGACCCCCTGCGCATCGACACCTACACCGAGCCGGGCGGCCAGCTCTCCGGCATCGACCCACGGGCCGTGGGACCGTACGTGCTCGACCGCCAGGAGCGCAGGTTCGTCAGGAAGCTCGCCGAGATACGCCTGTCGTGCATGCGCCGGCACGGCAGCGACGGCACCCTGCGGCAGGGCCCCAGCGGACGCACGGTGATCACCCAGGACGCCGGGGACGCGGGCGTGCCCATCGAGTGCGCCGACGGGAAACTCAACACGCCGACCGGGACGGAGGCGGCGGCGCTGGAGGAACTCGACCACCTCGTGCAGGCCTGCGTCGGCCCCGGACGGAGCATGATCGGATACAAGTTCGGCGTAGGTCTTGACGTCGTCTCCGGAATGAGCAAAATTCCGGCACACGACGGCAGCCTCTCGGCCGAGGGCCGGCAGAAGGCCAAGGACTGCGTCGACAGCGCGCGCCGCACCCAGCTCGATCCGTTCGTCGCGCCCCGGGCACTCCTCTACCTGGGCAGTCAGAACCAGCGCATCTCCGTGTTCGACCTCTCCACCACCAACAAGGCCAAGATCGTCGGAGTGACGGCAGCGGTTCTCGCCCTGAGTCTCGCCCTGACCGCGGGCGTCGCCGTCCGTCTCGTCCGCCCCCTGCGCGCCCTGACGACCGCCGCACTGCAACCACCGCAGCGGCACACCCGTGTCCCCGTCACCACCAAGGACGAGACCGGGCTGCTGGCCGCCGCCTTCAACGAACTCAGCGCACGACGGGAACAACTGGAAGCCCAGCGCAGGGCCATGGTCAGCGACATAGCCCACGAGCTGCGCACCCCGCTCACCAACATCCGCGGCTGGCTGGAGGCCACTCGTGACGGTCTGGTCGACGCGGAGCCGGGCCTCATCGCCTCGCTCCACGACGAGGCCCTGCTGCTCCAGCACATCATCGACGATCTGCAGGACCTCGCCGCGGTCGACGCGGGCACCTTCGAGCTGCACCGGGAACCCGTCCGCGCGGACGACCTGGTCGCCCAGGTCGTGGCCGCGCACCGCGGCACGGCCGACGCCGCGGACGTCGATCTGCGCAGCGACGTCCGAGCCGGCCTGTGGCTGGACGCCGATCCGGTGCGGATGCGCCAGGTCCTCGGCAACCTCGTCTCCAACGCCCTGCGGCACACCCGGCCGCACGGCAGCGTCACGCTCGTCGCCCGGCCGGACGGTGACGACGTGGTGCTGACGGTGCGGGACACGGGCGACGGAATCGCCCCGCAGGACCTGCCCCACGTCTTCGAACGGTTCTGGCGCGCGGAGAAGTCCCGCAGCCGGAGCACGGGCGGGAGCGGGCTGGGCCTAGCCATCGTCCGTCAGTTCGTCGAGGCCCATGGCGGGACAGTGAGTGCCGAGAGCACCCCCGGCGTGGGCGCGGTGTTCACCGTGCACCTCCCAGCCGGCCCGCACCCGGAGTCCGGCTGACGGGTCGGCGTCGGGTCACGCCGTCCCGCAGCGACCGCGGAGGAGTTCCACACCGTCGCCCACGAGGTCGTCGCAGTAGGTCGCCCGTCCGGTCGTGGCCATGACGAGGGCCAAGGTGGGCCCGGACACGAGTGGCCCGGAACCGGTCGCGAACGGGCCGTCGTCGGCGACGAGCCGCAGTCCGCCGATGCGTCCCTTGGCGAGCACCACGAGGTCCGAGCCCTGGTAGTACTCCGCCACCTGTGTGACGACCTCGACCGGACAGTCATGACGGATGCCCAGCGGTCGGCGGATGTCCTCTCCGTGCACGAGCGTCTCGCCCAGCATCGCGATCGCGGGCAGGGGCGGCTTGGTGGTGCTCGGGACGACCTGCCGGAACCGCGCGAGGGTCTCGGCCGGAGTGGAGCCCAACTGCTCGGCCAGCCGCATGGCCACCTGCTTGTCGAAGTCGAACCTGCTGCGGATCACCCCCGCCATCCAGCGCACGGCATTGAGGCTCGCGCCGGCGGTGAGGTGCGCCAGCACCTCACGCACCGTCAAGCCCGTGCACAGCGAGGGCGTCGTCCAGCCCTCGTCCGTCAGCTCCGAGAGATCGGCCGCCAGCGCCGCGCGCTCGGCGTGGATCAAGGGCCACACGCCGTCCCTGCGGCTGCCGGCTGCTGTCACTTCGCGATCAGTCATGAGGAAGGTTCTCCTGTCAAGGGTCGTGCCTGGTAGGGGGAGACTCGTGTCAGACGGCAAAGTCATCGCCCGTGACCGGATTTCCTGGTGACAAACGGCCGGGCGAACCGCTCCCCAGCCGCCAGGGCCGGACATGGCGCGACAGATGGTCCACAACTGACGCGATCGCCGGTTTTCGCCGTCGTAGAGTGCACTTCATGACCACGGTGGAAGTGATGCAGCTCCTGTTGTCGCCGACCCATCGCTTCATGGGACGCCCCGCCGACGGCCCGGCTCCGGCGCAGGAGGAGGAACTCGTCGACAGGGTCGAGGTACGACGGAATCTGGGGATCGTCGGCGACCGGTACTTCGCTCATCCGGCCCACCGCCGCGCCGCCATCACTCTCATGGCGGTGGAGAATCTTCCGGTGCACATCAACGCGGCGATCGACCTTCGGCAGACGCGTCGGAACGTCCTCCTGAAAGGGGTGGACATCGACGCGTATGTCGGGTCCACGGTCAGCTTGGACAGTGGTGACGGGCCGGTCCTGCTGGCGGTCAACAGTGCGGCCAGGCCCTGTGCCTGGATGGAGACCACCATCGGAGCCGGTGCCCAGCGCGCGCTGCGAGGCAAGGGCGGCGTGCGGTGCACACCGCTTTCCGACGGCGTTCTCACCCTGGGCCCCGCGGCGTTCACGGCCACGGACAGGGACCCGGCTTCTTGAGCAAGTCGCCTTGTTCCAGGGGCTGTTGAGTGAGGTGTGGCCGAGCTAGATTGGCGCTTCCGGGGGCAGGAAGGGGAGGGCTCGTGTCGTGGACCGTGCCTGAGCGGATCAAGCTCACGATGGTGCACCTGATGGAACTGGAGCAGGAACCCGGGCTGATCCGGACCAGGTCGCGGGAGACCTCGTCCGTGGTGCGGCGCCCTGAGCGCGGTGAGTCGCGGGCGACGGTGGAGTGCGGGCAGTGCGGACGCGAGGGCGTGTTCGTCATCCAGGATCTGGAGACGACCCGGCGCCTGCGGCGGGGGCCGATAACGCGTTCGTTGACCGCGTCCGCGCTCATCGTGGGGTCGACGGCAGCGCTGTGGATCGTCGGCCTCGCCGGCGACAACCCCAGCGAGGAGCCCCTGTTCGTGCTCCTGGCGATCGCCGCGTCCCTGATGTTCCTGCCGGTCGGCCTCTACCTGGCGTTCGACCCCACGAGCAAGATCGGAGTCGCGTCTCCGGAGATGATTCACTTCGACGGTGGCACACGCCGCGAGGGACTCACCGTCATCAGCCGAAGCAGCCATCGCGGCAAAGGGCTGAGCTGCGCCGGAAAGGCCGCGGCAGCTCGCTGACTTGGGCGCTGTCCGACGGGGAGTGGGACAGGGGAGGTGCGGCGTTCCCGACGCCCTGTCGTAGCCGGCAGGGTTTCTCGTCTTCACGTCGCGGCCAGGGGCAGGTCAGAGGGCGCGGCCATGATCGGGCCCGTTGCGCACCCGAGCCAGGAGGTCCTCATGTTCCGCCGCACCCTGCCCGTCCTCGCGACGGTCGTCACGCTCGCCGCCGTCGGATCCGTCGCCCAGGCCTCGGCGGACGAGGAGGGCCCCGCCGAGCGGTTCTCCGGACCCCGCGTGCTGGACGTCATGACGTTCAACATCCACCACGCTCAGGGCACCGACGACGTCCTCGACCTCCGGCGCATCGCGGACGTCGTCCGTGAGAGCGGCGCCGACGTGGTGGGACTTCAGGAGGTCGACAACCACTACTCCGCGCGCAGCGACTGGGCGGACCAGCCCGCCGAGCTCGCGGCGCTGCTCGGGTACCACGTGGTCTTCGGCGCCAACATCGACAACGCCCCGCCGGTGGAGGGCGGTCACCGCGTGCAGTACGGCACCGCGATCCTGTCGCGCTACCCGATCACCGCCTCCGACAACACGTGGCTGTACAAGTCCCCCGGTCAGGAACAGCGAGGTCTGCTGCACGCCACCCTCGACGTCCACGGCAGGAAGGTGGAGTTCTACAACACCCACCTGGCCGCCAGCTCGCAGACCGACCGCCTGGAGCAGACGGCACAGGTCGTGGACCTGATCGGCACGAAGAAGCCCGGAATCCTCGTGGGCGACTTCAACGCCCTCCCCGCCGCCCCGGAGTCGCAGCCCTTGCAGAAGGCGTACACCGACGCGTGGGCCACGTCCTTCCACGGCCGCGGCGACGGTGCGACCTATCCGGCCGAGGCCCCCACCGAGCGGATCGACCTCATCTACACGACCCGCAAGGTGACGCCGCTGCTCACCCGCGTGGTCCAGAACGACCCGACCGCCTCGGACCACCTCCCGCTGCTCAGCAAGGTCCTCGTCACCCCCTGACCCACGGTCGCGGGAGCGCGCGGTTCGGTCCGTCCGCTACGGGCGGACCAGGTCGCCGTCGTCACGGAGCGTCGACGCTCGGCGGGACCGGCGTGCCGCCGACGTGGCCGCGCCGGCGACGACGTAGAGCACGACCAGTACCCCGATGACGAGGTCGAGCCAGTCGTAGCTTGCGCCCTTGAGCAGCGAGCTCCACGCTCCGTAGCCCGCGACGGACCCGCCGAGCACGAGCAGCGCGGACGCCGTGGCCCACAGCGTCCGCGACAGCCTGGGTCGGCTGCCCTTGAACAACTCGGCGGCCGCGCCGAGTGCGACCGACGCGGCAAAGGCGTCGTGCGGTGCGAGGCGGCCCGACTGGATGGCATCCACGACGTTGATCAGGATGCCGATCGAACCAACGGCCAGGGCACCCTGGGTTATCCGGCGACTCATTGAACCCTCCGCTCACGGTCATTCGATGCTGGGGCATCAGTACAGGCCGGCCCCCAGTCGAGCCCGAGGGCGGCCAGTCGCCGGAGTTGGTCGCCGGTGAGCTTGGCGCGTCTGCTCCTGGTGTTGGAGAGCCACACGCCGAGCTTCACCTGGGTTCCGTCCGGCAGGATCTCGACGTGGGAGCGGCTGACGGGGCCCACCGCTCCGGTGCGGGCCTTGTACTGCGCCAGGGCGGCGACGCCCCGTTGGAAGGCACTCGGGGCTGGCGTGCGGGCAGGGGCGGGTGCGTCAGGTTCCGGTGACGACGGCGTGACGCCGAGCCGCTCCAGGAGCGCGCGCTGTGCGTCCGTGAGGGTCTGCCAGACGCTGTGCCGGCGGTTCTTGTGCAGCCACCGTCCGATGTCCATGCCGTGCACGGTGACACCGGGCAGCACCTCAGGCAGGCTCTGCTCGTCGCGCAGGAGCTCGCGGGCGGCCGCGTAGTGGCGTTGCCAGTCGGGCGGCCACGCCGGGTTCCAGTGCTCGTCGATCTCGGCCAGCGCCCGCGCCCACTGCGGCCGTCCGTCGAGGGCGCCGGGGCGGCGCAGGTTGGACAGCCACTGCCCCACGGGCCGGTCCAGCGCCGTCGCCGACCTCGGCGCGCACAGGGTCCCGTGTGCGTCGTAGTACGCCTGGGCGGCTGCCAGGTTCTCCTGGAACCGTTCGTCGGGCAGGGACCAGACCATGCCGAACTCCTCCAGGCGGGCGGCGCGCCGTCCGGTCATCTGCCCGGCCCCGTGGGCGCGGCGCTGCTCGGCGATCCACTGCCCGAGCGGGTAGGCCCCCTCCTTGTGCCCGTAGGGGACGCGGGCGTGGCCCTCGCGTTCGGCGTACCGCTTCAGCGCCGACCAGCCGCGTGCCCAGTCCTGCCTCTCGGTGTCGATGACGTTGAACGACACCCACCGGGCCACCATGACCGGGTCGCGGGGCGCGGCGAACCGCAGCAGCAGCCGGGACTCCGCTTCGCCCTCTCCCGGGGCGGAGCCGATGAACACGGAGGGCTGTGCGGCGTCCTTCTGCGGCTCCTGCGGGACGGCGAGCAGTTCGACGGCCTCCTCGTCGTGTGCGCGCAGCCCTGCGAGCACCTTCACCAGGGGCCGGTAGGAGGCGGAGGTGAACATGTCCTGCGGCCGCTCCCCGCGCGGCAGGAAGACGGGGACGATGAGCGAGGCGAGCTTGCCCTGGCCCGGCTTCTGGCGCAGGGCCCGGCCGATGGCCTGCACGATGTCGTGCGGGGCGCCCTTGGGGTCGAGCAGGGCGACGCTGTCGACGGCGCGGATGTCGACGCCCTCACCGAGGATCCGGCAGTTGGACAGGACGGCGCGTTCGGCGGTGGTGGCGAAGCCGGCGAGGACCTCGCTGCGGCGCTCGGCGGCGTGTTCGCCGTACAGCCAGTCCGCCCAGATCTTCGCCGGGTAGGCCTCGGGCCGGTCGGCGTGCAGCTTCGCGGCGACGCGGCCGAGGCCTTCGGCGTAGGCCTGCGCCTCCATCGTGCGGTGGTGGAAGGTGATGCACGTGCTCAGGTCGTGCTCGGCCATGGTGCGCAGCAACGCGGCCTGCAGCGTGCCCAGCCGCTGCCCTCGTACCTCCTCACCGCGCCGTTCCTCACCCATCAGCCGTTCCGGCGTGACGACGGGGTCGGTCAGTTCCATCACGATGATCTGGTAGCGGGCGAGCAGACCGCGCGAGACGGCCGAGGCGAGGGAGAGCTTGTACAGGACGGGGCCGAAGACGGCCTCGTCGTCCATCGAGGCCGCCAACTCCTCGGGCAGCGCGTCGCGGACGCCCTCGGCGACCTGCCAGTGGGGTGCCCGCTCCTGCCAGATCCGGGGTGTGGCCGTCAGGTAGAGCCGGCGCGCGGCGGGGACGACCCGCTGGTCGTGGACGTCGGCCCAGGCCTTGCCCAGGGAACCGCTGGTCCGGTGGGCCTCGTCGACGACCGCGAGGTCCACGGGGGCGAGCCGTTGGCCGTAAGCGCCCTCGAAGGCCTCGGCCAGGACCGGCAGCGACGCGTAGGTGGCGTAGAGGGTGACGGGACCCTGACCGTGCCACAGGGCCAGTTGGACCGGATTGGTGGTGCAGCGGACCTTGAGGTTCCACAGCTCCGGGTCGTCCCGGAGCGAACACACCGCGACCGCAGGCCCCTTGTGACCGGCCTGGTGCCACGCCTTCACCGTCTGGGCCAGCAGGTCCAGCGTCGGCACCAGCACGAGGACGCGGCCGCGCGGCACGAGTCGCCCGGCCGCCGCGGCGGCCATCAGGGTCTTGCCGGTCCCGCAGGCCGCGTGCACCTGACCGCGCAGACCGTTCGCGGGGATCCCGCCGGACGGCACGTCGAGGCCCCGCACGATGGCGGCGACCGCTTCGATCTGGTGGTCCCGCAGCCGAAACTCGGACATCGCTGCACTCTCCAGCCTCATGGCGCTCGACGGATCGCTCTCCAGGCTCGCGCGCCGTGTCACATGGCGGGACCGGCGGCCAGGAACCGGTGCAGGGATGCCGTCATGTGCGCCACGAAGGAGTCCCGCGCCTCGTCGGTGACCAGGCCCAGGGACAGGTAGGGGTTGAGGTCCTCCAGCTCGACCAGGAGCAGTTCGCCCTCCTGGGTACGGCAGGCGTCGACCCGCTGGATGCCGTGGTCGAGGGTGTTCCAGTCGATGAAGCGCCGGGCGAAGGCGAGGTCGGCGTCGGTCGCCTCGTAGTGCTCGAGCTCCCAGCGCCGCCCCGGATCGGGGGCGTGCAGGGCGTACTGGAACGCGTCGTCGACGAAGTAGAAGGACACTTCGTAACGGAAGTCGATGCGCGGCTGGACCAGGATGTCGCCGTGGACGAGACCGCCGAGTTCCTCCCGGGACAGGAACGCCAGGCCTATGGAGTCCGCGCCGGCCTTGGGCTTGACCGCGTACTGGTCGGCCTCCGGCAGCAGGTGCAGGTGCTCGCGCCGGTCGACGGTGGGGATGACCGGGTGTCCGGCGGCGGTCAGGTCCAGCAGGTACTGCTTGCCGGCCATGTCGCCACGGCCGGTCAGGGGGTTGTACACCCGGGTGCCGCGGGTCGTGGCCCGTGCACGGAAGGCGTCGTACTCCTCCTGGTAGTGCAGCACGGGACCGCTGTTGCGGACCACGACCACGTCGAACGTGTCCATCAGCGCGGCGGCGTCCAGGGGATGGCACAGTGCGACGTCGAAGTCCTCGCGCAGCCGGGAGGTCAGCCAGATGTCCTCGTCGCTGTAGCGCCGTCCCCGGGCCTGGTAGGAGAGGTCGGTCACGAACAGGACGGTGCGGCGGTCGGGCAACGCGGATCTCCTTGGACGGTGCCGGTGTGCACGCCGCACGTACGGTGGTCCGGCGTGGCGCGCTGTCAAGGTAGCAGAGTCCCCCAAGTAAGTTAATCCCAAGGGTAAATCGGAGGTTAATCACTGCTAGGGTAAGGGCGGGAGGTAGACGCTCATGGCCACCGAGGAAGAGCTGTTCGCCAACGTGGACGCCCTGCTGGAGGAGGAACCCCAGCTGCCGTCCCCGGCGGAACGGGCCCGGCTGCGTGAGGCGGCCGGCATCACCCAGGCCCGCCTGGCGGCGGCACTGCGCAGCACCACACAGAGCGTCAAGAACTGGGAGAACGGCCGCTCCGAGCCCCGCCCGCCCCGACTGGAGGCGTACCAGCGGCTGCTGCGCGGCTGGGCGGCGAAGTATCCCGCGCACGGCGCCCCCGCCGCGACCTCTCCGGGTGCCAACACGCCGCCCCACCCGTCGGGTACGGGGGCGGGCGTGGCCGTGCCCGGGCAGGAGAGCGCCACCCCCGCGGAGGCCCCTGCCGTGCGGACCCCGCACGCGCCGGCCTCCCGTCCGGTCGCGGAGGCCCCAGCCGGGCCTGCCCCCCACCCCGTCGCGGAGGCCCCACCCGTGCCCGCCGCCCGTCCGGCCGCGCGCCCGGCCGCGTCCGCGCGCCGTACGGCCGCGCACGGCGCGGCGAAACCCGCCGTCGACCCGCGGTTCCCGCACGGTCCACTCGCCGTCCTGGACGGCGACGGCTCCGCCTGGTGCGTCGACGGCATCGTGCTCGACTGCCCGGCGACCACGGTCCCGGAGCTGGTGGAGTGGACGCTGCGCGAGTCCGGCCTCGGTGCCGCCAGACTCCACCGCTACGGCAAGGACAGCGACCCGCTCGTCGTGCTCACCGGCGCGGCAGCCGTGAAGCTCGGACTGCCCGAGCGCCTGGAGGGCCACGAGCAGCGCCGTTCCCTGCGGTTGCCCGCCGACCACCCGGTCGTGAAGCAGGTGGCCGGGGCCAAGTGGCGGCTGACGCAGCGCGGGTTCGGCCCATGGGCGCGGATCTACCGCAAGGTGCAGGGACACGAGCGGCAGTGCGTGCAGCTGGCGATCCTGTCCTGGGACGCCCTAGACGAGCGGTCCTGGCCCGGCGTCGCCGCCATGGAACCGGCCGACATCGCCCGCGTCCTCGGCGTCTACGCCCGGCGGGTGATCACCCCCCGTGGCTCCACGGCCGTTTCCGGGCTGGAACTGATGACGGCGCTGCGCCCGCCCACCCGCGCCGAGCGGGACGAGGCCACCGGCAACTGGGTGCCCGGTCACCACCCCGGCTCGCTGGGCACGCAGCCCATGGACCCGGCGCCGCCGGAGGCCACTCCGGAGCACCCCGTCGTCGTCGGCAGCGGCTGGAGCGGCGGATTCCTCGACGAGGAGGCCTACCAGTGGGTGCGGCCGGTGGACCGGCTCACGGACGAGGAGTGCCTGCTGCCGTACGCGGTCGGCCTGGACCTCAACACGGCGTTCCTCGCCGCCGCGGCCCGCCTGGTCGTCGGCCTGTCCGCGCCGGACCACTTCCACGCCCCGAGGTTCAACCCGAAGATCCCCGGCTCCTGGCTGGTCGACCTCTCGCACATCGAGCTGGACCCACGCCTGCCCTCGCCGTTCACACCGGACGGCACCCGCCCGACCGGCCCGGCCTGGTACCAGACGCACACCGTCGCCTACGCCCAGGAGCTCGGTCACAACGTGGCACCGATCGAGGCGTACCTGCGCCGTGAGACCGGCGCCTACCTGGACCCGTGGCACGACCGCCTCAAGAACGCGTACGTCGACACCCTCGCCGACCTCGGCGTCACCCGGGACCTCACGGACGCGGAGTTCCTCGCCGCGATGGAACGGCACAAGCACACCGACGCGGCCCTGTTCGCCGTACTCACCGCGATCAAGGCGACGGTCAAGGGCGGCGTCGGCAAGCTGCGCGAGCGCCCTCAGGGCAGGCACTACAAGCAGGGCGAGCGGTGGCCGGCCCTGGAACGGCCGACGTGGCGCCCCGACATCCGCGCCGCCGTCATCAGCAAGGCCCGGGTCAACATGCACCGCAAGCTCACCAACATGGCCAGGATGACGGGGCTGTTCCCCCTGGCCGTGCTGTCCGACTGCGTCGTCTACCCGAGCCCCGGCGCCGGCCCCCTCGACTTCCTGCCGTACGCGGCCAGCGGGAAGCCCCAGCCCGGCGCCTTCCGTCTCGGGCCCACGCCGGGTCTGGCGAAGCTGGAGGGCGCCCAGCCGATGCTGTGGGCGGTGGACCTGATGGAGAAGGGGCTCAACCCCGCACGGCACATCAAGGGCGGCGACGCCGTCCTGGACGAAGGCGAGTAGACCCGTGTGCGCGGACGTACTGCCCTTGGAGGCGGCGGAGTGGGAGCCGGCATCCAACCCTGCCGACGCGCGCGGCCGGCACTTCACCCCTGAGGGGAGCTGACCGTGGCAGGCGAGATCGAGGAAGCGATCGAGCGGGCCGGGCGGGAGTCGTTCACCCGGGAGCCGCCGAAGACGCTCAAGGGCAAGATCGGCTACCTGCTCAAGCAGTTGGGCAGTGCCAAAGCCGTCGCCCAGGAGATCGGGGTCACCGCCGACTCCGTCAACCGCTACCGGCGCGGCGCCCGCAAGCACGCGCGCGCCGACGTCGCCGCGAGGATCGACGACGCGGTCCGGCGCCGCTGGCAGCCCGGCGTCCGCAGGCGGCGGCAGCGCCAGGCCGCGCGCACGGGCGGCATCACGGTGGAGACGCGGGCCCGCTTCGGCTACACCGCACCGGTCGGCACCACTGACGACGGCCGTTTCCGCCGCCTCACCGTGCACCTTCCCCCGGAGCACGCCCGCCGCCTGTTCGACGCCCGTGACGCCGGAGCCGACGACCAGCAGATGCGGCAGATCATCGCCGACGGACTCAAGGACGTGTATTTCCAGGACGGCGGCAGCCGGGCGCTCGGCCTCTCCGACGTCGCCATCAACGACATCGACTACCTGGATCTCGACTTCTGACGCACCCCTCCTCGGGCCGGATGCGGCAGCGCCTGTCACACGCCCGCGCCCCGTCTTGTCTCCCTGGTGAGACAACCAACAGAGGGAATCATGCGTGAGATTCTGATCGTCGGTGGGGGCTACGCGGGCTTCTACACGGCCTGGGGCCTGGAAAAGCTGCTGCACAAGGGCGAAGCGCGGGTGACGATCGTGGATCCCCGCCCCTACATGACCTACCAGCCGTTCCTGCCGGAGGTGACCGCGGGATCGGTGGAGGCCCGCCACGCCGCGGTGTCGTTGCGGCGACACCTGTCCGGCACCCGGATCATCGCGGGCAGCGTCACGCGGATCCGCCACGCGGAGCGAACGGTCGTCGTCCGGCCGGCGAGCGGACCCGAGTACAGCCTCGGATACGACACCCTGGTGGTCACCGCGGGCGCGGTCACCCGCACCTTCCCGATACCGGGACTCGCCCAGCAGGCGATCGGCCTGAAGCACGTGGAAGAGGCGGTGGCCGTCCGTGACCAGTTGCTGACCGCCTTCGACCGGGCGGCGTCGCTGCCGCCCGGAGCGGAGCGCCGGAAACTGCTCACCGTGACGTTCGTCGGCGGCGGATTCTCCGGTGTCGAAGGCTTCGGCGAGCTGCTGTCCCTCGCGACCGCCATGCTCAAGTCCTATCCGGAACTGAGCTTCGGCGAACTGTCCTTCCACCTCGTCGAGGCCCGTGACCGCATCCTGCCCGAGGTGACGGCCGGGCCCGGCGCCTGGGTGGTCAGCTCCCTGGAACGGCGAGGCGCCCACGTGCACCTCAACACGCAGCTGCTGTCGGCCGTGGACGGACACGTCGTGCTCTCCAGCGGCGAGGAGTTCGACTCCGCGCTGGTCGTCTGGACCGCGGGCAACGCCTCGAACCCGGTCGTGCTCAACCACACGGACCTGCCCGTCGACCAGCGCGGCCTGCTCGTGGTCCGCCCCGATCTGCGCGTCGGCACCGACAACGACCCGGTGCCGGACGTCTGGGCGGCGGGCGACGACGCCGCCGTCCCGGACCTGGCGTCGCCCGTGCCGGGCGCCCACACGGTGCCGAACGCCCAGCACGCCGTACGGCAGGGCAAGCTGCTGGCGAAGAACATCGCGGCGACCCTGCACGGAGGCAAGGTCCGTCAGTACCGCCACCGGAGCCTGGGGGTCGTGGCGACGCTCGGCCTCGGGCGGGGAATCTTCCAGTACAAGAGCATCGTCATCAAGGGCCTTCCCGCGTGGCTGATGCACCGCGGCTACCACGTCCTGGCCGTGCCGACCTGGGAGCGCAAGGTCCGTGTGTTCAGCGTGTGGCTCACGGCCGCCCTGTTCGGCAGGGACCTCGTCTCCCTGGCCTCCGTCCAGCACCCGCGGGACGCCTTCGTCAGCGGTGGTGATCCGCAACGCCCCGACGAGGGGCGCAGGAGCGACCAGGTGCCGGCGTGAGTGCCACGGCGGGTCGCTCACCCTCCCATTCCCTTCTTGGAGCACAGCATGAACGCGCATGAGGAGGCCGCACGCGGCTTGAACGACATCGAGCACTACCTGTACCGGCAGGCCCACCTGGCCGCCGCGAGGAGGCGCGTGGCGGCCTTCCTCGCCTACGTGCCGGAACTCACGGGGGAGCAGAAGGTCCGTATCGAGCGGTGGTATCTCGAAGAGCAGCGTTACATCGCCCGCATGGTCACGGGACACATCACCGACGCCCTCGAAACGGCGCAGGAACGACATGACCAGCACTTCGGACGATGGCTGCGGGGGACCCGGACCTCGATGATCGTGATCACCCTGATCATGGGACTGGTCGTCGCCGTGGTCCTCGGTTCGACGCGCTGAACCCGGCGCTCCCCCCTCCGTCCGCCCCGCAGATCCGCGGTTTTCCCGACCTCTGTCCGTGATACCGAAGCCGGCGCATGTCACAAACAAGCGGGCTGTCTGGTCATAAAGGTGACGGGAACGGCACATCGGACCCCTGCGGCGTCGGTGCGCGGTGCCTCCACTGGTGAAAGTTGCGTGGTGACGTATGGGAAACGCGAGCACGGAGACCGGTGCGCGGACGGGTGGGGCGGGGAGCAAGGTCTCCCGGTGGTTCGACCTCCGCCTCGGGACCGGCGAACTGAAGAAGACGTTGATGCGCCGGGTCTTCCCGGACCACTGGTCCCTCCTGCTGGCGCAGATCTGTCTCTACAGCTTCGTGATCCTCGTGGTGACAGGCATCTACCTGACCTTCTACTTCCACCCGTCCTCGGCACCCGTGGTGTACGACGGCAGTTACGCGCCGCTGCGGGGGCAGATCGTGTCGGAGGCCTTCAACTCGACGATGCACATCTCCTTCGACGTCCGCGGTGGTCTCCTGATCAGGCAGGCCCATCACTGGGCGGCGCTCGTCTTCGTCGCCGCCATGCTCACCCACGTGATGCGGATCTTCTTCACCGGCGCCTACCGGATGCCACGGGAGATCAGTTGGGTCATCGCCCTGCTGCTGCTGGTCCTCGGGATGTTCGGCGGACTCACGGGATACGACCTGCCGGACGATCTGCTGTCCGGAACCGGACTGGCGGTCGTGAACGGAACGCTCCTTTCGATACCCGTGGTCGGCACCTACCTGTCGATGTTCCTGTTCGGCGGAAGCTTCCCCGGCGACGACGTGATAGGGCGCTTCAACACGATCCACGTCCTTCTCATACCCGCGGTGATGGTCGTCCTGATCGCCGTACAGATCGCCCTGTCCCTGCGGCAGGGCAGCGCGCAGTACCCCGGACCCGGCCGGACCGAGCGGAATGTCGTCGGTCTGCCCCTTCGCGTGTACGCGGCCAAATCGGCGGGCTACTTCTTCCTGGTCACCTCGATGATCTTCACCATCGCGGCGATCGCACAGATCAACCCCATCTGGCGGTACGGCCCTTACCGCGCGGACCAGGTCTCGGCGGGGTCGCAGCCCGACTGGTACATGGGCGTCGCCGACGGTCTGCTGCGCGTCATGCCCGGCTGGGAGATCGACGCCTGGGGCCACACGCTGGCCCTCGACAACCTGATCCCGTTGCTGGCAAGTGCCGGGCTCTTCCTGGCCCTTGGCGTCTACCCCTTCATCGAGTCCTGGGCGACCGGTGACGAGCGCGAACACCATCTCCTCGACAGGCCACGCAACAGGCCGGTGCGTACCGGCTTCGGTGCGGCGTGGCTGACCGCGTACGGGGTGGCCCTGCTCGGCGCCGCCAACGACGTGATCGCCCTTAAACTGAACGTGTCGGTGAACGCGGTGACATGGGCCGTCCGCATAGGCCTCCTGGTGGCTCCGCCGCTCGCGTACGTGGTGGCGAAGCGGTGGGCTCTCGGCCTCCAGCGTCGCGACCGTGACAAGGTGCTGCACGGGAGGGAGACCGGGAGGATCCGCCGGCTGCCGCACGGGGAGTTCGTCGAGGTGCACCAACCGCTCGGTCGGGCGGAGCTGTACACCCTGACGGCACATGAACAGTACGCACCGCTGACGGCCCGCTCCGCCGGGGACGGCCCCGGCGCGGCCCGCAGGCAGTCCGTGTCCGCGCGGCTGCGGGCCCGGCTCAGCCGAGCCCTCTACGGTCCGGGTACGCAGATCCCCAAGCCGACGGCTGACGAGTACCGGCAGATCACCGCCCACCACCGATCCTGACCTCTGTGCCAAGGGTGATGGGCAGGCGGATTCGCTGAACCCGTCGAGGCCGCCGGCAGCGGTGCCGGCGGCCTCGACGCGGCCGGGCTCACGAGCCCTGTGCGGGTCAGAGTCGCTGCTGTTTGATGATGTCCTCCAGCGAACCCGTCGGCAGCTGACCGTTGGGGGAGAGCTTGTCGACGGTCGAGGGAAGCGTTTGCGCGATCTCGTCGGCGGCCCGCTCCGGAGAGACTCCCGCTCGCGCGGCAACATGGTGCAGCGTCTCGTCGGGCAGGGCCTTGGCGACCTGAGAGCCGGTGACGGTCTGGTTGCCGCCCGTGCCGACCCAGGACTGAGCCTGGTCCGCCAGGCCGCTCCTCGCCAGCATCTCCAGGAGGCCGGCCAGCGGATTGTCACTGCTCCCGGCCGCCTTCGCGCCCCCGGCGCCGCCGCTCGTCAGCGCCCCCAGCAGCGCGCCGAGGATGTTCCCGCCCTTGCCGCTGCCTCCCTGGCCGCCGCCCAGCAGGCCGCCGATCAGAGAGCCAAGATCGTTGCTCGTCATGAAGCGCTCCTTCCGTGGGGGAGGAGGAGAAACCTCCACGTATCTTCACGATCAGCGCAGCGCGCACGGGTCGCAAACGGACGTTCCGGGTCACGGACGAGGGGCGCTCCCCGCCATGCACCGCCCGCTCAGTAACCGAATTCATGTCCCGTGGTAGCGCGAGCATCCATGCGGCGAACGGCACCACGGCGCCGCCCGCCGCGACGAGTGGCACGTCGATGTAGAGCACGCTGAGGTCCCGGCGGATCCCCTCGAAACCACCCTCCACATTCAGGGGCCCTGCGCCGTGTCGAGGCGGTTGCTCCTGAGCCACCGACGGAGCTCGGTCAGCAGGGCGACGCCGTCGTCGATGTCTTCGGCCAGCCATCCGGGGACGAGTGGCGGCACTTGGCGGCACTTTGAACGTCAGGACAACAGAGAGGTAACAAAAGGCAACCGATCGGCATGCCAGAAGGTCTAGTCCGCCATGAAGATCTCCTTCCTGCTTCACAACGCCTATGGGATCGGAGGCACGATCACCACCACCTTCAACCTGGCCCAGGCCCTGGCCGCCCGGCACGAGGTGGAGATCGTCTCCGCCATGCGGCACCTGGAGCACCCGAACTTCGCCCTCGACCCAAGAGTGTCGTTGAAGCCGCTCGTGGATCTGCGGCACGAAAGGAAAGCTGCCCTGCACCTCAGGCCGGCGCGGGTCTTCCCCGCCGCTGAGTACCGCCACGGGCAGTACAGCGAACTAACGGACCGGCGGATCGGTGCCTACCTCGCGGAGACGGATGCCGACGTGCTCATCGGCACCCGGCCCGGCCTCAACGTGCACCTCGCACGTCAGGCACCAGAGCGGGCCCTACGCATCGGGCAAGAGCATCTGACCCTCGACCACCACTCGCCCCACCTGCGCACGGTGCTGCGCCGGGCCTATCGACGACTTGACGCGCTCACCACGGTCACTGAAGCCGACGCCGCCGCCTACCGGCGCAAGATGCGGCTACCCGGAGTGCGCGTGGAGGCGCTCCCCAACAGCGTGCCCGACCCTGTGTTGCCCGCGGCGGACGGCACCGCGAAGGTCGTGGTCGCGGCCGGCAGGCTGGTCCGGGTGAAGCGGTACGACCTGCTCATCGAGGCGTTCGCCCTGGTCGCCGCCGAGCACCCGGACTGGCGGCTGCGCATCTACGGCAAGGGCGAGGAACACGGCCGACTGCGGGACCTTGTCGGACGTCTGGGCCTGCACGACAACGTCTTCCTCATGGGAGTCGCGGCGCCGATGGAGGGCGAGTGGGTCAAGGGCTCGATCGCCGCGACCGCCGCCGACTTCGAGCCCTTCGGCATGACCATCGTGGAGGCCATGCGCTGCGGGCTGCCCGTGGTGAGCACCGACTGCCCGCACGGGCCCGCGGAGATCATCGAGGACGGTGTCGACGGCCGGCTCGTGCCGGTGGGGGACCGCGACGCGCTGGGCGCCGCGTTGCTGGAACTCGTACGTGACGACGAACGACGCCGGCTGATGGGCCGCGCGGCGCAGGAGAACGCGCGGCGCTATGCGCCCGGCCCCGTCGTGGAGCGGGTCGAGCGGTTGATCGACGCCGCGAGGTCGGCCCGTGCGGGCGAAGCTCCGGTTCCGACGAACGGCGGCCGAGTGCAACACGCACTGGTCAGCGGAGGATTCGCCGCTCGGGACGCCGCGTACGCCATGGCCTCCAGCGCGCTACGGAGAGTACGGAGGAGACTGGGATGAGCGCGAAGCGCGAGACGGCACCGGGCGCCCGGCCGCGCGCCGACTGCACGTCCGGCACCGACGGCCGGATCACCTTCCGTCTCGTCACACGGGCCGGTACCACCGCCCGACTGCACCTGCGGCTGCGCCCCACGATGGGCGAACCCGGGAAGACCGTCCACCACCTCGAACTTCGACCTGCGGACGGGAGCCCGCGGGCTGTCCTGGACGCCTAGCCCTTACTGATTGAAGGCGATACTGGGCAGCACCCGAACACGGACGGTGCGGGTGTCGCCCGTCATGGCGTCGCGGATCTCGGCTTCCAGGCGTGCCCAGTAGGGGAAGAACGACGCTCGGTCGGTGCCGTGCAGGCGGGGGCGGACGATTGGAGACCGTTGCAGTACTAGGCGGCCAGTGTCTCGTCGTCCTGCGTGGTCGTCTGGTCGGCGCGGTACTGCCGTAGGAGGGCGTCCGCCGCGAGCACGGCCTGCTCGACGGTGCGCACGCCGGTCATCACGCAGAGCGTGTACGAGGCGTCCTCCAGAGCGCGGCTCGTGGGACCGGTGGGGAGGACGTCGTGTTGGATACGCGCCCGAGCGAGTCGAGCCAGCGCTGCACGCAGTTCCTTCTCGGCAGGCAGGATCACGGCGAGTCCTCTCTCTCAGTTCCCAAGGTGGAGCTCGCGAGCGGGACGGCACTCGCGTGAGGAACCGGCTACGAGCGGTACCTCACGCGGTTGCGCGACTCCGAGCAGTTCGCAAGTGCCCCGCGTTGAGTGGTCTATGCATGGGGATTCGTGAGCAGGGAGTCGGTGAGGGTGGCCAGTCGGCGCCGGTAGCCGACGTCGTGGGCTTCGGCCGCCGCCGCACTCTCCTGACGGCCGTCGAAGTACCGCCCGGTCACCCCGGCCAGGTCGGGGTCGTCGACCAGACGCCGGGTCGCGGCCACCCCTTGCTCCAGTGAGTCGACGAAGTCCATGCCGGTGTGCCGGGACATGGTGGTCGGCATGAACGTCGCGGGATGCAGGCTGTTGACGGTGATGCCGCTGCCGGACAGTTCCTGGGCGAGGTCCAGACTGTGGCAGATCAGGGCCAGCTTGGAACGGCAGTAGGCGGCCACGTCGGTGTAGTCGTGGGTGAGTTGGGGATCGTCGAGGTCCACCGGCTGCTGACCCGTGGAGGCGATGTTGACGATGCGGGAGGGCGCCGCCCGGCGCAGCAGCGGCAGCAGCGCCCGGGTCAGCACGACCGGCGCCAGGTAGTTGACGGCCAGGCGCATCTCGTGGCCGTCCTGGGAGGTCTGCCGCCGGGTCCCCTCGGCGTGGAAGCCGACGCCCGCGTTGTTGACGAGCACGTCGAGTCTGTCGTGCGCCGCGGCGACCTCGTCGGCCAGACGGCGGACTTCGGCCAGCGAGGAGAAGTCGGCCCGGTAGGGCCGGCCGCCGGTGCTCGCGGCGACCTCCGCGAGTCGGACGTCGTCGCGGCCGTGCAGCAGCAGGGTGTGCCTGCCGTCGTCGGCCAGATCCTCCGCGAGGGCCCGGCCGAGGCCGTCGGAGGCGCCGGTGATCAGGATGGTTGCCATGTCGTGCACCTTTCGGTGTGGGCGGGCATCGTGTGCCGCCGGATTGTGGGGAAGTGGGTCGAGCCGGTGTGACGTCCACGAGGGCCGTTCCGGGCTCGGCGCGCTCATGGATCTCGCGGCGTCGCACGCTGCCGGTCCACGGGGGCCGGGGTCATGCCCGGACCGGCGAGCACGGCGATCAGCAGGAGCGCGGCGCCGGCGAGCGCGAAGCAGGCCGTGAAGCGGGCCTCGGCGGGCGGACGACCCTGCTCACCCGCCGCGACGAGCACGGCCACCAAGGCACCCGCCACCGCGCTGCCCACCGAACGGGCCACGGAGTTCACACCGTTGGCGACCGCCGTGTGCGCGGGCGGCACCAGTGCCATCAGAGCGGCCGGAAGCGCGGCGAAGCCGAACGCGATCGCGACGCCCACGAGCATGCCGGACCCCTGGACCGCCGCGCTGCTGCCGTGGCAGCCCGCGAGGAGCGCGAAGCCCAGGGCACCGGTGACGGAGCCGATGGCGAGGGTGAGTCGCGGTCCGCCACGACGCATCAAGGGGCCGGCCACCTGCGCGGCAGCCAGGGAAGCCAGCGAGGAGGGCAGCAGATACCGCACCGAGGCATCGAGGACGGAGGCGCCGAAGCCGTAGCCGGCCGACGGCGGCACCTGAACCAGCGCCGAGACCAGGATGAACTGCGAGAACATCGCGAATCCCAGCAGCAGCCCCGCGAGGTGGACGAGCAGGACCGGCCTGTGGACCAGTACGTCCAGGTCGATCAACGGGTGCGGTACGGAGCGCTCCCCTCGCGCCCAGAGCGTCGCGGCCACCCCGCACGCGGCCAGGCACCCGAGTGTCCAGCCGGAGGTCCAGCCCCACACACCACCGCGCGACAGCGGGAGCAGCAGCAGGAGGAGCGTGAGGGTCAGTCCCGTGGCGCCTCGCCAGTCCGTGCCCGCGCCGCTCGCCGATCGGGACGAGGGAACGTACGCCACGATCGCCACCAGGCTCAGCACGGACACGGCCGTCGCCAGCCGGAAGACGCCGTGGAAGTCAGGCGTGTCCCCCCGGGTGAGCAGGGCGGCGCCGACCAGTGCCGAGCCGGTGCCGAGCGCGAGGCCGCCGCTGAGCGTGCCCAGCGCCGCGGGGAGGCGCTGGGCGGGCAGTTCCGCGCGCAGCACCGCCTGGGCGAGCGGGAAGACCGCGGTCGAAACCCCTTGCAGGAACCGTCCCACGATCAGCAGGGGCAGCCCCTCGGCGAGGGCGGCCAGCAGGGATCCCGCGACGGTGACCGCCATGACGCCGATGAGGACCGGCCGCCTGCCGTAGCGGTCTCCCATCCTGCTGAGCAGGGGCGTGCACACGGCGGCCGACAGCAGGGTCGCCGTGGTCAGCCAGCTCGCGTCGGCGGCCGGTGCGCGCAGGTCCCGCTGGATGGTGCCGAGGACCGGTACCACCAGGGTCTGCATCATCGACACGACCACGGCGCCCAGGCCCAACGCCAGGACGAAGCCCCGCCCTTCGACGCGGCGCAGCACGGAGGAGGGAGGAGGAGTGGCGGGGATCTGTCGGCACGGCGTGGTCATGAGGACGCACTTCTGAGGGTCCGGGAGCGCCAGGTCCGCGCGCTCAGCCGATGGTCCGGAGGAGAGCCTCGGCCAGCGACGCCGAGGAGGCGGGATTCTGCCCCGTGTGCAGGCCCCGGTCGACGACCACGTGCGGCGTCCAGGGTTCGGCGGCCGAGTACTCGGCGCCCAGCTCCACGAGCCGGTCCTCCAGCAGCCAGGGCAGCCGGTCGGCGAGGCCGGTCTGCTGCTCCTCCGCCGTACTGAAGCCGGTGAGCCGGTAGCCCGCGAACGGCCAGGCCCCGTCCTCCTCCGTGGCCGTCAGCGCCGCGACGCCGTGGCACACGACACCCAGCGGCGTCTGTGTGAGCTGGGCGGTGCGCAGCAGCCGCGCGGAGTCACCGTCCTGCGCCAGGTCCTGGAGGGGGCCGTGTCCGCCGACGTAGAAGAGGGCGGCGTAGCGGGCGGCGTCGACCTCGGCGAGGGCCAGCGGGCGGCGCAGTGCGGCGGCGGAGTCCAGTACGGCGGCCACCGCGGCGGCCCCTTCCGGACCGCCGTTGAACTCCGGCTGGAGGCTGACGGGGTCGACGGTGGGGACGACGCCGCCCGGAGTGGCCACGGACACCTGGTGTCCGGCTGCGACGAAGGCCCGGTACGGCGCCGTGAACTCCTCGGCCCAGTAGCCGGTGCGGTGCTCGGTGCCGTCGGTCAACGTCAGGTGATCGGCACCGGTGACCACCATGAGGATCTCAGCCATGTCTCTCGTGCTCCTTGTGCAGGTCCCGCCGTTGCCCAGGCGGGGGAGGGCGCCGGTGGACCGGCGGTGGAACATCGACGACACTAGGTCGCGCATCCATCCGCCTACCAATGGGAAGGCTGATATGAACGATCGGGAATCCGATGGGTCCGAGGCCGGTCCCGGATCCCGTCCGGCGGGGAGAGGGCCCCTGGACCTCGGCCTGCTGCGGACCTTCCTGGCCGTGTACCGGGCTCGTTCCCTGACGACCGCGGCCCGGGAGCTGGGGATCTCCCAGCCCACCGTGAGCGCACAACTGCAGGCCCTGGAGGCGGAGCTGGGCCGGCAGCTTTTCGAGCGCCTGCCCAGGGGAGTGGCTCCGACCACGGTCGCCGACGAGCTGGCCGGTGAGATCGCCGCGCCCCTCGACGCGCTGGCCACGGTCGCGAGCCGGGGGCGGCCGGGCCTGCCGGCGCTTCCGGAGCCGGTGCATCTGGCCGGGCCCGCCGACATGCTCTCGCAGCTGGCCCTGCCCGCCCTCGCTCCTCTGGTCGCGGACGGTGTCCGGCTGCGTGTCACAACCGGGCTGGCCGACGACCTCCTCGCGGGCCTCCAGGCCGGGCGCTTCGACCTGGTCCTGTCGGCCGTACGGCCACGGGGCCGCGCCATGTCGGCGGTGCCGCTCATGGACGAGGAGTTCGTTCTCGTGGCCGCGCCCGCCTGGGCCCGGCGGATCGGGCCGCTCACCTGCGACGACCCGGAGCCGCTGCGCGACGTCCCGCTCGTGGCGTTCGCCGAGGACCTGCCGATCCTGCGCCGGTACTGGCGCCACGTCTTCCGGTCCCGGCTGTCCGCGCGTCCCGCCGTCGTCGTTCCGGATCTGCGCGCAGTACGCTCCTGCGTCGTCGCCGGTTCCGGGGTGACCGTCCTGCCGCGCTACCTGTGCGAGGACGACCTTGCCGCCGGGAGGCTCGTCCTGCTGCTGACCCCCGAGGACGCGCCCATCAACACCGGGTTCCTGGTCCAGCGGGCGGGCGCCCTGCCGCGCCCGCATGTCACGGCGGTGCGTGAGCGCCTGCTGAGCGCGGCCCGCGCGTGGTGACGGGGGCGGGCCCCCTGGCGGTGCGCGCGGGGAAGGAGCCTACCGCGTGCCAGGAAGGCGTACCGCGACGAGGAGACCACCGGCCGGCCGGGCAGCGAGATCGAGGGTCCCGCCGTGGGCGCGGACGATGCTGTGCACGAGGGCCAGCCCCAGGCCGACGCCCGCGTGCTCGTCGGTACGCACGCGTTCCGTCCCGCGCTGGAAGGGTTCGGTGAGCGTCGGCACCAGTTCCGGGGCGAGAGGATGCCCCGTGTTCTCGACCCGGACCACGCTCGCGTCGCCCTGCGCCTCCGTGTGGACCGTGACGGTGCCACCCGTGGGGAGGTTGTGGACCACGGCGTTCTGGACGAGGTTCGTCATCATCCGCAGCAGGAGCTCCGCCGAGCCGCTGGTGCGTGTCGCACCGCCGGTGACGTCGAGCGTGATCGCGCGCTGCTCCGCGAAGGGGAGCAGGGTCTCGGCGGCCTCCTCGGCGACGAGGGAGAGGTCGACGCTCTCGCGGGTGAACGTCCCCCGGTCGCTGCGGCTGAGCAGCAGGAGGGCCTCGGTGAGGTCGATCGCGCGCCTGTTGACCGCTCGCAGGCGACGGACGAGTTCGCCCTGATCCCGTGTCGGGTCCCTGTGGGCGAGGTCGAGCAGCGCCTGCGAGATGGCCAGCGGGGTGCGCAGTTCGTGGGAGGCGTTCGCGGCGAACCGCTGCTGCTCCGCCACGTGCGCGTCGAGCTGTTCGAGCATGGTGTCGAACGCGTCGGCGAGTTCACGGAACTCGTCCTGGCGGCCCTCCATGCGGATCCGGTGGGACAGCGACCCGCTCCCGGCCGTCCGTGCCGCGGCCGTGATCCGTGTGAGCGGAGAGAGCATCCGGCCGGCGAGGACCCATCCCCCGGCGAGGCCGAACACGAGCAGGAAGACCATCGCCACCGCCGCGGCGGGTGCGAAAGTGCGTACCAGGAGGTAGCGGTTGGGCGAGACCCCGAGGAGGCCCCTTTGGGTGTCGGGTACGTAGCGCAGCAGGAACACCCACACCACCGCCAGCAACAGGGCGCCGGCGACGGCGAGGAAACCGGCGTAGCTGAGGGTGAGTTTCATGCGGGCGCTGAGCCCTGGTCGTCTACGCACGGGCGTCACCGGGGCCGTTATTGTCCGTACGGCCGTCGATCCGGTAGCCGACGCCGGGCACCGTGGCGATGATCCAGGGTTCGCCGAGCCGCTTGCGCAACGCCGAGACGGTGATGCGTACGGCGTTGGTGAAGGGGTCGGCGTTCCCGTCCCAGGCCCGCTCCAGCAACTCCTCGGCGCTGACGACCCCGCCTTCGGCGCCGACGAGGACCTCCAGCACGGCGAACTGCTTACGGGTCAGCGCGACATAGCGTCCGTCGCGGAAGACCTCCCGGCGGAACGGGTCCACCCGTAGACCCGCCAACTCGCGGACCGGAGGCCGGGCGTAGGCGCGCCTGCGGTCGAGCGCCCTCAGCCGCATGACGAGCTCCCGCAGCTCGAACGGCTTGGTGAGGTAGTCGTCGGCACCGAGTGCGAACCCGGTCACCTTGTCGTCGATCCGGTCGGCCGCGGTGAGCATGAGGATCGGGATGCCGCTGCCGGAGGCGACGATGCGCCGGGCGACCTCGTCGCCGGAGGGGCCGGGGATGTCACGGTCGAGGACCGCCAGGTCGTAGGAGTTGACACCGAGGAGCTCCAGGGCGGTGTCGCCGTCGCCGGCGATGTCGGCGGCGATCGCCTCCAGCCGGAGACCGTCACGGACGGCCTCGGCAAGGTACGGCTCGTCCTCCACGATCAGTACGCGCATGTCGGCAGCCTAAGCAACGCCGCGTGTCGCCGGCGTATGCGTCACAGACAGTCGGCGCGGACCGGGCCGCGCCTCAGCCTGTCGGCGCGAGCGTCGAGCGCGGCTGGTCCGACGGCGCCGCCGCCCTGGCGCGCCACCAGGGGCGCGACGCCAGCGCCGCAAGCACGGCGCCGGTCGCGTTCACCAGTACGTCGTCCACCGAGGACACCCGGTCCAGCCGCAGCGCGTACTGCGCGGTCTCGACCAGGACCGAGCAGCCCGCCCCGAGTGCCAGCATCCGCGGTACCGACGCCAACGCCGCGAAGCGCATCGGGGCGAAGAACCCCACCGAGGCGAAGACCAACAGGTTGCCGACGATCCCGCCCGGCCCCATCACGAGCAGGTCCCGCAGCGGCACCAGACTCACACGCGCGGGAGCGGTGCCGGGTTCGGCGCCCGGCATCATGGTCATCCACAGGAACGGCACGGTCCCGTGCACCATGCCGACCTCGGCCAGCGACATCCGCCACGCCGACGCGACGCCCGCGGCACGCCGACGCAGCGCCAGCACCGACACCACCAGCGCGGCCAACGGCAACGCCACCAACGTCATCAGCACCACACCGTTGAACGTGTCGTAGCAGCCGTGCCACCGCCCGGCCATGCACCTCGGAGCGGCCATCGTGAGCGGCCGCAGCGGGACGAGCGCGGCGGCCGCCACGCCGAGGACCGCCAGACCGAACACCGCGATCCTGCCTGTGCGGCGGGACTGCGGTGCTGACAGGGAAGCCTCGTCGTTCATGGCCCCCATTGGATGCGGAGGGCGGTTGCGGTGGCGTATCGGATTCTCGATACGCCCGCGATACAGGAGACTTTTCGACGTGTCGCGGCCGAGGAGCGATTGGCGAGGACCTGCACGTGGGCCGGCCGATCGGGGGCGCGGACGCCGGGCACCGGTGTACCGCCCCGGGACCGACGGCCGCACCTCGTAGCGGCATCACAGAGGTGGGCGGAGTGGCTCGCTGTAGCGCTCCCCGGCGTAGGGCTGGACCGCGTCGCGGACCGCCGGGGCGCCTCCTGGGAGCCGGTCCACGCGGACCAGGGCGTACGCCTGATGCCCGTCGACCAGATGCGTCGGTGCGGCGCGCAGCGTGGAGCCGGGCAGGAGCCACACCACCAGCCAGGGCCGGGCGTCCTTGCTGAAAGGTTCGCGCCCCATCGTCACCGCGGCGATCTCGTCCCAGTAGAGGAACAGCTCCTGCTTCGCGACCTCGCGCATCCCGATGCCTTCCGGTCCGACGCGCAGCCGCAGCGGCTTGCGCCACCGCTGGAAGGAGCGCACCGCCAGGGGCCAGGACAGCAGCGCGCCCATGGTGGCGACCGGGAGCAGCGCGAAGGGGCCGATCAGGCGCTGGTGGACGACGAACTCCACCAGCAGGAAGGTGCACAGGGCGGCCGACGCCGCCCAGAGGACCGTCCAGACTCCTGCCCGGCTTCTGGAGGCCAAGTGGTGTTCGCCGCCGGGAACCCGGTGTTCGGGGCCCGACCGGGTCACCGGGACGGGCAGGCGGACCGTGCGTGGGGCAGTCTCGAAGCGGGCACCGCCGTGGCGGGCGAGTTCGGCCGTGAGTGCCGAGACGGTCTGGTCGAGGTCGCCGCAGTCGACGATCGTGTAGCGCGGCAGCACGTCAAGTGTGTGATCGGGCCTGCGGGTCAGTGTGACGCCGGGGGCGGTCCAGAGCCGGAGGTGCGGCTTCGGAGGCTTGGTGTCCACGCTGTTCTCACGGGTGTTCGGCGGATGCCACAGCGCGACCCTGTCGATCTGCTCCCAGGCGAGCTCCGCGTCGTGGAGTGTGATCCCGAACCCGTCGACGCGCAGCCTGAACGGCCGCCGGGCCTTCCACAGGTACGCCACGCCCGTGAGCGAGGCGACGACCCCGTACAGCGTCACGCCCAGCGGGCCGTCGACGCCGTCACCGACGAGAAACCACACCAGGCCCCCGGCGAGCCCCAACCCCCCTGCCAAGAGGCAGAGTTGTCCTCGCCGTCTGATGCGCCCCACGGTGAACTCCATGGCCCCGGCCCCCCTGTCGCGTCGCCCCCTGGACTCACGCCCATGATGAGCCTGCCACGGTGCACAACCGGCCCACGTCGGCATGGTGTTGCCTCACCGTGACGCCCACGCGACAAGGCCACAGACAAGGGACGTAGATCCGTCGGCGGGTCTGGATCGGTCACGTGGCCTTGGTTCGTCCGCAGCGGACCCGTCCAGTGCGGACGGTCAGGCGGGGGCGAGGTCCTTGCGGACGTCAGGGCTGCCCCGTGAGTGCCCGGGTATTCATGCGCCGGGCTCGGACTGCGCTGCGGCGGCGGCCCAGCGACGGATGTGCTGGTCGGGATGGGCCCGGGCGGATGCGATGGTGCTCTCCAGTAGTCCGTGCAGGCGCCGCGGGTACGACGCACGGGAGGTGGGCAGTCCCAGCAGGACACGGTGGCGCATCCGTAGATCGGTGAGGTCGGCGAACACCCGCAGGGAGACCTCCAGCCAGGTGTCCATGATGTCTTGCGACGCGTCCAGAGCGGGATCACGTACCCCCGCGCACCCGTACGCCGGGGACCGATCCTCGCGCAAAGGGACATGGGCGCAGTACCAGGCCCGCACCGCGCCCGCTCGCTCAGCATCCGAGCCGACCCGTAGATAGTCGACCAACGCCGCCATCACGCGACGGCGTCCGAACGCGTAGACCGCCGGTTCGACGAACCAGCGGCAGAAGCTGGGATCCGGGTCGTACACGGCTGCCGCCATCAGCGGGGCGAACAACTCCTCGGGCAAGCCGGCACGTTCGAGCAAGGGCTTACGCACCGCATGAGCGAGGCGGCGGGCATCG
The DNA here is from genome assembly GCF_055657325.1 of Streptomyces sp. NPDC107562. NCBI lineage: Bacteria > Bacillati > Actinomycetota > Actinomycetes > Kitasatosporales > Streptomycetaceae > Streptomyces > Streptomyces sp. NPDC107562. Next base: position 18,405 of record NZ_JBVKBE010000005.1, on the reverse strand, counting down.
AGGCCGCTCTGCTCCGCGGCGACTTCTTCCAGGCCCAGCAGTCGGGCCACCTCCGTCGCGCATTGCGGGAAGGAACGCGGTTCCGTGCCGCTCCGTTCGTCTTCGGCGGGCACTTCAGCCGAGGGCTTCCCTCAACCGATCGCAGACCCGCTCCACTTCCGCCACCCCAGGGAAGCATCCCGCTTCACCCATGGCCGTTTGCAGTGCCGGTCCGACGGCGTTGAACCGGGACATGTCCTCCCGCCCGACCGGTTGCACGACGAAGTGAAGGTGGCCCGGAACCCCGCCGGCATGCGACCACAGGCACACGTACACCTGCTCCGGGGTCATCACCGCGGTGACCGCCGCACCCACCCGCCGCAGCAACGGACCCAGCTCGACGGATTCCCGCTCCGTCAACTCGGCGACCTGAACGACGTGCCGGGCGGGCTTGACCACGACGGTGCCCAGGCCCAGGGGGCCGACACAGTGCTCGACCACCCAGGAATCGGTGCGCAACAGGATCCCTCCCGGCAGTGGAGCCCTGCCGGCCATGAGGTCGCACGCCAGACAGACGCCCTGCGTACCATCCTTTTCGGCCACCGATGGTTCCTCCGATCCCCGAGAGCGGCGCACTGCGCCAACCGCCCGCACCCCCGAAGCGCGGCGCCGTCCGCTCGACGCAGGCCGTCGACGTGAACGCCATGATCGCAGGTCATGGGTGAGGGCTCCTAGTCCCGCATCGGGTCGTGACGCCGGTTCCCTTGCCAACTCCCCGCCGATCGTGGATTTTTGACAGTGCCTTGACAAATAGTCCCCGTGCCGCCAGGGTGCAAATATCTCGCAGAGTCGCACAATCTTTCAGACGAACCGCGCAATAACTCTGCAGAAGAGCACCGCTGATCCATGCGGCAAGGCGCGGCCGACGCGCGCCTGCCTGACTTCCCCCACCGTCAGGAAGGAAAGCTCTGTCATGTCTCAGCGCCCTCGCGCAGGGCTGCGATGGCTCACCGCACTGGTCCTGGTTCTGTCCGGAGCCGCGGTAAGCGCACCGGAACGCGCGGCAGCCGCCCCCGCAGACCTTCCGCCCAACGACTACCAGCAGGTTCAACTCGCCACCGGGGCCGCCGAAATGGGCGAGCCCATGTCGCTGGCCGTCCTGCCCGACCGCTCCGTGCTGCACACCGCGCGCGACGGCACGATCCGTCTCACCGACGCCGCGGGCAACACGAAGCAGGCCGGGAAGCTGGACGTCTACACGCACGACGAGGAAGGCCTCCAGGGTGTCGCCGTCGACCCCGCCTTCGCCACGAACCGCTACGTCTACCTCTACTACTCGCCGAAGCTGAACACCCCCGCGGGCGACGCCCCCACCACGGGCACCGCCGCCGACTTCGCGCCCTGGAAGGGGCACCTCAACCTGTCGCGGTTCACGCTGCGCGCCGACGGCACCCTGGACATGGCCGGCGAGAAGGTCGTCCTCGAAGTGCCCAACGACCGCGGCCAGTGCTGCCACGTCGGCGGTGACATCGACTTCGACGCGGCCGGGAACCTCTACCTGACCACCGGCGACGACACCAACCCGTTCGACTCCGCCGGGTACGCCCCGATCGACGAACGCACCAACCGCAACCCGCAGTTCGACGCCCAGCGCAGCTCGGGCAACACCAACGACCTGCGCGGCAAGGTGCTGCGGATCAAACCGACCGCAGCCGGCGGCTACACCATCCCCACGGGCAACCTCTTCGCCCCGGGCACCGCGAACACCCGGCCCGAGATCTACGCGATGGGCTTCCGCAACCCGTTCCGGATGTCCGTCGACCGGCCCACCGGCACGGTCTACCTCGGCGACTACGGTCCCGACGCCGGCGCCACCGACCCGAACCGGGGCCCCGGCGGCCAGGTCGAGTTCAATCGCATCACCTCGCCCGGCAACTACGGCTGGCCGTACTGCACCGGCACCAACACCTCCGGCGAGGTCTACAACGAGTACACGTTCCCGAGCGGCCCCTCCGGCGCCAAGTACAACTGCGCGGGCGGCCCGGCCAACAACTCCTTCCGCAACACCGGCCAGGCCCAGCTGCCGCCCGCCAAGCCCAGCTGGATCAAGTACGGCCTGGACGGCTCCCCGCCCGAGTTCGGCGGCGGCTCGGAGTCCCCGATGGGCGGCGAGGTCTACCGCTACGACCCGAACTCGACCTCCACGGTGAAGTTCCCGCAGTCCATCGACGGCCGCTACTTCGCCGCCGAGTACGGCCGCCAGTGGATCAAGGCGATCGAGGTCAAGAGCGACGGCACGTACGGCACCATCGAGGACCTCCCCTGGAACGGCACCCAGGTGATGGACACCGACTTCGGCCCCGACGGCGCGCTGTACGTCCTGGACTACGGCACCGGGAGCAACAACTCGGGCCTGTACCGCGTCGAGTACATCGGCGGCAGCAACCGCAACCCGGTCGCCCAGGCCTCCGCGGACCGCACCTCCGGCGCCCTGCCGCTGACCGTGCGGTTCTCCTCCCAGGGCAGCTCCGACCCCGAGGGCGGGGCCCTCAGCTACTCCTGGAACTTCGGTGACGGCACCACGTCCACCCAGGCCAACCCCAGCCACACGTACACCACCGCGGGCACCTACCGCCCCACCCTGACGGTGCGCGACCCGCAGGGCCTGGCCGGCACCGCCAGCCTGGTGGTCACCGCGGGCAACACCGCGCCGACGGTGACCCTGCAACAGCCGCCGGACGGCCAGTTGTTCTCCTTCGGTGACACCGTGCCCTTCCGGGTGCAGGTCAGCGACCCCGAGGACGGCACGATCGACTGCTCCAAGGTGAAGGTCACCTACCTGCTCGGTCACGACAGCCACACCCACGCCATCACCTCCACGAGCGGCTGCCAGGGCACCCTCACCATCCCGGCCGACGGCGAGCACGACAGCGCCGCCAACCTCTACGGCGTCTTCGACGCCGAGTACACCGACAGGAGCGGCCTGACCACGCACTCGGTGCGCACCCTGCAGCCCCGCCACCGCCAGGGCGAGCACTTCGGCGCCCAGTCCGGCATCCAGACCGCCGACCACGCCACCGCCGAGGGCGGCAGGACCGTCGGCTTCACCGACGACGGCGACTGGGTCTCCTTCAAGCCGTACGTCCTCGCGGGCGCCACGAAGTTCACCGCCCGGGTGTCCTCCGGCGGTGCGGGCGGCAGGATCGAGGTGCGCGCGGGTTCCACCACCGGGACCCTGCTCGGCACCGCGACCGTGCCGGTGACCGGCGGATGGGAGACGTTCACCGACGTCACCGCCAACCTCTCCGGCGCGCCCTCGGGCACCACCGATCTGTTCCTGGTGTTCCGTGGCCCGACCGGGCAGGGCAACCTGTTCGACCTCGATGCCTTCACCCTCGGCACCGGCTCCACCACGACGACGCCGTGGGAGGCGGAGTCCTTCAGCTCCGCCTCGGGCGTCCAGTCCGCCGCGCACGGCCCGGCCAGCGGGGGACTCACCCTCGGCTACATCGACAACGGCGACTGGGCCGGCTACGCCTCCGTCTCCACCGCGGGCGCGACCTCGGTCTCCGCGCGGGTCTCCTCGGCGGGAGCCGGCGGCACCCTCCAGTTCCGCTCCGGCTCACAGACCGGGCCGCTGCTCGGCTCGGTGACGGTGCCGGTGACCGGCAGCTGGGACACCTTCACCACCGTCAACGCCACGCTCAACGGCGCCGGCACGGGCCCGCTGTTCCTCACCTTCACCGGTGGCTCCGGCAGCCTGTTCGACGTCGACACCTTCACGCTCGCCTCCTCGACGACACGGAAGGGGTGATGACATGACCACCCTTGTACGGCGACTGCGCCGCGGCGGCGCGGCCCTGATCCTGGCCCTGCTGGGCGCCCTGGTCGTCCCGGCGGGCACCGCGCACGCGGCCTCGTTCGAGATCCTGGTCTTCACCAAGACCGCGGGATTCCGGCACGACGCGATCCCGGCAGGCCTCGACGCGCTGCGTACCCTCGGCCAGCAGAACGACTTCACGGTCACGGCCACCGAGGACGCCGGCGCCTTCACGGCCGGCAACCTCGCGAACTACGAAGCGGTGGTGTTCCTCAACACCACCGGCGACGTCCTCAACTCCACCCAGCAGACCGCCCTGCAGTCCTACGTCGACTCCGGCGGCGGCTACCTCGGCGTGCACGCGGCGGCCGACACCGAGTACGACTGGCCGTACTACGGGCAGCTCGTCGGGGCATGGTTCCAGAGCCACCCCGCCATCCAGCGGGCCACGATCCGCAACGAGGACCGGACCCACCCCGCGACCTCGCACCTCGGCGCGACCTGGACCCGTACCGACGAGTGGTACAACTACCGCGCCAACCCGCGCGGCGGCGTGCGCGTGCTGCAGACCCTGGACGAGAGCACCTACAGCGGCGGCTCGATGGGCGCCGACCACCCCATCACCTGGTGCCACCGGCAGGGCCAGGGCCGCTCCTTCTACACCGGACTCGGGCACACCATCGAGTCGTACGCCGACCCCGCCTTCCGTTCCCTGCTGCTGGGCGGGGTGCGCTACGCGGCGGGCCAGGTCGCGGCGAACTGCTCCGCCCCGGCCGGCACCGTACCGGTCGAGGCCGAGTCGTTCACCTCGGGCTCCGGTGTCCAGGCGGCCGCGCACGGCCCCGCCAGCGGCGGCCAGACCCTCGGCTACATCGACAACGGCGACTGGGCGGGCTACTCCGCCGTCTCCACCGCCGGGGCGAGGACGTTCACGGCGAAGGTGTCGTCCGCGGGCGCGGGCGGCACCGTCGAGATCCGCTCGGGCTCGGCCACCGGCACCCTGCTCGGCTCGGTGACCGTGCCGGTGACCGGCGGCTGGGAGACCTTCACCACCGTCACGACGACCCTGACGGGATCCGCCTCCGGACCTCTGTTCCTGAGATTCACCGGCGGAAGCGGCGCCTTGTTCGACATCGACACCTTCAGCCTGGGCGCCCAGCCCGTCTCCGACGCCCTGTCCGACGACGTCCACCTCTTCTACTACCCGTGGTACGGCAGCCCGGCGGTCAACGGGGGCTGGCGGCACTGGCAGCAGGGCGGCCGCACCCCGCCCGAGGACGTCGGCGCCGACTTCTACCCGGAGCTCGGCCCGTACGACTCGGGTGACTACGCGGGCACCGTGGCCCGGCACATGGAGTGGGTCGCCCGGTCGGGAGCCGGCGTGATCGTCTACAGCTGGTGGGGCCGGGACAGCTACGAGGACCGGCTCGTGCGGGGCGTGCTCGACGCGGCACAGAAGCACGGCATCGAGGTCGCCTGGCACCTGGAGCCGTACGCCGGCCGTACCGGGGCCTCGACGGTCGCCGACATCGAGTACATCAACCGCACCTACGGCAGCCACCCGGCCTTCCACCGCGCGACGGACCACGGCGACAGGAGCGCCTTCTACGTTTTCCAGAGCCTGGACATCACCGACTGGACGGCGCTGGACCAGGTCACGGACGACAGCATCGTCCTCGCCCAGACCACCGACACCTCCAAGATCGCGCACTTCTCCGGCATGTACACCTACGACGGCATCGCGGGCGCGACCGCGCCCGGCTGGAAGCACGCGGGCGACTACGCCCGGGCCAACAACCTGATCTGGGCCCCGTCCGTCGCGCCCGGCTACCTCGACGACCGCGCGGTGCCGGGCAACACCACGCCCACCGTGGAGCGGGCGAACGGCGCGGCCTACGACCGGCAGTGGTCCAACGCCCTCGACCCGGCGATCGGCGGTTCACCGACGTGGGTGTCGGTGACCTCCTTCAACGAATGGCATGAGGGGAGTTCCATCGAGCCCGCCGACTCGACACCGCCGGGCGGCCACGGCTACCGGACGTACGACGGTGCCTACGGACTGACGGGCCAGGCCGCGGAGACCGCCTACCTGGACCGGACCGCGTACTGGGCGGGCCGCTTCCGTCCGGCGGCCGCGCGCTGAGGCGACCCGGCTCCCCGCACCGATGAGGGCGTCCGGCCGGCACGTGCCGGCCGGACGCTCACGGATGTGTCCTCGGGCGAGGATCCGGCTACCCCTGGAGCTCCAGGACGTCGGCGATCACGCAGCTGACGTTGTCGGGTCCGCCGGATTCGTTGGCGAGGGCGACCAGTTCGCGGGCGGCCTGCTCGGGTTCGCCCGTACCGGAGAGCACTCGGTGGATGTCTGGGGTCGGGACGACGGTCGACAGCCCGTCGGAGCAGAGCAGATACCGATCGCCCAGGTGGGCGTCGTGAAGGCGCATGTCGGCGGTGGTGTCGGCTCCTTGGCCCAGAGCCTTGACGAGCAGCGACCGTTGAGGGTGGGAGGCGGCTTCCTCCGGACTGAGCCGGCCCTCGTCGACCATCGACTGCACCAGGGTGTGGTCGTGGGTGATCTGGGACAGCTCTCCGTCGCGCAGGAGGTAGGCGCGGGAGTCGCCGATGTGGACGAGGCCCAGCTGTGATCCGGTCCAGAGCATGGCCGTGAGCGTCGTGGCGGTTCCTTCGGGCGCGGAGCCGTGCCCGGCGACGTCGTGCACGGCCTGTCCCGCCTGCTCGATGACGTCTTCGAGAGTGTTGAGGAGTTCGCCTACCGGGATGTCGTCGGCTTCGACCCGCTTGAGCGCCTCGACGGCTGCCGCGCCGGCAGGGGCTCCGTGACTGCCGCAGCCGTCGGCGACGGCGAGCAGGCGGGGACCGGCGTATGCGGTGTCCTGGTTGATCTCGCGGACCAGGCCTGTGTCGGAGAGGGCGGCGTAGCGGATGCCCAGGGGGCCGGTGGTCGGGGTCATGGCGGGGTCCTTCCGTGACAAGTGGTCGATGAGGAAGGCGGCCAGGTCCCGCCGTGCGGCGGTGTCGGCCTCGACCTGAGCCCAGAACGCGCGGATCTCTCGGGCCACCTGGCCCGCCTCCAGCGTCGTGACGTACTGGATGCGGGCCAGGGGCATGCTCAGACGGCGGAGCCAGGCGACCATGCGGGCCTGCTCCAACTGATCCGGCGCGTAGAGGCGGTAACCGGTCACGGGGTCGACGCGGGCGGGGGTCAGCAGGCCGAGCTCGTCGTAGAGACGCAGTGCCTTCGGCGACAGCCGGGATGCCTTCGCGAACGCCCCGATGGTCAGCAGGCCCATGCTCGCTCCTCCTCACACCGGGCCCCTCGCCCGGCCCCACCGATCCTGCGGCTTCCCCCAGGGAGAAGGTCAACTACGGGGCACGCAAGGCGCAACCGCGCGAGCGGGTCAGACGCGGTCCGGCACCTGGTCCGGCGCCGGCTGAGGGTGCCATGTCCCGTCCAGCGGGACGCCGACGGCCACCGCGATCCGGTCGCGTGACGCCGGCGGCCGGACCCTCGGAGCGGCCAGATCGACGCCCACCGGCGCACCGTCGCGTTCGACCACACGGCCGGCACGGCGGTGGTCGGCGCGGCCATGCCGGACGCGGTGACCATGGCCACGCTGACCGGCTACGTCGCCATGAAGACGCTCGCCGCCGACGCCACTGAGCGATCAGAGGGTGAGGGAACCGCGGACGCAGACGGTGGTGGCGCCGCTCACCCATACGGTGCCGTCCGGATCGGCGGTGATCTCGATGCTGGCCGCCCGTCCCAGCCTCGCCCCCTGGGAGACCCGGTAGGTGGAGGGCGCGGCGCCGCAGCCGGTGAACCACTCTCGAAGTGGTGCTCGGACCCCTCGGGGTGGGCGCCGATCGCGCCGACCATCGCGTCCGGGATGAGGGCGGGGTCGGGTTCGGGGGCGAGCACCTCCTGTGCGGTGGCCGGCTGGACCACGGCCCAGCCGGGCCCGTTGTCCACCCACTGGTGGGCCCGGACCCGCTCACGCGGAATGCCGAACGCGGCGACGATCCGCTCCAGATGGGCCTCGACGAGTGCCCCGTCGCGAATCCGCGGCGGGGCGGCGAACGACAGGGCGCCCTCGCCGCGGCGAACGGTGACCAGTCCGGCGGCGCACTCCTGCACGATCCGGTCGGTGTGCCGGGGGACGCCGCCGCCGTCCAGCCAGGCACGCGCGGAGCCCAAGGTGGGGTGCCCGGCGAACGGCAGCTCGTCCTGGGGTGTGAAGATCCGCAGCCGGTAGTCCGCCTCCGGCCGCGTCGGGGGCAGGACGAACGTGGTCTCCGACAGATTCGTCCAACGCGCCAGGCGCCGCATCTCCTCGTCGTCCAGGTCCGTCCCGTCCAGGACGACCGCCACCGGGTTGCCGCGATAGGGGAGGGTGGGCCGCGCCGCTCAGGACGGCAGAGGCGTCGTCCCCGTGGTCTCCGAAGGGGACGAACGGTCGAAGCGTGGCACGGTCCATCCTCCGTCACCGTGGATGTCCCGGGCGATCAGCGTGACGACGGCAGCCGACCCGACCAGCTCCAGAACCGACTGCACCGTGCCGAGCGGAACCTGGAGCAGCGACCCCGTGGCCGCCGCGCCCCACAGCTTGAAGAAGGCGGTCGGCATCATGAACACGGCGAGCGCGAACGAGAACCCGGTCGCACTCGGCATACGCCGGCCGACGAGTACCAGGCCCACGCCGCACAGCGCGGTCAGGCACGCCCACTGCCACGGGGAGGACACCGCGAGGACCGCCTGGCCGTTGCCCCGGCCGACCAGCAGGTCGGCCAGCATCCCGGGTCCGACCTGCACGGCTGTCAACGCGTTGCGCAGGACGTAGACGACGTTCAGCGCCGTCAGCAGCACTGAGGAGACCGCGGCGGTGACCTTCACCGGGCGCAGCCCGTCCGTGGGGAGGTCCTCCTGGCGTGCGGCCTCCTCCTGTTCCAGCCGGTGGGCATGGAACAACAGGCCCCCCTGGGCCAGGGCGACCACGACGATCAGCGCGCACGTGCCGCCCACGGCGGTCAGCGACGGGCCTTCGAGGTCACCGAACCAGGGGTCGGAGGGCGAGTCCAGGAGCATGTACCAGACCACGGGCATCCGGAACGCCAACGTCGCCGCGCAAGCGGCCACGAGCATGCCCCCGGCGCCCCGGATACGGCCGAGAGCGGCGTAACCGGCGAACAGTTGCAGCGCCGCGAGGCCGATGTCCAACGAGGTCGTGGCGGCCAGGTCAGAGGCGGGACCTACGGTCCAGGTCGACCACACGTCGACCGGGCCCCGGTCCACCACGTCGTAGCAGAGCCAGAAGGCGCTGTGCGTGAAGAGCACGAGGCTCAGCACGCCGACGATTGCCCGGACGCGCTCGATCGACACCTCTGCACGATCCATCGCTCACCTCGGATATGGCGCTGGGGAGATCAGAAAAGGCTCCTGGCGGCGAGCGGGCCGCTGCCGCGGAACGACGCGCACACATTACTGGATTCAACTACCCACTCGAACACGCGCCCGGGGCGGTCGCCGGGGTCCCGCCGGGCCGTACCGCGAGCCCGTGGACCGTCGCAGGTCGACGATCGATACCCCCACCTGCGCGAACGCGCCTCTCCAGAAGGGCGATTGCCGGAATGCCACACCCCCCACGGGGCGGCCTGTCACGCGACCTGGCCCCAGGATTCCATCGAACCGACACGCATCTTCCATCCCGGCGAGCAACCGTGCCTGCCGACGAAATCCGCCCGCAGAAAGGGACATGGCGAAGTCGACAGGAATTCCGCGAGCCGCCCTCGACCGTTCATCTCCCGCAACGGCCGCCCGCTGCTGCTCCTTTGAAGTTCCGCGGACGCCCGGGGGAGGCCAGGGGACGCCTGCGCCGAAGCAGCTGTTCGCACACTCCACGAGGGCATGGCTTGGGCCGCTCGGGCGGTCGGCTGCCCGCGTACGGGTCTGTCCGGTTGCTGTGCCGACCGACCCGCTCGACGATGGTGATCAGTCGCGGTCACTCCGCGACCGTCACGTCACCCGCGCTCACGCTCCTCATGGACAGCGCCCGGGCGCCGTCGCGTCCGTCCCCGCTGCCTGGCGCCCGGGCCAAGGAGGAACCCGCTTGTCCAGCGTGTTCACCCAGATGTACAAGACCCGCGACCTGCGGAAGAAACTACTGTTCACGCTGGGTGTCGTCGCGCTGTACCGCATCGGCGCGCACGTCCCCATCCCCGGCGTCTCCTACGAGAACGTCCAGCGGTGCGTGAGCGCCGCGGAGGCGGGGGGAGGCCTGCTGGGTCTGGTCAACGTGTTCAGCGGCGGGGCGCTGCTCCAGATCACCGTCTTCGCGCTGGGGATCCTTCCCTACATCACGGCGAGCATCGTGCTGCAACTGCTGACCGTGGTCATCCCGAGGCTGGACACCCTGAAGAAGGAGGGCCCGTCCGGGCAGGCGAAGATCACGCAGTACACCCGCTATCTCACGGTCGGCCTCGCCGTTCTGCAGGGCACGGGCCTGGTCGCCACCGCCCGCAGCGGCGCGTTGTTCCCGGGCTGCCCCACGGCCGGGGCCATCGTGCCGGACTCCTCTGTCCTCACCACCGCGGTGATGGTGCTCACGATCACCGCGGGGACGGCCTGCGTGATGTGGCTCGGCGAGCTGATCACGGAGCGGGGCATCGGCAACGGCATGTCGCTGCTCATCTTCATCTCCATCGCCTCCACGCTCCCCGCGGCGCTGTGGGCCGTGAAGCAGCAGGGCAAGGTCCTCGACGGCTGGGTCAACTTCGGCAGCGTCGTCCTCGTCGGCCTCGCCATGGTGGCCCTGGTCGTCTTCGTGGAGCAGGCCCAACGACGCGTACCGGTGCAGTACGCCAAACGGATGGTGGGCCGCAAGGCCTACGGGGGAACCGCGACCTACATCCCCCTCAAGGTGAACCAGGCCGGCGTCGTCCCCGTCATCTTCGCCTCGTCGATCCTGTACGTGCCCGCGCTGATCGCCCAGTTCTCCCATTCGACCTCGGGCTGGGCGACCTGGATCACCGGGAACTTCGTCAAGGGAGACCATCCCTACTACGTGGCCGCGTACTTCCTGCTGATCGTGTTCTTCGCCTTCTTCTACGTGGCGATCACGTTCAACCCCGAGGACGTGGCGAACAACATCAGGCAAGCCGGTGGCTTCATCCCGGGCATTCGCGCGGGAACCCCGACGGCCGAGTACCTCCACTACGTCCTCAACCGCCTGACCTGGCCGGGATCGCTGTATCTCGGCCTGATCGCGCTGGTGCCCACCGTGGCGTTCGCGAGCTTCGGGGGAGCCAATCAGCTCACCGGGACGAGCATCCTCATCATCGTCAGCGTCGGCCTGGAGACGGTCAAACAGATCAACAGCCAGATCGAGCAGCACAGCTACGAGGGCTTTCTGCGCTGACGCCCAGGAGGCCATGAGCGCGAGCACCCCCGAGAGGCGCGCCCGCCCGCCACCGGCATCGGGCCACGACAACACGCGCGACCCGGCAGGGGATGAGCGTGCGGCGACGGTGCAGTTACGGCATGTTTATGACGCACATCCTGGTGGCGTACCTTGTGGCGAATTAGAGGATTCTGATGGCCGTAGAGGCAGAACCGTCCACGCTCGTGCCGGCGGAAGGACGGCGGTCGAGGGGACGGATCGTCGTGGACTGGTTGACCACGACCGACCACAAGAAGATCGGCCATCTGTACCTGCTCACGTCGTTCGGCTTCTTCCTGATCGCCGGCGCGCTGGCGCTCGCGCTGCGGGCTGAGCTGGCCCGCCCAGGCCTTCAGATCCTGTCCCACGAGCAGTACAACCAGACGTTCACGCTGCACGGCACCATCATGCTGCTGCTGTTCGCCACCCCGACGTTCGCCGGGTTCGCCAACGCGATCATGCCGTTGCAGATCGGCTCTCCTGACGTCGCGTTTCCGCGGCTGAACATGTTCGCCTACTGGCTGTTCCTGTTCGGCGGCCTGATCGTGCTCAGCAGCTTCCTCACGCCGGACGGCGCCGCGGACTTCGGCTGGACCGCCTACACACCCCTCAGCGGCGGCGAGCGCACCCCGCAGATCGGCGGCGACCTGTGGATCATGGGGCTGGCGCTGTCCGGGTTCGGCACGATCCTGGGCGCGGTCAACTTCATCACGACGATCATCTGCATGCGGGCTCCCGGAATGACCATGTTCCGCATGCCGATCTTCACATGGAACGTGCTGCTCACCTCGGTGCTGGTCCTGCTCGCGTTCCCCGTCCTCGCCGCGGCACTTCTCGTGCTGGAGGCGGACCGGAAGTTCGGCGCGCAGGTCTTCGACCCGGAGAACGGCGGAGCGATCCTGTGGCAGCACCTGTTCTGGTTCTTCGGTCACCCGGAGGTGTACATCCTGGCCCTGCCGTTCTTCGGGATCATCACCGAGATCCTCCCCGTGTTCTCCCGCAAGCCGATCTTCGGCTACACGGGTCTGATCGCCGCCACCATCTCCATCACGGGCCTGTCCGTGGTCGTGTGGGCGCACCACATGTTCGCCACCGGGGCCGTGCTCCTGCCGTTCTTCTCCTTCATGAGCTTCCTCATCGCCGTGCCCACCGGTGTGAAGTTCTTCAACTGGGCCGGCACGATGTGGCAGGGCTCGCTGTCCTTCGAGACGCCCATGCTGTGGGCCGTCGGCTTCCTCGTCACCTTCTTGTTCGGCGGCCTGTCCGGGGTGATCCTCGCGTCGCCGCCCATGGACTTCCACGTCACGGACACGTACTTCGTCGTGGCGCACTTCCACTACGTGGTGTTCGGCACCGTGGTCTTCGCGATGTTCGCCGGTTTCTATTTCTGGTGGCCCAAGATGACCGGCACGATGCTCGACGAACGCATCGGCAAGGTGCACTTCTGGACGCTGTTCGTCGGCTTCCACACCACGTTCCTGGTGCAGCACTGGCTGGGCGCCGAGGGCATGCCCCGCCGCTACGCCGACTACCTCGCCGCCGACGGCTTCACGGCACTCAACATGGTCTCCTCGATCGGCGCGTTCCTGCTGGGCCTGTCGACGCTCCCGTTCCTCTACAACATCTGGAAGACCGCCAAGTACGGCAAGAAGGTCGAGGTCGAGGACCCGTGGGGCTACGGCCGCTCCCTCGAATGGGCGACCTCCTGCCCGCCGCCGCGCCACAACTTCAACGCGCTGCCCCGCGTCCGCTCCGAGTCCCCCGCCTTCGACCTCCACCACCCCGACGTCGCCCAGTTGGAGCAGCAGCAGTTCACCGGCAGGCGCGACGTCATCGAACCGGGGCACATCGAGGGCGGCACACCGTGATGCGTGCAGTCCTGGCTCACGACCGCGCAGGCCGAGGACCAGGCGCTCAACGCGACGCTGTGCGCCGCCGTACAGCGGCGACCGCGCCGAGCGCCACCCCGACCGCGATGACGATCAGCCCGCGCACCCACACTCCGCCGTCGACCTGCGTGGCGAGCAGCACGCACGACAGCGCGCCCAGCACGGGCACGGCCGTGCAGGCACGGAAGTGCGGTCCGGCCGCGCGGTCGCGCCGCTGGACGAGGACGGCGGTGTTGACGACGAAGAACACCACCAGGAGCAGCAGTACGAGGGTGGAGGCCAGGGTCGCCACGTCTCCGGTGAGCGCCAGCAGGAACGACAGGACGGTCGTGACCGCGATCGAGGCCCACGGGGTACGGCGTCGGGGCAGCACGGACGTCAGGAAGCGGGGGAGGAGACCGTCCCGCGCCATGCCGTAGGCGAGGCGGGAACTCATGATGCCGGTGAGCAGCGCACCGTTGGCCACGGCGACGAGGGCGATGAGGCTGAACAGTTTCGGGGGCACCCCGCCCGCAGCCTCGACCACCTCGAGCAGCGGACCGCTGGAACCGGCGAGGGTCTCGGTGGGGACGGCCGCTGAGGCCACGATCCCGACGAGGACGTACACGATCCCGGCCGTCACCAGGGCGCCGAAAAGGGCGCGAGGGTAGGAGCGACGCGGGTCACGGGTCTCCTCGGCGACATTGACGGAGGTCTCGAAGCCGACGAACGAGTAGTACGCGAGCACCGTCCCGCTCAGCACCCCTGCGGCGGCTCCCGTCTCGGCGGTGCCGAGGTGGGCGAGCCTGCCGAAGTCGCCGTCGCCGCGGAGGAACAGCCACACCCCGAGACCGACGACGAGCAGGAGACCGCCGACCTCGACGACCGTCGCGGCGACGTTGGCGCGGGTCGATTCGCTGATGCCCCGTGCGTTGAGCAGGGCCAGCGCGCCCAGGAAGGCCGCCGCCACCCCTACGACGGGGAGGCTGACGAAGGCGGTCAGGTAGTCGCCGGCGAATCCACGGGCCAGCGCCGCCACGGACACGATGCCCGCCGCGAGCATGCAGAACCCGGTGAGGAAGCCGGTGAACGGCCCGTAGGCGAGGTTGGCGTAGTGGGAAGCGCCTCCGGCCCTCGGATACTTCGTGGCGAGTTCTGCGTAGGAGGCGGCTGTCAGGAGCGACAGCAGCAGGGCGAGGAGCAGGGGCACCCACACGGCACCACCGGATTCCGCGGCGATCTGACCGACCAGGACGTAGACGCCGGCGCCCAGCACGTCGCCCAGGATGAAGAAGTAGAGCAGTGGGGTGGTCAGCGCCTTCTTCAGGCCGGGGGTCTCGCCTTGGTGTGGTCCGTGTGGTGCGTGTGAGGAGGAGGTTGTCACTGCTACCGATTACCCCTGCTGGCCCTGTCAGCACTCGTGCAGTGCTGCGTCCGGTGAGCGCGACGTGCCATCCGGAGGAACTGGAAGTTCCAGTCGAGGCCCGCGAGGACGGAGCGGCCGCCGGCGAGGAGCATCGGCCACTGTTTCCCGAGGACGGCCCCCCCCGGGCGGCGGACGCCGACCGCTGTCTGGACGATGCCGGAGACGATGGCGACGCTAAGTACGCCGCCGAGCTTGCGGGCACAGCCGCAGACTGTCGCCGACAGGAGGTGTCACTTGCTGTGCACGCTCCAGGCGCCGCCGCTCGCCGCGGCGTCGTCATGGAGCGCCGTCCAGGCCGTGCCGTCGAGCTTGAGGGTATGGAGGAGGTAGGCCGAGATGGCGTCGGCGACCAGAGCGACGCGGGTCGGGTCCTCGTCGGTGGTCTCGGCGACCCTCTCGCCGGCGACGCCACCGAGGGTGTGCTCGCCCTCGGCGACGGTGAGCAGACTCTTCGGGGCCGGGCCGAGGTGGTAGGCGTCGGTGAACCAGTCCGGCCCGCGGGTGGACATGGCCGACTGGTCCTTGCCCCCGGCGACGATCAGCGCCGGGGCGGACATGGTGGAGTAGTCCGGCTTCATGAAGGGCAGGTGCTCGGCGGCGAACGGGGTGAGGCTGTCGCCGGTTCCTGTCGCCGCGACGAGTGCCCCGGCTTTGACCGCGCCGTGGGAGAAGTCCTCTCCGGGGACACCGGAGGCGTCGAAGACGCGCGCGCCGAGGAGCGCGCCGACGGTCTGCGCACCCCAGGAGTGCCCGACCGCGGCGATACGGTCGTGGTCGATCCGGCCGTCCAGCCCGCCTGCCTGGGCGAGTATGCCGTCCAGGTGGTCGAGGACCGCGTGGAGATCGGCGATGCGCACCCGCCAGATGGTGCCGAACCGGGGGTCGTCGAATCCGATGCCGTTGCGGCGGGAGTCCAGGTGAGTCGGCTGCACGACGACGAACCCGGCCGCGGCCCATCGGTCGACGAGCGGCTCGTAGCCGTCCATCGACCAGGCGTTGCCGTGCGAGAACACGATGACCGGCATGTCCCGGCCCGAGACCGGGGCGGTGACCTTCACCTGCAAGGGGATTACGCGTCCGGCGGCGGGGACGGTGATCGGCTTGACCGCGGTGATCCGACGGTCGCGCTGTTCGATGGGCATGGTGATCTTGCCTTTCCCGCAGTTCCGGGCTCTGCCATAATTTGGCGGAACGCTGTTCCGTCAA
The DNA here is from genome assembly GCF_055657325.1 of Streptomyces sp. NPDC107562. NCBI lineage: Bacteria > Bacillati > Actinomycetota > Actinomycetes > Kitasatosporales > Streptomycetaceae > Streptomyces > Streptomyces sp. NPDC107562. Next base: position 2,652 of record NZ_JBVKBE010000005.1, on the reverse strand, counting down.
CGTAGCGGAACATTGTTCCGTGAACAAGGGAGGAAGCTGTGCCGGAACCGTCCGGGGCGCGCCAAGTGGCAGCGCAACGCACCCGTGAGGCCCTGCTGGCGGCAGCGGCGGCCGTATTCGTGGAGCAGGGAGTGCAGGCGCCCATCCGCGACATCGCCGGACGCGCCGGCGTGGGCCTCGGCACCGTCTACCGGCACTTCCCGACCCGAGCGGATCTCGTCACCGCCGTCTACCGGCACCAGATCGACGAGTGTGCCGCCCTGGCGCCGCAGCTCCTGCGGGAACCCGTCCCGCCCTTCGTCGCGTTGACGCGGTGGATCGACGCGTTCGTGGACTTCCTGGTCACCAAGCACGGCCTCGGCGGCGCGCTGCGGTCCGACGACCCTGGCCTGCAGAACCTGCACACGCTCATGCTCGACACCTTGGTACCTGCGTGCTCGACGCTGATCGACGCCGGTGTGGCCGCGGGCGAGATCGACGCGGACGTCACCGCGTACACGCTGATGCGCGCCGTCGGGAATCTCTGCATCCTGGGCGGCGACTACGACCGCACCGACGCGCAGCAGATGGTCGCCCGCCTCCTCACCGGGTGCCGCCGCACCCCGTAGCGACCGGCCGGACGGGGGCCTCTCGGCCGCCTCGACGACCACGCCACCGTCCCGTTCTGACAAGGGCACGGCAGGCCACGCGGTGGCCAGCTCGTGCAGCGGGACAGGACACGACTTCGCGGTCCCGACAGTTCGTCCTCGTGCGACCGCATGGCAACCCTGGGCCAGGGGCACACGGGCGGTGCATGACCCACGCGGGTAGCGGCGGACCAGGGAGGCTCCCGATGCTGAATGCACACCCAACCGTGTTGAAGGATCTTGTCGAGCAGTACGAGGCGCTGAGCACCCTGCAAGGCGAGGACGGGAGCGAAGAGGTGCGGCGGCGTATGGACGACATCGGCTACACGCTGTGCGTGTCGACCGCGACGCGAGACGTGGACGAGGCACTCGTCGCAGCGCGCCGTCAGTTGTCGGCCGTCCCCGCATCGGACGACTCCCTCCAGGCGACCTGACCCCGCCGGCCGGAAGTCCCGAACATGTGGTTCCTCGTGGAGCTCGAATACCTCCCCGAGCGGTTCGTCCCCGTGCGCGCCCGTCACCGCAACTACCTTGCGGGTCTCGCCCGAGAGGGAAAGCTGGGCTTCGCGGGCCGACTTGAGGACGACAGCGGCAGCGTGTTCCTGTACGGGCCGGGCACGGAGCAGGAACTGCGGATCCTCATGGACAATGATCCGTACATCCTCGAACACGTCGTGGCCGGACGAACGGTACGTCCGTTCGTACCCGGAGTGGCCTTCGGCCTCCCACCCGCGGGCCACTACGAGTGACCTGCCCGCCCCTTTTTGATCGACACGCACGCTGAGGGCAGGCCCGTTATGTGGTCGGCCCCCAGGTCGCCTTTCGCGGGCATCGAGGCGGAGACCTCGCATGATGACCGTCGAGGACATGCGTCGGTTGATCGGCAGGACGTAAGGCGCGCCACTTTCTGCCGATGGCGATCAAGGTGTGGCGGGACAACCCGAAGGCAGAGGGAGATCTGCTGACCGACCTGCCACCTGAGCTGCGGCGGAAGGTTGAGCGATTTCTGCGGTCAGGGCACTGCCGGAGCTAAATCAAGGTGCGTCGGGGCTGCTCGGCGCTCTTATACTCGTGCCGGTTCATGGAGGGGGAGGTGGGGACAGTGAAGCTTGCTGAGGCTCTGGCAGAGCGTGCGGAGGCGACGCGCCGTGTCGAGCAGTTGAAAGCGCGCGTCGTCGGCAGCGCGCGGTACCAGGAGGGGGAGACGCCCGCCGAGGACGCGGCCCGGTTGTTGGCCGAGGTCGGCGAGGTCCTGGACGCCCTGGAGACGTTGATCCGGCGCATCAACCGGACCAATGCCACGGTGGCGATGGAATCAGGCGGCACTCTCACCGACGCCCTGGCGCGCCGGGATGTCCTGCGGCTGCGGCACTCCGTGGTGACCGCTGCCGCGGACGCCGCTGCGGGTCAGGGAGAGCATGGATACGGCCGCCAGCTTCGGTCCGAACTGATGATGCTCTCCGCGCTTCCTGTCGCGGAACTGCGCGGGCAGGCCGATGCGCTCGCCCGGGAGATCCGCGAGGTCGATGTGCGGATCCAGCGCACGAACTGGGAGGTCGACCTGCTGGACTGAGAAGTCCAGGCAGTCGGACGATGCGGAGCAGGTAGCGGCTTCGGAGGCGTGCACACACCGAGGGCCGGCGGATTTCCGGCCCACTTGTGGCGCGTGGAGAGCAACGCGGGGGTTCAATTCCCCATCAACAGTGCAGCTCAGCACCGCGTACAAGTAACAGTGCACATCGCACGGCACATCACCACGTGCAGATCCGAGGCGGTGAGGGCGGGTTCGGGGCTCTCCGCATTGCAGCATTCCGGAGTACAGCACTTCCCGTTCGGCCGGGCCCACCTCGAAAGAGGGGGCCCGGCCCGTCTGTTGATCGTGTCGGCCTGGTGACAGGCCGACAACGGCCGACCGGTGCGGGCTAGAACAATCCCTTGTAGTTCTGCCAGCCCGTGCTGATGCGTGCGCGGGTGCCGAAGGAGCCCTTGCCGGTCCCGGGGATCCGGTAGAGCGCGCCGGTGGTGT